>CAWELY010000014.1:0-158893 GCA_963810005.1 uncultured Acidobacteriota bacterium
ACCGATCTCTCAGTCCGTCTGACGGACGCCCCCCCTGTGCTGGCCCGCTGGCCGGAATTGACCACATCCCTGCTTGCTCTCGCTGTTTGCCTGATTTTGATTTCCTCGGTCACGGCGTTTTCTCCTTTTCTGCCCCTTTTCTCGCGGGGCACTAAAAGCGAGTGGGGCCTGCTCGCAAGGCCAAGGGCTGCTTTTTGTGGGGGAGCCAAGAAACTTCGGTACTTCGATTTGTTTCTTGGGGGGACCGCAAACCCGGAGGGTGTCGCGGGGCGACAAAGCAGAAGCCCGCCATGCCGCCAGCGCGCAGGGGCAGTCCCCATCTCGCCGTGCCCGCGAGAAGAAGGGGCGCTAGAAAGGAAGAGTGACCAGGGAAGTCAAGGAGACGGCACAGGAGCGGGATGTAGGAGGGTGACTAGGCCTACGAGGTCCTTCGGGCAGATTGCGATTGGCAAGAAAAGGACTGACGTTTGAGGGTGATTGCTACGGAGCGGGTACGGAGAGCGTAGGAGAGCCTAGGCAGTATCGACGACAACATCTTTGATGAAAGCGAGGAGTCTCGCGTCTCCGTTCGAACAGTGTCTGTGGAGCATTCGAAACACGGCGGCCTTAAGAAATGCGTGGTCGGCAATGCCATTTTGCTCCATATACCGGGCGAATCCATCCAACAAATTGACGAGATCGCCTTCATTGGGAGGGCCTGCGACGCCGGGGGCTCTTCTGCACCAACGGCCGAATTCACGCAGAAACGAGTCATATCGAGGAGTGAGTTCATCGTTGGTATAACGTTCTTCAATCTCGAATACTACCTTCCACGTCTCCACCTCCTCTGTTTCCGGTGAAAACGTGAGGCGCCACTGGGGAACCGTATGTGAACTCCCTCCAAAGGGAACGCTGTCGAAAAGCGAAATAGTGACGGAACCGTAATCGTATGGGAAAAATGCTCGGCGTCGCCCGACTGCTGTGCGAATTATATCTTTATCGCGCTTGTATCGCGAATTGCACTTATTCCCCATGGGAACGAGGTTCAGCAGATTCGCTGCCGCACAAGGGTACAGGTTTTTCGTGAGGTAATGATCGAGTGCCTCACGCGGCGCTTGCGGCGAGTCGAACGTTTCGCAGCCGCAGAACGGACAAACCTTCTCGGGAATTTCATCGTAGATACGCTCGTACATGCCGTCGCGGATCCCGAGGTCCGAAAGCAGTTCGAATGCAAAGCAAAAAAGGGCAGAGAGAGGCTCACGAATATCAGGGGGTAGCGCGGTAATCGTCTCGCAATCAGCTTGGCCAGCTAACAATTCCCGAATTGCATTCTGCCGTGTGAGGGCGTTATTCAGTTGGGCCTGCCCGTTCCCATCCAATCTCCGGAAGGCTTTCTGGTAAGTCGCGATTCTGTCTCGCAGCCCAGTCCGTGCACGAAGTTCATTATGTCCGCTCACGCCAACCAGGGCATCCCAGGTGACTCGCCGACGTCTCTGTCCGGCCTGGTGGATGGCCTCGAGCATCCTGCACAAACTATCGTGCAGCCAGTTGTTGGCGGTAGCTGCAATTGGGTACGGAAAAAGCACGTCAACTCTCCCTCCTCAGCTGTCGAGCGCGGTCGAGAAGAACAGCCTTCTCGACAGAGTCGCCGAAATGCCTAGCTCCTTCTGTGATTTCTTCAGCATTTTGGCTCTGACTCAGCCTGTCGATTTCCTGGCGTGGTTCTTTGGAGATAGGTGGCCGCACATCAAAACACTCCTCGACTATCGCGTCGAATGTAGTTCCGTAGGTTTCGATGTGGGGGTGGTCAACTTCGACCTCACCTTTCGCCGACTTCCTAAAGATGAAAACCTTGTCTCTGTGCAAATCCGACGGAACAAATGGCGAATGCGTCGTGAGCAGGCACTCCTGTTCGGCCGATTTTCCGAAACTGTCCTTCCCTCGCCGTGGGCCATCACAGGTTGGCACGTCGAGGATCTGCGTGATGCACTCGACACGCCACTGCGGATTGAAATGTGATTCCGGTTCGTCCAGTATGAATAAGACACCCGGAAAGCAGACCATGCTCATCGTGCCGAGGAGTTGCGCCAGTTGATGTTCGCCGTCTGATAACGAAACATAATCAACTGCCTGCGCCCCTGTGAGAGGGGAAAACTGAACCCGTTCAAAGCGGAATACCTTTTCTTCATCTTGCGGTTCTGGCAATCGTGCAGCGAAACGGCGAGCTCTCGCCTCGCGGCTGAACCTCTCGCGAGATCGTTTTGGAATGGCAAGGTCGTTCAGCATCGAAAGCTTGTGGAATGCAGCATAAAGATCTAATGTCGATTTCCAGAAGTGGTGAAACGCCGTGCGCGTGGCATCTGATACCAAATAGTCGAATATATAAGTTTCCGACTGCTCATCATACGCATAACACGTTGCACATCGTTTCAACCGGTCTAAGTGGGCCTCAAGTTCCGAAGTAAGTTGAATGCCCTTTCGCTTGCTCACGGTACTCTTGCCCCTTGGGGCCCTGGAAACCGCGCTATGAGCGAGCTGTACGACGCAGCGAAACGAGTGTATGTCCACCAACCTTGCATCCCGAAGTAATGAGTGGCGTAACATCGAACTTCCGAGGAGTAGATTGGCCGCGAGCACCTCCAGATGCGTTCCGTAGTCGATGAGCATGAGTCGGGTATCTGCCACCGGCGAATCGGCAACCTCTCTGTCGAGGGCCCGATTTGCGACTTCGGTGGCATAGCCGGCTCGGCTGACGAGGAACGGCAAGCTGAGCGTCTCGTTCCCGCCCGATGTATACGCAACGACCTTCGAGGGCAGGAGGTGTCTAGATGCGACCGACGATAGGTCGCAAGAAGTCCACTTCCCTTCGTGCATCGTCTCGAACTTTACCTTTGGCGACGCCACACCTTCGGCAGTACGGGAAACACGAACATACGTCGGAGTTCGATGGCCTGGAGGCCGAATCAGGTACTCCAATTCAAAGAGTAGGTCTGGGTTTCCGTCGACACGTTCTTCGTCCGGCACGCATGCATGGAAAGCAGACTGTAACATCTCAGCTAGGACCTGCAGGAACTGTGACTTCCCTGTGCCGTTCGGCCCAATCAGACAGAGAGGATCGAACGCGGAGATGTCGCCGTTCGGCGAGCGCAGCCAGATGTCCATCCCGTCTAGAAGGCCGCCGCAAGTCTTCGCCGAGATGATATGAACACGGAGGAGCTTCATTTTGTCCTCCGCACAAGCTTCATTTCTGATGTGTCTTCATCAAATCTCTGGGTCAACGTGGGGTCCGACTGCTGGAGAAGTTCAAAAACAATTTCTTTAAGGCTCTCGTAGTCGCCTGGCACCGCCTCGCGCAGGTCGTCGAACGAGAATTCTGCCGACTTCATCTTGGCGACTGCCGCCAAGACAGACTCTTTGTTATGAGTTCGCATAGTTACGCTCTGCCCGATTCCGAGAGTGCCGTGCAAACAGTTCCGGTCCGCTTGCCCCCTTCGGGATGCCTTTCTGGGCTCCGCCTTAAGTGAAGCAATACGCCCCAACAGTTGCTGGGCCGTTTCATAATCTCGACCTTCTGTACGGGCGAGTTCGGCTTCGGTGGGGACAAGTTCTCCCCGGAAGGCCTTGCCCAGAATCGCCTGGGTTAGTTTGTCGGCGCGCTTCGTTGCTGCCTCCACCCGCTTTTCGATGGTCTCGGCCAGTTTGAAGAGGGCTTCGATCCGGCGGACAATTTCGTGTTGTTCGGAAAGCGGGCAATACGGTACCTCAAATTTTCCGAGCTTCTGTGCATTTATGTTTGACTGGCTAACTGCGTCAGTCTTTACATGCGAACAAAACTCCCTTGCGTAGTTTGTGTTCAGGCAAAAATTGAGATATTGCGGGTCGAGCTCCGGGAGATGAGTAATTCTTATTAGGTAACCCGCGAATATTGCGGGCCGCTCTCCTCGATAGATTGCTGTCTTGCCGACAAGTTCTGGGCTGTTGGTTCGATTGAAGAGCACCGTATTCGGCTCTAAGGAATATTGCCGAATCTCTTCGCGGTCAGATGTATAAACTAGGTCCGTCCAGTCGATTTTTCCGCTCTGAATGTTTCCCATTCGAAGTACGGGCATCTTGCCAGAAGGTTGGGATTTGGCTGACGTTCCGTAATCGAATGACGCGGACAACTTGTTCAGCGCAACAAAACCCCAGCCCTCTGGGAGTTCGCTCCAATCGTTTTCCTCTGTATTCTCGTAAATCTGTAGAAGCCTTTCTTTTTGGGCTGCTGACTTAGCTCCTGACTCGCGTCGTTTGCGAATCGCCTCGACAATCTTGGAAACGCTTTCGGCGGACGGATTCCGCTTGCGCCATTCCTCCGTGAGGCGGCCGGAGCAGGCGGCGGCCAGAACGGATTGGCGGAAGCACTTGAGGATTTTGGGGACTTTGGCGAGGTGGTCGCGGGCGGCGTTGACATGCGTGAGGAGTTCTTCGACTTTCGCAACGATCCGCTTTTGTTCGGCCAAAGGCGGAATGGACAGAGGGAGAGATGCAAGCTTTGTTGCATTGCAGTTTGGCTGCGCGTTACCAGCCACGTTTTCGGAAATGAATTGCCAGTATTCAGGGGTCTGGAGGCAGAGGCTCAGGAATGCTGGGTTGACGAGGGTGCGAGGCCGGACTCGAATGAGATAAGAGGCAAAGACGGCCTCTTTAGGAAGCGAGCGGATCAGGAAGCTCTTTCCGGTTGTCGCCCCTGTCCTTGCAAAGAGGATGTCGCCAGATTGTAGCCGGAATCTTTGTAATTCGGTGTCGTCAATCTGGCAGGTCGGAACCGAGTCCCAATCAACTACTCCATCCTGAATGTCTGTAATCCTCAGAAAACGTGGCCCCTTTCGGCCTTCAATCGCCGAAGCCGTATAGCCATATTGGATATGCTCTGCCAGATTGGCTAGCCTTGTGTGGGACCACCCTTCCGGTAAGTCAGCGGCGATGGCGTTCTGGCCGGATTGCGGTACCGGTTCGTCTTCGGTTGCGCGAATTTCTCTTTGGTGTCGTGCGTTCCCAGCCATGGCGCCTCTAATTCGAATCGCTTCCGAGATGGCGGGGTAGACCCGCCTCTACACGGCCTCATTGCGGCGCGGTTGCGGGCGCGGCCGCAGCGGCGGCGTTACGCCGCCACCCTCGCGGCATACGCGGCACAACAGCCCCGGTAGCGCAGGGCCGAAGAGCGGGCCTTGCGCTACCCTGCTTTCGCGGTCGCTTGTTCTCCGTTCCCATTCTCGAGCAGCGAAAGTATGTTGTTCAGTTCCCCCACCGCTTCTCGGAGTTCGGCAATTGCGTCAGTGGCCAGTTCTTCCGGCTCGGGAAGCTCGTCCGCGTCGTCGAGCGAGTCGTCCTTCAGCCATTTGAGGCCATCAATCTTGTAATCCCGGCCTTTCACCTCATCAATCGGGAACGAGCGCCAGCGGTCTTCCTTGGAATGTGCAGGATCGCGTTTGGAACGCCCGAACGGATCAGCGCCGTAGCACCGCTCGAAGTCTTTAAAGTGGTTTGGTGTCAAGGGCCTGTCCTTCTTGGTAATCCCGGGAACGTTGCTGCGCCCGTCATAGACCCACAGCTTTTCGGTGGGCATGCCTTTGGTAAAGAAGATCACATTTGTCTTGGTGCCGGGGCTGTACGGGGAGAAGGTGCCGTTGGGCAGCCGCAAGACGGTGTGCAGGTTGCAATCCTCGGTGAGGATTTTGAAGACTTCGCCCGCCTGGTCGGCGAACAGGCAGTTATCCGGCACCACCACGGCGGCGCGGCCCCCGGGCTTCAGGATGGTCATCACGTGCTGGATAAAATTCAACTGTTTGTTACTCGTCTCGACGGTAAAGTCTTCGCGGTCCGGGGCCTGGTTTGCGCCCTTTGTCCCAAAGGGAGGGTTCGTAAGAACAACATCGAAGCGGCGCCCGTCGGGCACCTCGTAAATTGAGTCCCCGAGTTTAATTTGGGGTTCGAGGCCGTGGAGGTAGAGATTCATGAGCGCAAGCCGCCGCGGCCGTGCCACCAGATCCTGGCCGAAATAGGTACCGCGTTTGAGGCGTTTGGCAAGCTCCCGGTCGATGGCGCCGCCCTTGGTTTGGGCGATAAACCACTCGTAAGAGCAGACAAGAAACCCTCCACTGCCGCAGCCAGGGTCGCACATCGTGAACTCCTTGTGCGCCCGGGGGTCGGGTTTCAGGCAGCGGACGACCGACTGGATCAGAATGCGGGGTGTGAAATATTGCCCAGCGCCCTTTTTGCCTTCGCTCGCGGCCTTCTCCAAAAGCCCCTCGAATGCGGCGGCTTTTACGTCGATGTCGAGGCCGGTCCACTCCGTCTCGTCAATCAGGCCGACCAGCTTCTTGAGATTGACGGGGTTCGTGAAACGGGACATGGCCTCGGTGAAGATATCGCCAAGCAGGCCGCGCTGCTGGCCAAGGGCGCGGAGGACATCGATGTAGTGCTGGGTAAGGTCCGTGCCGGATTTACCTTCCAGCGTGGGCCAGGAGCAATCCACCTCTTTCGCCTTGCCTTGCCCATCCTTCACTTGGGTTTGACTCAGGTCGATACCCCGCTCGTCGGCCATTTTCAGAAAGAGCAGGTAGGTTAATTGCTCGATGTAGTCGCCATAGTCGATCCCATCGTGGCGAAGCGTATGGCAGAAGCCCCAAAGTTTGTTAACAATGTCGGTCATGTTGCGATTGCCTCGTTAAGTTTCACCAGCAGGTCATCCAGACTTCCCCCAAAGACGCGCGTTGCATGGCTCAGCCCGCCGCGCAGCGAGAACAATGGTAGCAAGTCGAAGTCCTGCCGGTCGATAGTGAGATTTTGGATCAGGTGCGCCTCAATGAGATCGAGCCACTGATTTTGTTCGGGCGTAAAGGTTTTTCCGGCGGTAACTTTCTCGATGGCCCTTTCCACGCGCTCCCCCGCCGTGTAGAGCGGCTCTTCAGCTTTGGCCGCGTGCTTGATCATCGAAATGATATCCACCAGTGCCTTGTGATAGTGGACCTCGTGGGCTTTCTGGAGATTCGGCACGCTGAAGCGCTCGGCGCTGGCGGCCAGCTTTTGTTTCAACTCCGAAAGGGCCTGGGGGCTCCAATTGCGCGGACGTTTCAGGAGGATGCGGATGGCTTCAATGTGCGCGGGGTTTTCGCGGACGAAGCGCGCAAACGCCGTGAGATAGTCTTCGGGCTTATATTCCTTTCCCCCGGCCCCTTTCACCAGCCATTCGGACGTGACGGTATCCTCGGTTTCATAGGCAATAAGAAACGAGCGAGGAGCACGGTCGTAATTCATCAAGAGGTCTTGGAAGGCGTGGTCTCTCAGCAGTGCCATCGCTCCAGTGAAGTCCCGGCTAAGCTCGGCGGAGAGTTCCCTGGCGTATTTCGCCATGTCGCCGGCAGGAATGTACGCCGCGAACAATTCGCGCGCATTAGCGGACATTTGCTTGTCAATGCGGTGAAGCCGTTTTACAAGACGCTTGATGTTGTAATCCCGATCCCGGTTCTCCCAGATGTCCTCGATAACTTCTACAATGGTGCGAACCTCCGGCTCGGGAAGGTCGGCAGTGATGTCAGTGGCGTTGCGGAAGTATTCGAGGAGGGTTCCACCGAAGCAATCGAATACGACAAAGTGCGATTTGTCCGGGTAGTGCTCGCCCTTCCGCGTGCCGCGGCCGAGCATCTGCTCAAAGAGGATGCGGGACTTTACGGGGCGGAGAAAAACAATGAATTCAAGATCGGGAATATCAACTCCGGTCGAGAGCATGTCCACGGTCACGACGACGCCGGGAAGCTGGCGGTTGCGAAATTCACGGATGCGCTGAAGCGGCCGATCGACGCGGCCGGTAATTTTCTGGACGAACGCGTCGCCCCGGCCAAATGCGTCGCGAGCCAGGTCTACGAGTTGGTCGGCGTGGGAGGTGTGCGGCAAATCGTTTACGGCAAAAATGAGCGTCTTGGGGAAGCGCCCGAATTGTGTTTCGTGGACAAGACAGTACTTGTTGACCTCTTCCAAGATTTTCTTGTTGGAATCGGGAGAGGTGACCTTTTCCTCCACTTCGGTCGTGTCGAATTGCCGCTCGTCCTCCAAAAGATCAAGATGTTTTGCGCCAGTCTGCGTGTTTACGATGCCGACTTGCTCGCCTTCTTTGAGGAAGACGCCTTGCATGCGGACGTTGGAATTGATCGCAACAGGATCATAATCAACGAGGAAGCCTTCGCGAACCGCTCTTTCATATTCATAACGGTATACCACGTCTTTGAAGTACCCCGTGGTATGTGCGGCGGGCGTAGCCGTCAAACCGATCTTGATGGCGTCGAAATGATCCAGGGTCTGACGCCAGATTGCTGCCTCCGAGGCGGTATATCCCCGGTGGCATTCATCGGCGATCACGAGGTCGAAAGCATGGATGGGGATATCGAGCTGCTGGGCATCCTCGTCAATCGTCTCATCGCCCAGATTGAAAATGGCGTTCCGGCCGAAGAGGTTCACCGTCATGCGCTGGATGGTGGAGACGTAAACGAACGCATGGCCAGGCTTGGGGCGGGTCAGGTAGGAATTAGGGAGGACCTTGGGGTCGAACTTTTCATCCTCATCGAAGTCTTCGCGGTGAAAGCGCTGGCTGTAAACCTCGTAAATCTTATCGAACTTCTGGTTCGGCTCCGGGTCGTGGGACGCAAAGGCTCGCACTGCCTGCGCCGCAAGCGCGCGACGGTCTACGAGGAAGAGGATGCGCTTGGCCACGCCCGCCTTCATCAGGCGGTAAACCTGATTCACCATGGTGAAGGTTTTTCCCGTCCCCGTCGCCATGGCCACCAGCATCTGCCGTTTGCGATTCACAATGGCCTTTTCCGTCGCCGCGTTTGCTTCGCGCTGGTAAGGTCGGAGGCGGGGATGGTCGTTGGGTTGCGAGAGGAGCGCTTCAGTCACTTCGTCTATGTTGCGCGACAGGAATTCCTTGAGAGCTTGCGGCGTGTGGAACGCGGTGATTTGATGCGACCGATTAAGTGGGTGGCGGACGTCATGATGCCAGGTGATTTCGCCGTTCGTGGAATACAAGAACGGCACACCGAATCCGTTGAAATCGAAGGGGCTCGGTTGCAGTCCGCGAGAATATCGCTCGGCTTGCAGCAGAACTTCCTGAGGACCGAGCGTCAACTTCTTCGCTTCCACAACTCCAAGAATCTGGCCGCCGGTGCAGAGGGCGTAATCAGCCGGGCCTGCTTCGGTAGGATATTCTTCAATGGCGCAGTCGCTGAATGCGCTGAGGGGACGATTGGGTTTGAAGGGAACAACAATCCAACCTGCCGCTCGGAGCTTGAGGTCAACGATGTGCTTTCGAGTCAGGTATTCAGATTTGGCCGGAGACGGCTTCTGCATCTGGGAGACGCGTTTGGGCTTATGTGGCTGCATCGATTCACTACGTTCTGAGTCCGCCTATGATATAGCCGAAGAGGGGAGTTAGCACAAGATAAACGGCAGGCACGGACTATGCGTTTGGTAGGCAAGGTACCCCCCCAAATAGGTAGGGAGCTGTGAGCCTGGTTCCTCACTACCGATCCGCTCGGCGTGCGGATGGGTAACGGTGAAGTCCCTGCGACAGCTCTCGTGCCCTGGGAAGATGTCGCACATAGGCCAAATGGCCGCAAGCTGGTAGTCAAGGCTCGGTTCAAAATGTAGCTTCAATCTCCGTCAGCTTTCAGCTCGTTAATTGACTTTTCCAGGGCGGCAAGTCCTGAGATGATCTCGTCGAATGTCGGTACGGAGCCAAAGAGCATCGTTCGCATTGCCGCATAGTCCCGTTGCAGTTCAGGGACATGGTGTGCTGGCGGCAACAAGCGAAAACTCCCGGGTTTCGCCTCCTCATACTTAGCCCATGGCGAACGATAGAACCGCATCTTGAATCGTACGACTTCCTGCAATAGCTCGATCTTGGCCAGGGCGTCATTCCGCAGCGGGAGCAGGCCCAAGCGGTACATGTCGTAATAGTGGCGGGAATATCGGGGCGGCAGCGCTCTGTCGGGGCCGCGGTGGGCTTCTTGGTGAAGAATCGTTGCCTTTTCCCAGAACGTCCTTTCGACGGCGATGGTCCTGACTGTCGTGCCTGGGTTTGCGAACAGCTTCGGGAATCGCTCGGCCGCATAAGGGCGAATGGCCTTCTCTTCGTTGGGTACCCATGCCGCGAGTGGCCCGATTTCGAGTCGAATCTGCGGGTTGATGGCCTCCAGCGCAAACGCTCTCGGGTATCGAATCAACACATCCTGGCCTTGAACGGCGACTTCAATGCCGGCTTCAACTCGGCGTTTCAAATCGCGGCTCAGAACGCGGGGCGAATTCCTGGGCTAGAAACTCCACTGCCCGCTGGTTGGCTTGTTTTCCGAACGCATCCTGTTTTGTGGTACTCCGTTCCTGCCACGGTTCGTCCTCTGAGTATCCGAGTAATCTCCAATCGAGGATTAAATCGATGTCCTCGGAAAACCGCTCGATAGCTCGATACACCTTGGAGAGGCTTGTGCCGCCCTTAAAGGCCATGCGGTCTTTCCACGGGCTGTCCTGGAATAGGTAATCGAGGGTCCAGCACACCCAGAAATCCTTTTCGATAATGGCCTCATGGACGTGCATGGCCTGGGCGGTGGCCCGGAACAGTTCTCTCCTGTCGTTTTCCGGACGTCGGGCTAGCTCACGCACGGTGGGCCTCCCCCTGTGCCGCCAGCCGCTTGATGATTTCATAAACCCATGACGTGGCGTACCTGGCCTCACGGACGGCGCGGGCTCGTTCCTTCTTATCGAACTTCGCCCGGAGCGTGTCGATGACCGAGTCATCAACGTGGGTTTCTCCCAGGGTTTTGAGTGCCTGGACAAGCAAGGCAGTTTTCGGGGAGAGGACAGTTGTTTCCTTGTTTGCCCGGCGCTTGAAGACGAGCCGTCCGCCCTGCCATTCGTACGTCTTTGACGGACCGTCGCTGAAATACTGCCATTGGGCGGGCACCTGTGTTGACAGCCCGAGAAGATTCAATGCAGTCTCGCCCGCGGGCAGGATCGTCCATCCGTGAGCCCGCGCGATGGCTCTGGCGATGGCGTCGGGATCGGGGCTGGCTGGCGCGTTAAGCAGATTGCTGAAGGCTGGGTAGTCGTAAACTCCGCGCAAGAGGCGGCGGATCGTGCCTTCCTTCGCTAACCGGGCAAGCGTCTGCCTTGCGGTTTCATGGCTGGCGAGGTCAAGAAAGTCTTTCGGGGTAAAGACCCAACCCCTGCCACTGCCATATATTCTGGCAAGTATTTGTACTGCAATATCTTGAGGCATAGCGCATACACCAGTTGCGTCACGAATAATAGGTCTTTTTCGTGACGCTGACAACCCAATTCTAGCCCCCCTTCGGCTTCGTGGCCAGAGGGCCCGCATCCTCTCCAGCCGATGCGGGGAGATTCGGGAAAAGCGTCAAGTTGGCGTCGAGGGTCTCTCGGCCCGCGAAGCGGGGCCGGATCGTGCTGGGCTTCGTGAAATTTCCACAGCTTGGGATTCCCTACTACCGGCCCGTACTCTACAGGACAGATACAGGAACTACAGGGGCGCCGCGGAAGCCTCTAAAAATGAGGCACTTAAATATTAACAGGGCACCAAGAGTAACGTGCGAGGGCACCCAAACTAACGTGGGGGGCACCTAAAGTAACGTTAGATATGCCGCATAGGGGCTGAGGGAGCACCGAGACTAACGTGGATTATTCCGCATGCGGAATAATCCACGTTATTCCGAGTCCCGGATTATTCCGAGTCGAATCAGTGAGTTTCAACCCCGACCAACGGCAGAGCCATTTTGTAGATTTTCACAGTCGGAATAATCCTGTCCTCCAGCGAGCCAACCAGGCTCCCAGGAGGACATTGTGCTTCAACTTTACTTTGCCAATCTGGAGGTCCGCGAAGACCTCCTTGCCGGCCCCATGGGGCCATATCTTCCCGCCCTCGCGGTCAAGCTTTCCGAATTAGGTTATTCGCGCGATCAGGCCCGGCGACTGATTGTGACCGCAGATGCTCTTGGTCGTTGGCTGAAACAACAGGGAGTGACTCCGGCCGAAGCGACGGCAGACCACGTTCGTGCTTACGCCGCCAGTCAACAGCGCACTCCCGCCGGCAATTTGCGCGACACCGCAACGGGATTGACCCATCTGGTGGAATATCTCAAGCCGTGGGGAATCCTCTGCAAGCCCCTCCCTTGCTCACCCGCCGACGAACATCTGCAGCGATTTGACGATTATCTGCAGCGAGTTCGCGGGCTTGCCCAGAACACGCGGCACGGGTATGCACATTACCTTCGCCGCTTCCTAAAGGACTTCTTTGGAGAGGCTGCTCCGGACTGGTCTGCGCTTACGGCCTCCAGGATCTGCCAGTTTGTTCAGACCGAGATCGAGCGCACTCCGGGCGGCAAGGGACAAGTGGTCTCATCTCTCCGAACCTACCTCCGTTTTTTGGTTACCGAGGGACAGATTTCAGCCTCATTGGTTAGGGCCATCCCTCGCGTCCGCCGTTGGTACGATGCCACCTTGCCTCGTCCACTTTCGGCCGACGAGCTCGAAAACGTGCTCGCCGCCTGCCAATCTCCTTGGGGCGGAACGCGGCGCGAGCGTGCCCTCATCCTGCTTCTCGCCCGGCTGGGGCTTCGCGGCGGCGAAGCGCGCCAACTCCGCCTGGAGGACATCGATTGGAACGAAGGTGTGATTCATATCCGGCGCGCCAAGACTTTCCGCGAACGCGCTCTGCCGCTCCCCAGTGATGTGGGTACTGTGCTTACGGAGTACATCCGACATGAGCGGCCGCACAGCCCGCATCGGGAAGTGTTTCTCACGGCTAGTACGCCCCATCGACCTCTCACCAAAGCCGCGGCGACCACTTGGATCACGCGCCGTTTTCTCGAGCGTGTTGGACTGCACGGGCGAGCGCCTGGGCAGCCACTGCTTCCGCCATACGGCGGCGAGCCAGATGGTTCGCAATGGCGCTGGATTGAAAGATGTGGCCGACGTCCTGGGTCATCGATCCCTGCGCAGCACAGGTCTGTACATCAAGCTGGACGAAGCGTCGCTCGCCAGTGTTGCACTCCCGTGGCCAGGAGGTGCGCGATGAACAGCAACGGCCTTAATTTTCAACTGGACACTTATCTGGGTCTCCGTCGCGCCTTGGGGTATGGACGATCGGTCTGGGAAGCCAAGCTGCTGCGCCAACTCACCGATTTTCTTGGCACCCAGGCACCCGAGGTCCCGATAACCTCGCGACTCGTTCTCGATTGGCTCGACTCGAATTTCCGTGATAGCTCACCGGCTCTGAACGCACGCCGGCTGGATGCGCTCCGTCAGTTCCTCACCTACTTGAGCGCCGCCGTCCCCGGCACGGAGATTCCCGAATTACGCCTCTTCGCCCGCTACCCGCGTCCTAAACCGTTCCTCTTTTCGGCCGAAGAAATCGAGTCCATCCTCCATGCTGCAACCGCTTCGTGGCAGAAAGGCTCGCTCTTACCTTTTACCCTCCAGACCGTCTTTGGGCTGCTTGCGTGTACGGGTCTCCGGGCTGGCGAAGCCCTCGGACTGGATCTTGTCGATGTCGTTTTGGACCTGCAGCCGGCCCGTCTGTGTATCCGTGAAGCCAAGTTCCACAAGACCCGCCTTGTGCCGTTGCATCCGACCGCGGTCATGCACTTAACGGCATACGCCCGGCAGCGCGCCGAAGTCGTTCAGGGCAATATCGCCTTCTTTGTCGAAGACGACGGCCAGCGCCTCCGCTACGAAACCTTACGGAGCAGCCTTCAGCGGCTACTTCTCCAACTCGGCCTTGCCGAACGAGACGGCTGCAGTCGGCCCACTCTCCATTCGCTTCGTCACAGCTTTGCGGTGACACGCCTGACGCGTTGGCATGAGGAGGGCGTTGACGTCCGAACCCGCTTGGCTCACTTGGCCACGTATCTGGGGCACGGCGATGTACGTGACACTTACTGGTATTTAACTGCGACGCCGGAACTACTCCGTGGAGCCGCCCAGCACTTTACTGCTCCCACTGCAGAGGGAGGTGAGTCATGAATACTTCTCCCAGCCTTTCCTCTCTCGTTCAATACTTCTTTACCCAACATCTTTGCGAGCACCGGCGCTCAAGCGCCAAGACCGTTCTTGCCTATCGCGATACCTTCCGCCTGCTGTTTAGCTTCCTACAATCGCGTACCGGGCATGCCCCTACCGCCTTGACCCTCGCTGACCTGGACGCGCCGGCCATCTTGGCCTTCCTGGATCACCTCGAATCTGGGCGGCACAACCAGATCTGTTCCCGGAACGCCCGCCTCGCCGCCATCCGGTCCTTCTTTCGAATCGTCGCTGTTCGCGACCCCGCCAACCTCGGCCTCGTGAATCGCGTCCTGGCTATCCCCACCAAACGCACAGACCATCGCTTGATCACGTATCTCACCCGGGTCGAGATGGACGCCGTACTGGCGGCGCCCGACCCCGCTGGCTGGCTCGGGCGCCGTGACCATGCCTTGCTCCTGATGATGTATAACAGCGGCGCTCGAGCCTCGGAAGTCCTCAACATGCGCTGTGGGCAGGTCACGTTCGCGTCGAATACTTACGTTCAACTGCACGGTAAGGGGCGCAAGGAACGAACTGTCCCGCTGTGGCCTCAGACGGCACGGGTCCTGCAACGCTGGTTCCGTGAGTTGGAAGCTACGACGGATTCGTTAGCTTTCCCCACCATCCGCCGGTCGGTAATGTCGGCGGACGGCCTCAATCATCTCCTTCAGCAGGCGGTCCAGCGTGCCAGTCCCGATTGCCCGAGCCTTCTCACCAAACGGGTTACTCCGCACGTGGTCCGGCACGCGACCGCCATGCACCTGCTCCAATCCGGAGTCGATATCGCGACCATCGCCTTATGGCTTGGACACGAGAGCATTGAAACGACCCATGGATACGTGGAGGCGGATCTTGCCTCCAAACAAAAGGCTTTGGAAAAACTGGCGCCCGCGCAGGGCCAATTGCATCGCTTTCAGCCCGAAGACGAACTGCTGCGGTTCCTCGCCGGGCTCTGATTATTCCGCGTCCCACTCGCATGAGAACCAGGTTTCAAGCCCGTTCGCCACCTGCGCTCGGAATAATCCGGGACTCGGAATAACGTGGATTATTCCGCATACGGGGACATTTTTGACACGTTTTTCCACAACCTTCAGGACCACTGGTAAAACACTTGAACTCACCCGAGATTTCCGTCATCCAACGGATTTCTCTGCGGCGTTGGTCGGAAAGCTGAGTGCCGCCTAGCGCTGGCTGCGCACGCTTGATTCGCGGGCCGCGAGATGGCAAAGAAAACAACCGCTGGACACGACGGAAATCACTAGGCTTACTCATTCCAGTTGAGAATCGGATCGAGGGGATGATTCGGCATGCTTGATCGCAGTAGAGACTCTGTCAGTGATTCGAAAGACGCTGCCTTCGACAATCCTCTCCGGGCCCGGGTCAGAAATGCGTTCAGGCTCTCTATGCCGCGGATGATTTCGCTGATCTCGAGATAAGCGGGCAAACTCACATCCTTCAGTTTGAGACTGGAGAGATGTCTTCCCAGACTCTTGGCAAAGCCAAGCTCGTATGGAACCCACCAGGAATACGCCGTATGCTTCGAGAGGATACACATGATATGCGTAGACTGAGACAACCCGCGCTCAATGAATGCGGTAATCCCGTGAGGATCGCCATTGCTCACCGCCATCTGAAGATTTGTGTCGTGCACATCCAAATAGACGTCGATGTCACCACGCTGTGTGATGTAGTCTCCAATCGCGAGTGCAGCCGATCTATCGATATGGATGTGTGATAGAAAAATGCAAGGTCGATTGAGTGCTGCCGCGGCCTTGGCTAGGATGCGGTTCTCATACAGCGCTCGATTGATCCCGGCCATCTGGCGCTCCCCCAAAAATCGTCTTCATGCTTGTATTTCTTTATTCGTGCGGTGACCTAGGCGCGAAAGACCAATAAGGACGAGTTCGATGACCTGATCCACCACTGAGGTTTGGTGCATCACGAGGTTCTCTTCGATTGTCAATCCGTTATTGTTCGCGAGCCACTCGTATCCAGCTTCCGAAAACTCCTTCCAGATACCCTCCCTGTCGAATACGCGGTCGGACTGCGTGTTCACAGCAGTCTCCTGAACGGGCGGTTCACTATACAGCCTTGTCAAGCGAGAAGGAGCGCAGAAAGTCTCAGGCATAACTTTGCCCTCGATCGCGTCGATTACTTGTACCGCGGCACCACCGAGGAGGCCGGCAAGGTAGAGAGGTTTGTTCTCTCGTATAGCAAGGAGCGCCTCTTCAACGATCCCTGGGTACCGGCCTTGCGCGCCGGCTCGGCGCCCTCCAAGGCAAAGGCGCACATGACAGACATCGTTAAGCCGATGGCGAAGGAATGTCAGAGCACGGGCGCGGAGGTACAAGTAGACATCATCTTCGGGGTTGAGCACTGCGGCCTGTCTGGCGAAATCGAGCAACTCAGGGGGGAGACTGACAGACTTAATTTGTAAGGTCGAAACAAGTCGTTCGATATCTCGCGCGGGCAGGAAAGGCTTGTCAGGCCATGGAAGAAAATTTCGAAGCAGCGGCTGCGCTATGTTGCGTGCATCATTTACAGAGAGTGGGATCGGCACCTGCACTTGGCGTGCGAATCCATATACTGCTTCCATGACACCATCCTCGCGCCAGTCATGGCCAAACACGAGGCTCGCACCTTGACCGAAAAGGGCTGATACGAGTTGCAGCGTTACGCGATTAACCTGCCACGCTGGATAACCGCGGTTCTCGCTGTCGTCGCTCTCCGAGACGGAAAGATTTACGACCCATCCAGCTAGGGGTCGCTGAACGGTACTCATGGAGTGGCTCCCTTCGTTGCGGCCAGCGTATTGGGGGTCACGAGTCGCGTCCCCGGCGGGCCATAGGAGGTGACAAGTGCCTCAGCAGCCTCGTAGACGCCGGCGCGAAACGGCGGGTCTGGATATAAGATGACGCGGGGTACAGTTGGGCTCGCCGTTGAACCCGCGAGAACACGACAGGCCCGAAGCAACGCGGCCATGCTGGGCTGGAAAGTAAACACACGCAGTTCAACGGGAGTCGGCAAAGCTCCGCTCGTCTTCATCTCCTCAACGCGGCGCGAAAAGTGTAAGAATCGCAGCCCCTCGCGCAGCGCAAGAAAAAGGATACGTACAAGATTGCCGTCAGGAATCCTTACGCTGGGAACGCGGTCCAAAGGCAGAACGCCGGCAGGATGGTTTAAGTTCGTACGGGCCTCCACTAGGACCGCGGGCGTTGCATACTCATCTGCCCACAACACCTCCTGTTGGCACCAATGACGGCTGTCGTACTCCTCAGTGCGGAGCATGACAATTAGTGAGGATCCGACATTCTTCTCGAGTTCTGCCTGCCAATCACATCCTGGAGGCAAGTCATCAGCGTCGTAAAACTTAGGCAGCCACGCGAGCTCGCCGATTTGATGTTTCAGTGCGCGCGCTAGGGGCAGCCCGTCCATCTTTGCGTGGCTGATGAAGAGCTTAAGATGCCCCGCGTCGAAGCCGAGAAACGGGGTCAGCGCTTGTGCCAGCCGAACCCTGCATACATGCAGGAGAAACAGAGAGAACATTGCCGGGCGAATGGCGGGCTCACCAAGGTTATGAACTTGAAGTAGTTGGAGACTGGTGAAATCCGGTCGCTTGGCGATAAATCGCCTGCTTACCCGTTCATCAAGAGCCACGGCCAACATGGCGTGGCGGCCATTGGATGCGCGCGTGTGATTCCAGCAATCCGACAGCCAATTCCAAAGCGAATCGCCCCCTTTGTCTAGGAGTGCGCCGTCTACCAGAACCACCGTCACCGTATGGCAGAAGCCATCCACGGCTGCGATCGCGCCAAATCCTGGAGTGTCGGCGAAGACTTCCATCTGGATCCCGAGGTCTTCTCCGGTCGCCAAATAATTCCGTGTTTCCCTCCCACCCTGGAATGCGCGCAAGATCGCCTCCTGGTAAGGGAAAACATCCAAGTCATCGGTATGTCTGAACAACAAGAGTTGGAGCGGCGCACGGGTCGGCATTTCGTACTCCTGGACCTTCGGCTTTCATCCCTCCGGGAATTTGGCACAAGCGCGACTCAACCGGACGGGCTAAGACGGATACGACAAAACTCATCGGGCGAGGTGAGAGCGCGGTTGTCGCCAGTTCCGTCACGATAGAGCCGGTTGATCTGTCTCCGCTGTCAGACAATACAGACTGCGAATCTGGTGAATGAAATCGCTCTGGCCGCCGTAACTGGGGTGCCGGACGTGGATCACCTCAGCTCGTCCCGCGAACCGCTCCGCCGTTAGCGCAGCATCGTTGCCGACGGCAACGAGATTCCGTGGTTTTAGCATCTCGATCAATTCGGCGAGAAACTCTTCTCCCGTTTCTCTCTCGCGGCGCGTATGCGCTCTATTAGTAAAGGGATCGTCCGTCTGATGAGGGTGGTACGGGAACACGTTCCAGAGAAAGATTGGCGCCGGTACCTGAGAGAGCATGGTCCAAATGACGGTCGCGGTTCTCTCCGACACGATCGAACCGATTGTCGGTCTCTTGATACGAAGATTCCATCGCGTTGCATGCGTGAACAGATGAACGTCGTCTGTAAGCGCTAGCCCCGTGCGCCTACCGCCGCGGTAGCCGAGGTCCCGCCCAATCCACAACCCATCGACCTCCGCTTTGGCTGCAGCCTTCAGCATCGCGAGCAACGCGGCTGCGCGAAGATCAGGAGCATCCTCGAGGTCATGAACTTCGCACCTGTCGGCATAAGGGTTGAATACATTATCGAACTTAGTTTCCTTGAGCGAATTGACAAATTTCGCCGGAGTCATGGCTTCGTTTCCTGCAGTGATCGGTACTCAATTGTGCGGCTGTGCCGGTCGCAGACTATGACGCCGCCGTTATGCTGTCTTACCTGCCGGAAGATATCATACCCCTTAAGAATCGCGATTTCCCAGAGGCTTAACGGGCAAGCATCAACCTCGTAGCCAGATACAAATTGCTGTACAGTTTTCAAAAGATCAAACGAAATGGCATTCTGCCCTGCAAAGAAACTCATCTCCTTCGCACGCGCGAAAATCCAAGCCGTCAGTCCTTCCTCTACAACGATCGCACGCCCACTGTCCTGCGCCTCATCAATTATGGGATCATCTTTGCGCTTATGCTTGATGAGAGCGCGGAATGTAGGGGACCAGTGCAGAATCGCCGCGTGCGCAAAATGAAAAACATCGTGGAAGCGATACCCGTCGGGATCAAGAATGTTGTCAGTCAAAGGATTTCCGATGAAGACTCCGTTCATGCGCAGGTAGGTTCGAGGGTTCTTCCCGCGCTGATCGATCGTGATTTCAAAGTGCAGCGGCAGGCGCTGATCCTCGGGAAAGCGGCTATCGAAAGTAGGCAGGTTCTCGATATCAGGTGGAACAAAGCGACCCCTCGTTTTTGCAATGTTTTGCCGAACTACTTCTGCGAACGCAACGCCAGCCGCCCTAAGCGCATGCAGGTAGGCCTTCCCAAAGGCGACAAGGCGAGAACGAGCGTCGTCTATCGACTCGCGGAAAATGAACAGGCTGGAGGTAGCTTCTCCAAGAATCAATAGCGCGGAATCGAGGTTGGACACGACTGCAGGTGTAGCAATTCGTGAGATGGGGCTGCCAACCAGATCGTTAGCTGCAATCTGGGTGGGGCAGTCTTCTCCGCTCGCGGCTTCGGAAAGGATGTCATCCATACGGAGTTTGAGCCTCCGGCATAGCGACGTGAAATACCACAGAGCGTCTCCGAACTCCTCCTCGACCGCATGTCGATACCCAGAGTACACTTCTTTCTCACGGTGTAGTTTCTTAGCAGTCGCCATGATGCTCCCGACTTCGCCGAACAACCCCAAAAGTACCGGTTGCAGGTCTCCAGCCGGGAGTTGATCCGTCGGTTCAACCTGGCCCATGTAGTCCGCAAGCAAAATCGAACGGTGTTCGGGCTCTGTCGTCATGGTTGCCTCATTGCGTCCGGCGCCAATCAAGCGGTTCTCCGCAAAAACCGGTCTCATTATAGGATCTGATCCACGCGATCGCGTCTTCGATAAGCTGTGGTGAGAAAGCGTTCTTATGCCCCCTGCCGGCACAAACGTTTTCATGATGCGGGCCGTAGTCCAAGAACTGGTCTGGAAGCTCCGGGCCTATTCCGCCCCAGTACACGAAATCACTGCTCAAAAGAACACGATTTGTCCCTGTATCCGCCGTCACGTTGGTTGGGTTCGGGTTGCCGTCATCAAGGCTGTGATGGGAGTTGGCCTGGCACCAGTGCTGATCTGCCGCATCGCGGGAATAGATGTTATCGCCAAAAGCCTGTTTCTTGCTGCCGCGAAGATTGGGTTTCTTCTGTTGAAACCGTGCGTCGTCCCAATACTGTTCAAAGGTCATGGATTCGGTCACCCGCATCGCGTAGACCACACGGTGCTCGCGGTTCCATTTTTTCGACCCGGTCCCCATCACCCAGTCTCCAATCGCCGCAACAGAGCGGATCTTTGGCTTACAGGTGGCCAGAGTGCAGGTACCAAAAAACGGGTTGGGCGCGAATCCGTAGTCGCGGGCGACAATGTAGGAGTGGAGCCTCATGAAGCGCAGCCGTACCGCTGAATCGGCCGCGGATCGCGCAGTTCGCCGGAAGGAGAATGCCACTCGTTAGTCTTGCCGAGAATGGCGTCGACAACACCCTCGCTGTTCCAGCCGCGGACATCGTCGGCGTATTTTTCTAAGGCCTGTGGTACGTCGCATTCATTCGCGCCATGCGCATAAACACCGACAATCCGTTTCCCCAGCTTTTCTGCATACTCGATTTCCCAGTTGACCCACTCGCTGTTCTTAGTCGAAGGTGTGATGTACACGACGAGCGTGCTCGCCCATTGAATCTGCGGTGCCAGGATTTGCTGCTTAATATAGCCAGGATCTTTGGCATCATTACGATTGCTCGAATTGATCGACGCATCGCGAACTGTGAGGCCGCCCTTTGCAACTAAATCCTTCAGTTTGTCTAAACCTTCATCATCTTCATGAATGTGACTTATGAACACGTTTTTTATTTCGTCGGGCATAGTAATCACCCCTTCGAACCAACTAATGTGTTACGCTGCACACTTTACACTTAGCGTTGTACTTCATCATGCTTGAGTCATTATTGATCAAATCTGCGCGGTTCGTTCGATCCCAAACCGCAGCCTCGATCTGCTGTCTCAACTCGCCCGCTGATGTCGGCATCACGAAGTACCGGGCGTAGCAACTCTGTTGGTCGTAGTAGTTCCAATTTGCCGCCAGCCTAGCCGGAAGTGCTGGCCATGCGCGCTGATGCCACTCCAGCCTGCCCGAAAGGCCATACTGTGGTGGCATGGCGGACGGTAGCACATAGGCCAAGAGGCCATTCGGAACATTTGCCCCACGTCTCAACGAGGATTTCAGCTCCCAATCTACATAGCGACGGCTGTGCGTACACCTGCCGACCAAAAGTATGGTGACCGATGAGTCCAGCAGGTACCTGCGACGGATTTCCGTCATGACGTATTCTGTGTCGTTGCTCTTGATGAAATCGTCGTTATCAAAAGTTCCTAAAGCTTTGGCCGTGAACACGTCTTCCACCGTCGCCCACCGATAAATAAATGCGTCTACTTCCTGCCGGTCCGGGTGGAATGACGAGATAAATACATCGCGCTTCACAGGGCGCGGCGGAGGTGCTAAACCGTATAGAGCAGACAAAGCCTGACTCATGAAATCCCCTTACGGCGGGATTTAGCCATATTCGTGGCGGGGATAGCCGGACTTGCAAGACAGGGCATACTGCGACTCGGACCTACCACGGCCAGAATACGCTGTTGCAGGGATACCACTGTTGTATCTGGCTAGTCAAGCATTACCACTAGATTACCGGGCAAGGTACCGCAGTGCTATCTCGACAAAGATAGCGCTACGTGTTGTTGGTTCCGCCATGAAACCAAACGGCGGCTTCCCTGTGTTTGCCTTTCGAGAGTGTATTGCATGGCTGGCGCTTCCGCCGCGCTACCAGTAGGAAGTTAGGTCGTCGCTTGACGTATGGCGGGAGATTGACTGGAAGAACGGATCACTAGGAATTTGTTATCGTGGGAGGGTTCTGCGGGGCACTCGGGCCAGAAGAGCTTGATCCTCTCCAGCCATTGACGAAGGGTCTGTCGGAAACGCTTGTTCCGGGAATAGGTCGCGGCGCCCAGTTGCCCCTGTAAACCCTGGGGGCCGAAGAGGGGGATTCGAGCGGGGCCGGCCTTCACAGTCCAACTTTTCCAGACGATCCAAACGTAGAAGTCAAGCAACCCCGGCGCGTTGGCCAGGCCGGCTACAACTTGAAGCTCTACTGGAATCGGGTGCTGATTGACCTCCTCATAGAAGCTGTCGCTGAGTGTAACTACGTTATCGGCCAGATCAGGTCTTGGGGAGTCGTGCGGCTCCGCACGGTTGAACCAGAGCTCCATGCGATCAAAAAAATGGAACCTGGCGACGTCGAAGCATTGGCTACCGGCCCGATCTTGATCGGTGCCGAAGAAGATGCTGGCCGCAAAGATGCGCTCGAAACCCTGGATGAGACGGCGGTAGTGAATGCCGTCCTTGGGAAGTTGCAGGAACTCGAGTAACTGGGCGGCTCTTTGAAAGTGAACGGTACGGCTCTTTTGCTTGACGGCCAACGTAGCGACCCAGATCGGGATCAGACGGTCCTGGCCGAAGGGCAAACCAAAGCGCGGATGGGCGGCGACCTCCAAAAAGAACTTGCCGTTCTGACGACGATGAACCAACTGTCCGGCCGGTGGGCGGCGTAGGGGGAGACCGCACAGCACGAACGGGCGGGCGTGGTAAGCGATAACCTGCTTTCCGTTTTCCCGCTGCTCGCGGACCATTTGGATGGCCTCAAGCTTCTTAACGGCTTGCTTGGTGATGCCAATCCGTGGGAGGATTGACTCGACCGAGGCGAAGCCGTGGCATAGCGGGGAGGGAGTTCCGGGTTGGCTAGGCGGCAGCCGAGCGCGGGGCCAAAGATGGTCGGGTTCTGAAAGTTGAGGCGCGACTGGAAGCCTCTGCGGTGAAGGTGAATTCATTCTCCACCGCCTTCCCCGTCCTCTGGTTCAGAAGTATTACTTGGAGGCGAATTCTGGTTGCGCGGGGGTTGCGGAAGGTGCTCCACATTTCCGGAATCTGCCGAGTTAAGTGATTGATCTCTTTTGTTATCAAGGGCCTCAGAGGGACTCATAATCCGTTGGTCCCAGGTTCGAGTCCTGGTGGGCCCACCGTCCAAATTTTCGTTCTGCTTAGGCCACGCTTCGAGACTCCCGGCACCGCCTCTGCGGTTTGCCTTCGTATCACCGCCGAGTTCTTCCACGCATTGCCGTAATACGCCACGAGAGGGTGATCCTCGACCGCTCGCGACAGGCGGACCTCCTCCGTGAAAGAAGAACCACCTCCTATGACGCGCCCACCATCGCGGGGGGCGCGTCATAGGTTCAACCTGAGCGGCGTTCCGACGGACCGCGATTACGAGCTGATTCGCCGCCGAACCGCCGTGCGCAGCCGGACCGGCCCCACCAGCCCGGACACCAATAGCGGCGAGTCCTGCTTATAATGCTTCCAGGTCGCGAAGGTGGTGCGTGCCCCAGCAGGCTTGGGCTTGCCCTGGAGATACCACTCCGGTATGACTTTGATGGCCCCGTCGGGCCCGTACTCATTCTCGGGCGGCAACTGTTCATCGCCGA
The DNA here is from genome assembly GCA_963810005.1 of uncultured Acidobacteriota bacterium. GTDB lineage: Bacteria > Acidobacteriota > Terriglobia > UBA7540 > UBA7540 > Bog-366. The sequence continues at coordinate 23,790 of CAWELY010000014.1, forward strand.
TCAGGCGATTGACCCACTGGTTGGTGACGAGGACCTCCAGCTTGTTGTCGCCGTGCCGAACCGCGGTGGTAATGTCCACGCGGAAAGGCGGCTTCCACAACAGGCCGAGATCCTTGCCATTCACGCGAACCTGCGCCATCACGTGTACCCAGCCCAAGTCCAGGTACAGCCGCCGCTCGCCCGACGGAGCGCCGTGGGTAATACTGATCTGCTTGCTATACGTCGCCGTCCCGGAAAAGTATTTCACCCCCGGGTCGGAGTGCTGGTGCAGGGAAATCAATTCGGGCAGCGTCACCTCCGGCGGCGCGCCGAAGTTGGGCGGGAAGCTGACCTGCCACGGTCCCGAAATCTCCACGGGCTTGCCAATTCCCGAAATCTTCAGGATTGACTTGCCCGCGGCGCCCTGCAACGTGTAACTGCCATCTTGCCAAACGAGCAGGTCGGAGCTTGCGCCGCCGGCCCACTCAACTTCCGGGGGCTCGATGGGGCTGGGGATGGCGCCCGCCGCCAACTGTTGGATGCGATCTTCGCTCAGCGCTTCCTTGAAGAGTTCGGGATCGCTCATATCGCCGTCGAAGTATTCCGCCCCGTCGCGCTCGCGAGCATCGCTCGAGCCGGGATGGACGACGGCGCCGGAGGCCTCCGCTTGGCCGGCCAGCTTGCCATCAACATACACCGACGGAGCGCCCGCCTTATAAACCAGCGCCACGTGTACCCAACCCGCGATCGGCATCGGCGTCGAAATCACGGTGTGCCAATTGAAGTGCGCGCGCTCGAAAACCGCTATTCCGTTGCGGCCCGCCATGAGCCCGCAGGATACATGCCCGGCGCCATAAACCGTGTCGCCCTCGGGCGGGGAGATCACCAGGCTTCGCAAGGGCACGTCATGGCTCTTATCGCCTTTGGGCGGCAGGTAGAGCGTCCAGGTCCGGCTTGATCCAAACACTAAGGGTGAAATCGTTGGTCACATCACGTTGACGTCCGGCTTGAAACGCCGGGAAGGGATCCGTTCCCGCGATTGTCTTGCTGTCCTTGGCGATGGAGCGGAGATGCCGCGCCGGGGCGGGGGAGCGAAATACCACAAACACGGATTGAGCCGGGCTGAGTTGCAGCGGCACGCGAACTCCCGCATCAGACTTGTCGTAGATGTTGAGCGGCGTGATCTCGCCGGTCTCAGGGTTCCAGAGTTCCGGCTGCTTGTCTTTGACCCGGAAGGTGCAGACCACGTCTTCCGCGCGCCGGCGGCGATTGGCCACGAAGTACACCTCGGCGTCATCCACGCGGCGATGGATGAAGTTAATGGGAGCGTCGCCCGAGCGCGAAGTGATGTCGCAATCGGGTTTGATGCCCAGCTTGTCGAGAACCGTCGCCATGGGCAGTCCCCAAAACACGCGGCCCTTGCCGTAGCTCCGGTCGGTAACGGTGGTGCCGTTGAGATCGCCCCAAACCTCATCGGCGATCTGGCGCAATTCCGCATCACTGTTGGGGTATTCCGTAAGCCCGGGATTCGCTTCCGGTTTGGGACCCACCAGCGCGACGCCTTCCTTGACCATGTCGCGCACTTTGCGCAGCACCTCCAGATTGAGGCGTTTGTCCTCGGGAAGAACCAGCACGCGATAGCTCAGGCCGTCGGGAAGGACGATGCGGCCGTTCTGGCCTTTCATGCGGGTCAGGATGGCTTCCTCGTTGGCGACATCGTAGTAATAGCCCTCCGGAGGCGTAGGCTTCAACTGTTCCGGAAAGACCGGCGTATCCACGGGGACTTCCACGCCGATGTAATAGATCAGGTCAGCGACCAGCGTTCCCTGGCGCAACATATTCTGGCTGCGGGCCGCATACTCGAGCCAGCCGGCCAGCCCGTCGTGAAGGGTGTTGGTCCGATCGCATTCCCATCCCCACGGCCCCATGGTCATGCCGGGGAGCGGCGGTGGGGTGGGGCTGCATGGCGTTGCGATGGAAGATGTACTGATTCAGCCCCTGCGTGTACATCAAATCGCCTTGCCCTTTCATCTGGTAGGGGTAATTCTGCCACTTGGCGAAGACTTGGTCGCCGGTGAAGGATTCGCAGCCGACCACGGGTTTGCCAAACACGTGCCCGATGGAACCGGCGAGCTTCACGCTGTAATTGTTATTTCCCTGGCCCACCCAGAACTCGCCCATGGGCACGTCGAGGTGCGCGCCGCACTGGAGTTCTTCGAAAGGCCCGCCGCTGTAAGGTTCGGCGTAGGCTTTCATCTTGTGCTCGCGGCAGCGCTCCGCGAAGCGGCCATAGTAGTAGTCGCCCATCAGGTCGGCGCAGGTGCGGCGAATGTCCCACAGGAAGCGCTCGGAAACCTCGCTGCTTTCCACCACGCGGCCGGTCATGGCGGGCAGGTACTTGCGCAGATCGTAGCCGCGACGCTTGGCGAACTCCTGCGGGAATTCCCGGGTCCAGTTCTGCATCCCCGTTTCGTAGCTGTCAATGACTCCGCCGGCCAATCCCCGGGCCGCCAGCGGGCCCAGCGCCTCCAACAAATCCCCAAAGAAATGGTCGAAATGAAAGTCGTAGGCCTCGCGGCTGTACTTGTCGCATTCCAGCCCCAATCCGCCATCCGGAGCGGGATGGTTCTGGACGCCCGTGGTGGTTTGTCCGATGCGCAGAACCATCCATGTTCCCTCCGGCGCGTCCCAGGTCAAGCGGCCGTCGGCGTCCATGTACTGGGTGATATCGATGACTTTGGCAGGATCGATGATCGACCCCTTGGGCACCTCGGTACGGCATCCGCGCCGAACCCAGGCATAGCGCGTGAAGTTGGCCTTGCGCGTCCAATGGGGAATTCGCGCCGCGCCGCTCAACCGGACGTCGGTGATGCGCCCCGCGTGCCAGGAAAAGATGCGGTAGAACTTCGCCTGCACCGCCGGGAAACTTGCCGTAGCGGGAATACTCCACCGATTCCGGCCCGCTATCCCCCCAGTCAAGGTCGCAAACCTTGCGGAATTGAACGCCATCGTCAGAAACTTCCAGCCAAATGGGAGTTTGCTCGTGCTCGTGGGAAGGGGGTGGCGCGTCCGGCAAAGGACTGCCGTAAGCCGCCAGCGAGCGCGCCTCAAAAGGCTCGGAGAATTCAAGTTGGAGGAACGCCGGCTGGTCCGGAGTGGGCGGGCGAAGTTCGACGCCAACCCGCGGATCGGCGTAGATCAATACCCCTCGGTCAACGGCGCCCGCGTTGGTGCGGGCTCGCGAAGCGTTTGTTGCCACGGCCGGCTTTCACCTTCCAGCGCTGGGAACGCCAGCACAAACGCATCGCGATAATAACCCAGCTTGGTGAACGGTTGCTTCAGCGTCGACGACGACTCGTTGCCCTCCTCCTCGCACCAGCGTTTCGCTCCAGGTGAATTGCTTCATCGAGTATTCGGGAGTAATCCAGGGGCCGCCGCTGGTTCGACCATCCGGGGCAGTTCATGATGTCGAATTCCATGCCCAGCCGGTCAGCCTCCTTGGCCGCGTGCTGAAGCAGTCGCGCGTGTTCGGCGCTGCTGTAGTCCACCGGGCCTTTGGGAATGCCGGTGCCCACCTGGAAAATCTGGAAGCCGCGAATGCCGACGCGCTTCATGGCCTCGATGTCGAGGGTGATTCCCTCGGCGGTGATGTTGCCGTTCATCCAATGCCACCACGTTTTGGCATGGGCGCCGGGGGGCGGCTGGCGGAATGCCGTTTCCAGCGTGCCTGCGGTCTCCGCGCCAAGATTGATCTGCGGCTTGAAACCGACCAGGGTCACCGCGCCTGCCGCGAAGCTCTGAATGAATGTCCGTCGTTTCATAGGAATCCTCCCATTTCTATTATGGTTTGCGGATCAGTTGCCGCAGCGCCGCCAAAATGAAATTAAGCGCGCCCCGGAAAAACTACTCCTCCGCAAGGAAAAAAGAAAGAAATTTCGCGGCAGGGTGCTGCCCTGATTTGAACGTAGCGCCCCCCTTGAGGGCGGCACGTGCCGGGCTGGAGCCCCGCGCTACACCCGCGGAAGGGCAAGGCACGGGAGCCGCAAGCTTTTCTCGCATTATTTGGCTAAGCCGCCGGGTTAATCCGATAGCGGTGGTATTCGGGAAGTCCTCTCCTGCCCCGACCTCCCATCCACTTTCCTCGATCTCCCGGCCAGAGCCTTTCTCCTTTGCTTTCAATAACATTACAGGTTAGCAGCGATAAGTGGCTTATTTTTGTTAAACATTCCAGGTTCGCGCCGGGCTTACGCCACCTTCTGATCCCTTGGCTCATCGGCGTGAACGCTTTGCCATCCACCGAGGACGCGGAGACATTGCCGAAATCGTCGGCTGCGGCAAAGACCCCAGCCGTTATGGGGACAAGTAATCCGACCGCGATGCTTACCGGTGAAGGCCACAGATTATAGAGGGGGTAGCGCCAAGGGGCCGGACCCTTCATCCCGATTGTAGCCTACTGCAATCGGAGGTTCCGGTCAAGTGGAATTATGGCAGGAGGCCAGTTTAAAGCGGACAGGCCTAAGCTTTGTTCCCCGAAGGGAAACAACCTCATTCGCCGTGGGTGAAACCCACGGTACAGGGATTCTCCAACCTAAATGCCTTTCGACCCCGAAGGCTATGGTGTCACGTTTAGTCTGACCAAGCCAAGTAGCCGGGGACGATCAGATTGACGAGGGGCACAATCATCAAGATCCCCCACCAGCCCGGCTTCTTGCGAGCCTCGGCGATGCCCATCCACAGGAGGATCATAAACACGATGCCCACAAGGGGAACGATGCAAAGGATGCCCCACCAGACCGGTTTCTTGGCGATATTCGCCCACAGGATAAGATTGGCGACGGGAATCCAAGCCAGCCAGCCGTTCTCGGTGTTGGTTTTTTTGGCGATGACCTGGGTCGCCAAGGCCCAGTAAATCCAGAACGGGATAAAGATCACGATCAACATGCCATAGAACAAGGCGGCCACGGCCTCGCCCCCGGGCACTTCTTGCGCGAATACGGGGACAGCCGTCAGCAGGGTGAGACTGGCAAGAAGGGATAGAGCAACAAACATCAGCTTTGCCCGACGCCGGGGGAGTGTTCTCATAGGATGTCTCCTTTTGCGCTCTGGATCAGGTCTGGGACTAGCGGTAGTTTACTACGACAGTGCAAATACGAAAGTGCTAAAAAGACGGGGATGTGGTCCGGCCCAGCCGCACCGCTCCCCTAGCATACGGATTCGAAACTCTGACGGCTTACAGTCAAGTTGTTCCCCGGCTCAGGTACGGGTAGCGAAGCACGACCCCGCCCATCATGAGGAGGCGGACCGCTGCAGCGGTGGCATCGCGATATTTCTCTGCCGCGTGCTGAGCGCCTGTGCACTCTCCCGGAGGAACTGGCGCTCCTCCGTGCTCAAATTCAGTTCATCCTCTTGCGCCTGAACCAAACGAAGTTGAGCCGCCGGCATCAGCATTCCCAAGGTTCTGTAATTCCGGACCGCCTGTTCCACGAGCTCGCGAAGTTTCTTGATCTGCATTTCTTTCTCGGAAAGCCAGCGACTGATCTCCTCCACCAGGTGCTCGTGGGTGAGCTCGTACCAATAGCCCTCTTCGCGCTGCACGCGCCGAATCAGTCGCCGGTTGAAAAGGTCCGCGAGAATTTTCGACGCTTCCTCCTCCGGTCGCCCGGCAGCCCGCGCCGGGTCGGCAATTTGCGCCGCTGTCTTGGTTTTCTCCGAAGTCACAAGGCTCTTGAGAAGCTCCCGCGCAGCATCGCGCTCGGGAGGTGGGAATTCGTGGAGGACCCTTTCCAGATAATTACCGAGAATCCTCCGCGTCTCACCCAGTACAAGGTAGGAATTGAGAGTGAGCCGTTTCTCGCCGTGCTCCAGCGCGTCGTATAGCGTGTCACAAACAATCTGGAGCTGGGGCGGGTCAACGCCCTCCTGGGAAAGGTCGGCGATCAGCCTTTCCACCAGTTCTGGTTCCACGTCCAACCCCAGCAGACGGGCCGGCTCCACAATAGCGGCGCGGGATTCGGCCTCCGAGAGCGGCGCCAGACGGAACTCGTTGTGGAAGATGTTCGGAATGCGCTCGCGGAACTCGGAAAGGCGCGCCAGGAAATCCTCGCGCAAGGAAAGAACAAATCGTACTCTGCCTTTACCCTCGGCCAAGGTTGCCGCCAGCGAAGCCGCGAAGCGGTCACGCGCCTCCTGGTCGTGGCGGATGAAGATCTCCTCGAACTGGTCCACAAAGATCACCAGCCGCTGCTCCTTCCGGCCGGCAACTTCGGACAACAGCGTTTGCAGTGGCATGGCAGGCGGAAAGTCTGAGGATGGAATGCCTACAGATTCCAGAGCGGCGCGCCGAACCTCGCCCGCCGGGTCATCGTAGACGCGGCAATAGACCGGCGTATAGCCCTGCCGCCGCAGTTGCGGCATCAGGCCCGCGCAAATCAGAGATGTCTTGCCGCTTCCCGACGGTGCGTACAGCACGTTCAGCAGGTAAGCGTGAATCTTGGTGAGCAGCCGATGGGTCTCGCTCTGGCGGCCAAAGAAGATCCGCTCGTCTTCCCGGTCGTAATAATTGAGGAACTTGTAGGGACGGCTGGGAAGAGTCGCCCCGGACGGCTCTTCCTTGGCGGACTGTTTCTGCCGGCGTCTTTCGGTGATAGTTTCTTCCACCAGTGAGAGGAAAGCGTCCGGCTCGGCGTCGACCAACCGGAGGGCCTTCCGCTGCGCCCAGCGGCCCGCCGGCAGCACCATGTCCCAGGCAACCAGGTAACACGCTTCGGTACTACCCACCCGGAAGCGCGCGATCTCTGAGAAAAGATGACGGAAGCCTTCGTCCTCCGGATCATAACCAATAAAGAGCAACCGGTGGCGGGCGAACCGTGATTTCAGCGCGTCAGACAGCAAATGGAAACCCCCGAAAAAATTCCACAGATCGTCCTCGGTGACCACGATGGACGCCTCGCTATCCACGCTGCCGAACAGCCGCACGAGGAGGTCAGCCTCGGCAGGATCGTCCGGCACGCTGCAGCCATTGATGACCCGGCGAACCTTGCGGTTGAGCTTTGCCAGTTCTTCCTCAGAAAAGTGTCGTATCCCGTGGTGACGATAACGGGGAAAGGCAGCCGAGCCACCCGGCGGATCATCTCCCGCGGTGATGCCCGAGGGTTGTGGACTGCGGCCGCCAGATACTTGAGCATCTCTGGCCGGCCGCGCTCCAGTTCGAGATGGTGCGCCAGGCGCGAGAGGCTCCGTTCCTTCGGCGGGCTGCTGAGCCGCTCTGCCAGGTATTCGGCAATCAGAGCTTCGGCCATGGGCGGATGCTTCTCGCTGAGGTTGACGGGGAGGCGGGACCCGAGAAAAAGCGTGCATTGCCGTGCTTCCAGGGCGGTTGCGATCTCGGCCGCTCCCACCTTGGCGTCGGTGAGGTACTCGAACTTGTCGTAATTGACCAGGTCCTGCTGGAGCTGGGTGATGTTGTTATAGTGCGCGTCCGGGCTCTTCCGCCATGCGGGAGAGTTCAGGAAGTCACCCGCCCGATCGCCTTCAGCCAAGTGGCGTAGCACATCGGCGTCGGTGAGGTACCCGAACTGGTCGTAATTGACCAGGTCCTGCTGGAGTTGGGTGATGTTGTTGTAGCGTTCCTCCGGATCCTTCCGCATGGCCCTGGCCACGATGCGGTCCAAAGTGCGGGGAAGGTCCTCTCGCACCCGGCTTGGCTCAGTGGGAAAAGCGTGCAGCGTCTTCTGAATGACGCTGGCGGTCGTCGATCCTTCGAAAGGTTGACGTCCAGTGAGCATTTGATAGAGAACGCACCCCACGGCAAAGATGTCCGCCCGAGCGTCCACGCGTCCCCCGCGCAGTTGTTCGGGGGCCATGTAACCGGGCGTGCCGGCAATGGCTTGATTGAGCGCAGAGTCTTCGCCCTGGGGGGGCTGGGCAAGTCCGAAATCGGTGACCTTGACCCGGTCCTCCGCACCCACCACGATATTGCCAGGCTTGATGTCGCGGTGGACAATGCTTCGGGCGTGAGCGTGGGCCAAGCCTTCACAGACTTGGCGGACGATGGCGACGATCCGGCGGAGTGGCAAAGCGCCAGCCTCGTTCAGGATCTTGCGAAGATCCCGGCCCGGTGCCAGCTCCTGCGTCATATAGACGCACCCGGCAGATTCACTTACGTCGAAAACAGTGGCGATGTTGCTATGGGAAAGGTCGCCCGCTACCCGGGCCTCTTCCAAGAAGCGCTGACGGGCCAAGGCCGCGGACTCGGAAGGCACGCCCGAGGCAATGCGAATCACTTTCAGCGCCACGGTTCGCTGTAGAGGGCCCCGGTCGAAGGCAGAGTAGACAACCCCAAAGCCACCCCGTCCCAGCTCACCTTTGATCTCATAGCGACTGGCAAAGGTCTCGCCATCCTGGAGGAGGGTGGCAGCCGAGCGAGGTCCGGCAATTACCCCCTCAGCAGCCTGTCCGACGGATTCAGCGGTAAGAGTCGGTACAGCTCCCATCGGCCATGCGGGGGAGATCAGAAAGTCACCCGCCCGATCGTGTTCCGCCAGCAGACGCTTTACTTCCCGGAGAAGTGGCTCGTCCCCCGCGCACGCCTCCGCCAGGAACTCTGATCGCTCCTCGGGGGACCGTTCCAGAGCGCCTTCAAATATTTCCTTAACTTGCTCCCATTGATCCGGGGTCACTCTTGTTTCTCCCCGAGAGTTCTCCGTGCAGCCAGGCGCGGGCGACGCTCCAGTCGCGCTTCACCGTGCGCGGCGAGATGCCAAGCACCTCGGCCGTCTCCTCCACCGTCAGCCCCCCGAAGAAGCGCAACTCTACTACCCGAGCCTGCTGAGGATCGAGCCGCCCCAAGCTTTCAAGGGCACTATCCAACTCGATCAGCTCCCGCGACCTCGCGGGCGAGAACTCCAGCGCTTGGTCAAGGGGGAGCTTTTCGACGAGGCCGCCGCGCTTCCCCGCCTGCCGGGCCCGGGCGTGGTCTACCAGAATCTGTCGCATCAAACGCGCCGCGACACCGAAAAAGTGCGCCCGATCCTGCCAACCCGTCGCTTCCTGAGAAACCAATCGCACGTAGGCCTCATTCACCAGGGCAGTCGCTTGCAGAGTGTGATCGGGCCGCTCGCGCCGCATGTAACTTGCAGCCAAGCGGTGAAGTTGTTTGTAAACTAGGGGGATAAGCTGGGCCTCGGCTTCAGGACTCCCACCCCTGAGCTCAACAAGTAGGCGCGTTACCTCTCCGGCCGAGGGTTGCATTGACTCCTCCCCCGATAGTGAATTGGTCGAATTCTACCTCAGAACAGGCATACGCCGTGATGAAAATTCTTTCCGATCGCGTGGCCCGCTTTGGGGAGAGATTCCCGCATTTCAAGGTAGAAGGGAAACTAAGAGCCTCCCTGCGGGCCTGACCAGGACCGCGGAGGCGGAGAGAGAGACTGCCATGCGACAGACCGAAAACCATAGCCAATTCTGTTCTCAAGGAGGAGCGATGAATCCTCACAATACAAGTAACGACTTGTTCCGGAAGTGGGCTGTATATTTCGTTCTACTCATGATTCCTGCGCACGCTTGGGCCCAGTCCAGAATCTACATTCCGCCCAAGGTCTACAATCCACCGAAGGTCTACAATCCGCCCAAGGTCTACAAACCGCCGAAAGTCTCGACTGCACCCAAGAACAAGACGTCAAAGCCGGCGTCTCAGTCGAAGACAAACACCTCCCATCAGTCGCAAAAACAGCAATCCCAGGCCCAGAAGCCCCGAGAAAAGCAGCCGCGGCAGGGGGAAGCGAGGCCGCAGAAGGAAAATCGGCAAGGACAAGGGCAAGAGCTGAAACGTGAGCGAAACGAGCAGAAACAAGAGAGGCAGGAGCGGAATAAGCAACTGAAAGAGCAGAAAAGGCAAGAGAGACAGCAGCAAAAGGCGCAGCGGAACCAACAAAAGAAACCACCAAGCCAGCGGCGACAACAGCAGCAAAACGCTGGGGGTCCACGGATGACCGCACCGGCAGCCTGGAATGAGCCACGAGGCCGGATGACGCCGTTACCGGGTGGCGGGCATGCTATCGACACCGCCAGCGGCGCGCACTACAACTTCAGCCGTGACGGCAAGCCGTCTAGTTTTTCCCAAGGGGGCATGGAGGCGACTTTCCGGCCCGACGGGAATTTCAGGTCAGTCAAAGCCAATGGGATGCTCATCGATCACGGACCCAGGGGAGAGATGACAATCCAGACGCGGTTGCCCGATGGAGGAAGGGTCGTGAATATGGGGCCGCACCAGGGATTCGTAGAACGGCCTATGATGCGAGATGGCCATGTCTATGTTCAGCGTACTTACGTCGTGAATGGCCGGACTTATCTGTCGGTCTACCAGACGTATTACTTCCACGGTGTGCCGATCTACCACTACGTGCCGGCATTCTACTTTGCCCCCGGATTCTATAGTTGGGCCTTTTACCCGTGGGGCGCCCCCTTTGCTTTCAGTTGGGGCTTTGCCGGGGCTCCGTGGTTCACCTTCTATGGATCCTACTTTACGCCGTATCCCGCTTATCCGGCTGCGTCCTTGTGGCTCACCGACTACCTTCTGGCAGAGGACCTACAGTCTGCCTATCAAGAGCGCGCCCAAGCAGAGCCTGATCCCGGCGAAGAATCGGAATCTCATGCACAGTTGGAGGGCGGTAGTCCGGTGACGCCCGAAGTCAAACAGGCCATCGCCGAGGAAGCACGGCAACAGATCGCAACCGAACAGACAGAGGCCGCCAATCCACTTGAAGCTGCTGCGCCAAGTGACGGTGCGACGCCGCTTGCCCTAGATCCCAAGCTGCGGGTCTTCGTGGTCTCAAGCAGTCTCAGCGAAGACACGGCGAACGGCCTGCAATGCGCCCTCACTCCGGGAGACGTTATCACCCGACTGACGGACACTCCAGACACAAACCAGAATGTTCTGGTGCGCGTCTTGAGCAGCAAGAATGGAGACTGCACAGCGGGCTCCCAGGTGCCCGTGGCCGTAGGAAACTTGCAAGAGATGGCGAACCGCTTCCGAGAGCAAATTGACGGAGGGCTGACGAAGCTGGCTCAGGATCAGGGAAGAGACGGACTGCCGGGTGGTCCAGCCGCCTGCCCCCGGCGAATTCAGGACGGGCAGCCAAGCGTCCCGGACGCGGCCGCGCAGTCCTTGTTACAACAGCAGCAGCAAGCTGCCGAACAAATCGAGACACACGTGCAACAGGCCATCCAGGCCGATGGCGCGGGGAGAGGCGGTTCGTAAAACCGCCTCGGAGGCAGGAGACAACTCGTGGGTGCGGATGGTCTCGGTCGTACCCACGAGTTGACGCCAGATGCAAGCCCCAAGTGGCCGGTGGTGATGCAAGCCTTTGTGTGGGAGGGAGATGGGGCGAGTTTTGGCTCGCTCCAGCTTGACAAGATTTCATTTGAGAACAGAGCTAACACCCGAGCGAGGAAGGCAAATTCGATGACCGAGCAATTTCAGTCGCCCCACATAGCGATAAGGACTTCGGCGGGAGTGTATCTCAGCGTCGGAACCAAACGGCCAAAAGCTGACTCAGGCCGAAACTGGAAGTCTGGAAGGAAAATCCTCGCCGCTTCGGAATAAGGGTCCGAAATCAAGAAAACGTTTTGCCGGTGATAGCGCAGGCGTTCCATGGCACTATCGAGCACCTCAAGATGAACATCTTACTTTTGCAGCCAGCTTAAGACCTTTTCAGTCTGGGCGTCAGACGTCTCTTGAAGTTCGAAGTTGGCTTTTTCCGCCCCCCCCATTTGGATAAAGACCTGTACTGCGGTAACTCCCCCATCGGCGGACGATCCTACTGCAATCCTTCGGAATTTAAAGGCCTGGAGTATCCGCCATGAAGTGCAGCAGCTCAAGAATACACTTGGGCTAATGAACACCTCTTGAAATGCCGATGGTTCTTGGGTAGGCGGTAGAGGCTCGGAATTTACCGGGGCCCCACAAGCGAAGACAACCGCCGAAGATGGGCTTACCGGGTCGCAAGTTAGAATTTGGGAGTACTCGCGAACCTCAAGGTCCGCAAGGAAATGTCTGAAAGGAGAAAAAGAAAATGGATCTCTTGAAACAACGTTTGACCCATCTCTGGATGCGACAGACTCCTCCAGCATTCCCCCCGCAACCGGAGCAGAGCCATATTCCATATCGAATGGGCGTCACCGTTAACGAGCCGATGAAAATCTCCGGAACGGTGCTTTTGCCCGGTCGGTATGTATTTCGATTGCTGGATCCTGGCACGGAGCGGAACCGCGTGGAAATCTTCGAAGAGGATCGGGCGAGGCCTGTTGCCGAACTCACGCCTGTGTGGGACATCTGAAAAAGGTGCAAGGCGCAGCCACCTTTGCCTGGGATAACGACGGAGCCGGTGATCCCGACGCATCCAGGGCGCAAGCTCCACCCTGAAGATAAGCCGTAATGGGTGAAGATAATTACCGGGATGCCAAGGCACTGCTTGCGGATTTATGCCTCAGGATGACAGCACCTAGGGATTTTCCCGCGCCGTGTAAGACTTTCGCCCTTTCGGTTGTTGGGCGCGCGCCTCTCTCCCTGTGGGTGGTCTCTGAATACCGGCCGCTATGCCAGCACGGCGCGGACGGTCGCCACATTCTCCGCAATCTGGTCGGAGAACTTCGGGAACATGCCGACGATCACGGCGTCGGCCGGCTTGAGGTTTTTGAAAGCGTAATCGAAGCAGTGGCGGACTTCCTCCGGCGAGTCGCAGTGGCGCCCGGCGGCCAGAATCTTGAATCCCAGGCACAAACGCCGGGCTTGGCGGAGCGACTTGGTCATGCGGTCGGGGTCCGTGGCCAGGTAAGTCTCGCCCACGGGCGGCATGCCAATCTCCTTCTTGAACTCCTCCTCGGTGCGCGTGACGCGGTAGAAGCATCCCATGTAAAAATCGATGGGCCAGCCTTTGGATTCCAGCGCGTCGATCACGACAGGGTTGTGTGTGGAAACCCCCGCCGGGATACCAAGGTCGTGCACTTGCTTGATGAAATCGCTGACGAGGTTGATGGATCCCGCCGCCCAGTGCTTGTCCGTAGCCACGCCATGATGGGCGATGCCGATGGGTTTCTCTTTGGCGGCCATCGACGCGCATTTCATGGCCCCGGCGATGAGCGACTTGGAATCGCTGGGATTGCTGACGTCCCAGGGGTCGGCGAGGCAAATCCAATTCATCGTGCAGCCGGCGTCGCGAATCTTGGGGAACTGCCGTTGCGCGGCGTCGCGATAGCTGCTCTGCCAAGTGTTGATGCCCGCCTTCTCACAAGCCAGCAGGTATTTCACTACCTGCTCGTCCGTGAAGTACTCGCGCATCAGGCTGTCAAACAGGCCGTTGAAGTGCGAAAAGCCGTAAAGCGGATTGCCACCGGAGATCAGCCGGGTGACTTGGTGCGAGCCCAGCGGTATCGTTGGCAACCCATTGGCCGCTTGCGCGGGCGCGAGCGGGGCCGCCATAAGTGCGGCCGCTGCCACTGCACCCTTCATAAACTCCCGGCGCGACGGGAGTGCCGGAACCTGAGCTTGAGCTTCAGAGGAGACAGGAATACGTTGAGCCATTAGGGATCACCAGGGCGAGGGAGCGATCCAGAAGAGAGACTACGGATATTCCTTTTTGTCTCGGTTGTCAACACCTTCGTCAAGGTAGTGGGTCAATTTGGCGTTTTAGCGGCAAGTTTATCCGTCAGCCAACGGACCAAATGGCGCCGCAAAGCTGCCTCCACATCAAATTGGCCGCTACCTATGTCGAGGGAGCGTTTCTGTTGGAGATTGCGAAGTGTTCGCGCCTCAGTATTCCGCCTTAGTGACATTTAGTCCGTTCTGTTCTTCCCCTCTTCTCGGGATGGTCTTTCGGTTGCTAGCTCTTCCAGCGTATGAGCCATAGTGCGAGGTTAAGCCGGCGGAAATTCATGCAAATCACTGCCGTTGCCACGGCAGCGGGGCCCATGGTGGCATGCCTCGGCCCCAGCACTCCCTGGCGGTGTCTGAGCGCGGATGAGGCTCGCACGCTGGAAGCCATTTGCGAGCGGATTATTCCGGCTGACCAAGACCCAGGGGCCGCCTGGGCCGGGGTGGTCACCTTTATCGACCGGCAACTACTGGGCCCTTACCGCAGGCTGCGGAAAACCTACCGCTTAGGCCTCGCCGGTACCAACGGAACCAGCCGCGCGATGTTCGGCAAGCCCTTCGTGGCGCTGACGGCGCAGCAGCAGGACACCGTGCTGCAAACCATGGACAAAGGTCAGGCGCGGGGGGAATACTGGAAGCAGGTTTCCGCCAAGTCGTTCTTCGCCCTGGTGGTCAGCCACACGATGCAAGGGTTCTACGGCGACCCGCGGCACGGCGGCAATCGCGAGCGGGTTAGCTGGAAAATGCTGCGCCTGCCCTACCCGCCCGTGCGCGGGCGCTTGCCGGAAAAAACATCCACAGATTTCGCAGATAGAAAATCCGCGTAATCTGAGTAATCTGCGGATTGGAAAATCAATGGCACTGGAAGAGTCAACGCGGTAATCATCGGAGCAGGAGCGGGCGGCGGCATTGTGGCCAAAGAGCTCGCGGAAGCCGGCCTGAGCGTGGTGCTGCTCGAGCGCGGCAAATGGTACACCGCCTACGATTGCCGCAAGGACGACTTGCGCAACCAGCGGACCAGCGTGTTGGGGTGCGCGTTTGGACCTGACGACGACCGCAACCGGCGGGTGGTGGTGGACGCCGATGGCCAGGAGCAAGTGTCGTGTTGCCGAGCGACGGCGCGTACAACAACAACGCCGCCTGCGTGGGGGGTGGCACCTTCAGCTATGGCGCCATGGCTTGGCGTTTTCTGGAAAAAGACTTCCGCCTACGTTCAACTTACGGGGCGGTGGCGGGCAGTACGCTGGACGACTGGCCTATCAGCTATCAGGACCTTGAGCCCTACTACACCAAGGCTGAGTGGGAAATCGGCGTTTCCGGCGACGACACAAATAACATTTTCAAAGGGCCGCGCAGCCGGCCCCTCCCCATGCCGCCCTTGCCCCCCAGCCGCGAGCACCTGATTTTGAAAGCCGCCGCGGAGCGCCTGCATCTCCACCCCTTTGATATTCCCATGCTGCGCAATACCGTCCCTTACAATGGCCGGGGCGGGTGCATGCGCTGCCGCTGGTGCGTGGGCTTTGCCTGCGAAGTTGACGCCAAGTGCGGCACGCACAACACGGTGATCCCGCGCGCCCTCTGCCACCGGCAACTGCACTTTGCGCACCGAGTGCGTGGCCAGAAAAATCGTGACCAACGATCAGGGCCGGGTGACGGGGATCGAGTACTTCGACGAACGCGGCCGCCTCCAAGAGCAGCCCGCTGACCTCGTGGTGGTCTCCGCCTCGGCCACGGAATCCCCGCGCCTGCTGCTCAACTCCAAGAGCCGCCTTTTTCCCCACGGCCTCGGCAATCGCTACGACTGGGTCGGGCGCAACCTGATGGGGCACGCCTACTCCGGCGCTTACGGACTGATGGAAACGGACACCTACGATGACCTCGGGCCCGGAGCTTCCATCGCTATCTGTGATTACAACCACGGCAATCCCGGCTTGGTGGGTGGGGCGATGCTTTGCAACGAGTTCATCCGCCTGCCCATCCAACTCGCCTCCGTCTCTCCGCCGGGGGTGCCGCGCTGGGGCGCCGCACACAAGGACTTCATGCGTAGGTTCTTCAATCGGTGCATGGCGGTGCAGGGCCCCGTGCAGGAGATGCCGGTCTTCGAAGCGCGCGTGCAAGTGGACCCGCGCGTCGTGGACGATTGGGGAATTCCGGTGGTTCGCCTTTCGGGATCCCGGCATCCCCAGGACCTTGAGGTGGGGAAGTACATTTCGGGAAAAGCCGCAGCTTGGCTGAAAGAAGCCGGCGCCACCGTGACGTGGCCGAAACTTCCCGGCAAGGGCTTGAGCGGCGGCCAACACCAGGCCGGAACCTGCCGCATGGGCAACGACCCCAAGACTTCGGTGGTGAACCGCTACTGCCAGGTGCACGACGTGGCGAACCTATGCGTTGTTGATGCCAGCGTACACGTTACCAACGGTGGGTTCAATCCCGTCCTGACCCTCATGGCCATTGCCTACATGGCTTCGGAGCAGATCGTTCGCGCCTGGAAGGGCACGCAAATGCGCGGATAGCGTTTCTATGAACATAGCAGTAAATCCTCAACCACGTCCCCATTCCCGCCGCCTGCGAACCCTGCTGATTGCCCTGGGAATGGCAATTCTCGCGTTCCCCGGCGCGAGCATTTACTACGAATACTCCGGCGGAAAAGCCTGCGCGCGCTGCCACGAGATCTGGCAACCTTACTCCGACTGGCATACGTCCACGCACCGTAATATCCCGTGCGGCGCGTGCCACGGCGACGTCTTTACGCTGGACGCGGGGTTCCACATTAACAACATGCGCCGGGTATTCAACCACCTCAGCGGTGACGTGCCGGAACAGGTGCGATTACAGACGCGCGATGTTTTCCATGTCACCGAGCGGTGCAAGAATTGCCACCAGCAGGAGTGGGCAGAATGGGCGTCAGGCCTGCACCATGCTGCGTACAAGGAAATCTTCCTCGACTCCAAGCACAACCATCGGCACGTGCTGATGGACGATTGCCTGCGCTGCCACGGCACGCACTACGACGGGAGCATTCGCGACCTGGTGACGCCCATCGATACGCAGGGGCCCTGGAAACTGCGCGACCCCGCAATGGCCGACCGTCCCGTCATCGTCTGTTTGAACTGCCATACCATGCATCACCACGGCAATCCGCTGACGCGGCCGGCAGAAAAACCTTCGACCAGCACGACCCAGGAATTGAACCGGCCGTCGCTCGCGCTTTTCGACCGGCGAGAAATGCAATCCGTCGCCCTGGCCGATCTACCCTTGCCCGCGATGCGGGAAGGAGACCGGGAAGTGAGGATCAGCCGCGACCCGCGGCAGGCGCTCTGTTACCAGTGCCATGGGCCGGATGCCACGCGAGTCCTGCACACCGGCGACGACCGCACTCCCGTTGGAGTTCATGAGGGCCTCAGTTGCTTCGCCTGCCACCAAAATCACAGCATGCGAACGCACGCCTCCTGCTCCACTTGCCACCCGCGCTTGTCGAATTGCGGCCTCGACGTGGAAACCATGGACACGACGTTCAAATCCACCCAGAGCCCGCACAACGTCCATTTCGTGAAGTGTACGGACTGCCATACCAAAGGCATTCCCAAGAAGCACCGGCCTGGCGCGCCCGCCAGTCTCACCTCGTCCGCGGGGTAGTGCCGACCGTAAACGTTAGGCGTGAAAACTGATTCGGAGGTACCACACCTATGGAAACCCTTGCCAAGCCGTCCATCCCCTTGGAGGAATATCCCCAGCGTTGGGCGCGGGTACAGACCATGATGGATCGGGAGAAACTTGATCTGCTGGTGGCCTACGCCGATGATCGGGCCGTCTTTGGGCCGGCGCATGCCCGCTGGCTGGCGAATTTTCCGGTGCACTTTGAGCCGGTCTGCATTCTGCTGTTCCGGCAGGGTCCCCCCATTATGCTCTGCGGTCCGGAGACCCGCGAATACGCCCTGCTGGCCGGGCGCGTGTCCGACGTGCGCGTATTGCGCGAGTTCACGCACCCCAATGAAGACTACCCTTTCAGCACCATCCAAAGCCTGGCGGAGATTGTCGGGGAAGCGATCCCGGATGCGGCATCAGTCCGCAAGATCGGCCTGGCCGCGCGGGGATTGATGAGCGCCGACCTGCTGGCATCATTTGAAGCGAGCTTCCCGCGCGCGGAATGGGCGGACGTTGAGAATGCCATGTGCGATGTGCGGGCGCAGAAGTCGCCGGCGGAACTTGCCGTTATTCGTTACGCTTACCGGATCGCGGAAGCAGGCCTGAATGCCGCGGTGGACGCAATCGGCGTGGGGGCAACGGAACGCGAAGTGGCGGCGGAAGTGGAATCGGCGATGCGCCGGATGGGTGCGGAAGGCACCGGCATCGACACGATTGTCGCTTCCGGCCCGCACTCGCGGCCCATCCTAGCGCGGTCGACATTTCGGGCTATTCAGGCCGATGAACTGGTGCTGCTCACCATAGCTCCTCGCTACGAAGGGTATCACGCCGCGATTGGCCGCCCGGTACTGGTGGGAAATCCGGGGGATGAGATCCGGCGGGCAGTGGAGGTGGCCTGGCAAGCGCAGGAGGCGTGCTTCCGCGCGATGCGGCCTGGCATCGAAGGGCGCGCCGTGGAGGCGATTGGGCGGCGCGTGGTGGAAGACGCCGGGTTGGGGCACTATTTCCTTTACTCCGGCGTGCACAGCGTGGGCGTCATCGAATTCGAGCCGCCCATCTTTGGACCCAGCAGCAACGCGCGGTTCCAGCCCAACATGGTGATTTCGGTGGATATTCCCCTGTTCGACGCGCCCTGGGGCGGCCTGCGGGTTGAAGACGGCTTTCTGATCACGGAGAGCGGCGCCGAGCGGATCAACCATACTCCTTACCAGATCGCGCGGTGAGGGGGCCGAAACCTTGACGCGCAATTCAAATCTGGCTAAAAGCGTTCGTCGTCGTGCTGCCCCCCTCACCCACCGCCTTCCGGTTCCCCCTCTTCCCCCAGGGGCGAGGGATGAATATTCTTGGTTTTGGTGATGTGTTCATGAGCGGGTAGCACTGTCGTGATTTTGTTGGACCTGCCGGGGTCTACACCCCGAGGTCCATCGAAGCTTCTTTCACCACCTCATCAATTGCGGCCTCCTGTTCGGCAGTCAGCACAGGCACACTTTCCGCCGCCGTCAATTCACGCACTTTCGCGGCGGCGCGCTTTTCGAATCGCTCCCGGTCCAGGCTATCGCCCACCCCCCAGGTCTTGGCATCAAAAAACGGCGAGAGCAACTCGACATCGCGGAAATGCGAGACGGTGTGCTGGTGATCGTAGGTGTGGCCGTTGATGCCTGCCGCCTCAATGACGTCGAGCGCCAACGTTTCCTCGCTGATTTCGATGCCCCGGATGGCGTGGCGCACGTAGCGGGCTATCTCGTTGTCAATCACCAACTGCTGGGGCGAGAAGGTGACGGCGTTCTCCAGATGACCCACCGTGCCGAAACCGATGGCCCCTGACATCACGGCGACGTACATCGTTATCGCTTTCTCCACGCCCACCTGGATTCCCGGCGCGCAGGCATCCGTCTTCCCCCCATGGATGCCGGAGGGACATCCGTAATATTCGGATATGAGCTGCACGCGGGCGGAGAGCAGCGGCATCCGCTCCGGGCCCGCGTAACCGAAGTGCATCGAGCGCATGTCGCAATAACCAGGCGTCAGATCGATGGTCATGGTGGCGTTCGGATCCACCGCGTACCCCAGCACCAGGCCTCCCAGGGTTTCAGCCAGTCCGATGGCCAGGACCCCCGCGGCGCTCATCGGCGCCGTGGCGCCGCCGTTTGGCATCGTGTCGAGACTTTGGGGAAGGCCCAGTTCAAGATGGGCCAGCATCACGTCGGCCATCGCCGCATCAAGGCACAGAGGCGTTCGCGCCTCGGCATACCCCACCAGGATCGGATCGCGCCGGTGCGCCTCGCGACTGCCCGCAACGATTTCTCCGATGCGCGCGATGTAACCCACATCTTTGCGCTGGAAGGTCTCGATCCCTCCGTATTTGCGCGTGGCCTTCACCAGTTCCGCCGCCATGACCACGGGCCGAATCGCCACCGGGACATCCTGGGCGGAGCACGGCAGACCCGTGTAGGCGATCTGATCCAGCTTGTCGGCCAACTTCAGCGCCCGACGGACATCCGGCAACGTGGCTTCGCGCCAAGGGCTCTCCCCATCCCAGATGAAGACGCAGAAGCCGCCGGCGCTCACCGCGAAATCGTCATGGACCCGGAACGGCTGCGCGTCAAATCGGACTTGCGAATACCGGACTGACATACGCTTGGGCCAGCGGCCGGGGTCGGCAAAGTTGCGGCGCATTCGCCCCACGGCAGCCTCCACCACGTCGGCCGGAAACTTTACCACCCGGCGATCCATGTCCACGTGGCAACCTGCGTCGCGGAGATACTCCAAAGCCTTGAGATGATCTACCCACATTCCGGTGCGTTCGAGAATCCGCAAGGCGGATTTGTGGATCGCCTCCATTTCGTCGCGACTCAAATATCGAATTGGCTCAATGGATGATGTTTTCATTAAACGGAAGGAAGACGGCCAGACTCACACCGAGGTAAGAGATGCCATCGGCTTGGGGAGCAACGCACTCAAAAACTCAGAGAGAATCGCCACGCCGACGCCTTGTCCGGTGCATCGCTTAGTCCTCATTGGTCGCACTCGTGAGTTCGAAGAAATGGTGCCCCATGATGGCGAGGGTGATGGCCTTGCTAAAGTGATGCCGATGCTGGCTTAGGGACTGAGCAAAGAATTTCCAGTATTCCTGGCGGTAGTTGCTGAGCAAGCCTTGGCGCAAGAGCGAGCGGCCCAGCGCCATGATGTCGGACAGGACGATGGGCGAGCGCGACCCACGGCCTAACTGCCCCAAGAAAGCCGAGGCGCGTTGGAAGTACTCCCGCGGGTTGTAAATGGTCTGAAGGATGCGCCGGTAGCCATCCAGCAATTCCTGCGTATCCATGCGCGGGATGAAGTTCAAGTCGGCCAGCGTGTTGCTCCCCAGGCTGGCTTTGAGGAGCCGTCCCTCCGCTTTGAGCCGCCGCCACAACTGCGTATTGGGCAGGGCAGTGAGCAGCCCCACCATGGAGAGGGGAATCGCGGCTTCGCGGATAAAGGCGATCTGCCGGTCAAAAACATCGGGCGGGTCATTATCGAAACCCACGATGAAGCCCGCCATCACTTCCATTCCGTAGGCCTGAATGAGCTTCACACTTTCCAGCAGGTCCTTGCGCAGATTCTGGAATTTGGTGGTTTCTTTCAGGCTTTCGACCACCGGCGTCTCAATGCCCAGGAAGACGCGGGTGAAATGCGCCTCGCGCATCAAGGCCAGCATCTTTTCGTCTTCCGCCAGGTTCAGCGAAGCCTCCGTGTAGAGCGCAAAGGGAAACTTATGATCGCGCATCCACTGCACCAGGCGGGGAAGCAGAAGCATCACATTTTTCTTATTGCCGATAAAGTTGTCATCCACCATGAAAACCGAGCCTCGCCAGCCCAGCCGGTAAATCTGGTCGAGTTCCGCGCACACCTGATCGGGGGTCTTCGTTCTCGGCCGCCGGCCGTAGATTTCGATGATATCGCAGAATTCACAGGTGAAAGGGCAACCCCGCGAGTACTGAAGCGACATGGAACTATAGCGCCGCATGGGCGCAATACGCAGGTCCGGCAGCGGCACTTGGGTGACGTCGGGCCATTGCTTTTTGAAGTAGTGGGGTTGGACCTCTCCCCGTTCGAGGTCCGCAGCGAGCTGGGGGATAATCTCCTCGGCTTCCCCCTCGACGGTGTGGTCGGCTTCGGCAATGGCAGGGTCCTTGGCGCTGACAATCGGGCCGCCCACTACCGTGCGCAGTCCATGCCGCTTGGCGCGCGCGATCTGCTCCTTCATCGAGGGCCCCTGCACAATCATGCCGCTGAAGAAGACCACGTCCGCCCAGGCCAAGTCGGAGTCCTTGAGGCGGCGCACGTTCAGATCCACCAGGCGGCGTTCCCAGTGCGAAGGCAGCAAGGCGGACACGGTGAGTAAACCCAATGGAGGGAAGGACGACCTTTTCCCTTCAAAGGGTAAGGCGTGCTTGAAGCTCCAGAACGTGTCCGGAAACTCCGGGTAGACCATCAAGACTTTCACGAAAACCTCCGCCCCACTTCGGATGTCTCAAGCAGCCGTTAATCCCAAGCGCCCAAGGTGGGAGCCCCGCCGGAATTTCGTTGGGAACTCCCTTTGGGGCCCCCGAATGGCTGACGGTAGACCCAGGATTTTCATTTTTGAGCCCCACGTAATCATTAAAGCACATTTGGCGGCGTGTCTGTTCAAAATTGCTCAGTTTGGCAGGAAATCACTTCGAATAATTTGGCGATCCTGATTTTGATGGGACTAAAAAGGAAGGCAGGGGCGGCGGCTGGTTGAGTTGAGGTGCCTGCCGCCTGCCCCTGTTAGTAGGTGAGCTTAACGTCTGTCCGCCGCCGTGGCCGCCGCCGGAACTGTGGCCACCGCCGCCGCCGAGCATGGCCGCCACCACCGCCGCCACTGCTCTTCGGCGCCGAATAGCTATGGCCACCGCCACTGCTTTGGGGGCGGAATAACTGCGGTTGCCACCCGAAGGCGCTGAGTAGCCGCGGCACCGCCTCCGTAATAGCCGCTACTGGGAGCGCGCTGGCGCATGATGGGCCGATTCAGGTTGAGCGGGGGGCGCGAACCGCCGCCATAGTAGGAACCTCCCGAGCGTGCCCCAGCACCTGACCCCCTACCCCGAGTAGCTCGCGCTGGCTAGTAGCCTTGCCAACCCCCGCGCTGAGTGGACTGTCCGGATCCCGTCCGCCCGCTGTAAGGGCTGGGGCTCGCGAACCGCTGCCAACTGTGCTGATTCCCTTGCGGGGCCGTGGCGCTTCTCCCCTGAAATCCCGAACTCGCGCCATTGCCGCTGCCGGCGACCGGCCTGAGGTCTGAATACCGCTGCCAGTTGTAGGACGAGCCTCCCGCGCCTGCTTGACCTGTTTCCGTGCGTCCGGTAGCCATGGAGTTCGACCGCGCCCCAAAGCTCTTCCGTGTTTCCACCCGCACGCCCTGCCGCCGTCGCGCCGCTCCTGGAGAAGAAGTGCTCGCTATTCGCTGTCGCCGATCGATTGCTCGAGAAGTTCCCAGCTCGGTTACCCATACTGGCCTGGGTGTGCGCCACGGGCAGAGTGCCTCGCATCATGCTTGCGCTGCGCATCATGCTTTCGCTCACCGGCATGGAGCGCCCCATGCGCCCGCTGGCAAAGTCCTGCGCGGAGACATTCCTAATAGCGCCCCGCACATCGCGCATCGGTCATCATGCGTCTCCAGGTTCGAGCCGAAGCGCGGCCCTCCCGGACGGATGAAGCCTGCGCCATGGATGTCGTTAAAGCCCATCGCGCCAAAGCCGTGGCCCGCTCCGAACCAGGGGTGGAAAATGTCACGCGGACCCAGCGCCAGCCAGCCAATCGAGCCAAAACCGAAGCCGAAGCCTACTCCAAAGCCCCTGCCACCAAAGCCGAAGAACGAGACGTAAGCGGGCGCCCAGATGGCCCGCCGACCGAAACCCCTACGGCCGGCCACCAGCGCCAAGCGGCCGCCATACATGAACCAACGGCCATAGTGGTAGGGCGCCCAGCCCCAAGGCTCGGCGGAAATCCAGGTCTATCCCCAGTAAGGCTCATAACCCCAATAACCGGCGCTGTAGGGCACCCAACCGGCATCCACCTGGGGCGTCCAGCACCAACCGTAGTCCGGCACCTCACTCCATTGGCCGTAGGCATCGAGATCGCTCGACCCTGTGTACTGAGGGTCGGTGTGTTGCCAGGCTTGCGCAGTCTTGCATCTGCCGGTCGCGGTCGCTGCACCACTTGTCGAAATCATCTCCGCCCGGGGCCGGGTCGATTTTGTACTCCGGGATTGTCCGCGCCGTGAATTTGGATAATTTGGCCCGCCTCAACCTTGGTGCTGCCTTGGTTGGTCAGGACTTCCGCTTCGCCCTGGCGCACGATCAGCAGGGTTTCGCGTGGGGGAATTCACCTGAATGCGATAAACCCCCGGCGACAGCGGATGTACGCCCATGTTCGGGGTGTCAATCTCCGCGTCCGCTTGCGTGCCATTAGAAAGCGCTGAACTCCACCAGGCCCGAGGCCAACTGGATTTGAATCTTGTTCTGCTCCAGGTCCGCCACCTTGGCTTCCGTGTGCTCGGCGAGCCGCATCACGTTGGCAAAGTCGAGCTGGACTTCCGCCCGCGACCGATCCGCCGTCGCCACTTTGTCACCCGGCACCACGGGAGTATTCACCGTGCCCGCCACCCATTCGCCGGCATCACCGCGCATGGTGGAAACGTCCCCATGGATCACGCTGATGCGCGCCACCGTCGTCTGTGCCCTGCGGCTGTGCCTGGGGTTGCACCTGCGGTGGCCTGTGGCGCTCGTCCTCGGCCCGAACGTTGGATGTGACAAACAGTCCCATCGAGAGAATTGCTAGTGTGATCAGGAAGAATCGGTTTTTCATGGCCCACCTCGGTCGAACGTCCACTGTCGAACTCCAAACTTGCGTCCGCTCTCTATAGGGCAAGACGCATGCCAAACTCAGAAATCGTTAATGTTATTTATCTGCTTTCAGGTCAGCTGGTTTAGGAGAGATTCGTCGTTCTGTGGCTGGAAATGCCCTTCGTCAGACCCTGCCTAAATTCAGCCGATTGGTGGCCGTTTTCGGCCAGCAGGGAGGTTTTGGGAGGAAATCGGTGGGAGCGTCGGGAGCTCTGTTACCCTCCCGCGAACTCGATGAGGCCTTGCAGCAGGGCGCAGTCTTCGCAACCCTCTCGCGGCTTGGGAGGGCGCTTCCTGTCGATAGATTTCCCGAACCTTGGCGAGCAGCGGGGGAATCTTGTCCGGCGCCAAGTCTACCGGCCGGATGTGCGCGCTGAATTCCATCAGGAACCCTGAGTCGGTCTGGTTGGCATCCTTCGCGGCTGTGGCGTCGTCGGTAACCGGCTCCGTGTAGACCAGAGCCAAGCCCGACACGGGCGCGAACCCCTTCTGCTCTCCGATCACCGCGTAGGCGTTTAACTGGACCTCATACATCGGAAACAATTCATCCTGGTGCGCGGTGAATTTGGCGGTCTTGTAATCGATAATCAAGTGCGAATCGTCCTGCATCACCAGGATGCCATCCGGGGTCCCACGCAGGACAACGTTGCTTTCCCGGTCGAGGATGCTGAACTTCTGTAGTGCGGGGGATTGCGGTATCCCTTGATGTTGCCGAGATCGCTCAACCACGGAGGCGCGCTCTGGTGGCGATCGAACCATCCGTGCACCAACCGCTTGCCGTAGGCATCGATCGAGCTGAAGATGCCGGGGAAAATCTGGTAGGGGATTCCCTCGGCGTGCATCTGAATCCAGAAGCAGCGCGGGCAGAAGCCCGGGCATGGCCACCCCGCCCAAGTTCTTGGCGGAGATCGTGATCGGTTCGGACATAGCTCTTTCCTGCGTCGAGAGGTGATCGATGGAGAGCATTTTACGCCACCTTGGCGCGGGCGCAAAATCGGCTCGATCGGACTATCGGCTCGATCGGACCATCTAAACCCAACCCCGTGATCATTCGATGGATCGATGAACCGATCAGCCGATGGCCCGATGAACCGATGACCCGATCCTACGATTCCATGATATGTTCACGTTGAGGCTGCTATGCCCGGTTTTGATCTCAAAGTTCTATCTCGATCGTTTTCCCGAAGTTTGCAAGCAGAAGTTCGGGCGCACTTATTCCTTCCGCGCGCTGGAGAAGAAGTTCGAGCCGCTGTGCACGGGCAATCGGTGGCTGGCGGCGAAGGACGTCCTGAACATTTTCGATCCTACCGCCACGCCCTTCGGGCGTTACTGGCCCAAGCCCAACGAAAAGGAGCTGGACCAAGTCCTGAAGAAGGCGCGGCTGGTGCTGGGTCCCTCGCCCGCCGACCCGCGCGAACTGGTCCGGCGCGCCCTCGATGTGCTGCACAGCATCGGGATCGTATCCCTTGTCCTGCGCTTTGTTCATCCCGATCGCTACGGGGTTTTTTCCACGCCCATCATGAATCTGCTTCAGGTTCATCGGCCGCGCACCATCGACCTCTACCTGGCCTATTGCGATGAGCTGCGCGCCTGGAAGGAACACTTTCGCCTGGAATCCGTGGCCGATACCGAAACGGCTCTGTGGACCTACCACGAACTCGTCGCCGGTGAGACGCATGCGAGCGAGATTTCCACCTCGCACGCGGAATTCGACGCCGACGTTTGGATTCAGCGCCGCCGCGTGGCGCAGGTGCTGCGGCCCTTTCTGCGCAACTACGGGCCGCTGGAGCTGGCGCGCATTCTGGTGGAAGAAGAACCCAAACTGGCCGGCAAAATCGCCGGGGAAGAGTACGAGCGGCTGCTCCGCGTCGCCGCCCGCGAACTCTGCGGCGGGATGAACCTGAACGTCCGCGGCGCGATTGAAATCCTCTTCGATCGCCTGGCCGAGGATGGCTACATCTCATTGGAAGACAAGGCGCAACTCGACAAAGCCTGGAGAATCCGCAACGCCGCCGTCCACGCCGGACGCCCTCCCGACCCTGAACAGGTGGATAATATGATCGACACCATCGAGCGCATCTGCCGCTCCTGGGAAAAACCGCCGTAGGGCACAGGAGTGAGATGCGGTGGCCCTAATGGATCAATCCATCCTGCTTGGGTTGATAAATATCCTCGGCCCCCATCGGCTGATTGTGGATACCCCGAGAATCCCCACCACTCTCAGCACAACACCAAGCCCACGTGGCCGACTGCTCTCAGGGTCCCAGGGGGTGCCATGCCGTCCCAATTGCGGACACGTCGACTCCACGACCGAACGGTGACCGCTCCGTAGAATCCACAATTCTCACGTAAAGTCTTGTAGCTAAATGACTTATTGAGGGGTTGAACTGGCGGCAAAATTGCCCGAGAATCCCTATTAAGGGTGCAAAAGTTGCTTGTTGAGGACTAAAAGTCACGGAGAGGTGCTGGACGCTTATCCACGACATTCGCTATGGCCGGCGCGCCGCGTGCTTACCGGAATCCCCCGCCGCCTGAAGCGACCATTCGGCAAGGACACCATGATGGTGGATATCTCCGCCGCGCGCTTGCAGGATTTCCTGACCGGCGACGTGAGCAAGTCGATTTTCGATTGCCGATTGGAACCCGCAAGCCAGCGACGCAGCCTGCGTGAAGCAAAGGAATCGTCCGCCGGCAATCGGCAAAGGCGTCGAGTCGGGGAGGCAGGTCATCATAGGGGAAATAGGCGAGCGCCAACGCCATTGTGAGTGGCGTACCATTGACTATTGGCTCTCAGCCCATGTCGTGATATCGTGATATCAGGAGGGAAATAGAGTGGCCCAATTAGTGGTTCGCAATATTGAGGCAGGGATCAAGCAACGGTTACAGCGTCGCGCCAAGCGGCATGGCCGGAGCATGGAGGAAGAAGTGCGGGATATTCTGCGCGACGCCGCCAAGGAAGAAGCTATCCCCGTCCGTGGACTGGGAACCGAAATCGCCTCGTTGTTTCGGAAGGTCGGCCTGGACGCGGATATTCCTGAACTTCGCGGGCATGGGATCAAGCCCGCCTCCTTCGATTAATGATTATCCTCGACACCAACGTGCTTTCGGCGCTGATGAGCCGGATACCCGACAAGCAGGTAATCTCCTGGCTGGATAAACAGCCGAGGACATCCATGTGGACGACCTCCGTGACGGTCCTTGAAATCCGGTATGGGTTGCAGACGATGCCGTTGGGAAAGCGGCGTGAGGCGCTGGTGCAGGCCTTTGAAACCGTCCTGGTCGACAAGATCGATGGTAGGATTGCCTCCTTTGATGCGACGGCTGCTCAATTCGCCGGGGACCTCATGGCCGTCCGTCACAAGAAGGGACGCCCCGGCGATCTAAGGGACACCATGATCGCAGGTATTGCACTTGCCTTTCAAGCTACCCTCGCCACCCGCAATATATCCCATTTTGAGGATCTCTCCGTCCCCCTCATCAACCCTTGGGCCAGCGCGTAGTCCATTGCAAGACGGCGGGCAGCAGGCACTTTGAGACATGAAGGGATACCACGGATGGCACCACGGACGGCAATTCGACCTGACAACACAACCAGATTCCTGAACGTTGATCTGGACATATACGCGAAGTTTGATCTCCAGCCGCTTGCCGCTGCATTCGGCCTGAAAGTAATTGTCCTATACGTGGGGCGTGAACGCGGTCGCTACAGCGCGCATCTTGAGCTGAATAGCCAACCTACGACTGCGGATGCGGCCATTCGAGGTTTCACTTTATTGATTCATGGACTTCCCCGGGCGAAGAGAAAGGCGTGGGACATGGCGACAACTCGAGATTTCAACATTCGAGTACAGTCAGCCGCTGATGCCAAACTCTATGAAATCAAGCTCGCGGTCCCAACGATTAAGGCTGTCTCTTGCCTGAACGCTCGAGTAGTTTTCACAGTTTACGCCCCGGATCTACTCACAAGCGGCAAACCATAATAGAACAGCAATTAGCTTATGCGGGAAACCTCTGCGCAAAATCAATGCGTTTCTGGATGGAGGGGTGACTGTGAAAGATGAACTCAATCCAGCGGTGGGGCTGGCGCTCCGCGAGATTGAGTTCCGCGAGCTTTTCCATGCTGGAGATGAAGGGGGCGCGGGAAGGAATGGCGCGCAGCGCGTAGGCATCCGCCTGACGTTCCATGGCGCGCGAGTAGGAGTTCACGGCGGGCAGAAGCACGAGGGAAAGAACCGTGGTGACCAGCGCGAGCAGCGGAAGGTTGGCAAAATCCGCGGCGCCTTTAAATCCGAAATGCGGCCCCAGCCAATCGAGGGTGCGGTGAATCAGGTAGAAGCCTGCAAACGTTGCGGCGCCTTGAATGGCGATGCTCTGAAAAATATGGTGGTGGACGTGGTGGCCCAATTCGTGTGCTAACACCGCCTCAACTTCCTCGTCCTGAAACTGCTCGAGCAGCGTGTCCGACAGGATTATCCGCCGCGTATTGCCGAGCCCCATCAGGGCGGCGTTGGCCTTTTTGCTCTTTTCACTGAGTTTCCATTCAAACACACCTCTCACGCGAGTGCCGGCGCGCCGCGAGAGTTCCAGCAAGCGCTCCGTCAAGGAAGGATTCTCCAGCGGCTTGACCTTGAAAAAGATGGGGAAGATGAGGACCGGGGCGAGGTTGGCAAGTAGGACGAAGAACCCCATGAAGGCAAAGGCGCACAGAATCCACCAGCGCTCGGGCCAACGGCGCATCACCGCATAGAGGAATTCCACCGCCAGCACCGCGAGCGTGCCCCCAACGGCGAGGCCCTTCAATTGATCCTTCACCCAACCTGCCAACGTGAGGTTGGAAAGTCCGTAGCGGTGCTCCAACCAGAAGCCGTGCAGGAAATCGAGAGGGAGCCCTGCCCCTTGCATGATGATTCCGAAAAGGGCCAAGTAAATCAGTAAGGCGAGCCATGGGCGCGGGTTGTAGTCGAGCGCCAGAGTCCGCAGCGCCACCGTCCATCCGGTGAAAAGCAGGACGAGAAGGAGAGCTAAGTCGAGGAGGTAGCCCACCACACTCAGGATGCGGCCGGTTCGATGGTAGCTTTTTACGCGGTCGGAGTCTGCCATAAACTCATCTCAGGCGTAGCAGACCTGCTTTGGAGGTCCACGGCTCTTCCCTTGCCGATTGCCGATTGTCGATTCCCGATCAGCTCAATGGACCATCGGCAATCGAAAATCGGGAAAAAGCCGCGGACCTACAAAACAGGTCCGCGCTACGCCGCCTTCGCGATGCGCGTCATTTCTCCCAGCAGCGTTTTAACTTGCTCGCGCGAGGGCGCTTCGGAATAAAGCCGCAGGAGGTTTTCCGTCCCCGAGGCGCGCACCAGAAGCCAGGCGGAATCTCCAAAGCGCATCTTGGCGCCATCCAGGTCTTCCACCGCCGTCACTTTCAATCCGGCGATTTTCTTGAACTTTCCCTGGGCCACTTGCTTCACCAACTGCTGCGCCCTGGCGAGTTCCACTTCCAAATCGACGCGGCCATAAAAGTGCGGCCCGAACTCCTGGGTCAAGTCTTCCACCAATTCGCCCAGGGTCTTTTTCTTTTCCGCCATCACTTCCGCCAGCAGCAGCGAGTTCAGAATGCCGTCGCGTTCCGGCAAGTGTCCCTTGATTCCGATGCCGCCGCTTTCTTCGCCGCCAATCAGGACGTCGTGGGTCAGCATCAACTCGCAGATGTATTTGAAGCCGATGGGGGTGACGTGCAGCGGCAGTTGGTATTTGCGCGCCATCTTGTCAATCATCTGCGTGGTGGAAAATGTCTTTACCACTTCCCCGCGCAACCCCAGGTCTTCCACCAGGTGCTTGAGAAGAATGCAGAAAATCTTGTGCGAATCGATGAACTCGCCGGTGCGGTCGATGGCGCCGATGCGGTCGGCATCGCCGTCGGTGGCAAAGCCGGCGTCGAAATCGCCTTCCTTCACCGCGCGGCGCAGGCCCTCGACGTGCGGTTCGATGGGCTCAGGGTTCAGGCCGGGGAAAAGCGGATTGTGCTCGGAGTGAATCTCGCGATAGGGAATTCCCGCCTCGTCAAACAAGCGCGCAATGCAGCCGCGGCCGGACCCATACATCGGATCGATCACGAACTTCTGGCCGGAGGCGCGGATGTGGTCCAGATGCACTAACTGCTTGAGCCGGTCGAGATAAGGGGTGGTGAGGTCAACACATTCCACCGCGGCGGGCTTCCGCTTGCCCGCCCGTCGGCGAGCGCGATCGAGGCGGTGCAGGTGGACTTCAATGCGATGGATAATTGCCGGGTCCGCCGAACCGCCATACGGCGCTTTGAACTTTACCCCATTCCACCGGTACGGATTGTGGCTGGCCGTGATCATGACAGCGCCCGCCGTTTTCCGCGCCACCACCGCATAACTGACCGCCGGTGTGGGCGTGCCGGTCTCCGCCAGCCAGACGGGTATACCCGCGGCCGAAAGCACTTCGGCAGTCGTCCGGGCAAACTCCGCCGAAAGGAAACGCATGTCGTAGCCGACAATCAGGCCGCGTGCCGGTTCGCTTTCTTCGCGAACATAATGAGCGATGGCCGCCGCCACCCGGCGCACGTTGCTGAAGGTGAAGTCGTCGGCGATCAAGCCCCGCCAGCCGTCTGTACCAAATTTGATCTTGGAGGTATTTAGTTTGCGCACGTCTTTGGGGGGACCTTTCTAACTTGCGAATCTTATGAGGAAATCACCAAGGGGATTGAAGCAAGCGCTCTCGATTGGAACCGGATTCTTGTCATCGCTCCACATGGTGTTCGCTGAACACCACGGATTATCTTCACAAAATGCCGCGGCGAGAGCAGACATTCTCATTTTGGCTAGCTTATTTGGCTTTGACGACCTAAGCGCACCCGTGCAGGTAGAGAAGTCATCTAAACACTTTCGGAGACTGGGTCTTCTTGCTAAAGCTGCGTCAAGCAGAAGATGCTCCATGGTTCCCGTCTTACCCTCTCCCGGCATAAGATAAACAGCCACTCGAAAATCATTCCCATCGATACTGAAAGGGTTACCTGGGGCGGGGAACGCCGCCAGACTCAAGCCGGTTCTGATTGCCGCAAAAGCTTCATCCGCATTCGCGTCTGCATCGGCAATAACGAGAAGGCCAAGCAATCGAGTTGACGCGACTCTGCTTCGTGCAGTTTGAATTGCAGCGAAATAATCCGGGAAGGCATCCTTCCCGGTCTTATCCTTTGAGCTTTGCCTGCTTGGGCATCCGACGCTGCAATTTGTGATGCCCTTAAATTTCAGCAATTCATCTATAAAGCGGGCATCTCCTATTCCCTCAGTAACTATGAAAAATGGCTGAGGAAGCAAGTCAAGCGTAGGGGGCTGAACAAAGGTCACCGAACTTCGACACCTTGGTCAATCGCTGACTCCAAGAACTTTCCTGGCACCAATGTTATGGCCGATGATCCGTTTGTCCGTTCGGCCCGCAGAAGGGTGAAGTCGTCTTCATGCCCTTGCATCGCTGGAAGCAAAGCTCGCACACACTCCAAGCTGTGGGTTGAAGCAAAGATTTGCGTATCGTTGTCTACGGCAAATTTCAGAAGGTACTTCCAAAGAGGTTGGAAAATCAGGTAAGAGATCCCGTTCTCGATCTCATCAATGAGCACGACCCCCTTACCACGAATAAGCACCGCTGAGAGCATGGCGATGAAACGGCTTATTCCCGCCGACAGGTAGCCGATGGGCAACTTCTCTTTGAGGTAGCGCAGACCTGCGTAGAGGCCCGGGGCGCCGCTCGGAGACAAGACGACAAGACTTTCTAGCGAGGGTTCAAACTCATCCCGAACTGCATCCACTATCGCCTGTTCACGTTGTTGGAGGCTCAATAGCGAAAACATTTGAGCGGGCAGCATCGGGTTGAAGTTCCATGCAGAAGAAGGGAAAAACTCAGTGACGGGGCCAAGCTCTGGGCCAGAATCAAAATTAAGCCCGCCTTGCATTTGCGCCGACACGTGCAGCGTCGAGCTTTCCCCGGAAAAACTAGTACGCTCAATCGCAAGTGGAGGGATGAATGAACTCGGCACCACTGGGGGCGGTTGCTGCGGTAGGTGCTGAGGGACTGCGGTTACGGATCTTTGCACATCATAAAAAATTCGTATGGTGGCGTGATGGTTTTCGCTGTCCCCGGAGTCCATAAGAATCTCCTTCGACGCGTCAAAATTGAAGAAATACGGACTCCAAAGCAACTCAAATCCCTCGCGGGTTACAGGTTGTGGGACACCTGCGAAAAAGCCTCTGGTCTGATTCATGCCCCAGAGAACATTGGGCGTTCCGCCCAAAGCTAAGCGGATGGCCTCTAACAGCGCTGTCTTGCCAGTCGCATTCTTTCCGACGAGGACATTAACGCGTTGCAAACCAGTGAGGTCTAACTTTTTGAAACACCGAAAGTTTTCAGCGTGCAGAGACTTAATCATAAAGTTATGCTCCGTCTCACTTGGCTGAGGCCGGGCCCGTGTGCATGAGCTGCTTTCCTTCGGCCAACTTCTTTGCCATTATTGTACACTCGCAATCGGTCATTTTGGGAGCATTCCATATGATTTCCAAACTGCCGCAGCTTAGCGATGCAAGTACTCCTTGCTCACTTTGAGTTTATTCCCCTTGCCCCTCTTGGGGCGGAAGGTGGTGCGAAGCACCGCATGAGGGGACGCCCAGAACAATTTGAGAGGTAATTCCAGATACCCCTTGTGTGAAAAGCATCGGAGTTAAACCACTATTTTTGACAAAACTAAAGCAATTCTTTGAGTCCGGCCTTTTCCAGCGCCTGAACCGCTTTGCCCACATCCTGGGAACGGTCGCGCGCGCAGATCAGGAGCGCGTCATCGGTCTCCACAATGACCAGGTCCTGAACGCCCACGGTCACCACAAAACTCCGCTTGGCGACAATCATATTGCCGCGCGAATCCAGGCACAGGCTGCGCTCCGGCCGGACGTTGGCCTCGTTATCCTTTGCCGAGAGGTCGTAAACCACTGCCCAACTGCCGACGTCGTTCCATCCGATGTCGGCGGCGACGGCGTGGATGTCTGGGATTTTCTCCATGATGGCATAGTCAATGGAGATCTTCTCGAATTGCGGGAAGAGGCGGCGAAAGGCTCTTTGCCGACCGCACCCCGCCGGCCGCGGCCAAGCCGCGCCAGTTGGTCTGCCATCCGGGGTTGATACTTGGCGAAATTTTCGAGCAGGGTGGAAGCCCGCCAGATGAACATGCCGCCGTTCCACAGATAACGCCCGGAGGCGACGTAACGGCGAGCGACGGCGAGCGGCGGCTTTTCCGTGAACTTCTCCACCCGGATAAATCTCTTGTCCGGCAATGCGCGCCTCGCGGGCGCCGACACGCACATACCCAAAACCGGTGTCAGGGCGGGTCGGCTTCAGGCCGATCACCACCGACCTTCCTTCCTTGTCCGCCGTGGTTCACAACCGGCGCGCAGCACGCGAAGAAACTCGGCGGGTTTGGCGATGACGTGGTCCGCCGGCAGCACCACCATCAAGCCTTGCGGGTCGCGGCGGCAGATTTCGTGCGCGGCCACTCCCAGCGTGGGCGCGGTGTTGCGCGAGGCGGGTTCCGCCACGATCTGCGCGCGCGGAATCTGCGGCAGGCGCCGGCAAACCTCACGCCAGACGAGTTCGTTGGTGTAAACGTAAATGCGCTCGGGGGGAATGAGGGGCCGGAGCCGCTCCACCGTCTGTTCCAGAAGCGTGCCGCGGCCGAAGAGTTCCAGTAATTGCTTGGGATGCTTGCGGCGGCTGAGGGGCCAGAAGCGCGTTCCGCTGCCGCCGGCCATCACGACGGCGTAAGCGTGAGCGAAGACCGATTTTCGTGCCATGGGATTTCACTCGAATACGATCTGGCGGATTTTCTCCGAGGGAATTCCTTGCCGCTTCAACGGGTCGCGGAAATCCCTTTCGAGGTCGGGAACGTAGAACTTCAAAAGCTTGGTGTCAAGCCCCGGCACCATGCGGTAGAGGTTGGCGGCGGGCGGAATCAACCAGGTTTCGCCGGGGCGATAGGCCAACCAGCCCGCCTCATTTTCAATGCGCCCCTCGCCTTCCATGATGGAAAGGACCTCCACCCTCTCGGGCGAGCTGTGGAAAGTTGCCGTGTGGCGAACGCTCAATTCCTCGAGGGCGAAGAAGCGGCTGGCGAGAACGAATCGGCGCGTGCCGTATTTCTCTTTGCACTCGAGCCGGGGCAAATCGCGCCGGGGCGGGAGCTCCGGGCGAATAACGTCGAGCCCTTTTTCCAGGTGCAGCGGGCGCGGTTTGCCATCCAGGCCGGGCCGGCCAAAATCATCCAGCCGATAGGTGAGATCGGAATTTTCCTCGACTTCGAACAGCACCAGGCCGGGTCCCAGAGCGTGGACGATTCCCGGGGGCAGAAACGCGGCTTCCTCCGGCTGCGGCCGGAAGCTTTGCAGGAAGTCGCGCGAAGTGCCGTCCTTGAATGCCGGAAGCAATTGCTCCTTCGTCACGCCGGGCTTCAGCCCGAGCAGAATCGCGGCGTCGGGATCCGCCGTCCAGGAAATACCACATCTCGCACTTGCCCACGTTGCCGGGGTCGTGGACGGCGGCGTAAGCATCGTCGGGATGAACCTGCACGGAAAGCCAGTCACTGGTGAAGATGTACTTGGCGAGAAGCGGAAAACGGCGGCCCGGCCAGGACTTTCCGTGCAACTCCGGCCCGTATTTTTCCGAAGCCTCGGCGAGGGTCATTCCCGCCGCGGGGCCGTTCAGGAAGCGCGAAACATCATCGGTGACCCACACCTCGCCGATGCGCTGGTTGGCGAATTGTCCGCCCGCGCCGGCGTGGGAGTTGGGGCGCGGCAAAGAGCGGCGCCAAATCCCGCCGCCCCCAGATTTTTGGCTTGAAGATATTGGAGAGTTGGACGGGGCCGTTGAAGGTGGACATAATCAGGCTTAAGAACAGTGACGAGTGACGAGTGACAAGTGACAAGCAGGCACTTTAGCCACAACGGCGGGCTTGTGCTTGTCTTCCCGGCGCCATCGTTGTTCGTTCTGTTTGCTCGTCACTTGTCACTTGTCACTCGTCACTCGGCTTCAAATTTGGCGAAAAACGCCGCCATCCGCCTTAACCCCTCGTCAATGTGATCCAGCGAAGTTGCGTAGGAAAGCCGAACGTGTTGCTGAGTTCCAAAGGCCGGGCCGGGCACCACCGCCACGTGCGCTTCCTCCAGGAGTTTTTCCGCCAGCACGGTGGTGTCCGCCAGGCCGTCACGATTCAAGTAAGCCGAAATATTGGGATAGGCGTAGAAAGCTCCCTGCGGCAGCGTGCACTTGATGTCGGGAATGGCGCGCAGGCCTTCCACCACGCGGTCGCGGCGGCGGCGGTACTCGGCCAGCATGGCGCGCACGGAATCCTGCGAGCCGCGCAAGGCCTCCACCGCGGCTTTCTGCGCGATCGAAGTGGGATTGGAAGTCGAGTGGCTCTGAAGCTTCAGCATATTGGCAAGAAGCTTGTTGGAGCCCAGGGCAAATCCCACGCGCCAACCCGTCATGGCATAAGTCTTGGAAAGCGAGCCCACAATCAGAAGATGCTCGCGATCCATGGAACTCCCCAGGGAAAACGGCGGGTCATCGTAAAGAAAATGGCAATAGCACTCGTCTGACAACAGGAGGACCTTGTGCCGCGCCGCCACCTCCAGGAGCCTTTCCATTTCCTCGCGCGGGACCACCGCCCCGGTGGGATTGTTGGGCGAATTCACCACGATCATCCTGGTGCGCGGCGTGATGAGTTTTTCCACGGCCTCGGCCCGCACGGCGAAATTCTCCGCCTCATCCGTCTCCAGAAACACCGCCTTGCCGCCGGCGTAATTGATGATATCGAGGTAGGAGACCCAGTAAGGGACGGGCAGAATCACTTCATCCCCGTCGTTGAGCGTGGCCACCATGGCTTCGAAAATGGCCTGCTTGCCGCCCACGGTCACCAGGCACTCCTCCACGGAGTAGTGCGAGCCGAAATCCTTGGCGTGCCGGTCCACCAGGGCTTCCTTCAGTTCCCGCGTGCCGCCGGTGGGCGTGTACTTGGTAAAGTTCTCTTCCAGAGCGCGGACGGCGGCTTGCTTGATGTGATCGGGGGTGGGGAAATCGGGCTCGCCGGCGCCGAAGTCAACCAGCTTGGCGCCGGTGGCGCGCAGCTTGTCGGCCTTCTGCACCACCGCGGCCGTGGAGGAAACCGAGATCCGTGAAATCCGCTCGGAAAATTGCATCGAAGTTCTAACAGGCCGACAGCTAGAAGCCAGACAGTCACTGTGAGCTGCTCGGCTGCTAGCTTCTAGCTTCCTATTCATGGCTCTGCCCTGAACACTTTCTGCTGAAGCCGTTCTTCTACCAGCGGCGGAACCAGCCCGGTAACGGAGCCGCCGAGTTGAAAGACCTCCCGCACCAGGCGCGAACTGACGTAGGTGTAGGAGAGCGCCGGCATCAAGAACACCGTTTCCAGATCGGGCGCGAGTTTGCGATTCATCAGCGCCATTTGCAGCTCATACTCGTAATCGGTGAAAGCTCGAATGCCCCGCAAGAGCGCTTTCGCCTGCTTCTGCCGCGCGTAATCCACCAGCAACCCGCTGAAAGTATCGACCGAAACATTGGGGATAGACCGGGTCGCTTCCCGGAGCATTTCCACCCGCTCGGGAACGGTAAAAAGCGGATTCTTTTCGAGATTGGTCAGCACCGCGACAATGAGCCGATTGAAGATCTGGCTCCCCCGCTCGATCAAATCGAGGTGGCCATTCGTGATCGGATCGAAAGATCCGGGATAAATTGCCAGAATCTCGCTCATGAATGTGCGAAAACGTGCCCGAACCGTGCACAAGCTTTCAATTCATTCTAGCGTCGGAGCTGGAAAGTTGTAAACGGGATTCTGGGTGAAGAAGTGTAGCGCGGGCCTGTTCTGTAGATCCGCGAGCTTTCCTTGCCCATTGTGGTCGAGCCGGGGACCTACAGAACAGGCCCACGCTACACTTCTTAAGTGAGCAGTACTGGGACTAAAACCCGATGCGCAGCGCGATGGCAAGCGCCAGGGCGCCGGCAAAGCTGGTGCCGGCAAAATTCACGATGCCGTTGGTCACCAGGCCGCGCCGTTCGAGCGTGGCGCCCAGCACACTATCGAGCAGGTTCCCGGCCACCGCGGCGGCAAGAGCAATGGCCGCGCCGCCTTTCCCACACAAGCCCAACTGAAGGCCAGCGCCACGACCAGCGCGGAAGCCAGCGCGCCCGCGATGCTGCCTCCCACGCTGATGCCGCCGTCTTCGCCGGCGGGCACCGGCTTGAACGTCGTAATCAGATAGGCGCGGTCGGAAATCCATTGGCCGATTTCGCTGGATACGGTGTCGCCCGTGGCTTCCGCAAACGCCGCGATCAACGCCATCAGAAAGGCGCCTTCGTGATGCGTGGTGATGACCAGGAGGGAAAAGAACGCGCCCGCCAGCGAGTTCGCCAGGGCTTCGCGCCAACTTCGGGCGCCCCCGCGTTTTTCCGCCACGCCGCGCGCGGCTTTGCGCGCGTAGCCGAATCGGGTGGCAACGGATCCGATGGCGAAGAAGGCAAACATCAGCAGAAAGCTCTTGTATCCCCAGCCCAGATAGACCGCCACGCCCAGCAGGAATCCGCAAACCGCGCCCGAGCGGTTGACCATCTTCAGGCCGAGGGCCAGCACCGCCAACGCAAGATTGATGGCCGCGGCCAGCACAATGCGCCGGCCGAGGAAGGGCAGGTTGCTGTCGAGCGCGCTGCGCTCAACAAAGTACAGGCAAAACATGAAGGCGCCCGCCACCAGCGGAACCGTGGCGTTGTCATCCAGGCGAATCGGGGCGGACTCCACGATCGCGCCCACCAGCGCCGTGGCCGCGCAAATCCTCAGGGCGACGTCGGGGCCGATGGCGGGGCGCCACCCAGCGCGTCAAAACGTATGCGCCCGCCGTGCCCGCCACGATGAATCCCAGAAAACCCGACCAGGTTTTTTCGCGATTCCAGGGGAGCGCCGGGCCGCGCAATGCGCCGCCGGTGACGCTCGCCATGCCATCACCCAACGCCATGATGGCCCAAGCGGCGCCGACAATGTGCAGGTCGTGGCGGTAAAGAAGGATCAGCGCCAGCACCGAGATGGGATAGATGACAATGCCGGTCCAGACGCCCGTGCCGGGCGCGCTGGCGGGACTCTTGCGCAGGTCCGCCCCCAGGCGGGGCAGAACCACAACGTTGAAAAGCAGCGCCAGCAGCGCGCACCCCGCGGCTTGCCGTCCAGGTGAGATACGGCAGCAGGAACGCGAAGATCAGCATGGACATGTGCACGATCTTGCGCGTGGAGAAAAGCGGCGCGCGCGGCGCGGCGACGGATGTGGAGATTTCCGGCATGTTCAGTCAGTCGACGATCGGACTATCTTTATCGGTATCACAGGCTCGGCGATTCGTAACGGGAAACGAAGCCACGTGGAGTTCCTTATTACCCGACTCCGGGATCGACCGCGCGGCGTCCGTCTCCTCTCAGCGTTTTCAGGAGGCCCTCTTCCAGGGGCGCCACCCAGTAGTCAAGGTCGCGAATCGCCTTGGCGCTCGAGTAGACCCAATCGTGTTTGAAAATTTCTACGACGCCGGGAGTAAGTTGGGGAGAATGGCCGAACGCCCGGGCGCGCAGCGATCTCCATGGCGCCCACTAACTTCCCCACGGCAAAAGGAAGATGGCGAACCGGCTGCCGGACGTGCGTGAAATCCGCCAGGATGCGGAAGAAGTCGTTGAGCGAGCGATTGTCTCCGCCCAGCACATATTCTTCCCCCGGCTTACCCTTTTCGAGGGCGGCCAAATGCGCGTTGATAACATCGGCAATGAACGCAAAGCTCCAGCGCTGCTCGCCGGACCCGAGCAAGCCCGGGAATTTTCCAGCGAGGTACTGGTCAATCATTCCCCCCACCAGGTTGCCCTCGGTCTTGGGGCCGGGACCGTAAATGACGCCGGGAAACATCACGATGACGGGGAAGCGGCGCAGGCCCTCGCCGCGCAGCCACTCGAGGGCGCGCGCTTTGGATTCCTCATAGGCATCGGAATACTGGGCCGGCATGCCGCAGCTCGCTCGTCAGCGTGCACATCCGCGGACGGCCCCAGCGCCATGAATGAGGAGGTGTAGACGACCCGCTGCACACCCGCCTGATCAGCGGCTTGCAGCAGGTTCTGCAAGCCCTCCACATTGACGCGCCAGAAATCGCGCCGGTCGCGCACCCACATCTTGACCAGCGCGGCGGTGTGAATCACCGCGTCCACGCCTTGGAGCGCTGAGCGCAACGCTTCGCGGTCGCGCAAATCGCCGAGGGCCACCTCGCAGTGGCACGCCGCGGGGTCGAATCCCAAGCGGCTTGGCGTCCCGCACCAAAACCCGGAAGGGCTCGCGCCGCGCGATGAGTTCGCGGGCGATTCCAGAACCAAGATAACCGGTAGCGCCAGTCAGAAGAAGCATGGATGATCGGGTGATCGGGTGATCGGGTGATCGGGATTGAATCATTAAAACACTGTCGATGTCGAGTGGCTCATTGTTCACCCGATCACCCGATTTCTTCGATCTTACCAAATTCCCAACCCCGGCCTAGTGAATCAAGTATGCCCCAGCCAGGCCCAAATGGCCAACCATCATCATCCAGTACATGTGGTGCCAGGAAGGATGGTTTTCGCCCTCGGTAACCAGCCGGTGCGGATCCTTATTAATCAAGTAGGCGACGTACGCGCCCCAGATCAGCATGATGACGCTCAACGCGAGGATGGCCGTCCGGATCGCCGCTGAGCACGTGCAGCGCGAGGCCCAGCGGCAACATCAGCCACGGCAGTATGAACGATGGAGTGATGGCGCGCGCGCTCCAGGTGGCTCCGTATTTCACCGGCAAGGTGATGCACCCCGCCGCGCGGTCGCCTTCGATATCGGCGAAATCCTTGGTGGTGGTCGCGCCCAGGAGAAAAACGAAATAGATGGAGCCGATGTACCAGGGCTCGATCGAAGTGAGCACCGTCGCCACCGCCGCCCATCCCGCCACCTTCAGCAGGCAACCGCGAATGAGCGCGATGATCAGGTTTGAACCCACGGGATGCCGCTTCAGGCGAACCGGAGGCGCGGAATACGCGACGGTGGCAAGCGCGGCAATCACGTAAATCGCAAACGTTTCGCGATTCACCACCGCCACCATCGCCAGCGCCAGAGCGTAAGCCGCCGCGGTGAAAATCCACGCCTGGCGCATGCGTGAGTCCGGCCCGAGGGAAGCGGCCGGTGCGGCTTGTTGATGCGGTCGTTGGTGAGGTCGCAGATCTGGTTCAGCCCGTTGGAGGCGGCGTTCAGCACTCCCGCGGCGAGCACGGCCAGCGTGACACGCACAGGATGAAAGGAGGCATGCGTGGCCCCATAGCCCAAAAGGGAGCCGGAAAAAATCCCGGTCATGGGCGGAACCAGAGTGAAGGGCCGGGCAAACGTCCAGTAGGTGCGCAAGGAACTCATCGACGCGCTATTCTCAAGCTTCCTCGCATCGCTGACAAGCGGAAAAAGAACCTGGAAAGGTTGTAGGTCGTAGGTATGGGAAAAGGCCCTACCTACCCCATGCCATCTACCACCTACCCGTTTGGGTTCCGCACGCCTTGACACGA
This sequence comes from uncultured Acidobacteriota bacterium, assembly GCA_963810005.1. Taxonomy (GTDB): domain Bacteria; phylum Acidobacteriota; class Terriglobia; order UBA7540; family UBA7540; genus Bog-366. The sequence continues at coordinate 64,636 of CAWELY010000014.1, forward strand.
TTCATATGGCTGCGCCATGCTGGAAACTCCATGACGCTCACACCGATTTCTGTGGTCTGCCCGCAATGCGGTTCCGGCGACGTGCTTTATTCCTGCAAGCCGGAGTGCTGCTACAACCACGTTTGCAACAATTGCTACACCACATTTGAGTTGGAAACGACGAGGGTGGGGGAAGTCGCGGAGGATTTTGAAATCCCACCCGATCCTGATCCCAGCGCCCCCACGGCCCCCTGCGCGCGCTGCCACGAACCGAGGGTCTTCGCGATCGGCGATGTGGGCCCGCCGCCTCAATTCGTGTGTGCGGCCTGCAAAGCTCTGCTCACACTGGAGTACACGGAAATTGCTCCGGCGTAAGCGCCCCTACACACATTTCAGAATAGCCGGAAGCTGACTTCCACCTGCACTTGCACCGGCACCGCCACGCCCTGGCGCAGGGCAGGTTTGAATTTCCAGGTGCTCACGGTCTTGACCGCCTCTTCATCAAGGCCCATGCCCAAAGGCTTGGTGATCCGAACATTTCGCACGATGCCCTGCGCGTCCACGACGATCCACAACATCACGATTCCCCCGAATTTGGCCTTGCGCGCTTCTTCGGAGTAGGCGGGTTCCGGGGAGTAAATGGGGATGGGCGCACTGACGCCGTTGCCAACACTGAAGGGGCCTCCGCAACACCCTCCATCTGAGCCCGGACCGTAACCGGGACCTGTGCCCGGCCCCACTCCCGTGCCGTTACCGGTGCCAATTCCGCCGCCCGTCCCTGGGCCGCCCGAAAGCGGTCCTGTCACGCCCTTGGGGTCGCCCCAGGGCATGTCCAACTTCATGGCCGGGAGTTTCAGTTCCGGGGGACCCAGCAGGGTCGGCGGCATCGGCAAGACCGGCGCGACCTTTGGGACTGTGACCATGGGCGGAGTGAATTGCGTGCGCGCAAAGGGCGGAAGCGCCCCACGCGAAGCGGGAAGCGGAGAACGGACACCGCCGCCTCCCCCTCCGCCGGTTTTATCGTCGTTGCCATGGAGCTGGGGAAGCGTGAGCACAAGCGGAGTGAAGTTAAACATCTTCTTGGGAAGAGGCGCGGGGCCCATCAGGCGCTGAAGCGCGAAGGGCAGCACCAGCGCCGTGAGCACAAGGAGGTGAACGAGCAGCGAATTCGCCCACGAGAAGGGGTTGGGCAGGTAATCCTGCCAAAGGTCCGGGACGTCAGCAGCATGCGAGGTGAAGCCTGCCGGAGCAGCTTTCGGCGTCGCGAGCAAGGCTTGGATTTGCGCCGGCAAATCGCGATACCACAGGCTGTTGGTCCAAGAGCGGCAGCCGCGCCTCCGGTTGGTCGCGAAAGCGAGAGGGCGCTCGCCTCTCGCGAAGCAAGTTGCTGGCCTGCCGGAACAGCGACACCGGTAAGGTGGGCAAGTCGAGCAAGGTCAGTTCAAAGGGGAGCGGAGCGCGAGACTCTGGATCGGGGACGGCGGGCGCCTGCGGGCGCACCTCCGGCTTGGATTGTGACACAACAACCCCTCCCTTGCGGACCCGCCAATCATGCGGCCCGCGTTGATTTTCGGTCGCGTTCCCCGCGTTGGATGTGAGAGTAGCGCGCGAGGTTGTACTGCCCTCGCGACCTGATGTTGAGGCGGCTTTACGCCGCCATTTGGCGAGGTGAACTCGCCGCTACAAAGTAAAATTGGCCAACTACCCAGATGACAACTTGCCAACGGATTAGGCCGGAGTCATGATAAGGTACGCAGGAATGTGAGGATTTAGAAACCCCATATTTGGCAAAGGCAAACCTGATTTATGCGCGATGCCATCAAACGGCTTACGATCGAAGGTTTCAAGTCCATCCGCAAGTTGGAGAACTTTGAACTTCGCCCATTAAATGTCCTCATCGGGTCCAACGGTGCAGGCAAGAGTAATTTTGTGGAGTTCTTTCGTCTGTTGCGGGAGCTGACCGCTGAGAGGCTTCAACTGGAGGTAGGGAAAACCGGGGGCGTGGACGCGTGTCTTTACCTCGGTCCGAAGGTCACGACGAAGGTTGTGGCCAGGCTCTATTTTGACCGTTACGGCTACGCCTTTACGTTGATCCCCACGGCGGATGGCCGGCTGATCTTCGCCGACGAAGAAATGATGCCCTCGAGCCATGTTCGAAATGAAGTTTGGATTCCACTTGGCTCCGGGCATGCTGAGACCAAAATCAAAGATCGGATGCGCGTAGACGGGGACGCGCAAGATCTTCATCGTGCCCTTTCAAGTTGGGTCGTCTATCACTTTCAGGACACGAGTGACACGGCGGGCGTTCGTCGTGAGAACCCGATCAACGACGATGAGTTTCTGCGGCCCGACGCCAGTAATCTCGCGGCCTTTTTGTATCGGATCAAGTTGAAGGCCCCGGACATTTACGCCAAGATTCGCGACGTTGTAAGGCTGGCGGCACCTTTCTTCGACGAGTTCAAGCTGCGCCCGGCAACCACAAACCCGGATCTAATTCGACTGGAGTGGATACAAAGAGGGTCGGACAAAATCTTCCTCGCCAGCCAACTGTCGGACGGCACGCTTCGCTTCATCTGCCTGGCTACCGCGCTGCTCCAGCACGATTTCGTCTTCGCGCCAACAGTCCTGTTCGACGAGCCTGAACTTGGGCTGCACCCCTACGCCTTGACGCTGCTGGCCAATCTCTTCCAGCAGAGCAGCCCAGCAGAACACGCAAGTGATCGTCTCGACGCAATCGGCGCAATTGCTGAACGAGTTTGATCCGGAAGATGTCATCGTCGTCGAAAGGACTCAGGGGGAATCAGTCTTCCGGCGCTTGGATTCGGCGCAACTATCAGGATGGCTCGAGGATTACACGCTCGGTGAACTATGGCAGAAGAATGTCCTGGGTGGTGGACCGCGCAATGAGGAAATGCCGCTGCCGTCGAGATGGCGACAGAGATACAAGCGTAGCGCCACAGAAGGAGGAGTCGAGCGCTGGAGACGAGCGTCCATGACCCGAGTTCACGTCGTCGTGGAGGGGTTATCGGAAAGATCGTTCGTGAATAACGTCCTTGCGCCGGCCCTGTGGAGGCAGCAGGTCTACTTGAATCCCATCGTCCTTGGATTTCCCGGTCACAAGGGCGGGAATCCAAACTACGCTCGCGTCCAGAAGGACGTCCTCCGGCAACTCAAGCGGGATCCCTTGGCCTATTGCTCGACCATGCTCGACTTCTATGGGTTGGGCAAAGGCTTTCCCGGCACACCACTGCCGCCGAATCTCTCGAACCTCGACAAAGTCACCCATATTGAGCAAGCGGTGAGAGAAGACATCATCACGCAAGCGCCCGACCTGCGGGCCGAGGTTCGATTTATTCCTTACCTGCAATTACATGAATTTGAGGGACTGCTATTCAGCGATCCCGCGGCATTCGCGCGCAGCATTAACCAATCGAATCTTGCCAGTCAATTCCAGTCCATCCGTGAAGGTTTTCCCACTCCGGAAGACATTGATGACAGTCCGAACCACGGCTCCATCAAAATGCGTGCTCCGTCTTTGTCCTTCCTACCGAAAGGTGCTGAACGGAACGCAAGCGGCAGCGGCGGTGGGCATCGACACGATGCGGCGCGAGTGCCCGCATTTTCGTAATTGGCTCGATCGCCTCGAACAATTAGGCGCTCAAAGGTAACCGCGATGACAGCGGGCAGACCCGAGTATGGCTTCGCCCAGATCCGGGTCCATCGGTGGCCCAGCGGAAAATGGGCCGCTACCGGGCGCAAATTTCTCCGCGCAAATTTCTCTTGACAACCCTCTTCCCATAGGCTATGATGAAAGGTTGATGGGTGGCGCCGGTTCCGCTAGCCGATTGGCCGGTGCAAGCGCGCCCTCGGTTGGGCGCGGCGCGAGGCGCCCCGCGGGAGGAGCAAGAAGGGATTCGGTAATGCGATTTGCCAAGCGCCGGTACAAAATGCAAGCTGGCAAAATGTCCGCGAGGCGCGCAAAAGCCCAAAGCTGAGAACATATTGAAAACAAAGAGTCAGAAGAAGCATTTTTCGTAAAACGAAGCTGAGAACATACTGAAAAGAAAGCCAGTTACTAAAATCCATAGAAACAAGAAAATAGCATGACAAAGTGTCTGGTGGAGGAGGCGCTCCCCGGCCTTGATTTAGGCTTATAATAAGAGGCTATCTTACGCCTATGCTGGTGGGCAGCAGTCACCGCGCGGAATGGGCGAGCCGTGGGGGCAGGTCCGGGGGTGATGGAGGAAGGTGCAGATCTTTTCGGTCACTTCCGGGCTGAGCGAGTGTTCGATTTTGCCGGCGTGCTCGTCCACCACATCCTCGTCAATTCCGAAGGTCTCGAAGAACAGGCGCTCGGAAAGGCGATGCCGCCGCAGCACGTGGCGGGCGCGAGCCTCACCGCGCGGGGCGAAGGAAAGGGCGGCGCCTTCGAGCTGAATCAATCCTTCCTGCGCCATCAGCAAAAAAGTGGCGCGGTTCCGCGCGAATTCCGGCAGGGCATCAGGTTCCAGCACGCTGCGGCCGGTATCCTCCTGCGCGTGCCAGACGGCCTTCAGCAGGTCATCGATCAACTCCTCTTCGTGGGTGGGGAAAACGGAAACTTCCGTCAGGCGGCCGTGGTGCAGTTCGATGCGGCGCTCGGCCATGCGGCCGATTTCCGGGTCGTGCGTGACCAGCACGATGGTGTGGCCTTCGCGGTGCAATTCCGTGAGCAGGCCCATCACCAGGGTTTCGTTCACCTCATCGAGATTGCCGGTGGGCTCATCGGCAAGGATCACGTTGGGCTGATTGATCAGCGCCCGCGCCACGCACACGCGCTGCTGTTCGCCTCCGGAAAGCTGCGAGGGCAGATGCGCGCAGCCGGTCGCCCAACCCGACGCGGCCCAGCGCCTCCGCGGCTTCGCGCTCATCCGACGAGGCTGTGAAAATACTGCGCCAGCATCACGTTCTCCAGCGCCGTCAAATAGGGAACCAAGTGGAATTGCTGAAACACGAAGCCGACTTTTTCCGCGCGAAAACGCGCCAGCGCGTTGCCGGAAAGCGCGGAGATTTCCTGCCCATCGAGCGCCACGCGCCCGGAGGTCGGGGCATCAAGGCCGCCGAGGATATTCAGCAACGTGCTTTTGCCGGAACCGGACGGGCCCATCACGGCGATCCACTCGCCCTTTTCCACCGTGAAAGAAATGTGGTGGAGCGCATGGAGCGACGCGCCGTAGGTTTTGGTCAAACCCTCAACTTCAATGAAAGACAATTCTCTTCTCGTTCTCGGTACGCGGCCGTTCTGACCGTTCGAGGCAGCTTGTACACCGCCACATGGCGAAGGCAAACTCGCCGCTCATCGCCTTCTACTCGCCCTTCAGCACTACCGTGGGTTGAATCGCCCGCACGATGCGCACGGGCACCTGCGCGGCGATCACGGCCAGCGCCACGGTCAAACCGCAAACCACGGGCAGCGTCCACACATTCAAGCTGAGCGCGACGCCGAACAGCCGCTCGGCCAAGCCGCGCGCCAGCAATGCGCCCACTCCGTATCCCAATACGCCTCCCACCAAACCCAGGCTCGCGCCTTCCGTCATGAAAAGGCGCATCAGCAGCGCGTCGGCCGCTCCCAGGGCTTTCATCACGCCAATGTCCTTGCGGCGCTCCAGCACGATGGCCGTCATCGTGGCCATAACGCAAAGAGCGATAATAACCAGAATCAGGATGGTGAGGGAAAGCAGCAGCCAGCGAATGGTTCCCAGGACCTTCCCTTCGGAGTAAACAATCTGCCGAATGGGGCGAACCTCCAGGCCGGGCAAGAGGCCGGCAAGCCGGTGGATGGCGCTTTCCACGTCCCGCGTTTCGCCGGGAATGCTGAGCTCTACCAGCGTGACCTTGCCCGCTCAATCCCAAAAAGGATTGCAGCGCGCCGAGGGGAAGAAAAACCTGGTCGTCTTCCGAAGCGCCGGTGGTGAGGACGGTGGCAATGCGAATAGCGGTGAGCGATGAGGTTCTCCGCCGATTTTGCCTCTTGTAGCGGCGGTCTCACCGCCGAATCGTCGATCGGATCGACGCTCGGCGGTCGGAGACCGCTGCTACAGATGCCACACGCCGCAGTTGGATGGAATCGCCCGGGCGCACGTGCAGCCGCGCCGCCAAATTCGAGCCCACGGCGCAATCGCCGGGCGGCAAGTCAGCGGAAACCGCTTCGCCCGCTTCCCGCCAACCGGGGCTCAAACCACGCAGCGCGCCGAACTCTGCTCCGGCCGCCACCACATTGGCGAATTCCGGCAAGCGGGGATCGGCGGGATCGGGCGACACTCGAACCACGCCGTAGAGAACGGGCGCGAACGACGTGCCCGGAGTCTCGCGGGCAAACTGGGCAAGTGGATGAAGGGCAGATTCCTCCACCATTGTGCTGCTCTCGACGCTGACGCCAGATTCCGCGGAAGCCGGTGCAACGACCACATTGGCTCCGTAAGCGCGGAAATCCTCCGTCATCTTGCGCTGCACATCGCCGTAAAGGTTCAAAAGCATGGAGGTGATGGCCGCGCCCACCGCCAGTGAGCCCACCGCCAACGCCGCCTGTGAGCGCTTCACCGAGATTGCACGCCACCATAAGCGCCAGAACATGGAGGATCGGGAGACCCGGTGATTTGCGATTTGTGATTGGTGATTTGTGATTGGCGATTGGGTCATCGGATCATCGGGCCATCTAAAACCTGTGCTCCCTTTGTAGCAGCAGTTATTGGAACTTCGTTCTGCGCCAAAGATTTTTCTCCGTGTTCTCTGCGGCAGGAAGACATTTCACACAGGGTTCACTGCAGACTCCGTGCCCTCGGTGCGAAATCTCTCGGGACACAGAGGACACGGTGAGCCCGCTCCTGATTACGACCGTCCCTCGCACGTGAGGACTTCTCTTAATCGTCACTTGTCACTCGTCACCGTCTCTTCATTCGCGCAGGGCCAGTGAGGGTGAAATTTTCAGGGCTCGGACTAGCGGCAGGGCGCTTCCCGCCAGCGTCACCAGCAGCGCTACCGCCAGGCAGACCGGCAGAATCACCCAGTGAATACTCACCGCCGATCCGAAAACGGCCAAGGCCAGACGCCACGCCAGCAGACTGCCGAAGAGATATCCGGCCACCCCTCCGAGCACGCCGATGGCGCAAGCCTCCAGAAGGAACACCTCTGCCACGCGAGCGTCGGTCGCGCCCAGCGCTTTGAACAGGCCGATCTCGGCGCGGCGCTCCAGAACCGTGGCCAGCATCATGGAAGCCACCGCCAATCCTGCCGCCACCAGCGCCGCCACCACCAGCAACGCCATCAGGACGCCGACGCGATTCATAATCCGGCCTTCGGTCTCCGCCACGTGATAAACCGGCTTGGCCTGCGCCTCGGGAATCGCTTGTTGGATTTGATAGGCAATGGAGCTGACGTAAGGCGTGCAATACCAACGATCGAATTCCGCCCCCGTGAGGCGCGAAACGTCGGAGCGGGCGAAGGCGTCCTCGGGTTTGGTGAGGGCGCTGATCTCGATGCGCCGCACTTTGCCTTCAAGGCCTGCCCAGCGCTGCACGGAAGCAAGCGGCGCGAGCACCTGGTTGTCCTCGGGTCCGCCGGTTTCAAGGATTCCGCGCACAATGAAATTCCGCCGATGAAGAAGGCGCGGTTCGCGTGTTGCCCTTGGCTAGCCGCGGCAAGCGTCAGTGCTTGGCCAGGATGCAGATTCAGCCGCTCGGCAAGACGGCGGCCCACCAGCGCTCCTCTGGCGTCATCGTCCGCAGGCCACTGGCCCGTGATCTTCCACGTGGGGTGCAGCTTTTCCAGCCCCGTGACGAACACTTCGGATTTGTCCACGGTCAGGGCTTTCTCAAACCAACTTCCCATCACCACCACCGGCTGGCCTTCGAGCGTTGCGGGCACATAGAGAAACGGCGCGAAGGCCACAATGTTGTTCCGCCAGAAAATCCTTTTCAAACTCACCAGCGCCGATTCCGGCAGGAACGCTCCAGCGCCCGCAGGCCGGTAATCGATGCCGCCCACGGCCACGGGAAGGCCGTCCGCAGCCGGAGTGACGGAAAGGTTCGCGCCGAAGGAGCGCAGTTCGCGGCTGACCTTGTCACCCACGTCGAGCGACAGGGTGGCGACGGCCGCCGTGACGGCGATGCCGAGGGCGACGGCGAAAACGCTCAGCAGCTTGCGGCGCCGCCGGCGGGCGAGAGATTCCCAAACGATTCGAAAGATCATGCGACGCTCAGTGGAAATACTTGGCGGCGTCGGCCAGCGCCGTCGGCGGCGATGTGCAGCTTGTCGCCTTCAATCAGGTAGTCAATGTGAATGGGATTGCATCCCCCCGCCTGGCCGATGGTGGGAACGTAGATCACCGCGCCACAGTTGCGGCAGATCACGTTCTTGCCGTCCTGGTAATAGCCCTGGTGCCCGCAAATCAAGCAAGCGTCGAGGCCCGCGCGCACCGTGCCCGGAAGAATCCAGAATGGCGATGACCCGAACTTCCGTGCCCCCCACGTCGATCACAATATGGTGCAAGTCATGGTCGGCAAGCAGGCTGGTGGGAATCTGCGCCTCGCCGTTCTGAATGCTCACGCGCTCCGGCGGGGACATGGCGTGGGCGGTGCGGGAATAGATGAATTGCGCGGAAATCAATACGATCACCAGCAGGCTGGCGGCCGTCGCGGCGAGCTTCCAGAAGCGGTCGCGCTGCTGGTCGGCCAAAAGCTTGCGGCGCTCGGGCGGCGACAACCGGGCTGCCTCGCCGGCCGTTGCATTGCCCGCCTGGATGCGCTGCGCGATGATCAGGAAAAGCGCGAGGGCCACGATGACAACAAAGAAAAAGGCGTCGTTGTTGACGATGGGGCCGATCAGCGCCATTTCGCGGGGGCCGGAAGGCAACACCATGGGCTTCCGAAAGTTCGTGCACGCCCGACACCAAGAGTTGCGCCGCTACCACAAACAGCACCATCGTCGTGACCGTGAAAAACTTCCGCAGGTCAACTTTCACGCTGCCTTTGAAGAAAGCCACGCCCAGCGCCACGGCGAGCGCCAGGCCCAGCACTCCACCCATGAAGTTCAGCAGCTCGCTGGTGCGCAAGGAGACCGCGGCGAGGAACAGCACCGTCTCCGCGCCCTCCCGGAACACCATGAGAAAAACGAAGAGAAAAAGGCCGAACGCGGCGCTGCGGCTGGGTGAGGCGGAAAGCTCCGAGAGCTTGGATTCAATTTCGTGCTTCAGGCGCTTGCCCGTTCGCCACATCCAGTAGACCATGGAGGCGACAAAGACCGCGCCCACCAGCATGAGCCAGCCTTCGTAGGCGTCCTCGACGACCTCAAAGCGATGAACCACGATAGGCGGCGGCGAGGCTGGCGGCAACGGCGGACGGCAAGCCCCCACCAGACGTAACGGCTCCAGGCCTGGCGGCCGGTCTTCTTGAGATAGCCCAGAACAATGCCCAGGATGAGCGCCGCTTCCACGCCTTCCCGGAGCGTAATGACGAGCGATTGGAACATGGTTAGAGTAGAGCTTACGTCCTGAAATAAGCAACGACTTACATCTTCGATCGTAGGGATATTCAGTCGAAATGTCAATTCTGGATTGAAAGATAAGGAGTTATGGGTTGCAGGCCATTTGTCAGATGCAACTTGCTTGCAACTAAGATGGACGATCCAAGCTTTGGTAGGCCCTGAGACAGGACGACCGTCGGGTTCAGTATTTTCGCAGCACGCCCACCACGCGGCCTTGGATTTTCACGTCGCGAGCGGGCACCAGGATGGGATCCATTTGCGCGTTGGCGGGTTGCAGCCGCACCTTGCCGTTGGGTTCGCGGAAGAAGCGCTTGAGGGTGGCGTCGGTGCCTTCGATCAGCGCCACCACGATGTCGCCATTGTCGGCGGTCTGCGCGCCCTCCACCAGGATATAGTCACCGTTACAGATGTGGTCGTCCACCATGGAGTCGCCCTTGACGCGCAGGACGAACAGGTTTCCCCGGCCGCCGGTAAAGTCGCCGAAGGAAAAAGTCTCGGCATTGGGAATGGCTTCCACGGGTTGGCCCGCGGCGATGCGGCCGAGCAGGGGGAACTCCATGTTGCCCAGCACCTGCGAGGGCATAAGCGCGGCCACGGGCGTCGAGCGCGACGGGATGGTCGCCGTCGTCGGCTGCCGTCTTGCGCCTGCCAAACGGCCGGACCGCAGTCTTCGAGAAAGGCACGGAAGCGGGAATGGCCACCACTTCCACCGAGCGGCTTTGGTTGTACCCGCGCCGGATGAATCCCTTCTTCTCCAGCGTCTGCATGTGCTTGTGAACGGTGGCGAGCGATGACAGTCCCAGGCCCGCGCCGATTTCCTCGAAGCTCGGCGAATAGCTGTGGCCGTTGATGAAGTTAACCAGGAAATCGAAAACCTGCTTTTGCCGGCGCGTCAGTGCCATGGCTTGATATCTCCGGGGTGAGAAGTTCTCAGCTATCAGTTGTCAGCTCTCAGCTTTGATTCTTGAAACTTCAGCAGTTGGCGGTTTCCATTTCCTGCTCGGTTTCAGTTTTTCAATCATCCACAACCCTAACCCCTCATCAAATGACAACGGACAGCCGATAACTAATAGCTGATAGCTGATAGCTGATAGCTCTCTATTTTAGGCGAATAAAAGGCGAATAGGCAAGGGAAAAAATGAGTCCCATCTGCGAAAATTTCAGCGCCCAATTTATGGCGCTTGCAGCGGGGGAACACAGCATTCATCAATTTGCAATAAATTGTCATCGTTCTGTAATATTGGCTTGAAGCCGGCTCTTCGCTGAGGTAATCTCACGCCTAAGGGGCGGGACGCGATTCGACACATCGGGGCTGCCCGCCGTAAAGGGAGACCACGCGGATGAAACATTGGCTGTGGATCATCCTATTGTTTCCCGTCTCGCCGCTGGTTGCCAAGGACAAGAAATTCGGGGGATACTTCCTGGACGCCGCGGCCTTCCGAAAAATCCAATCCTACTGCGTTGACACGCACAACCTGCCGCCGCGCGAGGTGGAGGTTATCAATCAATTCATTGCGCGCGAAAGCAAACCCAACGGACTACTCGCCCGACTCCCCTGGCATCGGCTCGCGACATGTCGAGAAGGCGACCCTGATGCCATTGTGCGCCCGGAATTTCCCTCCGACCGTTTTGCGGGTGTTTTCATGCGCCACGCCATCAACGGGGTGCTCTTCGTGTTCAGGGCAGGCTCGCCCACCCCCATCTATGAAACGCGGGAGGTGTTGATGACGGATGCGTTCGAGGGCAATAATGAGGGATTCGCTACGGAAGCTCTGGAGCACGATGCGCTCTACTTCGTGGTTCAAATCCTCATTCACGATTGGCAGAAACTGTTAGAAAGTCTTCGCGCCGCGGCCTCCTGAACGCGGATCGCCCAAGGGTGGTTATCGGTTGTGATTTCCTATTCGAGAAATCTCCCTTATTTTGTTCTCCCCATCTGGCTCGTATCGATAGGCTGAAAACCGATTTTCGCGGCGGGCGAATCGGGCTTCAGGGTGAAGTTGCCATGATCGGGATCGACGAAAGAGCGGATCCGCCACTATCGAATGCACGTCCTGCCCGCGCTTCTGCCATTCCGCCAGCGATTCTTTTCCGAATTGAATCGGCTGCCCGCCTACCTGCCAATAAAGGTTGTAATCGAGGTGGAACTGGTTGTCGTCCCACGTGCCATCGAGCAGTTTGCCTTCTTTCCAATACACGATGTTGTGCTCGAACGTGAAGCTCAGGTGGGGCTCCTTGCGAGTGCGCCGGAGTTGCGCCTCTTGTCCGAAAGCGAAGATGTTGTTGCGGACAATGTTTTCGCGTCCGTAGTGCTGATGAAAACCGCCATCCTGGGTGCGGTAGACGACGTTGTTCTCAATCAGGATTTGGCTGCTGCCTTCGTCGGTATAGATCCCCCACCCGCCATAATCGTAGCGGGTCACATCGTGGCACAGGTTGTTCCGCTCCACGGTGCCGGGTTGGACGCCCAGCGAGTAGATGCAACCCATATCGCTCAACCGGCCGCGGCCGATGTCGTGAAGGTTATTGAATTCGATCCGATTGTCATGCGCGGCGGTGGGGCCGTAGCCCCACGTCCAGCCCAGCGAAATGGCGGTGTAGTACGTGTCGGTGATTTCGTTGTGCGCCACCGTGTTGCCGCTGCTCTGGCCAATCCACACGCCCACCGCCGCGGGATAAACGATGCCGATGTTGTGAATGTAATTTCCGGAAACAACAATCCCGCTTGTCGCCTGCGCATCGTCCTTCGGGATCTCTGGATCGCCGACCTTCACTCCTCCCGCGCCGAGGTCCGTCATTTCATTGCCCACTACTTGGTTGTCCTGAGAGCCTTTGTGAACTCTCCAGCGCGTATTGGCCCAGATGAACGAAATTGCACTGCTCGATGCGGCAATGGCGGGCGCCGACGAGTTCTACGGCGGCAGGGATGTCATAGGCGGCCTGCATGTCCACATACCCTTTCGGCGGCAGCGGCCAGTCGGCATATGCAAGAGTGAGGCCGCGCAGCACGATATCGTGGACGAACTCACCTGTTTCCATTTTGCCTTCCAAACGGATCAACTGGGGAAGAAGGGGAGCAACAAACTGGGCTTGGGCTACATCTTCCCCCGGCAGGGCGAGGTAGGAAAGCGTGCCGCTTCGCCGGTCGAGGAACCACTCCCCGGGCGCGTCGAGAGCGTCGGCGGCATTCTCCACCCAGTAGCGCGCATCCTTGTCATCGCCGAATTCCTGGCGCGCGGAGGAGAGCGTGGCGGTGTTGGTGGCCGGATCTACAGCCTCTGAGCGTGCATGCGAAACTCCGCCCACTTTTCCAGGCCCACCACTTCCACGTCGCCTTGCTCCGCCCAGACGGCATGAATATCACCGGGGTGGAACTTGAAACGCGCAGGATTCCCTGCCAGGAACTGGCCCTCGGCGTGGAAAAAGCCCGTGTTCGGAGAGCGCGCGCGCTGGCGGCGTTGGCCGTTTACAAAGAGTTGATGGAAGTACCACTCGCCCTCTTTGACGCCGGGAACTTCCGCGGTCCAAAGTGGATTTTCCTGCCCGCCCTGCGCCGCCTTCTTCCAACCCGTTATGGCGCGGCCCCCGCTCAGAACCACCTTTTCGCCCGGATAGGCGGCGTAAGTGATGGGGCACTTGACGGTTCCGGAATCCCCCGGAAGAAACACCAGGGGAGCGCTCAGGGCATAAACCCCGCCGCGCAAGTAAACGGTGACGGGTTGAGGCAGCGGCTTACTCGTTTGCATTGACCGGATGGCGTCACGGGCGCGGACGAGCGTGGCAAAGGGTCCGTCGGTCTTGGCAGAATTGGGTTCAGCAAGCTTACCTGACCAGGCGTCGTTGCCCGCCGGAGAAACATACAAAACCTCGCCCTTGGGGTGGGGAATTCCCGCGTGAGAGACACCGCCAGGCTCTAGCGCCATCCCTGGGGGCAAGGAAGTAACTTGCACGAAGGCGCCGACCAGAAGGGTGGTGATGATCAGTCCAAGCAAGAGTAAAGTTCGCATCGTTGTTGGGTTCTTCATGAAGGAATCCCATGACCGAGTATTCGAGCGCCAATCTTATAGCGCTTGCAGCAGCAAAAATCCAGTGGGGATGGAAAGGACGAAGGCGTGCGATCGCCGATGGCGGGCTGGCGCCGACGGTTGCTTCTTAGCTTTCGAAACCTTTCGTAGCGGCCGGCTTTAGCCGGGCAGCCTTTCGTCGCAATCACCTTTAGCCGGGTATTACAAGCGAACCGAAACCTGCCGTCCTCCCGACTTGTCGGGACAGGTTCCGAGCGCCTCTACGAAAACCATCTCAGGCAGCGTGCCGTTTTACAAGCTGACTGAGCTGAGTCGCCACCTCCCACAAGTCCCTCTGGGAAATCGCCCCGACTCGTCGGGGCGCCAGCCGACCGCTGGGTGCAGGGGGTAGCCGAAAACCACCACCCTAGCCGAAAACCACCACCGCACCGGCACTGGGCCATTCTGGCGTCCGGACGGTATCGCCGGAACCGCATGAAATGGCGATATTTCGGACGATCGACTTTGGCAGGGCGATTGCCCTTATCCAGGTTGCAGTTTGGTAAGAAGGATTGAGGTTCGGGGAGGTGCTGAAATGAGAAACCTAAGACTGTTGACGCTGCTGGGCCTATGCTTGTTAGTCGCGCCGTACGCACATGCCCAACGAATTGGAGTCGAGGTAGGAGTGGCTCCGGCCTACGTGGGGCCAGCTCCGGTGTGCCCGTATGGCTATTACGACTATTACCCCTACGCTTGCGCCCCCTACGGCTACTATGGGCCAAGCTGGTTCTCGGGCGGAGTCTTTATTGGCGCCGGGCCGTGGTTCCATGGCTATCATGCCGCTCCGGGGTTCTACGCAGGACGCGGCAACTACGGACGCATCCCGGCCGTACCCGTGCACCCGGCATATCGGGGTGAGGTCAATCGTGGTGACATCCGCGGCCACTTGAACGGTGGAAGCGTACATGGCTACACGCGCGGAGGCAGTGCCGGTGTCCATGGCGGAGGCGGCTTCCATGGTGGTGGACGTAGGTAGACTCCATCATCAACTCGAACTCTCGCGGCCGACGGCGTTCGCCGTCGGCCGTTGCATTTTAGAAGCCTGGCGGCGGGGTGGTTACACCAGCGCTCCGCGCGCCAGCCCTCCGCGCTTTTCGTCACTTGTCACCGCTCTTCTGTCTTCAAACCCGGGGGCGAGTGCAGTTCGAAATGCCGCGGACTTCACACCGTAGGGGTCCGCGTCCCGCTCGCACTACCCGAACGTGCCGTTGTGATATCACCCATGATATGATATGGTATTGAGCGTGAAGGTGGTTTTGGACACCGATGTGGTGGTAGCGGCGATGCGCAGCCCGCGCGGAGCGTCGGCGGCAATTCTGCGGGCGGCAAGGCAGGGCCGGGCGACGCTGCTCGCGAGCGTGCCTCTGGCTCTGGAATACGAAGCGGTCTTGAGCCGGGCGGAGCACCGTCTGGCCGCAGGGCTGACCGAGCGTGAGGTCAAAATCTTTCTCACGGCGGTCGTGGCATTGGCCGAGCCGGTGACGACACATTTTCTCTGGCGGCCGCAGCTTCGTGATCCCGCCGATGAAATGGTGTTGGAAGCGGCCGTCAACGGCGGAGCCGACGCCTTGGTGACGTTTAACGTGCGGGATTTCGGAACGGTTCCAGCGCAGTTTGGAGTGGAAGTCATGCTTCCGCGCGAAGCGATTCGGAGGATTAAGCCATGAGCGCAACCAAAACTTATCCGCTGCGACTTCCCCAGTCGCTCAAGGAAACCGTGGAGCGGTTGAGCCGGGAGGACGGAACCAGCATCAACCAGTTCGTGGCCACGGCGGTGGCGGAAAAGGTCTCGGCCTTGCGCACTGCCCGGTATTTCGAGGATCGAAAAGCGCGGGCGGACTTCAAGGCCTTCGACAAGATCATGCGGCGCCGGCGCGGAAATCCACCCCGCGAAGGGGATGAAATGCCTGGGTAGAAAATGGCCCGGCCCGGCTCGCGGGCAGGCACAGACGGTCGATTTTTAGCGTCAGCGATCTTCCCAAGCTTTTCGTGGCGGCCGGCATTAGCCGGGCGGCCTGAGCTTGGAAAGAAAGAACTGCCGCCCTCCCGACTTTGTCGGGACAAGTCCCGGGCGCCTCTACGAAAACCTTTCCCCGCATTTTGTAACGGCCAGCTATAGCCGGGCAGGCGCCGCACGTCTTAATCCACGGAGAAGCTGTACCGGCCGGAGGCGACCTCGTACACGGCGGCTCCGTCTTCCCCACGCAGGTATTTCACGCCGAGGGAGTCGGCGGCGGGCTTACCGCTCTCGGTGACCCGCGCCCCGGCCTTGGCGGGAACATACACCACCGCCGTCGTATTCGGCGGGATCGCGACGTCGAGCGTGAGCTTCCCGTTGGCGATGCTCCAATGGCTTTCGATTTTGCCATAAATGGAGTTGTAGCTGGCTTTCACCCAGCTCAGATCGCCAGGGGTGGCGGGCTTGATCACGACTCTTCTTGAAGGCAGGAACGGAGGGGTCGATGCCGATCCCAGCCAGATCGTGATAGAACCACTCGATGATGTGGCCCAACATGAAGTGATTTTGCGAGGAATCACCGTCCTGCATCCCAAGCCTCGGTGAGACTGGTGGCGCCTTTCTTGAGCTGGTATCCATAGCCGGGCCTTTCGGATTGGTTGTTCATCGCATAAATGACGTCGGACCGGCCACCCTCGGCTAGCGCCCGCAGCAGGTAACGGTAGCCCACGTCGCCCGCGGTCAGGGCATTCCCGCGGCGGCGTCACATCCTCGGCCACGGCATTCAAGACGGCGGCGCGATATTCGAGGCGGAACAAGTCCCATCGCCAATGGAATCGAGTTCGCGCACTGGGATCCCTGTGCGTATTGGTCATGGGCGGAATCAAAGAACTTCTGGTTAAAGGCCTCGCCAATGTCGCGGGCCAATTCTTCATATTTCCCCGCGTCATCGGCGTATCCCAGCAGCCGGGCCACCTTGGC
The DNA here is from genome assembly GCA_963810005.1 of uncultured Acidobacteriota bacterium. Taxonomy (GTDB): domain Bacteria; phylum Acidobacteriota; class Terriglobia; order UBA7540; family UBA7540; genus Bog-366. Next base: position 81,136 of record CAWELY010000014.1, read on the forward strand.
CAGAACCGCCGCGTCGGCATAATAGAATGCCGTGGCGGTGAGCGGCACGGGAGTGAGTTGCGCCACTCCCGGCGGTTTGGGCCCGAGATCGTACCAATCTCCCAGGCCGTGAGAAACGATGAAATTCTGTGAGCGGCTGCCCAGATACGCCACGTACCTTTGCATGGCCGCGTAATGCCGGCGGAGCAATTCCCGGTCGCCGGTCCATTCGTATTGCTGCCATGCGCTCAAAGCAGCAAGGCGCTGCCCCATTCGGGCGAATCGCGGAACCCCCCCTCGAATTGTACGTACTCGGGGGCGATGTCGGGCACCAGGCCGTCCTCCGCCTGGCTGTCAGCCATGTCATTCATGCCCTTGGTGTAGAGTGCCGCCAAGTCAAACTCATAGCGCAGCGACGGCCCATTCAGATGATACTCTTCCAGCCAGCCCAGGCGTTCGCGATGCGGGCAATCGGTGAGCACGATCACCATGTTGCTCATCTGCGCCCAGCGCACCAGCGTGCGGATGCGATTGAAGAGCTCATTCGAGCAGGAGAATTCGCCCACCGCTTCCGAAGCGGAATGCACCACCACGCCTTCCAGCGATTCGACCACGGGCGGCTCCTTGCCCGGCGGCGCCGTGCACTCAACCTGAAGGTAGCGGCTGCCGTGGTAGAAGAACTTGGGGAACCACTCTTCCTCACCCCTGCCTGCCAGGGTGTATTGCCAGTAGGCCTTCCCGCCGCCGCGGAACCGCGGTCCACGCGTTCCGTCGGGGTTCAGGAGTTCCGCGGGGGTGATTCTCACCACGGCGCCGGCAGGTCCGTGCACGCGGATTCGCGGGATAAGCGGCAACATTCTGGCCCAAATCGTAGACCCTCGTGCCCGCGCGTAGAGAGTTGATGTGCGCGGGCTTCAAACTTTCAAAGGCATGAATGGGCGGGGCCGCGCCGGAAAGCCCGCGCAATTTCCCCCCGGGGCCACTCACCACCACCGCTTCCTCCCAGCCCTCGTCGGCAAAGCCCGCGTCGTTCCAGCCCTTCGGCTCAAGCCGCGCATCGTAGTCTTCGCCGCCATAGACGCAGGAGAACGTGATGGGGCCGGGATGAACGCGCCACTTCGCGTCGGTCCCCACGACATCGACCGTTCCGTCGGCATATTCGAGGCGCAATTGGCCGATGGCTTTGAGGGCTCCAAACGAGCCGATGAACTTGGTGTAGCGGCCGCCTCGGACGTTGTACATCCCATTGCCGAGCAGAACGCCGAAGGCATTGGGGCCAGCCCGCAGCAGGGAGGTAACATCGTAGGTGTCGTATAGCACGGTCTTGTCGTATTTCGTCCAACCCGGCGCCAGCAAGTCATCACCTACCCGCCGGCCGTTGATGGTCAACTCGTATTGGCCCAGTCCGCAAATGTGCACGACGGCCCGATCGAGACGAGGTTTCACCACGAACTCGCGGCGCAACAGCATGGTCGGATAGATCCGGGGAGGGGCCGTCGAGAGAGGCGGCGGCAGCGTCCCGCCCATCGTGTGGATCCCGGCAAAGGGTTGGCTTTCCGCCACAGCTTTCTTGGCGCTAATCCACTCCGCGCGCCAATCGGCATCATCGAGCACTCCCATGGTCCAGGTGGCCGTCTTGCTCCAGGGGGAAGGTTGTTCGCCCTCGTCCCAAATCCGGACTTTCCAAAAGGCTTGTTGGGACGAGTTCAGCGGTTTGCCCGCGTACTCCAGTTGATTGGATTGATCCGATTGGACACGGCCCGAGTCCCAGAGGTCGCCGCGATCTTCCGCCAGGAGCGTTGCCGTGGAGGCCACCAGCACGCGATAGGCCGTCTGCCGTGCTCCGCGATCTGGGGGAAACCATGATCCAGCTCAGGCGGGGCGCGGGCACGTCGACCCCCAGGGGGTTGACCCGATATTCACAGCGCAACTGCTCCGCCAGGCCGGACGCTAGCGCCGCGGAGGTTGAAACCAGCAGGAGTAGAGCAAACACGATGAAATTGGCCATTCGATGGATGGGCGATAAGAAGTTCATGATTTTGTTCCTTGGGTGGACTCGCCGACCTTCAGGGATCCGTAAAGGGTGTGCGAAACCTGGGCTCCGAAGAGCATAACTGCCGAGGATATATATGCCCAGGTCATAAGAGTAACCATAACGCCAATCGATCCGTAAACCTGGCGGTAGTTGAAGAAAGGAAGGAAGATGGTGAAGAGCCAGCGCGCCGTCTCCCAAAGGACGGCGGTCAGCAAGGCTCCGGGAAAAGCGTGGCGCAGGCGCATGGGGCGATTGGGGAGCCGCGCAAACAGGACCACGAACAAGAGGAGCGCGAGGGCGAAGGAACTGATGGCGGTGAGCAAGTGATAAAGGAATACGCCCAAGGGGTGCAGGGAAGGTCCCAGCAAGGCCTGGAGTTGCCGGCGGAAAAGGATCTCCACGCCCACAAACGCGGCGGCGATCAGGATCAGGCAACCCACGACGAAGGCCATCTCCAAAGCCAGCAGACGGCTTTGCCACCACGGGCGTTCCTCGGTGACTTCCCAGGCGCGATTCAGCGCTTTTTCCAGGGGCACGAATACTCCCGAGGAACTCCACAGGAGAAGCAAAAATGAGAGGAGGCCGATTCTTCCGTAAGCCTGGCTGATGCCGACCAGGTTCTGCATGATGATGTCGGTCCGCACAGGCAGATAACGCTGGAGGACCACGGAAAGATGGCCCGCCAGTTCGAAACGTCGAATGTAAAGCCCGCTCAGCCCCAGCAACAACAGCAGCAGGGGGAAAATGGCCAGCAAGCTGTGGTAGGCAATCGAGCCCGACACCATCAGCGAATCTTCTTCCAGAAAGTTCAGCAGGGCTTGGCGCAGCACATGGCGAGTCTTCACCCAACGCCTTTGGATGCTTTCCCCTTTTCGCGATCGACGGTGCGATTGGCATTTTCCCCGGAGGCCAGTTCCCCTTGCGCGGTGATGTTCACCCCCGGAGATCCGGCCCTGAGGTTAGCTTATACTCGATTTCCGCACTGCTTGGCTAGTGCGGATTTCTCACTTGTGCGGATTTCTCACTTTGTGCGGATTTCTCACGGCGCGTCACGGAGGGCGGGGCTGATCAGGTTGAGGAAAACCCGTAGGCGCTGTCAAGGCTCAGGATGACAGCATAGGTTAGAACGGCACTCGGTATTCTTTATAGGGACGATGGGGGATTCAGTGTTTGGCGGGCGGGGCGTTCTGTTTCGGGTAGGTCACGGACCGCAAGGTGCCGGTGATGGAGCCGACCGAGATCATGGCCTTGATGCGCAGGGGCAGTTGCCGTTCGTCAGCGCTAAACCAGATGAGCATGCGCCCTTTCCTTTTGAGCAGGCCATTGAAAACCTTGGGCTCGACCCGCAGAGCGTCAAACGTCCCCATAGGGGTTTGCACCTTTTCGCGCGCTTGCACTTCCACGATGACGCGCTGGGTTTTCGAGCCGTCATTCACCGGCAATTCGATGGTGTGGCCGATTTCCAAGCGTTGGCGGCGGAGATAGTAGAAGGCGGTCACGACATCTTCGACGCAAGGGGGAATATCATATTCGGCGTGCTTGGGTGGCGCCTCGGGCTGGTTCAGGTCGCGCTCATCGAGGAGAGCCAGTTTCCGGGCGTAGTCAAAAGCAATCTGCGTGTCTTTGTGCCGGTGCCCTTCATTCACTTTCTTGACAATGCCCTCGGAGCAGAGGGTTTGCGGGCTGGAGGTGGCGCGGAAAACGTTGTCGACATCAAAGAGGAGAGGGACGAAGCCCTCCGACCGCGCCGTGGCGGTGACCTCGTAAGCGTCGCGCTTCCCTTCGCCGCTGGTCCGCAGTGTGGCGGTCACTTCGCCGGCGCGGAAGACCGTCCACATCACATCGTAGGTGAGCATCTCGCCCGGGGTGAAAGGTTCAGGGGATTTTGCGCCGTTCCCGGCCGCAACCGTGATGAGCAGGAGCACGAGAAGCAATGCGGAAACCAGGCGCGAACTGAGGAATTTGCATAAACCAGTTAGACGCGGAGCGCCTCACAAAGGCAGCCCTGCACAATCTAGCGGAGCCAGATTCTGAACGCCAGAAAAATCATAACGGCAAGGTAGCCCAGAAAGGCTTCGTACTCATGATTTTTCCGGTATTGCTTCCACTGAAACTTCTCACCGCCCGCAGGCCGGCGAAAGCGCGGGAGGAAAAGGGGAACACGCTGAGCGTAATGATCGTAAACCTCTCCGAACTCGCGGCGCAAGTATTCTTCCTCGCGGCGGATGACCGGCCAATAGATCGCCGCGAACAGAATCACACAGGCCAGAGCCAGGATCCAACTGCCTCCGGCCAGCGCGAACCCTGCGCCCATCAAGGCGCTTCCGAGATAAAGAGGATTGCGCGTGTAGGCGTAAGGACCACTCATGGCGAGGGTCTGGTTCTTGACAAGATGGCCCGCGGCAAAGGCGCGGAGCGCCACCCCCGCCGCAGCCACCGCGCCGCCGGCAATGAGGAGCTTCACCGTGGGCCGGCAAAAGACCAGGTAGGCGACGCCGAGCAGAAATCCCAGCGGCACACGCCAGCGCGCGGCCCACGCAGCGTAGGCGCTATCCATGCGCCCTCGCCAGACGTTCTTCCACCGCGGCCAAAACCGACTCGACGGAAATTCCGGGCAGATACGCAGGGTTTGCCCCGCGGCGCGTGTGGTTGATCGGGCCGCGGTTCGAAAGGGCAATGTCATCGGCGGCAAACGGGCCGTTGCGCACCGGGTCGGTGGGGCCGTAAATGCCGACGATGGGGGCGCCCACGGCGGCCGCCAGGTGCAAGGGGCCGGTATCGCCTCCGATGAAAAGCCGCGCGCGTCTTGCCAGGGCGATGAACTGCACCAGGGTGGTGGGGAAGTAGCGTGCGCGCTTGGTCTCCGGCGCTCTGCAAGATTTCGCCGATCAACGGCTCTTCCGAGGGCGAGCCGGTCAGGAGGATTTGCTCGCGCCGGGCGCCTGCCAATTGCCGGATGAGCGCTGCGTAATTCTCCGGCGACCAGCATTTCGAGCGCCAGCCACCGCCCGGGTTGATGATGATGAAGTCTTCGGAATCCAGCGCGGCGAGTTGCGTGTCCACGTATGCGTCATCTTCATCGTTCCACGGCAAGGGAAACTGCCAGCGCTCGGTGCGCGCTCCCAGCCGTTCGACCAGCGCCAGGTTCTCCTCCACCACATGGACGTGCTCGCGCGGTGAAACCCGCTGGGTGTAGAGAATCGCCGCGCTGGGCTCGCGCAGCCAACGCTCGGCAAATCCGATGCGTTCCTGGGCGCGGCTGAGCCACGCCACCACCGCAGACTTCCAGAGTCCCTGGAAGTCGAGTGCCGCGCTGTAGAGGGTCCGGCGCAGGTCGCTTACGCCATTCCGGATTTCCTGCCAGGTTGCGGAAGAGGTCAAATGTTTACGCCATTCCAGGGTATCGAGTGCCACGATGCGGTGAAGATGCGGGTTGCCCTCCAGCAGCAACGGCGTGACGTTTCTCCACGACCCAGTGAATCTGCGCTTGCGGGAACGTCTCCGCCAACGCTGCCGCCGCGGGCAGCGCGTGGACGATGTCGCCGATCGAGCTGAGGCGAACAATCAGGAATCGCTGCGCCGGATCCGTCATCCCTCCCACCTGAAAGAACTCTGGCGCCGAAGGAGGCGGCGCTATTCTCCTTGCGCGCGGCGGGAAATCTCGGCCAGAAGTTCCCGCGTGGAATGGTTCTTGGGGTCGCCCACGATTCGCACCTCCCCGCCGAAACTCTTCACCACTTCACGTTCGGGGACCGTCTCCTCGGAATAGTCGGTGCCCTTGCAATGCACGTCCGGAAGCAGGTCAAGCAGGATCTCCGCCGCCGTCAGCCCGTCGAAGATCACGACGTAATCCACGGATTCGAGCGCCGCCACCAATTCCGCGCGGCCTTCCGCGGGAAGAATCGGCCGTCCCTCGCCTTTCAATGCGGCAACGGCGCGGTCGCTGTTCACGCCCACTACCAGCACATCGCCCGCAGCGCCTTGCCTCTTCAAGATAACGCACATGGCCGACGTGGAGAATATCAAAACAGCCGTTGGCAAAGGCAATGCGGCGGCCTTCCCGGCGCAGGCGATCGCCGAGGGCGCGCACTTCTTCGCGCGGGATCAGGGTTGCGCTCATGCGTTGCGAATCGCCTCCGTGATTTCGCCGAGGGAAACGGTGGCGGTGCCGCGCTTCATCACCACGATCCCGCCGGCGCAATTGGCAATGAGGGCGGCTTCAAGAAAGCTCGCCCCGGCGGCAAGCGCCAGCGTGAACGCCGCGATTACGGTGTCGCCCGCGCCCGTCACGTCGACGGCCTGGTCAGACCCGAAGATGGGAAGGTGGCGGGGCGGCCGGCGCGGCTCAAACAGGGCCATGCCATCGCGCCCTCGCGTAACCAGCAACGCCTGGAGTCCCTGGCGGCGGAGGAATTTCCTCCCCAGGGTGTGAAGCCGCTCCAGATCATTTCCAATCGGCTGCCCGAAAGCGGCCTCGATCTCGGGTTCATTGGGCGTGGCCGCGGTCAGGTTCTTGTAAGTCAGGAGGTCGTAGCGGGAGTCGATGGTGATGGGCAGCGCCTGGCGGCGCAGCCCGCCGGCGAAGGGAATCCACTTCCTTGGCATTGGTGGTGCTGTAGCCGTAATCGGCAACCAGCACGCCCGTCGAGGAGCCGAGCAACGCCGCCGCTGCCCGCGTCAAGCCGGTCCGCACTTCCGCCGCCAGCGGGTGGGCCGGCTCCCGGTCGATGCGCACGATCTGCTGGCGCTGCCAGTGCGACAATCCTCCCAGAATCCGCGTCTTCGTGGGGGTCAGGTAATTGTGCACGCGGACGATGTGCCGGGTGGAAATCTGCCTCTCGCGAAAGTAGTGGAGCAACGCGTCGCCCGACTCATCATCGCCGACGACCCCCACGGGAGTGACGTGGGCGCCGAGCGCCGCCAGGTTGTTCGCGGCGTTGGCGCCGCCGCCCGGCGCCACTTGCCTCTCGCGCTCCTTCAGGATCAGCACCGGCGCTTCGCGCGAGACGCGCATGATTTCGCCGTAGACGGACTCGTCGGCAACGAGGTCTCCCAGCATGATGACGCGCTGGCGCGGGAAGCGCTCCACCAGGGCCAGCAACGCACGTACGGTCGGAGGTCGGGATCGTCATAGGTTTGGCTCAGTACTCCGGGTTCGGAAGTGCCGGCATTAGCCCCGCTCTTCCGTGCCCCATCAGAATGCCGACTTTCGCAGCGGTGCATGCCCCTAGGCGGAATGGTCATGCGTGATGTTCCAGCGCTTGACGAGTTCCAGGGTGGCTCGAAACACCTCTTCCACCGAGAGGTCATGCATGCAACGGAAATCGATCGGGCACACGCGCCGCCCGCAGGGGCTGCACTCAACGCCTCGCTTGACGATGCGCACCCGCGTTCCCAACGGCCCCGTGGCGCGCTCATCGGTGGAACCGAAGATGGCGACCAGCGGGATTCCCAGCGCCGCCGCCAGGTGCATGGGACCCGAGTCGTTCGCCACGATCAATCTGCACCGCGCCATGAGCGCCAGCAATTGCCGCAAGGAGGTTTCACCCGCGGCGATCGCGGGCGTGTGCTTCATGGCGCCGGCGATTTCCTCCGCCAAAGGCCGCTCCGCCGCGGACCCGAAGATTAGCACATCGGCATTCAACGCACCAATCAGGCGGTCGGCCAGTCCCCCAAAGCGCTCGGGCAACCAGCGCTTGGCAGGGCCGAAGGCCGCTCCGGGAGCGAGGCCCACGAGGAATCGCGGGCCGCTCAATCCCAGCGCCTCCAGCTTTTTCGCGGCCCAATTCTTTTCCGCCTCGGTGAGGCGAAGCCGGATTTCTTCGACGGGCTGAGGCTTGTCAATCAAGCCCGCGCGAAAAAGGAGCTGCAAGTAATAATAGACCTGGTGCCCATAGGCGGCGGGAAGGGGCGGTTCAATGGCGTCGTGGAGCAGGAAGCCGCGGCCGTCGCGCGCGTACCCGATGCGCAGCGGGATGCGCGCCAGCCAAGCCATCCAGGCAGCTTGAAAGGCGTTCTGGAAAAGCAGGGCGGCGTCAAAGCGCTCCGCCCGCAGTTCCCGGATGAGCCTGGCAAACCCCAGCGGCCCGCGATGCTCACTCGCGGGCTTATAGATGATTTGGCGATTCACCGCCGGATGATGCCAATAGAGTTCACTGACCCAGGGCTTGGAAAGCAGGACGATTTCCGCTCGCGGGAAGCGCGCGCGCAGGGCGTCCAGGGCGGGAAGCGACATCACCGCGTCGCCCACCCAATTGGTGGACCGCACCAGAATGCGCTGTACGTTCGCAAAGCGAGCAGCAGCTGTCATCAATGTGCCTTTTCCAGATAAGTCAGCAGGGTTCGTTCGAAATCCTCGGCGTCCAGGATCTGCGCCTCAATCTCGCATGCCAAAATGGGCAGTTGCGGCGTCCAATCCCGGGAGAACTTTACCGCATCCTTTTGGGTCGTCAGCAAAGCGGCCGCGCCGTTCTTGCGGGCGCCGTCGCCACCAAGCGTTGAATCTCCTCGCCAGTGTATACGTGATGGTCGGGAAATGCATCCTCAGCGACAAGGCTGAATCCCCAACGGCGCAGGTCGGCAAAAAACGCCCGCGGGTTGCCGATTCCGCAGAAGGCCGCGACTTTCTGCGCGCGGATTTCCTCAATGGAAATGGCCTCGCCACTCAAAGCGTCTGTCCATCCTAACAATTCCGTCCGGCTGCGAAAGATCTTGGCGGCGGGATGGACCTTCAACACCAATTCTTCCAGAGGTCTGCGGATCGGCGGAATCCGTTCGCGTAAGCACCACAATCTGCGCGCGCCGCAGGGCAGAGAGCGGTTCGCGCTGGCGGCCGGCGGGGAGCAATTGCCAATCGGAAATGGTCTGCGTCGCATCGAGCGCCAGCAAGTCCACATCGCGTGCGAGCGTCCAGTGCTGGAAACCGTCATCGAGAATGTGCACGTCCACCTGGAACCGCTCTTCCGCCGCCTGCCCGCCGCGAAAGCGGTCGGCGCATATGATGAGGGGAACTATCCGGAAGCGCGCGGGCCAGAAGCGCCGGCTCGTCGCCGATTTCCTGCGCGTTCGCGCGGCGGTCTGCCCCAGGCGCCAGGACGATCATCTCTGCCTTGCTGCTGCGGCCGTACCCTCGCGTCAGAATGCTGGGTTTCCAACCCCGGCGCAGCAGGATTTTGGCGACGCACGCGACGAGCGGCGTCTTCCCGGTTCCACCTACTGTCAGGTTGCCGACGCTCACCACGGGCCGCGCCAGGCGGCGGGTTTTGAACCAGCCGCGTTGGTAGCCGGCGTGGCGCAACGCCACGCCCAACCGAAATCCCGCGGAAAATGGCAGCAAGAGTGGGTTCACTTGACCTCGTGGGAGAGAGGCTCGCGGCCTTGAGCATCACCGGCCAGATATTTCTGGAGGCCATAGAGTACGCGTGCGGTCGCACCCGAGTTCTGCTCCAACACTTGCCGTGCCTTCGCGCCGAGACTCTCGCGCGCCTCCTTATTTTCCAGCAGCCACGTGGCGTGGGCAAGCTCCTCCGGGTTGCGGACTTGGATGGCGGCTTCGGCGTCAAGAAAAAGCTTGGCGATATCGCGGAAGTTCTCCATGGATGGTCCGAAAACAATCACCTTTGACCAGTATGCGGCCTCGAGCAGGTTGTGCCCACCCGTGGGAACCAGGCTGCCACCGATGAAAACCAGGTCCGCCAGTTCGAAAACCCCCGCTAACTCGCCAATGGTATCCAAGAGGAGAATGGCCGTGGAGGCCAAGCGGCTCGATAACGCCCGCTCCTCCAATTGCAAGGTGGTGCGGCGTACAAAACCACGTTGGTCCTGCGCCAAGTCCTGGCTGACCAACTCGAATCGCGCGGGATGGCGTGGCGCGAGGATCAGAAGCGCTTTGGGGTACCGCGCCTGGATCAAATCCCAGGCCTGAAGCACCAGCGGTTCCTCCCCGGGCATGGTGCTGGCGGCCACTAAAACCGGCCCGCGCTGGGCTTCCCGGAGGGCAGCTTTCAGGGCGCGAGCAAACTCCCCAAGTTTGGGAGGTTGGGCATCAAATTTCAGATTTCCCACCATCCTGACGCGCTCGGGCTGGGCGCCGATCTGGCGGAAGCGTTCCGCGTCTTCTTCCGTTTGCGCGCAGATCTCGTCGACATTGGCTAGGACGCGCCGCATAAAGGGCCGCGCGAGCTGATAACCGCGCAAAGAGCGCTTTGACATGCGCGCGTTGACTATAACCACCCGCGCGCCCGCCTCCTGCGCGGCACGCAAGAGATTGGGCCACAGTTCGGTTTCGACGATCACCAGCAACGACGGTTTGATGCGGGCCAGCGCTTTGCGCGCTGCCCAGCGCCAATCCAGGGGAATATAGAAGCGGCCGGCGATGGAAGGCAGTTGCTTCTCCCCGGCTTCGCGTCCCGCCGGCGTGACGTGGCTCAGATAGATCTTTCGCTCGGGAAACGCCCGCTGCATTTCCTTGACCAAGCCTGCCACCGCCAGCGTTTCCCCGAGGGAGACAGCATGAACCCAAATCGCGCCGGGGCTGGTTTCTTGAAACGGGATACTCCCGAACCGCTCCGCCCAGTAGCCGCGCTTCTGCGACCGGCCCTTTCGCCACCAATAATATGGCGCTGTCAGTAACGCGCCCACCGAGAAGAGCATGCTGTAAATCAGATACATATCAGGAAGGACTGCGAGCAGGGCTCGTGAATACCGGCGGAGCCGGAAGCCAATTATATGCCGAAAGCGCGAGCCGGACAACGCCGCCGATACCGCCGGGTGCGCGACATAGAAGTAACGAATCTTATGGTGGGGTTTATTGTGGCCCGTGTCTTTGTGTATATGAGACACTAAGACTAGGAGGCCACCATGTCGGAACCACTCCCTGCTTTGGAGAAAGACCGTTCGGAGGTCCTGCGTCAGATATCCCATTTAGGTGATCTGCGTCCTGGCTCCATTGTCGAGGTCATGGGACGCTGTGGTAAGCCCAACTGCCATTGTGCCCAGGTCGGCGACCCCGGGCATGGGCCTAACTTCCGCCTCACGCGCAAGGTGCAGGGCAAGACGGTGGCGGAGACGCTTTCCAGTCCGGCGGCTTTGCGCAAGGCGCAGCGCGAGGTGGCGGAGTTTCGGAAGTTTCAGCAATTAAGCGCGCAACTGGTGAAGGTCAATGAAGCCATCTGCCAACAGCGGCCCGTGGAGGAGGAAGGCACGCTCACGGCGGCGGAAAAAAAACAGCGGATGCGATCCATCATGAAGTCGCGCAAGAAGTAGAGCGCCTTCTGCAGGTGATCTTCCGCGATCAGCGCCAGGCCGGACGGATCGACTTGCAGGCGGTGGAGATGGCCCTGCGCTCGGGCTTGCATCGGGCCGCCGCCGCCGCCCTGACCGAACTCCTGCGTTTCCCCACCCCCACCGCCGAGCAGCGCACCCTTCCTTGTGGCTGCGGCCGACCGGCTCGCTACCGGGAGTTGCGTACTAAACCCGTGCTGACCGCCGTGGGCCCGGTGGAAGTCTCCCGCCCCTACTACTGGTGCCCGGACTGTCACGCTGGCCAATCTCCCGCCGATGTCGAACTGGACATCGAGAACACGGAATTCTCTCCCGGGGTACGGCGCATGCAGGCGCTGGTGGGCCAAGAGGCTCCCTTCGATCAGGGCCGTGAACAGATGAAAGTTCTTGCGGGCTTGGAGGTGACCGCCAAATCGGTAGAGCGTACCGCCGAGGCCCTCGGTGCCGATATCGCGCAGCGCGAGCAAACCCCGAAAGCCCTGCCGTTGGACCTTCCCGTCGTCGCCGGGGAGCCGATTCCCATCCTCTACGTGCAAATGGATGGGACGGGAGTGCCGGTGGTGAAGAAAGAGACGGTGGGTCGGCCAGGCAAAATCGAGGGTCAACCGGCCCATACGCGGGAAGTCAAGTTGGGGTGCGTCTTCACCCAAACGACGTGGGACCGGGAGGGCTACCCGATCCGTGCTCCCGATTCCACCACCTATACCGGCGCGGTGGAAACCGCCGAGGAGTTCGGCCCACGCCTTTATCGAGAAGCCTGGAAACGGGGCTGGAGCCGCGCCCTCCTCCGGGTGGTGATGGGCGATGGCGCCGAGTGGATTTGGAATCTGGCCGCCCTCCATTTTCCCGACGCGATTCACATTGTCGATCTTTACCATGCTCGTCAGCACCTGTGGGAGTTGGCGCGCCGACTCTACCCTCAGGACGAAGGGAAACTGAGGGCCTGGATGAAGGCCCATCAGAAGCGCCTGTTGGACAAGGGGAAAATCGAGAAGCTGGTAGGCGCGCTCCGCGCCATCCCATCGAGCAACGCCGAAGTCGCCGAGAAGATTCGCACCGAGGCAGACTACTTCGAGAGGAATACCGAGCGTATGCGCTACCCCCAATTCCGCCGCCAGCACCTCTTCGTGGGCTCGGGCGTCATCGAAGCCGGATGCAAAACCGTGGTCGCTCACCGTCTCAAGCGCTCGGGAATGTTCTGGACTATCCGCGGCGCCAACGCCATCCTGGCCCTCCGCTGCGCTTGTCTCAATGGCCGCTTTGAGGACTACTGGGAAGACCGCCCGACAGGTTTGGCCGCTTAACGTCAACTTCTATGTCGCACACCCGATACCGCCCCAGCAGCCCCTTGTGGCATGGCCATCTTGGCCATGACCTCTCTCGGGCGGGACGCCCGTGCCACCCCCGAATTTTATCGTAGGCGTAGCGCAGCCCCCCACATATGAGGACTGCGCCTCCTTAGCGTGTTTTCCACTTCGCGGCGAGAAGCGCGAATTTCTCCTCGAACGTAGGTTCCGGTTTCGGTTGCGGCTTTGGTTTCAGTTGCGCTTTGGGTGGGCGCTTGGCCGGGGGATCTTGCAGGGCCTTGATGGAGAGGGCGATGCGCTTGGTCTTGGGGTCGGCGCTTAAGACCTTCACCTTGACGATCTGGCCGGCCTTCACCACATCCGATGCGTCCTTGATGTAGCGGTTGGAAAGCTCGCTGATATGGACCAGGCCGTCTTGATGAACGCCGACATCCACGAAGGCTCCGAACTTGGTGACGTTGGTGACCACGCCTTCCAGCACCATGCCGGGCTGCACGTCGGAGAGTTCGCGAACCTGCTCATTGAAGCTGGGCGCCACGAATTTGTCGCGCGGGTCGCGGCCCGGTTTGCGCAACTCCTCCAGAATATCGTTCAGCGTGTACGTGCCGGCCGATACGCGGTTGCGGTCCACCTTTTCCAGAAGCTCCGGGCTCTTGATCAGCTCTTCGATGGGAACACCCAGCGATTGGGCGATTTGTTCCACGATCTGGTAGGACTCGGGGTGGACGGCGGTCATGTCCAGCAGGTTCTCGCCGTTGCGGATGCGCAGGAACCCGGCCGCCTGTTCGAACGTCTTGGGCCCGATGCCCGGCACTTTCCGCAATTGCGCGCGCGAACGGAAGCTCCCGTTCTCATTCCGAAACTTGACGATGTTGAGGGCGGTGCGTTCCGTGACGCCGGCGACATAGCGCAACAGCGTCCACGACGAAGTGTTCAGATCGACGCCCACGCGGTTGACGCAGCTTTCGATCACGCTTTCGAGCGACGCCTGAAGCTGGCGCTGGTCAACGTCGTGCTGATATTGGCCGACGCCGATCGACTTGGGATCGACCTTGACCAACTCGGAGAGCGGGTCCTGCAAGCGGCGGGCAATGGAAATGGCGCCGCGCACGGTGAGATCGAGATCGGGAAACTCCTGCCGCGCGACCTCCGAGGCGGAGTAGACGCTGGCCCCGGACTCGCTGACCGTCACGGAAAAAATGTTATCCAAGCTGCCGCTCGCGCAGGAAACTCACGCACGAAGGCATCCGTCTCGCGGGAAGCCGTGCCATTGCCGATGGCGATGGCGCGCACGTTGTGCTGCTGCAACAATGCTTCGAGCGTCTTGGCGGCGGCCTCCGCCTCGCCCTTGGAACGATGCAGGTAGATGACGTCGTGGGCAAGGAATTTGCCGGTCTCGTCGATCACCGCAACCTTGCAACCCGTGCGCAGGCCGGGGTCGATTCCCAATACGGAAATGGGCCCCGCCGGCGGCGCCAGAAGCAGGTTGTGCAGATTGTCGCGAAAGACCTGAATCGCTTCCCCATCCGAGCGCTGCTTCACCTCCAAGCGGATTTCGGCCTGAATGGAAGAGTCGAGCAGGCGCTGCCAGGAGTCTTCGATGGCGAGTTCAAGCTGCGGCGTCCAATCGCCTTGGCGCACGCAGAATGCGGGCTTTCAGCATGGACACAGCGTGCAACGGCTCCAGCTCGATGAGAAAGTTGAGGACGCCTTCGCTCTCGCCGCGGCGAATGGCCAGCATGCGGTGCGAGGGAATGGCCTTCACCGGCTCGCGGTACTCGTAGTACATCTTGAACTTCTCTTGCTCGTCCACGGCATCGGCCACCTTGCGGCTCACCACCACGCCCTCCTCGAACATCATCTGCCGCAGAGCTTTGCGCAGATCGGCGTCCTCGCTGATCATCTCGGCAACAATGTGGCGCGCGCCTTCCAGCGCCTCTTCCACGCTGTTCACGCCTTTTTCGGCATTCACAAAACTACGGGCGAATGTTTCCAGCGGCTCGGCGGCGGGCTGCTGCGCCCACAAATACAGCGCGAGCGGTTCCAGCCCCTTCTCGCGCGCCATGGTGGCCTTGGTGCGGCGCTTCGGCCGGTAGGGCAAGTACAGGTCCTCCAACTCGCTTTTGTCGAAGGTCGCTTCAATGCGGCTTTCTGAGTTCATCGGTCAGCTTGCCCTGCTCGGCAATGGAAGCAAGAATCGTCTCCCGGCGCGCCACCAGCTCGCGGAAATAGGCGAGCTTCTCTTCGATGCCACGGACCTTGACCTCATCGAGATTGCCGGTCGCCTCCTTGCGATAGCGCGCGATGAACGGCACCGTGCCGCCATCATCCAGCAGTTCGATGACCGCCACCAGTCCGTGCAAGGGAACGTCGAGCGTTTGGGCGATGTGAAGCAGAAGGTCGGTGGAAAGAGTTCTTGGGTCCGTCATATCGAAGGTCAAGATTAAACCATAATCTTGCCAAATGGGGAAGTTAAAGCAAGAATATTGTTTACCAGGCGGCGGAAAAACTCTTCGGGACTATTAATCCGAGGTACCGCAGGCGGTCCTTGAGGGCGGCTCTACCAAGGTCCTGGCGGGAACCAATTAAGGAGGACCGAAATGAATCGACGCAAGTTTATGAGGACTACCGGAATTATTGCGGGCGCGGCTTGGCGCGGGGAGAGTGGCAGGCCCCTTCCTTCCGCTACGGTTTCGCCACCGAATCAGTTCAAGGTTGCGGTTATCAGTGATGGCCTTTCCCCGGATTTCGAAACCGCGCTCAAGATACTAAAAAGCTACAAGGTTGAGTGGGTAGAGATTCGCGCCGTCTGGGGCAAATACAATACCGAGGCGAGCCCTGAGCAAATCGGGCGCCTCAAGGAGCTGTTGGACCAATACGAAATTCGCTGCTCACAGGTGGACACGGCACTCTTCAAATGTACCTTACCCGGCACCAAGACTTTAGGCGCGGGGACTCCCGTTTATCCCTACGCTGAACAGATGGATTTGCTCAAGCGGGCGATCGACCACGCTCATGCCTGGGGCACCGATAAGATTCGAATCTTCACCTTCTGGCGAGTCGCCGAGCCCGAAACAATTTATGGGCGCATCAGCGAGGAGGTGCAAAAGGCCGCGGAAGTCGCAAGCGTTGCCGGCATTCGGCTGGTCATTGAAAATGAAGAATCCACCAACGTCGGCACAGGGCATGAGCTGGCCAAGATGTTGGCAACTCTCCCGCCCAAGGTAGGCGCCAACTGGGATATTGGCAATGGTCTTTGGCTCGGGGAAGTGCCCTATCCCGACGGGTACAAAACCCTGGACCCAAAACGGATTTGGAACATGCACCTGAAGGGCGCGCAATGCGCGCCGAATTTCCAGGACTGCAAGGAAACCTTTGCCGATGAAGGCCAGATCGACATAAAGGGCCAGTTGCAGGCGCTTCTGCGCGACGGCTACCAAGGAACCGTGTCTCTCGAGTGTGAGTTCAAGGCCCCCGATCTCACGCCAACTGATACCACCAAGCGCTCGCTCGAGGGGTTGCTAAAAGTGATGTCAGCGGCGGTGGCCGGTTACGTCCAGTAGCTGCGGTCGAGCGAGCGGTACTGGATGGCTTCGGAAAGGTGGGCGTTGCTGATGTTTTCTTCCGCCTCCAGGTCAGCGATGGTGCGCGCCACTTTCAGGATGCGGTCGTGGGCGCGCGCGGAAAGGCCCAGGCGGTTCATGGCGCTTTCCAGCATCCGCTCGCTGTCCGGCGCAATGTCGCAGTACTTGCGAATTTGCCGCGAGCTCATCTGGGCGTTGCAATAAATCTTCTCGCCCTGGAAGCGTTCCAGTTGGCGTTCCCGCGTCTTGATGACGCGGGCGCGAATGACGTCGGAAGTTTCGCCGCCCGCTTCCTGGCGCAATTCCTGAAAGCGCACGGCGGGCATGTCGATGTGAATGTCGATGCGGTCGAGCAGCGGCCCGGAAATCTTGGAAACATAGCGCTGGATGAGCGGCGGCGTGCAGGTGCACTCGCGCGAAGGGTCGTTGAAGAATCCGCACGGGCAGGGATTCATGGCCGCCGCCAGCATGAAACGCGCGGGGAAGGTAAGCGTCATGGCGGCGCGGGCGATGGTGACCATGCCATCTTCCAGAGGTTGGCGCAACACCTCCAGCACATTGCGTTGGAATTCCGGCAGCTCATCAAGAAACAGCACGCCGTTGTGCGCCAGGCTGACTTCGCCGGGCCGGGGAATGACGCCGCCCCCAATCAATCCGGCATCGGAAATGGTGTGATGGGGCGAGCGGTAGGGGCGGACGCCCATCAGCCCCGCGCCCGCTTCCAGCACGCCGGCCACGCTGTGAATCTTGGTGGTCTGGATCGCTTCGTCGAAGGTGAGCGGGGGCAGGATGGTGGGAATGCGTTTGGCCAGCATGGTTTTGCCCGCGCCGGGCGGGCCGATCATCAGGATATTGTGCCCGCCGGCCGTGGCCACCTCAATGGCGCGCTTGGCGTGGAGCTGGCCTTTGACGTCGCGAAAATCCACCGTGTACTGGCTGGCCTGCGCCAGCATCGCCGCCGTGTTGACGTGCACGGGCGTGAACTCGCGCGTTTCGTTGATCAGGTCCAAGGCTTCCGGCAGCGAGCGCAGTCCGAAAACTTGCACGTCCTGCACCACGGCCGCTTCCGCGGCATTTTCGCAGCGGCAGCACCAGCTTGCGCAAACCCTTCTGCCGCGCCATGGTGGCGATGGAGAGCGCGCCTTTGATGGGCCGCAGGCTGCCATCGAGCGACAGTTCGCCGAGAAAGAGCGTGTCTTTCAAGTCGTTCTTCAGCAGCGCGCCCGTGGTGCCCAGAATCCCCAGCGCGATGGACAGATCGAATCCCGAGCCTTCCTTCTTCACGTCGGCGGGCGCCAGATTCACAGTAATGTTCTGCCAGGGGAATTGCAGGCCGCAGTTGTTGATGGCGGACCGGATGCGCTCACTGCTTTCGCGCACGGCGGCGTCCGGCAGGCCGACGGTCAAGAAGAATGCCCTTGCCGGCGGTGACGTCAACTTCCACCTCCACCGGATAAGCATCAATGCCAAAGACGGAGGCGCTTAAGGTTTTGAAGAGCATGAGGGCAACTCGCTGCGGGAATCGGTGCGAGGTAACAAGGCCTGGACGCGCTCCCGGACGCGCCCGTTTACCGAAGGGTCCTGCAAGGGCGGTCATTATACCAGAGGTAAAGAGGCAAGCGTCTCGGCAAATGCTACTACTTCTTATGAGGGAGGGTGATGCCTGAACGGGTGAAGTGGTATACCTTGCCAACCTCCATCTCTTCTTCGGGTGGGTTGGCCCAATGGCGCAAATAGTTGTCCTTGAGATACTCGAAATCGATGCCTCCCGATTGCTGCAGGGACGGAGAATGTTCCGTGCCCACGCTATTGGTCAGGCCGGTGAAATAGGTGCATACGGTGGCAAGCCGGGCGGCTTCCGAAATGCATATGACAATGATCGCGATTAATCTCTGCTGTCGAGCGCTACTTCATTACGCCCTCGGCGTGAAGAAGCAAGACAGCGAATGCAGTAGGTCGATCTGGGGTTGTAGTGGCGAGCGATCTTAGCGCGGACTCCCGTTTTTGGGGTCGGCGGCGCTTCCTTGGCAAAACCGAAAATCTCAAGGACAAACACCAGCCCGCCGGTTCGGGAGCGCAAGTCTCAGGAAGACAGACCTCCAAGGGGGAGACGCGCTACGCTGGCTCTCATCGGCTGGCAAACGTACGTGGTCAATGCTCAGCCCGCACCGCTGACCGCCAACGGACGCGAAAAGCCGCGGACCTACCGAACAGGTCGCGCTACGATTGCTCACCTCGGTTGGCTCACAGAACGGCACGCTGCCGGAGATGGTTTTCGTCGTTCAGTTCAGAGTCAATCACTCGAATCTCACCTGATAATCCTTACCCGCCTCCAGCATGACTCGAAGTGCGCCGGCCGCTTCATGCTGTAGCGCGACTCCAGTTCTATCCACCAGGACTTCGGCAATGGCCTGTTCCCTCGGTGGCCGTAAGCGTTGTTCCCCCGTCACTCGGCAGTGCAGGACAGCCTCGCGTGCGCGGCCTCCACTCCAGACGAGATCGACTTCCACTCCTCCGCGAGCCCGCAGACCCTTGAATTGTCCATCCGCCCACGCGTGGGGTAAAGCCGGCAGAAAGCTGATTGCCCCATCATGACTCTGCAAGAGCATCTCCGCGATGGCAGCCGTACCACCAAAGTTCCCGTCGATCTGGAAAACCGTCGAAGCTCCCGCCGGATGGCTGTCAAAGAGGTTTGAACTCGTGCTGTGCATCAACAAGTGAACGAGCGAATCATGGGCCTGCTCTCCATCCTGGAGCCGCGCCCACAAATTGATGACCCAAGCCCGGCTCCAACCCGTATACCCGCCGCCGGCCTGCAACCGCCTTTCCAGTGAGATCCGCGCTGCACGGGCGAGATCGGCGGTTTGGCTCGGGGTAATCTGGTTGCCGGGATACACGGGGTAGAGATGTGACATGTGGCGTTGCCCGGGTTCTGACTCGTCAAAATCAACAGACCACTCCTGCAATTGGCCGTACTTCCCCACCTGGTAAGGCAATAGCCGGGCGCGCGCCTTTTCCAGCTTCTCCCGGAACTCCGCATCCACTCCCAGCAACTGGGAGGCTTCGATGCAATGGGTGAAAATCTCGCGGATCAGCGCCATGTCCATGGTGCATCCCGCGCTGGTGACGGCTCGCCTTCCGTCCGGCGCGAGGAACGAGTTCTCAGTAGAAAAGGAGGGGCACGTTACGAGGTGTCCTTTTCCGTCGTCAATCAGCCAGCCCAGGTAGAATTCCGCCGACCCCTTCATCACGGGGTAAGCGCGCCGGCGGAGGAATTCCTTATCTTTGGCGAACTGGTAATGTTCCCAGAGGTGCGCCGAGAGCCATGGGCCGCTCATCGGCCAGTTGGCCCACGTCGGATCACCCGATCCCTGGCCGACCGGTCCGGATTGCCTCCACAGATCCGCGTTATGGTGCGACACCCAACCGCCAAGACCATAGTTGATTTCAGCCGTCTTCATGCCGTTCTTGCTGAGCCCTTCCACCAAGTCAAAAAGGGGTTCATGGCACTCACTGAGATTGCACGTCTCGGCGTGCCAGTAGTTCATCTCGGTGTTGATGTTGGTTGTCCAGTTTGAGCTCCAGGGTGGCCGCACCAGCTCATTCCACATCCCTTGCAGATTGGCGGGCTGTGAGCCGGGCCGCGAACTCGCCATCAAAAGGTAGCGTCCATACTGGAAATAGAGCGCCAGCAACTGCGGGTCGTGCGTCTCACCCAAGGAACGTAAGCGCTCATCGGTGGGTTGGTCATCACGGTCGGAGCCCCCGAGGTCCAGGGTTACGCGCCGGAACAGTTTTTGATGTTCCTCGATGTGTTCCTGCCACAATTTGCCATAAGGTTTCGCCGCGGCCGCCTCGACGCGCTCTCGGCACGTCGCGGCAATGGTCTCTGCTCCGGTATCAGGGAATTGGTCGAACCCTTTGTATCCTGTCCCTGCCGCCAGTAACAGGGTGACCGCATTCGCGTCCTGAACCTGAAGCTGGTTCTCGCCGGGAACAATCCGGCCTCCATCGGGGACCACCTTCAGCCAGGCTTCGAATCGCATCCCCATTCCGTCGGCCTCGTCGTAAATGACAGGATTGGGCGTATCGCGATAGTTGGGGTCGGCATGAGCCGGAGCCTTGCCCTGTAGCCGCAGAGTGTCCTTGCCGGCTACATTTGTGGAGGAGCGCAAAAGGCTGTCTATCGATACGCCAAGACTGATCCCTCCCGGCTGGCCACAAACGAGGTGTACCACCAGCACCTGGTCCACCGCTGATGAGAAAACCTCCCGGCGGAAGTCACCCCGGCCAGCGCCATAGGTCACGCGAGCGGTTGCCGTGTCGAGGTCGAGCTCTCGCCGGTAATATGCGCATTTCCCATGACCTTCGAATTTCAAGTACAGGTTGCCCAACGGCAGATAGGATTCGTTGTAAGGCCCCTGCATATGCTGGCAAGCCTCGTCGGCTTCCACGTACTTGCCCTCGTCAAGGATCAGGTGACGAAGGATGGGCAGATACTTTTTGGCCTCAGGGTTGTTCCAGTCCCTGGGGTGGCCGGACCAGAGGGTGTCCTCGTTCAACTGGAGGCGCTCGGTTTCAACTCCCCCAAAGACCATTGCCCCCAAACGGCCGTTGCCGACAGGAAGGGCCTCCGTCCAGATCGAAGCGGGTTGCTTGTACCACAGCACGTTCCCTCCACGCGCCGACGCGGAAGCCGTCGATGCCGTGAGTCCGTGAATTCCGAAACTTGCGCCCGCCACGGCGGCAGCAATAAACTCTCGTCTGGTGCAATCGACCATACAATTCCCCCCTTAGAGAATGAACGCTTCGTGTATTCCGGGCACTGCCGCCTCCTGTGAAACGGTGGGGCACGGTCATTCCAGGCAGCTTGTAAAACGGCACGCCGCCGGAGAGTATACCCGCGCCAAGGCCTTGCTGGAAGTTCGGGAAGCCTTGGTGTCGTGCGTGAGCCGAAGACTACCGTTTGTTGCATCGTAAACGCAAGCCCCCGAGCACTTTTCGACCCCAAGAAGTAACTGTCGAGAGTGGAAAAACCTAAACCCAAGATGCTGCCGCGGCAGCTCCGCCAGCCGCTGCCGCCACGCTTCCCGCATGCACTCGATCGGCTCCAGCATTTTTACCTCTTCCCCCGGTGGAATCATCGCCAACCAACAACGTCCCTAGTGAACGTCTGACGCTACCGGGATCATCGTCTTGCCTCCTCGTTGAATTTCTCTCGCTGGGCCAGTTTACCTGGACCTGAGGAGGCATCGCCGTTTCATAACATCACGGTCAGTGCAGTTCCGCGTGGGCTCTTACTTTGATGACGAATGGGAGCGCATGCACCTGAATCATGTGCGCAAAGGGCCGGCGAAGCGGCAGGAGGAGTGGCGGTGTGCCCCCTCCAGATCGAAAACTTGGGATTGCCATCGGGGTATCACACACGAGAAGGGCCACCGGTCAGAAAGGCGCTAGCCGCGAGTAGCGGTAGGGATACCGGTTACCCGGCACCCCCCGCACGGATCCGTACGGGCGCTCGCTAGGAGCATGTCGGAGATAGATTTCGTCGCACGTAGAATCAATAACTTAGCGAGATTCGAGTGTCTGTAAGTTGTTGATTCTTCGTTGGCGAATTGTCATTTCCGACACACTGTTAGGGATACGCGAGTGCATAGCAAACCACTCCGGTCCTCAACGTCACCCTGGCTCAGTCCCTTGGCTTCCCGCAACTCATTAGGTCGTTTGCCGATGTCAACGGTACTGGTCCTCCGAACGACCTGCCGGCTGCTGCCACGGGATGTCCATGGGTCGCAGGATATAAGGCAGGAAAGCTCCAGCACAGCAAGGAACGGTCCCCTGGCAATATTCCACGTCTACTGCGCCACCGCTACCATACATCAACCACTTTGCCATCGTGGAATTCGACCGTCATGTCCTTGTACTTGTAAAGTACCTTCTCGCCGAGGTCGACCTTGGTTACCGGGGGACCCAGAATGTTCTCGACGTCGGCTATCGTCATGCCCAGCTTGATTTCCTTAGGCTCGTTTGAAGGAGCCTTCGGCGCTGGCTCCGGTTGCGGCGGTGTTGCAGGCGAGGCGGAGCTGTCCGGCACACTTAGATCCGGGCATCCTTCCACACCTCGAAACCTGGCTTTGACTTGGGGGAAAGCGTCCTGTTGAAGGTCAAGTAAGACTGAGTGGGCTGCGTCTTCGGCACCCGTATTTCTAAGCCCATCATACTCCCATGAGCTATTGCTCCACAAGACATCCCCGCCCTTACTCGGCAGCTCACCGCTTACGATACTTTTTCCCCGGTGGGAAGAGGAGAACAGCGGCCCGCCGCCGCCCTGTTCTTGGGAAAATTGCAAGATGCTGTCCGCCTCGTTGGCATTCTTGGCGAGACGGAAGAATGTCCACTTGGAGAGGTTTTCCCGTGCTTTGACGGCTGCCTCGTTGTTGCCCTTGATTAAAATAGTCCGAACCCGTTGAACACGGGGGTCGGCTTCCGCCTTCTTCCGCCCGACAGCAGGCGCAGAGGCAAAAAGAGCAAACGCTACCACCATAAGTAGGGACCTTGGGAATGATAGATCAGCCATCATATGCACCTCCTGGGGCATCGGGACTGTACCGGCTGCGAACTGGCGAGGTACAACGAGTCGCCGGGAGCATAGCCCCCCCATGTGCGTTGTCAATCGTGTTAACCAGGCTTGTCAAGCCCCGATTCCCTTTGCGGCAATACTCCTGTTAGAATCCGCGACGGCGGAGTGTTTTCACCGGCGCTCATGAAGACCTGCCCCGTTTGCCATAATACTTACCCGGACCGTTGTTCCGCCTGCCCCGAGGATGGCGCTCACCTCACCGCCCAGGCCACGGAAATCGAGGCGCAGCTTGCCGCCGGACTGTCCCGCCGCACACGAAACCTTGGTAGTTCCATGGCTCGGCAGGAACGCCGTGAAACGGCGGTGGTGGCCGAGAGTGGTTTCAGTACCGGATTTCAAAACCTGGGAATTGCTCTGTTCATTTCGCTTGCGACCTTTCCAAGAATCTTCCCAAAGCTTATGACGGCGGGTCTTGGGTGTTTGATTCGCACGGTAAAAGGATGACGGTTGGGAAGGTGAAGCATGACAGAACGTGAAATGGACGAATTAATCGAATTGTTCCGAACCAATGGACCCCCTGCGGGAGCTGCTACCCACAGGTTGTATTTCATCCTGCCCAAGCCATACCCGGATAAGTTTCAGTTCGTACTCGTCCCGCTGTGCGGAAGGACTTCGCGGCCTCGGTCGGGCTCACGGTGGCGCAGGTGTGTGGCCCCAGGTTCATGACGGATTTCGCTGCTGCTTGCCAGGCATTGCTGCCGCTCGTTGAGTTCACGACAAGGGTGCTGGGGTTGCAGCCTTAGGTGCTAGCCGCTTGTCCGCTCACCTATTGTCGCTTCGCTGTTTCCAGCTTCTCCGTCGGGGCCTTCACGCGGCACTTCCCTTGGGCGCTCATGTTGACGGCATTCGTTGTCTGCGGATGTGCAGTGCTCGCCGCGAACCGAGGGCAATGTCCGCTGACGGATTGGGCAGGTCGCTTGATTGAGGACCAAACCCGCAGTTATTTCGGCTTCCTGAGGGTAACCAGAAAGTTAGGTTACAGGGAACAGGTGACAGGTTACCGTGAAGGAAGAGGAAATCGACTCTTCCCTGTCACCTATAACCTGTTCCCTATAATGGTCGGGACGGCCAGATTTGAACTGGCGACCCCTTGCACCCCAAGCAAGTGCGCTACCAGGCTGCGCTACGTCCCGATAATACAGTGACGAGTGAAGAGCGATGAGCAAACGCCAAGCCAGCTCGTCACTCGTCACTGGCCTTTCCACGCTAGCACTTTCGCGAAAGCATTGTCAATATGGTGTGCAACTCCTGCCGGATGGACTTAATCTCCGCCGCGTTTAGGGGGGATTGAAACAAGTGTGTCTGCTCTGCGGGATTCTTGCTATCGCTCGCCAAATGCCGACGCGCCCCCTCGATGGTGAACCCCATGTCGTAGAGGAGCCGGCGGATTTGGAAGATCAGCTCCACATCCTTGCGGCGGTAAAGCCGGTGCCCCGACTTGCCCTTCACCGGCCGCAGCGAAGGAAATTCCGTTTCCCAAAAGCGCAGGACAAAGGCCTTGGTGCGAGTCAACTCGCTGACCTCGCCGATGCGGAAATACAGCTTGTCCGGGATCGCCACATCGGTGGGGGAAACCTGGATCAAGCGTGCAGCACGGCCTCGAGACATAATTCACAGATTACGCAGATTTCTCAGATTAGACAAGACAAAGACAGAAAGAAAGGCCGAGGCAAAAACCAACTTAATTGATGGGGGGTACCAAAACGACTCTGGGAGAGTACCACGCGCCCCTCTCCAAATTACCATTGCGAATAAAGTAGGGTGAGAAAAAGTATTGACGAACAGACAGAAAAGGAGCGGAGGTTCCTCATCGCTTCGTGGCTATACCCGCTTTTCCTCGGGGCGCGTTTTTCCTCTGGATTGTTTATTGTTTGCTGTTTATTGTTTGCTTGTCTAATCTGAGAAATCTGCGTAATCTGTGGAGCGCGAAGGGAGACCGCAGCTTATGGGGAAGTCGATAATCGGCATTGATGTGGGAGGCACAAAAGTAGCAGGAGGGTTGGTCACACTCAAGGGGCGGCTGGTGGAATCTCAGGTCGTCCCCACGCACGCGGAAAAGGGGTTCAGCAAGAGTTACGCCCAGGTCATTCACCTGATCGGGCGCTTGCTGCGCGCGGCAGGAGGCAAGGAGAACGTGGGCGGCATCGGCATCTGCTCGCCCGGTCCGCTCAATCCCAAAACCGGGGTGGTGCTCAATCCGCCCAATTTGCCCGGCTGGCGCAACATCGAATTAGCCAAGTTGGTGGAGAAGGAATTCGGCCTGCCGGCCAAGTTGGAGAATGACGCCAACGCCGCCGGATTAGCGGAAGCCCTGTTCGGCGCCGCCGTGGGCTACAAGGATGTGTTTCTATGTAACCGTCAGCACCGGCATCGGAACCGGCATCATCATCAACCGCAAAATCTATCACGGCAAAAACGGCATCGCCGGCGAAGGCGGCCATGTTTCCATTGACTATCGCAGCCCTTATCGCTGCGGCTGCGGAACCTACGGCTGCATTGAAGCGCTGGCGGCCGGCCCGGCCATGGCCCGGCGGGCGCGCGTGATGCTGGAGCAGGAACACAGCCTTCCCAGCCTCCTGCGCGAGCTGACGCACGGCCGCGCCGAGCAGATTTCGCCGCTGATGATTCAGGAAGCGGCCCGCCAGGGCGACCGCGTGGCCAAGACCGTTCTCGAGGAGACCGGCTTCTACCTGGGGGTTTGGCTGGCCGGCATGATTACCCTGTTCGATCCCGAGGCCATCGTGATCGGCGGCGGTGTTTCACATATTGGCAAGCCTTTGTTTGAAAAGATCAAGTCAACTATACCCAACCATACGATCAACCGCCTGGCGGCAGAGACGCCCGTATTGCCCGCCAAACTGCGGACCAACGTGGGCGTCTATGGCGCCGCCGCGGTTTTCCTTCCCGCCGGTGAAGAAGCGGAGAGATGAGCCCAGACTTGAAGACCGGGATACTTTTGTTCGCCCACGGCAGTCCCGTGGAGGAAGCCAATCGCGGGGTGCACGATCTAGCCCAGCAGATCGAGGCCGCCGGGCCCTACGGCTACGTACGCGCCGCGTTTCTGGATAGCGCCCCGCCTGACCTTCTCGCCGGGGTCATGAATGCGGCCGAGGCCGGGCTCGAACGCCTCATTGTGATTCCCTATTTCCTGACCGTCGGCCTGCACCTGCGCCGCGATTTGCCCGGGCTCGTCGCCGCCGCCAAGCAGAAACACCCCAATTTTGAAATTGCCGTTGGGCAATCGCTGGAGGGACATCCCTTGATGCCTTCGATCATCCTCGGCCGCGTCGAAGAAGTCCTCCGGGGTGAAAGCGATTCGTATTGAACACCACTTCCCCTCCCCAAGCCGGTCTTGCCCGATTCCGCCGCATGGGTTGGATTTTTGCCGCGCTGATTCTGCTGGTGGCGCGGCCGCTCCCCGCCGCCTGGCGGCGCAGGGCGGCCCGGCAAACGTGGTGGTGATCACCATCGATACCCTGCGCGCCGACCACCTGGGCTGCTACGGTGATCGCTCCATCGAGACGCCTAACCTCGACGCTTTGGCCCGCTCCGCCGCGCGCTTTACCCACGCT
Source organism: uncultured Acidobacteriota bacterium (assembly GCA_963810005.1). Taxonomy (GTDB): domain Bacteria; phylum Acidobacteriota; class Terriglobia; order UBA7540; family UBA7540; genus Bog-366. The sequence continues at coordinate 107,535 of CAWELY010000014.1, forward strand.
TTCACGCCCGTGCCCATTACTCTGCCCGCCCACACCGCGCTGTTCACGGGAAGTTTTCCCATGGCCACGGGCGTGCACGACTTCAGTGGCAACAAGGTTCCGGCTTCCGCGGTTACGCTGGCCAAAGTTCTCCATGACCACGGCTACTCGACCGCCGCCTTCCTGGGCGCCGCCGTGCTGGACTCGCGCTTCGGGTTGAATCAAGGCTTTGATACTTACTTCGATCACTTTGACTTCGCACCGCCTGGACGAAACCAGTCTGGACATGGTCAAGCGCAGCGGCGACCAGGTGGTTGACAACGCGCTGGAATGGCTCAAGGCCAACCCGCGGCAGCCGTTTTTTCTTTGGGTACACCTCTACGACGCCCACTACCCTTACACCCCGCCTGAGCCCTATGCCAGCCGCTACGCGGCCGGCCTTACGACGGGGAGATTGCTTTTGACGATGCCCAGGTGGGCAGGCTGATCGCGCTTCTGAAGGAGCTGGGAGTGTATGATACTGCCGTGGTGGCGGTAACCGGGGATCACGGCGAAGGTCTGGGTGAGCACGGGGAGAAGACCCACGGGTTTTTCGTTTACAACTCCACCCTGCACGTGCCGCTTTTGATAAGAGTGCCGGGGGCGGGGGCAAGGACGGTTGAGAAAGAGGCCTCGCTTGTGGATGTGATGCCCACGGTGCTCCAGGCCCTGCAACTGCCCATCCCGCCCAGCGTCCAGGGCCGCAGTCTGCTGAGTGATATCGTGGGGAAGCCGTCCGCCAGCGCTTCCAACTTGTACGCGGAAACCTATCTGCCGCTGCTCCATTTCCATTGGAGCCAGTTGCGCGCGCTCGCAATCCGATGGGCTGAAATACATCGAAGCGCCGCGCCCGGAGCTTTACGACACGCGCACGGACCCCCACGAAACCAAGAATCTGCTTCCGGGAAAGCAAGCGCTGTCGCACGAAATGCGCGACCGCTTGCAGACCCTGGAGCGCCGCTACACGCCGGCTTCCGGCGGGGGCGCCAAGGAATCCGAGCCCACTGACCCGGCGCTGGCGGACCGGTTGCGGTCGCTTGGTTATGTCGCCATTTCCGGGGGCTCGTTTTCCGATTCCAGCGGCAAGACGCTCCCTGATCCCAAGGACCGCATTCACGTTTACGATCTTTTTTCCGAGGCGATGGCCGACGGCCAGCACAAGCGCTACACAGAGTCGCTGGAAAAGCTTCACGAAGCGGAGCAGGTTGAACCCGCATCGCTCCCCATTCGCTATCTCCAGGCGCTCGACTATTACCGCCTCAAGGAATTTCCCCGGGCCGTGGATCGATTCAAGGCAGCGCTCGAACTGGATCCCAAATTCGCCCTGGCCACATATTACCTGGGCTTGACGCAACTTCAGACCGGTGACGCGAATGGCGCTGCGGCTTCCTTTCAACGCACACTGGAACTCGACCCCACGAATTTCGCCGCGGCTTATAACCTTGGCGCGCTGGAGTTGAAGCAAAACCACGTGCAGGAGGGCATGCACCACTTCCAGCAGGCCGCGCAAATCAATCCGAACTATGCTCCGGCCTTCGAAGCGCTCGGCGAACTCGATTTGTATCTTCACCACAACGATGACGCGGTCCGCGCCCTCGAGCACGCTGTGGCGGTGGCCCCGGATTTCGCCAAGGCGCACTACAACCTGGGCCGCGCCTACCAGGCCGTAGGGCGCCCCGCCGACGCGCAGAAAGAATTCGCGCGCGCCCAGTCCCTCCGTAACCCTTGAACAACACGGTTTGTGGTGGCACGGCCATCTTGGCCGTGATCGCTCACGGGCAGGACGCCCGTGCCACTTCCAGCGTCCTTACTTGTGGCGGAAGCACGGCCGCAGTAAAATAATCCTGTTCTTCCATCCTCGGCAGCCATCGACAACGCGCGATTAGTTTTCCGGAAGAAGGAACAGGGAAGGGGCAGCCATGAAGCCAGGGCCCTCCAGGATCGAATCCCCGCGGCTGCGCGCTGATGAATTGCTGGGGTATGCCTCTCTTTGCCGCTTTCTTTCTGGCGCTCGCGTGCCTTGCTCCGCCGGCGCACGCCCAAAACACCGGGCATCGTAACAGGCCGGGTCACGAATTCCCAGGGCCAACCTCAGGCGGTGCTCGTCCACCTGCTTGCCGATGGCGATATTCCCGCCGGCGACGCTTATACCGACTCGAACGGGGACTACGTGATTACGGGGTTGCCCAACGGCAATTATGCGGTGGTGGTGGAAGCGGAGGGGTACAAACCCTTCCGCGGGACCACGCGACTGGACAATATCAGTTCAGCCCCGAGGGCAAGTGATGGTGGTGCTTGAGCCCGCGCCGAAGGAGGCCGCCACGGCGGGGGCCGATGATCGCGGGCAGTAAGAGCAGCCGCGAACTCAGCGCCAAGCATCCTTTGCCGCCATTCAACCCCAAGGCCGTCAAGGAATTCGACAAAGGGAATAAAGAGCGGCAAAACGGGAACAGCCAGGCTGCTTTGGAGCGCTATCAGAAAGCTCTGCGGATCGATGCAAACTTCTACCCCGCTCTGAACAATATGGGAACACTCTTGAGCAGCAGGGGAACCATGCCCAGGCGAAAGAGGCCTTCTTGAAGGCTGTGGAAATCAATCCCGACGATGGCGAAGCCTACATCAATCTCGGCCATGTGCTCTACGAAGAAGGCCAATTTCGCAGTGCGGTCGATCAATTGAATCAAGGCTTGCAGCGCTCGCCGCAATCGGCGGTGGGGAATTTTTTCCTCGGCTCCGCGTACTTCAAGCTGCACGAGACGGAGAAAGCGGAACCCCTACTGAAGAAGGCCTGCGCGCTTGACCCGCAGCACATGGCGCCCGCCCACCTGCAACTGGCCAATCTCTATTTGCAGCGCCACGATTATGGGGCCGCCAAGGTGCAACTCCAGACCTACCTGCAAATCAATCCTTCCGCCCCCCAAGCTCCCGCCATCAAGAAAATGCTGGCAGACCTCGAGGAAGGCAGTAGGCAGCAGGCAGTAGGCAGCAGGCAGATCGGTGAAGAGCCCAATACGCTACAATTGGGGACGCGTTATACTTAGAGTGGAATGACGTTTCCCTCGGCACCGTTGAAGACCGCTTTGTTTCTGACGGCCGCGGTTTTTGCCTTGGGAATGTTGTGGGTTGTCTTGGGCGAAGCCCGCAATCCAGTGCCCGCCTCTCACATCCCCTTCCGTTCTTCTCATCACCATTGACACGCTGCGCGCGGACCACGTGGGCTGCTACGGAGATGCGCGCGTGGAAACCCCGGCAATGGACGGGCTGGCCGCCGCGGGCGTGCGCTTTGAAAATGCTTACGCGCAAGCCCCCATCACCCTTCCCTCCCACGCGGTGATCCTAACGGGAACTTATCCGATGTTCAACGGCGTCCGCGACTTCACTTCGCCGGGGCTGCCCGACAAGCATCCCGACCCTGGCGGAGATGCTGCGCCGCAGGGGTTACCGCACCGCGGCCTTCGTCAGTTCCTACGCGCTCAATTCCATGTGGGGATTGAATCGCGGCTTCGACGTTTATGATGACAACCTGGGCCTTGAGCCGGGCCGTTCGAACGACATCTTTCTCGTCGTGCGGCGCGGTGACCGCACGGTTGATCGCCTGCTTGCATGGCTCGACCAGCAGGGCAGCGCGCCATTCTTTGTCTGGCTGCACCTTTACGATCCGCACAGCCCCTACCGGCCGCCGGAGCCCTACCTGAGCAAATATTCGAGCCATCCCTACGACGGCGGGATTGCGTTCGACGACGCGCAGGTGGGCCGCGTCTTCGCCCGATTGAAAGAGCTGCACATGTTCAACGCCATGGCGGTGCTGCTGCTCAGCGACCATGGCGAGTCACTGGGAGAGCATGGCGAGGAGAGCACGGATTCTTTATTTACAACGCCACGCTGCGCGTGCCGCTGATCCTGAAAATGCCGGAGAATTCCCCGAGTGCGAGGACTATGCCGCTGCCCGTGGGCGCCGTGGATGTGGCCCCGACGATTGCGCAGTTGTGCGGAATCCCCTCCGCCGAAACCCGAAGTTTTCAAGGCCGTTCCCTGCTGCCGGCACTTTCGCAAGAGCCCGCCAGCGAGGATGCATCCGTGTATGCAGAGTCGTACTATCCCCGCGATTCGTTTGGCTGGCATGAACTGCGCGGCCTGCTGAATGCGCATTTCGCCTACATTGATGCCCCGCGGCCGGAGCTTTACGACTTGCAACGCGACCCTGAGGAGACGCTACAACCTGGCGGCGTCGAATGCATCCGTGGCGGCCTCGTTACGCGAAAGGTTGGAAGAAGTCGAGCGAAGATACGCAGGACAGGCGCCGTCCACACCCGCGCCGGCTGACCCCGAAACCGTGGAACGCTTGCGCTCCCTCGGCTATGTGAGTTTCGAAATCCTCCGCTGCCACCGAGAATGATCCGCACCGCGCCGACCCCAAGGATAAGATTGAAACGCTCCATCGCATTCTGCGCGCCTCTGACCTGCGCCGGCTGGGGAAATACGCGGAGGCGGGGAATCTGCTGGCGGCCCTGGAAGAGACCGAGCCGGCCCTTTACGTCGTGCCCTTCGAGCGCGGCGAGAATTTCCTGGCGTGGGCCAAGCCGCAGCAGGCGCTGCCGGAGTTCGGTAAGGCATTGTCACTCAATCCCGCTTTCGACCAAGCCCTGTTGGGGCTGGGCCGCGCGCACTTTCTGCTGGGGCAGGACAAGCCTGCCGCAGAATCGCTTGAGCTGGCGCTGCACCTGAACCCGAGAAATTTCCTGGCGCGCCTGGCGCTGGCGAAGGTCTATTGGCGGCAAAATCTTCCGGCGAAAGCCGAACCGGAACTGGCGCAGGTGGTGAAGGAACATCCGGAGCTTCCCGAGGGCCACGCCGACTACGCCATCATCCTGGCAAAGCTGGGGAAATATCGCGAGGCCATGCCGCACTTCGAGCGGGCCCTCGCCATGGGATATCGCGACCCGGTGCTTTACAATTACCTGGGGATTTCCTATGGAGAGATGGGAGAGCCGGGAAAGGCCCGCGAGGCTTACAAGCAGGCCGTGGCGCTGAATCCCGGCTACGCCGCGGCCTATCTGAATCTCGCCTTGCTATCGCGAAAGCAGAACCAGCCGGAAGAAGCCCGCCAGTATTTCCAAAAAACCTGCCAGCTCAGCGCTACACTCTGCCAGCAGTACGCGGCGCAATTTCCTAACCCGTAGGAAAGGATTTCCCCACAGTGGCCACAGAGGTCACGGAGGACAGCAGGTGTAGCGCGGACCTGTTGTGTTGATTCCGCGGCTCGTCCCCGATGGGCAAGGAAAAGCCGCGGACCTACAGAACAGGTCGCGCTACACTTCCTGCTCACGGTTGGCCCCAGCCGGTGCCTGCCACCCAAGCACGCCAAAAGAAAAGGGCCGGGAAATTATCCCGGCCCTGGGAAGCAGTTCGGTGCGCACTGAGCCGCCGCAGGGAGCGGCGCAACCAGCGCCTGCACTAGAACATCATTTTCAACGCAAACTGAATCTGCCTGGGGAAATACGCTGACTGCGCAAGCCCGAAGGTGCTCGTGTTCGTGAACTGGTTACCCGGTTGATACAGGTTGGTACGGTTGAAAATATTGAAGCCCTCAGCGCGGAACTGGAAGTTCACGCGCTCCGTGACCTTGAAATTCTTGAAGAACGAAAGATCAACCTGGCGGAAATTCGGGCCCCGGAAGGTATTGCGTCCCAGATTGCCGTCGAAGGGAGCGAAGGCCGGCGTAGTATTGGGCGGCGAGCAGCCCGCGATAGAAATCTGAAGGGTTGCAGAAAAACGAGTCCGGATTCAAGTTGACATTCGGGTGGTCGAGTTCAAAGGCGGCGTTGCTGGTATTGAAGGCGTGATTTCCAAAGGCCGGCTGATTCGGCCGGTCGTTCGAGACGCCATCCAGGTTGAAATCACACGACTGTTCTCCTGTATATTTGTAGCAGTACGGCGTCCAGGGAAACCCACCGTGGATCTGGAGGATGGTGTTCGCTTGCCATCCACCCAGCAGATGGCCGGCAAAGCCCCTTTGGCTGGCCATCCAGGGCAGCGAGTAGACGGCGCTCAGCGCGAAGCGGTTGCGAACATCGAAAATAGAATCTCCGTAATCCAGGCCGGGATAGGGCCTGGTCTTCACTATAGCCCTCGGCGGCGCCGTTGGAAGTGGTGGCAGCATCGTGCCAACTGGAACGAGAATCAAGGGATTTTGCCCATTCGTAATTCGAGTGCAGCTCCAGGTTCTTGCTCATCCTCTTATCCAGGACCACCTGGAGAGCGTTGTAGTTGGAGTTTACCGCGTTCTCCCAGGTACGGAGGTGGCCAAACATGCAGTTGGCAAAACCGGTGCCTGGGCACCCCGTACTCTCGTTCACAGAATTAAAATAGCGGTTAATATCCTCGGCGCGGAGGAGCTTGTGGCCAAAGGTTCCCACCCAGGATGTCTTGAGAACAACATTCCCCGCGAACTGGTGTTCCAAGCTGACTTGCGAGCCGTAAACATAGGGATCAGGGAAGTCGTTTTGAAGGACAATGCCGGTCAAGAAGGCCGCATTGGCGTTGTAAGGATTCCACCCCTGGATATTTCCGGCAAAGGCGCCAAAGGTGGCTGCCGCCGGACCGGCACCGACGTTCGATGGAGATCCCGTATACGTGGGCATTGCCCCGTTGCTGGGGCCAAACACGCAATCATTGGTATTCGCCGCGCCCGGAGTAGTTGACGCCCGTGGAGCAGCCGCAATGTTAAACGAATAAAAGGGCGGCTGCCAACGCGAGTTGGAAAGGGGGTTATAAACCTCGCCGTTGTAAGAGACGCCAAAGCCGCCCCGCAGGGAGGTCTTTCCATCGCCCGTGACATCATAGGCAAAACCCAATCGCGGGCCAAAATCATGATGGTCCCCGGGAGCGATAGCCCCGTTTGTGGCTTTGAAGCCGCCATCGCATGGCTGGCCGTCGTCCCCGTGTCGCCCGCAACATCTTCGAAGCAGTTTATTCCCTCCAGGCGCGTCGGTAAGATTGCTGCCCGAGGGGAGAACAAACATGGTGCCGTGACCGTACTTCTCGGTGTGGCGACTGTAGAGGTCGTACCGCAGACCCAAGATAAGCGTGAGCCTCGGAGTCACTTTATAGGTATCGTTCAGGAAGGCGCCAAATTCCCAATTCCGCCACGCCCGGATGTTGCTAGCAAGATGCGCGCTACCCTCGGAAATGCCGGTCGACTGATCAACCGCTCCGGGTTCGACACCCGCGGCCTCCGAAATGGGCATGCCTGCGGCAAAGCCGACGCTATCCAGGAAATCGATAGACGGCCGACCCACATTAAACTCGCTGTTTTCATAATTGCGCTGGATGCTGCCACCGAATTTCAGCGTGTGCTTCCCGTGACTCATGGTGACCATGTCCGAGTACTGGAATTCTTCCTCGTGGAAGATCTGCGGATATCCGGAGTAGTTGCCGAAGTCTCACTTCTGCCGTGATGGGGAAGTGATTTCCGGAACGCCCGAATCGCTGAGAGGCGATGTCGGCAATGTTGCGGACCCAGCCGGCGCGCATCTCGTTCACCATGGTGGGGCTGATGGTCCGCGTCCAGTTTAGGGCCAAATGGGGATCGCTGTCTTTATCGGGACTGGTGAAGCCGCGTACGCCCACCAAGGCTGTGGCCGATCCGCCGTTGGCTGCCGGGGTGTAATGGGGATCGGCAAAATGGTCAAAAAAGTAGCTGCCGAACACCTTGTTTTTGTCACCACTGTAATCGATCCGCCCGCTGAACTGGTTCCCGTTATAAAACTGGTTAAAGGTCTCAACCTCGGCTGCGGCATTTACAGGCCCATAGGTGGGTAAATTGGGGCTGCCAAGCAAGGCCGCTCCCAGGCCGCTTGTTGGATCAAGGCCGTATGCCGAAATGCAACCGGCGGTTATCGATGTCAGTCCATAACAGGGGCCAAACCCACTCGTCTGCGTGAGATACGTGGTGAGCGTTTGGGTGGTGGAGGAAGGGGGTATGGGGCCGGGAAAATTCTTGTAAAGCAAAGCCGCGACGGAACTGGGAGCGTTGTTCTCAACCAGGCTGGCGAATTGGGGTGTTTCGATGAACTCCTGCTCGGGGATAAAGATTCGCGATCGTTCACCCTCGTAAGAAGCAAAGAAAAACAATTTGTCCTTCTTGATGGGGCCGCCCAGGGTAGCACCAAACTGGTTCATGCGGAAGGGATTGCGGGCTGTGCCAGGGATCTCGTTATTATTCTGGTCGACTTTGTTCGTTTCAAAGAAGCTTCGCGCATCGAGAACGTTGTTGCGCACAAACTCATAAGCATCGCCATGAAACTGGTTGGTGCCGGACTTGGTTGAGACCTGAGTCAAGGCTCCCACCGTGCTCCCATATTCGGCAGACAAGATTTCGGTATCCACACGGAACTCTTGCACCGAGTCCACGGCCGGCTGGGTGTCGCTCCCGCCGCTCAGCCCTTTATCCACGATGCCGTCGATTTGATAGCCGTTCATGTTCACGCGGGCGCCATTCACCACGGTCTGAAAGCCGCGGTTCCCCGGCTCCGTGTCAATGGCGGTGGCGTTCACCGCGCCCGGCGCAAGCTGAATCATCTGGAAAATGTTGCGGCCATTGAGGGGAAGGTTCTCCACTTGCTGTGCAGTCACCAAATCCGACATGCGGTTGCTTTCGGTGTCAACCTGGGTGGCTTCGCCCTCAACCGTAACCTGTTGAGTCACCGCGCCGACTTCCAGTTTGAAGTTCACCCGTTGCGTGTAACCCACCGTCAATTCGATGTGGGCGTTGATAATGATCTTGAAGCCCTGGGCTTCCGCCCGCACGGTGTAGTAACCGGGCTGTAGATCAGGGATCGTGTAGAGGCCCTCGCCATTGGTAGGGCGCGCCGTGACTACACCCGTGCCCTCATTCGTCGCCGTCACCGTCGCTCCGGGAATGACCGCGCCCGTGGGATCGGTTACCGAACCGGTAAAGGTTCCGCGCACTTGCGCTGATGCACTCGGCACGAGGCAGCACAACGAAATAAGTACCAAGGTAATGACTTGCCAGCTATTTCGGATCCACTTCAACATGGCATTCTCCCCTGATGATTTCAATTAAGACTTAATGCGTATTTAAGCTATCGAAAATAACGGTCTGCTTGATTCCGCCCACACGGGGAAATACGGTTTCCAAGCGAAACCGGGATGATCTACAAACCGGAAGTCAGAATTACTGCGCATGCAAACGCTCGGGTGAGAATCGAGCCAGCGCGCCATTCTGAGAATGTGACGGAAGAGAGGTCCAATCAATTTTGTTTATCGGTGACATTAAGTGGACCAATCGGCAATATGTCTGTTGGATAACTACTTTTTGGCGCAGCAGACTGCAAACTGACCACGAGGCTGAGGCTCCAGCGGCGAACGCGGAGTCGGGAAGTGCTCTCATTCTTTAACCCAATCTCAGAAGGTTACCGAACCAAGACAACTCATAGCGACGATGAGACGTCGTCGAAGACACCCCAAGCGAGGGCAAAGCAATACATGGGCCATCGGCAAATTCTTTCCTTGGGATAAATTCCACTGAAAATAAGGACGATACGTATTTGATAGTTGTCAAAAACCGGGGTTATATGTTATTTCGTATCCACAATTTGGAAATTGACAAATTGTCGTGTTTTTGGAGACAGGAACCTAAGGTCAGGAAAAGGGTAGGGAATAGAATCAATTTGATGTAGAGCTGGCTTTACACCGTTATTGGACGCGGTAAGCTTGCCGTTACGACAGCAAACTGACCCCCTGACCAGAGGGTGTGGGAGCGGATCGCGCAGCGCGGCGGAGCCGAAACCAAGCATGTAGGGGCCAGCGGCACTGGCCCTAGCAGCCGCGGCGCGGGCAGCGTCAACAGTTGCCGCGCGTGCGCAGGCTGTGGCTTCGACATCCCCAAATCTGAACAACTAAACAAGGCGAAGCTTTCATGACCACTCTACAGATGACGGCTAGAAATCTCACCACCATCAGCGTCCTAACCCTGTTGGCGATTGCGTCTGCGCACGGGCAGACTGTGACCGTCCTACGCGCGAGTGTTCCGTTCGCCTTCGAGGCACACGGCACGTCGCTTCCGGCGGGGACCTATCAATTTAAGCTTAACATCAGCGAGCAGTCCGTCGTGATCACCGGCGCCAAAACCGGGAAGGTGAGACTACAGATCATCACCCAGCTCGGGGGGACCTCCATTTTTAAGGACACCGGCCTGGTCTTTGACGCCTACGAAGGCAAGCACGTGCTCTCCGAGTTATGGATACCCGGCGAAGAAGGAGTGTTGGTGAGCACTACGCCGAAACAAGCCAAACATGAATTGGTGATTGCGGTTATCGCGAGCCCGACGCCCAATCTTTCGGGGAAGGCGGTTTTCGAACGCACCTGTGCCCGCTGCCACGGGCCCAACGGTCAGGGCAACCCGGCGGCGGATAAGTTCTTCAAGACCCCGGTTCCCAAGCTTGATTCCGCCTATGTACAGTCAAAATCGGACGAGGAGTTGAAGGACATTATCAGCCATGGCAAACGTATGATGGATCCTGTCCGGGTGGGGCAAGCCACGGTGCAACACCTTCTCGATCCCGATTCGGTGGACGCCGTAATTCGTTACTTGCGAACGTTGAAGCAGTCGTAAATGCAGGCTAAAGCCAATACCGATCACTTCGTGGTGGCTTTGTGCCATTTGCACGGGTCGCGTGTACGTTGCCTTTCATGTATGCGCCCGACCGATGCTGCAATCAGGCATGGGCTCAGATGCGGTGAGGTCGTTTCTGCGGGTGGGGCGCATACCTCAAACGTGAACGATGCGGCACCCGTGGTATTAGGATGCTGCCGAGATTTATAACTTGAGCGCTGAGCTTTCACTCCGTACTACTGTTTCAGAGTACGCAGGTAAGCAATCACAGCGTCCACGGATTGCTCCGGGAGACGATGCCGGAACCCGGATTCATCGATCTCGACAGGAGGCATCGCGCTGCTGCCCTTAGTGATGATCTCCCTCAACTCCGCGTCCGACTTGCCTTGCACCTCTGCTGAGCTGAGCCTCGGAATTGTGATGTTGAAGAATTTGTCCGCTCTCTCATCACCCTTGCCGTCCGGGCCATGACATTTGCCGCACGTCCGATTGTAAGCCGCCTTTCCAGAGACGTTGCGGGTCTGGTTCAGACCGGAAGTAATATAGACATCGCGACTGTGGCTTTTCGGGATGCTGTGCAACAAGTATTCCATCCGTCCCGGGCATCCATACTTCGGAGAGGATGTGGCCGCCACCCGTTTTGTCGAATACAAGAGAGCCGTCCCGAAGAAATTCGGTCGGCCCGCTGATCCGAGTGATGATGATCGACGCGAAACGCCCTGCCGGTGGCCGATTCCACTCCGGAGCATAGGTTCGGTCACTGAGAAGGTATACGTCCCCGCAGGCAGCACCTTCGAAGCGAAGGTAAACTCATACGGGATTTCGACCTGCGTGACCCGCCCTGCCTGCCCGAACGCCAAGCCAACCGCGAAGAATGTGACGAGAATGAAAGCCATGAGCCTTCTCGCCATCGCACCCCGAGTTTTCATTTGCTGCATACTTGATACCCTCCTCATTGTCTCGGTAAGTTGTGGTAGGTGATGATTCCGTCTCCCAGCATATCACGACTGAGACCTGATAGAAAAGGGGGGCTCTTGCGAGCCCCCCCGAGGTTTCGTTTTGCCTGAGGTTAGAAGTAGAGTTTCAACGCCATCTGGATGAGGCGCTGGCCACTCCAGGTAGCTTGGCCAAAACTGCCGGAATCGAAATTATTGGTGGGCCCACCCAAGTTGGCGTGATTAAAGGCATCAAAAAACTCAGCGCGATATTCGAGTTTCGACGCCTCGCCCAGATACTTGATCTTAAAGTCTTTGTGCAAACCGATGTCCCAATTCCACGATCCGGGCCCAGCGAACTCACCTTGTGATTCATTGCCGGCGGCCGTATTGAAGGCAGGGGGCACGGCCGAAAAAGCGTTGACGTTCAAGAACTGTACGCCCCCGGGAATTGGACCACTCGCGCCCGTTCTGATGAGGCCTTCCTTCCAAGCCACACCCGGAACAACGTTCGCACGGTCGTTTTTCACGTTGTCCTCATTGGGATCGTCGGTTTCGTACACGGTAAAGGGCAGGCCGGTCCTGTAAGAGGTGATTCCATTCAAGGTCCAGCCCCCCAGGACGTGCCCAGTCAAGCCCTTCTGGTCACGATAGAAGGGGAGTTCGTAATTGTAATTGACCACCAAATTATGCCGGGTGTCGAAATCCGCATTGCCCTTGTCGGCGCCCGGATTGAAAGCCTGCGTGAAGTCAATATCCCCCGTCGGACCGCTATAAAAAGCGTCACTGAAGTTGGTGATGGCGTGTCCCCAGGTGTAGCTGGCCTGCCACGCCATACCGTTGTGATAACGGTGCATCAATTCCACCTGCAAACCACTGTAAGTTGAATGCGCATCATTGCTGCGGAAGTTGTCGTCCCCGAAGTTGTTGTTAAGACGTCCGCAGTTATCGGTCCCAGTGGCTGCGACATAACAGCTCGGGTCCAGGAACCATTGGCTGTTCACGCGATTGATGTTGTTTATCGTGTATAGTTTTACCCCTCCGGTTCCCACATAGTTGACGGTAAGGACGGTCTCGGGAGCGAGTTGCCGCTCGACCCCGAAAAAGAAGTTTTCAGCATACGACGTCTTCATATTCTGATCCATGTGGCGAAGCTCCGCGCCGGCCGAGGAGACCGACGAAACGCCGGCCACGGGATCGAAGGGGTTGTAGGTGAACGATGGGAGGCCGAAGGCAGCGATGGGACTGAATTCGCAGAAGCAAGACGCCGGTGGGTTGAACCGGATGTTCTCAAAGACATTGTTAAACAGGCGGTCATAACCGATGCCGAAGCCGCCCCGGATGGCCGTCTTGCCGTCGCCGAAGGGATCATAGGCAAAGCCCAAGCGCGGGGCAAAGTTCTTGTATTGCTTGTGCCATACCAAATCCTTCAAATCCCCGGGGTTGTTGATCACCTGGGAGGTATACTCTCCCGCGATGCGCTGGTAGATGTCGCTACCGGACCCAAACAGGACCGTGTAGTCAATCGGGGTACGGAAATTGTGGGGAGGACCAAAGTACTCCCAACGCAGGCCCGCGTTCACCGTCAGCTTGCGGGAGACCTTAACATCATCCTGGAAGAACAGAGCCCCTTCATTTTGACGGTAGCCGCGGTAAGGCTCCGGCAGGGTCGGAGTGGAGATCGTGGGATTCAGCGACTGCACCTCGAGGTAAGGTGAGTCTTGCGAGAAGGTGCAGCCTGACCCTGTATTATCGTTGGGGTCGCAGTCGGGCGGGGCGCCGGCGGGCGTGCCCAGGCTGTTAAACTCAAAATAGCCATACTCGTAAGCGGCAAAGACCGAGCCGTTGCGAATGCGGCGATAATCTCCGCCCATCTTGTAAGTCGATCTGCCCCGGGTGATGGTCAGGAGGTCATTGTAAAAAATGGTGTTCTCCGTGAAGGTCTGAGGCAGGTCGCTATTCTGGCTCGGCAAGGCCACGCCGGTCAGGTCTTCACTCATGCCCGGGAAATTCACGGACGCGGGCCACGGGTAGCCGGCGAGTCCCCGATTCAGGCCGGCGCGGGCCTCGTTAACGATCGTGTTGGAGAAGGTGCGAGTGTAATTCAGATTGAAGTTGCGATCATCCCCGACGTACGGCGTGTTGAAGGGTTTGTAAGGGCTAACGTTTCCGTCCTGAGGATAGCGGTCCCGTTCATAGTGGAACGCGCCGGTAAGCCGGTTCTTGTCATTGATATTCTCATCGATCTTGCCGGTCACATAGTAGGTGTTTTGGTAGGCCGCGGCGGTGGGGTATTGCACCAAGCCCTCGTCGGCGTTGCTCGCATCGCACGGCACACCCCCGCACGTAGTGCTGCCGAGGCTACTAGCGTAACCGCCGGCATTGGGAGCGGGGGGGGCGTACTTAGCAAAAATCTGGGCCCCGTAAGAGCCGGTCGGCAGCGATTCAATGTAATGGGCGGTCGGCACTAGGGCGCCGAAAAGCTGGCCGGCCGGGCGCACCAGGGTCGATTCGAAGGACCCAAAAAAGAACGTCTTATTCTTGCGAATGGGTCCGCCCACGTTGCCGCCGTACTGGTTGCGGCGGAGAATATCCTTGGGTTGCCCGGTGGCATTATTCTGAAAAGAGGCGGCGTCAAGAGCGCTATTCCGCAAGAAATCGTAACCCACGCCGTGGAATTTATTGGTTCCGGTCTTGGTGATGGTGTCCGCGATGAACCCGGTGCTGCGGCCGAACTCCGCCGAATAGTTGTTGGTAAGAACGCGATACTCGGCAACGTCATCCAAGGCCACCGAGGTGTTGAACCCGGTGAGACCGACTTGATTGTTGTCCGCGCCATCCAGCATGAAGTTGGCCGACGCTTCGCGCTGGCCATTGGACGATACATTTTCACCACGACCTATGCCGGTGCCCGGCACGACACCCGGTTCCAATGAAACCAGGTTGTAAACGTCGCGGCCATTCAAGGGAAGGTCGATAACCTTCTCTTCCGACACCACGTCGGATATCGTGCTATTGGTGGTTTCAACCACGGGCGCCACCGCGTTCACTTCCACGGTGGTGCTGGTCTTCCCGACCTCCAGGGCAAAGTTCATTCCCAGCCGGGCGGCTACATCAATCTTGATCCCGCGCTCCTCCAAGGTGGAAAACCCCGGGGCCGTCACCGTAATCAAGTAATTGCCCGGATCCACCTCGGTGAGCACGTAGATCCCTGCGGAACTAGTGACAGCCGTGCGCTTTTCGCTCGTACCAAGGTTAGTGGCTGACACCATGGCGCCTGGGATGGCAGCGCCCGTCGGATCCGCCACCGTTCCGCTAATCGTCGCTCTGGTCACCTGGGCCCGGCTTGTGTTCACGGCAGGCCCGAAGATCATTACGAGGCCAGCCAAGAGCACCAGCATCGAAGCTTGAGCAAATCCTTGTGTCCACTTGCGCATAAGACCTCCTGACTTAATATAATATCTCGATCTTCATCTGGTCCTGATATAAGAGCCAGATTGATCCGCAAGACCACTGGCTAACTCCCGTGCGTGGGAAGAAGGAAATGACTTTTAAGACTCGCTTCACCTTGATCAGGACAGAACGCGAGGCTGAGTCCCGACTAATCAACCCGAAAACATTTGCAAGCTTGCAGCCAAACTTGGTCCAATTGTAAGTAATTGAATTTACAAGGTAAGTCTACGCGATAAGTATCATTAACATTATCGCAATATGAAAAAGAGTATCCGATATCCTTTTATTTGTAGATAATAATATAGACATAATGTCAACATCCGGGCTGGGCTCTATCCGAAGCTGTGAAGAAATCTTCGTCATGATTTGTAGCGGCGGTCTCTGACCGCCGAAGTTGTTGATTCATAAAGCCAACGGTCAGCGACCGCCGCTACCATGGGATTTTTTCACAGCTTCAATCTGCCCTAGGTCATTATGGCTGGTTTTGGCATCCTGGGACTTACCGCAACGCCGGCTTTAATGTCCATGCTTGGAGCTTGGCGAGCGACATCAGCTTTGGGGCATGAAAACCGTGGGGGAATATCACCCAGTCCCAGAGGTCGGGGGAGTCATCGGCGACATAATCCGCAGCGGCAAGGCGGGCAGGCGCAAAAGTGACGGTATCCGGCAGTTGGCCTTTTTGCATGAGGCTCTGGGCAACTTGCGCAATGCCCACAAGGTAGCTCTCCGGGGGGACAGATTGGCTACCCAGCCAGATGGCGCTGGGAATCCGTCCGGTTTTGTCCAGATCGTCCTGGACGTCCAGCACGGTGCGCGCCACCTGCTCCCAAGGCGCCACCAGCTTCGCGGTGAGCGGCTCCGGCGCCGAGGCCGGGCCGTAAGGGGTGCGCTCCAGCAGGAGCGGCCTCGGCCCCTTGCCGCTGGATGATTCCCGTCAGGAACTTGTTGATCACATAAAAAACTTCGCTCGCGCTGAGGTTGAAATTGTCACCCACCTGAAACGACACGTCGGGATCCACCTGGCCGGCGATGGCGCCGACTTCCTGGGTCGAGAAGACGTGCATCTGCGCGCGGTCACGAAACCTCTCCGCCGCGCCGGAAGCGGTAAGGAACTGGACGCGCGGGAATGACTTCAGAAAACGCACAAGATCTTCAAAATACTGGAAAGCCTTCTCCGTCTCCTCCGGCGTCTTCACTGGCCGGCAACTTCCACTGATCTCGGCGGCGGGTTCGCTCCGTCGCGGAAATTCACCGCATCCCAAAACTCCTTATGCACAAATTCGCAGGGATGGAAGTACACGCTGATAACGCCGCCGGCTTTCCGCGAAGTCATGGTGAGGTAGGCATCCTGGAATCGGGCTTTGGCCATGTCCAGGTTGGACCAATTGGCGTCGGGGCGCAGTTGCTCGCCCACCCGCGTGTTGAAGATGTTAAGCAAGCCCCCGTACCAGAAGGGCCGGCCTCGCAATCCCACCTGCTTGCCTTCGTCCAGATAGACGCGCACGCCCCACTTTTGCAGCGCCGGAAAAGCCTGCGGCGCCCAGGAAACGCCCGGCTGTCCGTAAGCCACCGGAGTCTTTCTGAAGATGTGAGCGACATCGTCAAAGCCCGGACGCTCGCGGCGGGTAAATTCCTCCACTCCCGTGTCCCAGTCGAGGTTGGATTCGTATTCGGCCACGGTGGGGTGCTGGCTGTGGGTGTTGGAGTGATAGCCGATGTCATGCTGGGCGAGCGCGGAGATTACATCCTGCCGCTGGCGCTGCTGGAGCACGCGCGCCTTTTCGCCCACAACCTTGAAGGTCGCGGGAATTCCCTGCTGCGGTCAGGAACACCGCAATGCGTTTGGCGGCATCGTCGCTTTGCGGCAGGATGTAGTCTTCCGTGTCGAACCAGAGCAGGATGTAGACCTGCCCCTCCGTGGGAGTCTCCGGCTGGGGCCGCTCCTGCCGGGAGCCTCCGATGTGGGGAATGTGGAACGGAGGCGGAGGAGGGCTTTGGCCCGGCCCCTGCCCTGGCACTTGCCCGGATGCCGACGCGAGGGCGAGCAGAATCGCCACCGCTGCCCACACCCCCGCTAACATTGTCGCTTTGCTATTGGCCCTTGCCACGGTCCTGAAATTATATCCGCATCTGTGGATCAGGCCGCAAACGACTTGGGGAATTCGTTATCCGGGCTGGAAACCGCCTGTTGCAATAATTTCTCAATCCGGGCGCGCCAGCCGTGCAGAACTTTTTGCCCCGAAGCGTGATCCCCCTGCAGTTCCCAGTATTGCAGAGCCAGGGAGAGACGCGAATCCGGGACTTTGATCACAAAATTGTCGCGATCGATGTGCCAGGCGGCTTGAGAATAGATGAGGAGAGCTGAAGGTAAGCGTTTGCGTAAAGTTGCAGGCGTCTTCAGGATTTCCGGGGCCAACCGGTCCGCGGTGTCCGCCAGCGAACCGCCTTCCGCCACCATGGCCACCACGGCTTCGTATACGTTGACGTAATCGGTCAATGCCCCGCGGCGGAAGAACGCCAGCGGCGAGCCAAACTCCACCAGCACTCCATGGTCCCAGAGGCGGGCCAGCAGCGCGGCTTCCAGATAGGCAAGATCGACAAAGGCGGTGACCAGCGTTTCACCCGCCGCAATGTCCTTGCCCCACGCGCCCATCCACCCGCGATAGTCCGCTCGGCAGGGTCAGGGCGAAATTCGCCAAGGCGCTCGAGCGCCAAACGCACGCCCCGCGCCATGGCGGGGACATGGCTCGATGCCACGCGGACTTCAACCTCGACCAAATCTTGGTTCGTTTCCTTCCGGCATGCTGCCGGAACGACCACGGCATGAACACCGGGTTCAATTTCTTGTTGGGTCACTCGGCGGGTGGAGTAACTCAAATCGAGCAGGTCCAGCCAACGCTGGCGAACCACTTGGCTGGAAGTGTCAGGTAGGCGTGTTTGCTTTTTCAAGTTTGTGGGTTCTGTCATTTCGCCCCTGCTTCCTGCATGATAACTGCCATCCAGGATGCGAGCGCCCGCAACTAACCCTAATGGCTTCATGAAGTTAGCTTTGCGTTGAAAATCCGAAGGGGGCAAACCCGGAGGAATCGTGCGGCAAACCACGCAGAACAGGGATAGTTCCCACTTTGTTCATCGCGCCAAATCGATACTCTGCAATATCTTGTCAAAGGTCGGAGCGTAGGATTCAAAGGCGCCGGCGGGAGCGATAAAGATGAAAGTCAATACAGAGTCGCCCTGGCGGACCGTCACCATATGGTCCGTTTCCTTCTGTCCCTCAATGGGGGAATCATTCTGCAGCAGGGTGCTGACCGCCGGGTTGCCGCGCAGGTTCATGCCGGTTTGCTGCAAGACATGCATTTGGGGATTCGACTGCCGCATCGACTCGACGAGTTCCTGCGTCGCATCCACAAGCCCCCAATTCCCCTGCGGGGGCGCGTAGAGGCTGACCGCTGCGCCGTAAGCTTGCGCGGTTTCCCCCTCGGCGCCCGTCACCATTCCCCCGGGAGGAAATAGCGCCACGCTATCCTCACTGCGCTGCAACTGCCAATTGTCAGGGTAGTCGAGGGTAAATATCTTGCCATCGTAACGAATCAGGTTCGCGGAGGGCAGGGGCGGGGGTTGCTTCTTGGCGTCGATTTTTGGCGTGCCTTTCTGCTCGGGCGGTGGAGGGAGTGCCGCCAGGTACTGCTTAGCCCCTCGAATTCCGGACTGTCCGTCTTCGCCCCCCGCGGCGGACCCAATTGCGCAATCTCTGCGTCCACGTCCTTGATGCGATTCTCGGGATTGGGATGGTCGGAAAAGAATTGCAGGGTGCGCTGCGGATATTTCTTGGCGATGATCTGGAAGAACTGCACCATGGCGTGGGGATCGTATCCGGCTTGGTAAAGAATGTAAGTGCCCACCTCATCCGCCTGCGTTTCCGCGGTGCGCGAGTTCTTCAGCAGCAGCGAATCCACTCCCAGGCCGAGGCCCAGTTGCGCCAGTTGACTGGTCAGGCTGCCGCTCTGGCCGAAAATGCTGGTCAGGATGGCCATGCCCCCCTGCGCCAGGACGGCTTGCGAGGCAATGTGGGTTCCGTGGCGCATCACCACGTGGCCGGATTCGTGGGCAATCACCCCGGCGAGTTGCGCTTCATCTTCGGCGGCCTCAAACACCCCGCGGTTCACATAGATGTACCCGCCCGGCAAAGCGAAGGCGTTGATCTCCGCGCTGTTGACGATCCTGAACTGCCACGCGTACTCCGCATGGTTGTTCGGCGCAAAAGCCACCAGCCTTTTCCCCAAGCTGTTGAGGTACTTCAGGGGCTCCGGCGTCGTTCAGCAAGGGCAATTGCTTGTTCACCTGCGCGGAGGATTCCTTCCCCAACTGCACGTCCTCCTGGGGAGAGTAGAAGTTGTAACCGGGCTTGAAATCGGGCTTACCAACTCCCCGGGCAAGGATCGGCGACAGCGCAAGCCCCGCAAACAATAATGCGGGTGCGAGTTTTCCGTGTGCCTGCCATGCCCGCCGCATGATCATGAATTTCGCTTCCCTCTCCGATTGCTTGGCCGCAACGCCGGCCGATCACCCAAACCCGAAGGTTCTCCCTTTCAACTTACCACTACCCTCCCCTGCAAGCCTCGGAAAATATCCGCCCCGCGATACACCGCGCGTTTGCCCAGGTGTTCTTCGATCCGCAGCAAGCGGTTGTATTTCGCCAAGCGCTCCGAGCGCGTAATGGCGCCCACTTTCAACTGCCCCGCGCCGACGCCTACCGCCAAGTCGCTCATGGAATCATCTTCGGTCTCGCCGGAGCGCGCGCTGACCACGGTGCGATAGCCGGCTCGTTGCGCGAGTCTTATAACTTCCAGCGTTTCGCTCAGGGTACCAACCTGATTCATCTTCACCAGCACGGCGTTGGCAATGCCGTCGCGAATTCCCTCCGCCAGCCGCCGGGGGTTGGTAACGAAATTGTCATCGCCAATCAACTGGCAGCGCTTGCCCAGCCGCTCGGAGAGCAGCTTCCAACCCGCTTCATCATCTTCCGCCATTCCGTCCTCAATCGAGAGGATGGGATAGCGTTCGGCCCACGCGGCCAGGCGCTCAACCAGATCGCGGGAGCTCCATTCCTCGCGCTCGGTAGAAAGCTGATAGCGGCCGTTATGGTAGAAGTGGCTTGCCGCCACATCCACGGCGATGGCAGCATCCTTGCCGGGTTTGAAACCCGCGCGCTCGAAGGCTTCCACCATCACTTCGAATCCCGCCTCGTTCGATGCCAACCGGGGAGCATAGCCGCCTTCATCCGCTACACCGGGGGAGTAGACACCGCGCGCCTTGAGAACGTCCTTCATGGCTTGGTATATCAATACCACGTCGTGCAGCGCTTCTGAGTAACGCTCTGCGCGCAGCGGGATCACCTGGAAATCCTGGAAGTCGATGTTACCGCCACCGTGCAAGCCTCCGCTGGCGATGTTGACCATGGGCACCGGCAATTCCACCGCCTCCTGCCCTCCCAGGTAAGAATAGAGGGGTAATCCTGCCGACACAGCAGCCGCGCGCGCCACCGCCAGCGAGACTCCCAAGAGAGCGTTCGCCCCCAGGCGGCTTTTGTTTTCGGTGCCATCAAGCGCACACAGCCGAGCGTCGAGCGCCTCTTGATCACCCGCCTCCATGCCGCGCACGGCGGGAGCGATGATTTGCGCGACATTCTCAATGACCTTGCGAACGCCGCGCCCGTGATAGCGCTTCGGGTCGCCATCGCGCAACTCAAGCGCCTCCGCCTTCCCCGTCGAAGCCCCCGAGGGGACCATGCCACGGCCCCGCGCCCCGTCGTCAAGATATATGTCCACCTCAACGGTGGGATCCCCACGTGAATCCAAAATTTCGCGGGCGTGAATAATGTTTATCCTGGGCATTGGGTTTCCCGATGTTAAAGACTTAAAAGTGTAAAAGGTAAAATGTAAATGGTAAATCAACCGCCGGAAACGCCCGCCTGACTTTTCGTTTTCCGCTTAGCGTTCACAATGATTGCCGTCAGCACTGCGTAAATCTCTTCCGTCTCCCGTCGAATGGCCGCCAGACGATGGGAAGAAACGATCGTCGAGTCTGCCATCAATCGCAACCAATATGAACATTCCCGGGCTTCTTTTTGCGCAATGCCGAGTTTGTGAATGAAATCCGCGCGACTTTCGCCGGAATGAGCCTCTTCAGCATTCGCTCCGATCGAAGTGGCGGACCGCAAATACTGTTTGGCAATAATCCGGCCAGCTCCATCTCGTCCTCTCTGCACAAACCGGTAAAGCTCAATGGCTCGAACCGCGTACTTGACCGTCCGCTCCCGAATATCGGGCGCAATGCGATTCGGTTTCGAGTCGGAATTCTCTTCCATGGTCAATCTGCTTCCACCCCCTTCGCGGTTCCCATTTACATTTTATCATTTACCATTTACATTTTATCTTTTCCCCATACGGGTTACCCTTTACTCTTTATATCGAATCTCCCCCCGCACTATCCCTAACGCGTCTTCATGAGTGCGCGGGCCCTCCACCAGAATCCGGATCGCCGCTTTTCTCACCCGCTCCTTCGTCGCGTCGTCCTGAATATATTCGACCGGCGATTTGCCATCGATGCGCGCTAGCATCAAACCGCCCAGGTGGCGAAGGGTCATCGCCTCAAACCCCGCAATGGCTTCCGGCCTCAAAGCGGCGAGCAGGCTTCTCCAGAAATCGTAGACGAGGGAGATGAACTGCCGGCTCGCGGGGGGCTGGTGGAACGCCTTCAGGATGAGATGGTTCATCAGGAAGGCAGCATCAAACGCCGGATCGCCCCAATGCACCGACTTCAAAATCGATCAGGAAAATATTTTCACCGCGCACCAGCATGTTCTTGGGGCTGTAGTCACCGTGTACCAGCGAGGTGCGGATTTCGAGCGACGTCCCGATCAGATCATCAAACTCCCGGCGCAATTCGGGATGGCGGGAAGCCGTAGTGCGATAGTAAGGATCGATGCGGAGCTGATCGAAAACCGTGCGGTCCCAGAAGTGTGAGGTTAGAGAGGCATCTTCCCGCGAGGCATTGATCATCTTCGCCAGTAGCAAAGCCGCGTTGCGAGCCACTTGCGAATCGGCGCGGCGGGCCAGCAACAAATCCTTCCACACGTGCGATCCCAGCGGCGCGGCGGTCATGACGTAGAGAAATTTCTTGGAAGTCGATATGAATCACTTCCGGCAGTGCCGCCGGGCCCAACACCGGGCGCAGCGCCCGGATGGATTTTGCCTCGCGATAAATGCGCGAGCGTTCAGAGCGCCAATCGTCCTTGACGCGCAGCTTATCCGAGCGATTGCTTGATCACCCAACGCCGCTCGGGATTGCCGAGCCATTCCACCAGCAGCACGATATTCGAAACGCCCCCGCCCAACTCGCGGACAGATATTTCTTCCTCACCTCGCGCGAGACCGTGCTCCACCAAGTAATCGCGCACGTTCTGCGGCGTCAGCAGAAAATTCTCGTCAGTCATGAGGGAGTTAGAAACTTCCGCACCGCTTCATTAAACTCCGTGGGCTTACCCACCATGGGAATGTGCCCGGTGCCGTCGATCACGATCATCTGCGAGCCCGTAATACCTTTGTGGAGCTGTTCGCCCATGGGCAGGGGAATCAGCAGATCATCGCGCCCCCAGATGATCAGGGTGGGAACATGCACCTTCCCCAATTTCTTGTCTTCAAAATCTCGGCCCGTGATCATTTCCGCCACGCTACTGGCCACCGTGTAGCTGTCGCCGTTCTGCACGTGGCGCTCATAGGCATTGAGTCCCAGGTCGGTGGTCGCCCATTCTTTATTGGCCTCCATCAGATCAAAGAACCAACGCGTGTTCAGAAGCGAAAGGGGCTTCTGTCCGCCCTCTGGCATTTTCAAAGCTGCGGTCGGGCGCAGTCCCGCTGCGTCCACCAGCACCAACTTCTCCACCCTATGGGGATGCCGGAGGGCAAAGTCCAGCGCTACCCAGCCACCCAGCGAGTTGCCCACCAAGCTTGCCTTGGGAATCTTTAACGCCAGCAGAAATCCATGCAGGTAATCAGTAAAGTTCTCCACCGTGTAACGCATCAGCGGTTTGTCCGATTGGCCGTAGCCGATCTGGTCTACGGCAATGACCCGGAAGTTCTGGGAAAGCTCGTCGATGTTGGCGGCCCAGTGCCGTGAGTCCGCCCCCAGACCGTGAAGGAGAACCACCGTGCTTCCCTTCCCCGCCTCGTAGTATGCGATCTTATGGCCGCGCACCATCACCGTCTGTTGCGTCGGCAAAGGCTGCACCATTTGGCACCACGCTGCGGAACTCAGAATGAACAGCAGCATCAACCACCCGGAGCCGATACAACCAACGCTCCGCAAAGATAATAGAGGTTGTAAATTTTTCATGGAAATGTCCCCTTCGGGTCCCTGATGAAGTCAGTATTGCTTCGCCAGTTCGCAATTGTCAATTACCGGTCATCAATCATCTTCCGCCCGGCCGCGCGGAAACGAGCTGTTACTGATGACTGATAACTTTAAAGTCGTGCCACCGGCTGCCCGACGGCGTCCACGCGTTCCAGCAACCGGTAGCGCGCCCCGCACGTTGGACAGCGCACCTCGGGCCCGCGCGCCGAGGCTTCCGCGCCCACGTCACCCACTAGGCCGAAATGGCCGTCGGGCGAGCGGTAAAATTCAAACATCAATTGCCCGCAGCGCGCGCAGAACTGCCAGGCGCGCACCACGCCATCGGTTTCCGTCATGTTGATACGCCCCTCGACGCTGTGCAGCTCATGTGGGTCAAAGGGTCTCAATAGTATACTGGAAATGGCAAGGCGAGACGCCCGCATTACAAGCTTCGAGCACCCGCGGCTGGCGCTCCGAGAGCAGACCATGGGCAGGCCGATTCAGAGGAAGGAAATGCAGGGTGAGAGGCGGAAGTGGATTCTTAGATGCGGCGGCTCGGGCTGCACATGGCGTCAAGAACAGCTAGCAATGTTACCAACCCGTCGCTATTTGTTCAGGTACTCGTCCGGTGCGGCATCAAACTTGACTTTGCACCCTTGGGCGCAGAAGTAAATGGTCTGGCCCTTGTAATCGCTCGAGGCGGCGGCTTTTTCGGAATCAATCGTCATCTTGCAAACCGGGTCGATAACCTTCATCACTCCTCCTTTTCTATCGGAAAAGAATTTTATCATTTCAGACTGAAGTTGCAACGTGCGCAACCCCGTGCCCGGCACAAATCTTTCCCCATACGGTTATGCAATTTACGACTCCAGTTCGGACAGTAAATGGTTAAAGAAACAGACGCAATCCGTCGATTAAGGAGATGGCGGACCTGTACCTGGAGCTCAAGTGTGTTCCGAGTCCGCCAAGCCCTCTCCGCGAATCGGCAAAGGCTATGGCAGACAAAATCCTCTTTGTTGACGACGAACCGGTCTTACTGCAAGGCTATCAGCGCCTGCTCCGCAACGATTTCCAGGTTTCTACGGCGGTGGGTGGCGCCGCTGCCCTGTTGCTGGTCAAGCAAAACGGGCCTTTCGGGGCCGTGATTTCCGACATGCGGATGCCGGGGATGGACGGTATTGAGTTCCTGCTGAAGGTCCGGAAGATTGCGCCCGACACCGTTCGCGTCATGCTGACCGGCGGCTCCGACCTTGAAGTCGCCATCCACGCGGTGAACGAAGGAAACATCTTTCGCTTTCTCAGCAAACCTGCCAACAAGGACACCCTGGTGAAGACGCTCGCGGACTGCCTCACGCAATATCACTTGGTCTGCGCCGAAAGAGAGTTGCTTGAGAACACATTGCGCGGCACCGTCTACGTCCTCACCGAGGTGCTCAGTTTGGTGAGCCCGGCGGCGTTCAGCCGTGCCGCGCGCGTGCACCGGTATGTCCAGCATGTTGTTACCAAGCTGTCCCTGAGCGCCCCGTGGAAGTTCGAAGTTGCCGCCATGATGTCGCAATTGGGTTGCGTCACGCTCGATCCCCATACGCTTGAAACCGTATATTCCGGCCAGGAACTTTCGCCGGAGGAAGAAGGCCAATACGCCACCCATCCACAGGTCGCGCAGGACCTGTTAAAGAACATTCCGCGTATGGAACCCATCGCCTGGATGATTGCCCATCAATTTCTGCCCCTGCCCAGCGAGTGGGACACCGGCGATCGGGAAATGGCCGAAAGGCGCTTGGGCGCCCAAATCCTGCGCGCTGCCATCATCTTTGACGGCTTTCTCCGTAAGCACCACTCTCGCGTGGATGCAGCTCTCTTCATTACCCGGAGAATTCAAGGCTTGGATCCTAAGATCATCAACGCGTTGATGGAATTGGAACCCGAGGTGGCCGGCAAAGGTGTCAGGACCATGGGGATTGCGGATCTCCCCACGGGGATGGTTTTGCAAGGCGAGGTTCGAACCACGGAGGGAGTCTTAATTGCCGCAAAAGGGCAGGAAGTCACGGAGCCGCTATTGATTAAGCTCAAGAGCTTTTGGAAAAAAAGCGCCATCGCCGACTCTGTGTCCGTGTCCCCGAAGTATCAGCAAGAAAGGTCAGGTATCAAGGAATAAGCGGGTGCCGGGAAGATCGCGGGGACCGACCAGGGAGGCAGGCGGTAGGATTTAGGATCGAGGATTCAGGATCAAGGATTCAGAATCGGCGAAGCCAATCTCACCGCCGAGGCACCGAGACGTAGAGAAAAGGCCCTTTGCTTTCAAATCTTTGCGCCTCCGCGCCACTGCGGTTAGAAGGAAGAATGTGGAGGTGAGAATTCCGGGCGCTGGCCTCCTGAATCCTGACGGGGGGAGGCGTAGCCGGTGGGGTTACAAGCGCGCGGCTAGCGAGGGCTCAGGGGCTTTCATACCTTTGGGCTTGAGCTGGCATCTGGGGCAAATCAGGATGATGCTGGCGACGCGTTCGCCCTGCACGCGTTGTACGTCCCAACCGGTGCGCGCGGCTTCCTCCGCGCGCGGCAACCGACGGTCGCAGTGCCAGCAGCGTCCCTTACCCGTGGAGCAGATCGCGTGCAACGCGTCACGCACGTCCAGCACGATCCGCTCAGGTGTTTTTACTGCGCTCAAAATCACCTCCACCGTTAAAATAGCTGACAGCCAACAGCTCACAGCTAACAGTCAAAACTGTCTGTTAACTTCCAACTGTTGGCATCTCGTATTGCGCAGGCCAAGTCCCCAAGGCAGCGCAAAGCAAAAACCTCCCCGCGGTGTGAAGATTTTGCATTGCCCCCAATGTGGACCGCTGCTTCACCCGCAAGCCATTCTGCCAGTGTTTAGAATAGTTTGGGTGTTCTTCCCCCCGGCCCAGTTTCTTAGTTCCCCTGCCCCGTACCGGTTCACGAGCAAGGCCGCTGCCAAGCTCTCAATTCCCTTCAACCTTCGGTTCCGGTCCCCCTAAGAAGTCCTCGGCCATCTTCACAAACTCGCGTGCCTTTCGAAGTTCCGCCTCCGCAGTGTGACGTGGTATTTCGGCTCTGGCGTCCAGCGCGTAGTCAGCATCCTCACGAAGTTCAAAGGCTTCCTTTAAGTTGTGGCCAAACCTTGGCTCGACCCTTCCAGTTTTGGCCAATAACTCGCCGAATTTGCTGATTATGCCCTGATGGCTTTCGAACTCCAGGCCGAGGCTCGCGAGCATTCCCGAGGCCGCCTCAAACATGGTGTAGTACGTGCGATTGACTGTCCCGGCATAGCGATCCAAAGAAAACATGCCCTCAGCATCTTTGAGCCGTTCCTGGGCCTTTCGCAAATGGGCCAGCACATTCTGAGTCATCTGACGGGAATCGCGTAAGACGAAATCACTCGGGTAAAGTTCGTCTGTCCCTCTCGAAAGTCAACTTCTCGAATCGGGACCACGGAGATAACCAACCCATGTTCCAGGGAGAGATCGTAAACAATATCTCCGAAGCGCTCCCTCTCTTCATAAAGGTTGTCGAAGTCAGAAAGGATCAACGCCACATCAAGATCGGAGTTCTCGCCAAGGTCGATTCCGGCATCAGGGCGCGCGTAGGAGCCGAAAACATAGAGGCCCCGGAAGCGCTCCCCGTAAAGAGCCTTCAGCCTGTCGTGTAAAGCGTCCAAGATGGGCTGGATGCGCGAACTGGCCCACTTCGAGATGTCGAGGATGGCCGCGTTAAGCGGCTGCACGTCTTGGGCATTAAGTTTGACGTTGGCTGGGTCGGCGCTCACATGACGCCACGACAAGTGCCAGAGGATTTCTCCAACGTATTCGATGAGGCTGTTTGCTGTAATCTTCCCACGAGCATCTCGCTCAGCAATCACCCAGTCTAATCGTCCCGGGAAGTGAGCTTCAAGCCGCCTCCCAATTTCAGCCGCCGCCTCACCGTCACTTTCTCCGGGGAAGATCATCTTCCAGTCCTCGGAACCCTTTTCTATGGGCGAGAGATCGTGATGTTCAGAGAAAAACGCCTTAATCTTCTCGGTCATCTCGGCCGAAACGATCCTCCGGCCAATCCGCCCACTCGAATTTGAGAAAAGTGCCCCGCGGCGACAAAACGGGTGCTGGGAGTAATCCATTCGCGGGATCGCGCAACTCCAAGAGCGCGATCTGGGTCGTCAAGTCACCCTGCGGATTATAAGAACTTAAGGCTTGCATCGCGCCGTTCCTTGGATTCTTGCCCGCGGTTCGTCACGCTCAGGATTTGACCCCTTCAGGGTCAGGTCATGATGGGGGCCGCGTTCCGGGGGCGTTGCCCCCGGCTACCAAATAAATCCCCTGCGGGGATTGTGGTCAGGACGCGAAGTACGATGCCTCGCGTCCCGTAACTACCTGCTTCCCAAAAACCGTCTACCCCAAGGACGTTGGCCGGTGGGACCATGTTTCACCCTGGGCGTGTCTTTTTGTCGGGCCCTTCCCAGCTCTCTAGCCCACGGCGCCATTTCATCTCAAGCATCCTCCAGAAAGCATCGTCATCAGGAGGGGCCAGCAGTTCATGGTCAAAAATCTGCAACACAAGCATGCCACCCATGGTCACCACGAAACTGCCCTCGCGTCTCAGGACCTGTCCATCTGAAACGTGAAACGCTGCCTTTGCCGGAATCAGTTGAGATCCCAAATACTCCTTAGCCTTTGTAATGCTTTCCTCAAGACCCATTGCTAACCTTCTGGTGTCAGCACCGAGGTTGTCGCCGCTTGAATCGTGCCGTGGCTACCCCCTATGTGTGCCGCTGCCTACTGTTCTCCTACGAGCACCCGCTGGTGCTCCCGCAATTGAGGCACTTATAGCAGGCGCCGTTGCGGACCATGATGGCGCCGCAATCGGCGCAACTGGGGGCGTCGTCGCTTTGGTTGACGCCCACCAAGCCCCCCTGGCTCATGGAGGAGGCGAATCCGCTATGGGGCGGGGCCTCGGCGCGTGGCGCGAGTGAACTGCGTGGCCAGTTCCGTGGCCTTTTCCGCCTCCGTGCCATTCAGCGACTGAATGCTGGCATCCTCGCGGGGCTGCGCGTCGCGGGGCAGAAACTTGAACGCCAGCCAGCGGAAGATGTAATCCATCACCGACTTGGCGTAGCGGATTTCCGGGTTGGGGGTCCAGCCGCTGGGCTCGAAGCGCGTATGGCTGAACTTATCGCACAGCACTTTGAGCGGCACGCCGTACTGCAAAGCCAGGGAAACGGCGGTGGCGAAGGAATCCATCAGGCCGGAAACCGTTGAGCCCTCTTTGGCCATGGTGATAAAGATTTCGCCGGGTTGGCCGTCCTCGTAAAGGCCCACGGTCAGGTAGCCCTCGTGCTGTCCCACGGCGAATTTATGGGTGAAAGCCCTGGCGCTCATCGGCCAGCTTGTGGCGGTAGGCTTGCGGAGCGGATTCCACCTTCACCATCTTGGAATTTCCGGCCTTCTGGTTCATGGCATCCGACTCCTTCTTCGGTTTCGCGTCGGAGGTATTCAGCGGTTGCGAGCGCTTGGAGCGGTCGCGATAGATGGCGATGGACTTCAATCCCAGCCGCCAGCCCTCGGTGTAGACGCTGGCGATCTCCTCCGCCGTCGCCTCTTCCGGCATATTCACGGTTTTGGAAATGGCGCCGGAAAGGAAGGGCTGCACGGCGGCCATCATGCGCACGTGGCCCATGTAATGGATGGAGCGCTTGCCGTTGGCGGGTTTCAGCGAGCAGTCAAACACCGGCAGGTGCTCCGCCTTCAGGTGCGGCGCGCCCTCGATGGTGCCATGCTGGTCGATGTAATTGACGATTTCGGAGGCTTCCTGGTCGGTGTAGCCGAGCTTGAGGAGCGCCGTGGGCACCATGTTGTTGACGATTTTGATCAGCCCGCCGCCTACCAGCTTCTTGTACTTCACCAGGGCCAAGTCCGGCTCAATGCCCGTGGTGTCGCAATCCATCATGAAGCCGATCGTCCCGGTAGGCGCCAGCACCGTGACTTGCGCGTTGCGGTAGCCGTACTTCATGCCGCTGGCCAGGCACTCATCCCAGGTTTTTTTCGCCGCTTCCCACAGGTTCTCCGGAACATTGCGCGCGTTGATGTGCTGGAGCGACTGGCGGTGCATGGAAATGACGCCCAGGAAGGAGTCGCGATTAACCGGGAAGCCCGGGAAGGGCTCCAGTTCCCCCGCGATGCGGGACGACTGGAGGTAAGCCTCGCCGTGCATGAGAGCGGTAATGGCGGCCGAGTAGTCGCGCCCGCCATCGGAATCGTAGGGCAGGCCGTTGGCCATCAGCAGCGCACCCAGGTTCGCGTAGCCGAGTCCCAACGGACGGAAGTCGTGCGAATTCTTGGCGATCCGATCCGTCGGGTAGCTGGCGTTGTCCACCAGGATTTCCTGCGCCGTAATCATGATGTCCACGGCATGTTTGAAGGAATCCACCTCAAACTTGCCGTCGGGGGTGAGGAACTTCATCAGATTCAGAGACGCCAGGTTGCAGGCCGAGTCGTCCAGGAACATGTACTCGCTGCAAGGGTTGGAGGCATTGATGGGCGCCGTGGCCTTCGAGGTGTGCCACTTGTTGATGGTGGTGTCAAACTGCATGCCGGGGTCGCCACACTGCCACGCGGCCTCGGTGATCATCTTCATCAGGTCGCGGGCGCGATAGGTTCTGGCGATCTGGCCGGTGCTGATGTGGCGCGTCGTCCAGTCCTTATCCTCCACCACGGCCTTCATGAAATCGTCGGTGGCGCGCACACTGTTGTTGGCATTCTGAAAGAAGATGGAGCTATAGGCCTCGCCGTCGATAGCCGAATCGTAGCCGGCATCCACCAAAGTCCAGGCCTTACGCTCTTCCTTGGCCTTGCATTCAATGAATTCTTCAATGTCGGGGTGGTCGATATTCAGGATCACCATCTTGGCGGCGCGGCGCGTCTTGCCCCCGGATTTGATGACACCGGCAAAGGCGTCATAGCCTTTCATAAACGATAAAGGACCGGAGGCCACGCCGCCGCCCGACAGCGCCTCCACCGATGATCGGAGGGGGGAAAGGTTCGTGCCCGTCCCCGAACCCCATTTGAAGAGCATCCCTTCCACTTTGGCCAGGTTCAGAATGCTCTCGAGGTTATCCTGGACGGAATTAATGAAGCAGGCAGAGCACTGTGGGTGCCGGTAGGCCTCGGTCTCCTTCTTGACGCCCCCCGTGGCCGGGTCCCAGTACCAGCCGCTCCCCTGGGAGCTACGGTGGTACTTGTGCCAGAGGCCGCAATTGAACCAAACCGGGGAATTAAACACTGCCTTCTGCCGAACCAGGATGTGCGTCAATTCGTCGTGAAAGATCTTGGCGTCTTCCTCACTGCGGAAGTATCCGCCCTCCACGCCCCACTGCGCGATGGTGTCGGCCACGCGGCTAATCAACTGCCGCACGCTCGACTCGCGCTCCGGCGTCCCCAGTTTGCCGTGGAAGTACTTCGATGCCACAATGTTGGTGGCCGTCTGCGTCCAGTCCTTGGGCGCTTCCACGTTGCGCTGCTCGAAAATGACTTTGCCCTTATCGTTCTGGATGGAGGCGGTCCGCACTTCCCACTCGATCTCTTCAAAGGGATGCACGCCCGCCTTGGTGAAAAGCCGTTTGACCGAAATACCATGCTTACTCGTTGTTTCCGCACCAGGGGCCCTGGACTTGATTTCCGTCGACACAGCATCCCTCTCTGACATAACAATCCTCCAAGAAAGTGGGTTCATGCCCTCGTTTGATTTGTCGCAGGTGCGGCCTGGTCACAGCGGATCGATCTGTTTGTTCGTATGCACCGCTACCGGTTATGCCCCCCTCAGGGCTGAATCCGGCACCGCAACGGCAGGGGGGAATTTAACTCCGCACGTTCGCTTTGTCAAGGAGGAAAACACTATATGTAGTGGTCACATGGGTGGGACCGACAAAATCTTGTGGAAAACCTGTGGAGATCGTAGGGATTTCCCGGAACCAACTTCCCCTGCAGGGCTGCTCCCGCCCCTAACTGCTTTCTCCCTCTTGAGATGCTAATAAGTGGGTTGCCGGTAACCTGCGGTCACCGATTCCCCCCCCCGACTCCTTGAGACTCATAACCGGAGAAGGAACGGAGGAGGGCCGAACGTTGGCCGGGCGGGGATTAAAGTTGGCGCCGTTCCAACCTAATGCGCCGGTGGGTTGTTTGGGTCCCTCCCGCAAGTTGCGGCCGGACGGGTTGCAGGAATTAGTCCAAATAGCTGGAAAGGGGCGCTTTGAGATTGACCTTCGAGAGGGACTTCACCAGCGCCGCTTCCACCGCCTCTTTGGCCAGACCACGCGCCACGGCAACCTCGTCAACCAGAAGTTGCCAGGAGCGGTCCAACATTTTCTTCTCGCGGAAGGAGAGGGGCTTGGCTTGGTTCAGAATAATAAGGGTTTTCAGGACCTCGGCCACCTGCATCAGGGAACCGCTCCGCATCTTTTCGGAGTTTTCTTTGAATCTCCCTTTCCAGTCACCCGCGGACTTACATCGGCCCTTTTGTAAGTAGTCGAGAATGTTGCCAATTTCGCTGCTCCTGGTTACCCGGCGAAGACCCACGTTGGCTACACTGCTCAAGGGCACCATTACTCGCATACTCGTGGAGCTGAGCTTTAATAAGTAGAACATTTCTGGCTGACCGGTAAGATTGCGAGTAGAAATCTGTTCAACGATGCCGACACCTTGGTTGGGATAGACAACTTTGTCGCCTATCTGAAATTGTGAAAATTGCATGGGACTCCTCGGAGGTTGTGATATGAATGGCGGTCACACAACCTTTAAAAGTAACTTAGAAAATGTCGGAAGTCAATCGAATAGAAACGAAGGGAGGGGATATTTAACGGTGATTCCATGAGGAATGCCCGACAGTTTTGCACCGTGGGCAAGCGGGCTGGTATTCCCAAGACCTTATTTGACCTATAACTATTTTTTGTTTGTCAAGGTGCCAGCGTCAGACTAAACTATTATCTTACGGCTTTATAGGCTCAACCGCATAGTATCCTCAGCACCAGAGCTCAGGCAGTGTGCTGTGCCACAATGATGACGGCGCCGTAAGCCGGTGACTCCCGGCAGCAACAACCACTCTCAAACAAGGGGGAAGATCTCGTTCGCGAGGTACGGGGTACGTGTGTGTGCCGTAGCAAAAGGTACGGAACGGCAAAAAATCTCTAAAGTCCACGGCCGCTATTGCCGAACATACATAGGAGGTAAGGTGAAACTAGAAACGGAAGAGCATGTGGGTGTTGCCGCTGGAAAAGTTTGGCATATATTGAATGAGTTCGGCCCGCAGACGCTGGCCCAACTAAAGAAAAGACTTAACGGCTCAGGCGAGCTCGTCGGCTTCGCCCTGGGGTGGCTGGCGCGGGAAGACAAAATCGACATTTCCCGGGATAAGAAAAGCTTTAAGGTGGCCTTGAAGTAATCACGAACGGTCCCTAAGAAGGAGGAATCCCAAGGAACGTCGCGAGCCTGCCGGGTGTAGCTCGAAATGCGCCCGGCGGGTGAAGAACCGAGTGAGGGCGTGAGTCCGGCACGGGCGGGCGGCTTATTCGCATAATGAATTTGCCACTGGAATGCCCCCCGGATTTTTCAGGCACGGGTTCGAACAACTTCACCCGGCAATGAAGTGTAATGCCCGAGAGACTTGGCGCGATAGCAGAAAGAACCGAGGCCGCAGCTAATCTAGATGGAGCGCTTATGACGGAGAGAATCAAAGCCCTGCTCGTCCACCACAATTCCGAAACCTTGGCGACCCTCAAAGGCGCCCTGGAGCACCAAGGTATGAGCATCATTCACGCCGAGTCGCAAGCACAAGCGAAGCGCTTGCTTGGCGGGCTGAACCCCGCCCCTTTGGTCTTCACGGACACGCAACTACCCGACGGCACGTGGGCCGACGTTCTGGCCGTGGCCGAAAAGGCCGCGCAGCCGGTGAATGTAATCGTCGTGGCGCGTGTCGTGGACACGCGCTTTTACGTGCAAGCCATAGAAACTGGCGCCTTCGATTTCCTGGCCCCACCCTTCAATGCCTCCGACCTCGCTTACGTGGTCCGGAGCGCTATAAACAATGTCGTGGCGCGGCGCGCCGCCCACCCTAATACCACGCACGACGCGGAGGAGGGCCGGTTTCCCAGGGTTCGTGGAAGCAGCGTCCGGGCAACCACCAACTGACGCCAGCCGTTATTCCCCAAATACTCCCCGACCATCGCCGGAGGTATTCTTCCCACCGGCCTAATTGGGGGTCACAATCCCGGCGTAGGCATGGGAAAAGGTACTGACCGGCAAGTTAAAAATCCCGTCCGGATCGGGATGCCGCGCCCACGGGTTGCGCATGTTCACGGTAGAGGCGCCGGAATCGTAGCCCAGCACGGTGTAGCAGTGCGCGTTGACGTACCATGGAGCAGTGTCGGGCGGTAGAGATTGCCCCTTGACGACTTCCTGGTAAAACTGGCTGCCCCCGGTGCATGCCACGATAGGCATGCCATTCTTGACCGCGTCGGCCAGGGCCGCGCCCGC
Organism: uncultured Acidobacteriota bacterium; assembly: GCA_963810005.1. Lineage (GTDB taxonomy): Bacteria > Acidobacteriota > Terriglobia > UBA7540 > UBA7540 > Bog-366. The sequence goes on from CAWELY010000014.1 coordinate 141,506, forward strand.
CTGCGATGCGGATTGATTCTCCTGGAAATGTGTACTCCCCGCCAGCGTTTGCATCACGCGGTCGGCAATACCGCCTTGGCCCACGGCTCGATAGGCGCCAAACAGCTCGCCATTCTGCTGAATAAACGTCACCATTTTGTCAAAGAACCCACCCGATTCAAGCAAACCGATCAGGGAGTCTTTCACGGAATCCGGTACCGCCGTAATGGGGGCCATTTCCTTCTTGAGGCCCGTCTCTAATTTGGCCCGGTCGATGTTTCCATATTGGTCCACTTGCGCGCGGATGGCGCGATCATAGGCCAGCACCAGCGGATCGCTGGTAGCCACCAACTGTTCCGCGGGCTGCTTCAGCAGGGCAAAGATATCGCTGCTCTCGATCGCTTGGAGCAACGACGCCCGCAATACGCGTTGGGCGTAGGCACGGAACAGCACCGCCACCCACAGCCCGTCGGATAGATCATACCCGCTGTCGTGGGTGTAGCGAAGGTCCTCCGCGTAAGCGGTCTCCTTCTTGCCATCGCCGAAGGTCACGGTATAACTGCCGTCAGGATTGGATTGAATCATCTTGCGAAGGGTATCCGCGCGGCGTTGTGCCAAGGCAGCAATGACCGCGTGAAAATAGCAACTCCCCAGATTTCCCTGGCGCACCGCCTCGGGGACTATGCCCTTGGAACCATAAAGATCGTCGGCCGCTTGGGCCCCCGGCAAGGCAATAAAAAAAACCACAACGCCAAGCACAACGCTCGCGCGCTTCAGCATGGTCTGCTCCCGTAGATTCATGATTACGACGAACCCTAATCCTGAACGTGTAGCAAGGATACAAGGTGTTCCAGAGGTCGTCAAAGGATTTGTTCAACCCCCCCCATGGGATCGGTCATTGGGCCATCGCTGATTTGTGTTTTGCGATTTTGCGATTTGCGAAATCAGCAAATTGATTCATCCCCTCACCTGCCACCGCCGATAGCCGATATGGGGTAGTGTGTCACGCGGGGGTTGGGCCGTCGGCGCTGCCCGCGCGCTTTCATCCTGACCCTGGCGAAGGATCTCGTCCTGCCCGCCTATCCGCTTTCGGACTTTTTTCTCGCCACTCATCACTCGCCACTGTCGTTTTGCCTTTGCTTGTCACTCGCCACCGAGCCTGCCCCCATCGCTGCGCTCAGGGCAAGCTCTGAGCCTGTCGATGGGTCACTTGTCACTGTTTTTTTTGGACTTCGGGCTCTGTTTCTCGTCACTCGTCACTCGTCACTGCCTTTTAATTAACTCCCTTTATTTTCATCAACATCGTGGAAAGATGGGTTTAACTGCCTTGTTTTCATCAACATCGTGGAAAGGCGAAAAGCAGACATTTTTTCTATATTTGTTTTCAACAACTTAATGGAGTTTTTCCTCATTTTTTACCCCTTTTTTTTGAGGACCACCACCAATGCAAAATCATGTAAATATCTTAGTTTCAATGACATAGGTTTATGGCTGGTTTTCGCTATTCATTGCTAACCTCTTTTGTTTCTAATACATCGTGGAAAGCCACGCCCTCTTTTCTCCCCCGGCTCTGGGATTTCAAGCTAACTATCTTTATTTGAATGAGATAAAGCCCTCAGACATTTTTACTATAAACGACTAACCCCTTTTGTATCTAACACATCGTGGAGAGCCGCGGCGATCGGGCCAGCGAACCATCGGATCATTTTCGATTTTCGATTGCCGATTTTCGATCTGTAATTTGCCACGTTTGATCTCCAATTTGCGATCTGTGATTTGTCACTCAATTCCCCAGACTGTTCATTGCTTGCTACTCGCCACGAATCAACTGTTTTTGGCATCGGGCCACCTAAAACCAATTCCATGCTCCTCCGATGGACGATGAGCCGATGAACCGATGAGCCGATTTTCGACAATCGACAATTGGCAATCGTAAATCAGTGCCCCGGATTTTCGTCCCTCGGATGCTGACGCCAGAATTATGCCCTGCTGACTTCGTCGTCCATACGGGTGGGGGTTCGAGAAGAAGGGAGACTTGCGCGCGGACATGATTGCACCCCACAATAACACCTCTTTAGTGTATCAACCTACATTATTAAAGTCAAGACAATTCTACCAGTGTTAGAGGCTACAATATGTCGCTGCCGGAAAGCGGGTATCGCGCGGGCCTGTTTTGCAAGTCGGCGGCTCTCCCCTATTGGCAAGGAAATGCCGCGGACCTTAGGACCAGATCCGCGCTGCGCTTGCTCTGGACAAATGATCTGGACAAATCCTCAAAAGCGGGCGTAGCGCCGACCCCCGCCGTTGTGGTCTGCGGCTCTTCTGGTGGAAACACCACAAATCTCAACGACGGGGCCCAGCCCTCGGATTCGGGAGCGGGAGTCTCGGGAAGAACCGCGGACCTCAGAAACGGAGGTCTGCGCTACGCTTGCTCAACTCACGGTCAGCGTAAGCGTCACACTATGGCTCAGGGCAGAAGAGCCCGAACCCGTGGTGCCCGTTACCGTCAGCGTGTAGGTTCCGGCGGGTGTTCCGGGGTTAGACGTCGGCCTCGCCGCCACCTCTCCCTCCGCCGCATCCTGCCAGCGCCAGAGTCAGCAACAATCCCGCGGCGAGCGGGACCATGGTGGACTGCCATCGGCTCACGCCGGGTTGGTTCCGGCGCCCGATGGCCCATGCCATCGACGCAAGAACCAAGGCGAGCATCAACAGACCTCTCGAGGCCCGGCGATAGGGGTGGGGCCGGAGGAAGCGGTCGAGAGCGTGGCGCGCTGACGCGAAGGGGCGGTCGTCGTAACGGTGACCGTGACATTGGTCGCAGAACTCCCGCCGTTACCGGGTTCGGCGAAACCGTGCAGGTGGCCTCGGAGGGAGCCCCGGTGCAGGTGAAGCTCACGCTCCCGGACAATCCCCCTTCACCGCCCACACTTAAAGTGTAGCTTGCGGGTGAACCGGGCGCGACGGTGGCCGAGGTGGAAGAACCGGAGGGTGGGGCGAAACGAGAAGTCCTGACCCGTCCCGCTCAGGCTGACCGTCTGCGTGCTGCCCGTCACCCCGTTGCTATTGTCGGTGATGGTCAGCGTGCCGGTGAGCGTGCCACTGGCCGTGGGCGTGAAGGTCACGTTGATCGTGCAGGAACCGCCGGCGGCGACGCTGCTGCCGCAATTGTTGGTCTGCGCGAAATTCCCGCTGGTGGCAATGCTGGCCACGGCGAGCGCCGCGCTCCCGGTGTTGGCGAGCGTCACGGCTTGCGCGCTGCTGGTGGAGTTGACCGCGAGAGCCGCGAAGGTAAGTGTGGCGGGGGAAACGCTGGCGATGGGCGCGGACGTGATGGTGTAAGTGGCGGTGGCCACAGCGCTGGTGGAATAGCCGCTGGCCGTGGCAATCGCCTCAATCGTTTCCGTGGAATTGACTGTAATTGCCCGGTATACTGGGTCGAACTCGTCGTGGGCGTCGTGTCCATTGGTGGTGTAGTAGATCGTGGCCCCAGTCGTGGCATCGGAGATCGTCACCGTTTGAGGGAAGGGTAAGTTCCGGACGCTGGACTGAAAGTTGGCGTGGCTGCTGGCGTGGGGGTAGACGGAGTTAACTGATATTCCCAAAGGTCGTTGAAAAACTCGCCGCCAAAGAGCCAAAGATTGCCGAGGCTATCGGTCCAGTTGGCGGCAGCCGTGCGGCCTCCCGGATTGTTTGTAGCCGCAGGGACACCGAGCGTTCCGTACACGGCAGACTGGCCGCCGGTGCTGTTGCCGCCCACCCACGTCCATTGCAGCGTGGCAGGATTGAATATCCAAAGGTCGTTAAGATAGGTCTGATTGCCGGCGGAATCAAAGCCCCACCCGCCAAATAGCCAGAAATTGCCGTTACTGCCGGCCCAACTGCGCGCCCCATCCCGGCCTCCAGGGGCGTTTCCCGCAGCAGGAGTGCCGAGCGTGCCGTACACGCCGGAAGGATCCATCGTGCTGCTTCCGCCCATCCACGCCCATTGACAGTGGCAGGATTGAACTCCCAAAGATCATTGAGGGAGCCGAACTCGCCATTCACATCGAACAGCCGTTCCCTCCAAAAAGCCAGAGATTGCCGCTGCTATCCGTCCAACTGCTCGACCCAGCCGGCCTCCGGGAGTGTTCCCGCTAGCCGGAGTGCCGAGTGTGCCGTACACGGCTTGGCAATCGCCCGTGTTGCTTCCACCCATCCAGGCCCATTGGCCCGAGGAAGGGCTGAACTCCCAAATGTCATTGAGATAGGCAACCATACCGATGGAGCCAACACCAAATCCCCCAAAGATCCAGAGATTGCCGTTGGTATCGATCCAACTGCCCGCAGCCCCCCAACTGCCGCGGCCCCTCGGCCTCCGGGAACGTTTCCAGCAGCAAGGTACCCAGCGTGCCGTACACCCCTGGCTCATTGGCGGAACTGCTTCCGCCCATCCATGTCCATTGGCGGGTGGAAGGATTGAACTCCCAAAGGTCATTGAGATTGCCATAATCGGCGAATTAAGGCCGTACCCCCAGCCCCCGAAGAGCCAGAAGTTGCCGGCTACTGTCGGTCCAGGCGTTTCCGGGAGAGCGGCCACCGGGCACATTTCCGGCAGCGGGCGTCCCTTGTGTACCGTACGTACCCACGCTACCGGTGTTGGCCCCAGCGATCCAGACCCACAGATCGGTAGAAGGATTGAACTGCCAAAGGTCATCCAAATAGTTGAAATTACCGTTGTAGTCCAAGCCGAACCCCCCAAAGAGCCAGAGGTTACCGCTGGTATCAGTCCAACTGGCCGCACTCGCGCGGCCGCCCGGAACGTTTCCCGGCCGCCGGCGTGCCCAGCGTGCCATAGACGCCGGCTTGGCCGTCGGAAGTGCTTCCACTCATCCACACCCATTCGCCCACCGTCGGCAGGTTGATCGTGTAGGTTGCGACGGCGACGGCGCTGGCGGCATATCCCCTGGCGATCGCCATTGCCTCGAATGTGCGCGTGGAACTGACCAGAACCGGAGCGGTGTAATGAGTCGATACGGTGGTGGGAGTGGTGCCGTCGGTCGTGTAATAAATGGTGGCCCCGGCCGTCGCATCGGAAACTTGACCATTTGCGGAGGGTATAGACTCCACCGGAAGGTGAGAAGGTGGGAGTGGAGACGGGGAGTGAGCGTAGGAGACGGTGACGGTGTACGGATGCCGTGGCCACCGCGCTGGCGGAGTAGCCGCTGGCGGTGGCGACCGCCTTAATGGTTTCTGTCGAATTCACCTGAATCGGGCTGGTGTAGGGTGGAGAGGGTGGTCGGTGCAGTACCATTCTAGTGTAGTAAAAGGCCGCCCCCGCCGTGGCATCAGCGATGGCGACCATTAGCCCCGGGATTGTAAGTCCCTGCTGCCACCGAGAAGGTTGGGGTGGCTGCTGGGAGGCGGGATGACGCGTCCCCTGCAAACTGACGCTCTGAGGGCTTCCGGCCGCGTTCAACGTGGACACCAAGCCGACGCGCGTGCCAGATGCCGTGGGGGTGAAGGTGATATCGACAGTGCAGTTAGCCCCGGCGTCTACCGTACCCCCGGTGTAAGACCAGGACGTGCCGGTGGTCGACAGGGAGAAGTCACCGCTGATGGTAACGCTGGTGGTCGTGAGCGGCGGCGTCCCGGCCGCAGTCAAGATGACCGATCCAATCCCCGTCGGGGTCCCGACATTCTGGTTAGCGAAGGTCAGCGCCCCAGGTCCCAAGGCGATGCCGGTGGAGTTTGATGGGCCGATCTTCGCGACGAAGGCGTTGGTGTGCCAGAGCCCCCCAAGCCGGCCTAAGCGGGTTGGCGGTGGGGAAATTGGCAGAGCTGGCAGGTCCGGTCACAATGTAGACGTTACCGGACGATCCACGGCGATGGCATAGCCATAGTCCGACCCGCTGCCGCCCAGATAGGTCCAGTAGACTAGCTCCGAAGCGGACGCGTTCAACTCGGTGACGTAAGCATTCGTGGCGTTGCTCCCACCCAGGCTCGCTTGGATCGGATCGGTCGTGGAGGCAGTCGCCCCAGTGAACGGGTTGGCGGAAGTCTGCCCCGTGACGTAAGCTTTGCGAATCGACGGCTAGAGCCGTGCCGTAATTCACACCGGCGCCGCCCAAGTACGCGGAATAGACAAGATCCGCGCCCGCGGGATCTAGCTTGGACACGAAGGCGTCCCGACAGTGCCAAGGATGCTGGCCTGGATTGGGTTGAGGGTAGGAAAGTTAGCCGACTCCGTGTACCCGGTCACATACGCGCTGCCAGAGGAATCCACGACGATGCTGTTGCCGGGGTCGTACGGTTACCGCCCAGGTACGTGGAAGAGACCAAAGCCGAGCCCGGCGGGATTTAGCTTGGACACAAACGCGTTCTGCGCGCCGGCCAAACTCGCCTGGAAGGGATTGACCGTGGGAAAAGTCCCCGAAGAAGTGTACCCAGTGACGTACGCATTGCCGGCGGAATCGACGGCAATGGAATGCCCGACATCATACTCGTTGCCGCCTAAGAAAGTTGAATAGAGCAGAGCCGTGCCAGCAGCGTTCAGTTTGGTCACATGGCGCTCAAATACCCTGCCATCATGGTTTGGAGCGCATTGGCCGTGACGGGAAAATCGAACGAGCCAGTCATGCCGCACACGTAGGCATTGCCGGAGGAATCCACGGCGATGCTGTAGCCGGTGTCGGAATGGCTGCCGCCCAGATAAGTGGAATAGACCAAGGCCGACCCCGTTGCGTTCAATTTGGCCACGACCCGTTCGTGGTCCGCCAAGTTCGGCTGGAACGGATTCAAGGTAGGAAAGTCGGGCGAGGAAGTTGTCCCAACCAGGTAGGCGTTACCAGAAGAATCCACGGCGATGCCGTTGCCGTAATCCGTGCCGCTACCACCCAATAGGGGGAATAAACCAAGGCCGACCCAGTCGGGTTAAGCTTGGCCACGAAGGCGTTGGAGGAGCCTTTCAAGGCCGCTTGCAGCGGGTTGGCAGTGGGAAAGTCGGGTGAAGTTGGGTCCCGATCACGTAGACGCTGCCGGACGCGTCCACCGCCATGCCGTTGCTGGCGTCGCTACCACTGCCGCCTAAATAGGTGGAATAGACCAGTACTGGATCGATGACCAGGGGAGCGCGGTGATCGTACGCCGCCACTTGGAAGCCAATCTGGTTCTTTCCCGTGAGGACGAAACGTCCGTCGAGGAGTTGCCGATTACCGATTGACGATTGTCGATTGCTCGAATTCGAGTTCTCGTCCTGGATTTGGGACCTCGGACCTCGGACCTCGGATGCACTTCCTGATAGACCACCGGCTTGCGGAAGCGGAGTTCGTTGCCATCGACGGCCAAGACCAGATCCCCCGTCGCTTTATCAAGGTGCATATGCGCGGCACCCTGGAAGCTCAATCCAATGGCGTGCGGATTGGCTCCGGGCGCGACGACAAAGTCATATTCCAGTTGCCCACTTTGGGTGCCGTAATAAACCAGGTCCACACCGGGGTACACGTTCTGATATTTCACCCGCGCGTAATTAGGCATGTTGGTGCGCCACTGCGCGGGATCGTTGCCGAGGAAGTAGTTGCTCTTGCCGGGGAGTTCGTCCGCGCCCCTACCACGGCGCCGACGTTAGCGCCCACAAGTTTCATGCGCAGACCGTCGGCGGCGTCCGGAGCAGCCTTTCCAGAAGAAGGACCGCCTTGTCGCCGGTCAGGAGGAGCTCGTATCCCAGGCCGCGCGAGAGGAACTTCGCGGGGCCGCTCACCTGGCCCTGATTGGCCGCAAAGCTAAGAGGCAGCTTGCCGTAGCTAGCGACAAGCTTCGAGCTGCGTTTTCGTGGCCGGGGCAGATACCTGGCTGCCCCGGGAGAATCCTGTCTGCCGCTTGCATCTTCGGAAGAAAACCAAGCCCTACGATGGCAAGTATTAAGAGTCCTAGGCATCCGCAGAAAAGCGTTTTGCGCTTTGTTCGGTCGGTGATTGCTTGGAAATGCTGAGGCGGAAGCACATGAGGGACCTCCACTGGGGCAGGGATCAACAGTAACCAGCACAACATCAAACTGCGCTCTACACAATTCGGTGCGGGTAAGGCATACTACGCGACAAAAGCGTTGTCAACTTCAAAATGGCAAGTATGCAGCAGTTCAATTGCAGCGGTACAGTTGCAGCAGGACACGGATGGATTGTCTCTTACTGGAAAAGGAATGGACGCGCATAGAATTTGTGAAGGCCTCAGACGAACGGGTCGCCACAGTCTGCACAGTTCTGATTGGGGGTTCTTCCTTCTTTGATGGCGAACACATTTGGTGCGTAAAGGAGGCGCCTGCCATTACGTTGGGGGGCCGGGCTTTCTTATTGTTTTTCTTGCTTCTCGCTTGGGGGTGAGCCGATGGGGGTTTCCATTCCGCTTTGGCGGCGCGGAGGGCCATGGGGTAGGCGGCGGCGGTTAGTAAGGCGGCGCGGGACTGGGCGAGGGCGGCATCGCGTTTGCCGTCCAAGTCGTCAAGCCGTCCCAGGTAGATGTGCGACCAGGTGACGATGCGCAGGTCGTGGGCGGAGGAGTACTTCGAGAAAGCGCCGGCCACCGCCCACGACCTGCGCATCGTCACCTGGTCGCACATCTACCTGGGACGGCCGACAACTGGACGGCAAACGCGATGCCGCCCTCGCCCAGTACCACGCCGCCTTACTAACCGCCGCCGCCTACCCCATGGCCCTCCGCGCCGCCCAAAGCGGAATGGAAACCCCCATCGGCTTACCCCCAAGCCGACAAAAACAATAAGAAAGCCCGGCCCCGAACATAATGGCAGGCGCCTCCTTTACGCACCAAATGTGTTCGCCGAAAGAAGGAAGAAACCCCCAATCAGAACTGTGCAGACTGTGGCGACCCGTTCGTCTGGGCCTTCACAAATTCTATGCGCGATCCATCCCTTTTCCAGTAAGAGACAATCCATCCGTGTCCTGCTGCAACTGTACCGCTGCAATTGAACTGCTGCATACTTGCCAATTTGAAGTTGACAACGCTTTTGTCGCGAAGTATGCCTTACCGCACCGAATTGTGTAGAGCGCAGTTTGATGTTGTGCTGGTTACTGTTGATCCCTGCCCCAGTGGAGGTCCCTCATGTGCTTCCGCCTCAGCATTTCCAAGCAATCACCGACGAGACAAAGCGCAAAACGCTTTTCTGCGGATGCCTAGGACTCTTAATACTTGCCATCGTAGGGCTTGGTTTTCTTCCGAAGATGCAAGCGGCAGACAGGATTCTCCCGGGCAGCGAGTGCTCTGCCCCGGCCCACGAAAACGCAGCTCGAAGCTCTGGCTGGCTACGGCAAGCTGCCTCTTAGCTGCGGCCAATCAGGGCCAGGTGAGCGGCCCCGCGAAGTTCCTCTCGCGCGGCCTGGGATACGAGCTCCTCCTGACCGGCGACGAGGCGGTCCTCTCTCTCGGAAAGGCAGCTCCGGAAAGCCGCCGACGGTCTGCGCATGAAACTTGTGGGCGTAACGCGGCGCCGTCGTAGCGGGCGCGGACATTCGGCGGCAGAGCAACTACTTCCTCGGCAACGATCCCGCGCAGTGGCGCACCAACATGCCTAATTACGCGCGGGTGAAATATCAGAACGTGTACCCCGGTGTGGACCTGGTTTATTACGGCACCCAAAGTGGGCAACTGGAATATGACTTTGTGTCGCGCCCGGAGCCAATCCGCACGCCATTGGATTGAGCTTCCAGGGTGCCGCGCATATGCACCTTGATAAAGCGACGGGGGATCTGGTCTTGGCCGTGCGATGGCAACGAACTCCGCTTCCGCAAGCCGGTGGTCTATCAGGAAGTGCACTCCGAGGTCCGAGGTCCGAGGTCCCAAATCCAGGACAAAGCTCGAAATTCGCAGCAATCGACAATCGTCAATCGGTAATCGGCAACTCCTCGACGGACGTTTCGTCCTCACGGGAAAGAACCAGATTGGCTTCCAAGTGGCGGCGTACGATCACCGCGCTCCCCTGGTCATCGATCCAGTACTGGTCTATTCCACCTATCTGGGCGGCAGTGGTAGCGACGCCAGCAACGGCATGGCGGTGGACGCGTCCGGCAGCGTCTACGTGATCGGGACCACAACTTCCCCCGACTTCCCACTGCCAACCCGCTGCAAGCGGCCTTGAAAGGCTCCTCCAACGCCTTCGTGGCCAAGCTTAACCCGACTGGGTCGGCCTTGGTTTATTCCACCTACTTGGGTGGTAGCGGCACGGATTACGGCAACGGCATCGCCGTGGATTCCTCCGGTAACGCCTACCTGACCGGGACAACTGCCTCGCCCAACTTCCCTACCTTGAATCCGTTCCAGCCGAACTTGGCGGGCATCACGAACGGGTTCGTGGCCAAATTGAACGCAACGGGGTCGGCCTTGGTCTATTCCACTTATCTGGGCGGCAGCCATTCCGACACCGGCTACAGCATCGCCGTGGATTCCTCCGGCAATGCCTACGTGTGCGGCATGACTGGCTCGTTCGATTTTCCCGTCACGGCCAATGCGCTCCAAACCATGATGGCAGGGTATTTGAGCGCCTATGTGACCAAACTGAACGCTGCTGGCACGGCTCTGCTCTATTCAACTTTCTTAGGCGGCAACGAGTATGATGCCGGGCATTCCATCGCCGTCGATTCCGCCGGCAATGCGTACGTCACTGGGTACACTTCGTCGGGAACTTTCCCACGGTCCAATCCCTTCCAGGCGAGTTTGGCCGGCGCGCAGAACGCGTTTGTGTCCAAGCTAAATCCCGCGGGCTCGGCTTTGGTCTATTCCACGTACCTGGGCGGTGACTCGTACGACTCCGGCAACAGCATCGTCGTGGATTCCTCTGGCAGCGCGTATGTGACCGGGTACACGGAGTCGGCTAACTTTCCTACCCTCAACCCAATCCAGGCCAGCATCCTTGGCACTGTCGGGACGCCTTCGTGTCCAAGCTAAATCCCGCGGGCGCGGATCTTGTCTATTCCACGTACTTGGGCGGCGCCGGTGTGAATTACGGCACGGCTCTAGCCGTCGATTCCGCCGGCAACGCTTACGTCACGGGGCAGACTTCCGCCAACCCGTTCACTGGGGCGACTGCCTCCACGACCAATCCGATCCAAGCGAGCCTGGGTGGGAGCAACGCCACGAATGCTTACGTCGCCGAGTTGAACGCGTCCGGTTCGGAGCTAGTCTACTGGACCTATCTGGGCGGCAGCGGGTCGGACTATGGCAATGCCATCGCCGTGGATTCGTCCGGTAACGTCTACGTGAACCGGACCTGCCAGCTCTGCCAATTTCCCCACCGCCAACCCGCTTCAGGCCGGCTTGGGGGGCTCTGGCGCCACCAACGCCTTCGTCGCGAAGATCGGCCCATCAAACTCCACCGGCATCGCCTTGGGACCTGGGGCGCTGACCTTCGCTAACCAGAATGTCGGGACCCCAAGCGGGATACGATCGGTCATCTTGACTGCGGCCGGGACGCACCGCTCACGACCACCAGCGTTACCATCAGCGGTGACTTCTCCCTGTCGACCACCGGCACGTCCTGCTCTTACACCGGGGGTACGGTAGACGCCGGGGCTAACTGCACTGTCGATATCACCTTCACCCCCACGGCATCTGGCACGCGCGTCGGCTTGGTGTCCATCGTTGACAACGCGGCCGGAAGCCCTCAGAGCGTCAGTTTGCAGGGGACGGGCGTCATCCCGCCTCCAGCAGCCACCCCAACCTTCTCGGTGGCGGCAGGGACTTACAATCCGGGGCTAATGGTCGCCATCGCTGATGCCACGGCGGGGGCGGCCTTTTACTACACTACGAATGGTACTGCACCGACCACCCTCTCCACCCTCTACACCGGCCCGATTCAGGTGAATTCGACAGAAACCATTAAGGCGGTCGCCACCGCCAGCGGCTACTCCGCCAGCGCGGTGGCCACGGCATCCTACACCATCACCGTCTCTACGCTCACTCCCGTCTCCACTCCCACCTTCTCACCTTCCGGTGGAGTCTATACCCTGCCGCAAATGGTCACGATTTCCGATGCGACGGCCGGGGCCACCATTTATTACACGACCGACGGCACCACTCCCACCACCGTATCAACTCAGTACACCGCTCCGGTTCTGGTCAGTTCCACGCGCACATTCGAGGCAATGGCGATCGCCAGCGGATATGCCGCCAGCGCCGTCGCCGTCGCAACCTACACGATCAACCTGCCGACGGTGGGCGAATGGGTGTGGATGAGTGGAAGCACTTCCGACGGCCAAGCCGGCGTCTATGGCACGCTGGGCACGCCGGCGGCCGGAAACGTTCCGGGCGGCCGCGCGAGTGCGGCCAGTTGGACTGATACCAGCGGTAACCTCTGGCTCTTTGGGGGGTTCGGCTTGGACTACAACGGTAATTTCAACTATTTGGATGACCTTTGGCAGTTCAATCCTTCTACCGATCTGTGGGTCTGGATCGCTGGGGCCAACACCGGTAGCGTGGGTACGTACGGTACACAAGGGACGCCCGCTGCCGGAAATGTGCCCGGTGGCCGCTCTCCCGGAAACGCCTGGACCGACAGTGCCGGCAACTTCTGGCTCTTCGGGGGCTGGGGGTACGGCCTTACCATCGCCGATTATGGCAATCTCAATGACCTGTGGAAGTTCAATCCTTCCACCGGCCTGTGGACCTGGATAAGCGGAAGCAGTTCCGCCAATCAGCCAGGGGTCTACGGCACGCTGGGTACCTTTGCTCCTGGCAACATCCCCGGTGCCCGAGGGGCCGCGGGCAGTTGGGGGGCTGCGGGCAGTTGGATCGATCCCAACGGCAATCTCTGGATCTTTGGCGGATTCGGCGTTAGCTCCCTCGGTGTGGTTGCCTATCTCAATGACATGTGGGAGTTCAGCCCTTCCTCGGGCCAATGGGCCTGGATGAGTGGAAGCAGCACGGGCGATTGCCAAGCCGTGTACGGCACCCTCGGCACTCCGGCTAGCGGGAACACTCCCGGAGGCCGGCTGGGGTCGAGCAGTTGGACGGATAGCAGCGGCAATCTCTGGCTTTTCGGAGGGAACGGTGGCGATGTGAATGGCGAGTTCGGCTCCCTCAATGATCTTTGGGAGTTCAATCCTGCCACTAGTCAATGGGCGTGGATGGGCGGAAGCAGCACGATGGATCCTTCCGGCGTGTACGGCACGCTCGGCACTCCTGCTGCGGGAAACGCCCCTGGAGGCCGGGATGGGGCGCGCAGTTGGGCCGGCAGTAACGGCAACTTCTGGCTATTCGGCGGGTGGGGCTTTGATTCCGCCGGCAATCAGACCTATCTTAACGACCTTTGGATATTCAATCCTGCCACGCTGCAATGGACGTGGGTGGGCGGCAACAGCACCGGCGGCCAGTCTGCCGTGTACGGAACGCTCGGTGTCCCTGCGGCTACAAACAATCCGGGAGGCCGCACGGCTGCCGCCAACTGGACCGATAGCCTCGGCAATCTTTGGCTCTTTGGCGGCGAGTTTTTCAACGACCTTTGGGAATATCAGTTAACTCCGTCTACCCCCACGCCAGCAGCCACGCCAACTTTCAGTCCAGCGTCCGGAACTTATTCCTTCCCTCAAACGGTGACAATCTCCGATGCCACGGCTGGGGCCACGATCTACTACACGACGAACGGAACCACGCCAACAACGAGTTCGACGCAGTATACCGGTGCAATGACAGTCAATTCCACAGAAACGATTGAGGCGATTGCCACCGCCAGCGGGTATTCCACCAGCGCTGTAGCCACCGCCACTTACACGATCACGTCCGCGCCCATTGCCAGCATTTCCCCTGCCACCCTTACCTTCGCGGCTTTGATGGTGAACTCCACCAGCAGTGCGCAAGCCGTGCAGCTATCCGACAAGGGGAGCGCGGCACTCGCCGTGGCCAGCATTGCCACCAGCGGGAATTTTGCTCAGACCAACAATTGCGGCAGCAGCGTGGCCGCCGGCGGCTCCTGCACTATCAATGTAACCTTCACCCCGGCTTCCAGTGGCACGTTAACCGGCACGCTGACTATCACCGACAATAGCAACAACAGTACGGGGAGCACTCAAACGGTCAGCCTGAGCGGGGCGGGCCAGGACTTCTCGTTGGCCCCACCCTCCGGTTCTTCCACCTCGGCTACGGTCGCGCCCGGTTCACCCGCAAGCTACACTTTAAGTGTGGGCAGTGAAGGGGGCTTGTCCGGGACGATGACCTTCACTTGCACCGGGGCTCCCTCCGAGGCCACCTGCACGGTTTCGCCAAACCCGGCAACGGTCGGGAGTTCTGCAACCAACGTCACGGTCAACGTTACTACGACCGCGCCTTCCGTCAGCGTGCCGGACTCTCGACCCCTTCCTCCGGTCCGACCCCTATCGCCGGGCTCGAGAGGTTTGTTGATGCTTGTTTTGGTTCTTGCGGCGATGGCATGGACCATCAGGCGCCGGAACCAACCGGGCGTAAGCCGTTGGCAGTTCAATATGGTCCCCCTCGCGGCGGGATTGTTACTAATGCTGGCGATTGCCGGATGCGGCGGCGGAGGGGGAGGTGGCGGCGGAGGTACTACGTCTAACGCCGGAACACCCGCCGGAACCTACACGCTGACGGTAACGGGCACCGTGGGTTCGGGCTCTTCTGCCTTGAGCCATAATGTGACGCTCACGCTGACCGTAAGTTGAGCAAGCGTAGCGCAGACCTCCGTTTCTGAGGTCCGCGGTTCTTCCCGAGACTCCCGCTCCCGAATCCGAGGGCTGGGCCCCGTCGTTGAGATTTGTGGTGTTTCCACCAGAAGAGCCGCAGACCACAACGGCGGGGGTCGGCGCTACGCCCGCTTTTGAGGATTTGTCCAGATCATTTGTCCAGAGCAAGCGCAGCGCGGATCTGGTCCTAAGGTCCGCGGCATTTCCTTGCCAATAGGGGAGAGCCGCCGACTTGCAAAACAGGCCCGCGCGATACCCGCTTTCCGGCAGCGACATATTGTAGCCTCTAACACTGGTAGAATTGTCTTGACTTTAATAATGTAGGTTGATACACTAAAGAGGTGTTATTGTGGGGTGCAATCATGTCCGCGCGCAAGTCTCCCTTCTTCTCGAACCCCCACCCGTATGGACGACAAAGTCAGCAGGGCATAATTCTGGCGTCAGCATCCGAGGGACGAAAATCCGGGGCACTGATTTACGATTGCCAATTGTCGATTGTCGAAAATCGGCTCATCGGTTCATCGGCTCATCGTCCATCGGAGGAGCATGGAATTGGTTTTAGGTGGCCCGATGCCAAAAACAGTTGATTCGTGGCGAGTAGCAAGCAATGAACAGTCTGGGGAATTGAGTGACAAATCACAGATCGCAAATTGGAGATCAAACGTTGCAAATCACAAATCGAAAATCGGCAATCGAAAATCGAAAATGGCCTGACGGTCCGCTGGCCCGATCGCCGCGGCTCTCCACGATGTATTAGAAACAAAAGGGGTTAGTCGTTTAGAGTTAAAATGTCTAAAGGCTTTATCTCATTCAAATAAAGATAGTTAGCTTGAAATCACAGGAGCCGGGGAGAAAAAAGGGCGCGGCTCTCCACGATGTGTCAGAAACAAAAGAGGTTAGCAATGAATGGCGAAAACCATGCCAAAAATCGATGTCATTGAAATTAAGAGATTTAGCTGATTCTGCATCGGTGGGGGTCGCTGAAAAAAAAGGGGATAAAAAATGAGGCGAAAACTCCATTAAGTTATTGAAAATACATATAGAAAAAATGTCCGCTTTTCGCCTCTCCACGATGTTGATGAAAACAAACGAGTTAAACCCATCTCTCCACGATGTTGATGAAAATAAAGGGAGTTATTGAAAAGCAGTGACAAGTGGCGAGTGACGAGAAACAGAGCCCGAAGTCCAAAAAAAACAGTGACAAGTGACCCATCGACAGGCTCAGAGCTTGCCCTGAGCGCAGCGATGGGGGCAGGCTCGGTGGCGAGTGACAAGCAAAGGCAAAACGACAGTGGCGAGTGATGAGTGGCGAGAAAAAAGTCCGAAAGCGGATAGGCGGGCAGGACGAGATCCTTCGCCAGGGTCAGGATGAAAGGCGCGGGCAGCGCCGACGGCCCAACCCCCGCGTGACACACTACCCCATATCGGCTATCGGCGGTGGCAGGTGAGGGGATGAATCAATTTGCTGATTTCGCAAATCGCAAAATCGCAAAACACAAATCAGCGATGGCCCAATGACCGATCCCATGGGGGGGGTTGAACAAACCCTTTGACGGCCTCCCGAACACCTTGTATCCTTGCCACAAGTTCTGGATCAAGGTTCGTCGTGAGAGTGAATCTGCGGGAGCAAACCATGCTGAAACGCGCGAGTGTTGTACTTTGCGTTGTGGTTTTTTTCATACCTTGCCGGGGGCCGAGCGGCCGACGATCTTTACGGCGCAAAGGGCGTCACCCCGGAGGCGGTGCGCCAGGGTAATCTGGGGAGTTGCTATTTTCACGCCGTAATCGCGGCGATGGCACAGCGCCGCGAGGATACCATTCGCAAGATGATTCAATCCAACTCTGACGGCAGTTACACGGTGACGTTCGGAGACGGCAAGAAGGAGACCGCTTATCCTTTGGACCTTCGCTACACGCGGGAAAGCGGGTACGACCTTTCCGACGGGCTATGGGTGGCGGTGCTGTTCCGTGCTTACGCGCAGAGGGTGTTGCGCCAGTCGCTGCTGCAAGCGATCGAGGGCAGTGACATCTTTCCGCTGCTGAAGCAGCCCGCCGAACAACTGGTGGCTTCCAGCGATCCCCTGGTGTTGGCCTATGATCGCGCCATTCGCGCCCAAGTGGACCAGCAAGGCAACATCGATCGCGCCGATCTGGAGGCGGGCCTCAAGAAGGAGATGGCCGCCATCTCGGTGCCCGATTCGGTGAAGGACGCCCTGATCGGTCTGCTCGAAACGGGTGGGTTTTTCGACAAGATGGTGACGATGATCCAGCAGAATGGCGAGCTGTTTGGCGCATATCGAGCCGTGGGCCAAGGCGGCATTGCCGACCGCGTGATGCAAACGCTGGCGGGGAGTACGCGTTTCCAGCAGAATCAATCCGCACCCCAGGCGGGCGCGGCCCTGGCCGAAGCCGTCAAGAGTGGTTGCCCATCGTAGCGTGCACCGGCGGCAGCCGCTTTTACCAGGAACTGGCCAAGGGCCAATCTCTGCCATCCGATACTGCCTGGTACGTCAACGCGCATTGCTACACCGTGCTCGGCTACGATTCCGGCGCGGCCACCGTGAACATTCGCAACCCGTGGGCGCGGCATCCCGATCCGGACGGGGTCTTTAACTTGCCCCTCAGTAGCTTTCTCCCTGCCTACGCAGGGATTGTGACCCCGCAGTAGGCCGGCGGGAAGAATACCTCCGGCGATGGTCGGGGAGTATTTGGGGAATAACGGCTGGCGTCAGTT
>CAWELY010000015.1:0-58673 GCA_963810005.1 uncultured Acidobacteriota bacterium
GCGCGATTCCATCATCAGTCACGGTCGCCGTCGCAAGCAGGCACACGATGAACACCATGACTGGATTGGGATTCGACGCGGCCTTTGCCAGGTTTGCGGAAAGACTTTCACCCTGCTTCCCCTGCTCTCTCTCCCCTACACCCACTACAGCTTGCTGGCTCGCTGCCAAGCACTGCGGCGGCGTTGGGAGGAGCACTGCGCGTGGGAAGAGGCGAGGCCTACGCTGAAGGACCCCGATTTGGTGCCCGATCCCTCCACCCTCCGCCGTTGGTCGGTCGGCCTGGACCGCTCCCAGGCAGCGTCTTCGTTTCGACGCCAAACGTTCATCCGTCTGGCGCATTGGTTGGGGTGCGGTGACGCGGCCGATCCTCGGGCTGGTCCGTTATGGCCACTGACCCCAGCTTGGAGATTCTCTGGCCGCTGCGGCGCTGAGAAGTTTTCTGTTTCCCCCACCATCCTTGCCTGGGAACGCTGCCCCCTTTCTCTTAGGCTCGTCTCCAGAGGCAAAAACAGCGCCATGGGTGAGGATCTCGAAAAACTCAAACAGCGCCTGCCCCTGCTGGAGTATTTACGGCAGCAGCATTGGACCGCTCGGCCGACCGGTCACGGCGGCGAGTTCGTGGGACTCTGTCCGTTACACCCGGAGACCCGGCCTTCCTTCTATGTCAACGCCCGCAAAAATCTCTTCTACTGTCATGGCTGCGGCCAGGGCGGCGATCTGATTCGCTTCGCCGAACTATCCCAACACTTGTCCTTTCACCAAAGCCTCACCTATCTCGAACAGCACAAGGCTGCGGCGAAGGCGGGCGCCGTGCCGAAGGAGACGGCGGCTTTCTATCACCGCCAGTGGCCGCATTACCCGGAAGCCCTCCGTTATCTCCAACACCGAGGAGTGCACGATGCCGCGCTCCTGCAAGAACTGCACATGGGTTATGCCCCCGGCGGGAGCTTGCGGAGTCATCTCACCGCGCAAGGCTATTCCCTCGATCCGCTGCGGCGCATCGGCGTGGTTAACGCGCAAGGCCACGACGCCTTCTACCGGCGAGTAATTTTTCCCTGCTACCAGGAGGGGGGTGTGGTCAACCTCTACGGCCGCAGTCTGGACACCGCCTTCGCCCATCGCTTCCTCCCCGGCTCCAAGGGCGGCTTGTTCGCCTGGGAAGCGGTTCGTCAGTTCCCCAGCGTGATTCTTGTCGAAGGGATGTTCGATCTGGCGGTGTTGTGGCAGGCCGGTTTCCGCCACACCACCTGTGCGCTGGGCACGCATCTTACCCCGGACGAGTTTCGCCAACTGTGCGACCGCCCGCGCACCGTTTATCTCACTTTCGATGTCGACGCCAACGGCAGTGGCCAGCAGGCCGCGCAGGCCTTAGCCCCTCGTCTCCGGGCGCAAGGCATCACCACTCGCCGCGTCATCCTGCCCTCTGGCCACGATCCTAATTTCTTCTTCGTCCAGGGCGGTGACGCGCGACAGTTCCACTCTCTCTTGGAGGAAGCCCTACCATGAGGTTCCACGTCATCCGCTCTCAGACCCCCAACCCCGCCCAAAGTCCTCTTCGCGTGATCGAGCACGAAAGCGGCCGGGAGGTCGGCTGGGTCAATCGTTACCTCGACCGCGAGTATGTCCGCCGCCTGGCGGACACCACGCTGCGCAGTTGCGCTTACGCTCTGTTGCACTTTGTGCGCTGGTGGGAGAGTCTTCGTCATACCGGCGACGTGCTCGAAGGTGACCTGACGAAGTCGACGCTCCTGGATTATCTGAAGTTCCAATGCAGCCACCAACCTGCGTTTTCCGGTTCCACCATCAATGACCGCATTGCCGTTGCCGAGCGCGCCCTGCGCAACGAGTTCCCCGACGCCCCCGACCCGATGGCACCGGGCTTTCAGCAAGCCTATCTGCGGCGTGGACCGCTGGGGGTGGGCCGGTCAAGGGTAGCGATAAGCCGGTTGCGAGTCAGAGTGCCCAAACGCCAGATCGTCCCGCTGTCCGTGGAGGAGGTGGCACGTTTTTGGTCCAGCTTCCGTACGGCGCGGGACTTGGCCATCGTGGGCTTGATGCTCCTGCACGGACTGCGGTCCGCCGAAGTCTTGGGTTTGAATGAGGACGACGTGTTGCTCGCCGAAGCCCAGTTGCGCGTGCGCGGCAAAGGTCACAAACTGCGTTTTCTGCCCCTGGCCCCGGAAGCCGTGCAACTCCTCGATCACTATCGGCGGCTGGAGCGGCCTCATCCCTGCACGGCCGCACTCTTCGTCTCGCTCAAGGGACCGGCGCGCGGAACCCGCATGACGCTGCCGGGACTGCGCTCCTTATTCCGCTACCATTGCCAGCGCACCGGCATCAAGCTCGCGAACCCGCATCGCTTCCGACACACCTTTGCCTCGGACATGGTACGCGGCGGCATCAGTCTGCCCGCGCTGATGCAGTTGATGGGTTACGCCGACATCCAAACTACTCTGCGCTATGTGCAGATCACCCCGCAAGACATCTACCAGCAGTACACGCGCGCCGTGGCGCAGCAAGTTCGGCCCCTCCCGAGGCTCTCCTCATGAATCGCGCCCGGCACCCCCCGCTCCTGCATCCGCTGGCCGCCGTCTTCGACCGCGCCGTCGATTCTCTCGGCGCGGCGCTCGGCCCCGAAAGCCATCGTCACTACCGTGGGACCGTCCGCAACTTCCTGCGCTATCTCGGCGCCGCTCACCCCCAGGTGAACTCCCTCGAGCAACTGCGACGGGATCCTCACCTCCTCGGCTGGATGTCCTGCCTGCGCTCCCAGAAGCCGCCGCTCGCCACTTCCTCCTATATCAACCGCCTCATCGCTCTGCGTCCCCTGCTCACCGAATTGGCTTGGACCGAACAGCTTCCGCAGCTCGCCCGTCTGATTCGTCGCGAGGACATCCCCCACCCTCCGCAAAGACTGGCACGCCCGCTCACCGCCCAGCAGGATCAGCTTGTGCAGCAGGAGTTCGTCCGCCGCAACGATCGGGAGAGTAACGCCTTTCTGCTCATCCGCCATACCGGCCTGCGCATTGGCGAGTGCGCCGATTTATCCTTCGATTGCCTGCGCTCGACCGGCCCCCAGCAATGGGCCATTCACGTCCCGCTCGGCAAACTCAAAACCGAGCGGATGGTCCCAGTGGATGCGTTGGTGGTGACGGTCGTTCAACGCTTACGATTCTTCCGCTTCCTCGATCCGCGGCCTCCCGATGGCCAACTCCTGGCCCGGCGCAGCACCCGCGATGCTCTCGTTCGTCAACTCCGCCGCTATCTACACGAGGTCTGTGAATCTCTGGGCCTGTCCACACGCATCGTCCCGCATCAGTTGAGACACACCTATGCCACGGAAATGCTTCGTGCCGGGGTTAGTTTTCCCGCGCTGATGAAACTACTCGGCCACACTTCTCCCGACATGACCATGCTCTATGTGGAAGTAGCGTTGAATGATCTCCAGAGGGAATTCCAACAGGCTCGTTCCAAGCCTCGGCATCTGGTTCCCCAGCCGAAAGCGCCTTTTACCCACTTTCGAACTGGCCTCGATGGAGTTATCGATTCTGTGCTCGCCGCCCAGCATGCCCTGGAGATGTTCCGGCGGTCGCTGGCGGTCGGTCCTACCCGCCGTTGCCTCGACCGGCTCTCCAATCGCCTCACCAAGATCGCCGCCGAAGCCCGCAAACTCCCCACCCCCTGAGAATGGGCAGAGATTGGCCGGTTATGTCGCCTAACCGTACATGGGCCCTGCGCTGTCGGCTTGCGGGCCTCAGGGTAGGGCCCACATAAAGGTGGAAACTCCAGGGTTCCCCTTCGGGGAACAAGGTTGGCGCCTGTCTGTTTTGAGCATTGACCATGGCTGACTTGGATCAGCTTGGCTTTACGCCGCCACTTGGCGAGGTAAACTCGCCGCTACAATATTAAATTGACCCACTACCGATGCCGAACTGAACTGTTGCCGAACTGAACTGATGCCGAACTGAACTTGACACGCGGCGAGCGCACGCGTACGGTAGTCGCGTCGAAATCGGAAATTGAGGTTGGCCTATGCTAAAGTCTCCCCCTATGAAAAACCTGATGACGCGTCGAACCCTTTTGAAATCCGCCGGAGTTGCCGCCGCGGCCCTCAGCGCGCCCCACATGCTCGCGGGCTATCCGTCCTATCAACCTTCCTGGGCCTCGCTCGCCAAGCATCCCGATGCCGCGTGGTTCAATGACGCCAAGTTTGGGATCTATTTTCATTGGGGGATCTATTCCGTCCCCGCCTTCGACAACGAGTGGTATTCGCGCAACATGTACATCGAGGGGGAGCGCGCGAACGAGTTCCACAAGCTCGTTTATGGGCCGGTTTCGAAATTCGGCTACAAAGATTTCATCCCCATGTTCCACGCGGAGAAATTCAATCCCCAGGAGTGGGCCGAACTTATTCGCAAGGCGGGGGCAAAGTTCGCCGGTCCGGTCACCGAGCACGCCGATGGATTTTCCATGTGGGACTCGAAGGTGAATGAATGGAATGCCGCGCGCATGGGGCCTCGCCGCGACGTGGTGGGAGAGATGGCGCGGGCGTTGCGCGGCGAAGGAATGAAGTTCGTCGCCACCTTTCACCATCAATGGCTCTGGGGATGGTACCCGACGGAGGACAAGACGGTGGATTGCTCGAACCCGGCGTATGCGGGGCTCTACGGCCCGCCTGCTCACTCCAGCCCCTTTGATTATAGCAAGCCCACGTACACTCCTCCCCCACCCGAGGATTTCCAGGAGAGGTGGGAATCCAAGATCAAGGAAGTCATCGACAAGTATCAGCCCGACCTGATCTACTCCGACAGCCGTTTGAACATTATCGATGAGCGGCGCCGCATCGACGTGCTGGCTTATTACTACAACCATGCGGAACAATGGGGAAAGGAGGTCGTTTTCACTTACAAGGATAAGGAACTGGAGATGGGAACCGCCACCCTTGACATGGAGCGGGGCAGGCTCTCAACCTCGCTTCCTTCAAGTGGATGACCGATGACGCCATCGATTGGGAATCCTGGTGCAATGTCCAGAATCCCCATTACAAATCCGCGGACCGGGTGGTGAAACAACTGGTCGACACCGTGAGCAAGAATGGAAACTTGCTGCTCGATATCACTCCCACGGCCGACGGCGTAATTCCCGCGCCCGTTGAGCAGCGCCTGCGTGCCATCGGGGCTTGGCTGGAGGTGAACGGTGAGGCCATTTACAGCACGCGTCCCTGGAAGGTCTTTGGAGAAGGTCCTACACAAATCAAAGCCGGAGCGTTCGGCGAGCAGGAATCGCCCGATTTCACCGCTCAGGACATCCGCTTCACCGGCCGGGGAAAGACCCTTTATGCCATTGCTCTCGGCTGGCCGCAGAATACGCCAGAACTGGCGATCAAGTCTTTCAATGCCCACGATGCTCTCCTGGCGAAAGACCAGATCGCCGACGTCTCTCTACTGGGCTTCGATCAGAAGATTTCATGGGAGCACAATGCTGAGGGTTTGAAGATCAAGTTGCCATCGCAGAAGGTTGGCGACTTCGCCTACACGTTCAAGATCATGCTGAAGCAAGCGTAGCAGGCTGTGGAAAAAGGCGTAGCGGCGGCTTTATGCCGCCATCTGCGTGTTGCAGCGGTTGAAGTCATGGCGACGTAAAGTCGCCGCTACGACCTTTTTCATCATCCTGCTAGGAAAAAGGCGAGCGGATGCAAGCCTGCGGAACGGGCGGAACGCCCTGCTTACTCCTGCATGGGGTGCTTGTGCTTTTTGGGCCGCTTGTTGTATTCCAGGATTTTCTTGCGCAGGCGGATGGATTTGGGCGTGACCTCCACGAGCTCGTCTTCGGCGATGAACTCGATGGCTTCTTCCAGGGTCAGCGGGCGAAAGGGGATCAGGCGAATGGCTTCGTCGGCCACGGAGGCGCGCATGTTGGTTTGCTTCTTTTCCTTGACCACGTTCACGTCCATATCGTCCCAGCGCGAGTTCTGGCCGACCACCATGCCTTCATAAACCTCCAGGCCCGGCTGCACGAACAGGTCGCCGCGCTCCTGAAGGTTCCACAGCGCGTAGGCGGTGGTGCGGCCGGCGCGATCGGCGATGAGCGAGCCGGTGAGGCGCGTCGGCAAGTCGCCCTGCCAGTCGACGTAACCATCGAACAGGGTATTCATCACCGCCGTGCCGCGCGTCGCTTTCAGGATTTCCCCGCGCAGGCCGATGAGCCCGCGGGAAGGGATGGTGAATTCCAGGCGCACGCGGCCGCTCTGGGCGTGGCCCGTGCCGTGGCTCACAATCTTGGTGATTGACGCCCTTGCGCATGCCGATTTCCTGCATCAGCACGCCCACAAATTCCTGGGGAACGTCGATAATGAGTTGCTCGGAAGGTTCCTGGAGCTTGCCGTCCACGGTATGGGTGATGATTTCGGGCTTCCCCACCGCCAGTTCGTAACCCTCGCGCCGCATCATCTCGATCAAGATGGCCAACTGGAGTTCACCCCTGCCCATCACCTTGAAGGAGTCGTGGGTGCCCATGTCCTCCACGCGGATGGACACGTTGGTGAGCAGTTCCTTGTCGAGCCGCTCGCGCAAGTGCCGCGAGGTCACGTACTGCGCCATCCCGCCCCGAAAAGGGCGAGGTGTTGATGGTAAAGACCATGGAGATGGTGGGCTCATCAATGGGGATGTGCGGCAGCGGCGCGGGGGATTCGGCGCTGGTCACGGTCTCGCCGATGGTGATGCCCTCGACCCCGGCGATGGCCACGATGTCCCCGGCCTCGGCGGATTCCAGGTCAATGCGCTCCAGCCCCTCGAAACCGTAGAGTTTGGTAATGCGGGTCTTCTGAAAGCTTCCGTCCAGTTTGGCGATGGCCACTTCGTCGCCGCGCCGCAGCGTGCCGGAAAAAATGCGGCCCAGCGCCAGGCGCCCGTGGTACTCGCTGTAATCCAGGTTGGCAACCAGAAGCTGAAGCGGGCGCGTCGCGGTCGCCGGCGGGAGCGGGAATGGCGCGCAGAATGGTTTCGAAAAGCGGCTGAAGGTTTTCCGAAGCGCCCATCCAGAGTCTCGCGCGCGATGCCGTTCTTGGAGATGCAATAAAGGACGGGAAAGTCGAGTTGGTCCTCGGTGGCGTCAAGATCGATGAACAGGTCGTAGACTTCGTTCAACACCTCCTGCGGGCGCGCGTCGCTGCGGTCGATCTTGTTGATCACCACGATGGGAGGCAGCTTGGCCTCCAGCGCCTTGCGCAAGACATAGCGAGTCTGCGGCAGGGGACCCTCGCTCGCGTCCACCAGCAGCAGCACGCCGTCCACCAGCTTCAGGGCGCGCTCCACCTCGCCGCCAAAGTCGCTGTGGCCGGGCGTATCGACAATGTTGATGCGCGTGCCGTGATAGGTGATGGCGGTGTTCTTGGCCAGGATGGTGATGCCGCGCTCGCGCTCGAGTTCGTTGGAGTCCATGACCCGCTCCACCACGGCTTCGCCCTTGCGGAAAATGCCGCTCTGGCGGAGCATGGCGTCCACCAGCGTGGTCTTGCCGTGGTCCACGTGCGCGATGATGGCAATGTTGCGAATGGATGAGTTCAAACTCATAGCATAGCAGTGATTGAGGAAGAGTGCCGGAAGAAAGTCGGAAGCCAGGGTCAAATGTGGATAAAGGGCTATTGGGCGAGAATCGGGGCCAATCCTTGACAACTCAGCCATACCTTGTTACAAGGTATTTGGAGTAGTTACTTATCAAAGAGGTCTTGGAATGTCGCAATCGCCCACCACCAAGGCGAAAGTAAAGGTCGCTGACGAGGTTTGGATCGCGGCGGCGCTGCTCCACCGGGAGCACCCCAACCAGGCTGATTTCGCCGTGGAGGAAATCGTCGACCGGGCTCAGAAGGAAGGCATTGAGCGGCCGCTCCGCCCCGGCGTTTACGTTCATGTGGTGCAGCACTGCGTTGCCAATCGCCCGCCGAACCCGGGCCGTTACCGAATGCTTTTCCAGACCGCCGAAGGGCGCCGCCGCCTCTTCCGCAAGGGTGACACCTATCATCCCGCGCGCGAAGGGGCCAAGATCACTCCGGCGCCTGACGATCTGCCCTCGGCTTACAGCGATCTGCTCGCCTGGTATCGCGAATGGTGCGCGGCGGCAGCGCAGTCTTCCCAGGAGGGCGATCCCCTGCTGGCCTTGCTCGGCTCCGGCAAAGGCCTGTGGTCAGACGAGCACGCGGACGACTACGTCCGGCGCCTGCGCGAGGGTTGGGAATGAGCCGAATCTTCTGGGACACCAACCTGTTCATTTACCTTTTCGAGGATTATGGCGAACTCTCCAAACGCGTGGGCACTCTCCGCCGGTCGATGCTCGAGCGGGGAGACCAGTTGGTGACCTCCACCCTCACGCTCGGCGAGATTCTGGTGAAGCCGTTCGAGCGGGGAGAGGACGAACTGGCGCGAAAATACGAGCAAACGATCACCGCCACGTCCCAAGTGCTTCCCTTTGATATCAAGGCGGCGGGAATCTACGCTCGACTGCGTTGCGACCGCTCGATTCGCGCGCCAGACGCCCTCCAGTTGGCCTGTGCTGCCGCCGCCGGCGTGGATCTCTTCATCACCAATGACGCGCATCTACAAACCAGGCATGTGGAAGGCATCCAATTCATTGTTTCGCTCGAGCGCGCGCCGCTGTGAGGCAGTAGGCAGCGAGCAGTAGGTGGCAGACAGTAGGTAGTAGGTGGGCGGCAAGAAGCCGGAGGCGGGTAGTATTTGTAGGGCCGAACGGCGTTCGGCCTCACAAAATATCTTCATCCTCTTGACCCAAACTGCCGATAACGATGTGGGGGAGTGTGTCACGTGGGGGCCGTAGTGCGGTCGTCCCGCCCGCCGGAGAAATGGCGTCCCGCCCGTCCTCGCGCCGCTGTGAGGCAGTAGGCAGCCCTGCCACCGGCGGGGCCGGATTGAATGACCTGTGACTTGCATTTTCGTCGGCCGTTTAGAATCAAAAGGTTGACGGGTAGTCACAGGCCAGAAGGCAGCGAGCGCTTGGTGCGAGTCCCGATAGGGTCGGGATAGGCGGAAGACGGTAGGTGGTAGGTGGGAGGCCAAGAGTGGGGGGCGGGCTGCTTTTGTAGGGTGTCGCCGCGGCGACCGTTTGGCCCCACAAATCTCTTCGTTCTCTTGACCCAAACTGCCGATAACGATAGGGGGGAGTGTGTCACGTGGGGGGCGTAGTGCGGGCCGCCCGCCCGCCTTGGAGATAGCGTCCCGCCGGCCCTCGCGCTGCACCCCTCATCAATCCGGTCGTTTGTGCCGATAACGCGATGCGGGGGAGTGTGGGCCGTGCGGCGGCGAGAAATTGTAGCGCGGCGCAGCCGCAACGCGAGACGCAGGGCCAGCGGCGCTGGCCCGGCGGCGGAGCGACCGCTCGATTCGCGCCCCCGACGCCCTCCAGTTGGCATGCGCCGCCGCCGGCGTGGATCTCTTCATCACCCACGACGCCCACCTGCAAGCCAAGCACGTGGAAGGAATCCAATTCATTGTTTCGCTGGAACGCGCTCCACGGTGAGGCAGAAAGCAGTTGGCCGTGGGCAGGGATCGCCTCCCGCACACAACAACGGGAACAGTTCAGCGGGAGGTTCGGGATCCATCCAGCTCCGCAACGAGTTCCTTACGGCCGCAAGGCGCGTTGCCACGACCAAGAAGCAAGGCATCGGCGAAGTGGTGGAATGGGCAAGGGGCGGCGCGTTCAAGTACGGCGATGTCGGTCGCATGACGGAGGCTGATACCCCGAAGCTGAGAGCAGCCACTGAACTCATGACTTCGGCCACCGCCAGCACAGCTCGCTGATCGCGAGCTTCTTCCTTCTGCGGAAAAATTTGGCTGGAACTGTTGCCCGGTTTCTTCGTACTGCTTACTGCCTACCGCCTACTGCCTACTGTTCGCCTACCCCTGCCTCAACTTCCACCACCCTGGAGCGCTGGCTTGTCGCTGCGCTTTGGACCGGCGCAAACTTGCCGGCGCTCCAGCCCCACCGACTTCGCTGAGCACTGTCTTTCAGGTTTTCGCAGATGATTAAGCTCGAAAATGCAAGCCAAGCTGGTCTGCGCCACTTTGTCTCTGTTGAGTGGGCTTGCACGCAAGAAAGGTCTCCCGCCATCCAAGCGTGAGCGTCGAAGATGACGCTGCTAACCACAACCAAGGTCTGGCGACTTCGACCAAGTGGCGGAATTGTTCCGCAACATAAAGTTCGTTATGGGGCATTAAATTGATTTGCTTCCACTGCTGCGGTAGAGTAGGGGGCTTGCGGGAAGAAAGGAGGCCATGATGACCACCACGCTCGACATCGGGCCGCAAGTCGAGGCGGAACTCGCCCGCCAAGCCGCCGCGCAAGGCCGGGCGCTCGACAGCCTATGCCGCCCGCCTCCTCGAGGAAGCCGTGCATCTTCCCGCCGCGACGCCGGAGGCCCAAGCCGCCAATCTGGTCGAGCTTTGCGAACCTATTCGGGGATTGCTTGCGGACGATGAGATCGACCGTATTTTCACCCGCAATCCCTCCACCAGCCGCCCGGTGGACTTTTCATGACCGGATTCTGCCCGTGGCGGGGACCATTGCAGAACAATGGGGTGTGCTGCGGGGTAGTGTCCTAATTTGAATGTAGCGCCGCCATCTTGGCGGCTCAATGCCGGCTGGAAGCCGGCGCTACACTGCAAACTAGGACACTACCTGCTGCGGTCGCAGCTTGACGAAATCGACGAACTAGTGCGCAGGATATTGTTAGGGGAGGTGCGCCGAAGTCGGACACCCAACCAGCCCCAGCAGGCAAAGGAGGCCGGCCATGAAACCTGAGGCACTGCTGAAAGAGAAGCGGGAGGAGATTCTGCGCATCGCTGCCCGGCACGGAGCGCGCAATGTGCGGGTGTTTGGTTCCGTGGCGCGGGGCGAAGCGGATGCCCAAAGCGACATTGATCTACTGGTGGAGTTTGAGCCGGACCGCAGCCTGCTGGACCATGCCGCGCTCTGGCTGGAACTGCAAGAACTTCTCGGCTGCAAGGTAGACGTGGTGAGCGAGGACGGCGTGAAAGCGCGCATCCGGGATCGCGTTTTGCGGGAGGCCCTGCCCGTATGAGGGATCCCAAAGAGCGCCTGCGCGACATTCTCGATGCGCTGAACCATATTGACAGATATACCTCGCGCGGCCGTGAGGCGTTCGAGCGCGAAGAGCTGATCCAGGTGTGGGTGGTGCATCATCTCCAGATCATCGGCGAGGCGGCCGCCCGGCTCGGCCGGGACTTTCATGCGGCGCATTCGGGCGTACCCTGGCCAAAGATCGTCGCCATGCGGAACGTGCTTGTGCATGAATATTTCGGCGTTGATTTGAACGAGCTGTGGAACGTCGTCCACCGCGACCTCAAACCCATCCGAGGCCTGGTGGAACAGTTACTCACTGAACTGGAGCGACAGGAGCCCCGGGTTTGACGTTGCCAGAGCTTGCAGTTCAGATTCTTGTGCAGTTGCCCGGGAACGTAAACACGGTAATAGCCCGACATGGTGGGCGGAAGAATATTCTCGACCATGTTTGGCCGGAAAAGGAAGTTCCTTCGAAATCGCAGACTCCCAAAGGCAGGAGTCTGCGCCAGCCAGCCCCTACCCTGGAGCGCTGGCTAAGCCGTCGCGCTTTGGACCGACGCAAACTTGCCGGCGCCCAGCCCCACCGACTTCGCTGAGCACTGCCTTCCAGGTTTTCGCAGATGATTGAGCTCGAAAATGCAAGTCAAGCTGGTCTGCGCCACTTTGTCTCTGTTGAGTGGGCTTGCACGCAAGAAAGGTCTCCCGCCATCCAAGCATGACCGTCAAAGATGACGTTGTTGACCACAACCACGGTTTGGCTTACCGGCAAGGTGATCGCGAGTTGGGGGGAATGAAACAATCATTGGGTGGCGCATACATTGATTCTTATGTATGCGGCACTTCTGGTGGATCGCCTGCGCTGAACCACCGGTGCGTGAGTCGGAAGGCGACGGCCCGGGTCGCATACATACACGACAATGTATGCGCCACCCGCGAGACGCTGGCATGCATTCAGCCACGGAGTGGCGTTGTCTTTTAGCCCACGGCGAGCCAGCCGTGGGAACGCGGCGGGGCAAAAAGGGATTTTGCGCCCCATAGGGGCGGCGTCAACCCATGGCTGGCTCGCCGTGGGCTAAATGACGGCGGCCGCTTTGCGGGCTCCCAGGCTTGAAAAGGGAGACAAGCGAAATCCCTCTTGACATCCATATCTTTTAAGGTATATTGTTTATGGTGTGGCAAGTCGATTTCTACGAGGATGAGGATGGATTGGCACCCGTGGAAGGTTTTATTGCCGGCCTGGCGCGAGAACGCAAGGCGAAGGCTCTGGCCATCGTCAAGCTCTTGGCGGAGGAAGGCCCCACTTTGCCCTTTCCCTATTCTTCGCAAGTTCGAGGGAAGATAAGGGAGTTAAGGACTCAATGCGGCAAGGATAAGATTCGCATTCTGTATTTTGGCGATCTGCGCAGGTACTTCATCTTACTCCATGGCTTGGTGAAAAGGACCGACAGGCTTCCCGAAGAGGACATACAGATTGCAGAAAAGAGGATGCACCATCACCTCCAGAAACTGAAAGGGAGCTAGGAAACATGCCAAGTCGATGGAACCGCTTCTATAAAGAGCAACTCGCTGGGGACCAAGAGTTGAAGGCCCTTGTGGAACAGGAACTCGCGAGTCTCAGAATCGGCGCTCAAATCGCCCGGTTGCGCCAGGAAGAAGGACTCACACAAACCCGGCTCGCCGCCAGGGCGGGAATGCCGAGTTCCAAGATTTCGGCGATTGAAAACGCGCCGCAAAACCTGGAGGTCAGCACTCTGGTTCGCATTGCGCGCGCTGCCAACAGAAAATTGAGAATTAGTTTTGCACGTTGAGGAGTGAAAGCCATTTCCCCAAACCCGCCGGCGCATGGCGGGCTCCGAGCGCCATAGCGCCCACCTTGAGGTCGGCACTTTGCGGGTGAACCTTTCTTTTCTGAGCGGCAGGGAATGCGAAAGGGGCATCGCTGCCGGGTTTTCCCGCCAGCTCTCCGTATAATCAAAAAACATCTGCCCATCATCGCGGGTGGCGCATACATTGTCGTGTATGTATGCGACCAGGGCGTCGCCTTGCGATCCGGAGCGGCAGCGGTTCAGCGCAGGCGGTCCATCGCTAAGAGGGAACGATCCTCGCGGTAGTAAAATCTCCAACTTGACCAGGGCCAGTCGCCGGGGTGGGCCACCAAACCGCGCGCCACGGGATTATTGTGGATGTAGTCGATCTTTTCGTTCTGCTTCTTGTCACTCCAGATATTCATGTCGTATCCGCGCCGGTTCCAAACCCGGTAGTGCGCGTGATGATGCACGGTCGCGGGTAGTTCAAATCGCTTCAGCATCTTTTGGCACCAAGGATACGACAGATTTTGGCGCAGGTTACGGAGGATGAAGTTCGCCGTGCGCTCCGAAAGCTTCTGCATGATTTGCGAGGGGTTGGCCGCCGGGCTCGGCCAGATGAGCAAGTGACAGTGCTCGGGCATCAGCACATAGCCGAAAATTTTGAAACCCAGTTCTGTCCGGAGATCGTCCAGGGTCTGGACGAACTTGCGCTTGAAGCGGTCGGAGTCAAAAATGCGCGCCCGCCGATAAATGTTTTCGGTCAGGTAGTGGTAGTGATTCTCTCCGTAGAAATGCCTCAGGCGTGGCATCGGCGCAGTTTACCGCAAGGGGGAAGTGCCGCATACATAAAAATCAATGTATGCGCCACCCCATCATTGTTTGATTTCCGCTCAACTCGCGATCACCTTGACGGTTTGTCGCCAAACAGTAGAAGTCGCACTCAAACTCCCGAGATACGGGGTTCCGGGATGTCTGGATCTGCGCTCCTCTCCACTTGGTCGTATAACGGCCCACCCGTAGAAGTGCAACCCCTGACTCCCCCTTCGAGGAAATGTGATTCCACTAAACCAGAATTTCCATTCCGTACGACTAACCGCGGTCGGCTCATCGGTTGGCGGTTTTCGAAGGTATATTCGGCTAAGAACCGGGGGAAGTGGAAGCCCGGGGAGGGCGATCATCTGTGACGGAGGGGCGGGGCGGAGCAAGGATTTTAATGAGAGGTATAATGGGTAAGGAGTCGAACTCTAACAAGGGCCATGCCACGAAGCCAATCTCAACTAGGGCTTTTTGCGGCGCTGAGTCCCACCAGTAGCAACCCATTGCTTCTCGGGACCTCCAGTTGGACCGGGGATGGCTGGGTGGGGAGTTTCTACCCGGCGGGATCACAAGCAGCAGATTTCCTACCGTACTATGCCCAGCGGTTCCCAACCGTAGAGATTGACACCACTCCACATTATGGACATGTGGTGCCCACCTGACTTCCGGGAGGAGAGAATGCGGAAGCTTCGTCTAAAAACGCCCGCCGGTATGGTGGCGGACTACTTCCGCCTCTTTGTGAACCGGCGGGCCTACACCCTCCAATCTGACCGGCCGCACGCGGAAAGCGGCCGGCATTACTACTTCCGGCCCTCGGAGAAGAAGACCGGCCAGGGCCTCAGCCTGACGCCGGACACCCTCCGGGGCCACATCGAGGGCGAAATCACCATCGCCCTCGATGCCATCAACCCTCCCCCTCCAGGCCCGTGCTAAGAAATCGGGGCTAATCCGCCATCTTGGCAATATGAACGTCAAACCCCGTTCCCGGCAGAAGCGCGGTCAGCGCGAAGGCGGTGAAATCGCTGCCCGTAAGCTCGGTGCGCCGAAAACGCCGGGTTCGGTTTCTTCCGTCTCATGCCGCGCTCCGAAATCATCAAGAAAAGCCTGGGCATCTTTCGAGCGTCAGGCTCGCTCCGGATGTTCCTTAGCCCTGGGTCAGCGCTTCGGCCGCGTAGGAGCGGATGAGTTTGGGCCAGTATTTTTCCAGCAGCGCCGTGCTGGCAAACATATCGGCCCAGATGATGCGGCCGTTCACCGCCACGACCACGCCCACCGCGTTCCGCTCGCGCAATTCGCGCATCAGCCCCAGGTAGGATTGTTCAATCGGCGCGGCGACGGCATCAACCCGGCGCTTGACCTCGTCATTGGCCATAACGCCGGCGTAGGAGGAAGTCCCTGCCGATGGCGCGAGCGGCGGCAGGGCTGGCTGCCACCGCCAGGGATTGCGCGCGGAGCTGAACTTCCGCCCATACCTTTTGCTGATTTTGATCGGCCATGGCGCTGCGCCGCACGCTGGGCTGCGCCATCTGGGAATGAAAGGAACCGAAGTCAGACTTGGCCGCCACCCAACGCCCGGGCTCGACACAAAACACCGCGAGGTCGATGGGGTCGCTCTTGGGCGGAACGATGCGGTCCTTGCCCACCACGCGGTCCTGCTTGCCGCCGGTCACAATCTCGCCCGCCAGCAGAATCAGGGGGCGGTCGGAGTTGTTCACCAGAACCAGGCGGTTCACTTCCGCGCCGTCGCTGGGAATGTATCGCTCGTGCCCGCGAATGAGCGGCCGCACACTGCCGGCCTCGCTCACCACCACTTCGCCTGAGCGCACGCCCTCATCAAGGGTCAGGAAAGGTTCGCGTGTCGTGCGTGCGATCGGTAACGACCGGAAAGATGGTCAAGTTGCCGCGGCTGATGGGCGCAAGCACCTTGTAAGTGGACCCAACTTGGCCCGCCTCACCAAGGTCGGGCCCCAGCGGCAGGACCATCAGTGTTGCCAAAGTTAACATCAGACCTAAACCCAGAATTTGTTTTCCTGTCATCATCGTCTCCTCTCCCAAGGGTTGACCGGAGGTGTAAGTCCCGGTCTGTGGGAAGAACGACTCAGGGTATAATTCTTGCATCCAAGTTTCGGGCGCCCGGCTGGGGGTAGGCGGACAAAGGATCAATCGTCGGCCCTCAGTCTTAAGTCATCAGTAAAAGCGGACCCGTCTTAGACCGTGACTGACAACTGATAACTGACGACCGTCGTTTGCAAAGGTCGAAATCCATGAGCGGCAGCCAGGAAACCGCGACCCGCCCAACGAAGATCGACATTCCGGAATCGCTGGCGGTCCAGCTTTACCGCGAAGCCGGAGCGGAGAAATTCGGCTTGACGCCGCAAGCTTTCGCCGGCGTACTGCAAGAAGTCGCCGCCAAGTATCTCCCTGCCACGGCCGGTCCCTCAGAAGTTTCGGATTTCCTCACCCACCTTCGCGTTGAGGAACTGGCATTGGCGCGCGCCTGCGCCCTAGGCAACGAGATCTGCCTGGGAGATTTTCCTGACCCGCTATCGCGAGAAGCTTTACAGCGCGGCGCACTCCATCGTGCAGGGGGATGCGAATGCCCGCGAGCTGGCGGATTCCCTCTATGCTGATCTCTACGGAACGCGCACGGCCGATGGCCGGCGAATCTCCAAGCTGAACTCCTTCACGGGCCGCGGCTCACTGGAGGGCTGGCTGCGGGCCGTCCTGGCGCAGGAATATGTGAATCGCTTTCGCCGCCAACAGCGGTTGGTAAGCCTGGAAGAACAAGCCGAGGCGGGAGCGCAATTTGAGGCCGAGGCGCCCGACCCCACCCAGGCCATCGACGCGCGTTTGCGCGAGGCGACAGACCAAGCGCTCGGTTCCCTGGCGGCGGAAGACAAATTCATTTTGGCCAATTATTACCTCGATGGCCGCCGGCTGGCGGAAATCGCTCGCCTGCTGGGCGTGCACGAATCCACCATCAGCCGCAAGCTGGAGAAGATCACGGCCGGGACGCGCAAGGCCATCCTCTCCGGCCTGATGAAACGCGGCATGAGCCGGAAAGAGGCGGAACAGACCATGGAAGTCGAGGTTACCGAACTCTCCTTGGATGTGCGCCGCCGATTAGTGCAAGAAAAGGGGCAGCAAACCGTTCCATAATAGAGGACGGGATAGGGGATACGGGAGACGGCAAGCAGCGGCACGACGGAGGCTGCCGGAAGTCGAATGGGAATGCGGTAGGGGCAATGAAACCCTGCCGTAAGTCCGGAAGGGAGCAGCAAAGCGTCGATCTCAGGTTGGCGGTTTCGGTGATGGGAGATCGCCGCTCCCGCAGAACGGTTGCACCGAGCTAAGAACATGCGTGGACTTCCCAAAATCGCGCTCGCACGGCTGAAGGCAAACACCGGCACGCCGAAGTCCACCAGCCCCGCTTTGGGGCCGGAGGCTTTCCAGGGTGCCGAGCATCCCGACGCTAACCTGCTCGCGGCATTTGTGGAGAAGACCCTTACGGAACGGGAACGAACGCAGGTGCTGAATCATCTCAGCCCATTGTGCGGAATGCCGGGAGATTGCAGCCTTCGCCCTGCCCGCGGAAGGTGCGGTGGCTGAGCGAGATCGTCTGGGAGGCAGGGCGGCGCTGGAGCCCCTGGCTCGTTCTCCGCTGGGGTGCCATGGCAGCGGTGTCTGGGAGCTCTGGCCGTCGTCGTGGTCTTGCATCCCGGCATGTGGAAAGGGCATCCGGAGCTTTCGCAAAGAAACGCATCCGGCGGTTCCAGCGGGGAGTATCCGAGCGCTCCCCAACGCTGTCGCCCGCGCCGCCCTCAGCCCAACCGCCTCCGAAACTGCCCAAGCAAGGCGCAAGTGGAGCGCGAGAATCCGCCGACGAGATGGCGGCGACCGGAAACGCATCAGGATCCCGTCGAGAGCTGGGCCTTGGATGATCACGTCGCACGCGCCCAGGCCAAGCAGCAAATGCGCTTGATGGCTTCGTCCCGGCCGCCTGCCGTGTTTCGAGCTGCGAGTGTTCCGGGCGTGAATATTGAGCGGGCAGCAAGGTATGGGAGGAAACGCGCTTACCGCAGGGGCTCTTCCCGCGCCTCCTCCCTCTCCTGCGCCTGCCGCGGCGACCACAGCCGCGTCCGAGGAGGCGGCGAAAGCGAGCGCTGAGTCGCAGGCTGGTCCGGCAGCAATAGGCGCGACAGCTCAAAGCGTCGCAATCGCGGGAGCGAATGCCGGCGCTGGCTCGGCGGTGGCGGCGCCGGCGAAAGTCGCTGCTCGAGCTTCCCGTCAGGCAACTCTCCGCATGAGCGCGCAAGCGCCTATGGGCGGAATGCTGGCATTCCGCAAGGAGAACGAATTGGGGGTTGGCCCGCCCGCTGCCCTCTGGAGTGTTTCATCGGATGGCAAAGTGCAACGCACCAAGGACGGCGGGAAAACTTTCTCTGAGATCCCGGTGGCCCACGGCATCAAGTTCCGGGCGATTGCCGCCCTCGGCAACGATGTTTGGGCGGGCGGCGAGGGCGGAGCCCTCTTTCATTCCGCCGATGGGGGCGCCACTTGGAATCGGACTGGCATTAGCTTTGAGGGGAACGCGGTCACAGAAACCATCACCGGTATTCAGTTGCGCGACCCGCAGCATCTCACCGTCACCACTGCTTCCGGCTCGCAATGGGTCAGCGAAGACGGCGGCCAACACTGGCGGAAGCAACCCCTAAGTCCGAAATTCGAAACTCGAAAATCGAAATTCGCAAATCGCGACGCGCGGTGTAGCGCGGACCCCCGTTTTTGGGGTCCGCGGTTCTTCCTTGGGAATACCAAACGCATGTGCCGTGTCTGCTTCGCCCCGTTGCATTCGTTTGAATGGCACAGGAAGAACCGCAGACCTCAAGAGCGGAGGTCTGCGCTACACGTGCTCCAAACAGGCGTAGTCGCTAGGCGTATAATAGTAAGGGAAGAACCGCGAGGCTGGAAATTCGCGGCCCGCACCTCGAAGGATTTCGAATTCCGGACTTCGATTCTCGAGTTTCGAATTTCGATTTTCCAGTTTCTAGTTTCGATATTCGATTTTCCAGTTTCGATTTTCCAGTTTCGAATTTCGAGTTTCGCGTCTTTCTGAAGGTCGTGATTCATGGCCACGCTCCAGGATGTTCTTAACGCCAACGTTCGCGAGGGCGAGCTTTACGAAAAGCTCGACCGCGGTTTTGTGCGCTGTTTCGCCTGTGGCCATTGCTGCCGCATTCCCGAAGGGCAACTGGGCGTCTGCAAGGTTCGCTTCAACGAAGGGGGCAAGCTCCAGGTTCCCTGGGGTTACGCCGCGGGAGTGCAGTGCGACCCGATCGAAAAGAAGCCCTTCCATCACGCCTACCCCGGCGCGCTGGCTTACAGTTTTGGCATGCTCGGTTGCGACCTGCACTGCGCCTATTGCCAGAACTGGGTCACCTCCCAAGCCCTGCGCGACCCGCACGCGGTCTCCCGGCCGACGCACGCCACGCCCGATGAGCTTGTGCGCGATGCCGTGCAACAAGGCGCGAAAGTCTTGGTCAGTACTTACAACGAGCCACTAATCACCAGCGAGTGGGCCGTCGCCATTTTCAAGGAAGCCAAGGCCGCGGGGCTTAAGACCGCCTACGTCTCCAACGGCAACGGCACGCCGCAAGTGCTGGAATACTTGCGCCCGTGGGTGGATCTCTACAAGGTTGACCTGAAGAGTTTCGACGACCGCCACTACCGCCAGCTTGGTGGACGCATCGAACCCATTCTCGAAACCATTCGCAGCCTGCAGGCGATGGGAATCTGGGTTGAGATCGTCACGCTGCTGATTCCGGGCTTTAATGATTCCGACGATGAGCTGAAGCGGCTTACGGAATTTGTGGCGAGCGTTTCCGCTGACATTCCCTGGCACGTCTCAGCCTTCCACAAGGATTATAAGATGACCGACCCTGCCAACACCCAGCCGCGCGACCTCGCACGGGCGGCGGCAATCGGCAAGGCGGCCGGACTGAGGTTTATTTACGCGGGGAATCTGCCGGGCCAAGTGGGCGACCTTGAAAACACTTACTGCCCCCAGTGCCACGAATTGCTTATTGAAAGATTTGGCTATCACATTTTGGATTATCGCCTGACATCGAAAGGCGCTTGCCCTCAGTGCGGTACCGCGATTCCCGGCCGCTGGGCCGATAAGTTCGAAGGCCAGATCGCCGACCTTCCGTACATGCCGCGGCTGCGGAAGAGGGAAGACCGTAGGTGGTAGGTGGGGAGTACCCTGCCACATCCTACCTACGACTTGCCACCTGCCACCTACCACCACCTCCTACCGCCCCTATGCATCCCGTAGAAAAAATACCCCGGTCCCACGCGCATGTGATGGATCATGGCATCGGGGGAGACGGCGGCGAGGAGGAATCCGCCGACCGCCTGTGCCAGAGCCAGGGGCCAAATGTTGCGATGGCGGGCGAACACTTCCGCAAAGACGAATCCCGCAACTAAAGTGGCAATCATCAGGATAAGGTTGGGAATGTGGGCGGCGCTGAACATGATTCCGATGAGAGCGGAACTCACATGGCGGTTGCGAATGACCAGCATCAAGCGATTATGGAAGTAAGACTGGGTCAGGTATTGCTGAAATAGACACCAACCGCTATAGCCGAGAAGGGAAACCAGGGATTGCCAGGCCGGGTGAAGAAGCACCAGGCGGTGGTGTGCAAATCCGTAGAAAAGCAACGGTAGGTAAAGGAGGATGGCCAAGGGCAAGACTACTTGCGCGCTGGCTCGGAGTTCGGTCCGTACCAGCCCGAGCCCGCGCAGGGTGTCGCGATGAAGCACATGACTCACCAGAATCAAGGCCCAGAGCGCCATCCACGCGCCAGGGTTGGTACGTTGCCAACGCCAAATGTAGGCAAGAATTCCGGCAAAAATCAGCGCGACCTCAATTGCGGTGGCGATGACAAATGGACGGCGAATTCTGCCATCGTCTTTCGTTTCTCCCACTGAGGTGACCTGACTCATGAATGTTCCAGTTCCTATTGTACTCCTGAGCCTTTCGCTCTTCGAAAAGGGAACACATACCGGAAGGTGAGGTAGAGAATCACCACGAGGACAATCCCCACGCCCTCCAGCACTGCCATGCGCAAGAATCGGCTGGCGGGCAAGTCCAGATGAGTGCGGAGTCCAATCCACGTGCAATTATCATACACGTAGGGAGCGAGCCGGCAATCGCGCGTGGCCAGGTCGGCCATGTGCAAGACTAAGCCCGTGACGGCGATTCCTAAAATGACGCGTGAGGCTTTGTGCATGGTCTCCCAATTGAGAATCAATTTCCCGCAGCCCATGAGGTGAACCGTACGGGGCTCAGGGAAACCTCTTTTCCATCTCCTCCATGGCGGAGGCAATTACAAACTTGTTTACAGGGTAGTTAAGGGGGCCCATCTCCGGGTTGGTGGCTGCCATGTCGGCGATGCGCAGAACGAGCTCGCGATCGAAGGGCAGGTTCAGGCCCTTCAAGGAAGGCTCCAAACCCAACTGCCGGAAGAAGGACAGGACATCCTCAAATTCCGTTTGCGGGCACTTCTCCACCCGTAGCTGGACCATGATTCCATAGCCCACTTTTAAACCGTGCAGTACGCGGCGGCTCTCCTTCATCAGGGTCAGGCCGTTTTGCAGGGAGTGGGCGATCGCCGTGAAGAGGGTTCCCTTGGCGAGGGTTTGAATCACTCCGGTCAGGAGGATGACGAGATCGACGGTTTGGATGAGGGCGTTTTCCACGCGGTGCTCCGCATTCAGGCGGACCGCGTCGATGGCGTGTTTTCTGTGGCTCTCATAAAGCACTTGCGCCAATTGAATGGCCGCTGCGGTCTGAACGTCGGGATTCTGAACGCACGGCCATACCGAGCGACCTTCGTACCATTTGGCCAGGGAATCCAAAATGCCCGCTCGCAGGTAGATGCCCGGGGAACGCGTGATAATTTCCGGATCGACGAGGACAAGGCAGGGATTCCGCGGGTGCAGGCGGGCTCTTTGAAATACTCCCCGGTCATCGTAAATAATTGACAACGCCGTGGTGGCTGCGCACGTGGCGGCGATGGTAGGGATGCAAACTGCCGGGAGGCCGAGGTCCGCGGCCGCCTGCTTGGCGGTATCCAGGGATTTTCCGCCGCCAACTCCAATGATAATGTTGGCTTTGAGATCTCGCGCCTTTGCTTTGATCTTGGCCACATTGGCGGGGGTGGATTCACCGGTAAAAAGGTGCTTGCGCCAGGTGATACCACGTTTATCGAGAGATTTTATGAGCGGTGCTTCCGCCGCTGCCAGGGCGTTCTTACCTCCGCTGATCAGCGCGCGATTGCCCCACGGGGCGATACCGTCTCCGGCCTTACGGAGAATGCCGGCACGGTTAGTGTATTGAGCGGGTCCCGTACGGACAAAGTCGAGAGGGGGGTGCTTGGCCTTTATCTCCATCCGATTTTCCGGTTAGCTTTTGGGCTCCCGGGCAGACGTGCGGCCCTGAATGCTGCATCTTAAATCGCACCGATTCGCTCGGTGGGCCTGATCTGTCTGCGCCATTTTCTGAGCCGTATTGGCGCCCCTAACTTAGGGCCCCCTCATCATACTCCAAGCAGCCGTGGTTTTGTTGCCACGGCGGGCAAAGCGGAAGCTCCTAGTGGGCCGCAGTGAGCTTGATTGGGCCCGCCGCATGGATCGCAATATCGACGGTATCGTTGACGCGGAGGAACAGCGTGCTGGGATTCTTCAAGCCCCAGCTCACATAGGGGATGGTGAAACTCGTGTCCGCGGTCAACTGCCCTCCCGCCAGATGCGCCTGGACGATGAGGGTGAGCGGATGACCTGCCCCATGCATTGTAAAGGTTCCCAGAACCTGAACTTTGAAATCCCCCTGGGGCAGCACTTGCCCCTGCACCTGCTCCGGGGTGAAGGTGATTTCAGGATATTGCGCGCTTTCCAGGATGTCTTTATGCATTTTGTGATCGCGCGCATGGCTGCCGCTGTCGCCGCTCGTGGCGTCAACCACCACAAGTCCGCTGGCATGCCCCGAGGCAGGATCAAATTTCACAGTTCCACGCTTGAGCTTAAACATCCCGTGGACGGTGTGGAGGACGTCGCCCAGAGTAAAGCTCACTTGGGTCTGCGCGGGATCGAGTTCCAGCACCGCTTCTTGCGCAACTGCCGGTGATGCGAGCGAGAGGGCAAGCAGCGCGAGCGCCAGGGTGAAAAGATTTCTCCGCAAAGGGTTGAGTTTGGTCATGGGTATTGGGGTCCGTGAATTGGAATTTTCAACTGGGGTTGGCGAGCAGCCTCCAGCCTAACCTGAAAATATTGCCGAAACCGAAAGTCCGAGGAGAAAAGGTTCCGGCATGAGCGGCCAGGAGCCGCTCCAATAAGTGCGGCTCTTTGGCGAGGGCGTCGAGTGCCCGGCGGCGGAGCCAGGCGCGGTCCTCCATAGCGAGCAGTATCCGGGACATCACCTCCGGCGGGCGATTGATGCGCCGGTGCGCCACCTCGTAGCGGACAAGGTCATCGTTGGCCAGCGCCTCGGCCAAAGCATTTGCCTGCTGGAAGGCCAGCCCCAGACCCTCGCCGGTGAGCGAGTCCACAGAGCCGGACGCGTCACCCACCAAAGCGAAAGGCCCTCGGCAAACCTTGCGGATAATGCGCAGAGCCGAAATCGCGCCCAGATCTTTGGTGACGGCCGGGCGCCCTTCCAATTTCCGAGTGATTTCCGGGAATTCGGTGAGGGCTTCTTTCAGCCGGAGTTGCGGCGAACGCGAGGTCACCACCAGGCATACTTCATCCGGGCTCACCGGAGTGACAACGATCTGGCAACGACGACCCCAATGAACTTCCACGAAGTCTGTCCACGGCGCGACGCGGAAATGCTGCCGGAACCCGAAGCGAGTTTCCTGCGGGCGTCCTCGATCCAAACCCGCCCACTTGCGCACCAGAGAGTTCTGCCCATCCGCGCCGATGATCCAGCGGCATAGAACTTTGCCCGAGTCCAGCCAAACCTCTCCCCGGCCAATGCGCCTCACGCACGTTCCCCAAAGGGATTGCACGCCCGCTTCCGCCGCTCTCTCCACGAGGGCTTGGTGCAAGGTGGTCCGGCGAATTCCCAGTCCATAACCCTGGGGGAAGGCGCCCTCAGCCAACCGTCCCTTCACCGATGAAGCGAATGCCGCGAAAGGGAACGGCCTGCGAGGGACCCAGCGTCACGCCCAAAGCCTTTCAGCTCGGCGACCGTCTGGGGCATCAGGCCTTCGCCGCAGGCCTTGTCGATGGGCGGCCGCGCGGGATCCGCCACCACCACGCGCAGGCCGCGCTGCCGAATGGCAATCGCCGTGGCCAGCCCCGCGGGGCCGCCACCCACGATGAAAACATCGGTCTTCAATATATCGGAGCCCATCAATTCCACCGGAGAAGAACCAATTCCGAACAAAAGCCCGGTCCCATGGCGGCCAGCAGGGAGTACGTCCCTGCTTCCGGGCGCCGCCGTTTGAAAACTTCCTCCAGCACCAGGAGCACGGAGGCGGAGGAAAGATTGCCCACTTTGCGCAGGCAATCCCACGAGGCATCCAATTCCTCCTTCGACAAGCCCAGCGCCGTGCCCGTTGCCTCGAGAATTTTGGGGCCGCCCGTGTGCAGAATCCACCGGCCGATGTCCTTGCGGGCCAGGCCATGGTCCGCCAGGAAGGCGTCCACGTCGTGGCCCAGATGGTCCACAATCAGTTGCGGCAATGTGCGGTGAGAGCACAATCTGGAAACCTTTTTCGGAAATATCCCAGCCCATGATGTGTTCCGTCTGCGGATAGAAGACGGATCGCGTATCCAGAATTTCCGCTCCCGGGTAATTTCTTTCCGCGCCCGCCACAATGGCCGCGGCGGCGCCATCGCCAAACAACGCCGAGGAAATCAGGTTGGCCATGGAGACATCTTCTTTCTGGAGGGTCAGCGAACAGAGTTCCACCGAAAGCAGCGCGGCAACGTGATGGGGAAAGGCGCGCACGTAATCCGCCGCGCGCGCGATTCCGGCTGCGCCCGCCACGCAACCCAAACCAAAAATGGGAATGCGCTTGATGC
Organism: uncultured Acidobacteriota bacterium; assembly: GCA_963810005.1. Lineage (GTDB taxonomy): Bacteria > Acidobacteriota > Terriglobia > UBA7540 > UBA7540 > Bog-366. The sequence continues at coordinate 24,805 of CAWELY010000015.1, forward strand.
GGGGCGACATCCCCATGCGATTGACCAGGCGGGCATCAAGCGAAGGACTGGCGATACCCGTGACCGAGACCACGAACAAAGCATCGATATCCTGGGGGCTAAGCCCCACGCCCGCCAAAGCCCGGCAGAGCGCCTGCTGGCCAAGATCCTGCGCGCACTCAATCCAGGCATTGTTGGCCTGCCCCCAAGTCGTCATTTCGTAGTAAGCGTCCGCCGGCAACGCCAGATAGCGGCCGTCAATTTCCGCGTGCGCATGCATCCTGTCCACCACGTCAGGGTTGTTGAGGCGGCCATTCCAGTATTTCTTTAGCGCCGCGCTCAGAACCATCTGCGGGTAATAATGTTTGGGGAAGGCGCTGCCAACGCTCGCAATCTTCATGTTTGCCATTTCACCCGCGCCTCCGCAGGGAACGAGCAGGCGTGCTCTACTGGAGCCGCGAGAGTTCTCTCCTGTAAAGTTGATTGTTGGGAAATTCCTGAGCCAGGTTCTGAAGCAGTTCTTTGGCCTGGTCGCGATTCTTGTCGCGCAGGGCGGCCACGGCAAGCAGAAGCCGCGCGAAAGGCAGCAGGTAATGTCCTTTCGTGGCGGTCAATCGCAACTTCTGGATGCCCATTTCCTTATCGGTCTCCGCCCCGTAGAGCCGCAGCAGCCAGCGCACCGGCGCGGGATTTAAACCCAGGATGTAGTTCTCAACTCCGATGGCCAGATAGGCGTCGTAGCAGGTGGGGTCAACCGCCAGCAGCTTCTCCGCCGCCAGCCCGGCGCGTTTGGTGATAGGCAAGCGAGGCCAAGTCACGCTTTTCCACCAGCGCCAGGTAATCGGATTCCAGGCCCAGATTCAGGACCGTGGCGAACAAGGCGTTGCGGTCGTTGGGGAAGCGCTGAAGGATGGCGTCCGCCAGTTTTTGACTTTGCGCGATGGCCCCATTGAACTTTTCCCGCATGGCAGGGTCGGGTGAGGGTTTCTCTCTTCCCTTGAATTTTTCGTCATCCACGAATAACTCCGTCTGCAAAACACCCAGCCGGTTGAATTCGTCAAACAGGTAGGCCGCGCCATCAGACGTGGGGCCGAAAGGATCCTCGGGATGTGCCTTGACGTAAGTCTCGAAACGTTTTGTGCGCGTCGCTAAACTCGAGGTCATACATCTGGCGAAAGCCCACGTCCAGGGGCGCCGAGGACCCCAGGGAGGCGCTGATCGGGCTCAAGACTCCCTGCGCCAGGGCAAGGAAGAGAAGATGAATTGTTGGTAAGCCCATAACGTACGAAGGCCGCCGGTTCACGGTACTGGTGGAATCATCCGCGGCCTTGGCAGCTCAGGATTACCCGAGCTTGTCCCTCTCATATTTGCCACCCGCCGGGCCAGCCCCAGCGCCTCAGACCAGAAAGTGGTGGAGGCATGAATCGACTCCACGACCGCACCCATTGCGGGTTTACCGAGCTGGCATAAGCCTTGCCGCGGGCGACGAGAATTGGCATCGGCCCGGTGCTTGCCCTTTCCGTTCCGAATGGTCCGAAGAATGCCCTGTGGTCGATTCTAGGATGCCATACTTTGCTCAGGGGTTGGTAGGTATAGCTCTAGGCCCGCAAAGGTGAAACCAAGAGGGAGGGAGGAGCAAGGTTTGGTTAGGCATACGCAATAAATTTGGGGCGTAGGGGTTAGACGCAACACCGTGCACATCAGAGGTTTGAGAAAATTATTCGTCAATTTGATCCTGAGGGGGCCGAATACTGGAAACGCTCAGCTTAAGTGAACAGCATTGGGCCTAAAACCTTGCGATGACAACCTTGCGATGAAGAATTGCTACCGGCCGGGGGAGCGTGTATATTCACTTACGCCGAGGCGGCTGAAATCTCTCCACCCGGCCACCAGCGGGGTGCCCAAAACGCATCCCCGGAGCAATAATTTCTGCCAGGAGGAAAGCCTGTGCGCAAGCTCATCATCATCTTTTTCTTGGCGTCATGTTTAGTTTCTACAAGCCGGGCGCAAACGGCGCCCAACCCCAAGGACTACACCGCCCACGTGGTGGGTTACGCCCACATGGACATGGCGTGGCTATGGCGCTGGGAAGAATCCATTCACGACATCATGTACAACACCTTCACCAACCAGATCAGGTTGATGGACCAGAATCCGGATTACACCTTTGCGCAAGACCAGGCGGTGGTTCTCGACTCCATGGAGCACTTCTACCCGGACATTTTCAAGGGGCTTCAGGAGAAGGCCCGCACCGGCAATTTCATTCCGGCCACCTCGGGTTGGGTGCAGATGGATGAAAACGTCAGCGACGGCGAATCGCTGGTGCGGCAGTTCCTCTATGGCCAGAAATACAGCAAAGAAAAATTCGGCCACTACGTGCGCTTCGCGTGGCAGCCGGACGTCTTCGGCCATCCCGTCACGATGCCGCAGATTGCGCACAAAGCCGGGATTGAGCTTTACCTCTTCAACCGTCCCCATGACCCCACGCGTCCGCCCATCATCTGGTGGCAGGGTTTGGACGGAAGCCGCGTGCTGGGTTATACGACGCCCGGCGAATATACGCAGACGATGGACCACTGAGCACACCACCGTTCTGGGAATGAAGAACGCCGATCGCGCCGGAGTGAAAAATATCATGGTGCTTTACGGCATGGGCGATCACGGCGGCGGCCCCAATCCGGAGGATATTGCCGGCATCGCCAAGCTGAATGCCTCGCCCGATGATGTCCGCGTGAAGCCCACCAACGTCGCGGAGTACATCGATATCTTGCTGACCGAAAAGAAGGACTTTCCGGTCTACGAAAAAGAGATGAATCCCGTTTTCCCCGGCTGCTACACCACCCAGGTGGAGATGAAGCGGCACAACCGGCAGACGGAGCAGCTTCTCCTCAACGCCGAGAAGATGTCGGAGCTGGCGGTGTTCTTCGATTATCGCGACTATTATCCGGTCCGCGACATCAGCGAAGCTTGGAAGCTGGCGTTGCTCAACCAGGCCCACGATCTGGCGGCGGGCTCGGGCATCGGTCCCATTTACGCCGACGCGGCGCGCCAGTACCAGGAAATTTTCGAGCGCGGCAACCGCGCGCTGAAGTTCTCGCTGGAAAATCTGGGTCTCCAACTCGATACCCGCGGCGAGGGCGTGCCGCTGGTGGTTTACAACCCGCAGTCGTGGGATCGCACCGACTTGGTCACCGCGGAGGTTTCCGCCTTTTCGCTGCCGGCGCAAATGGTGGCCGTGCATGGTGAGGAAAGGACGCCGGTCCAGATTCTGAAGGCGCCGGCGAAGGCGAGGGCCGCGCGAGACGGCTACCGTGGCTTTTGTCGCGCAAAAAGTTCCGCAGATGGGATTGAAACTCTACCGGCTGGTTGCGGACACCGGCAATCCCCCCGCGGCGGCTTCATCCCTGCGGGTGGGATCGAAGCCCCGGCCCTATCTGGAAAACGAATTCCTGCGCGTCGAGATTAATCCTGAAACCGGCAACATCGCGCGGCTCTATGACAAGGCGAATAAGCGCGAAGCGTTTCACGGCGAAGGGAATTCCCTGACCGCTTGGGAAGACACGGCGGAGCAGGCGATGAAGACCTCCAAAGAATACGCGGGGCCGGCCTGGGATGTCGGCTTGACCGGCAAGAAATGGGATATCGATAAAGCGGCCCGCGTGGAAATTACCGAGCAGGGACCGGTGCGCGCCACCATGCGCGTGGTCCGCCGCTTCCGCGACTCCGAATTCACTCAGGACATCAGCCTGATCGCGGGCGTGCCGCGCGTGGATGTCGCGATGACGCTGGACTGGTACGAGCGCGCCACGTTCCTCAAGGCGGGCTTCCCCGTGAGCGCCGAGTCCAGCAAAGTGTCGGCGGAAATTCCCTACGGCGTCATCGAGCGCGACCAGACCGGCGAGGAAGCCGTCATGGGAAAATGGGTTGATATCTCCAGCCCCGACTACGGCGTGGCCATCATCAATAACGGCCGCAATGGTTATGATGCCAAGGATAATGCCATCCACCTTTCGGTGATTCGCGGACCGTGGGGGCCTGATCCGCGCGCCGATGAGGGCGAACACATTTTCGGCTACTCCATTTATCCCCACCACGGGAGGTTGGCGCGAGGGCAAAGTGCAGTTCCAGGCCCTGGCGTTCAACTCGCCCTTGCTGGCCATGCAGGAGCCCCAGCACGCCAGCCCGCAGGAACAGTGGGCGGGAAAGAAGGGTGGCTTGCCTGACGCCTACTCCTTCATCAAGACCCATAGCGACCACGTGGTTCTGTATGCGCTGAAGCAGATGGAGGGCTTTTACGATACCGACGCCATCGCGCGCTTCGTGGAATGTGAAGGCCGCGAGGGCGACGTGACCCTTGAACTTCCGCGCAAGGTCCGCGCCACGGAAACCACCTTGCTCGAAGACGTCAGCGTGGGGCCGGTGGGGGAAGGAACCACCATACAGTTCCACATGAAGCCGTGGGAGATCAAAACCCTGCGCTTGTCGCGAGAGCCCTAAAGCCTCGTGAGAAGGTGAGTCCACGTCTCTTGAGTACAGGGGGGGGTCTGCATACTATCGACGGGGTGTAGGCGTATCTGGTCTGCTGCCGCCCGCCCGGCTCAAAGGCCGCCGGTAATGTAAAGCTGGATGACCTCACGTTGTGCGGAGGTCAAGCTGAGGAAACTCAATCCAATGCTCTCCCCCGAGGGGGCTTTGTAACGGACCGTAGCGCGCACCTTCTGCGGCCCAGCCACCGGCATCTCGCGCTCGGCGAAAAGCGATTTTCGAGCCTTTCCTGTTTCCGGAGGTGCGGGTTGCGAAACTTGGGGCATCAGGAATTGCAATTCCACAACCTGCCCGACCTCGACTCCACCGGAAGGAGTCAGCGAGATTCCGCCTTCGCCAATTTCTACGCTCTCCGCCACGAACCGGGTTCGGGCTTCATCCTCCAGCGTGCAGGTAACCGGCGTAGGGTAGGGCAACCGGCAGTGGCGTCTCCGTTCGGTCTCCATGGCGCCGCGGACGGCGTTGAAAAGGCGATAGAAGCGTTCGCGACTGGGCGGTTTGACGGCGAAGAAAGTCACCCCGGCCTTGAAGCCTCTGCGCATCGTGTTGATGTCATCCTCCGCCGCCAGCATCACGATGGGGATCCCCGCATTTAGCGGCGAGGAACTTCACGCACCGGACGATTTCGAACCCGTCCACTTCGGGGATGTGCGCCGCCGTTATAAGACCGTCGAACTTTTGGTTCTGCAAACAGTTTGTGGCCTCGCGCCCGTCATTGACCGTCATCAGCTCGCACCACTGCACCGAAGACATGGTCGCCCTCGCCAGCTCCAAAACCGCGAGGTCTCCGTCTGCCATGAGGATCTTAACGGCCATCGAGGTTTTACCTATGGGAAGGGGGAATTCGGGTCTTCGGGCCCCCACGACCACTTCCTAGCTCAGTTTGTTTTCCCACCGCATGGGGGACTTGGTTCTTGCCTGCCATTCGGACCGTATGATACGCGAGGACGCCGCTTTTCACAATGCTCCGCGCGCTCCGTGGCGCAATGGATTGCACTCATCCCAGTCAGCATGTCAAACGGCACGTCGCCGGAGAGCATATGCCGTGCCGGTTGGCCGGGCGGCCTCTTGGCAAACCCCTCGGGAACCTTTTCCAAGGAGACGGGCTCCGCAAGGTCATTTCTCGAGCGCCTTCTTGATCTCGGCGCCCCATTGGGGGGTTACCACGGAAGTAAAAATGACGAGGGGGTAAAGTTCCGCAAAAATGCGCTCGACCACTCCGGCAAAGGAAGGAGTTCCAAGTCCGCGTGCGTTGGGCAGGAAGACCTTCCGCACCACCCAAGCGTGCAGCGTTTGCCAATCTTCCTCGCGGCGCGGCAGTCCCGCGTGTTGTGCCCACTCGCCTTTCTCTTCGCGGTGCCAGTAGGTTTCGTATCGCCGAGCACGAACAACGTGGGCGAGAAGGGTTTCAAGGGTTTCGTGGTGCGCCGCGATGCGCTTGCGAAACACGGTTTCCAGCGCCCCCTTGGGTCCCCGCCAACTGCCGTAGATGGAAAAGCCCACCGTCAGACAATCCGCCGAAAGCCCCACGTATAAGCGGCCCGCGTGGCCACGGTCGTGGCGGCCATCGTAAACGTAGAGATAGTAATTCGATTTGTAAGGACTTTTGTCCTTACTGAAGCGGATGTCGCGGTTGATGCGGGAAAAGTTGCCGTTGGTCTTGCCGCCAACTTCAAAGTGGGGATTGAGCTTTAGGAGGGCTGGGGTGAGCGTTTCCAGCAGGCCGCGAAAGGCGCCCACGACGTGCTGGTCGTAGCGGGCGCGGTTCGCGTCAAACCACGCCTTCTGGTTGTTGCGCGCAAGCTCTTCGAAAAATAGAAACGAATCGGCCGTGAAGCCTGGAAAGGTGGTTGCCACAATAATCTCCTGAGAGAAGCGCACTCATTTCGCTTTCTGATTGACGGGTGAAAGGCCCTGCGTCGGCCAGGCGAAATCGTGGAATTCGCCGGTGTAGTCAAATCCGCCCGGGGGGATGGGTTGCGAAGGTTCGGCGGGAATGCCCGTGCCGCGGACGCGCGCCAGCACCTCCGCTTCGTGGATGCGCGACGCATCATATTCCACAATCAAGTCCTGACCTTCGAAGGAGAGCCCGCGGATTCCGTAAACCGTGGAGAGCTGCGAGAGATGCTCGAAATCCTTGGGCGTTAGTTCCTTCTTTACCTTGTACCGAGTTTTCAGGAAGGTCATCGATCCTCACCTCACAAGATCGGGTTATCCGGTGATCGGGTGATCTGGTGAACAGGTGATCCGCTCGATCGGTCCCGTTCGTCGTTCACCCGATCATGCGCTCTCCGATTGTTGGATGCGACTTGGGCGTCGCGTCAAATCTCCACATGGCGCAGTCGCAGGGCATTGGTGATGACCGAGACCGAACTAAAGGTCATGGCCGCCGCCGCGAGCATCGGGCTCAACCGCCACCCCAGCAGCGGGTAGAGCACGCCCGCCGCCACCGGCACCGTCACCATATTATAGACGAAGGCAAAGAAAAGGTTTTGCCGGATATTGCGCAGCGTGCTCCGGCTCAGGCGGCGGGCGCGGACGATGCCTCGCAGATCGCCTTTGACCAAAACAATTCCGGCGCTTTCCATGGCGACATCCGTGCCGGTTCCCATGGCGATGCCGACGTTTGCTTGCGCCAGCGCCGGCGCGTCGTTGATGCCGTCGCCGGCCATGGCCACGATGCGGCCCTCCGACTGAAGCTGTTTCACGATCTCGCCCTTGCGTGCCGGTTGGACTTCCGCCTCAAAAGCATCAATTCCCAATTGGCGCGCCACGGCTTCCGCCGTGCTGCGGCTATCCCCCGTTAGCATGACGATGCGCAGACCTTCCTGATGGAGAAGCCGAATGGCTTCGGGCGTCGAAGCCCTGATGGGATCTTTCACCGCGAGCACTCCCGCAGGCCGGAGATCGACAGCAAGGAAAATGGCGGTTGATCCATCGCGACGCAGTTCCTCGGCGTCGCGTAGCAAACTGCCGGGAGAGATCCCGAGCGACTCAAAAAGGGCGGCGTTCCCGAGCGCCACGGCCTTGCCTCCACCGATGCCGGTCACGCCTTGGCCGGTGAAAGACCGGAAGTCCTTGACCTCGGAAAGGGCGAGCGAGCGCTCTTCCGCCGCGGCCACAATGGCGCCGGCCAGGGGATGTTCGCTGCCGCGCTCCAGGCTTGCGGCAAGGCGCAGCAGTTCCAATTCCGTCCAGCCCGGCTGGGGCTTGATGGCGGCGAGGCGCGGCTTGCCCTCCGTTAGCGTTCCGGTTTTGTCGATGACCAACGTATCCACTTTGGCCAGAATCTCGAGGGCCTCGGCGTTACGGATCAGCACGCCTGCCGTCGCCCCTCGTCCCGTGCCCACCATGATGGACATGGGCGTGGCCAATCCCAAGGCGCAAGGGCAGGCGATGATCAGCACGGCAACGGCGTTAATCAGCGCGTAGGCGAGGCGCGGTTGAGGGCCGAAGATCGACCAGGCGACAAAGGTGAGCGCCGCGATGCCTACTACCGCCGGGACGAAATAGGAGGCCACGACGTCCGCCAGGTGCTGGATGGGCGCGCGGGTGCGCTGCGCTTCGCTGACCATCGCCACGATTTGCGCCAGCAGCGTTTCACTGCCGACGCGCTCAGCGCGCATCACGAAGCCCCCCGTACCGTTCACCGTGCCGCCCGTGACGCGGTCGTCGGCACCCTTTTCCACGGGAATGGGTTCGCCCGTCACCATGGATTCATCCACTGAACTCGTGCCTTCGATCACGCTCCCATCCACCGGAATCTTCTCGCCGGGACGCACGCGCAGGCGGTCACCGCGCATGACTTGATCCAGCGGAACATCCTCCTCACCGCCTTCCGGGCGCAGCCGGCGGGCAGTTTTGGGAGCAAGTCCCAGCAAGGCCTTCAGCGCGCTGCTGGTGCGGCTGCGCGCGCGCAATTCGAGCACTTGCCCCAGAAGAACCAGGGTGGTAATGGCGGCGGCGGCTTCGAAATACACCGGGACTTCACCGGAAGGGAGCCGGAATGATGGCGGGAACATCTGCGGAAAGACGGTGGCGAGAATGCTGTAGAGATAGGCCGTGCCCGTGCCCATGGCGATGAGCGTGAACATGTTGAGGCTGCGGTTGACGATCGATGCCCATCCGCGTTGGAAGAAAGGCCAGCCACCCCAGAGAACCACGGGAGTGGCAAGAACCAACTCGATCCAGGCAAGCAGCCTCGGGGCAATGGCGCGCCCCAGGGATGGCACGCCCAGCATGGCGGACATGGCCAGACCGATCAGCGGCGCCGTCAGCGCCAGGCTGATCCAAAATCGCCGCGTCATGAGGCGGAGTTCCGGGTTAGGCTCCTCTTCCCGCGTGACGCTAAGGGGCTCGAGCGCCATGCCGCACTTGGGACACGCGCCGGGGCCGCGCTGGCGGACTTCCGGATCCATGGGGCAAGTGTATATGGCGTCGGTTTCCGCAGTCGGCGTGGTGATACGGCCCGAGAGCGGGGCGAGAAACGCTTCGGGGTTGGCCTGGAATTGTTCCAGGCAAGATTCGTTGCAAAAATAGAATTGCTGGCCCTGGTATTGATAGGAACCCGCCGCGTCGTCGGGGGTGACCTCCATGCCGCATACGGGATCAATCACGTGATCATACCTCAAATCGATATTATGCCAGTGCTAGCGGTTGGACCCGCGGGCGAGGTCCAGGACAAAGTTCTGGATGCGGGGGTCGTTCCAGTCGGCGGCGTTCGCAACTTTTTCCGCCAGCAGGCCGCGGCGGTCGAAGATGTAAGATTCGGGAAATTGCAACGTGCCAAAGCGGGCCGCGAGCGACCGGTCCGGATCGCGCCCTACCGGATAGGAGAGGTGATACTTCTGAACGAAATCCTCGAAGCGCCTTTTGATCCTCGTCGACGCTTACGCTGAGCACAATCACTCCCTGGTCCCGCATCTTCTCCGCGAACTCGTTCCAGGCTGGGCGTTTCTTCCACGCAAGGCGGGCACCACGTGGCCCAGAAGTTCAGCACCACAACTTGCCCGCGGTAGTTTTTCAAATCCAACAAGCCCGAAGGAAGAGCGGGCACGGAGAAATCCGGCGCGCTGTCGCCGATGGCCAGGGGACGCGGCTGGCGTTGGCGCAGGGCGAAGTAAACGGCTCCCCCCAGAATCAGGATCAGGACTGCAGCTTTGACGGCGTTGGTTTTGCTCATGTCAGAATCGTCTATTATAATGAATGTTTGCTAAGTCAGGAGCTAGAAGTTAGAAGCTAGTCTGCTGCCCCGCGCTAGGGTTCACAACGGACTAGGAGTTAGAAGCTAGGACCGAGCTAGAAGGGACGCTTTCTTACTCCTGGTTTCGGACGCGCAACCATCTGACTTCTAACTTTTAGCTTTTAACTTCTAACTTCTTCCGGCCGATGAGTACGAGCCATCAGGAACGGGTTTCGGTCATCATCCCGGCACGCAACGAAGAGGTTAACATCGCGCGAGTGGTGAGGTCACTCGCGAATCAACAAGGCATTCGGGAAATCCTGGTGGTGGATGACCAGTCGGTCGACCGGACGGGGGAAATTCTGGCTGCGCTGGAAGGGGAGATTCCTCTCCTTCGTACTTTGCGCGTGGAGTCATTGCCGGAAGGTTGGCTGGGGAAGACGCACGCGGTAGCAATGGGAGCGCGCGCGGCCACGGGGGATTGGCTGCTTTTCACCGACGCCGACACGGACCACCTGGCGGGAAGCCTGGCTGAACTGGTGCAGCGGGCGGAGGATGAGCACGCCGACCTGCTTTCTGATTTCGCCCGGACAGGAGACGCCGACGTGGTGGGAGAAAGCCGTCATCCCCTCTCGTGTATGTGAAACTGGCCTCCCTTTTTCGCTTCGAGGAGGTTTCCGATCCGCATTCGCCGGCGGCCGCGGCGAACGGTCAGTACATGCTCGTGCGGAAGGACATTTACGAGCGCGAGTGGCGGGCACGAGGCGGTGAAGTCGGAGATTCTCGAGGATGTGGAACTGGCGCGGAGAATCAAGGCGCGGGGTGGGAAACTGCTCTTCCTGCCGGGCGCGCGGTGGGTGCGGACGCGCATGTACCACAGTTTTCGTGAGATGTGGCAGGGCTGGACCAAAAATCTCTATCTTCTCTACGCGGGGAAACTTTCCCAGATGCTGGCGGCGGTTGCGTCACTCTGGTTTTTGGATGTGTTCCCGGTGTTGGCTTTTATGGTGGCATGTTTGTGGGTAGCTTTAGCCCGCGGCGGCAGGGTGGCCACGCTGGTGGCCCTGGGCTTGTTCTTGCTGGCGCTGGCGCGCCAATGGAACTATGGGCGGGCGCTGGCGCGCTTGGGGTTTGATCCGGCCCTGGCAAGCTACCAGCCGATCGGCGCCGCCCTGCTGGGGGCCTTGCTGCTGGGTTCGCTGCGCGCCCACCGCGCCACGGGGAAACATCGAATGGAAAGGGCGTCATTACGCCACGAAAGGAAAGGGATGATCTACGTCACGCGGCGGGCGGAGTTTTCCGCCTCGCATTATTATCACAATCCGAATTTCACCCCGGAAGAGAACCGGCGGGTTTTCGGCAAGTGCAATAATCCCCTCGGGCACGGCCACAACTACACGGTGGAAGTGACGGTGAGTGGCGCGATTGATCCCACTACGGGCATGGTGCTGGACCTCAAGGAATTGAAGGTTCTGCTGGAGCAAGAGGTCATCCAGTTGATGGATCACAAATTCCTGAACAAGGAGGTCCCCGCCTTCGCGGAGAAGAATCCCACCACGGAAAATATCGCAGTGGAGATTTGGAATCTGCTGGCGCCGAAACTTGCGCACGGCAAGCTGCATCGAATCAGGGTGTACGAGACCCCGGACTTATTCGTGGATTACTACGGAGAATGATGGTTTACCTGACGCGACGCTACCGATTTTCCGCCGGGCATCGGCTGCACAACGAGGATTTGAGCGCGGAGGAGAATCGCCGCGTTTATGGGAAATGCAACAATCCCAACGGGCACGGGCACAACTATCTTCTGGAAGTTACGGTGGCGGGCCCCATCGATCCGGCCACCGGCATGGTATTTGACTTGGTGGCGCTGGATGGAATTGTTGCCGAGCGCGTGCTCGAGAAGCTCGACCACAAGAACTTGAACCTGGACATGGAGAACTTTCGCACGCAAGTTCCCACCACGGAGAACCTCTGCCTGGAGATCTACAAGCTTCTGCGCACTCCCTTGGAGCAGGCGGGTGCGGAGCGCGGCCTGCAACTTGACCGTGTGCGCCTGGAAGAAACGAGCTTGAATTCATTCGAATATGTGCCCGAGCACGCCGGCCGCAAGAAGGGAAATGGTTGAGGACAATTATGAAAGCAGATGAGCTGGAAAATCTGGACGGAACTTGAAACCGCTGGCTCCTGCCGACCCGATCGCCGGGGTGGTCCGTAAGTTGATTGCGGAAGTGGGAGAGGATCCGGATCGCGAGGGGATACTGAAGACTCCGGTGCGCGTGGCGAAATCCCTGCGGTTCCTGACCAGCGGCTACAGGCAGGACATGGACAAAGTGTTGAACGGCGCGCTTTATTCGGTGGCTTATGACGAGATGGTGATGGTGAAAGACATTGAGATGTTCAGCCTCTGCGAACATCACTTGCTCCCGTTTTTCGGGCGTTGCCACGTGGCTTACGTTCCCAATGGCAAGGTGATCGGCCTGAGCAAGATTCCCCGCATCGTCGATGTCTTTGCGCGGCGGCTGCAGGTGCAGGAGCGCCTGACCGTGCAAATCGCCGAGACCATTATGGACAAGATCAAACCGCAAGGAGTCGGCGTCATCGTCGAGGCGCGCCACCTCTGCATGATCATGCGGGGCGTGGAGAAGCAAAACTCCATCGCTGTAACCTCCCACATGCTTGGGGTCTTCCGCGAGTGCGAGGGGACGCGCTCGGAATTCCTGCGGCTGCTCAAAGAGCGGGCCTGAAGACATGAAGTCGAGCATCAGGGCTGGTGAACTCGCGAGCTTCGGATACGGCGACCCTATGGGAAAACTTGAAGGCAAGGTCATTCTGATAACGGGCGCAAGCCGGGGGATCGGATTGGCGATCGCGCGAGCCCTGGACAGCGAGGGCGCCAAGCTCATTCTGGTGGCGCGAAATCGCGGGCCGCTTGCCCGCGCTGCGGCGGAGATTCCCGGCACGGTGATGAGCATGCCCGCGGATGTCACCAAGCCCGGCGATGTAAAGCGGCTCATCGCTGCCGTGCAAAAGCAAATCCGCCGGCTTGATGTTTTGATCAACAATGCCGGGGTTTTCACTTACAAACCCTTCGCCAAAACAACTCTGGAAGATTGGAGGCGCAATCTCGAGACGAACCTCACTTCCATTTTCCTGACCACCCAGGCGGCGCTGCCGCTGCTCAAACGCAGCCAGGGCGACGTGGTGAATATCCTTTCCATTTCCAGCCGTGTTGCCTTTCCGAACTGCTCGGCGTATGCCGCCGCAAAATTCGGCGCATTGGGATTGACGGGTGTGCTGCGCCGCGAGCTTCGCGCGGAGGGCATTCGAGTGATGGCCGTGTTGCCCGGGATGACGGAAACGCGGATGAAAGATGAGTTGGATTTCCCCGTGCGTGGCGAGGACTTGTTGCAACCGGAGGATGTGGCGGCCGCCGTGCTGAGCGCGCTGGTGCAGCCGCGGCGCGCGACGGTGGAAGAGATTCTCCTCATGCCTTCCGGAGGCGCACTCGGCGGGAAGAATTGAGCCCCGCCCAGGGACACTCACCCGCTTACGGAGTTCCGGCACCATCGCACCTTTGCCGTCGATTTTTCTTTGCCAAAACCGAGAGGTTCATGCTAACCTTTTTGCGTACATAAGAAGAGATGAGAAGCGAGGAGAGAGGCGGATGCCGTTAGCCCGTGAGTCGAAAGTCAATACGATAGAGCGATTTCGAGTCCATCCCAAGGATACGGGCTCACCCGAAGTTCAAATTGCGCTGCTCAGCGAGCGGATTAGCTACCTGAACGAGCACTTTCGTGCCCATCGTAAGGACCATGCTTCGCGGCGTGGGTTGCTGAACATGGTGGGCAGGCGCAAGAGGCATTTAGAGTACCTAAAACGGCGTGACCCTGAGGCTTACAAGCAGGTCATCGAGAAGTTGGGCATCCGCAAGTAGCCCGGTGCATATAGAGAAGTTTCAAGATTTCTGGCAAGACAAGATGTGTTGTCGAAGCGATCCCCCGGTTTCCCGGCGCGGATCGCTTTTGCTTTTGGGGCGCCTTCAAAACGGGCTTGGGGCTCCCATCCGTTCAACATCCACCTCGATTCGCAGCTCCCTGAATAACCTGCATGCCTCGCGGCGGGGTGAGGTCTATCACCTCGGCCGGTCAGCGAGCATGCCATGACCCGCTATGTGGCCCCTGTGTGGTGCTCGGCGTGGATTGTTGGAGGAATTAAATGGAACAAGTTAGTATTACCCTGGGTGCAAATACCCTTTCGATTGAATGTGGCAAAGTGGCGAAGCAAGCCAATGGCTCCGCCTACGTGCGCTACGGCGACACGGTGGTCCTGGCGACCGCGTGTTCAACCAACCCGCGGGAAGGGATCGATTTCTTTCCCCTCACGGTGGACTATCGCGAATATACCTACGCCGCGGGAAGAATTCCCGGTGGCTTTTTCAAGCGCGAAGGACGGCCGACGGAGAAAGAGATTCTCACCAGCCGCCTGATTGACCGGCCCATCCGGCCTCTCTTCGCCGAGGGCTTCAGGGACGAAACCCAAGTTATTGCCATGGTGCTTTCCGCCGATACGGAAAACAACCCTGATGTCATCGGATTGGTGGCGGGCACGGCGGCGCTCTACCTTTCTGACATTCCGTTTCTTGCGCCCGTGGGCGCCGTGCGGGTGGGACTGGTGGACGGGCGCTTGACCACGAACCCCACCTACAGCGAGATCAAGAGCAGTGCGCTGAACCTGGTGGTGGCGGGCACGGAAGACGCCATCGTGATGGTGGAGGCGGGCGCGAAGGAAGTTTCCGAAGCGAGCATTATTGAAGCGATTCAATACGCGCACGGCGAAATCCGCAGGATTGTGGCGGCGCAAAAGGAACTCTTCGCAAAGCTGGGCTTGAAGAAGCGCGAGTTCACCGCGCCGGCCCGCGATGAAGCGCTGTACGCAGGAGGTTCGCGGCAAGATCGAGGAAGCTCTCCACGAGGCCATGGATACTTCCAAGTACATCAAGCTGGAAAGCCATCGCAAGATTTCCGAGCTGCGAAAAGCGTTGGTGGAAAGCTACCCCGAGGAAGATGTGGCAAAGCGCAAGCTGGTGGCGCACTTTGTTGACGAGGTGGAAGAGCGATTGTTCCGCGACGACGTGCTGCAGAAGCGGCAGCGGCCGGACAAGCGCGCCTTCGATCAGGTGCGCGCCATCAGTTGCGAAGTTGGGATGCTGCCGCGCACGCACGGCTCAGCGCTGTTTACGCGCGGTGAAACGCAGGCGCTGGTTACCGCCACGCTGGGAACCGGCGAAGATCAGCAGCGCCTCGATGTGTTGGAAGGTGAAGCTTTCAAACGCTTCATGCTCCATTACAACTTCCCTCCCTTCAGCGTGGGTGAGGTCGGGTTCCTGCGTGGTCCCGGCCGGCGCGAGATCGGGCACGGAGCTTTGGCCGAGCGCGCGCTGATCAGCATGCTTCCGGAAGAGAAAGATTTCCCCTACACGGTTCGCGTGGTGTCCGACATCCTGGAATCGAATGGTTCATCTTCCATGGCCACGGTATGCGGCGGAACGCTGGCCTTGATGGACGCGGGGGTTCCGGTGAAGTCGCCGGTGGCGGGAATTGCCATGGGCCTGGTGAAGGAAGGTGATAAGTACGCCATCCTCACGGACATCGCGGGCCCCGAGGATCATTACGGCGACATGGATTTCAAAGTTGCCGGAACCAAGGACGGAATCACCGCGCTCCAGATGGATATTAAGATCACGGGCATTACTCCGGCGATCATGGCGGAGGCCTTGACCCAGGCCCAGGCCGCGCGCTTGCACGTGCTCGGCAAAATGCTGGAGACCCTGGCCACGCCGCGCACCGACATTTCCACCTATGCGCCGCACATCTACGCGATGAAGATCAATCCCTCCAGGATCGGTGAACTCATCGGGCCGGGCGGCAAAGTCATTCGCGGCATCATCGAGCAGACGGGCGTGAAGATTGACGTCGAGGATGATGGCAGTGTGAACGTGGCCGCCACCGACGAGCCTTCGGCCTCGAAGGCATTGAAGATGATCCGCGACCTGCTGGCGGAAGCCGAGATTGGCAAGACCTACCTCGGCAAAGTCGTGCGGCTGGCGGATTTCGGCGCATTCGTGGAGATCTTCCCCGGCACGGACGGTTTGCTTCACATCAGCGAAGTGGCGGAGCATCGCATCCGGACATCCGTGACGAGTTGAAGATGGGTGACCAGCTCTTGGTGAAGGTCATTTCCGTCGAGGGCAACAAGGTGCGCTTGAGCCGCAAAGCCGTTTTGCGCGACCAGCGCGCCAAAACCGGTGCCAAGCCGGAGCCCGCCGAGCCCGGCGAGCACGCGCCGAGCATTCTGAGCATCATCCTTCCCACGGAAAGCACTAGGGCTGAGGAAGTTAGTAGAAAGGTCGAGCCGTTTTCGATCGGCGCCGGTTTCGCGATGCGGGACCGGCGCTTTTGTTTGGACGAGCTTGCGCATTCTCTCGGAATCTCGCCCAGTCTCCACTCCAATTCGGGAGAATAAGCGGGAAAACCCTTTGCGACTCGGCGCGGCGCGTTCTGGTAGAATCCGCGCCCAGATGGCGTAGTAGCAATCGACCGCAGAAGTCAGCTTCGACACGGAATCGTCGCCCGATTGCCCGCTCGGGCGCGTGCTCCTTCACGTTGGCCGGTAGAATATGCCTTGACCTTCAGGAGGTAGATCCATGGGGTACCTCGATAAACTCGATCTCGACAAGAAGCTGGAATCGAAGGAAGAATACGAAGAGCTGTTGGAGGAGTATCAGTTCAAGCTGTTGAAGTTGCAGCGCAAGAGTATCGAAAAGGGGATTGCCGTCGCCGTGGCCTACGAAGGTTGCGACGCGGCGGGCAAGGGAGGAAACATCAAGCGCGTCACCGAATCCCTCGACCCTCGCGGATACGAGGTGCATCCCATCGGCGCGCCGAGCCCGGCGGAGAAAGTCCATCCATTGGCTGCGGCGCTTCTGGCTGCGCTTGCCGCCGCGCGGCCGCATCGGCATCTTTGACCGCACCTGGTATGGGCGGGTGCTGGTGGAGCGGGTGGAGAAATTCGCCAAGAAGGAAGAATGGCAGCGCGCCTACCGCGAGATCAACGAATTTGAGAAGAACGCTGACGGACGACGGGTTGGTGTTGGTCAAGTTCTGGATTCACATTTCCAAGAAAGAGCAGCTTGACCGTTTCAAGAAGCGGGAGAAAGATCCCTGGAAGAACTGGAAGCTGACGGAAGAGGATTGGCGCAATCGCGAAAAGTGGGATGCCTACATCGAAGCCCTGGAAGAGATGTTCGAGAAGACGGACACGGAATACGCTCCCTGGACCATCATCGAGGGAAACTGGAAATGGTGGGCGCGCATCAAGGCCCTGAAGACAGTGGTCAATAGCATTGAAGCGCACACCTGATGCGGGTGGAAGGTGCGGAATGCCGACCGGTTGCGGGCGCGCTGCCCCGTGCCGTCATTCCCGCGATGGCGGGGGATCCAACTCCGTAAGCCATTGGAGATACGCGGGCGACGGACGGGATTCCTGCCTTCGCGTAATGACGAGGGTTTCAAAAGGGTACAATCGCAAATTAACAGCATGATTTCCCGGTGCCGCCCTTGACATGATTTCGCTCCCTCTCGTAGCATTCGAGATGGTTGCCAATTGAGTTTTGGCGGGAAATCTCCAACGATCATCGTGGCGCTTCGAATTTCGCGCAGGGCGCCAGGGTGGGGGACTCAAGCGGGTGGCAACGGCGAGGTGAAATTGTGAGAATTGCGGTGCGTTTCAAAGAAGATGTGGCAATCTTGAGCCTGAGCGGGAAATTCCTGGCGGGCAGTGACGGACCCTATCTGCGGCAGAAGGTTAAGGATTTGATGGATGCCGGAACCCGGAAGCTGATCGTCGATTTCGCCGACGTGCCTTACATTGACTCGACCGGTCTGGGGTTCCTTGCGGGAGCCCGCGTAACCGTGCAGAACGCTGGCGCGCGGCTTGTCCTGGCCAATTTAAATCCCCACGTGCGCAAGATTCTGGACGACGTGAACCTGACGCAGTTCTTTGTGATTGCCGGCAGTGAGGCCGCGGCTATGGCTTTGCTGAGTCAGCCGGACCGGCGGCGGGAGATGCTCCGGCGTCTGGCAAGCGCGAAGGAAAAGGGAAGAAGCGACCCGGCCCCGCCGCGGAAGTGTAAGTACGGAGAGCTCATGAACATCTTAGCGCGACGCCGCACGGAACGTATCCTGGCGCCCGTTCGGATTCAGGTGATCGGCAACGACGCGTCGGGGGTCTCTTTTGCGGAAGAAACTGTGACCGTCAGCTTCAATCAACAGGGGGCGCGCATCAGCCTGACCCATTCCTTGTTGCCCGATGATATCTTGCTGGTGAAGAACCTCGAGAATGGGAGGGAGGAAGAGTTCCGCGTGGTCGGCGCCTTCCAACAAGTTTTTGGCAGCCGTTGCGAATGGGGCGTGGAAGCGGTCAACCCTGAGAGCGGCATTTGGGGCGTGGCGTTTACTCAGGACGATGATAGCGCTCAACCCAAGGTGCTGATAGAATGCGCGGCCTGCAAGACGGCGGCGCAGAGCACCCTTTCCAGCATCGAGTACGGGGTCCTGCTGGCCACCGGCCTCATCTCGCGCCATTGCGAGCGCTGTAACGAAACCACCCGATGGAAGCCCAGCGACCAGGCGGTGACGCCGGAGATTCTGGGCCGGTCCAACAAAGCCGTAACGCAAGAGCGCCGGCAGGTGCGCCGCTTGAAGCTCACCATGCAACTGCGGGTGCGTAATTCCTGGGGGGTAGTCGATATCGCGCAAACGCGCGATGTTTCCAAGGCGGGTCTCTGCTTTGTCAGCAGCCAGCGTTTTTCATCCGGAGACGAGATTTATATCACCCTGCCGTATGCGCGGAGTCAGACCCCGGTGGAAACGAAGGGAAAGGTGATTTGGACGGCGGACAGCGACTCCGTCCGGTTTTACGGAGTCGAGTACCTGCGCTGAGGGCCACGGGGTTGCCCTTCCCTTGGCCGCCTTGCTCGGGGTTCGGCAGCGCGCGAACCACCCCCGGCCGGCGCCGGAGTGAAGATCGGCGTCACGAAGGGCGTTTGTTTTCTCCCAGCGCGGCGAGGAAGAGGCGAAGCATTTCCACCTCGCGCTCCAGGTCCGCACTGGCGGCTTGGGCGGCTTGCAAATCTCCCTTGCGCGCCATCGCCTCGAGTCGCAGAGCGGACGCGTAAGCCCTTCTCGCCGAGACGTTTTGTGCCGCGGCTTTGGCGAGGCGCGCCGTCTTCTCGACGGCCAGGAGGTTCCCCCGGGCCATCCCTTCCCGAATTTCCGCCAACAGGGTCGGCCATGCCGCTCGAATGAGACCGGCAACTTCGGTGAGAAACTCGCTGTCGCCGCCGACGCTGCGCAACGCCAGGGCCTCGTCAAAAACTTCGGTGTAATGCTGCGCCGTTTCCATCGTCTTTTCCACTTCGGTCAGAGACTCACACCTTGCCCTTCGGGAGCAGTTCGGGAGCAAGCCGGGCTGCCTCCATCAGGCTTCGCAACACTTCCGCATCATCCACTATGAAGACTCTCATCGCGCGGCGATCTTAATATTGCCGCCGGATGCAACGCCATCGGTGGAAATCGGTTTCTTGTGTAAGTCTGACTAAAAGGTAGGTGTCATATTTTATACTACATGGCTGGTTATTCTCCCCCGGCGACAATTTATTCGCGCCGTGTATTGTCGTACGCGACTAGCCCATTGACGCTCGTGCGCGGGGGGCGCGCCACCGGCAATGAAAAGGCGCGAAGCGCTTTGGACTGCGGTAGCAGCAGCTACCGCTTTTCCTCCGGCCCTTGCCCATTTGCTTCCCGCCCTTGCACCTTTGCCGAATGAACCGAGGGCGGAAAGCGGTAGCTGCTGCTACCGCACTCCCAAGCAGGGTAGCGCGGACCTGTTCTGTTAGGTCCGCGGCTTTTCCTTGCCCATCCGGGAACTTCAGAGAAACCAGGAGTGCAAGGTATTCCCATCGGATGCGGACGCGAAGCTTTGGAGTGCGGCAGCTTGCTGCCGCTTTCCTCCCCGCGAGCTTGCTCGTGGAGAGTTTCCATCGCGAGCACAATTCCCAGCCAGCAAGCGGGCTCGAGCCAAAGCGGCAGCAAGCTGCCGCACTCGTGCGCCTGAAAGCGCACTTGGTCGGAGAGGTGAAAGTCCTCTTCGAGTCAACGTAACTTGGTAACCGAAGGTAACTGCGTCGTCGCGAGACGGGGTGGAGAGCAACCGGAGGTGAACGGCCAGTCCGTACGATGAGAAACTCGATTCGGCCGGCGTGATGGGGGCGAGGCTGCGAGTGAAGGCCGAAGCCTCGAGTTCCCGTAGGGAGAAGACCCGTAGGGAAGCGATCTCGATTCGATCCGCCGACAGGTAACGTGCCTTGGCGAGACGGAGCGTCCGCCGGTGGTTGGAGACGGAATGGTCGGAAGGCCGAGGTGCGTGAATCAGGGAGACCTGTCCGTGCAGGAGCCGGAGTTCATGCCCGAGGAGGGCCGAAGAGCCGGGCGGGCAGGAGTCAGAGCGCCCATAGTAGCGAAGAAGTGGCGTAACGGCCAGGGAGCGAAGGGAGCGCAGGAAGGTGGAGACGTGACGGAACAGACGAAGCAACTCCCGGACGCAGTGCCCGGACAAGGGGCTAGTCCCGCCGGAGAGATTCGGGCGCGATGGGCCTGGGTCGAAGCCGAGGTCTGGACGGAACGGATGTTGACGGCTCTCGAACAGGGAGTGTTGGGAGGCAAGTGGTTCAGCTTGATGGACAAGGTCTACGCGCTGCGCAATCTGCGGCGAGCCTTTGAACGCGTGAAGGCTAACGACGGAGCGGCGGGCGTAGATCATGTGACGGTGAAGGAGTTCGAGCAACACCTGGAAGCCAACCGGGAAAAGCTGTCGCGGTCGCTGGGCGGATGGCAGTTATCGTCCGCAGGCGATCCGGCGGGAGTGGATCGACAAGCCGGGCAGCAAAGAAAAACGCCCGCTGGGGATTCCGACGGTACGCGACCGGGTGGTGCAGACGGCGCTGCCGCGCAGTGCTGGAGCCGATTTTCGAGCGGGACTTCGCAGCGCACAGCTACGGGTTCCGACCGAAGCGGGGCTGCAAGGACGCGTTGCGCCGGGTCGACGCCTTGTTGACGGCAGGATACAACTGGGTGGTCGATGCCGACCTGAAAAGCTATTTCGACACGATTCCGCATGCGGCGCTTCTCGACCGGGTGGGGGAGAAAGTGGCGGATAGCAAGGTGCTCGGACTGTTGGAAGCGTTTCTCACCGCGAAGGTGATGGAGACGGCGGAAGGATGGACGCCGGAAGAGGGAACTCCGCAAGGGGCGGTCATCAGCCCGCTGCTGTCCAATATCTATCTCGACCCGCTCGACCACCGGATGGCCGCGGCGGGATTGGCGAGGGTGAGGTACGCGGACGACTTCGTGATTTTGTGCCGGAGCGAGGCGGAAGCCCGCCAGGCGCTGGAACGGGTGCAGAGTGGGGCCGCTACGGCGGGACGGCAACGGCATCCGACGAAGACGCGGATCGTGGACGCCGCCGCCGCAGGGGGCTTCGACTTTCTGGGCGATCCCTTCGCAGGGGGGACACGATGGCCCCGACGCAAGAGCCTGGACAAGCGGAAGGACACGTGGCGTGCCAAGCCCCGGCGTACCCACGGGCCAAGTCTCTCGGTCATTATCACGAACCTGAACCGGACGCTGCGAGGCGGGTACGGATATTTCCAGCACCGCCACGCGACGACGTTCACGGCGCTCGATCCCTGGGTGCGAACACGACGGCGGAGCCTCCTGCGCAACGGCGGGGTCGACACGGTCGCGCTCGCGGCGCCGACCTTCCGCGCTGGCCGAAGGCCTTCTTCACGGCGTGCGGGTTGTTCTCCTGGCTTACAGCCCAGGCGACGGCCCGTCAATCCTCTGGGAGGTAAGACCACCCACGGGAGAGCCGGATGCGGGAGATCCGCCTGTCCGGTTCGGAGGGAGGGGGAACGGAATACAATCCATTCTCCCTACCCCTATCCAAGCTTTGCCTCCACGCATCACGGCAGACTCTTCAGTTTGATATTGCGGAACTCGATCCGATAGCCTTCCGCTTCCAGGCCCCAATAGCCTTTGGGAACCTCGGGCGCCGCGAATTCACCGGTCAAATCGCCATTGACCCAAAGGGTGATTTTCGGGCCATCGCAGCGAATTTCGTAGGTGTTCCATTCGCCAATGGGGTGGAGAGGATTTACCGCCGGGGGAGGAGTCTTGATCATCGGCGACAGCTCCCCGTGAATCAGCGTTTGGCCGAAAATGTACGCGAGCGTCCCCACCTGCGCTTGGTGCCAAACGCGCCCCGTCAGGTCGTTGCGCACGAAAACTCCGCTGTTATACCCTTTCAGTCCCTCACGCTTTTCAAAGCGCCATTCCACGTGGAGAAGAAAATCGGTGAACTCGCGATCGTAGCGCAGCCATTCGTGTCCATGATCGCCTTCGCAGAGGATGGTTCCATGATCTTTCGCGAGCTTCCACTGGCTTACAGGATCCAAAGGTTTATCGGGCGGGATGGGCACGCGCGTCCAACCCTGAAAGGACTCGCGCGGCATGAGATCAACCCATCCCGAGGGATCGGCGGCCAGAAAATCACTCGCCTCCACCCGCGGCTTTCCTGAAACTGGTGCGAATTTGACCGCGCCCATCGGGTGGGAAGTCAGCAAGTGGACGCCGTAAGGCGCCGTTGCCGGGGTTTGCCCATAACTCCGAGTTGCCGCCTGGACTGCCATGAATGCGAGCAAGGTGATGGTGACCTTGCCGATGCGATGCCACGTCTTCATGCCTGATACCTCCTTGCGGTTGGTTTAAGTCAATCGATCTCGGAACAGTGCAGCCAAGAAATACCGCGCCTCGGGCAAAAAGGGAAGTGGTTTTCGAAGTCAGAAAATTGATTCACCTTCTCGGCTGGCACCGCCGATAACCGATATGGGGTAGTGTGTCACGTGGGAGAGATTGTCTTTCGGCTCTGCCTGCCCTTTGAAATTTTCGATTTTAGATTTGCGATCATGTGCCTCGGACCTCGATCCATGGACTTTGTTTCTCATCACTTGTCACTTTACTTATGGTCTGGCCATCAGCTCATCGGGCTATCCAAAACGAACCCCCCTGGTCGACAGGTGGATCGATGAACCGATGAGCCAATGAGCCAATTTTCTGTGCTCTCTTATTTCCCCTCATTTTCACTAACTCCATTTCTTTTCATCAACATAATGGATAAAACGATTTAACTAGCTTGTTTTCATCAACATAATGGAAAGGCGAAAAAACGACATTTTTTCTACATGTGTTTTCAATGATTTACAGAATGTGAGCCTCATTTTTTAATTCCCTTTTTTTTCCATGACCCGGGCCAGCGAAAACGAGCTAACTATTTTGATTTCAATAATATAGATTTTTGCGCAATTTTCGCTCATCACGCCTAATTCCTTTTGTTTCTGGTACATAATGGAAAGCCGCGCTCGGTTTTTCTCCCCGATTCCAATATTTCAAGCTAACTGTTTTTATTTTAATGAGATAAGGGTTCTGGACATTCTGGCGCTAAACTGCTAACCTCATTTGTTTCTGACACATAATGGAAAGGGTCGGGTTTTTCTAACGCTTGCATCTGACCCTCATAGCGTTTAATCCTCAGCAGCAGGTTCGTGAGCCGACGGACTTCCCGAAGGTTCGAATCCTGCATTCTTTTGGGCCCAAGAGCTTACCGCCGACGGCTGACAGCAAGTTCGTGGCCCCTGACACCTGACACCTGAAACCTTCGTTATAGTATGGTTTGTGCCCACCCCTTGAATAGGTCTGCGGCCTTTGCCGACAGCCGGCGGGCGCTGGCCCCAAAGATTATTGTGCCATGATTATGCTGTTTGTCAAGTTCAAAGGTTGGATATAGTCCAAGGAATATGACTCAGGACAAAACGTCATGCCAACTGTCTAGACAAATAATCTGGACAAATTCGCTAGACAAATTCTCTCGACAACTTAACTAGACATACCCCCGAGAGCGTCGTAGGGGCGGTTCGCTAACCGCCCGTAAGAGAACACGTAGCGCAAGGCTCACTCTCCAGCCTTGCGGCTTTTCCACCGCGCTGCGTTCTTGGCGGCGCGGCCCAAGAAAACTCGGATTATCTTGTTTGCGGTGCGGCAAGAGCCCGCACCGCTGGAAGAGCCGCAGGGCCGGAGTGCGGGCCCTACGCTACCGCCGCCCGAGCCCCGCCAGGGGCGAAAGAAGTCACGCCCAAGGGCAACGGCGCAATAGCATTTTTCTGGGCTTGCGCACAGGGGTGGCGACGTAAAATCGCCGCAAGAAGGGTTCTTTCGCCCCTGCCGGGGCTTGCTTCTTGTTCTGCATCTTCTTCCCATGGCTCGCGCCATGGGCCACATTCTGCCGCCGCTACGCGGCTTGGATTCGCTCGCTTCTTTTCCCCATCATATGCTCTAGCCAGCCGATGATAACGCGAGAGTTTGAAGCTGAAATCCGCGGACCTACAAAACAAGTTCGCGCTACGGTTTCTTCTATATCCGACTTATCTAGGTTAGTATGATAAATTAGAATTGACTTACTAAATCCATCCTGGTAGGATGCCAGCATGGTCAAACGCCTATGAAGGTTCAGACGAGCGTCGTTACAACTAAGGGCCAACTGGTTATCCCGGCGTGGCTGCGCAAACGATTTGGCATCAAGAAGGGAACGCTGGTTTGTTTTGTCGAGGAGAACGGGCGTATAGTCGTGCAGCCTGTTACACGAGAATTCATTCGCGGCTTACGTGGATCGCTCAAAAGCGGCCCTTCGGCGCTGGATCACCTGATTGAGGAACGGAAGAGAGAGCGCACTCTGTGAAAACCTACGTCCTCGACTCCAGCGCCCTCATGACCTTCTTCGAGGATCGCCCCGGTGCGGAGATAGTCGAAGAACTGCTCGCCAAAGCCACCGAAGCTAAGTGGCCCCTGCTGATGTCCGTAGTCAACTGGGGTGAGGTGTACTACTCGATCTGGCGGACGCGCAGCGAAGCGGGCGCGAACGAGAAGCTTCGTGAAATCGCGCAACTGCCCATTGATGTCATCGATGCCGACTCGGGCTTGACGCGCGTGGCCGCCAGCCTGAAGGCGGAGCACAACCTTCCCTATGCCGACTGTTTTGCTGCCGCGCTCGCTCTCACCCGAAAGGCTCCATTGGTAACAGGTGACAAGGACTTTGGACGTGTCGAGTCCATCCTCAAGATCGTGTGGCTCTGAGACTTCGACAGGTAGTAGAAGGGGTGTTCGAATGGCAGAAAACCACGTGAGGGAATTATGCCTCTCTCTCATTACCGCAGATAGTGAAGAAAAGGTCATCGACCTATTAAGGGGAGCTCGTTATTGGGACCATCCCGCTGTCTGGCGTTTCTATGGCGATCGTGAAACAAATTTCAATACGATTGGGAATCAGCAGAGCCGCCCGGACGCAGCATTAGTCGAAAAGCTAGTAAATTCAGTTGATGCCCGACTGATGAATGAATGCTTTGTGAGGGGATTAGATCCCGAAGGTGCAGAGGCGCCCCAGAGTGTTCGCGAGGGGGTAGCATTGTTTTTCGAGCATAATTCAAATCCCAACAGCACCATTGCCGGACGCATTAGCGATTGGCCTGACCCCAAACGTCGAGAAGTTGGTCGTGGGATCACCCTGGCTGCCACTGGATTTATGCCGCGTGAAGGGAATCCTTGCTTCACGATTTCTGATTGTGGCGAAGGCCAGACCCCTGGGAAAATGCCTCTCACGCTCCTTTCTCTGGACAGGTCCAATAAGCTTCGTGTCCCTTTTGTCCAAGGCAAGTTCAACATGGGCGGCACCGGTGTCTTGCAGTTCTGCGGTCGCCATAACCTTCAGCTATACATCCGCGCATAATTAAAGGGACATAGATAGCTCCTGTATGGCATACTTCTCGCAGGAGGAGTATGCCATGCTTCCTCGCCTGCTGCGGTTGCACCCCAAGACCTATCGTCGGTTGATCCGATTGTGTAAGGAGGCGGAGCAGGAAGGTGCGTACCGCGTGGCGAAGCGCCTGCAGGCCGTGGTCCTGAATTCCGAAGGCCGCACCAGCGGCGATCTGGCCAGAATTCTGAAGGCGCCGCGATCCAAGGTTTCCGAGTGGTTGGCGCGGTATCAGGCGCAGGGGGTGGAGGGCCTCTTGGAAGGTTACCGCTCCGGACGGCCCGCGCGCTTGAGCGAGGCCCAGCACCGCCGCCTCGGCGACATCCTCGATAGCGGCCCGGTGGCTTATGGGTTGGACACCGGGATCTGGACTTCGCCGATGATCGCCTGGGTGGTCGAAGAAGAGTTCGGCGTCGTCTACCATCCTGGCCACGTGCGCAAGTTGCTGCATGACCTGGGTTTCTCCGTGCAGCGGCCCCGCCGGGTGCTGGCCCGTGCCGATCGCCACCAACAGGACCGCTGGCATCGCTACCTTTATCCCCGCCTTAAAAAAAAGCCCGCACCGAAAATCGGGCGCTGATTTTTACCGATGAAGCCAGTTTCCGTCAGGACTCCACCCTGCACGCCACCTGGAGTCGGCTGGGCCATCCGCCCGAGATCCCCGTCAGCGGAGAACGCAAGAGCGTGAAGATCCTGGGCGCTATCGAACTCTGGCGTGCCCGCTTCCACTACGCGCAAGCCCCGGTCTTCAATGCTTCCACCTACCTGGATTTCCTGCATCGCCTCGCCCCTCATTATCGCCGCCGCGGGGCCATTCTCATTCAGGACAACGCCTCGTATCATAAGGACGCTGAGGTCTGGAGCTGGTTCAAGTCCAACCGGCAATGGCTGGAAGTCCACCAACTTCCGCCCTACTCGCCCGAGCTCAATCCCACCGAGCGGCTGTGGCAATACACCCGCAAGAATGGAACCCATGATCGCTACTTCGCCAGCCCGGGGGAGTTCCCAAATCCGCACGTAAGAATGGCAGCGGCGACGTTGACGCGATTTTCTGTGCGTCACGAGGCGGGCGCGTTGTGGGTGGCAGGTATTATTTGCACCCAGGAGCGGCTGGCTACGCGGAAAGGGGATTGGGTCGGTGAGGGAAGGGGCGCGGGTACTGCTGGGCGACGGCCAAGGAAGAAACCTGCAGGCCGTCCGAGGAGGACTTGCGCAAGTTGACAGGGGGATGAGGTGGGGGTGGACGCTCGGCGTTTAGGTGAAGGCGGTGGCTTGGGTGGGCAGGGCGAAGACGGTCCAGACTTTCTGCACGCGAGCGATGGCTTCCGGGCGGGCGCAGAAGCGCAGGCGCAGCTTGCAGCGGAAGCGGCTCATCCGTCCCGCCAGATGCACCAGCAGCAGTCGATACTTCTTAAAGCGCGCGGTGCGTTCTTCCGGCGCGAAGCACAGCCCCTTGATGGCGCTGGCCAGATTGTAGGTCAACAACGCTAGCTTGAACCAGGCGGCGTTGACGGCGAAATGTTGGCTCGGCAGGTGGCCGCCGCCGGTTTCGTTCTTGACTTCATCGTGCACGTGCTCGACCGTGCCGGCTTTCTCCCGGTGCCACCGCAGCAGCCGGTCCCCGGCCCATTCCAGATTGGTAATCACCGCATGATGATGGCGGTCCGAGCCGTCGGCGAAGAGCCCTCCTTGCGGCTTGAGCAGGCGCAGGCCCACATAGCGCAAGGGTTGGGTGTCCTTCTTTTCTCCACGTTCGCCCGGGACGAAATCGACTTCCGCCCATTGCCGCAACGTGCCGTCGGCTTCCCCATCATAGGTCCGCCACTGCGAGTCGGGAACTTGCGTGAGGGCGGCGGTCAACTCCACGCTGCGCTTGGCGCTAACGGCAAAGCCAATGCGGCCCCCCGGTTCCTGGGCGCGGTCCGGATGCCCAAGCCAGCCCAGCAAGCCGTTCTCGTGACAGGCGGAGTCGCCGCGAAAATAGCGCTCCTGAATATTTTCCGGCAGCGCGGCAAAGGCCAGCTTGGCGCAGGTGAGCGGCTCCTGCTGGGCGGGCACATTGCCGTCGCGAAACTCGTCCGCCAACACCAGATCGGCTTCCGCCCAGACCGCCACCATGGGTTGGTAGCCTCGGCCGCCTTCATAGTGCGCCTGCGCCGCCGCCTTGTGACTCTCGATAATCGTCGCATCCTGGTCCACCGTGGCGATGCGCAAGGCGGTTTGCTGCTCGGCGTAAAGCTGGGCGATGCGGCGCACCACGCCGGCTTGCACCGCCTGCAATCCCTCCACCGGCGCACTGCTGGGCACAATGAAACTCTTCTGCACCGCGCGCGGAGGGCGGGATTCTTCCAAGGCCTCATCGTGAAAGCGCGCGAGAAAACCCCGCACCGCACTCACCTTGGGAAGCGGGAAACCCAAGCCTCGTTCCAGGCAGGGGTCATTCCCCAGCAGTTGCATGTCCTCGGGGCAATCGCCGCCGGCGGTCTGCAGCAGGACGATTGCTTCCAGGTATTGCGCCTCGTCAAACCCGCGCTGGCGCTGCTTGAGTTGGAGATGCGCCGCGGCCAGAGCGGGAATGCCGAGCGAGCGAAAGGCGCGAGAGGTGGCCAGCAGCCCGGCGTGAGGACTGGACATCTCGTGCAAGGGCCGAGCGTCGATTTCAAAAGGCGACTTCTGTTGCGTTGGGATGCGAGCGGACATAGACACAATATATACATAATCTCTATAACATGTCAAGAGAAAAATGCACTCCCCATAAGATTTTTTCGCCCTTTCACTAAATTACGTGCGGATCAGGGGAGTTGCTCGCCACTTTAACCCGTGTCTTTACTGATATACAATCCTACCCTGATCTAATTCGACCCAGGCTGTTGCCTTTTTGTTAGTCCTTATGTCCCTTTAATTATGCGCGGATGTATAGTAGTGAGCAGGCGCAATCCCTCTATTCTCGCAAAAGTGGCGGTTGAGCAGGATTCCGATTTAGACTGGAGTTTCAGTGTCGTGCGCCGCGAGGACCCAGGGGCAGGACGTAGAACCTCAGCCTACACATATCTTGCACCCCATAACGCTGATCGTAGTCCTGGCCGGGGCAGTCTACTGCGATTCTCAGCCGAGAAGATGCCAATTTTCCCCGAAGGTCGTGAACCCTACGCAAGGGAATCAAGGTGGGGCACTTTAATCAAACTCTACGAGTATTCGGCTGCCGGCTATAGAAGCCACATTTTGATGAAGGATGGACTGTTAAGACGAGTGGACCTTCTATTGCCAGAGGTAGCGCTCCCGATCAGATTCTATGAATGCAGGTCCGGCTACAAGGGACACGGCGGCAGCCCGGAAAACACACTCACGGGGCTCGGCGTTCGGCTTAATGACGATAGGAATGAGAACCTGGAGCTTGGCTTTCCTTCTTCGTGTCCAATGAGCGCTGGTGGTGAACACATGACGGCCACTGTGTACGCATTCAAGCGGGATCGTGCGGACACCTATCGGCAAAACGAGGGGGTTATATTTATCTTGAACGGGCAAACCCATGGGCATCTCACAACGGACTTCTTCCGCCGCCGGAATGTCGGGCTCAGCTATCTTGCAGACTCCGTCCTTGTGACTGTTGACTGCCAGTAGATTCAGCGGTCGAGCCCGCGAAGACCTCTTTATGAACAGTCGCGACCGGTTGCGCGCACCAGAGCTTCGGAATCAGATTGAAAGCGCATTAGAGGACGTTCTGAGGCACCACGAGGGATTGAGGGAGTTGAGGGAGCGAAGGAGACGCGAGGAGATTGAATCGAAGCTTGCCGATTCTAAACCTCTTGAGGATGTTCTGAAGTCGGTTCTCGAACATTCCCCCACTCTGGCAAAACTCTTCCTCCTTGGTACGCGGGCAACGAACCCCTTTAAGACCTCTCAAGTCCAACAGACAATTAGACAATTCGAAGGCAAACCATTCCCGACTTACTTCAAATTCAAAGGAAAGGACTATGGTGTTGAATTAGAGCGTGAGTGTCACATCAACATGCGATTCCGCATTGGATTTGAGACTGACGCAGCGAACGATTACTTTAGTCGCGAAACTGACCCTGGCGAATTCGCGCTTCACCTCGTTCTGGATGGAGTCAACACGGCTGTGCCAGATTACTCGCTCAACCTGCAAAACGGAGTTGCGACATTGAGTGCAAAGTTGCCCGAGGGGTCTAACGTGGGGGACGCTTTGATGTATCTGGCCGT
This sequence comes from uncultured Acidobacteriota bacterium, assembly GCA_963810005.1. Classification (GTDB taxonomy): domain Bacteria; phylum Acidobacteriota; class Terriglobia; order UBA7540; family UBA7540; genus Bog-366. The sequence goes on from CAWELY010000015.1 coordinate 54,713, forward strand.
GCTTACGGATTGTTCAAGGACCGAACCATTTGAGAATCGCTTCGAAGTTCGCGTGAAGGAGCTGCAACTGGTAGCGGGAAAGGAGGGAAAAGACATACGCCTCCTGGCGAAAAAGAAGGGGACGACCGCGAAATTCCGTCGGGAATCACACTACCGAAAATCATAGAGGTCCACGAGACGGATTGGAGCAAACATACGCCGGCCTTTGATCAATACACCGCGCTTCGAATCAGGCATGCCGGCGAAGCCCAAGAGCAGGGTGCGAATGAGAATGAAGGTGGACCCAATGTATACGACTTTTTCGTAAATGTGGATAACCTCTACCTCAAGAGCGAACTTAAGACAGGTGGAGAAGAGCCTCGGTGATCACCTCAAAACCGGCCATGCGTGAACAGGTCAAAACCGGCCATGTGAGGCCGTCCGGGACTAAGTTCTTTTACCCTGCCGCGGGCTCGGCTGGCAAGTCCGTTTTCGTTCGCCAGCTTCGTGGGCCGCACTTCAGCAGGTGTCCGTGGTGCAGGAGGCGGTCGAGCATGGCGCTGACGGCCGCTGCATCTCCCAGCAACTTGCCCCAGTCTTCCACCGGTCGATTGGAAGTCACCAGCGTACTGGCGCGTTCGTAGCGCCGCATGATGAGTTCGAGCAGTTCTTCGGCGGCGGTCAAGGGCAACTTGCGCATGCCGAAGTCGTCGATGATGAGCAGCGGCACGGTGGTCAGCGACTCCAGACATTCTTTGCGGGTGCCGTCAAGGGTAGCGTCGGCGATCTCTTCCAGCAGGGCGTGAGTTTCGCGGTAGAAGACGCGATACCCCTGTTGGATGACCGCTTGGCCGATGGCTTGGGCCAAGTGGCTTTTGCCGCTCCCGGGCGGACCTAAAAACAGCGCGTCCTCATGCCGGGCGATAAAAGTGCCCGTGGCCAGCTCAAAGACCAGGCTGCGATTCATCTTTTTGTTGAAGGTGAAATCGAAGTTGTCGAGGGTCCTGAGCGGGTCGCGGAACTCGGCCTGTTTGCGCCGGCGCTCCAGCATGCGGTCGGCGCGGCGGGTGAGTTCATCCGTCACCAGGCAAGAGATCAGATCCAAAGGGGCCATGGATTCAGCCTGGGCCTGACGCAGACGGGTCTCCAGTACCGCCGCCATCCCTCCCAGGCGTAACTGCCGTAAAGCACGATTCAGTTCGATCAGATTCATTGCGTCTCCTCTCTCGAAGTTAAGCTAAACTTTCTGGTGGCCGGGGCGGAGGATAGGGCTACGCAGGGATGCGACCTGAGCGCCGACCTCGGGGCCGGGATGGAGGGGGCGAGAGGACCTCGCTCCCGCTGTTCCCTGCCATCCTGGCAAGAAAGCGATAAATCCTGGGGGTCTTGGGGGCGAAGCCCCCAGAAGTTGCCTCTGGCGATATTTCTCTCCACCCTTCACCACCTTTCCCGAGACTGGCCAGAATTTTTCTCCGGGCCCGGTTCCGTGGGTTCACGGGGTTGACGATCACCATAAGGACGGAGGCGGAGAGCGGCGTTGGGTCTCGGCGCGTTCACGGCTGGACCTCCGGGGAAGTCCGGGGCGGTGCTTCCGGGACCGTCTCAAAGAGCGACCGCTGTTGTTCCTGTTGCTGCATGCGCTGCTGGATGAGGTCGCGGTAATGCACCAGTTCGCGGATCAAGGGATCGACCTGCTGTAAGCTCAAGGGAGCTTGGGGGTGCCGTTCCAGATAGCGGCGCACGAAGCGATATTCGTGAACCTGGAGTTCGAGCGCGGCGGTGCAGGCTTCCTCGACCGCCGCCAGTCCGAACTTCTTGGCCAAGGCCAGTACGCCCAGAATGCGGCGTACTCCCAGTTCTCCTTCGGCGCGATGGAGGGCCTGGCAGAGGGCGCCGATATGAGGGCCCGCCCGTTCCGCTCGCGCCAGCAACTGCAGGGTGCCGAGCGGCGCCCGCTTGGGGTAATCCTCCGGCTTGATGCGGTAGCAACCGCGTTTCTGGCGGACATGCTCGCGCAGCAGTTGACCGGTGCCAGGATCGAGCAGACGCACGAAGAGGTCGTCCCACTGCACGTTGACCAGCCGCCCAATCCATCCTGGTGGCGTGCCATAGTAGGCGGCTTCGACTTCCACGCAGCCGTCCAGATGCACGGTGCGCTGGCCGTACTGGTAATAGCGGAAGGGTTCAAGTGGCAGCGGTTGCAGCGCCGGTTTTTCTTCCGCGAACATGGCGGCCACTTGCCGCTTGGTGGTGCCGTGAATGCGCGTGTCTGCCCAGTGCGTCTCCCAACGATCGAGGTAGGCTTGGGCTTGCTCCAGGCTTTCGAAGCGCAGCCCTTTGAGCGGCGTCTTTTGGGCATGTCCGACTCCCGCCTCGACTTTGCCTTTGCGATCAGGATGCTGAACCCGGCACGGCATGCCCACCGCGCCGTAGTGCGCGAGCATGTCGCGGTAGAGGGGATTGAGGGTGGGATCGTAGATGTCGGGGACCAGCACGCCTTCGCGTAAGTTATCGAGCACGATGAGTCGAACCACCCCGCCCAGCCGGCGGAAGGCCTTTTCATGCAGTTCCGCCCAAGTGCGGGAGCTGGATTGGAAGACGAGCAGACGGACCGACTTGCGGCTGTAGCCCAGGGTCAGCACGAACAGGCGGGTGCGGCGGTACTTGCCACTCTGCGGGTCGCGCACCATGGGGCCAGTGCCGTAATCCACCTGGGCCTCTTCCCCGGGCGCGGTGACGATCACGGGATGAGCCTGCGGGATCGGTGCGCCGCGGAGCTTGCCCACAAAGCGCCGCACGCTCTGATAACCGCTGGTGAAGCCGGCCTCCGACACCAGATCTTGCCAGATGGCCACGGCATTGCGGCCACGGGCCAAACCCAGTTCGATCAGCTCGCGATACGGCTCACAGGCACTGGCGGAGGGACTGCGCGTGGGAGGCACAGCAGGCACCGGCGCGGGTTCGGCGGCCGGGTCGGTGATCACCTCGTCAGCGGCGGGCGGTGGACCCAACGGAGCGGACGCTTCCGCCGGGGGTGGGGGCACCTCTGAGTCGGCGATCACCCCATTGGCCGGTTTTGCCGTGGCAGGGTCGCAGGGTGGTAGAGGAGCAGATTCAGGCGAGGGGGCGAGATCAGGGGAAACCCCAGAGACCGGTTTTCCCGCGCCAAAGTCGGTGATCACCTTTATGGCCGGTTTTGAACCCGCCCTTCGCTCCCAGCCCGGAGGTCGCACCGGGATCCCCGCGGCCTTCAAATATCCCGCCGCCGTCTCCCGGCGCACACCGGTGGCTCCCTGGATACGCCGCAGCGTCCATCCGAGCCGCCCTAAAGCTATAACTTGCTGTTTCTTTTCATCACTCAAGACATTGGCCATATCGGCTGAGGCTATAACGCCTCATGCCGCAGTCAATGTCCCGGAGTAGGTCTCCGTATGGCCGGTTTTCAGGTGATCATATATGGCCGCTTTTGGGTGATCCCTGAGGACTGCGTGATTTCCGCATACTGGACCCGACGCATGCAGGTTCGATTTCCCTTGGTGCGTGAAAATGTTGGCTCCGCTCGTCCCCGCTTCGTTCAAACACGCCAATGCACGCGAGACAACTCAACGCTAGGAGAAATTGTCAGCAATAATTTAGTGCCCGCCTAATTCCGCATCAATTTTGGGAAAGATCGTCCGTCGTTTCGGGAAGGTCGTCAAAGAGGGTGGATGGGGATTCCGCTTGTAGGTCCAGTGTTTCGCACGAAAAGCGGGTTATCGCATCCATCAGTTTTTCGGAATGTTGCTGGCTGCGCAGAGAGACCTTCCAAGCGTTCCCTGGCTCAAAGAATGCGGAGTCCGGAACGGCCGAGTTTGCAGCCTTGACCAGTGCACCCATGAAATGTCTGCAAATACTCCGCATATGCCGCTCCGACTCCCGGTTCTCCCAGTGCTCGAACATTCCGAATGTTGCGTCATTTAGAAGATCGTGAGATTTGAAGCAC
>CAWELY010000016.1:0-2500 GCA_963810005.1 uncultured Acidobacteriota bacterium
GCGGTGTATGAAGCAGACCTGCTCAATCCGCGCTGGGCGGAGGATCCGTCATGGCTTCTGGAGCAGGTGAACTCCATTCGCCAGGACCCGCCGCCACGCGATCCGAGGGAAACCGCAGCCGAAGTTCGCAGAAGCGCGGAGCAGGAGTTGAAGCACCGGTTCGGCTGGCGCACTGCACTTTTGCTCTGGTTGGTTCGTAAATTGCGTGATGGCATGACCGCGCGTGAATCCGCCAAGTCTGCTCTGGTGTCACTGATGCTACCGGTGAGAAGGATTCTCCTGGAGATAGGCCGCCGCCTGGTGGCCGGAGGCCATCTCGACACGCCCGACAGGCTCTGCATTTGGCAGTCGTCGATGTATCGTGCTGGTTGCGGGGTTATTGGGACGGTGAAGGCGCGCGCGAACTCACATGCGACCGCTCTGATCGCCGCGAGACGTGGCTCAAGCAGATGGCTCCTGATCTCATCACAGAAGATCCGGTCGGGCGAATGGCCACGTCAGCGTCAGATGCTCTGCTAACCTCTGCCTCCGACGGCTGGAGCGGGATCGAGTGTCGCCGGGCCGCGCCAGCGGGGCTGCGCATCGGTGACACTCCGAACGACTCCGCTCATTTTCAGCAGGGCGAAATCCTGATCGCTCCATCAACGGATCCCGGCTAGACCCCGCTTTTCCTGCGAGCGTCCGCCATTGTGATGGAGACCGGGGTACCCTTAGCCATGGCGCCATTGTCGCTCGCGAGTACGGCATCCCGGCCGTTGCGAACATCCCAGGCATCCTCAATGCCCTTCAGGACGGTGAGCGCATCACGGTCGACGGTTCCGCGGGCCGCGTTATCTGTTCAGTCCGGTAATGACCCAAGGAATGTGGCGCCCGGCTTTGCCCGATATCACGCCCCATGTTGTGAGCATTCATCTCCCCCGCCATGCCCGGACTTTGGCTCCAAAACCGGATTCCCAGAGGTGACCGCATTTCGGGATTTCGGTTCGCACAACCTGAGACCACTGCCGGACGCTCGCCCACACGGAATTCACTCTCCGGTTGTTCGCTCTTTCCACTGCGAGTTGCTGCCGCTCACGCAGTTCCAGTTGAAGTACGGGATTGCGCATGAAACTCGCCAATTTGGAAAATGGCCACCGGCCAAGATAGACCCTGAGTAACGCCGTAGGATTTACGTATGACAGTTCACTTGACGGTAGTCGGCAAACCATAATAGGGGCCCGCCTCTTCGCCTTTGGCGATTGTGCCTGGACGACGCGCTCGGAAATTGGCGAGCTCGCCCGCCCAACTTCCTACGGGTAGGAATTTGGAAAGAAAAATCAGATATGATGTCTGCAACTTCAGCAAATCAGCGGGGGTCTCCCCCGGCTCTGGCCGCCAACGTTCTAGGCTATAGTTGAAGGACGGTCTCGGCGTGGAATGGCGCAATAAGGAGCAGGTGTCAGGTGGCGGGGCGGGATTCGGGCCCGGGTCTGGGGACGAAGGTCTTGCTGTTAGTTGTCGGCTGTAAGCTGTCAGTTTTAGACGGGTGGAAGATTCCAATCTGGGCCAATCTTGGCGCTCGCTCACATGTTGCCAAGGATAAAATCCCGGCCCACGAGGGGGAATTCAGAGCACCCCCCGCGAACCCATGATGTTTATGAAATAAAGCCAGTTAGTGAAGAATTGAGGGAATTTCGATGGGCGGCGCAATGAGCCAGGTTACTGAGAGCAAGGCGGTTAACAAAATCCATGACGGGATGGAAAAAACCAAAAAAAGAGGATGGTAAAATGAAGGTATTACCCGTGATGTTGATGAAAGCAAGTGAGATACAAAATGGGCCTTGGCCAGATTCCCCTCTATCCCGTGATGTTCAAGGAAAATAAGCCAGTTATCGTCTTGAACCCGTGATGTTAATGAAAGGAAGCAAGATAGACGTGGAGCGCGAGGCTCAGTATGAACGATGAATTCGGAAGGCTCAATGATGCCTTCTGCTAACGATAGGCTGCGTCTAAAGGCTTTCTAATGATCCCATGATACAATCCGCATGCCACACCGCGCCGCGGAAGTTATCGCAATCGCGCTGGCGCAAATCAATCACGAAAAAAACTTTGGAAAGCCCTTGACAAACGGTGGGGGCGCGCCTAGTATTAAGAATTGCTCTGTGAGACAAATGCTAGACAGAGTAAAGGCAGTCGGGACGCCGAGCAGGGTTTACCCTTCCATGGTGCCTCCAGCCAGCCTTCCCCAAAATGGGGACCCCGAGAACATCGGGGCCTTTAGCTCTTTGACAACTGAGTTGAGCAAGCCACGTCAATCGAAGTTTTAGTATCGATCGCTGAGCGACGCCTTGTTCTTTTGGCGAAGAACAGGGCGGAGATCTTCGGCTCGGTTCGTTGGTGCAAACCAGCGCAACTGCGGCAGGGGAAACTCAAAAAGATTAGCGTGCAGGCGCTTATAGTTTGGCAGTCTGTGCGCGAGCCGAATTCAAACGAGAGTTTGATCCTGGCTCAGAATCAACGC
>CAWELY010000016.1:5000-136665 GCA_963810005.1 uncultured Acidobacteriota bacterium
GTGTGACAACGGTTTCGGTTTGTCGTTCCAGAGAGGCGCACTGTAAGTTCGCCCTTGCAATCAGGTCCGCCCCCGACCAAAATGAAACGTCCTTGACGATTCGGGGAAAGCCCGTACCAGTATTTACTGCCTCACCGAAAAAGGTGCCACATGAGTTTCCGATCTCGACTCTGCCTCGTATCTCTGACCCTTCTGGTCAGCCTGGGGTCGCTGGTGGCGCAGACCGCCCCGCCCCGGCTGATCGATGTGCACGTCCACTATAATGGCGATCCCGCGTTCCTGGAAAAGTTGGTCGCCAAGCTCGATTCCGCGGATGGACTTGCCCTCCTCCTGACCCTTCCCAAAGATCTCGACAGCGTGAAAGCGTTCATCGCCAAGCATCCCAACCGTATCATGGGCCTGGGGCAGATGGATCTTGATGATCCCCTCGCTCTCGAACTCGTAGACCGCTTCCACGCCGCGGGTTTCCGCGGATTGGGGGAACTCACCGGCCCCCTCAAGAATTACGACGATCGGAGCTACTGGCCCATCTACGAGCGCGCGGAAAAGTACCGGATGATCATTCTTTTCCACACCGGCATCGTCGCGCGCGACGCACCCGGAAATTCCCTCGGACGTCAGCGTGGACCGTATGCGGCCTACGACTCTCGATGGCATCGCCCGGCGCTTCCCCAAGCTCACCCTCATCGGTGCGCACCTGGGGAATCCTGACTATGCCTGGGCCGCGGAAATCACGCGTTGGAATCCCAACCTCTACTTCGACCTCTCGGGCTCCTCGCTGATCAAAAAGCAGGATGACCCGACGTTTTGGAAATCCATCTTCTGGTGGTCGGGCATCGTAAGCCCGCACACTCCCCCCAACGCGCCCAATGCTTTTGAGCGCTTGGTTTTCGGCTCCGATGTTTTCAATGGGGAACTCGAGGAGTTTGACCGGGCACTCGAACGCTACCACAAAATGCTCGATGCCTGCGGCGTCCCCAAGGCCTCGCAGGAGATGATCTTTGCCGGCACGATGTGGAAAATTCTGAGCGCGCAGAAATAAGGGGACGCCTTTTCGCGGAGACCCTGAGCCTCTGTGGAAAGGGTCGTCAGCGCGCCCGGCTGAGGCGTTCGATATCCTCCGGCACGCTGGTCAAAGTCGGGTCCAGCCAAAGGGCGTGGTGAGGGGCCGCCAGTGCTGCGCGTTCTATCGACTCGCCCCCTTAGTGGGGCAAGGCCGTGCGAAGCGCATCCACGATATTCCGGGCGTCGGAAGGACGTAATGACCCCGGGGCAAAATGAAAGGTCTTTCCCGAAATCATGGTGATATGGAACGTGGCCGTAGCAACCGAAGAGGTTTTGATCTCCTTGATTTCGCTCAACGGTATATTGATGAGGGTTCTTCCATCCTCTTCATATTTAATTGCTCCGGATGACACCACCAGCGATCCCTTCACCTTTCCATGAACCTGAGTGGCCTCCGTAGGGTTTCCCAAATGGAAGGCATCATAACGTTGCGTGTCGCTAGAACCAGGAGGGGGAGGCGATGACGGTGAGGGCGGGATTGCAGGTGTGGCAGTACCCTTCCCCATCACCTCAAAGGCAGCTTCCGCCTCGCTGTCGTCCGGATTAACCACATACAAACTTGCCACGCCGGGGGCGGCGTCGCGCGCAACCTTGATGTGCACGGTAAGCTCCGTGGCCGATGGGGAAGCAACCCCCATCACGCGGATTCCCTGATTGGCGAAGCTGACCTTGGCGCCTTGGACAAAATTCTTGCCGGTGATTTTTAAGTCTATATCGAAGCCCGGACCCACGCGAGACGGCTCGATCGTCGTCACTTCCGGTCCTGAAGATGCGGCGGGCGCAACGGGAGCGGGGGGCGCAGCAGGAGCAGCGGGTGTGGCAGGTGCAGAGGGTTTGACTTCTGCCGCGGGGGGGGTGGGGGCAACAGGGGCCTCGGGGGCTGCTGGTGCGGAGGGCTCTTGGGGGGGCGCAGGCGCAGCAGGCTTGCCCGGCTCAACACTTTCCGGAGGTGCTGCCGGGGCGGTCGTAGCCTGCTCCGCCAAAATCTTAAACGCCGTCTCCGCGGCGCGGCTGGCCGGGTTGCTGACCAACAGGCTCACCGTGCTAGGTTGCGCCGACGCGCTGACGCTCAGTTGCGCTTCAATTTGCGTTGCGCTGACCCGCTTTGAGGACTCAATGTGAATGGCGGCCGAAACGGACGAGACATAGGCGCCACCAGAAAAATTGCTCCCCTGGATAACGACCGTCACGTGGGCGCCGGGCGCGGCCTGATGAGGATTGATTTGCTCAATCTGCGGCATGGCGTCCGGTGGGATATTGGAGTCCGCCTGCGGCGCGGCCGTCGCCACGAGGGATGTAGCGAGGCACATGAGCAGCCCGCCCAGCACCTGCCGGCTCGACAGCCAATTCTTCACAAAAGGTAAATCGCCCCGTCTCATGGCATACCGTCCTGTTAATAGCCGGGATGGAGACTCAATCGAGCGAATCTTAAGCTTTCAGTTTGCCGGAAGTCAAGGCAAGCTGTGGTAAGCACCTGTGGCACGGGCGTCCCGCCCGTGAGCAGTCACGGCCAGGATGGCCGTGCCACGTGTTTGGGCGCGCGCGGTTCCCGAGAAATGGAGTATGCTTTCCCGATGAAAATGCGCGGGCCCATTTGGGGTTTTGGACGTGAGAGACAAACCGCAGAGTTCATACGGCACAAACTCTGCGCCCAATCCAAAATCAAAAATCTAAAATCCAAAATCGATAGGTGCAGGAGTGGCTTTTAGCTGGATCGATCTCGCCGTCGTTATCGCCTACGTTATCGCCATCACGGCCTTTGGGGCGCGTTTCCGCAAGGGCCAGCGTACCTTGCACGATTACTTCTTAGGGGGAAACCGCCTGCCCTGGTGGGCGATCACGCTCTCGATTGTCTGTGCGGAAACCAGCATCCTGACCATCATCAGCACACCCGGCATCGCCTTCCGCTCGAACCTCGGCTTCCTGCAACTCGTTTTTGGGTATTTGGTGGCGCGCGTGGTGGTGAGCTTTCTTTTCATCCCGCGTTATTTTTCCGGCGAACTCTACACGGCCTACCAGCTCATCGAGCGCCGCTTCGGACACGGGCTGAGGCTCTTCACCGCCGGTCTGTTCCTCCTCACCCGCGCGCTCGCCGAGGGAGTGCGCGTTTTTGCGATTTCCCTGGTCATCGCGATCGTCTTCAAAACCGGCGTCGCGGCCTCGCTGGTGATTATCTTCGCGCTGACCGTGCTCTACACCCTGGAAGGCGGCCTTACGGCAGTCATCTGGACGGATGTTATTCAGCTTACTATCTACATTGCGGGAACGGTGGTGGCTCTTTTCGTCGCCTTGCACACGCTTCCGGGTGGCTGGGGTGAGGTCGTGCGCGTGGCGCAGGCGGCGGGCGGAAAGTTCACCGTTTTCAATTTCCATTTTGACTGGAGCCAGCCCTACCTGTTCTGGACGGGATTGGTGGGTGGTATGTTTCTGAACACCGCAAGCCACGGGACGGATCAGTTGATCGTGCAGCAACTGCTCGCCGCGCGCAGCCGGCGGCAGAGCCAGGGCGCGCTGCTGGCGAGCGGACTCGTGGTGCTGCTCCAATTCAGCCTTTTCCTGGTGGTGGGAGTGGTGCTCTACGTTTTCTACCAACATTTTCCCCCCACCGTTCCCTTTAGCCGCCCCGACCAAATCTATCCCACCTTTGTTATCACCAGGCTTCCGGTGGGACTCTGCGGCTTGCTGATTGCGGCAATCCTCGCTGCCGGCATGGCCAACCTGAGCGCGGCGCTCAATTCCCTGGCGTCGAGTTCGGTGATGGATTTCTACAAGCCCTTCACGCGTGGCCGCGCTGATGACCAGCATTACCTGCGCGTGTCGCGGATGATGACGCTGGTTTGGGGGGCGGTGATCATCACCATCGCGCTGGCGGCACAGTATCTCAAGCGCAGCGCGTTGGAGCTGGCGCTCACCGTGGCCAGTGTTCCTTACGGCAGCATGTTGGGAATCTTCCTACTGGGAGTCCTGACCCGCCGGGCCACCAGCCGCGGCGCCCTGGTGGGCGCGCTCTGCGCCCTCGCTACGCTGGGTTACGTGATGCATTACACAAACATCGCCTGGACGTGGTACGTGGCCATTGGAACCGTCGTAACCTTTGCGGTGGGATTCTTCGGGAGCCTTGTGGCGCGCTAGCCCAAGTTCGTCACGAGAGCATCGAAAAATTAGCTAAGTAGAGTGGAATCAGTTCAGGCTGTTGCCAAGTCTACACTACATTGGCGATCAAAGCTGAGGCGGTCCGGCACCGTGATCCCGAGTTGGTCAAGGAGTTCTTTCTGTTTGGCGTCGGGCGTGGTGACGCGGCGCAGCCGGATTTCCCGCCCGTCGGTCGTGGGCAGCACAATGTCGGCACTGACCAGGGTAGCGAGCAACGCCAGCGCCTTGCTCGGCGAGAGGGTCGAGCCTTTCCTTCGCAACAAGTGTTTCAGCGTGACCCAGAGGGCATAGCCGAGAAACGCCACCAGGATGTGGGCTTTGGCCCGCCGCTCCAGTTGGTGGAAGATGGGCCGGATCGACAGCGGACTCTTCAACACCCGAAACGCCGCTTCCGCTTCCGTGAGCTGAATGTAACTTTTCCACAGTGCTTCCGGCTTTTCCGGCGGCAGATTACTCCGCAACAGGTAGGCGCCCTCGCGGGCCTGTTGCCAACTCTGCCGGTCCTGGCGGGCTTGCCATTGCAGCGTCACGGCACCATCCTTTTCGGTGACCTGCACGTCGTACAGATCGGCGACTTGCGGGTGGCGGGCCTGAATTTTCCCCAGGCCGCGCTCGATTTTATGGCGGTCTTTCAACTGTCCCGCCCCCACCCGTTTCTCCAGCGCCGCGAGCGCCTTTTCCATCCGCGTGGAAAAGCGGCTGCGCATCGCCTGTTCTTTCGCCCGCCGCGCCTGCGAGCGGCAGAGGATGTAGATCTCCTCTCCCTGCGGCGTCGGCACCAGCTTCACTTCCACATCGGGCCGCACCTGCTCCCAACCCCCGGCCAACAACTCCTGCTCAAACTGCTTCAGCTTCGCCCGCGGCGTGCCCACCAGATACTGACCGCCCCGCCGCCGCAACGCCTCCAGATTTTCTTCACTCACGATGCCGCGGTCAAAAACCCACACCCGTCGCGCCTTCCCATACTTGCGCTCCACCATGCGCAGCACCGCTTCCACCGTCGTCACGTCGCTGCGGTTGCCATCGAAGGTTTCGTAGCTGAGCGGGAAACCCTCGGCGTTGACAATCAGCGCCATCACCACCTGCTTGCAGTCGGGCCGATGGTCGCGCGAGTAGCCGCGCTGCATCATGGGATCTTTCGCCGCCGCCCCCTCCACGTAGCTGCTGGTCAAATCGTAAAGCAGCACGTCGAACTCCACCGCGAACAACTCCCCGTAGCGACGCGCCAGATGACGCTCCAGTTGCGTCTTGTGCGGCAGCAGGCGGTCCAGACACCGATACAAACGCGTGTCGTTGATCTTGCCAGCCTCGATCCCCAGCACGTCGTCCAGCGCCGTGGCCGGATACCAGCGCTCTTCGATTGCCAACTCGCTGCCCGGTGCACACAGCCGGTTGATCGCCAACAACGCCGCGATCCGCGACCAAGGTACGGCGGCGGCATTTTCCGGCCCGTCCAGCAGCCCCGCCCAGAAGCGGTCCAACTCCAAACGCTTCCACAACTCCAGCGCCAGGAACCCATCCCCAAATTGCCGCGACCGCTCCAAGCGTACCTGGTCGAGGCGCACCCGCGCCACCGACGCATCATCTTCGGGCGCTGCCACGTCGGAGGGAAACAGCTTCAGTTGCTGACTCTCCCCCTGGGCGTTGAAAACCTCGATCGTCTTCAGCCAGCGCGCCTGGGCTGAGGCATTCAGCTCGCCCAAGTAACACAATGTGCGCTGGCGCGGCCCGTCGGGTGTTCGAACCGTTTCTACCAGAGACCAGTAAGTATGATCCTTGCCGTCTTTGTGCCGCAGATTGGGTCGCAAATACATCGAGGCGATCGTGCCATGCTGCGCTCCGCCACCGCAAGGGGGTTGGTCTACACTACATCGACTTTTGAAAGCGGCGGGACTGAAAACAAAATCCTTACCCTATCACCTGGTCGCGAAAATCATCAAAACCGCCCCCACCGTGACGAACTTGGGCTAGAAGAGACCCCGATGGCGGTGCGGGTGGCGGAAATGGTCGGATATGGCGAGATATCTGGGCTAGTTGAGCGCGCCAAAAAAAGGCTGGCCCCTCTGTCGCCGGAGCAACCGAGGGGAGCAGTAATTTGAAATCACGCAAAATGGGGGGGAAGCGCCCCGGGGCAACCACCCCGGCGCTCGGCGCGCCACCCCTCCCCAGGTAAGTTCGACCGCCTTCTGCTTGCTGACTCCGCCGCTACACCCCAATAATCCCCACCAACTCCTTCACCGCGGCCGCGGATTTTTCGAGCGCGGCTTGCTCTTCCGGCGTCAGCTTGATCAGGACGATCTCCTCGATGCCACGCGCGCCCAGCTTTACCGGCACGCCTACGAACAGACCATTGATTCCGTACTCACCCTCAAGATAGGCCGCGCAGGGCAGAATTTTCTTGCGGTCATTGAAGATGGCGTCAATCATCTGCACGACCGCAGCCGAGGGCGCATAAAAGGCGCTGCCGGTCTTCAGCAGGTTTACAATTTCCGCGCCGCCCTTGCGCGTGCGGTCGATGATTTTGTCGAGCTGGTCTTTGGGCATGAGCTGCGAAACCGGCACTCCCGCCACGGTTGTGTAACTCGGCACGGGGACCATGGTGTCGCCGTGGCCGCCCAGCACCAGGCCCTCGATGTCCTGGACGGAAACATTCAAGGCTTCCGCCAGGAACGTCCGGTAACGCGCTGAATCGAGCACGCCCGCCATTCCGATCACGCGGTTCTTGGGGAAGCCGCTTAACCGGAAGGCCGTCTGCACCATGGCGTCGAGCGGATTCGTCACCACGATCAGAATCGCATCCGGTGAAACTTTCGCGGCCTGCTCGATGGCGTTCTTCACCACCTCGTAATTGGCTTTCAGTAGATCATCGCGGCTCATGCCGGGCTTGCGGGGGAAGCCCGCCGTCATCACGACAATGTCGGAATTTGCCGTGTCCTGGTAATCGTTTGTACCCTTGATTTTGACGTCGTAGCCTTCAATCGGCCCTGCTTCCAACAAATCCAAACATTTGCCCTGGGGCACGCCCTCCAGGATGTCGATCACCACCACGTCTGCCAGTTGCTTGTCCACGATGCGGTGCGCAAGCGTCGCACCTACATTCCCTGCCCCAATCACGGTCACTTTCTTGCGCATAACGGCCTCCCAAGGAAAATTGAGTCATTTAACCATTTGCTCATTGGGTCATTTCAAAATCATTCAGCGGTCGGCCCCGCCGGTGCTGATTGAAGGTCCATAGCTTACAGCTTTAAATGACTCAATGACCCGATGAGCCGGTGACCCGACCCATGTTTTCAATAATCGCGCTGGCGAACCCACTAGTGCCGAGCGTCTGCACATCCTTGATGCCTTCCATCTGCATCAACCGCTCCAGGTCGTAGGTTACGCGGTGCTGCACGATGGTCGAGGCGAGCGCCTCTTCAATCAGTTTGCCCACATCCGGCCAGCCCATAAACTCGAACATCAGCGCGCCGGAGCGAATGACCGCGCCGGGATTGATCATGTCCTTGTCGGCATACTTCGGAGCCGTGCCGTGGGTGGCTTCAAACACGCCAAAACCGTCGCCAATGTTCGCCCCCGGCGCCACGCCCAGGCCGCCGATTTGCGCCGCGCAAGCATCGGAAAGGTAATCACCATTCAGGTTCGGCGTGACCACCACTTGGTATTCCTCCGCGCGCGTCAGGATTTGTTGCAACATTGAATCCGCGATGCGGTCGTTCACCAGGATCTTGTTCTTCCACTGCCCCTTGCCGTGCGTCGAGTAAATCGCGTCGAGGCAGTCCTTCACTTCCTTGGCCACTTGCTGTTGGAAGGCTTCATTCGCCATTTCCAGTCCCGGCTCGACCATGGCCGCGTTGGCTTCCACCGACAGGTTCGGGTCCTTGTCCTTATTGCCCAGGATCCAGCTCTCGCGCTCGGTCACAATTTGGGCGCGAAACTCTACCTTGGCAAGTTCGTAGCCCCAATCACGGAACGCACCTTCGGTAAACTTCATGATGTTGCCCTTGTGGATCAGTGTCACCGTCTTCAGGCCCTTGGCGATGGCATACTGCAAAGCGCGCCGCGCCAGCCGCTTGGTGCCTGTAATCGACATCGGTTTGATCCCCACGCCGGAGTCGAGCCGCACCTGCTTCTTGATGTTGTCTTCCTTCAGCAGGGCATTTACAAATTCAATAACCCGCTTCGCCTGGGGAGTCCCTTCGCGCCATTCGATGCCGGCGTAAACGTCTTCCGTGTTCTCGCGGAAGATGATGATGTTCATCTTATCGGGGTGCCGCACAGGCGATGGCACGCCCGGGATATACTTCACCGGCCGCCAGCAGGCGTAAAGATTCAGCAGTTGCCGCAGCGACACGTTCAGGCTGCGAATGCCGCCACCCACCGGGGTTGTGAGCGGGCCTTTGATGGCAATACGATATTCTTTGATGGCGTCGAGCGTACCCTGCGGCAGCCATTCCCCGAATTTTCGAAAGGCTTTTTCCCCCGCAAACACCTCGTACCAAACAATGCGGCGCTTACCGCCGAAGACTTTCTCTACGGCCGCGTCAAAAACCCGCTGCGACGCTTTCCAAATGTCGCGCCCGGTTCCGTCACCCTCGATGTAGGGAATAACCGGTGTGTCTGGAATTACAAACCCGCCGTCCACGTAAGTAATAGCTTGGCCTTCCGGCGGGACAGGGTTCCCGTTATAGGCTGTTGTCATAGCTAAAACACCCCCCCTTGGTAGATTTCATCTCACGAGGACAATTACGCCGCCAGACTTTAATACCGAAACACCTCAGGATAGTACACCCTGGAAAGGGGTGACAAGGAGAGATTTGGGTTGGTCGAAATACAGCGCCAAAACTAAGGATTCATCTTCCCTCGCTCCCTTGGGGGAGAAGGGGTCCAACGTCGGTGCGCAGTTCACAACTCCGTAGGTTTCCGTGAGGGACACACGCCCGTCACGCCGATTTCAGCAGGCTGCGGAGCACGGTGGGGAGGATACCACCATTGCGGTAATAGTTCACCTCCACCGCCGAGTCGAGGCGGGCGACCACCGGGAAGGTTTTCTTCGTGCCATCGCGGGCAACGGCGGTCACGGTGACTTCCGCGCGCGGGCGAATGGCATCGCTCAGGCCGGCAACGTCGAAGACCTCTTGCCCGCTGAGCCCGAGAGTCGCGGCACTTACGCCTTCTCGAAATTGCAGGGGTAGCACACCCATTCCCACCAGATTGCTGCGATGGATGCGCTCGTAGGTTTCCGCCAGTACGACCCGTACGCCGAGCAGCAGCGTTCCCTTCGCCGCCCAGTCGCGCGACGAGCCCGAACCGTATTCCTTCCCCGCCAGCACGAGAAGTGGGATGTGGTGCGCCTGGTAGCGCATGGCTGCATCGTAAATGCTCATCCGTTCGCCATCGGGAAAGTGCAGCGTGATGCCCCCCTCCGTCCCCGGCGCCAGCAGGTTCTTTAGCCGAATGTTGGCAAAAGTGCCCCGCACCATTACGCGATCATTGCCACGGCGCGAGCCGAAGGAATTGAAATCCTTCTTCGTCACGTCGCGCTCAACCAAGAAGCGGCCGGCGGGCCCGTCCACGGGAATATCGCCCGCCGGAGAGATGTGGTCAGTGGTCACGGAATCACCGAGCATCGCCAGAACGCGCGCCCCGTGGATCTCGCCGATGGACCCGGGAGCAGGGGTGAGGCCGATGAAGAACGGCGGCTCCTGAATGTAAGTCGAGGCTTCCTGCCATGGGTAAAGCGCGCCACCCGCCACGGGAATGGCATTCCAGGTGGGATTGCCGTCCCAGGCATTCTGGTAACTCGCGCGAAACATCTCGGGGCGAACGGAGCGGCTGAGGGCTTCACTGACCTCCGCCTGCGAAGGCCAGATATCGCGCAGGTAAACGGCGTTGCCTTGGCGGTCTTTTCCCAGAGGTTCGGTGGCCAGGTCGATATCCACCGTGCCCGCCAGAGCGTAAGCCACCACCAGCGGCGGCGAAGCCAGGTAGTTCGCGCGCACCTGCGGATGCACGCGGCCCTCAAAATTGCGATTGCCGGAAAGAACCGCCGCGGCCACCAGTTGACCCTGCGTCACCGCGCTCGCCACCTCGGGCGGCAGCGGTCCGCTGTTGCCGATGCAGGTGGTGCAACCATAACCCACCAGGTTGAAGTGCAGATCGGCGAGCGAATCGAGCAATCCGGCTGCCTGCAAATATTCCGTCACCACTTTCGAGCCGGGCGCGAGGCTGGTTTTGACGTAAGGCGGAACTTGCAATCCCTTTTCCAGCGCCTTCTTCGCCACCAGGCCCGCCCCCAGCATGACGGAAGGATTGGAAGTGTTGGTGCAGGAAGTGATGGCCGCAATCACCACCGACCCGTGATGCAACTGGCGCTTGTGCCGTTGAATTTCACGCTCGCGCTCCGGGCCGTGTCTTCCGCCGAAAGGCCGAATCCACGCTCCTTTACCGGAGCGGACAGGGCGCGGCGAAACGCCTGCTTCATTTGCGATAGCGGGACGCGATCCTGCGGCCGCTTGGGACCGGCCAGGCTCGGTTCCACCGTGGCCAGATCCAGCTCCAGCACATCGGTGAACTCCGGATCAGGAGTTTGATTGGTGCGGAAAATTCCCTGCTCCTTGGCGTAGCGCTCGACGCGGTCCACTTCCTCGTCCGTGCGGCCCGTCTGGCGAAGGTAGCGCAGCGTCTCGGCATCAATGGGGAAGAATCCCATCGTCGCGCCGTATTCGGGAGACATGTTCGCCACCGTGGCGCGGTCGGCAAGCGTCATTTCCGCCAGGCCCTCACCGAAGAATTCCACGAACTGGTCCACCACGCCTTTCTTGCGCAACATCTGCGTAACCGTCAGCACCAGGTCCGTGGCCGTCACGCCTTCATTCAGCTTTCCCCGCAGCCGGAAGCCCACCACCTTCGGCGTCAGGAAATAATAGGGCTGGCCCAGCATGGCGGCTTCCGCTTCAATGCCGCCCACACCCCAACCCAGCACGCCCAGGCCGTTGATCATCGTGGTGTGCGAGTCGTTCCCGACAAGGGTGTCGGGAAGCAGCACGGTTTCTCCGTGGGTCTTCTGCGCCAGAACCACTTTGGCCAGAAATTCCAAATTCACCTGGTGCACAATGCCCGTGGCCGGAGGCACCACGCGGAAATTCTGGAAGGCCTGCTGGCCCCAGCGCAGGAATTCGTAGCGCTCGCGGTTGCGCTCGAACTCGATCTCGGCGTTGCGCTCGAGGGCGGAGGAGTTGCCGAAGAAATCCACTTGCACCGAGTGATCGATGACCAGGTCGACAGGAACCAGGGGATTGATCTTTGTGGCGTCGCCGCCCAGCCGCTTCATCGCCGCGCGCATGGCGGCCAGGTCCACCACGGCCGGAACGCCGGTGAAATCCTGAAGGATCACGCGCGCCGGCTTGAAAGGTACCTCGCGCGCCGCGGGCGACTTGGCGTTCCACTGGGCAAGCGCGGTGACGTCTTCCTCCGTCACCAGAGTGCCGTCGCAGTTTCGCAGCAAAGCTTCCAGCAAAACCTTGATGGAAAACGGGAGGCGCGAAACCGCCCCGTGGCCGGACTTTTCCAGCTGATCCAGGCGGTAAATGACCGCGGGGCCGCTGCGTGGTTTCGAGCGTGGCTCGAGCCCCAAAAACGTCGTGCGCTTTCTCCATGATTCCTCCCTAAGGCCTGTTTTCTATGATAACCCCGAATCGTGGTGGCAGGATACCGCACAGGTTGCCTGGTAGCACAGCCACTCCTGGCTGTGTCCAATCCACAGGCAGGAGTGCCTGTGCTACGGGTGCGCTTACAGCCATAGGCCTTGAAGGAGCGCGCCCACAAAACGCATGTAACCATCGCAATCGAAGCGGGGAGGGAAGATGGTGTGCCGCCCAGCAGGGCTCCGCGGTTGAAATGGATGAGGCCGTTTAACCCAGGTCTCGGGGTTTGGTCAGGGAAGCTCGAAGCCGGGGAGTTTCGATGCCGTCTTGTCGAAGGTCAAGGTGCGAGCGCAGCCGGCCAGGGCCCCAAGCGCCCCGATGAGGGCGTCGGCAAACGAGCCGCTCCCTTCTTTAAGCGCGATCATCGCCGTAAACACTTCCGGCTCGTTTTCGACAACCAGGGTGTCGGCCTGGAGCATGCGCTCGAGGGCCGCAGCGATCTCAGCGTCCGCAAGGCCGTAAGCGCGATCCAAGACCCACACCGTCTCGACTATGGACTGCTGCTACCGCGACAAGGCGGGGTCTACGCGTCACGGAGCAAACGCCCGCACGCCCGCGGCGGAGGCTGCGGCCTTGAGCTTGTCATCTAGCGTCGCAAGCGGCAGGCCGCGGCGCAAAGCCAGTTCCAGATAGGCCGCGTCATAGGCCGAAAGGCGATGCGCACGCGCCAGGCTTAGCACTTCACCCCAAGCCCGGTCGTTGGTCTCGTCATCGACGGCAATGGGGAGGAACCCGAGGTAGGTAAGCCATTTGGCGGCTTGCGCCTCCGTGCTCCGCTGGCGCCGCTCTCCCATCAGCACCGCGTTCGCCACCTCCAGGGGCCAAATCAGCGGCACGGCGGCGCGCGCCGCCGGAAAGCGCGCCGCCACCGCATCCGCATACGGGTCTGCCTCGTCCTTGAAGTACCAGGCCAAAGCGAGCGAGCCGTCGAGGACAAACTCGCCCATGCCAGGCTTCCTTGCCTTTTTCGCCATCATGCCTCCTTGGTCGGTGAGGTAGCGGCGACTTTACGTCGCCATAACTTCAATCACCGCAACACGCACATGGCGGCATAAAGCCGCCACTACGCCTTTTTCCGCAGCCTCTAAAAGCGGCGGCCTTCGTCAATCAGTTCCCGAATGGTCACCTGGCCGCCCAGCGTTGGCCCCTCGCGGTCCCGGAACGCCAGCATCTCCTGCACGACATGACGCACATCCCGCTGGTCCTGCTTGGGGGGCGGACCAATCAGGGCCGCAGGTTTGCCGCGCCGGGTGATAAGAATTTTCCTTCCCTTCGCGACGTGGTCGAGCAGCTCCGAAAGATGCGTCCGCGCTTCGTAGAAACCCATCGTGGTCATATCCCTGCCCTCCTCTGACCTGTCTATTTGACCAGTCTAACAGAAAGGAAGTCTTCTCGACAAATGATGTTGTGAGTGTGTGTGAGTGGTGTGTGTTGATATTTCTTGCCTTTGCATGTAACCTCCCCGGCAGCAGGTATCGAGCGCGTATCGGAGGTTCTCATGCGAGTTCTGCATTTTGGTTTGGCCATGCTTTTCTGCGCCTCCTCGCTTTTCGCCCAGAACAAGCCCTTGCACGGGATCGACATCAACGACATCGATCGCGGAGCCAGTCCGTGCCAAGACTTCTATGCATTTGCCAACGGCAATTGGCGGGCGCACAACCCCATACCGCCTTCCATGATGATCTGGAGCAAACGCTGGGCGGCGGGCGAGTCCACCAAGGAGGTGCTGCACGGTATGCTCGAGGAAGCGGCGGCGCATTCCTCCAGTGCCCCGCCAAAATCCACGGACCGCTTGATTGGGGATTATTACGGCGCTTGCATGGACGAGAAGCGAATTGATGCCCAGGGCGCCAAGGTGCTCCAGCCGGAATTTGAGCTTATCGGGTCCATGGGCTCGTTGGCTGACTTGCAGCGCGTCATCGCTCGTTTGCACGAAGAAGCGGTTTTTACGCCCTTCTTTTTCGGGTCGACGCAAGATCCCCACCACCCGCAGCAAGTCATCGCGGATGCCGGCGCCAGCGGCCTTGGCCTTCCGGACCGGGACTACTACTTCAAAGACGATGCTAAGTCCAAAGAAACGCGGCAAAAGTACCTGGAACATGTGGCGGCCATGTTCGGGTTGGCGGGTTCGGAAAAGGCCGCCGCGGCGGCGTCAGCCCAAGTGGTGATGCGCATGGAAACTTCCCTGGCCGGCGCATCACTTACGAACGTGGAGCTGCGCGATCCCTATGCCACGGATCACAAGATGAAACTGGATGAGTTGCAGAAGCTCACCCCCGATTTTAACTGGACCGGGTATTTCAAGGTATTAAACGTCGATCCGCGAGTCGCGCTCAACGTGGACCAACCCAAATTCATGCAGGAGTTCCAGAGGCAACTACAGCAAACCTCCCTGGCGGACTGGAAAACCTACTTGACGTGGCAGGTGCTTTTGACGGCGGCTCCGGCTCTTTCCACCCCCTTCGTCCAGGAGGATTTCGCTTTTAACCAGCAGTACCTGCAAGGCACCAAAGAAATGAAACCGCGTTGGAAGCGGTGTGTGGAATCGACGGATGCCAATCTGGGCGAGGCTTTGGGAAAGAAGTATGTCGAAAAAACCTTTTCTCCGGCAGCCAAGGCGCGCATGCAAGAGATGGTCAAGAACATTCTGCTGGCGCTGCATGACGACATCTTGACGCTTACCTGGATGAGCGACGCCACCAAGCAGAAGGCCCTGGAAAAACTCTCCACGTTCAACCCCAAAGTCGGTTACCCGGACAAATGGAAGGATTACAGCAGCGTGGAATTCACCCGCCAATCTTATTGGAACGACGTGGTGGAGGCGCGGCGCTTTGCCGTCCGCGATGACGCACAACAAATTGGCAAACCTGTGGACCGCCTCCGGTGGGGCATGACCACGCCGACTTCCAACGCTTACTACAATCCGCAGTTGAATGAGATTGTATTCCCGGCGGGGATTCTGTTACCACCGATGTTCGATGTGAATGCCACGGATGCCGCCAACTACGGCGGCATCGGCCCGGTGATCGGGCACGAAATATCGCACGGTTTTGATGATCAAGGCGCCAAGTATGACAGCACGGGCGAACTGAAAAACTGGTGGACTCCCGCCGACTACAAGGAATTCCAGAAACATGCACAGTGTGTTGTCGATCAGTTTTCCGGCTACACCGTGGAGGGCGGCCTGCACGAAAACGGCAAATTGGTCCTGGGCGAGAGCATCGGCGACCTGGGTGGCGTAAAGCTTGCCTATCTCGCGTTCCAGAAATCAATGCAAGGCAAGCCTCGCCCCCCCGACCAGGATGGCTTCACGCCGGAACAACAGTTTTTTATCTCCTGGGGACAATCGCGCGGAGACGAAATTCGTCCCGATGCGCAACGCCAGTTTGTGCTCACCAATCCGCATCCGGTCAGCAAATACCGCGTCATTGGTCCCCTTTGTAATATGCCGGAATTCCATCAGGCGTTTGGTTGCAAGGCCGGTGACGCCATGGTGCGTCCGCTTGCACAGCGATGCGCGGTCTGGTGAACCGTTTCCGCCACAAGATTCATAGAAAATAATTATCTCTCGGAAATCCACTTTTTCGGATGGTGAGGCCGCTGTAGTCGCCCCGTGTTTACTGATGAGTCCGCAGCGTCAATGCGACATTCCGGACGGACAACGGGGGCGGGGAAAGAATCCACTGAAGCCGTGAGAAGATTGACCACCTCACGCCAAGACGCGAAGGCGCAGAAGATTGCCAAGTAAACACAGGAAGCATTGACTTGCCTGTGGCTGCGGCCTAAGATGCAGCTCGAAGGTGGTTCGCTCCTTATAAAAGGAAGGGTCGATATGTTCAGTCGAAGGGATTTTCTTAAGTCTTCATCATTGCTGTGTGGCAGCCTGGGTTTCATCGGCCGGACTTCCATTTTTGCCGCCGAGTCGAAACCGTCCGGATATTTTGGTGTGCATCCGTTTGTGGAACAGCACCCGGAAGCGGTCTTCATCCTGCGGACGCATGTGGATTACAAGACGAATTCTGACGCGTGCAAGCGGGTCGGACTCGATTTGGGACGGTCGGTATTCGTTCCCATGGACAATACCGGCGTTCCGGTGACTCACAACATCGCGGCCAAGCCGAATCTCACCGCTCACGACGCAGTCGATAAAAAGAGAGGATTCACCCTGGAGGACACGATGGGCATTGCCACCGACGTGTTCTTCGTCGAGGGTCTGTTCGAATCCTTGAAGGAACTGGGTGTCGCGGGCAACCAGGATGCATACGCGCGATGCCAATGGCGCCAGCGTGATCGAACCCCGCGGATACGTCGCCATGGGCCAGCGGGTGGGGGCGACGGTGGCCGCGGTAAAAAACACCATTGCCACACGGGAAGATGCGAATGATGCCGAGGCCTTTGTCTGGAAAGAGGTTCCCGGCGGCGTGGTGAGTACACAGCTCCCTTACCTGTGGCCCTTCAATGCGCCGAATTCATGGAACCTGAATGTGGCGAAATTCAAGGCTCACGAAATGGGTTTGACCCTCGCCTCGAAGAACTGGCAGGGTAGCCATGCGGCACCCTTTCAGCAATACTGCGGCAAGTGGCCCGATATCGATTCGATGCAAAAGCTGGAGAAGATAATTAATAAGGAATGCATCCACCCCAAAGTTCATGAAGTCGTGGAAGCGAACTTCAAGCGGCACACCGGCACGATTCCCCGATGGGATACTCCGGATGTGCCGCGGAACGATCCCGCAGTACAATGATGCGTATTATTACACTGCCCTGTGTATGGAATTGTGGGCGCACCGAACCATCGACAATCATGCCGCGTCCCCCATGGGGCTTCATATTATCGAGGGTATCTACGGGCGTGACGGCGACTTCAACTATGGGCCGAATCCCTTCGGCAACGAGAACAACTACGAGGGGAGAGCCTGGGACTACATGACGAACATCGTCATCTTCGGCAAAAGCCCCTACCTCGTCGATATCGTGGGCCATTGGCTCGGCGGTCATGAGCCCGGGAATTTCGGGTTGTTCCACATTGCCATGGAGCGGGGCAAGCTCGACGTGATGAATCCGATGCACATTCCTGTGTATGAGTGGCAGGATGGGGTCGCCGTCCGCCGTCCGCTCGCGAGCTTCACCCGCACGCCGTTGAGGTCATTCTACCTCCAGCAGCGCGGGAAGGAGCCGCTGTGGCATCTCTGCAACGAGCCGTTCGACTACACCAAGGTGAGCGAAAAGAAACTCCTCATTCCCGCCAAGCCGACGACCCGTGTGCTCAACCAGCACTATCCCAACGCGAACAATCCGCAATTGGCCATCGAGTTCAGCGTCCCGGAAAGGGGATGGGCGCTGGTAGAGATCCTCGATCAGAGCGGCAACAACCTGGAAGTGATCTCGAACGCCATCTGTGAAGCCGGGTACCATATGGCGGCATGGAACACGGCGAAATACGCTTCCGGCAGCTATAAGTATCGCTTGCGCTACCATGGCTACAACGAGGTGCACGACCTTGTCCTGAACAAAGCGTAAGGGTCATGTGCCAGCCGGCGGCGTGGCATTCAGGATGGGGCGGCGGCTGGTGATCGCGGCTTCGACGGCAGCCGGCCGTAAGCATTTTTGAATTTCCTCCCCTCGCCCCCCGCCGTTCTAACAGATGCGCGCGGCCTTCGGCTTTCCGCTTTCCGCCTTCTGCCTTACTGCTTACTTCTTTCAATGGCTCCGCCGCCCAGCCCCACATACTCCAGAGCCTTCTCCGCCGCGCTCTTGCCGGTCCGGATGCAATCCGAGATGCCGATTCCCGAGTAAGCATTCCCGGCAAGGTACAATCCGGGCAGGTCCTGTAGCCGCTCCTCGATGGCGCTCACGCGCCCCTTGTGGCCCACCGGATATTGCGCCATGGAAGCCGGCCATCGGTGTACCCGGAAGAACAGAGGCTCGGCGGTGAAGTTCATAATCTCCTTGAGTTCTCGCCGCACGATGGCCAAAACCTCATCGTCACTTAAGCCGAGCACATCGGGATCTCGCGCCCCGCCCAGGAAACATCGCAGCATGGCCTTGCCTTCCGGCGCGCGGTGGTCGAACTTGGCGTGGACAAACGTGCAGGCCAGCATTCGCCGCCGCTCCTTGCGCGGCACGAGGAATCCAAAACCAGCGGGAAGCGAGCGCCGGGCACGTTCGTCAAACCCCAGCGAAACCGTCATGGAGGAACTATAGGGGATGCCTTCGAGCAACTCACTCAGGCGGTGGTCGAGGGCTGGAAGCAGCCCGCCGGCAAGGTACGCCGGCAAGGCGAGAACCACCGCATCGGCGTCGTAAACCTTGCCACCCTCGCAAGCGATCTGAAACCGCCGGGAGCAGGAGTCCGTCGCGCCCCCCGGTCCGCCCGGGGCAAACTCCAGGGCCAGCACGCGGCGACGCACAAAAACCCGGTATCTTTCCACCTGTGCCGCGAGCTTCTCCGTCATTTGCTGGAGTCCGCCCTTGAGAGTCATGAAGAGCGGCAGCTTGCGCGGCGGGGCCTTGCCCGTTCCCGCTGAATCCGGGCCGTTATTGCTGTTCGAATTCGCCTTGCGCCGCTGCCGCATCGCTTTAGCGTGGCGCGCGTCAGGCTGCCATGCTGGCGTTCCATCTCCCAAAAGCGCGGTAACACGGAACGAACACTGAGCGCCGCGGAATCGCCGCCGTAGACGCCCGCCAGCAAGGGGTCGGCGATATTCTCAACCATCGCCTCGCCATAATGCCTTTTCACAAAACTGGCCACGGATTCATCGCCTTGGTCTCCAGCAGGCGGGGAGGAAAACAGCTCCCACGCCGCCGCGAGTTTGGTGCTGAGCGGCAGCAGCCTGGTAGTCACCATCGGCCAAAGGCGCGTCGGCACCAAAAACATCAGGCCATCGGGCAGCGGCAGCAGGCGGCCGCGGTGAAGAATGTAGGTGCGGCGCGCGTGGTCGTTGGAACCCATCAGATCGTCACCCAGCCCCAGCTCCCGCGCCATCGCCGCGGCTTGCGGCTTCTCGGCGAGGAAGCTGTCGGGGCCGGCTTCGATCACAAAGCCCTCAACCGTTTCCGTCCGAACCACGCCGCCCAACCAGGGACTTGCCTCAATGAGCATTTCCTCGATCGGCGCGCCGGCTTGGCGTGCCCGCGCCAGTGTGTAAGCGGCGGCAAGGCCGGAGACGCCTCCGCCGATTACCGCTACTCGGCGAACTTTGCTCCCGTCAATCAAAGCTTATGCTCCCGACCGGGCTGTTGTACGGGTACGGCTTGCCGCACCCTTTGCATTTTATTTGCGCGACCGAACCAAGAGGGTACGGCAAGCCGCACCCC
Organism: uncultured Acidobacteriota bacterium; assembly: GCA_963810005.1. Taxonomy (GTDB): domain Bacteria; phylum Acidobacteriota; class Terriglobia; order UBA7540; family UBA7540; genus Bog-366. The sequence continues at coordinate 24,239 of CAWELY010000016.1, forward strand.
TACTCCCGTATGTATTAGGTGTCAGCAGGACCATAACCTGACACCTGACACCTGGCACCTGACACCTGCTCAATCCGCGCGGTTACCAGGCTGGCCAGCGCCGCGGCGAATTTAGGACTGGCGTTCAGCGACTCCGAGCGCCGCACCGCAACGCCCCGAGCCTTCCCATAGTCGCGGAATAGCACATCGATGTCGTAAAGAATTTCGACGTGGTCGGAGACAAATCCCACCGGAACCAACAGTACATTCTTTCCGCCCGCCTGCGCCAACTCGTCGATTTGCGATTCCACCGTCGGCCCAATCCATTTTTCCGCCGTCATCCCCTGGCTTTGGAACGCCAGGCGATATTCGGTGAGGCCCACTGCTCCCGCCACCAGAGCGGCCGTTTCTCGCACCTGCCGCTCGTAAGGATCGCCGTCGGCAATCGTCCGTTCCGGCACACTATGAGCCGTAAAGATGACGGGAACGGGGCCACCGATTTCCTGCCTCGCGGCAAGGAGGGCCGCCGCCGCGCGCTCGCGAAACGCCTCGATCAGTTCCGGATGGTCGTGATAGCTTTCAACGAAATCCACGGCCAAACCCGGTCGAACCTGCGCGACTGCATCCATCAAGTATTTTCGATAGAGTCCAATGCTGGTGCGGGAATTTTGGGGCGCCAGGCACACGGCCACCACGCGTTCAACACCCTCGTCGCTGAGACGGCGTACCGCCTCGGGAATAAACGGCTTCCAGTTCCTCATGCCCACGTAAACGGGGTGGGCAATCAATTTCGACAGGGCTGCCGCCTGCAAGGTGGTGAGCCGTAGCAATGGCGAGCCCCCCCAATCAAACTGTAGCGGTGTATGATTTCCTTCACCACCGGCTCCGGCAGGGGTCGCCCCCCGCGCACGTTGAGCAAGAACTCGGGGATATCCTCAAGCTGATCGGGGGCCCCATGCGCCAGCAGCAACACTCCCCAAGGGCCTGGGGGGGACGGCGGAATGGATTCATTCACCATGTTATATTGTAGCCTGCGGCAAACTTGCCGCTGCCTCTTGAGACCATAAGTCTGCGAATGCCCTTATACTTGTCGCTTCCTAATATACCACGTGGCACGCGTGTTGGGGCTGCCCGCCCGGTGCTGGGTGCTGTTCTAATTTCGCGTGTAGCGCCGGGCTTCAGCCCGGCACGTGCCGCCCTAAAGGGCGGCGCTGCGTTCAAATTAGGGTCGGAGTTGTAATGTAAATAGTCGCCGTAATTGAACTCCTCCCTCCCATTTTTACCAACACATTGATTCTAAATGTAGTTTCCCACAGCGTTAATTTATTTATGCAATCTGATTTTGACTTGTAATCGTAGCTCCATAGGGAATATATTTCAGATGCGTCTTTTGAGTCTTGATTAGCATCTGCATAACCGGACAGATTGATGGAGGATCAGATATGCAGGCTCGAGGTGTTGCCAAAATCCAGAAAACCATCCGCCTTCCAAAACCTCTGCTGGAGGAAGTTGAGCAGATGATCAAATGCTGTCGGCGTGAGGAATCGACCAACGATTTCATCGTGAAGTCGATGCATCTTAGAATTACCCTCCTTAAGCGCAAGGAGCTCGATGCTAAATTCTCTGAGATGTCCAAAGACCGCGATTACCAGAGGGACGCTCAATTAATCGCGGAGGAGTTCGAAAGCAGTGATTGGGAAACGGCAAAGCTTCTGGACGAGTAAAGATTGGTGTCAGGAGGGCTGGTTCCATGCGGAGAGGAGACGTTTACCAAGCCGACCTTAGTTCCGTGCAAGGTTCCGAACAGGCTGGAACAAGGCCCGTCATCATAGTGAGTAGAGATGCCATCAATGAGAACAGTCCTGTCGTAATCGTCGTGCCCATAACCGGCGCTGAGAACAAATCGAAACTCTATCCAACTCACATCTTGCTAAAAGCCGGAGCTGGAGGTCTGACAAAAGACTCTATTGCGATGGCTGAACAAGTACGTGCTATTACTAAGACCCGCCTACGAGCGAATATGGGACAATTGAGACTTGAGCACATCCGCTTGATTTCAGGGGCGCTGAAAATTGCTATGGACCTTCAATGATTAAACAACCGTCCGCGATCTACTGCAAGGGAAGTGATTGCGCATCCCAAGTGAGCACCACGCAATAGCGCAGGTTGATTAGACATTCGCGAGGAACCTCTACGATGAGACGGACGATTGCATTTGCGACATCTTTTGTGGTGTTGTTATGTGTGGCATGGACGCTTGCCCCCCTTATGCGCGCTGAAAGCCCCAAGAACCCGACCGAGTTCGACCGGCTGGTCGATAACTACTTCGACTTCCACTTTCAATTTCATCCCACGGAAGGAACGGCGGCGGGGTTTCATCAGTACGACGCCAAGCTTGAGGACTTCTCCCGCGCCTCGCGGGAGGGGGAAATGGCCAACCTGCGGACTTTCGATTCAGAGTTTGAGCGCCTTGACCCGGCAAAACTCCCCGCGGAAAGTGCCGGTGACCTGGTTTTCTTGCAAAGCAATATCAAGGCCCGCCTGCTGGAACTCCAGGTTCGTGCAAATGTGGCGGAAGGACCCTAACCTGTATGTTGGCGGGGTTACCGACGAGCATTTTCGTGATCATCAAACGCAACTTTGCGCCGCCGGAGGAACGCCTGCGTTCGGTCATCGCGCGCGAGCGTCTAGATCCCCGCCGCGCTAATCGCGGCCCATGCCAACCTCTCCAATCCGCCGAAAATCTACACGCAGATCACGATTGAACAAATGCCCGGGATCATTGAATTTTTCCAAAAGGACGTCCCCGGCGCTTTTGAGGAGGTAAAGGATGCAGCCCTCCTGGCGGAGTTCCAAGCATCGAACGCTGCCGTAGTGAAAGCCCTCGAGGATTTTCAACATTTCCTCCAAAACGACTTACTCCCCGCTTCCCAGGGGGACTTTCGCATCGGCGCGGAGAATTTCCGGCAGAAACTTCTCGATGAGGAAATGGTCGACATTCCCCTCGATCAACTCCTCAAGATCGGCTACGCCGACCTGCACCGCAACCAGCAGCGATTGAAGGAAACGGCGGCGCTGATCAATCCGAATGCCAGCCCGCGTGAAGTGCTGGCCGCACTCGAAAAAGATCACCCCGCGCCCGATCAACTCTTGCCGGCCTTCCGCAATCTGCTGGGAGGCCTGCGCGAGTTCATCGTGGCCAAGAAAATCATCACCATCCCTTCCCCGATCATGCCGATTCTGGAAGAAACACCCCCCTTCATGCGCGCCACCACCACCGCTTCCATGGATACACCCGGCGCTTACGAATCCAAGGCAACAGAGGCCATGTTCAACGTGACCCTCCCGGAGTCCGGTTGGACGCCGCAAGCAAGTGGAGGATTGGATGGAAGGCTTCAACCGCGGCACCATCCTGAGCACGGCGATTCATGAGGCGTATCCCGGCCACTACGTTCAGTTCTTGTGGGTCAAGCGCCTGAACTCCAAAGTGCGGAAGTTGCTGTATTGCAGCAGCAACGCGGAAGGCTGGGCGCATTACACCGAGCAGATGATGCTGGATGAGGGCTATGGCGGCGGTGATCCCAAATTACGCATGGGGCAATTGCAGGACGCACTTTTGCGCAATTCCCGCTTCATCGTGGGAATTGAAATGCACACCGGAAACATGACCATGGATCAGGCCAAGGAGTTCTTCGTCAGCGAGGGATATCAGGTTCCCGCCGTCGCGGATATCGAGGCCAAGCGCGGAACCTCTGATCCCACCTACCTGGTGTACACGCTGGGCAAACTTCAGATTCTGAAGCTGCGCGAAGACTACAAGAAGAAAATGGGCGACAAGTTCACGTTGCAGGATTTCCACGACCGCTTCATGGAACAGGGCGGAGTTCCGCTGGTCATCATCCGCCAGCGCTGCTCGGCGACAACGAGCCCCACGCTGTGAGGATGGAGGAAACTCTGCTATGAAGTACCGCCGGTTTGGACGCACCGGCTGGATGGTGAGTGAGATCGGGTACGGGATGTGGGGCATGGCGAGCTGGACCGGCTCCAGCGACGCCGAATCCCAGGAATCCCTGCAGCGCGCTGTCGACTTGGGCTGCAATTTTTTTGACACCGCCTGGCACTACGGCAGTGGGCACAGCGAACAACTGCTCGGGGGAGTGGTGCGCCGGAACCCGTGGCAAGAAACTTACGTGGCGACCAAGATTCCGCCCAAGAATCTTGTTTGGCCGGCCCGCCCTGAGTTTACGCTCGACGACTGCTTCCCCCCCGAGCACATTGACCAGTATGTCCACGCCAGCCTCGAAAACCTGGGGCTGGAAAGCGATCGACCTGATTCAATTCCACACGTGGTCGGACGCCTGGCTGGAAGACGACCGCTGGGTGAAGAAGATCGACGATTTGCGCCGGCAAGGGCTGTTCCGCGCCGTCGGCATCAGCCTCAATCGCTGGGAACCCTGGAACGGCGTGCGCGCGGTGCAGTCAGGGCTGATTGACTCCGTGCAGGTCATGTACAACATTTTCGATCAGAATCCCGAGGATGAGCTTTTCCCCGCCTGTGCTGCCCGGGATGTGGCGGTCATTGCGCGCTGCCCGTTGGACCAAGGCTCGCTGACCGGCACGTTGACGCTCGAAAGCAAATGGCCGGAGGGCGATTGGCGCAACTCTCACTTCCGTCCCGGAGACGCTCAAGGAGAGCGTTGCGCACGCCGATGCCTTGAAGCCGCTCGTTCCCCCCGGCATGACGCTGCCGGAGATGGCGCTGCGTTTCATCCTGAATAACCCCACCGTGAGCACCATCATTCCCGGCATGCGCAAGGTGAAGAATGTGGAAGAGAACGTGCGCGCCAGCGAACAAGGTCCGTTGCCCGTGGACCTCTACGCGGAATTGCGCAAGCATCGCTGGGACCGCAAAGCGACCCGGCGGCCGAGGTAAAATCCGCGGGTGGGCGAGCCTCGCCCGACGGCCAATCGGAATTTGAAAACGGCAGGTTGGAATTTGTGCGCAGAAAGGAGCCGCGCCACGGCAATCGCCGTGATTGCAGTTCGCCATCCCCATCCTGAAAGGAGAATGTTCTCATGGACAAGAAAGCAGAAATCACGCGGCGGGAATTTCTGAAGGACACGGCCCTTGCCGGGGCCGGCGCAGCCGTGCTGGGCGGCTTGGCGCCGGCGCGCGTGCTGGGCGCCAACGACCGCATTCGCGTCGGCGTGCTGGGAAGCGGGCACCGCGCCCGCTACGACATGGAGATGTTCAAGAAGGTTCCTGGCGTCGAGATCGTGGCCGTCTGCGATGTCTACGCGCCCGCCCGCGCCAAAGCCTTGGAAATCGCCGGCCCGGGCGCCCAGGCTTACACGAACTATCACGAAGTTCTGGACCGCAAGGATATCGACGCCGTCCTGATTGGCAGTCCCGACCACTGGCACAAACAAATGCTGATCGACGCCGTGAATGCCGGCAAGGATGCCTATGTCGAAAAGCCCATCATGCCACTCCATTGAAGAGGGAATGGAAATGGTGCGCGCGGTGGAGGGGAGCCAGCGCATCGTGCAAACCGGCACCCAGCAGCGCAGTTGGGAGCACTGGAAAATCGGCAAGGAGATCGTCGCCTCCGGCCGTCTCGGCAAGGTCACCATGGTCCATCACTTACTGGTATCAGAAATACGACGCCAAAAAAGACCTGGAGAAAATCGACCTGGCGGACCTGGACTGGAAAAGCTATTTGGGCAGCGCGCCCGACCAGCCTTTTAGCGAGGAGAAATATTGGTGGTGGCGCTGGTATTGGGATTTCGGCGGGGGCATTCTCACCGACCTGCTGACGCACTGGATTGACGTCATCCAGTGGTACATGGATCAACCGGCGCCCAAGACGGCCACCACGGTGGGCGGCCTCTACGCGATGGATTGGCAGTGCCCCGACACGGTCACCGCGGTTTATGAATATCCGGGCGATTTCATGGTCACCTTCACCGGCTCCATCAACAGCACCGTGGACGATGGCGGCATCATGTTTTGCGGCAGCGATGCCACGCTTAAGATCGACCGTTCCCATCTGGCCGTGTATCCGGAAGGCGTATCCGCCGTACCCGGCTCGCTCGCGCCGGAGCCGGAACTGTTGATGCGCGCCGAGCACGATGGAACGCTTGACAACGTCCGCAATTTCGTGGAGTGTATGCGTACGCGCAAGTCGCCCAACGCCAACATTCACGTGGGCTTCGAGGCGGCACGCACTTCCTGGATCGGTAACATTGCTTTGAAGCGGGGCATGAAAGTGGTTTGGGACGCTACGAAAGGAAGGGTGGCATGAGGAAGTTCACGCATTTCTCCATCTTACCGGGCAAGAAAATCGGGGGCCTGCTTCTCCTGCTCGTGCTCGCGAGCCTGCCTCTCCGCGCCGAGGAGCCGACCCCCAGCAAGGCCGTCTACAACACCTTTAACGATGAGGAAGAGATGGCCATGGGGCGCAAGGCGGCGGAGGAAACTGACAAGCAAATGGTGCTGCTGGATTCAACCTTGCTCACGGCGTACCTGAACCACCTGGGGCAAAAGGTGGCGCAAGCTTCGCGGCGGCCGCAACTTCAATATAACTTCAAAATTGTGAATACTCAAACGGTTAATGCCTTCTCGCTGCCGGGGGGATTTGTCTACGTCCATCGCGGCCTTTTGGACTTCGCCACGAACGAAAGTGAGCTGGCGGGCGTCCTGGCGCACGAGGTGGGCCACATTGTGGCGTATCACAGCATGAACGATGTGGCGCGCCGCTACTGGATCGACCAGGGAATGTACCAACTCAAAAAGGCCGGCATGCTCGATAATCAGCAGATGGTGGACATGCTCCAGAAATACGGCGGTCCCATGCTGCTTTTCGTCGACCGCAAGTTCAGCCGCGAGGAGGAATCCGAGGCGGACATGCTCGGCATGTACAATGCCATCCGCGCGGGGTATGACCCGCAAGGTTTGATTTCCTTCCTTGACCGCCTGAGCAATTTCACCGGAAACCCCACGCTCGTCGAGAGTCTGCTGATGAACCACCCCCTGCCGGGTGAACGGGTGACGGCGCTCCGTGCCGAACTTAAGCAGCATCCCGCTCCCCCGGGACTCGAGAAGGATAGCCTGGAGTTTCGGGCGGCCAAGGTGGCGCTAAAAGCGCTGCCGCCACCTCCGCCGCCGAAAAAGCAACCGTAACGGAAGCGGGCGGATTTCAAGCGTGCCGCGGCCCCGAGAGAATTCGCGCCGGAAGGGTAATCAGGGCTCGAAGCAGATCGAACACACCCCCGACGGCAATTCCCACCAGCCGGAACGGCAGGGTCAGAATCCAAACCACCGGGTAGAGCACCAGCGCCAGAAGCGCCAGCGGCCAGCAGAGAAAGAGAAGAATGCACCAGAGCAGAAATTTAACCATGAGTCTCAACTCCCCGCGAGGATTCAAGTCCATTCTACGCCCGCATGCAGGCGAAGTGCAGGGATTCTGACCCACGGGTAGCGGTGCAGCGGGGTAGCGCAGACGTACGCGTTCTTTGCGTTCGTCTGCGGCTCTACTCGGGGAAATGGCATTTGCGGACGTAGGTGCGAGGCCTATAATCGGGCATGTCGCGTCTTCGACGCCTGGTGGTTTCGGTTCGTTGGTTCTTTACCACCTGCCGCGTGTTGCCCCGGCGGCGGATTCTCTCAGAGTCAGAATTCGCCTGTTTGGCGCGGGTGATTCATCAGCGCCGCGAGGAGCACGCTTCCTCCTCCGTGCCTGGGTGTTTCTGCCGGACGACTGGCTACCCCGCTTTCAGGGAAGAGACTGTCAGGGAAGAGAAGAGACGCGGACCGCAAAGGCGGCGGTCCGCGCTACAGCCTCTTCACCACCTCTCAAAGAGGGAAGGTGCAGTCCGGCTGCCGAAGGCGGTCAGAGCTTCTTCGGCCACTTGCGGGCGCCATGGAAGACGCGGAGGATTTCGACAGCGTGGCCGCGCACGCGGTAGGGGACCAGGTACGGAGTATCGGGGACCACCAACTCGCGGGTGCCCTCGACACGCCCGGGGCGGCCCAGGGCGGGGTGCTGAGCGAGCAATTCCACCGTAGTGGCAATGGCTTCCACCACGCGGGCAGCGGCGGCGGGATGATCGCGGGCGATGAAGGCGGCTTCGGCATCGAGGTTGGCCAGCGCCCGTTTCAGCCAGCGGATCTCGAGCCGACTATCGGGCACGTGCGCTCCGCTTGGTCCACTTCTTCACCACGCGGCGAACCTCGGACGGAGAGGCAAACTCTCCCCGCGTCAGCTTCCGCCAGCGCCTTGCGGGTTTCCTCGATCTGCCACTCGTTGACCTTCACATATTCGCGGATCGCTTCCGTCGCCACAAACGAGCGGCTGCGGCGCTGCGCCTTCGCCAAACGGTCCAGCCGTTCCCGCAGCTCGGGTTCCAAGCGTACGGTCACTACCGGGGTGGTCGCCATGATGCACTCCTAACACAACTGAATACACGTGATTCTACCATGTCCAAAAGGCGCGGGAAAAGGAATTTACGCACCTACCCACTCGTACGCTGCCAGCGCCCCTGCCCAGGGACTCCCGGTGGATTCCCCGGCATTGTTAATAAGGAAAAGTCGGGACAAGGAATGGACTGCACCCCAAAACTGAGACAAAGAAAGTGGTGAAATAGGTGACTGTCCCCCAAATGTGCCGGATCGAACGCTGGAACACGTTGACTTTACATGCTGATATGGGCGATACTGTAAATACAGATGCGCATCGAATGGGACCCGGCAAAGAGTGAGAGCAATAAGGCAAAGCATGGCATCGCGTTCGAAAGGGCGCAACGGGTGTTCGACGACCCGTGCTGCGTCACCTTCCCCGAGCGTGCAGTGGACGGTGAAGAACGCTGGCACGCCATCGGCTTGATCGCGGGAATCGTCATCATTGTCGTGGTGCACACGTACCGCATGGAAGAGTCCGAGGGAAAGACTGAGGAGGTCGTACGTATCATCTCCGCCCGCCGGGCGACCCGGAGAGAAAGGGAAATCTATGCACAAGCTATCGACGGAAGCACGCAAGGAATTGGAGGCGCTGGCGGCGATGCCGGACAGCGAGATTGACACGTCCGACATTCCCGAGATCCGCGAGCTTCCTTCCGACGCGGTGGTCGGGCGATTCTATCGCCCGAAGAAGACCACCGTCACCATGCGCCTCGATGCCGATGTGGTGGCGTGGCTCAAAGCCTCGGGCGAGGGCTACCAGACGCGCATCAACGCCTACCTGCGCGAACTGATGTACCGGCTCAGGCCGCGACGGAGGGTGAACGAGGCAGCGGAAGCTGGCCGGGTCCGCCAGCCGCTCGCCCGGCATGACCGTCCGAAACGCGCGCATCGCTAGATTCGAACCGGCCCCACCGGAGCAGGGTAGCGCAGACTCTCGCCTCTCAGAGAGTCTGCGGCTTTCCCCTGCCACGACCCGCGGTTCCGGGCTTTGACCGCCGTAGCCGCATGTTCACAAAAAGTGGACGTTTACCATGTTAAGAGCCGCAGACTTTGAACGGCACAAAGTCTGCGCTACCCTGCTTTCGTCCATGTGCGAACCGACCATCACCGGTTTCTACCCTCGACTCTATTCCCCTGCTGCAAGCAGCGCACACCCCCAAAACCAATAGATGGGAATAAAGAGATGGGTCAGGAGGACAATCCATCGATTCCTCTTAACTGTGGAAAATATGGTAAACCCCAATAGGCAAGCGGTGGCTATCAAGCCAATAGTGCCCACCGTCCAAGAAACGTGTGGCTGCCGTAAATAAAAAACGCCCAGTTCAACTGGCGCAATCAGCGTGTACCAAGCGGCAGTGGCCCAGTTCCAGTGAGACCTCCAAAGCCAAACTGATATCACCCACCAGATTGAGAAATGGACTCCCAATCCTACGACAATGGACCTTCTCTTCCACTGTTTGGAGAAGAAGCCATGCTTTCGATTTTGCGTTTCCGGTTCCGGCATGGGGGTATCATACACCCGACCGCCATCGTGGGAGCGACCCAGCCGATGGGGAGTCAGGGTTTCACCCCCACATCGTCGGCCCAATTGACCGTCTGCCTCACGTCGATATGCTTCGAGCACTCTTCGAGGGTGTGGTCGTTCGTCACCAGCACGGCTCCCACGGCGGCAGCATGGGCGGCAATCAGCAGGTCCATGTTCGCCAGCAGCTTGCCGATTCGTTCCAGCGTGGCGCGGGCCTTCGCGTAGGCCCGCGCCGCGGCGGAGTCCCAAGGCAGGATGTCAATCTTGGACAGGAACAGCTCAACGGCAGCCTCCGTTGCCGCCGAGAGCTTCCCTCGGGCGAGGCCGAAGCGGATCTCCGCCTCGGTCATCACCGAGATGCAGACGTCGTGATCCGACGCTCACCCGTTCGAGCTTGCGGCGGGCGTGCCGGGACTGGCCCTTGACGATGTAGCTCACGGTGTTCGTGTCGAGCAGGTAAATCATACCGTCTCTCGCTCCTGGGGCAGGCTCCGGTCGCGGTCGGCGAGAAGGTCCTCGGGCACGCCGGCACGGTCGAGCGCGGCGAACACTTCGCTCCAGTTCGCCGGCTTGCGGGACAGAATCACGTCTCCGGTGCGCGGGTTACGGTCGATGAAAACTTCCTTGGTGTCGAAGCGAAACGCGGCCGGCAGGCGCACCGCCTGGCTGCGGCCATTGGTAAAAACTTTAGCTTTTTGTCGCACCATCAATCCCTCCTCTCCGCGGATATATACCATGATATACAGCAAGGCTCTGAACGTCAAGCCGTGGAAACATGGGTCGCGGTAGCCGCAGATGTGGACTAAGGGGATTGGCACGCATGTCCCTATTTCCCCCCGCTTGTATTCCCCCCCCGCTTGAAGAAGACCGGAACGCGTGCCTCCAGGCCCTGGCCGCGGATTTCGGTCACCCAGGCTGGGTCCATGCGGCGGGCGCCCGGGGGGCGGAGTCGCTGCACAAATCAGAATCTACCCTAAGCTTGCTGCGGATGATATTATAACGAACATGAGCACTTTGGAATTGAGTGACGAACAGGTCATTTCGCTGGTGCGGGGGTTGCCGGCCGAACGCAAGCGGGCGGCCCTGCTGGCGCTTGCCCAGGAAGCACAAGCGGGGCGGGAGGATCGGCTGCGCTGGGCCGAGGCGCAACTGCGACGGGCCTCCGCCCAACGAGGGCTGGATTGGGACCGCTTGTCGGAAGATGAACGCGAGTCCTTCGTCGACACCTTACTGCACGAGAAATAGCCTTGCCGCTAACTGCCGTTTTCGACACCAACATCCTGTTTTCCGCGACGGGCTGGCGGGGAAATCCCTTTCAATGCGTCGAGCGGGCGCGCGCCGGCGAGTTCCCGGTCTTCACTTGCCCGGAATTGGTGGAGGAACTGGCGGAGAGGTTGGGAACCCGCCTCCATTTCTCTGCGGACCAAGTCGCGGAAACGCTGGCTGACTATCTGGGCTTTCTGCAGGTGATTCAGATTCCCAAGGCGTTGACGGCGGTCTGCCGCGACCCCGACGATAACATGGTCCTCGAATGCGCTCTTGAGGGCCATGCGCAATACATCGTCAGCGGAGATAAGGACCTGCTGGAGCTGAAAGAGTTTCGCGGCATCCGGATCGTCCGCGCCTCTGAATTCTTGACTCTTCTCGCAACTTGACGGATTGGCGGAACCTTCTTTTTCTCCCTGTCCCGGTTTCCCCAAGGGAGTATAAAGGTAGTATGAGAACGAAAGTGAAAATCCACTCACCCTATCTCGCGAAGTCGTTAGAGGCATCGACCGCGTGGCGGAAAAAAAGCGTTCTCGGTCGGCGGTGATTGACGATGTGCTGCGCGGGTATCTCTCCCACCGCGAACGCGCCGCCGCCAACGCCCGCGACGCGGAGAGAATCAACCGCTTTGCCGACGGGCTGAACGCCGAGATGCAAGATGTGCTCGCCTACCAGTCGCTCGACCACCTCGGGGAGGAGCGATGAAGCGCGGAGATATGTATCTGCTGCGCCATCCCAGAGGCGGAGACCCCATTACGTTCCGAAACATGACTATCTTTCCCCTGTTCGGGCATCCGTCCTGCCAGTCCCGACCAGACAGGTGCTGCTCTGGCAGTCCACGGGCGGGTCGTTCACCTCAGCGCTTTTGCAACCTAACGTGAAGACAGGCGGTGCCGTTGGCCAATGCGCAGCCGCAAGAAAGATTATTGGAGGAATGAGTGTGGGAACGGGGAGGCGAAATAATGCTGAAGCCGAAAGCGGGCGAGTCAGACCCTCTGAGGATCGCCCCGGCGTCAATCGACGGTATTAGGGGGAGAATAGGTCTAACGCTCTGTCCCGGCAAGAAGCAAGCGGCCAGCTTGACGGGCCCTTGGGACCACGACCTGGATACCGACCTGAGCGTAATCCCGTCATTTGGCGCTGCGGCCCCCGAGGCTCCTTCGACGGCGGCGAGGATGGCGGCACCGACAACCCAACCCCCGCGTGACTTACTCCCAAGAGCAGTGACGAGTGACAAGTGGCGAGTGACGAGTGACGAGAAGAAGGCAAAGTCGGAGCGCGGAAAGGCGGCAGCGGTGTACGCTCGCGATCGACGGGGCCGCCCACACTCCCCCGCATCGCTTATCGACAGTTTCCGGTGAGAAGATGAACCAATTTGCTGCGAAGGTTATCAGTATTCAGTGGTCAGCAGGGACGCTAACTGAGAACCGCCAACTGCGGACTGACCATATCTCTTGCGTGACGCCGTCCCGGAGTCAGGCAAAATCGTTTTCGCCTACCATCGAGCACGTGGCACGGGATACGGGATTCGGGGTTGGGGATTCGGGCAAAGTGGGAGCCACCCAAGGCACGTCACAACCCGCCCGGCTCGAGTTCCGCAAGCTCGCGGCGGAGAGGCGCGCGAGTCGGTCAAATAGTCCCAAGTTGCGGGCAGACATCAGGTTTCACGGGCAGAGCGATAAAATGTCCGTTATCCCAGGCGGAGGGTGCCCCCCAATAGCCAACAGTAGCCAACAGTAGCCCTTTATCCACAATGGATCCGGCAGAAGTCGCCTTCCTGGAAAGTCATACAAAAACAAATTAGAACTGCACGACTACCGATCCGCGAGAACGCACCGGCTCACGGCGTTAAAGATGCGGGTGCAAGTTTCTCTGCTTACGCATCCCAACGACTTTAGAGACTAATCCATCGGGTAGAGGCTGCACCCTCCGTCCACCATCAGCGTCGCGCCCGTCATGTAATCGGAGGCATGGGAGCAGAGAAAGATGAACGCGTCGGCCACCGATTCCGGGGGCTGCATGAAACCGAGAGGAATGGCTTTCTCCGCGCGGCGGCGGTAATCGGGTTCCGTATCCCATTGCCGTTTGGCCATGCCCACCGCCACAATGCCGGGGGCAATGGAATTCACGCGGATTCCCTTCGCCGCCAGTTCCCGCGCCATCCCGCGCATCAGCATTTTAATGCCGCTCTTGGTGACGTTATAAGGAGTGATATCGGGCCAGGGTGTATCCTGCACCCACGACGAGGTGAAGATGATCTTGCCCCTAACATTGGGCCGAACGCCGTTCGGCCCCGCTTTCTGCGCCACCATGGCGCGGGCCGCCGCTTGCGCCACCAGAAACGCGCTGCGAAGATTGACCCGCACGATGCGGTCCCAATCCTGCTCGGGATAGTCGAGAATGGAACAGGACTGGGCCATGCCGGCGTGGCAGAGCGCCACGTCCACGGCGCCGAAGGACTGCACGGCTTTCTCCACCAGCGCCTGCGCGCCAGCCGCGGCGGTCACGTCGGCGCATGACGTAAACACATCGATCGGGCGCGCCGCCGCTGGCCTGCGATCCACTCTTGCGCGTCCTGTTCCGCCACGATGTCGTTGACCACCACGCGAGCCGAGTGCGCCAGCAGCTTTTGCACCACGACTTTCCCGATGGCGCCCAGACCCCCGGTAATCAGGATGGCCTTGCCTTGGAGACAGTCCGATGCGAATGCCATAGTCAGTCCTTTGCCGTGAAGTGACGCAGTAACTTTTCGACGGGTCGAAAAAGTTGAAAAAGTCGAAGTAGTTGAAAGAGGCCCAGCGATGCGGCCGTCACGGTGCAGTTTTTGACTTTTCAACCTTTCGACTTTTCAACTTCTTTGATGCTCCGGTCCAGTCGGATTATAAACCAAATCGCATTTTGGCAAGGCGCCGTCGGGCGGGGCGGCGAATGGCGCTTTACTTTCACGGCTATCTCTGATATTCCACTGCTGGCTGAATAGAAAGAGTGAACGTCGATGAAAATCACCGATGTCAAAACCCTCGTCGTCAACGCCCAGTTGCGCAATTGGGTGTTCGTCAAGGTTGAGACCGATGTTCCGGGCCTTTACGGTTGGGGTGAAGGAACGCTGGAATGGAAAACCCGCGCCGTCGCCGGTTGCGTGGAGGACTTCAAACCCCTCGTGCTGGGCCGAGACCCGACGCGCATTGAGTTCCTGTGGCAGATCATGTATCGCCATTCCTTCTGGCGTCTGGGAGTGATCGGCACCACGGCCATCTCCGCCATCGAACAAGCGTGCTGGGACATCACAGGAAAATCGCTGGGCGTTCCCGTCTACAAGTTGCTGGGCGGCCGCGTCCGCGATAAGGTGAGAATGTACACCCATCTCGGCATGGGTCAAATGAAAGCGGTGTACGAAACTTCCGCCGTGGAGCCCCTGATTGAACGCGCGCAAGAGGTTTTGGCAAAAGGGTATCGCGCGTTGAAGGTGGTGTTTGTGCCGCTTTCGGAACCGCTGATGGGGTTGCCGGCGGTACACCATTTCGCCAACCTGATGGGCAAGTTGCGCGAGGCCGTCGGTGATGGCGTGGACATCATGATCGATTTCCATGGCCGCACCACGACCGGCCAGGCCATCGAATACATCCGCGCGGTGGAAGAGTTTCACCCTTTCTTTTGCGAAGAGCCCGTTCCGCCGGAGCAGACCGACGCCCTGCTGGAAGTCCGGCGCAGCGTGCGCGCGCCCATTGCCACGGGCGAGCGCCTGGCCACGCGGTGGGAGTTCCGCCGCGTCTGCGAACTGCAAGCCTGCCACGTTTTGCAACCGGACCTCTGCCATTGCGGCGGCTTGCTGGAAGCCCGCCGAATTGCCGCCATGGGAGAAACCTACTTGATGGGGATTGCTCCGCACAACCCCAATGGCCCCGTCGCCAACGTGGTGGCGCTGCACTTCGATCTTGCCACGCCGAATTTTCTGATCCAGGAGGATATGGTGGGCGACGTCCCCTGGCGCTTCGACGTCGTCCAGACGCGGCTCAAGGCCGAAAAGGGTTACTGGCTGCCGCTCGATGAACCCGGGCTGGGCGTCGAGATCAATGAAGCGGAAGCGCGCAAGCACCCCTTCGAGCAGGAAATACTCGAACAGATGGTTTTTCACCCCGACGGTTCCGTCGCCGAATGGTAAACATGAACAATCATTTCTGGTTTGGCATGACCGTAATACTTGTCAGCGGCGCCATGAACGCCGCCTTCGCGCTGCCCATGAAGTACTCCCGAAGTTGGAAGTGGGAGAACCTCTGGTTGGTATTTTCCGTGGTGGGCATCCTTATCGTGCCCTGGGCGCTGGCCTTTGGACTGGTGCCGGGACTGGCGCAGGTTTATGCCGGGGTATCGCCGCGGGCGCTGCTCCTGCCCCTCGTTTTCGGCCTGCTCTGGGGTTTTGCGCAAGTGACCTTCGGAGTCAGCTTGCGCATGGTCGGCGTCGCCCTGACCTTCGCCGTCGTGTCGGGCCTCGCCAGTCTCTCGGGATCGCTCGTCCCGATGTTGGTCTTTCATCCCGAGGAGATCTTCCGTCCGCGAGGATTGCTGCTGCTCGCGAGCATTCCGTTTCTCATCGTCGGTCTCACCTTCTACGCTCTCGCTGGCCGCCGGCGGGAGAGGGAACAGGCCGCCCCGATGCCGGGACCTCCCCGCCGAAGAGTAGTTTCGCCACGGGAATGGCCTTGTGCATTTTCACGGGAATCTTCGGTTCGAGCTACAACCTGGGATTCGCGTTTGGCGGTGATGTGATCCGTGCCAGCCTACGGCATGGCGCCGGTCCCATGACCTCGACCTATGCCGTTTGGGGTCTGGTCCTGGGAGCCGGGTTCATCCCCAACTTGGCTTACTGTGTCTACCTTCTGGTGAAAAATCATACGGCGAATCTGTTCATGCGGAGCGGCTGGCCGCGCGAGGCCGTGCTGGCCATCGCCATGGCCTTCCTCTGGATTACCGCCGTTCTGAGTTACGGGATGGGAGCCACGCTCGTGGGCGCCGACGGAACATCCATCGGTTACATGCTGTTCACCGCCGCCAGCATCCTCTTTGCCAATGCCTTTGGACTTATGGCGGGAGAGTGGAAAGGCGCGAGCCGCCGAACCACAAGGTTCCTGGTCGCGGCCCTCGCTTTCATCCTGATCGCCGTCATCGTTCTAAACCTTGGCGGCCTTTTCTGACAACATCCGGATGATCGACCGGACCTGCGCACTTTTTTGCATGTTGACACCCATCGGGTTGCCAAAGTGGGACGCGGTGCGCCAAGGGGCGAAACGGCAGTCAGCAGCTTATCACGATTCGGACATTTTGGCGATGGCCGCGCAAGGAATGGGTGCGCGACATAGAAGTAACGAATCTTATGGTGGGGTTTATTGTGGCCCGTGTCTTTGTGTATATGAGACACTAAGACTAGGAGGCCACCATGTCGGAACCACTCCCTGCTTTGGAGAAAGACCGTTCGGAGGTCCTGCGTCAGATATCCCATTTAGGTGATCTGCGTCCTGGCTCCATCGTCGAGGTCATGGGACGCTGTGGTAAGCCCAACTGCCATTGTGCCCAGGTCGGCGACCCCGGGCATGGGCCTAACTTCCGCCTCACGCGCAAGGTGCAGGGCAAGACGGTGGCGGAGACGCTTTCCAGTCCGGCGGCTTTGCGCAAGGCGCAGCGCGAGGTGGCGGAGTTTCGGAAGTTTCAGCAATTAAGCGCGCAACTGGTGAAGGTCAATGAAGCCATCTGCCAACAGCGGCCCGTGGAGGAGGAAGGCACGCTCACGGCGGCGGAAAAAAAACAGCGGATGCGATCCATCATGAAGTCGCGCAAGAAGTAGAGCGCCTTCTGCAGGTGATCTTCCGCGATCAGCGCCAGGCCGGACGGATCGACTTGCAGGCGGTGGAGATGGCCCTGCGCTCGGGCTTGCATCGGGCCGCCGCCGCCGCCCTGACCGAACTCCTGCGTTTCCCCACCCCCACCGCCGAGCAGCGCACCCTTCCTTGTGGCTGCGGCCGACCGGCTCGCTACCGGGAGTTGCGTACTAAACCCGTGCTGACCGCCGTGGGCCCGGTGGAAGTCTCCCGCCCCTACTACTGGTGCCCGGACTGTCACGCTGGCCAATCTCCCGCCGATGTCGAACTGGACATCGAGAACACGGAATTCTCTCCCGGGGTACGGCGCATGCAGGCGCTGGTGGGCCAAGAGGCTCCCTTCGATCAGGGCCGTGAACAGATGAAAGTTCTTGCGGGCTTGGAGGTGACCGCCAAATCGGTAGAGCGTACCGCCGAGGCCCTCGGTGCCGATATCGCGCAGCGCGAGCAAACCCCGAAAGCCCTGCCGTTGGACCTTCCCGTCGTCGCCGGGGAGCCGATTCCCATCCTCTACGTGCAAATGGATGGGACGGGAGTGCCGGTGGTGAAGAAAGAGACGGTGGGTCGGCCAGGCAAAATCGAGGGTCAACCGGCCCATACGCGGGAAGTCAAGTTGGGGTGCGTCTTCACCCAAACGACGTGGGACCGGGAGGGCTACCCGATCCGTGCTCCCGATTCCACCACCTATACCGGCGCGGTGGAAACCGCCGAGGAGTTCGGCCCACGCCTTTATCGAGAAGCCTGGAAACGGGGCTGGAGCCGCGCCCTCCTCCGGGTGGTGATGGGCGATGGCGCCGAGTGGATTTGGAATCTGGCCGCCCTCCATTTTCCCGACGCGATTCACATTGTCGATCTTTACCATGCTCGTCAGCACCTGTGGGAGTTGGCGCGCCGACTCTACCCTCAGGACGAAGGGAAACTGAGGGCCTGGATGAAGGCCCATCAGAAGCGCCTGTTGGACAAGGGGAAAATCGAGAAGCTGGTAGGCGCGCTCCGCGCCATCCCATCGAGCAACGCCGAAGTCGCCGAGAAGATTCGCACCGAGGCAGACTACTTCGAGAGGAATACCGAGCGTATGCGCTACCCCCAATTCCGCCGCCAGCACCTCTTCGTGGGCTCGGGCGTCATCGAAGCCGGATGCAAAACCGTGGTCGCTCACCGTCTCAAGCGCTCGGGAATGTTCTGGACTATCCGCGGCGCCAACGCCATCCTGGCCCTCCGCTGCGCTTGTCTCAATGGCCGCTTTGAGGACTACTGGGAAGACCGCCCGACAGGTTTGGCCGCTTAACGTCAACTTCTATGTCGCACACCCGCAGGGAATTCCCGCCGCGTACGGCGCGCGCTCGACCGTGGGGACCTATCAATGCCGCGCCCCTCTTTTAGAGTCGAGTTGCGCTCGGCCTCCCCGCCCGACCACCCCATGCGTCACCAACCAGATTGACCCTCCGCAGCTCCGGCCCCTCCCGGACCGGAAATAGCCCTCGCTTTCATCCTGATTGGGGCCGTGCTTCTGAACCTCAGTGGCCTTTTCTGATAGCACCGTGAGCAGTGAGGGGGCTGGCGCGCATTTGCGCCTCTTCGTTGGCAGTACAGACCATCAAAAGGGGGCTACGCTGGCTTGGGGGCAGCACCCTGGCGGTACCGCGACTGCCGTTCGCGGCGCAAGGGTTTTTGCGGCGCACGGGCCTTGTTCAGGAGCCGCCCGGTTGATCGACGGCTCACGCGCACGAGGTCCAAGATTTCTGCTCGGGAGAGACCCGCATCGATTCCCGGCACCTCCAGCGGGGAACCAGAACGGGCGGCCGGGCGCACGAGAAAGGCCTGCCCATCTCGGCGGCGGATCTCCACCTCGCCGTCATGGCTGGCGCGATTCAGCAGTTCGGCAAGTTGCTGCCTCGCCTCCGAGTAGTTATAGACCTTCATTTTCGACCTCCTGCAATTTCAGGCCGATGCGTTGCGCGGCCCGTGCTAGTCCGAGATCCAGCGTCAACAGCGCCAGCCGCTCAGTGCGCGCGGTTTCCAGCACGTAGCCGTCATAGGCGTACAATCCGAGCTCGAGGGCGAGGTCCACGGCGCGACCCGCGTCAATATTGGCCAAGCGAATCGGCACCGCCTGATAGATGGCCCATGCTTGGCGCACGTTGGCGATGGACAACCGCCGTCGACGAAAACCGGCTACGAGGGCATTGCCAACTTCCCAGGGCAGGGAGGGCGCTCCCACCAAAGCGTATCCCTCCGTAGCGCCAATCAGCGCCGGCCGCGTGGGTTCGTTCAGTAGCACCGCGAGCAGAGCCGACGTATCAATAACCAGAGAAGCCATGCCGTACAATTGTACGTTGTTTGTCCCAATTCATCAAGTCCGCATTCGTGGATCCGGGCGTCCTCATCGCCGCAGCTCGCCGCCGACTGCCTTCCGCTTTCTGACTCTCCGATTGCTGGAGTCCGATGGACTCCAGCGGAGTCCTGAGATTCGGACCTGTCTCCTGACTCCGGCTTCCCACCTACTACCTACCACATGCCACCTACTGCTTGGCCGTCTACCCCCTACTGTCTACCGCCCCCCCGTGACCAGACCTGATTTCTGGCTCACCAAATTTTCGAAATTACGGATTGACCGCGACCCAGATCGATCCGCCCTCTGCTTACTGCCTACTGGCTCCTGGGCCCTCACTGCTGGCTTCTGATTTCGATTGCTGGTCACTCGCCACTCGTCACTCGTCACTGCTCTTTCCGTTGTTCTTGAACTCCGCGGCTTGTATACTCGGGAACCGGAAAAGAGCCCCAAAGGTACAAACCAACTCCGCCCCACGCGCTTTTCTCGATCGACGTTAGCCCGCGTTTAGAGTACAATGCTTCATCGAGAATACAGACTGGTGAAACGGCAACGCCGAAAGGTATCGTGGCTTTTGCTGTGGCAAAGAGTTTTGCCCTAGTGGATTGGCCGATGGCCTCCCAAATAAAAGCACCAAAAACAACCGACGGAGCGGAATCTAACGGGTCAATTCATCGTTGGTATAATATTGTCCTAGGTTATTCTGACAAGTTAGTTACTGAACTGCTCGACGAATTGTCGTTAGGCTCAGGCGAAAAGGTGGTTGATCCCTTTTGTGGAGCGGCCACGACCTTAGTGGAATGCCTAAAGCGAAAGATTGGCTGCCTGGGAATTGATGCCAACCCATCGAGTTGCTTCGCCGCTCGCGTAAAAACTAACTGGCAACTTCGTGCTACCCGATTAGGCGAACTCCTATCCCAAGTTTGCGGGGAATATGAAGTAAGAATGAGCTGCGAGTCCGACCAGTATGACCACGATCCAACCTATACCTACATGAAATCTGCGGGCATGATCGAACGCGGGTGGATAAGCCCGACACCGCTTCGCAAAGCCCTAACTATTAAGCGAGCAATCTGGTGGACTTAAGACCAGCCGGGATTATAAGAATGCCCTGATGCTCGCATTGGTGTCGGAGGTTGTGAGCGCAGCCTCAAACGTCAGATTTGGACCTGAATTGTATTGCATCGAAGCAAAAGGTGATCCGGATGTCATGGCAGGCTTCTCGCGCAGGGTTGCCCAGATGCAAGAGGACCTCGATCGTGTGGACCCTCCCAAGGATGTGATTTCAGTAATATTCCAGGGTGATTCCAGAAACTATTTTGATTTGCTTCAAGCCGCAAGCGGGAGTAAGTTCTCGGCGGTAATCTGTTCCCCACCGTATCCTGCTGAACACGACTACACTCGAAACGCCCGCTTGGAATTGGCGTTTCTTGAACAAGTGTCGGACCGCGACACGTTACGAGCGATTAAACGCAGCATGATTCGCTCCCACACAAAGGGAATATACAAAGGCGACCGTGACGCTTCCTTCGTCCGGGAAAACTCTCAAATCAAAGAGATCGTCAAAGAGGTCGAGCGGAAGATAGAGGGAAAAACTTACGGATTTGCCCGATTATACCCCCGTGTGGTTCAGGAATACTTCGGGGGTATGAAACGTCATCTAAAGCACATCCGGCGCTTCCTCTGCAGTGGCGCGCGCTGCGCTTACATCCTCGGCGATCAGTCTTCGTACTTGAGGGTTCATATTCCTACTGCGGAAATCCTCTCAGGCATTGCTGAAGAGGTCGGGTTCAAACGCGTGGAAATTCGACTTTGGCGCACACGCTGGTCGACAACCACTTCAAAGACTCTCGACGAAAACATTTTACTGATGGAAAACCCCAGGTAACAGGGGGAAATATGCCGAACAAAGATCAAGGTCCATGAAAAGGCGTTGGGTCATTTAAGTCGTGGGCTCTATAGAAGTCCAGCCAGCGCGTTCCGGGAGCTTGTCAGCAACGCTTGGGATGGAAATGCCACAGTCGTTCGGATAAACACCAATTACCCGAATTTTTTTCAGATCTCAGTTGAAGACAATGGTGACGGGATTCACTAAGAGAAACTTTCGCGAAGCTCATGGAAGGCGGAATTGGGAATAGCCCCAAGCGACCCGCAATCCGCTCCGCTCATGAATGACCGGCCTCTTATTGGGCGCATAGGAATTGGGATTCTCGGAATTGCTCAGGTCTGCGGGAACTTCACCATCACTTCCAGGCCGAAAAAAGGCGAGGGTTTCCGGGCAAAGGTCAATCTGTATGACCTCCTAAAGAGTAGGCTCGACCAAGGTGACGAAACTGCCACAGACGAAATCGTTGAAATTGGGGAGTACGATTTCGACGACAAATACGACTTGGCCCAGCGGCCCAATGGAACGCTTATTCTAACTAATGCAGTCCATCCCACTTTCGTAGACCCCAAGAATGGAATTTCACTGTATGAGATCGAGCGCCAAAGGGGTAATGGTCCTTACAAGATGTTACATTTTGTAATGGATGTGAGACGGCAAGACCCACCTTTAGAAAACCGTGCCCCGGACGCCACGCCGCCGGAGGTACTCGATGCATATCGAGATGTAGTTCGGACAATTTTCCGGCGTCCCGAGACAGCTGTCACAAATGACATGATTGATCGGGCCACGCTAGAATCCCACCTCGGATTAATTAAATCCCGTCGCGCAAAATACCTTGGTGGGAACTAAACAACAATCGGGTAATTCTTCGTCCCCACCGGTGCTCTGCCGTTCCGTTCACTACCGCCTACACACAGCATCGCGCGTAAATGGGTCGCGAACTTCGCCCGGTCAGCAAGGACAGTGACGAGTGAAAAGTGGCGAGTGACGAGCAAACGAAATCAGAAGCCCATAGGGCGAGGTAAAATCGCTACCTATGACCAGAAGTATTGAGGCGGTTTTCGACGGCACCACGCTCCGTCCAGACGAACCGCTGGAACTTCCTCCCAATACCCGAGTGCGGCTGACGATTGAAAGTTTGGCGACCCCCACCCCGGGAGGGTCGTTTTTGCGCGCTGCCCGTTCCCTAGCCCTCGAGGGCCCACGCGATTGGTCGTCCCACCTGGAAGCTTATCTCTATCGGGAAGATACACGATGACTTGTCTGTGATTTTCAACCCCCGAGCTCTTCATCGGGTATTCGCATTGATAACATGTGAACGCCCGTGGGAAGGACGGGGTTGAGGATTCGGGACTAGGGGTTCGGGAAGAACAGGGGCAGGGGGCAGGGCGAGTCCCAATCCCTGTGGCCTCGTGGTACACTCAATCCAGGTGTGAGTGCTACTTTTGCCCTGACTGTCAACTGTCGGCTGCCGACTTCCCATCTGCCGTACCAAGTTGCAGGAAACCGTTGTAAACTCGTTAAGGAGGAGAACGGCTGCGCGCGGGCAAGCGCCGCCCGCAGGTGTAATCACAGGAGTTCCGGTATGAAAACCCTGAAATTTACGTTCTGGCGGGATGGAGACTATTACCTGGCTTTCCTGAATGACTATCCTGACTACGAGACGCAAGGCAAGTCTAAAGCGGAACTGGTCAGCAACTTGAAGGATTTGCTGGTTGATCTCGAATCGGGCGAAGTGCCCTACGTCCGAAAGGTGGAAGACCTGGTCGTGGCGGAATGAAGCGGCGCAACCTCATCCGAAAGATTGAGGAACTGGGGTGCCTCCTGGTCCGCCACGGCGGGAGCCACGACTGGTACACGAATCCCTCCACCAAGAAATCACAGCCAGTGCCCCGCCATAACGAGATTCACGATGGATTGGCCAAGTCCATCATCCGGAAGCTCAGCAAAGACGAGCCCGACTAAGCCAAGATCCGCGACCGCATTCGGATGACGTTGGCAGAACCTCACGAGGTTCGGCGGGGCGCCCGCTCCGTCCCTTACGTGGTTGACTCGACTTCTGTTAAACTGTACAGTTCAGATAGATGAAATGGAGAGTTTATGGCAACCAGCACAACCACGGCGAAGAATGGCACGATAGTGGTTTCTGCCCTGCGTGCCCGCGCGAATTTCGGGAAGCTTTTGAGTCGTGTCAATGATGAGCGCCGGTCGCTCGTCATCGAGAAGCGCGGAACACCCAAGGCTGTCCTGCTGAGCATTCGTGATTATGTCAAGCTTGCCGCGCCGGAGCCCGAGGTCTTAAGAGTCCTCGGTGAGGAGTCAGAACGGAACGGGACGAGCACGCTCGACCTCGCGTCAGATTGACAAGATCATCAAGACGTCCCGGCGGCAGAAGTCAAGGCGGTAATGCTTCCCCTCCGTCTGGTCATGGACACGAATGTGCTGATTTCCGCTGCCCTCAAGCCGGCAGGACTGCAGCGCACTGTCTTCCTGCTGGCCATTACTAAACCGGCCCGCTGGTATGTCTCCCCTCCCATCCTGGAGGAATACCGCGAGGTGCTTTCCCGCCCAGAATTACAGATTCGCAGGGGCCTTCGGCAGCAGTTCCTGCAACTTATCAAGAACCATAGTTATATCGTGGCTCCGACACGGCATCTGGAAATCACACCCGATCCCGACGACAATATGTTCCTGGAATGTGCCGATGCTGCCCGAGCAGACTATCTGGTGACCGGTAATCAGAAGCATTTTCCGAGATTCTGGAAGAACACCAAAATCATTACCCCACGGGAGTTTATCGGCCTTACTGCTCCTCATTCCATAAAGTAGCGATTCAGTGGCTAGGAGAACTGAAAAGGCAGGCGCTCGGCCACGACTGGCAGAGCGTTCCGGCGGTAGCCGTCCGGACGTGGGGGAGAACGTTCCGGGTCGACCTTAAGGCGAAGTCCGCGACTCTTCGCGGATGACGCGCCGCAAAGTTTCCTCCAGAGCCAGCGTAGCGCAACCTGTTCTTGAGGTCCACGGTTCTTCCTTCCCATCTGTGCTCTGCCGTTCCGTTCACTACTGCCTAAGCACAGCATCGCGCGTAAATGGGTCGCGACCTTCGCCCGGTCAGTAAGGACAGTGACGAGTGACAAGTGACGAGTGACGAGCAATCATAAAACCAGTGGCTAGTGGTTAGTGGCGAGTGGCAAGCAATCGAAAATCAGAAGCCAGAAGTCAGGAGCCATAGGCCAGTAGCTAAGAACTGAGAACTGATTGCTGACAACTGGCACGCATTCGAGACGCCAAGTCCGAAAAAACTGTTGTACACTTAGCAAGTAGAGGACGAGGCGGGGGAAGGTGATGGGGCCCCTCCGCCGAGAGGCCTACGAGGTTCCGCCATGAGCCAGAGAATCAAAGATCAGATTGTCGAACAAGTTGATCGGCTTAACGACCCGCAGCAACGCCAACTGCTGGAGTTCGCCCGTCGTCTGGCGGCACCGGCTGCCGTGCCGGGTCGTGATCTGCTGCGTTTCTCTGGATCCATAGATCCAGGGGATCTGGAAGCCATGCAGAAGGCGATCGAGGACGGCTGCGAAAAGGTTGATTCGAGTGGCTGGTAGCGTTCTGCTTGACACCAATGTGGTGATTGCGTTGTTCGCCGCTGACCAAGCGGTCCGGACCCACGCCAGCCAGGCCGACATCGTTTTGTCCAGCACGGTGTTGGGGGAACTTTATTACGGTGCTCGGAAGTCCGGCCGCCCCACCAGCAATCTTTCCCGACTCGACGAATTTGCGGCGTCGGTTGCCATCCTCGCTTGCGACGGCGTGACGGCGCAGTACTACGGCCAAATCAAGGATAGCCTGAGGCTGAAGGGCCGACCAATCCCAGAAAACGACATTTGGGTTGCCGCCATAGCCATACAGCATGGCTTGCCGCTGGCGACCCGTGACCAGCATTTCAGAGAGGTGGACGGATTGCGGATCGAAAGCTGGTGACCATGTCCAACTCTGACCATGTCCAACTCTGACGCGCTACGCTCGATCGTAACGGCGGCTTCACGCCGCCATTTTGGCGGGGTAAACCCGCCGCTACGAGAGCCCGCCGTTACCACCCCGGCGCTGGCTTTTGGCCGCAGGAGGGGCTTGGGGCGCGGCTGCTTGCTCTTCTTCTTCCTCTTCTCTTACCTCGTGCTCGGGGGCGCGGCCGGCGGACTTGAAATCACGGGATTCCGGGTTGGGGATTAGGGGTTGGTGAAACCCGAGGCCCGTGTCCCGAGTCCCGAAAACCGTGCCTTAGGGTAGGAAGAGCCTGGATGGTTTTTCCGGATTGCTGCTGGGCGATGCGCAGATCATAGAGGCTTTGCAGATTGATCCAGAATTCGGCGCTGGTACCGAAGAAATGCGCCAGGCGCAACGCCGTGTCGGCGGTGATGTCGCGCCGTCCGTTGAGAATCTGGGTGATGCGATTGGTGGGAACCTGCAACTGGCGGGCCAGGGCGGCGGCGCTCATGTTGAGTTCCTTCAATTCCTCGGCCAAATGTTCTCCGGGATGGATCGCGATGAGTGGCATGTTCTTTCCTTTCGTCGTTCCTTTCTTCCGGGCAATCGACTCCTAGTGGTAATCGACAATTTCCACATTCACCGGACCGGGGGAGCGGTCTGGCCATTCGAAGCAAACACGCCACTGGTCATTGACGCGAATGCTGTATTGGCCTTTTCGGCTGCCCTTCAGAGCCTCGAACCTGTTCCCAGGCAAAACGGCAAGGTCACTGAGCGTGAGGGCCGCTTCGAGCCGATCCAGCTTCAGACGGGCGGCGCGTTTGATGCCCGAAAAGGCTTTGACACGTTTTCCGGCCGCGAAGGCGGCAGTTTCCTTGTCCCGGAAACTAACGATCATGAACCCATTATCGCGAAAAAGACGGCGTACGTCAAGCGTAACACCGGGAAGACACTTCTCACCACGGAGTCACGGAGGCACCGAGGTGGCAAAACCCAAGGCCTCTTAGCTGCGTCTCGAATTTCGGAATCGGGATCGCGGGGACGTGCAGAGCGGGTAGCGCAGCGCGGCGGTTGGTCTCGAACCGGCTGCGGAAAAGCCGCGGCCCTACAGAACAGGTCCGGGCGACGCTCGATCGTCACGGCGGCTTTACGCCGCCATTTTGGCGGGGTAAACCCGCCGCTACGAGAGCCTGCCGTTACCACCCCCGGCGCTAGCTTTTGGCCGCAGGAGGGGCTGGGGCGCGGCTGCTTGCTCTTCTTCTTCTTCTTCTCTCACCTCATGCTCGGGCGCGCGGCCAGTCAGCACGGTCCACTTGAGGGGGTAAACGTCGGGGTCGAAAATCACAAAATAGAAGTGCCAAATCAGGATCGAGAACGTCGCCAG
Organism: uncultured Acidobacteriota bacterium; assembly: GCA_963810005.1. Taxonomy (GTDB): domain Bacteria; phylum Acidobacteriota; class Terriglobia; order UBA7540; family UBA7540; genus Bog-366. The sequence goes on from CAWELY010000016.1 coordinate 50,931, forward strand.
GATGGCCTCGTAAAAGTGGACCGCCGTGGTCACGTCCAGGACGGCCAGGGCGTGCGGGAGGTAGGCCAAAACCGCGTCGTGGGCCCACAGCAGGATGCCGGTGATGGCCATGACGATGGTGCCCCACACCAGCGCCCAGTATTCCGCCTTCTCCATGTAGTTGAAGCGCGCGTAGCGCGGCGGCTGGTGGCGATAACCCAGGTTATAGCCCACGGTTTGCACGGCCTCGTGCACGTCGCGGACTTTGGGAAGCATGGCCTTCACCCAGCGGCGGCCATCGCGCTTGGTAAACAGGTAGATCAGGTGGTAAATGGAGGCGCCGATCAGCACCACTCCCGCGATCCGATGCAGCCAGCCGCGCAGGGGGAAGTTTTTCTCCCACTGCACAATCGGCTCCGCCCAGAATGAGTGCGGATACTTCAGCGCGAAGCCGGTGACGACCAGGGTGATGAAACTTACCAGCAGCAGCACATGCTGCACGCGCTCGTTCAGCGTCAAGCGGACTTGCCCGTGGCCCCCGCGGTATTGCGCCAGCATGCGCTGCGCCTTGCGCCACCAATCCAGAAGATTGTGCACGAGCATGAACCCGAGAATCACGGGGATGGCCAGCAGGTAGAAGGCTTTCACGAAATCCAATACCCGTCCTCCCGCCGTGGTGGTGGGGAGCGTGTGCACCGAGCCGATGGTGAATCGCTGCCCGGCGTCGGGATGGCATTTGCCGCAGGTCTTGCCCAGGTTCGCCTTGTTGACGGTCGAGCGCGGGTCGCTGGAGGCAAAGATATTGTGTACGCCATGGCAACTGGCGCAATTGGCCACGGTCTGCTGGCCGGAGCTGGAAGCCAGGCCGTGGTAGCTGTCCTCGTAAGTGGGGACGCGCGAGGCCGGCACGTTGAAGCGCCCCATCAACTGGGTGTTGGCGTGGCAGCGCGAGCAGGTGACCTGCGAAACATTCGCCAGATAAACCGGCGATTGGGGATTTCCGGGCGCCAGGATGCGGTGCTCGCCGTGGCAGTCCGTGCAGGTGGCGGCATCCATGACGCCCGCTGCCACCGCCTGCCCGTGAATGCTCTGCCCGATAGGTGTCGAAAACATCTTTGTGGCACTGCGCGCAGGTGGACGCCACGTTCTGCTTCCAGATCTTCGAGTGCGGATCGGAGGCGGGAAGGATGTCGTGTACGCCGTGGCAGTCGTTGCAGGACGCGGCGTTCAAGTTGCCCTGCTGGATGGCGCGGCCGTGCACGCTCTGACTCGTAGGCCTCCACGGGCTTGGCCACCGCGAACATGTACTTGGCGGCCAGCGCCGGGTTGGAATGGCACTTGGCCGCAGGTGTCGGGCAGGTTCGCTTTGCTCACCGGCGATTTCGCGTCGCTCGACGCCACCACTTGGTGCGCCGGGCCGTGGCAACTCTGGCAGGTCGGCGCGTCGCCGTTCATTTTGGCGTGCGCCCGGCCGTGAATGCTCGAGTTGTATTGACTCACTTCCGTCGCGTGGCAGGTGGCGCAGAACTGCACGCCGCGCGTGGCAGGGTTCACTACATCGTGCGTTCCGTGGCAGGCGATGCAAGTCGAGCTGTCCTTGGGGTCACCCAACATCGCGTGGGCGCTGGCGCTGAGCTTCACCCCCTCATCGGCATGGCAGGTGAGGCAGGAAGCCGACGCCGTCTTCGCCGTGTGCCCACTCTTGGCGGCCCCGGCGTGGCAGTCCACACAACCCAGGTCTTTGTGAACGCTGTGCGCCAGGGAGGCGGGGTTTACCGTGATGGGTTTTCCCTGGGAATTCACCATCCCGGTCCCGGGCCCGTGGCAGGAAAGACAGTCATCCGCGGCGAGAAGCGATGTTGCCTTGACCGAGAAGGCCAGAACCAGGCTAAATACGATGTAAAGTCCGAAATATGGCCTTCCACATTTCTTTCGTGGGATTGAGCCTTGCGGCCGCTGCACACGGCATGGTGGATTCACGATAGGTCTCTTCGCGGGGTCAAATTGGGGCAAAATGCGCATGTTCTGAACCGACCGAGGGCACTTTATGACTCTCCGTCGGTTTTCCCCTGCCTCCACTGCGGTAGTTGCAGTTCAAGTGCCGCAAAATTCAACTATCGCAGGGTAATCGATTGACAATAATCCCATCGCCAGGCGATTAACTGACATTAAGCCGATATTAGGGCAAGTCCACGTCCTGAGATGGTTGGTCAATCACGAATATTTGCCCCCAGTGGTGGGGTATCCACTTTGCGGTTGCCCTTACTGCGTGACCTGGAAACTGAAGACCGCGTCCGATCCGATTTTGCTTCCGGAAGGAGGGGATTGCGTGAGGATGATTCCTTGGGAGCCGCCGTTGGTGGCCACCGGGGTTACTTGCCCGACCTTGAACCCGTTCTTCTCCAGAACGCGGCGAACCTCGGCGAGGGGCTGCCCGATAGAATCGGGGGCAGAGGTAAGCCGGAGGTTCTTCGCCGCCGGAGATCAGCAGGTTGACCGTCGGGGTGCGCACCTCGGCCGTGGCGGGAGGGGGATCTTGCGCCACCACCTGGTCCGGGTCGCCCGGCCAAGGGAGTACGGCGACGTCTCCCACCGTCAGTCCTCGTTGAATGGCAGTGATCCGGGCCGCACGCACGCTATCTCCCACCAGGTTGGGTACCGTCAACTGCGGGAGTCCCAGGCTAACCAGCACGTGCACGTGCTGGCCCATCTTCAAGGGCGTGCCAGGGGGCGGCATTTGCTGCGCAATCGCATTCGCCGCGTATTGCGTGCTGTAGATCTTGTCTTCGACTTTGAGTTCCAGGCCCAGCCCGGCGGTGATGCGCTGAGCGGACTCGAGGGAAATTCCCACGAGCTTGGGCATGTTCTCCTGCCGGCCATGAATGGTGAGCCGGATGGTGGTGATGGCACTGAGCAGCGCCACGGCTACCAATACCGTGAAGAGAAGGAAAAGCCGAAACAGACTCCGCAGGCGATTGCGCACACCCATAGTAGGGGGATTCTACCACGAGGCAGGGGGGAAAGCGGATAAGTCGGAGGGATGAACGGCGATGAACTTCGGCGCGATCCCGGCGGCAGCGCGTGGTTCATCCCCATCGCTCGCCATCCGCTTCCCTTCACGATCCCCATCCCCAGATTCCGAAATGGCCGAGGCTTTAGCTTTTTACTGGAGCGGCAACTCTTATAGTGCTACACTCGATGTCTCATAGCGGAACCTGCCACGTGGGGTTTTCGGCCAGCAGATTTACCTGCATTTTCAAGGGTCCAGCCCCCCATTAGTGTCACCTTCCTGCTTTACTAGGGTGTGCAAGAGCCAGGGGAAAAAGCAAGAACAGGGCTTCGCTTCGAACGCAAAGTCCTGGGGTCAGGATGCGTCGTGGCGCTTTTGCGGCGCACCATCGGCACAGAGTTTCCATCGCTCTCACCTGGGAGGGACATTAATGAAAGTCCTGCTGGTCTACCCGGAATTTCCCGACACGTTCTGGAGCTTCAAGCACGCTCTGCCCTTTCAGGGCAAGCGTTCGGCATTTCCTCCCCTGGGACTGCTCACCATTTCCGCGATGCTGCCCAAGCATTGGCAGAAGCGCCTGGTGGATTTGAATGTCCAACGCCTGAAAGATTCGGACCTGGATTGGGCCGACGTGGTGTTCTTCAGCGGCATGATTGTGCAAGGTCCCTCGATGCAGGAGCAGATTGCCCGCGCCAAAGCGCACGGCAAGCGAACGGTAGTGGGCGGGCCGATCACCAGCACCCATGATCCGTCGATTTCCCAAGCCGACCACATCGTGGAAGGCGAGGCCGAGGAGATGATCAGCCAGGTCGCCGAGGATCTCGAGCGCGGCGCCGCCAAGCCTCATTACGTCAATCCGCAAGTGGTCGATGTCACGCGCGTCCCGCTGCCCGACATGCACTTGGCCTCGCTCCGCCGCTATAGTTCCATGTCGGTTCAGTTCTCGCGCGGCTGTCCCTTTACCTGCGAGTTCTGCGACATCATCGAAATCTACGGCCGCCGCCCGCGCACCAAGACCCCTGACCAGGTGTGCGCGGAACTCGACCAGCTTCACCGCCTCGGCTGGCGCGGCTCGGTCTTTATGGTTGACGACAACTTCATCGGCAATAAGAAAAGCGTGAAGGCTCTCCTCCCGCGCCTGAGTCGAATGGATGCGCGACCACAAGTTTCCCTTCACGCTTTACACCGAGGCTTCCCTGAACCTGGCGGAAGACGAAGAACTGCTGGCGATGATGCGCGAGGCCCATTTCACCCGGGTTTTCCTGGGCATTGAAACCCCGGTGGCGGAAAGCTTGAAGGAAACCACCAAGTTCCAGAATCTCCGCAAGGACCTGCTGGAAAGCGTGAAGCTGATCCAGGCTTACGGAATGGAAGTGATGGCAGGCTTCATCGTGGGATTTGATAACGACCCGCCCGATGTCTTCGACCGGCAAATTGAGTTCATCCGTCAAGCGGCGATCCCGCTCTCCATGGTCGGCTTGCTCCAAGCCCTGCCTAACACCCAACTGGGGCGGCGGCTCAAAGCCGAGGGCCGGCTTCTGAAATCCAGCCTGGGGAACAACACGCTCGTTGACTTGAATTTCATCCCGCGCATGGATACCCAGGTGCTTCTGGATGGCTACCGCCGCATTCTTCAGACCATCTACAACCCGCGCGAGTACTTCCAGCGCGCTTCGGCTTTCCTCTCCCAATTGGGCAGCGGGTCGCGCTCGCCCCTGGTGTTCTCGGACGTGCTGGCGCTCGGCCGCTCGCTCTTGCGGCAGGGATTGCTCAGCAACTACCGCCAGGAGTACTGGAAATTCCTCGTCCAGTCACTGCGGCGCCACCGGCACCACTTCAGCAAGGCGATAACGCTGGCGATCATGGGGCACCATTTCTTCGCCCTCACCGCCGCCACGGAGGCAACTAGCTGGATTACTGTTCACGTCAGCTTTGCCAAAAAGTGGTCATTCATCAGTTCTCAGTAACAGCCTATGGAAGAGGACTGCTTTACTGACAGATGAAAACTGATAACTGAAGACTTCTTACCCTTTCTTCAATTCCGCCAGAACCAGCCGGCCGCACTCCCTCAGGGTTTCAAACACTCCCACTCCCTTAAAGGCCACGGCCTCAAAAGTGGGCTCATTTTTCTTCATCAGGGCTTTTTTCAATTCCTCCACCGGAAGCACATTGGGCAAGTCGCGCTTGTTGAGCTGGAGCACGTAAGGAATCTTCATGAAGTCGTAATTGTGCTCGCGCAGATTCTCGTGCAGGTTCTCCAGCGCTTCAATGTTGGCGTCCATTCTTTCTTCCTGGGAATCCGCCACAAATATCACGCCGTCCACGCCCCGCAGAATCAGCTTGCGGCTGGCGTCGTAGAAGACCTGCCCCGGCACCGTGTAGAGGTGGAAGCGGGTCTTGAACCCGCGAATGGTGCCGAGGTCGAGGGGAAGGAAATCGAAGAAAAGAGTGCGGTCGGTTTCCGTGGCCAGGGAGATCATTTTCCCGCCGGTTTTCCCCAGGGTCTGGTCAAAAATCCACTGGAGGTTGGTGGTCTTACCGCCCAGACCGGCGCCGTAGTAAACGATTTTGCAGTTGATTTCCCGGGCAGCGAAGTTAATGAAACTCACGCGGTAAGATCCCCTTCCCCAAGGCTCGAAGCTTTGCTGCTAAACACAATTCAAAAGGTCTGGCCGAACGTCGGTCGCCCGTCCAGTGTATCTCCTGCCTTTTGGCGATCTCCAACGTCCAACGTATATAACACAGCGACACTCTGCTGACAATACCGCTGCGCCCTCCCTCAGGTCATCCCCGTGGGTAGGGGGCCATGGTTTTTGTAGGGGCGCTTTGGGAAGGGGCTCTCTTCCGGCAAGGGTTTAGCGCGGGGATACTCTCCGGAAGTGGGCCCTTGTACAAGCCGACCGAGGTGGGCCGTCAGCTCCCGCAACTCCCTTCGGGAAATGGCAAACCCCGAAGAACAGGAATCTGCGCTATCCTAATCATGAACGTTCCCGACGTCGGTTACGATTCTTTGCATATTCGCAAACAGGGCGTGTACATCTTCGTGGATTTCTTCGGCTGTCATTCCACCCGCCACACCTTCACGAATCAATTCGACCGGCGGATCAAGATTGCGCAACTTGTGAAAGAGTGAGTCGCTCTCCTCAAAGAGCAGTTTTTTGCCGTCTACAACCCTAAAAATGTTGGCACTCACCGTCCGCCAGGATTGTCGCGGAGGCAAGGTCAAATTCTGGCTCGCAAAAAAGTCCGTAATCACTTTTTTTACAGGGGTGGCGAAGAGGTCTTGTTCGTCCACTCTTAATTGTCGTAGCGCCGCCCGTTCCCACGCTTCAGGTACAAGCAGATAATTCTCAATATTGGCGCGGCTCCACTCGTAGAGGGCGGGGTTACTAGGCTCGGGGTGAAAGGCGTCCTTCCCGGTGTCGTAATCGACCAACATTAGGCGCCTAGCGTTCGGTACAATCTGCGTCACGCCCGCGAAGTGGCGGTCAGCCGCCTCTTTCATCTGTTGCTTGGTTCCCCCACCCATCGCACGGAAACACACCTTGTCGAAAATGTCCTGCGCTCCACAGGCCTTAGCCCATTGTCGTAGAACCCGCTGATCACTTTCACCTTCGACGTAAAGCATCACTGGCGCATCCATCAGTGCGGTCAGTTCATTGTTCGAGACATCGGCCATGGCCGTGAGGACTGCTGTGGCAGATAGCACTCGTTTGGGTTGCTGATTCATCAAGGAGACAATTCGCGTTGCGTCCACGCCCTTGACGAGTTCTTCCGCATGGGTGGCAATCAAGAACTGCACACCTCGCTCGCTTGACTTGCGCTCGAAATAATCGAGGATTTCGCGCTGAAGATTCACGTGCAGGTGGGCGTCAGGCTCGTCAAGCAACATCGTGGTCGGGTTATAACCATAGAGGAAGGCAAGGAGGGTCAGGGCTTGATGAAAACCACTCCCGCCCGCGATAATATCGTAGAGGCGCTTATCCTGCTTGTATTCGCAGACGATTTGAGTATCAACCCCAACTTCATATTTCGGCTCAGCCAGTTCCACCGAGAACCATCTCTTCACCATATTCTGAATCTCGGCCCAGTCGTCCAGCATCTTGTAGTTCTTTTCGGCATGGCCTTGTTCGTCTTTTGCCGGCGGCCGATAGACCCTCAAGAGCAAATTGCGCAGTACACTTCCGGGCTGTGCTTTGCCAACTTGCTTACGGATAGGCCCATCGTCGCGCCATTCTTCAATGGGTTCCAATCCAGAGAACGGGGGTACGTAAGCGATGATCGGTAGGGCTCCTTCATCTTCCAATTCACGGAATCGCTTCCAGCTTTGGGTAGGAATTGCGTAGACCGATTGTGGGGAGTTGTAACGGAGCCTTACGCCAAATACGCGATCCTGTTGCTCCTTTGTACGCCACGCCACCTCAATCTCAATCAGAATATACTCCTGCTTCTTTACTCCATTGGCGAGCGGCCATTTTCGGTCGGTTCGTTCCCTCCAAAGCAAATTGAATTCCGGTACTGGCAGAGCCGTAAAGTTGGGTAGAACAACCTGTTTTCCTGTGATACCTGCGCGCTTCGCACGGTGAAACTCGTTGATACAGAACTGCCAGATGGCCAGAGCTTGGAGAATGCTGCTCTTGCCGCTGTTGTTTCGCCCGACCAGGAGATCGAAGTTCGTGAACTCGTAGGTCTCATCAAGGATGCTCTTGAAGTTCCTGATTGTCAGACGGTTGATCATAATTCTATCTCCGCTGCCTTGGCGGGTAGCGTCCACTCATAACCACACCCGACTTCTCGCCTCGGACGGGCTCAGGCACCAACTCATACCCACTTTAGCGAAGTTGAGAACCGAACTCCACCTCAAAATCCCCAGAAATGATCTCAAGTCGGAGCTGCGGGTAGTCACAGTCAAGCCGCGGTCAGCGCAGTCCTGACCGTGGGATTTTTTCATGTCCGATGGCCCAGCGGCAACCGCACGTCGTCAATCGGGATGGGGCACGCTGTTACTGTTGCCTTGTCACAAGCAAAATTGCTGTAAACCGACCACCGCAAGTCTTCCCTCCGCTCCCCCAGCCCCTTCCGCGCAGTTTGTGTTCCTTGGACCCTGCGGCGGTCGCTCGATGGCTTACGAAACGTATCCGACCAACTCATTATGGTAAACTCTCCCTAGAGAAAGTGAGGGGAGGGGTTGATTCCATGATAACCCGCCTGCGTGCCGAAAATTTCAAGTCATGGAAGGACACGGGTGACCTGCGTCTGGGCCGGCTCACTGGACTTCTTTGGAACCAATAGTTCCGGGAAGACAAGCATTCTCCAAATCTTGCCTTTGCTGAAGCAGACCGCCGAGTATTCGGACCGCAACAGAGTCCTTTACACAGGTGTTGTGGATTCGCCGGTCTACTTGGGGACCTTGCTGGACATTCTCCATGGGCAACGCCGCGATGCCGCTCTGAGGTTTTCCTTCACCTGGGATATTTCAGCCAAGCCCGCGCGCGAGGGTGCGCCTCACTTGTCTGAGAGGCTCTTCAATGCTCGGGAAGTGGCTTTCCGGACCTCGGTCGTCGTGAACGAGGAAAAGCCGACCGTCGAGTTTTTTGACTACGAGTTCGCCGGGCAGCATGTCGGGATGCGCCGGGAAACGGGGGGCGAGGAGAGATACAAGCTAACGCATAGCGGCGCTCGAGTTGAGGAAGAGTTTTTGAGGAACCCAAAGCTTCTGAGGTCAACTATTAAGTCCTACGGTTTTCCGCCCGAGGCGCTCGGATATTCGAAAGACACTACGCTGCTGCCTTCGCTCCAGCTTGCCTTTGAAAACTTTTTTGAGGGCGTGCACTACCTCGGCCCCTTGAGGTCTCATCCATTGCGCGTGTATGAATGGGGGGGCGAAAAACCGGCTGATGCGGGCTGGGACGGCGACGACGCAATTGCCGCGCTCCTGGCTCCGAGGAAAGAGCTGACCGAGCGCGTGGAGGCGGGGGTGACGATCCTGCATTGGCTGCGGGAAATGAGGCTAGCCCAGTCTTTTGCGTTGAAGGCTGTGGATGACGCGCGAACCCTCTACCAATGTCGCGTCAAGACCACGAGTGCCGCAACGGAAGTGCTTCTTCCCGACGTTGGATTCGGCGTGTCTCAAATACTCCCAGTCTTGCCAATTGCGCGATCGCTTCCCGAGGGCTCAACGCTGCTTCTTGAGCAGCCGGAAATACATCTGCATCCTTTCGCTCAAGCCGCTTTGGCCGACGTTCTGATTGATGCGATTAAGAACCGGAACTTGCAGATCATTGTGGAGAGCCACAGTGAGCACCTTCTGCGGAGAATTCAGCGGCGGATCGCGAGAGAAGTTCTCGAACCAGACGACACCGCCCTCTATTTCTGTCACCTTGAGAATGGAACCTCTGCCATCGAGAAACTCGACGTGGATGCTTACGGCAACATCAGGAATTGGCCGAAGGATTTCTTTGGCGACGAAATGGGTGAGCTTGCCGACATGACGGTTGCTGCCATGGAACGGCAGAAGGCAGGCCGCCAATAGCAGTCATCGTCGATACCAACGTCGGAGCCGTCGCGAACGGGCGCGGCCAGAGTCCCCAAGCATCCGAGGATTGCGTCATCTCTTGTGTGCGGCGACTGCAAGATATCATGGCCACAGGCAAGATCGTCTTGGATGAAGGCTATTGGATACTTTCCGAATACCAAGACAACTTACGCTCCGATGGGCAGCCGGGCGTGGGCGATGCTTTCCTTAAATGGGTATACAACTACCAGTGGAATCCCCAACGGTGTGACCGGGTACACCTCACCCCGACTGAAGATGGTATCAACTTTGCTGAGTTCCCCATGACCCTGCTTTGAGGGGCTTCGACCGGTCAGATCGGATGTTTGTTGCGGCCGCACGCGCTCACCCAGACTCTCCACCAATTCTGAATGCCGTGGACACCGACTGGTGGCTATTTCGGGACGCCCTCGCGCGGAACGGCGTGCATGTTGAGTTCTTGTGCCCACGAGATGTCAGCGAAATGGCCCGCAGACGTAACATGCACTAGTAGAGCAGGCAGTGTGGAGTCTCTCTCATGCCCGATACCCCGGCGGCATCCGCAGGTCGTCAATCGGGATGGGGCCGAGGGCGATCACAAATTCAAAATGGCAGATTCAAGATGGGATAGCTAGCATCTAACTGCTAACAGCTCACAGCCGACAGCTAATAGCTAGTCCCGAGTCCCGTACCGCGAACCCCGAATCCCGAGTCCCGGATCCCGGATCCCCAGACCCAAATCCTCTCGCCCCGGAAACGGGCACACCACCCTAAGTAGGGAAGCGAATTTCGAGCTCGCGTATTGCCGGACCAGTACCCGCGTACTCTTGACCGCTCCGGGCCGGCAAGGGAGAATCGCGGACATAAAGCAAGCTTACTCGCTCGTGGGTACTGGTTCATTTTGAAAAGTTGACATTGAAAAGTTGACCACTTGCGGCCGGCTCCCCGCCGTGGCACACTGAGGACATGAAAAAAATCAAGTCACGACGATCAACTAGGCGTAAGCCTACCACGAAACGCGTTCCTCGCGAGGATGCTAATCAGGCTGCCTTCCGAGTTGTGCAAACCCTCACACGTCAAAAGTAGACTCCCAGGAGATATGTTAACTCCTTAACCTGGAATCAACAACTTACAGGCAATCGTGTGACATTTAATGTCCACTTCTTTTTCCTTGAAAATCTACTCAAACTATCATACCATTCATTGCTGAGGTGCAATGGCTATGGCAGACTTTCTCAAAGTGCTAGATTCTGAAATAAGGGACACCGAGCAAGCAATCAAAGAGGCAACGATTAAGGTCGATGCACTGCGGGCTTTACGGAGGAAAGTTGATTCGCAGGGAGCGAACGGCCAGAGCACATTGGCTGCAAGTAGCTTAACCCCGCAATACGCTAGTTTGGACCCGTCAACCTTTACGCAGGATAGCGAAAACAAGACGCAAGCGGTTTTGAATGTCATCCTGAAGTATCAACACGAAGGGGTAAAGGCGGGGCTTGTTATCTCTGAAGTTAATTCAATCGTTCCTATAAACCGGAATTACGTATATTCGATTTTGAATAGGCAAAAGAAGCAGGGGAAGATTCAGCTTAGGCGGGGGAAATATTACGCTACTTTGGGGGCATTTGCACCGAACGCGATAGGAGGAAAAGTAGAGGCACAGAAAACAGAAACGGCCAGCGAATAGCGATAGCGCGTACTCCATTCGCTGGCCGTCAGGATTGGCTTTCCGGTCGTAGGTGGTGTTAGGAGCACCACCAATCTTGAGGCCGGAGAAAGGGGGAATAAAATGACGATCCGCGTCATTTCGTTCCATAACAGGCCGGGACACCTCTCGTGTGTTTCGTCCTGTTGGATGGCCCCCGCTGCCTTTGGTGGCGGGGGTTCATCCCCTAATGCCAGATTCATTATACCACAGAATCTTTACCCTTCTGTTTAGCCCATCTAGCGTTGACAGCTTTGCGGGCGCTTTCCGTGCGCTCTTCTGGTGTCATCGCTGCGGCCCTTGCGGGTCCGCCCAGCTTGCCGCCTTTGCGTCCCTGCTTAATGAAATAATCTCGAACAGCAGGGGGAAGCCGTTTTGCCATACTCAAATCATTACACAACCCCCTCACGTAAGTCAAGAAAAATGTTTTACAAAATAATGCTTGACATTCTAGAGGGGGTCACGTATGATTGGGTTGTAAGGGAGAGCCACTATGAACAAGTTGAACCGTGAGAAAAAATGCCAAGTAATTGCCGCAATGGTTGAGGGCGTCGGAGTTAATGCAATCTCCCGCATGACGGGCGTATGCAAAAACTCCATTCTGCGGATACTCGAAGAGGTTGGCCGCGCCTGTGCTGAGTATCAGGACCGCGCCCTGGTCAATCTCTCTTGCAAGCGCCTACAGGCCGATGAGTGCTGGCAATTTTGCTACGCGAAAGCCAAGAACGTCCCGACAGAGAAGCGCGGTCAATTCGGCTATGGCGACGTTTGGACTTGGGTTGCGATTGACGCGGACACGAAATTGGCCCCGTGCTTCCTAGTTGGAAACCGCGACGCTCATAGCGCCCGGCTCTTTATTGACGATCTGGCGCAACGGCTTAAGGGTAGGATTCAGCTAACAACCGATGGCCTCAAGGTGTACATTGACGCGGTGGAGGGTTCCTTCGGCTCTGAGATTGACTATGCCATGCTTCACAAGATTTATGCCTCTACTCAGGAAGAGACGCGTTACAGCCCGGCGCAGTGCATCGGTTGTGAGCGCAAGCGCATGATGGGCAATCCCGACCCGCTGCATATCAGCACATCGTTTGTCGAGCGCCAAAACCTCACAATGAGGATGCACATGCGCCGGTTTACCCGCTTGACCAACGGCCATTCCAAGAAGATCGAGAACCATATCTATGCCGTGGCCTTGCATTTCATGTTCTACAATTTCGCAAAGATTCACGAAACCATCCGTTGCACCCCGGCTATGGAAGCGGGTGTATCGGACCATGTTTGGTCGATTGGGGAGATCGTGGCGCTTGCAGATTCAAAATGAACCAGTACCCGCTCGTGGGGAGAGCAGGAGGCAATGCCGTGGACAACCCAAACCATCTGAATCGGTACCGGCGGTCGTTACTGGCCAAGCAGCGGGAGTTGCGCACCGCCCATGGCGGCAGGCTGGTTTTAGCACCAGCGGGAGGGCTGGCAGGGGCCGACGAAATGGACCAAGCCTTTGCCGAAAGCGAAGCCACAATTGAAGCCCATGTAAGCCAGGTCAGGAGCCGTCTGCGCCAAGCGGTCGAGTGGGCGCTGGTCCGTCTGAAGAAGGGGGATTATGGGCTCTGTGCTGCATGCGGAAATCCCATCAGCAGCGCTCGTCTAAAAGCCGTTCCTTGGACCGACCGTTGCCGCTATTGCATGGAAAAAGAGGATGCCCGGTTCTGACGGCGGCAGCGAGTTTCCGGTTGCGCGGTTTCCCCCCCATCCATTCTTGGTAGTGGTAGAGTTTGATGTAGAGGCGGCTTTATGCCGCCAAGTGGCGAGGTAAACTCGCCGCTACAACTTCAAACTGCACCTCTACCCCATCCTTGGCGGTATGTCTAGTTAATTTGTCTGGCGAATTTGACTGGAGGATTTGTCCAGATTATTTGTCCAGACGGCTGGCGTGACGCTTTGTCCTGAGTCATAGTATTTAGCATATATCCTCAGTTTGCACTTGACAAATAGAATAATCATGATACACTAGTCTATGAGGCTGGCACCCGCTGGCTGACGGGCAAGGCCGCAGACCTATTCAAGGAGCCGGCGCAAACCATACTGAAAAGCAGGTGCCAGGTGTCAGGTGCCGGGGAAAACCTCCAGAAGCCAGCCCCGAGTCCCGCCTCTGGCACCTAACACCTGACACCTGCCCTCTGGAGGTTTCCATGTCGCTCATCAAAAAACACGAAATGACGGAGAAAAAACTGCCCGCGATTCGGAGGATTAAACGCTATGAGCGTCAGATGGAAGCGTTCGAAAAACCCGATCCCTTCCATTATGTGTCAGAAACCAATGGGGTTAGCAGTTTAGCGCCAGAATGTCAAGAACCCTTATCTCATTCAAATGAAAACAGTTAACTTGAAATACGGGAATCGGGGAGAAAAACCGGGCGCGGCTTTCCATTATGTACTAGAAAAGAAATGAATTAGCCATGATGACCGAAAATTGCGCAAAAATCTATGTTATTGAAATAAACATAGTTAGCTCGTTTCCACTGGCCAGGGTCATGGGAAAAAAAGGGGATTAAAAAATGAGGCTCACATTCTGTAAGTCATTGAAAACACATGTAGAAAAAATGTCGGTTTTTCGCCTTTCCATTATGTTGATGAAAACAAGCTAGTTAAATCGTTTTATCCATTATGTTGATGAAAATAAATGAGTTATTGAATAACAGTGGCTAGCGGCGACTGGCGAGCAGTAAAGGCTATGAAAGGGCAGTGCCAAGCGGCGAGTGACAAGAAAAGGCAAGAGGACACTGACTAGCGATGAGTGATGAGAAGAAAACTCTGAGGGTAGAAAGGCGGGCAGGGGGAGCAGCAAAACGAAAAATTATGGACGACCTTTCAATCCTCCATGGGCTGGGCAGTCTGGCCCCATCATTCCAGCGGCGATGCCGTGCGGGTGAGGGGCAAACACTTTCACGATGCGTTGCCGAGGCTGATGACGCCGATGGCGAGGAACAGGATGGCGATCCCGGTCAGGCAATAGCCCAGGGCGGTGCGGCTGGCGCCTTTCCATTCGCCGCCCAGGAATCCCCAGGCGATGCCGGCGATGATATCCACGGACATATACACGGGCCAGCCGACGATTCCGCCCAGCGCGCCCAGCGCGTCGGCGCCCATGCCGTAAACGACCACGCCGCTATACCAGAGGAATCCCATCAAGGTGGCGCCCAGGGTATAGTCGGCGCCCGCGGCTTTTTCCTGGAAGACGCCCCAAGTGTGGTTCTTGTTCAAGAGGTAGATGCAGTAAGCCGCGTTGGGCAGGAAACCGCAGCTCACCGCAAGCGCCCAGATGGCGTTGCCCGACATGGCCGTCGACGCTCCCGCGTGGAGCGAGAGCTGCCGCATCTCCTCGCCGAAAACAAAAGCGAAATTGAGCATCGAGGAAAAGACGCCGGAGAGAATGCAGATGATGAGCCCGACGCCGAAGCCCGAGTGCTCCGAGGCCGCTGTGGCGGAAGCCTGCTCGCGTTCGCGGCGCTTCCCCGCCAGCGCCAGGAAGACGAGCCCGACGATCATGACCAGCGTTCCCGCGATCAGCGCCACGCCGTGCCGCGTGCCCAATTGGTCCGGATGGAGGATTGCCAGCGGCAGGAGCGATCCGAACGAAGAGGTGATGCCGAGAATCACCGCGAAACCCAGCGCCAGCCCCACGCGCGCGATTCCCTGGCCGAACAAGACGGCCGCCAATGCCCCAGGCGAATCCGAAGAGGGCAATCTTGGCCAGCACCCCGCCGGAAGCTTGCTGAAGCACGCTCGCCAAGATGAGGAACCGTGGCCACCGCGATGATCCAGGGGAGAATCAGCAATCCCGTGACCGAGTAGACCAGCCAGATGTTCTCCCAACGCCAGGCGGAGAGCCGCTTCATGGGGGCCGCGAAGCTGCCGTTGAGCATGCCTCCCAGCAAGAACCAGCATGAGGCCCCAGCCAATTTGATGACCCATAATTCCTCCCGTGGAATTCCGGTGCGCGCAATTCGCGAGGCCCCGCCGGGAGCAGCTTGCGTTCTCCGCGGCAGCCGGCAACGCCCCGCGCGGAAGGATCTCTCCCCGGCGCGGGTTGCGAATCAGGATGATCGCCGGCGCGCTTGGCGCGGTCACGACGCTGATTCGAAGGATTTGACGGCGTCCTCGACGTTATTGTAGACGTCAAATACCGTAACTAGTTTGGTAATATTAAGCTGCTCGTCTAAAGCGTTTGGTGAGGTTGGCCAGCTTCAGGTTGGCGCCCTGGTTCTGCGCCGAGGTGAATCCCGCCACCAGCGTGCCCAAGCCGGCGCTATCGATGTAGGTTACTTCGGCAAGGTCGAGAACCAGGCGCGTTTTGCCCTGGCTCAGGAGGTCCTTGAGCTTGGTGCGGAGTTGGCTGCTCTCCTCACCCAGTGTCACACGGCCGATCAGTTGCAGGACGGTGACTCCGTTCACTTCCTTCTCCACAATGTTCAATGCCATAATTTCCTCCTGTCATTGTTTTTCGCGCGGTTGCTGCCTTCCCGCATCGGTTCCCACGGCCTTTTCGGCGCCGCCCTCGAATCACCAAACCCGGCAAATCCTGTAGAAGGCGCCGGAAGCCAGGGTTGCTCTCCCCGATCTGCCGCGGATTTGGGGTTCGTCACTCCCCAAGCGGGAACGCGCATTCTACAAGGCTCTGGCGTGAATGTAAATGACGCGATGCAAACGACGCCTCACGCCGATGCATCGCTATTTGGCGGCGGAGGACCCTTGCCAGTTGAGAGCCATATGGTCGCTGTCAACTTCCACGGTGAGCGTGGGAACAAAGCCCCCCGGCGGCGGCATCTTGATGGCTTTGGTCAGGTCCGTTGCCCCATCCTTGGCGAGGACGCGGACGGAAACCTCCGACACGCCGGCGGGCACCGTAATGGTATGCGTGAAAGTTCCTTGATAGGAGCCTTTGATCCCCAGGAATCCTCCCTTTTTCTTTTTCCCCTTCAAAGTCTCTTCAAAAAGGGTATTCCCGCCGCCGGAAAAGACCAACGTCGCCTCCTTCAGGCCGTAATTGCAGAGAACCTGGATGATCCGCGGAATATTGGCGAGTCTGGCGGCCTCGGCCTTGGCAATCTCTTCCGGGCTGGGTGTGGAAGGCGAAGGCGAGGGAGGAGGCGTTACGACGGCGGGCTGGGGTTGGGCCGGCGGAGGCTCGGGCTCTGGTGTGGACGGGTGCAGCGTAGCCGCCGGCTTCGGCTTATGGACGATGGTCTTCTTCGCCACCTCCGGTTCAGCGCGCGGCGGTGGCGTTGTCTGCTCCGGCGCCGCGGCAGGAGTTGGAGGGAGAGTCTCAGCGGGAGGCGGAACCGCAGGGGGAGTCGCCGGCGGCGTTTGTACCGCGACTTCCCGGGCTGGGGTGGGCGCGGTTCTTGATTGGTGGAACTTCCAGTAACCCCACATCACTGCGGCCAGCAATACGACTGCCACCCCACCTAACATGACGGGGATGAGTTTGGACTTGGGTGCCGGCGATACGTCGCCGGAAGTCTCCGCCGGCTCAACGGCGAGCGAGGCGTCAGGCAGAGGGGGCGGAGCGAACGTAGCCAGTTGCGGTCCAGCTGCGGGAGGCCTTGCCGGAAAGTCCGGAGCCTCCATCGGAAGGGTTCGTTCCATCAGGGGAGAAATGGGTGGAGCGGGAGGCGCCGGTACCCCCCCGGGCGATGACGGCGGCTGCACGGGAAGCGTCCGTCCCATCAGCGTCGGCGCATTGGATACGGAAGGCACGTGCGCCGCCGGTGGCGAGGACAGCGCCGTGAAAAGGCCCGACACGGTTTGTCCCGTGAAAGGTGGCGCGTTCGGGTAGGGCGCCGGCGTGCCCGGTGGGGGCATGACGGGCTTGGGCGGTTGCACCGGCGTGGGCGGTGAAGCGGGAGGCGCGGAAAACACTCGCGACGACGAGAGGCTGCGGCGCCCCTTTAATAAGCCCTGGAATCGGCATGTTCAGCGTCGCGCCCGATGGTGGAGGGGCAGCCGGGCCTGCTGCCTGCACGGGGCCGATCGGTGGCGGCGTCACCGGTTTGGGCGGAGGCGCAGCCGCCGGTTGCCGAGGTGGCGGCGACGGCCGTGGCAACGGCTGGCTGGGCGCTGGTTTCATAACGCCCGGAGTCGGCATGGCGAGCGTCCGTTCCAGCCGAGGAGCCGCGGCCGGAACTGCCGGGGCGGCAGGCGCTGGAGCCATTGCCTGCGAGCGGGGCGCACGACCGTGCTGAAGGTCGTCCAGGTCACCCAGCAAATCGCGCGCGGAGGAGTACCGCAGGTTGCGGTCTTTCGCCAGGCACTTTTTAACCACATAATCGTGCGCCGGCGTTAGCTGAGGATTGAGACTGCTCGGCGCTGGCGGTTCTTCGTAAACAATCTTGAACATCACCGCGGCGGTATTGCCCAGGAAGGGTTTCCTCCCAGCGAGCATCGTGAAAATTATAATGCCCAACGAGAAGATGTCGGTGCGGGCGTCAATTTCGCCTCCCTTCACCTGTTCCGGTGACATATAGGAAGGCGTTCCCATTACCCCCACGGTGCGCGCCACGCCTTCGCGCGCCAGGACTTTGGCGATCCCAAAATCCGTGATTTTGGCGCGCCCATCCATCAGTCACCAGGATGTTCGCCGGCTTCAAGTCGCGGTGGATGACCTGATTCCGATGCGCGTAATCAAGCCCCTCCGCAACCTGCCGCACGATATCAAAAGCCTCTTCGGTGGTCGAGCGGGGGGCCCGAGTCGAGAATTTTCTCCAGGGTCACACCCGGGACCATTTCCATCACGATGCAACTGGTCTGGTTTTCCTGGTCATCGAAGGCGTCGTGAATGGTGACGATCGAGGGGTGCGCCAATCGGCCCGCCGCCCGGACTTCGCGCATGAACATTTGCTGCGGGCTGTTGGTTCCTTCCTCAGGAGAAGCGCTGAGGGAGAGAACCTTCAGGGCAACCTCGCGGCCGATGGTGGGGTCGGAAGCTCTGTAGACGATCCCCATGGCGCCCCGGCCCAGCTCGGAAATGATGTCGTACCGTCCAATTTTCATCATGGTTCTTCTTCAAGGTGGAGTGGCGGCTTTATCGCGGGCACTCAAGTTCGTTACAGTGGAGGCGCTTCGCCATCTTCCCCGAGGAAGGCTGGCCCCACCTCGCGCCCGCGGTCCGCCCTTGCATCTGATTCTTCCGCAACGCCAAGATACCACAACTTAAGCCACGCGTGTAGTAGATGGCGCTACTGCTGGCCGAGCGCCCTTTTCAGCTCCTCCAATTCCTTTTCCAGCCGCTGCTGGCGGCCATGGATCACCCAGGCATAGAACGTAAAGATGCCCCAGAGGAGTCCGTACGCGAGAACCAGATAAACGTTGCACATGCTATGCCCCCTGGGATGAACCATTGACGATGGCCGATGGCCGATTGTCGATCGCTTTCCATTGTAGCGCCGGGCTTTAGCCCGGCATGTGCCATCCTAAAGGGTGGCACTACCAAGACCAATATCTCTTGCGCACTGGACTAGGTTCCAAGACTCGTCCCCCGTAGTCGCCGGAGATGCGCGACCTCGCGCCGCAAGCGGCCAGCCGCAAATACTGCCGCATCAAGTAAGCGAACAAACACAGGAATGCGCCCCAAGTTACCAGCAACGCCACCCACATGCGGGGATCAAGGCCGGAACCCTCTCCGCCCGCGATCACCGGCTGCGGATGTTGCGTCCGCCACCAGCGAATGGCCATGTAATCGATCGGCACATCGACGAAGCCGATGATGCCCACCACCGCCGCCAGGACCGCCGCGCGCCCGGGATTGATCACGTAACTCCGCAGCATCAAGTAAGCGACGAACAGCAGCCACAAGACAAAGGTGAGCGTCAGGCGCGCGTCCCACGTCCACCAAATGCCCCAGACGGGTTTTGCCCACAGCGGACCCGTCACCAGCACGCAGGTGCAGAACACAAACCCCACTTCCGCCGCGGCGTGGGCGAAATCATCCGCTGCCTCCCGGCGCTTCCACAGATATCCAACGCTGCCGAGAAAAATCAGGAAATAAGCCACCATCGCCGTCCATGCCGACGCCACATGGATATAGAAGATGCGCTGCACTTCGCCCATGGTGGCTTCCTGCGGCGCATAGAAAAAGATCAGATACGTGGCCACCATCAGCCACCGTAGCGTGACGATGAGGTGCAGATTGGGAGGGAAGAATTTATTCATGACTTAGTTCTTTGTCCGTGGTCCGTGGTCCGTTGCCCGTTGGTCAGTGCTCTCCGTGATACTCAACCCCGTCGGTCACAACGGACAACGGACCACGGACAACGGACTATTCCTCCAGAACATACTCAAACAACAGATACGACAAAACCACAAAGATGATGCTAAACCCCGCCGCCAGTTTGATCCAGCCGGCATAATCGCTGACCGGGTCGCCCTTGAGCGCTCCGGTTGAGCCCTCGACCCCGGCAATGAAGATCGGAACGGCCACCGGGAACTGGAGCACCGGGAGCATGACCTCTCTCATGCGAGTATTGGCGGCGACAGCCCCGAAGGTCGTGCCCACCGCCACGTAGCCCAAGGTGCAGAAAAAAGTGGTAAGTGCGAACCAGCCCAGCGCCGGGATGAAAGAGAAGTTATACCAGAGGCTCGTCGCGAACACCACAACGACCTCGGCAATCCCCATAAAGAACAGGTTGGCGAGCATTTTGCCGAGATAAATTGCGCCCGGATCGATCGGCGCCAGGCGCATGCCCTCCAGTCCCGCGTTCTCGCGCTCCGCCGCAAAGGAACGGTTGAATCCCAGCACCCCGGCAAAGGCAAAGGCAATCCACAACAGCCCAGGCAGCAGGCGCAGCGTCTCCTCCCGCGCCGGCTCGAAGGCAAAGTTGAACAGGAACACCACCAGGAGGCCGAAAATACACATCGACGCAAGCGTCTCGCGGTGCCGCCATTCGACGCGCAGGTCCTTCACGAAAATGGCGGAGATGACTCGAAGAGTGCGCATGGGGGAAGAAAGAAGTCAGGAGCCAGGAGTCAGAATAAAGTCGGCCCTAAATATATTGCAGCCTAAGCCTCCATTCGCGGCGGAAACCAATTTTGTAAGGTTTGTTTCAGTTTTTGGAAGGCCGGATCTATACAGCGGTCGAAACTCACCCCGGTCGCAAGGTCATGGTATATCGCCGAGGAGCGCGGTTTCTTCAGGATGCGTAGCGCACGCTCAAGAGCTTCCTTGGGATGCTCCGGCTTGAGTTGGGGGGGCTGGAGGAATCCTTTTTGGATGAGCCACTGTCGCAGTCCTTCCCCACCTTGTTGCCAGCCCAGCACGTCTTCGACTTGCGCGTAGTTGCCCCAAACCCAAGCTTCCAGCTCCGGGTCAATGACAATGGCGGCTGAGTGGTCTGCCCATCCGTTCTGGGCCAACCTCATCTCAACTTTGGCCTCCAGCGCTGCTCCTCCGTTCTTCGCTTCCGCATCCCTCGCGATCGAAAATAACCAAGGCGAACTCGGCCTGCCTCAATGTTTCCCGCAAGAACTCATGGCATTGACGAAGGACACCCGGGTCGCGCTTGGGATGAACGAAAATCGTTGATTCGATATCACGAATTCCTAAGCGAGCCGGTCTTGTCAGTAATCCCTGAAGGCCCAATTTCGTATTCTTGTCCGCCGTGAGGATTACCAAATCCAATTTATCCCTTTCTCTTGCACTTTCTATCCCAGCACCCCCGCCGCGAACAAATCACTGATATTTACCTCGCCTTTCCATTCTTTGAGCGCGGGGTGCTCGTCGCCCCTGACAATCTTCGAACCCTCGGGAGTCTTAGCAAAACAAAGAAGCTCGTCAGGCTTTGCTAAACTCAGCAAAATGGGCGAGTGGCTTGCCATCAGCACTTGCCCCTTGTAAATCGAGGACAATGACTGGTAGATTGCCTCGATGGCCGTCGGATGAAGCCCGTTCTCTGGCTCCTCGATCAGGTAAATGCGGCCCATACCCGGCACATAGGCAAGAATAGTAAGCGCCATGAGACGCAGTTCCCCCTCCGAAAGCACCCACGATGGGACTTCAATACCATTTCTGAAGCGAACCATCAGATATCGGTGACGATCCTCCGGCCTTAAAACGGTGCGGATGGTTTCGAGGTCGGGCAAACAAGTCTGGAGGTGCTTGATCCAGTCTTTGAATAACTCAGGTGATTTATCATTCAATTCAGCCACGAATCGAGCAAGGTGTGAGCCCGTAAGGCTTTTTACAGTACCCTTGAACGGAGGGCTGGGAGCCCGGAGGTCGTCGCTTTTCAATTGGACAGGGCAAACTCCACTTCCGTCGATTCGAAGCGCTTCCCTGAGCCAACCCGCCTCAGGGAAGTTGTCTGGTGCGATTGGAGCACGGCCGAGCACAGAGTAGATTCGTTCAATTTGACCTTCTATCGTGTATGGAAGCCCTTTGGGTTCGTAAAAGTATGTTGACTCCGTACCCGTGCGCTCTACGGCGGGCAATTCTTCATTTGCTCCCGCACGATGAACTACAATCCTTTCTTTTTCGATCTGAACGACTTCCTCTGCCACATCCGCGCGGATGGTCACCTCGTAGCGAACGAATCGAGTCGGCCCACCGTCCCCCCCGATTGCGTTCTCGCCGGGAGCAGTAACGTCCAGGCTCAAGCTGAAGCGGTTGCCTTCTCGTCCCCAGACGAGATCATGGAAATTGTCAGTCCGCTCTGCGATAGCGGCGGTCAGATTCTCGGCCGTGAGAGTTCGGACAAAGGCCAGCGCATCCATCAATGCCGATTTACCGCTTCCATTGGGCCCGACGAGGATCTGGAATGGTCGAAGACGAACGTCGACAGATCGTAAACATCTAAAGTTTTCGGCTTTCACTCGCGTGATCATCCCACGCTCCTTGCGGCCTCAACCCACTCTGGTCTTCCTTGCCATTGATCTCTTTGTCAGGTAATTAACCCGGAATTTCTATTATCCACTTTCCGCCGACCCAAAAGATACTCCTGACCGCCACCCCATGCAACGGTGAATCGAGTTTGCAGTTGAATCCTAGCTCCTCACTCCTCACTTCTGACTCCTGACTCCTGACTCCTGACTCCTGTTCTCACCGGCCCGTCGTACCGCACCTTTCCGCCTTCGAGCGCTACCAGCCGCTGGGCGATGGCCTTGCCCTGCTCAAAATCGTGGGTGGAGAAAATCAGGGCCTTGCCTTGCTCGTGCAGTGCCGCATCACGGTCTTGCAGGGACTCGGTGGAGGCCGCGTCGAGTCCGGTGAAGGGCTCATCCAACAGCAGAAACTGCGGGTCGTGCAAGAATGCCCGCGCCAGCGAAACCCGTTGCTGATATCCCCGCGAAAGCTCGCGCACGGGCGTCTCCGCCCGCTCGCGCAGGTGGAAGAGGTCAAGCACGTCGGCCAACCGCTGCGGGAGATCGGTCAGGCCGAAGAGCTTCCCCGCGAATTCCAGGTTTTCGCGAGCGGTGAGTTCGCCGTAAAGAAACGTGGTGTGGGAAACGAATCCAATGGCGGCCTTCGCCGCGGCGGGGTGGGCGTGAACGTCGGCACCGTCATACAGAACCTTGCCCTCGCTCGGGCGGGCGAGCGTGGAGAGCACGCGCAGCAGCGTGGTTTTGCCCGCGCCGTTCGGTCCATAGAGCAGGATGGAATCTCCGGGCTCGACGCGCAAGCACACGCCATTCAAAGCCTGAAAGTCCCCGAATTGTTTGGAAACATCGCGCAGTTCCAGCGCGGGTTTAGCGCGGGGTGTGTCGGATGGCATAGGATTCGAGCAGCGCGGGCGGAGCTTTCTTCAGCGTCGCCACCAGGCGCGCTTTCAATTCCAGGCGCTCTTTCCAATAAGGCTTCTCCGCAATCTTGCCGGCGGCGAAAAGCTCGTCCAAGTCGGCGAGAGAATTAAACAACTTTTCCACTTCCGCTTCCAGCGCCTTCTGAAGCTGGCTGGCGCTCTGCTGGGCTTTCCATTTGGGCCATTCCTTCGCCACGCGCACGCCCAGCCCCCACAGCAGGACCAGCAGGAAGCAGGCGAGCACAAGCCCGCCCATCCGCGTCATGGAATTGGGAAGGGTCTTCACTTCCGCGTCGGCCTGGCTGGCCGGGGCTCCACCCGCCGCCGTTTCACCGGCCGCCGCTTCTCCGCTGACGCTGGCGGCGAGTTGGGCGTTGGGCGGCACGCTTTCCGCCAAATATTTCTGGCTTCCCGTCTCCGCATCGGCGCCCGCGGCCTTGAACAGCGGGGAGTCCACGGAAAGGTTGGAGGGCGAAACCAGCAGCTCCACACTGTCGATGGGGTAGGCGACGGAGTCCGCCAGGTCCAGCTTGTTCGAAGCGTAATCGCTGTCGTAAGCCACCATCATCACCGTCAGGCCCGGCTTGAGGGGGTACTGAATGATAGAAGTCCCCCGGCCCTTTGCCGGGGTTCACGGGCTGCGGCAAGCGGCATGTTCATCAACCCGGCCACCGCGGCGGTGGGGTCGCCGGCGGTCTTGGCAAGGTGAAAGAGGAATGTGCCGTCGGAGTTCACGTAGCTGCGCGGCGGCTCGGCGGAGTTGCGAATGGCGAACATCTCCTGCACGTGAACCTTGCCGCCCTCCGCACGCAAGATGATGCGGGCGGATTGAATCCGCAGGGGCGGCGCCGTGCGCGTGGCATCGTAAACGGTGATGTCGACTCGGGCTTGGCCACGGTCATCAAACTTAACCGGGGCGTGATAATTCACACCCTGATAGGTTGCCTGGAGGAGGTAAAAGGAATCGGTGGCAAGGTCGCTCGCAGCCATCACGAAATTGGCCGCTGGAATCCGTGACCGCGGTGGCAACTTGCTGCATTCCGCCGCGCGGCATCAGGAGCTGAAGCGTTTGGTTCGAGACCGGGCTGCCCGTGGTGCCGTTCACCACTTGCCCGGAGATCTTGCCCCCAGCGGCGAGCAAAGCAGGACCTGAACCCAGCAGCCAAATGCAAGCCGCCGATAGGCTGAGGAATTTGGATGGAAGCAATTTCAAGTTCATGGGACCTGAATAGCGCGAACATTCTCAGGAGTTCGTCTTCCGCATCGTGACCGCGAGAGGTCGCATCAGCTCCTTGTCCGAGCGTCCCCGTGCAATGAAAAGCCGCGGACCTACCAGCAGGTCCGCGCTAGCTTCTACCTTTTTCCCGGCGGCCGCAATCCGCGCCCCGCATTCGCCGCAGAATTTTACCGGCAACGGATTCTCATACCCGCAGGCTGAGCAAGTGTACTCGATTTTGGGCTGCGTCTTGCGCTGCGCGCGGCGCGCGGCGATTTCGCGTTCCACCACCGCATCGTCCTGCTTGAGCAGTTCGGCCTCCTGGGTCGCCGCCATCAATCCCGCCGCCTCGCCCAGGTAGTTCGTGCGCAACGATTCGTAATCCTCGCGCGCAATCTTGCCGGACTGAAATTCAAACTCCAGGTCCTTCAAGTTATCGTAAACCACCAACCGCCGCCGCTTCAGGTCGCCGAGCACGGTGACATCCAGGGGCAGAGGGCCGCCCGCGGTTTCCGCGCTGAGCAACGGGAAGACAATGTAAACCGCCATCCCCACCGCAATCAGAACTGCCATCGTTAGCAACATAGAATCGTTTCCAGAAGTTAGAAGCTAGAATTTGGAAGTTAGAAGTCAGAAACTCAGCCGTCATGACGGTTCTATTCTGGCTCCTAGCTTCTAACTTCTAACTTCTGTCTCTCTATCCCATCCCCGTCGATTTCATTTCCTCTTCCACCGCGGTGAGCACCTTGGGGTCGAGGGACGCGGAAGTAGGAGCCGGCACGAGGGCAGGCTTGCTCTTCCAGCGCCGCACGATGACCACGACCATGCCCAATCCTACCAGCAAGCCTACGCCGGGAAGAATCCAAACCGCCAAGTTGAACCCATTGGCCGGCGGAGCCGACAGCACCTGAACGCCATAGCGGAGCGAAAAATCCTGGAGAATGGCGGTTTCATCCTTGCCGTCCGCGATTTCCTTCTTGATGAAGGCCTGCATCTCGGCTTTTTCGGCGCAATCGAGATGCGGGCACTGGTTCAGCGGCGCAACGCACCCGCAAGTGCACTGCACTTCATTGCCGAGCGATTCCAGGGTCGGCTTGCGGGCGCTATCTCCGCGCGCCACCGAAGCGGCAAGCAGAAAGGCAGCCAGCAGAAGAGTCCGAAGTCCGAGGTCCGAGAGTCCCAACGTCCGAAGCCCTTGGCACGGGACACCGATGCGGGGTGACCCCGGACTTCGGACTCGGACTTCGGACTGTTTCTTCAGAACCCATCGCCCGCCTGCACTGCCAATTCCTGCGCTTGGCGCATTTCCGCCATCTCGCGCTCAACACGGCTGGGAACCATGGCCAGCAACGTGCCCAGCAGCGTCACCACACCGCCGATCCACACCCACATGACCAGCGGATTGACAAACACCTGGATGATGGCCTTGCCGGTGTCGGGATCCATTCCCGCCAGCACGACGTAAAGATCTTCCGACAGCGTGGGGTGAATGGCCACGTAACTGGTGGGCTGCTGGCTGGCCTTGTAAAAGCGCTTTTCCGGATGCATCGAGGTGAAAGCCTCGCCATTCTTGGTCACGGTAATGAGGGCGCGCGTGTATTCGTAGTTGGGGTTGTCGCCGGTGGTGAGGCCATCACAGCGCAGCAGGTAGTTCTTTACCCGCAGAAGATCGCCTTCCTGCATCAATCCCTTCGCGTCCGTTTTGAAGGCTTGGCCGGCAAAACCGATAAAAAGCAGCACAATGCCGATGTGCACGATGTATCCGCCATAACGCCTGGTGTTACGCATGGTTAGGTTGTAAAGGGCTTGGGCAAAGTTTTCCTTCGCGGTCCTCATGCGAGTGCGCGCGCCCTTCCAGAATTCTCCCACGATGCAGACGAGGACGAAAACGGAGAGAAAGAGGGTCATCCACGCGTAGAAGTTGCGCACGCCCTCGGCGAACATCACCGCGCCTGCCACCAGCGCCACGATGAGCGGCAGGGTGAAGTTCCCCTTCAGGCTTTGGAACGAGGTCTTGCGCCACGCCAGCAGCGGTCCGGCGCCCGTCAGCAGCAGGAGCAGCAGGCCCATGGGAATCGCCACTTTATTGAAGAACGGCGCGCCCACCGTGACCGTCGCATTCTCGACGGCCTTCGAAATCACCGGGAACAGCGTTCCCCAGAACACCGCGAACACCAGCGCCAGCAAAATCCAATTATTGAAAAGGAAGCCACTTTCGCGCGAGACCATGGAATCAAGCTTGTTCTCGCTTTTCAAATGGTCCAGGCGCAGGAAAAGCAAGGTGACGGAAAAGAACAGAATGATGGCGAGGAAAACGGCAAAGAACGGGCCGATGTTGGATTGCGCGAAAGCGTGCACGGAAGAAACAATCCCGCTGCGCGTCAGGAAGGTGCCGAAGATGCTCAGGAAGAACGTCAGGATGACCAGCGCGACGTTCCAAACCTTCAGCATTCCGCGCTTTTCCTGGATCATCACCGAGTGCAGGAAGGCCGTCCCCGAAAGCCACGGCAGCAGCGAGGCGTTCTCCACCGGGTCCCATCCCCAATAGCCGCCCCATCCCAGCACGGCGTAGGCCCAGTTGCCGCCCAGCAGGATTCCACAGCCCAGCAACATCCACGGAACCATGGTCCAGCGGCGGGTGATGCGAATCCAGTTGTCGCCCAATTGCCGGGTGATGAGCGCCGCCATGGCGAAGGCGAACGGCACCACCATGCCGACGTAACCCAGGTAAAGCATGGGGGGATGAATCACCATGGAGTGGTATTGGAGCAGCGGGTTCAGTCCGTTGCCATCCGGCGCGGTAAAGGCTTGCGTGCCCGCGCTCGATACCACGGAAAGTTCCTGGAAGGGGTTGGCTACGAAAAAGACGAGTAGAGAAAAGAAGGTGCCCACTCCCATCAGCACGGAAACCACGTAGGGCATCAACTGGCGATTCTTGCGGCGGTTCTGCCAAACCACCAGGGCGCTGTAAATCGAAAGCAGCCACGTCCAGAACAGCAGCGAGCCTTCCTGCCCAGCCCACAGCGCCGCAACTTTGTAATAGGTGAGCAAATCACGGTTGGAATGTTCGGCCACATAGGCGTTGTGGAAGTCATTCGTAAGGATCATGTACTCCAGCGCCACCACCGCCAGCGTAGATCATCAGGAAAAATCCCAAGGCGGCACGCTCGGCGCTGCGGGTAATGCGCGGGCTGCGCAGCTTGCCCCCCACGGCTCCGGCGACCAGGGCATAGGCCGCGAATGCCAGGGAGGCAATCAGGCTGACGCTACCGACTTGGTTCATAAATACTCCCTGAGTGGACAGTTCTTCCAAAGATGAAAGCCGCGGCCCCGTAGCATAGGGCTCGCTCTCCAGCCCTGCGGCTTTTCGAGCAGCGCCCGGAGTGTTGCTCGCGCTGAGCAAGCCCCGTGCGTTATCGAAGGGCCGCAGGGCTGGAGAGCGAGCCCTGCGCTACCAGCCTATTTTGCACCGCTCAGCGCGGCCACCGGGCCCTTCATTCCCGCTCCCTTTGAGCCCGGTGCAGCCTGATACTTGGAAGCGCACTTGGCCTGGATTTTTTCGGCGCGGAACTCCCCGTTGGCCAGATAATCGCCGTCAACGATCGCTTGCGCGCCGTCTTTGAAAGTGTCAGGCAGCGTATCGGTTCCCACGTAGGTTACGGGAATGGATTTGGCGTCCTGGGCGAGCCGGAAGCTGAGTTGTCCGCCGCGGCGCTCAATGGACCCCTGCGCGACGACGCCCCCCACGCGCATATGGCGGCGCGCCGTCTGCGCTTGGGTGAGCTCATTCACCGTCACATAGTAGGTTTTGCTCTCCTGAAAGCCGGAAATGCCCTCCCAGGCTACTACGGCGAGAATGATGCCGATGCCGATGCCGAACTTCCATTTCACTTGTTGTGCATGAGTGTACCAGCGCGCTAGGAACTGGGGGGCTTGAGCCTCCGCCAAGCTTGAATTGTTTTCCTCTGGCAACCCCAATGAAAATTCTGCACCCGCCACGGCCCATAGTCAATGAGAAAGAAAAGACACGATGGTAATTGACGCCGCTCAAGCGGCCGGGCGCGCCGGAGTCCTAACAGGTCAATCGATCAACAGGATGCCGACCAGTTTCGAGGAGGGCGGGCATCGCACCTCCCTAAAGGTCGGCGAACCCCGAGGACGGAATGCAGGGGCGAGCCGCAACCTGCGCCCAAGTCTACGCTAATGGCCTTTGCCGCACGGTGTCAGGCGCGGCTCTTTGAGTTCGTGGACGGTATCGCCTTCCGGCACCGACCAGTTTGCGTCATAACAACCCGCCTCTTGATACCTTCCTTCGCGATACTGCAAAAGTCTTAGGGTGCTATCCGTGGCCGAACCGTGCATTTTGACGACGATATCACTGAAGCCGTTGGAACGGCTCGGCTGAATGGTGAAAGATTGGATGGCCTCCTGCGAGATTAATAGCCTGTACTCGCCATCGGATTTCTGAAAAACCCAGAATCGGCAATTTCCGCTGGGACCACACCCGCCATCTGCAACGGTTCCCTGCGCAATGACTTCGGGAGTGCCGTCGCCGCTGAGGTCGACCAACTCGACCGGCGTGTCGAGGGCAATGTCCTCCAGCTCCTGCTCGGACATACCTCCCAACCCCCCCATGTCGGGCTTAAGTTGCTCGGCGATGGCCCGCGCAATCGCCCCCCTCTCGGTGGCAGTAACCTTCGCGTGGCGCAAGGACTGTTTGGGGGTAAGCGCCTCGGAGTGACGCCAATCCCACTGGAAACTCTCCGCGCCAAACATGAGCGATGCGAAAATGACGGCGCAGAGGCAAGCTGTGAAGAATTTCCGCCGGATGATGAGGCGCTTCTCGATGGTTGACATTTACCGCGTCCCCCCTTTATTCACAGCATGGTTGCGAAGTGGATGGTAGCGCTGACCTTTAGGTCAGCATTTGCGCCGTCCCATTTCGTGCCGACCTGATGGTCGGCGCTACAAAACCTCAAGGACGACATGTAAGGGCGAACGGCGTTCGCTCTTGGCCGAGCGCCGCTCGGCCCTACGGCACCAGCACGATTTTTCCAAACGCGCCGGGCTCCATGACGGCGCGGTGGGCCTGGGGGGCTTCGGCCAGGGGAAGTTCCTTTCCCACCACCGGGCGCAGCGATCCGTTTTCGAGCCCGGCCACAATCCCCGCGTGAATGCTCGCGAGTTCCTGGCGGCTGGCGTTCAACAGCACCATTCCCAAAACCGCGGCGTCGCGGCGCATGATCTCGCGCGGGTTGATTTCAATGTTGCCGCGATTGCCGATCACCACCACGCGGCCTTTGTGGGCAAGCACGCTCAGATCCTTGGCCAGATTCACGTTGGCCAGCATCTCCAGAATCACGTCCACGCCGCGTCCCCCCGTGAGCTTCATCAATTCGTCGAGATAATCCGGGGCGCGATGGTCGAGCACATGATGCGCGCCCTGCACGGCCACGAGTTCGCGCCCGCGCTCCGTGCCGCCCGTGCCGATCACCGTCATTCCCGCGGCGCGCGCCAATTGCACGCCCGCCACGCCCACGCCGCCGCTGGCGCCATGGATCAAAACCGTTTCCCCCGCCTGGGCGCGCGCAATTTGCCACAAGGCGCGGTAGGCCGTGGCGTAAGGAACGTTAACGCCTGCTCCCTGAGCGAAAGTCACGTTGGGCGGCAGCGGATGCACCTGCCACGCCTCCGCCAGGGTTTGTTCCGCATAGGCGCCGGTGAGCGTCCCGCCACGTAAACCCGGTCACCGGGGGCAAAGCCCGCAGCGCCCTCTCCCACCGAGTCCACAATCCCCGCCGCATCACTCCCCGGCGTGTAAGGAAGCGGCGGCTTGATGGCATAGGTTCCCTGGCGCATGTAGGTGTCGTAAGGGTTCACGCCTGCCGCCTTCACCCGCACCACCACTTGCCCCGCGCCGGCTTGAAGATCGGGGACGTCTTCCAACTTCAGCACTTCCGGACCGCCGAATTCATGTGACGCGTATGGCTTTCATCGTTGCCTCCTCCGGTTGGTTAGGTAGCACAGGCACTCCTGCCTGTGTCTGATTTCGTTCACATGTAGCACAGGCACTCCTGCCTGTGCTTGATTTCGTTCACAGCCAGGATTGGCTGTGCTACGCTTAAGTCTTCAGCCCCGATTTCAACGCCGCGACTCGCGCCACGGCAGACCAATCCAAGTCTCCCAATCCCTGCGCGACGCCGCTAATCATATTGTCGCGAATCAGGCTGGCGATGGGCATGGGCGCCGCCGCCTCGTCCGCCGCCGCCATCATCAAGCGGACGTCTTTCAGGCCCAGGCGCAGTTTGAACCCGGCGGGTTCGTAACGCTGCTCGGCAATAATCTTGCCGTAGTTTTCATAGACGGGCGATTGAAAGAACGAGCCCACCATGATTTCAAGAAAAGTCGCCGGGTCAACGCCGGATTTTCGCAGAGAGGGCGAAGGCTTCGCCCAAGGTTTCCAGCATGGACGCGATCAGGAAATTCCCCGCGAGTTTGACGGTGTTGGCGGCAGGGGCGTCAGGACCGATCACGAAGAGTTTGCGGCCAATCGCCTCGAGCGCCGGGTGGCAGCGCTCCACCGCTTCCGGCGGACCCGCCGCCACCACAACCAAGCGCGCCGCCTGGGCTGCGTCCGGACGTCCAAAAACCGGAGCAGCCAAAAAGATCTGTTCTCGCTGCCGGTGAGCGTCGGTGAGGCGGCGAGAGAGATGCGTGCTGATGGTGCTGTGGGAAATATGGACGCCGCCGCGGGGCAGGCCCTCCAGAACGCCGTGTTCGCCGAACACCACCCCTTCCACCGCGGCGTCATCAGCCAACATGGTGGCCACCACTCCGGCGGTGCACGCCGCCGCCGGTGTTTCCGCCAAGGTTGCACCCTCGCTCACCAACGCCTCCGCGCGGCTGCGGGTGCGATTGTAGATCTTCAACGCGTGGCCCGCCTTGATCAGGTTGCGCGCCATCGGCTCGCCCATTCCGCCCAAGCCTATGAATCCCATTTCCATGGTTTATGCTCCTTTTGGCTGTCTTTACCAATTTACCACCAGTGCGGCCAGCATGCCTGCCTCTCTTACCACTGCCTTCGGACCGGCTGTGGGATCATGGGTGCGATGTGCAGCTACTTTAAGAGGGGCAATTGGGGTAAAATGGGAAATTCAGAGCTTCCGGACACGGGGAGAATCGCCGGTGATTCAAACACCGGCATGAAAACGCGAATGCGCATGGCATCATCGGGAGAAGGCCGGACGAGGAAGCAGGGGGAAACTGGAAAGCAATTTCGGCCGTCCTGGCATTGGCCGCCATGGCCATAGGAGCAGGCGCCCTTCGCGCTCCGGCGCAACAAGCCACCCCCCGGCTGCGCCCGCCGCGCCCGCCGCGGCGGGGAACACCGCGCATCCGGAGGAGAGCGCGCCCCCAGCGAAAGCTCCACCATCAAGACCACCGTCGAACTCGTCAACGTCCCCCTGACCGCCTTAAACAAACGTGGGCAGCCGGTCATTGATCTCAACAAGGAGGATTTCCAGGTATTTGAAGACGGTGTGGAGCAGACAATCACCCACTTCGAGCGGGAAACGAGCACGCCGCTCCGCGTCGGTTTGATTCTCGACACCAGCAATACCGCGCGCCGCCAATTAACGTATGAAAAGGAAGCGGCCAGCGAGTTTGTTTTCCAGGTCCTGCGCAACGGGGGCACGAAGAACCAGGTATTCCTCCAGACCTTCGACGCTTCCAGCTCGATCATCCAGGACTTTACCAACGACCCGGACCTGCTGAATGAAAAGATCCAGGACCTTAAATCCGGCGGCGGCAAAGCCCTTTACGATGCCATCTACATCTGCTTGCCGGGAGAAAATGCGCAAGACCGGCTCGCCGGAAGAGATGCGGCGGATCTTAATCGTCATGAGCGATGGCTTGGATGTTCAGAGCCAGCACACGCTGGACCAGGCCGTTTCCATGGCGCGCATGGCCGAGACCATGATCTATACCGTCGGCACGGCCGCCTACGGCTTCACGAATCCCGGAGACAAACTCCTTGATGAAATCTCCACCGAAACCGGTGGCTACCCATCTTTCCCCTTGCGCGAAACTCCGGGCACCGACCTGGAGACGGGTTACCTTTCCCATGGACAGATCGGGGAAACTTCCCAAAACAAAGGTTTGGGGGCGGAGACGGGAAAGTTTTCCGCGGAGCGATTGATGCACCTGGCTGACGCGTTGCAAGCCATCGGCCGCAATTTGGACGAACAATACACGATCGGCTATCGGCCGTTGCGAAGCGCCCTGGACGGAACTTACCGTCCATTAAAGTTGTGACCGCCCGCCGCGGAGTTATCCTGCGTTGGAAGCCCGGGTACTTTGCCACGGCGGAGTGATGGGCCCTTGCCGCGATTACCCTGCGCAGACCTTTTCCGGCCTGCCGGAAGCCGCGCGCCCTTTCCACTTTGAAATGGAGAACCCCGTGAGCGACGTTCCCGCCCTACTGGCAAAACTCCGCGACCTGCGCGTGATTGACCTCAGCCAAACGCTGGAAGAACACATGCCGCATTTTCCCACTCACTCGATGTTCTTCCACAACCTTTGGAGCTCTTACGAGCACGGGGGCCGTTCACTCCATTACCTGCTGGTGATGCACGAGCACAATGGGACGCATGTGGATGCTCCCGCCCACTTCCTCAGCAACGCCAAGCCGGAGGCCCACGTGACGATCGAGCGACGTGCCCCTGACCCAACTGATGGGCCGCGGCGTGCGCGTGGATTGCCGCGGCACGAAAGCGGGTGAGTACGTTTCGAAAAGCCAGCTTCAGGAATGGGAGGGCCGCCACGGGCCGCTCCAGGCCGGAGACATTGTTCTGTTCGATTTTGGTTGGGCGGCGAAGTGGGGGCTGCGCCCGAACGATCAGGCACTACGTTGAAAACTGGCCGGGAGTCGGCATGGACGCGGCGGAGTATCTCCTATCGAAACCGGCCGCCGCCATCGGCGTGGACACACTCTCGCCTGACCCGCCCGAGGCGCTCCGCACGCGGCCCATCCATCCCGTGGTCCTGGAAAAGCAGGTATTGATCATTGAGAATCTGTGCAATCTGGATCAGCTTCCGGATTTCTTCCTCTTCCTCGCCTTCCCGCTCAAAATTCGCGAGGGGTCGGGCTCGCCCATTCGCGCCGTGGCGATGGTTTAGATCGGCCGCATGTGAGCTTGGAAAAGTGGATTTCGGCGTGACGCGGGACATTGCATGCAAAGCATTCCGGCGGCGCCGATCATTGCGATTCCACCAACTCGCCGTTTTCGATATGCACGTCTTTGATGAATTCCGGAAGCCGCAAGCGCTCGCGAGTCTCGGGGGAGTCAAACTGCCTATGCAGAAGGCGGCGGAAGGCCATACGCGGGAATCGGCAAACTTCCCAATTTCGCGGAAGAGGGCTGAATCTGGAGCCTGCCGTCGAGCGACACCCAACGTGCCCGTCATGGTCAGGTAGAGTTCTTTCCCGCTCGCATCCAGCGTGAAGACATCCCACAAACTCGTCGCCTTCCAAATGCACGGAGGCCGCCTTGAGCACCACGGTCCCCCCGTTGGCGGGATTTCGTCCAGCCCCTGCTGCAACTTTGAAGTCAGCTCCGTTTCCGTGATGTGGGCGGTCTGGGCAGGCCTTGCTGGTGAGCCTGCTCGAGGGACAAGATTTTTTCATCGAAGGATTTTGCGTCTTGCGCACTCGCCGGAACCAGCCTGGCGCTGGGCGCCCGCAACGCCATCAGCACCGCGATGAGCATGAGAGCGAGAATGCTCAGGGAAATAATCCGGGAAACTTTCATCGCCATTCCGCGCCTCCCCCTCGGGGTGTATTCGCATTTCTTCTATTCGCGGGCGGCGGCTCGCGAGGGCAAAAGGAGTGTCAACGCAGCGCCGGTCAGATATCGCCAGACTGAGTAAGGCGAAGGCATACCGGAAGTCGCCCGTGCGATGGAAGACAAATCCCACGGCCAGCGGGCCGAAGTACCCTCCCAGGTTGCCGAGAGCATTCACCAGCCCCATCGCGGGTCCGGAAACCGAGCGCGGCAGAGTTTCCGTCGGAATCGCCCAGAACGGCCCCAGCATCCCATAGGATCCGGCGCCCACCAGGGAGATGGCCACAAAACCCCAGGTGGGGGCGTGCCCGGTTAGAAGGATACAGGCCATCATGCAAGCGCCGCCCCAGGCCAGCCCAAAAGCAACGTGGCCGCGCCGCTCGCGATGCTTGTCGGAATGGCGGGAGACAAGGACCATGCCCATCGCGGTCACAATGTAAGGGATCGCGTAAAGGATGCCCACCAGCAGGTTGCTCATCTTCCGGGCATTTCCTAGCGCCGAGGGAAGCCAAAACAGGTAGCCGTAATTCCCGAAGTTCTGCCATCAGATAAACGCCGACCATGACCAGCACAGGTTAGGATTTCGAGCAGAGCCTGCCAAAACGGTGGCCAGTCCGGCTTGGCCGAATCGAGTTCGCGGGATTCTTCGCGGAGGGTCGCTTCAAGATGGTCGCGCTCCTCGGTGGAAATCCAACGCGCCTCCGTGGGGATAGTCATCAATGAAGACCCACCAAATGACCAGCCAAAGGAAAGGCAAGGCGCCTTCGGCAATCAGCAGCACGCGCCAGTTCCATCGGCCCAAAATCCATCCCGAAAGGGGAGAGGAAACGATCACCGCGATGGGAAGGCAGAGCATCCAGTAGGCGTTGGCGCGCGCCCGTTCCCCGCGCGGGAACCAGTGCGAGAGCAGCACCAACACGGCGGGCCACACCCCGCCCTCTGCCACTCCCAGCAAAAGGCGCATCACCCAGAATTGGTGCCAGGTCTGCACCAAGCCGCAGCCCATCGAGCAGAGCCCCCACACGACCAGCAAGATGGCGACGAAGCGTTTGGCGCTCCAGCGCTGCGCCAGATGTCCGCCCGGAATTTGCAGCACCACGTATCCCCAAAAAAAACTCCCGCGGCGGCGCCGGCTTGCGTGGGGTTCATGTGCAGCGCCCGGCTCATGGAGGGGAGAGCCAACGAGACATTGGTCCGGTCGATGAAAGCGATCGTGTACATGATGAAGGCGACCGGGATGATGTGCAGCCAGCGTTGGGATCTCATGCGCTTGGGGGAGCAGTCTAAACTCCGTTACCTCGAAACTGACCTCGGGCCTTCAAGGCGCCGGCGTGGGCGTGGGCGAAGATAACGCAGGTGACGCTGAACTGCCTTTCCCCGCGCCATCAACCTTGGCAAGGAGGCCGAATTCGAGGCGGCAGAATACCAGCAACCGTGGGTCGAGCGCAATGCAAAGACGCCACGCCACAGGCCCTCAAACTCTGGATTCATTTCGTCGGCGACTTGCGCCAGCCGTTGCATGATGAAGCAAGCGTAGCGCGGACCGGTTCTGTAGGATCGCAGCTTTTCTCGCCTGCCCGCACTTGCCCGAAGGGTTCAGGATTGCCTCCGCACGGCATCGCGTGTAGATTGACGGCATGTCCAGGTTGGGGCACCGGTTCCTTTATGACCGGGACAACGTCATGACCGTGGCTTACCTGGGAGACTATAAGGAGGAAGTCATGATACAGAATCAATTTTCAAGGCGTGTATTTTTAGCTAGGACCAGTGCCGTGGCGGCGACCACGGTGGCGATGCCCGATTTTCTGCGGGGCGGCGCGACACCTTCTGGCCGGCCGCTGAGGCTGGGGGGCCCGATCTTTCTCAATTCGGAAGAGCCTGGCGAACTGGCTCGAGAACACCGCCGGCTGGGATATCGCGCCGCTTACGCTCCCAAGGTGGAATTGCCGGAGAAGGAAAAGATCCAAGCCATTATCAAAGAATTTGCGGCTCAGGACGTGGCCCTGGCGGAGGTGGGGGCCTGGGTCAACATGCTCGACCCCGATCCGGAAAAGCGGCGGAAGAACATGGATTACGTGCAGGAGCGGTTGGCGTTAGCCGAGGAGTTGGGCACGCGTTGTTGCGTGGACATTGCGGGCTCCTACGACCCCAAGATCTGGTACGCCGCCAACCCCAAAAACCTCAGCCAGGAATTCATTGACGCCACGGTGGAGAATTGCCGCAAGCTGATTGATGCGGTAAAGCCGACACGCACCAAGTTCTCCATCGAAATGATGCCGTTTAACTTCCCCAGCGGACCGGACGAATACCTGACGCTGATCAAGGGGGTGGACCGCAAGGCGTTCGCGGTTCATCTTGACGTGTGCAATGTGATGAACAGCCCCGAGCGCATGTACCACAACGGCGACGTTATCCGCGAATGCTTTCGGAAGTTGGGGCCCTGGATCGCCTCCTGTCACGCCAAAGACCTGAAGTGGGAGGACTATGTGCAGGTGTGCCTGCGCGAAGTAATTCCCGGCCGCGGCCAGATCGATTACCAGGCCTACCTGTCGGAACTCGCCAAGCTTCCGGTGGACGCTCCCTTGATGCTCGAACACTTGAAAACCGCCGAGGAGTACGAGGAGGGACGACACTATATTCAGGGCGTCGCCCGGGAGTTGGGCCTTTCCTTCGGCGCCGAAGGGGCGTGAGTGTCACGGTATCTTGCCCTGGGGGGTAGGTAAGGCAATATAAAGTACTAACAGGATGCTGAAAAACCCGGAGAGCGCTTGACTCCCCCGAATTCTATGGTTGCGGCCCATTTTTCAGCATCCGGCTAAAATCTAAAATTCAAAATCGGCATGTGGCTACGCGTCCTTGCCGAACGCGACCACAAAATACTCCGCGTGGGTTGAGCCGGGATTGCGGATTCCGTGTTCGTCGTTTGACCCCACGAAACCCACTGAGCCGGGGCCCAACTGAGTTGACTTCCCGCGGATCGTTATCTCGATGGTTCCCTCCCTGACCAGGAACATCTCCTCGTGGAGGTGGTGATGCGGCGGGTGGGGCATGGCCCCCGGCGCGAGCTTGGTCTGGTGGACTTCCACGAAGCAGCCGTCGTGGAGTTCGCCCTCCAGCACAGGGCGGGATTCATTTTGGCCGTTTTTTCGAATCGGCAATTCTTCGTAGGGAAATACCTTGCTCGGTAATGCCGTCTTCTGGGCCGCAACTCCCGAAGATGCGGCAAACGCGGTTACCAGCAGGCACAAATCCCGTCGCGAACAGGTCATGGCTCTCCTCCAGCACGGATATGCTGCACCTTTTCAATGGACCCAACAAGAGCATATTCCCTTAGAGGAAATTTACAAGTATAGTTTCACTCTCCCCTGCGGCGGGCTGCCGGTGCGCCGGCCAATTCATGGCGTTAGGACCGGAAGGGCAGCTCCCTGGGCCTTTCGACCCAGGCGTCCGGGAACAGGAGACTGCCTGTGAACACGTCTGAAAACAAGCTGCTGGTCGGAATCGATATTGGCGGCACGAAAACCGCCGTCCTGCTTTCTTCAACTCCGCCGGAAGTCATCGCGCGCAGGGAGTTCGCCACCCGCCCCGCCCAGGGGCCGGAGCGAGCTCTGGAATTGATCAAGTCGGGAATTCGCGAGATGCTGGCGGAGCAAGGCGCCGACTCGACCGCCATCGCGCGGCTGGGCGTAAGTTGCGGAGGCCCGCTGGACCGCGTGCAGGGGATCATCCAGTCGCCGCCCAATCTGCCCACTTGGGATGACGTGCCGATCAAGGCCATCCTGGAGCGCGAATTCCAAGCGGAATGTTTGATCGAAAATGACGCGAATGCCGGGGCCGTTGCCGAGCATCGCTTCGGCGCCGGCAAAGGTTGCCAGAACATGGTGTTCCTCACCATGGGCACCGGCCTCGGCGCCGGGCGTCATCACCGACGGTCGACTCTACCGCGGCTCGAACGATCTGGCAGGCGAAGTGGGCCACCTTCGCCTGACCCGCACGGGCCCCATCGGCCACAACAAGAAAGGCTCGGCGGAAGGTTGGGCAAGCGGCGGCGGCATGGCGCAGGTGGCACAGCAGGCGGTGGCCGCGGCGCTCAAGAAAAAGCGCCCAACTCGCTTGGCGAAGTTATATCGATCAGGGGGCCCGATCACCGCGAAGGATATCGGCACGGCGGCGCGGCAGGGCGACAAAGTCGCGCTGGAAGTTCTCGAAACCACGGGCGAAAAGCTGGGAGAAGTATTGGCGATCCTTGTCGACCTGCTGAATCCCGACCGCATCGTGATCGGCGGTCTGGCCATGCGCCTGGGTGATTTGCTCCTCGAACCCGCTCGCCGCGTCATCAAGCGCGAAGCGCTGGAATTGCCGGCGCACACGTGCCAGGTCATCCCGGCCGAACTCGGTGAGAGTATCGGCGATGCCGCCGCGCTCTGCATTGCCATGGGGATTTGACGGATCCGCTACTAGTTGCCCGGGCTGAGCAGGGGCGGGGGCCGCGTGCTGCGGGGCGAGTTGCCGGCAGACATCCGCGACGGTATCCGACGCAAGGTCGGGGGCGTGCCAGTTGTAGGTTTTCGGGAGCCAGAGGGTCTTCTGCACGTCCTCGGGCGGTATGCCCCTGCTTCAGGCGCATCTCCACCTGGGCCACGAGCCATTCCAGGAACTTGCGGAAATCCACCAGGTCCTTCTTGCTGCCTGGGGCGCCGTGACCGGGAACGTAGGTGTCAACGTCCCAGCCCTCCACTTGCCGCAGCACCTCGATCCAGCGGTAAACGTCGCGCGAACCGATTCGCGGGAAAGTATTGGTTGTCGTAGAGCTCACCCAGGAAGAGCGTTTTCGCGGAAGGCAAGTACACAACGGCGTCCTCGGGGGAATTCTCGCTGCTCAACAGGCTGGTCATGCGGATTTCCTGGCCGCCCAAGTTGAGCGTCATCTTCTCGTCGAAGGTTTGGGTGGAGGGCGTTACGTGGAAGCCCCGCATGCGCGCTTGCAGCCGCCATCCCTCTTCACCGCGCATGCGATCAGAAAGCTCCTGCCGGTACTGGAGCATTTCCGCTTGCGCCGCCTTGGTGGAAATCAGCGTGGCTTGTTCATCGCGTGAAGACTTCGTTGCCCAACATGTGGTCGCCTGCCGAACTGGTGTTGATGACATAGCGGATGGGGAGGTCGGTGCGCTGGCGAATTTCATAGAGCAGGTCGCGAGCGTGCATCGGACTATTGGAGGTGTCGATTACGACCACGCCCTCCGAGGTCACAATGAATCCCGCCGTCGCCGCCCGGGTGAAAAGGGGATCGCATTCCTGATCGATCACATCGTCAGGAATCCAGGCGAAAACTTTGGGTTTGACCTCTTGGACACTGTAAAGCCCCAAGATGGCAGATAGGCCGCGAGTGGAAGGCATAAAGCCGAAGGCCGCCAGCACGAAGCCCAAGGTAAGAAGAAGCGAAAGGGAGCGGGTTCCCGGAAATGGATGATCGCGAGTAGGGCCGTGAGCCCTCCGCGACCGCGAGAATAGCCGCCCGCATACACCCGCACCGGCCATCCCCCGAATTTTCCACTCACTGGCCTTTGATTCGTCGCCTCTGGCCTCTTGCCCTTTCAACATCCGATTATCTTTAGATATCCACATAAACTTGCGCTCGCCAGCCCCCCGGGGTTTTTTCCAGCGCGAGTTGATGATAAGTAATGGCCTTGACCAGCAGTTTGGCCTGGTGCCGCGACCGCTGGAATTTTTCGCCGCGCGCCAGGGCGCTCAGCGAATTGTCCTGAAGACTCTGGATCTCAAAATCCCGGAAGAGCCACCCCTCGGCGTCATGCAGATATAAGAGCTCGCTCAGCCAATTCACCAGAACACTCTCCGGGTCAGCTCCCTGCACCTGCACGGATACCTCCTCGCGAGGATCGATCGAATCCAATTCTACAATCAAGTAAATCAATGCGCGAGCGGCATTAACAAAGGCTTCCTCGCGGGTCGAGCCAAACGCTTCGAAGCCCACATCGGCCGTGTGTTCCAGAATCCGAAACTGTTGCATTCCCGCGTTCCCGGTCATCTGCCCTTCTTGGGGCGATTCACCCGCCATCGAAGCGAAGGTCGAAGCGGCCCCTCATCATACTGAAGAGATGGCCGCTTGGGTAGACCACGGTAAGGCCTAGCGACGCGACAGCAAACGGAAGACTCCGCCGAAGTGGCGGCAGATTCAAGTCGCGAAGAATCCGACGAATCGCAAGCAACTCCAACGCACCCATCGCACGGCTCCGGCAGTATGCCGCATATGCCGCGCTTGCCTTTTCCTGGCGCGTCAAGTAGGATGGCGAGAACTTCTGGTCATCCTATGTCATCAGACGCTTCGGTCAAGATAGATGTGTGGCTGGCGGTGGGTTTTGGCGCGGGACTGTACTACTTTTACAAAGGCTTTCGCAGTTTTTCGCGAGTACCGCGTGCTGATGGACACTCCCGAAATCCCGATTCGCAGTGTCGCCATGGGCCTGGTGGAAATCCACGGCAAGGCCACGGGCATCCCGCCCATACCCAGCCCGGTTACTCAAACTCCCTGCTATTTCTACAAAGTGGACATCGAGCATTGGGTTACAGACAAGAACGGCGGCCACTGGAATCACCTTGCCACCGATGCCGACGGAAAGAGATTTTATCTCGCGGACGCCACCGGCAAGGTGCTGGTGGACGCGCACAAAGCGGAATACGATTTGATCCAAACCGCCAGGGTTGAAACAGGACGAAGCTTCGGATCGGGCTCGGGCGCCTCTTCTCGGGCATCGGCGGTTCCGCCAGGCCTGCGGGGGCGCCTGCAATTCCGCCGACCTCTGGTCCTACGCTTCCGAGGCGGTCGCGCGCCGGAAAGGCAGCGGCATTTTTGGCGGGGCGTACGGGTATCGGGGAGCGCTACCGGCTGACCGAGTATTTGGTTATCCCCGAGCACTGGTACGACCTCACGGGAACCTGCGTGGAGAATCCCGAACCTCAGGACGAAAACGACCGCAATATGATCGTGAAGGGAACGAACGAGCCGACCTTTCTGATCACCTGGCGAAGTGAGAAGGAAATCAGACGGACGCTGCGCAATCGCGCGGCTAAGTATATTTTCGGCGGCGCGATTTCTGGCCGTGGTTTGCCTGGGTATCTTCCTGGCAAAACACGGAGCGTTCTAAAGCCAAAGGAGAAACCATTCGATGGGTATAGTCAATTTTGGTGGGACTGGTCGTGATCCTCTTCGTGGTGGGGATCTTCGCTTACCTCATTACCATTTACAACAGCCTGGTGCGTTTGAAAAACGATATCGACAAGGCCTGGGCGAATATCGACGTCCTGCTGAAGCAACGGCACGACGAACTGCCCAAATTGATCGAGACCTGCAAAGGCTACATGCAGTATGAGCAGAAAACCTTTCAACTCATCACCGAGGCCCGCACGGCATTCATGAAAGCCGGTTCCGTGGGGGAGAAAGCTCAGGCCGATAACATGATCTCCGGCGCGCTCAAGAGCTTGTTCGCGGTGTCGGAGAACTATCCGGACCTGAAGGCTAACAACAACTTCATGCAACTCCAGAAACGCATCTCGGAGTTGGAAGAAAAGATTGCCGACCGGCGCGAGTTCTTCAACGACGACGTCAACACCTACAACATTCGCATTCAACAGGTGCCCGACGTGTTCATCGCCGGCATGATGCACCTGCAACATCACGACCTGTTCAAAGTGGCGGAGGAAGATCGCCAGGACGTCGATGTGAAGATGACGTAAGCATTGGTGATTGGCGATTGGTGATTGCGATTGCCCATGCCAATCACCAATCGCCAATCACCAATCGCCAATGAAGAAGGGAGCTGGAAATGATACTCGCGGGTGTAGTCATCGCCATATTTGTGGTCCTGGCGATCATCGTCATTGGGCTGATCATGTATTTCGTTGGCATTTACAACAGCCTGGTCACTCTGAAGAATGACATCGACCGCTCCTTCGCCAACATTGATGTGACTGCTCAAGCAACGGCACGACGAACTGCCCAAGCTCGTTGATACCTGCAAAGGTTATATGCAGTACGAGCAGAAAACCCTGCAGGCCGTAACCGAAGCGCGCACCGCCTACATGCGCGCCACCACTCCCGCGCGAAAAGACGCAGGCCGACGGCATGGTCTCGGGCGCGCTTAAGACCCTGTTCGCCGTGGCGGAGAAATATCCGGACCTGAAGGCCAATACGAACTTTATGCAACTGCAAGGCCGCATCACGGAACTCGAAGAGAAGATCGCCGGGCAGCGCGGCCGCTTCAATGAGGACGTCAACGTTTTCAATATCCGCATTGCCCAAATTCCCGCCAACTTTGTGGCCGGCTTCATGGGGCTGCAACCCCACGCGCTCTTTCAGGCCCCGGAGGCCGATCGCGAGGATGTGAAAATCAGCTTCACGTAAGAGTGGTTGTCCACGCCCATCCCGGCATGAGGATCTGTGGCTTCCGCGGACGCCGACGGTGGAATGATCGGGGCTGGAAACAAAAGGCCCGCTTGGGGGAGCGGGCCTGGGGAAAGGAGGAAACCTAAAACGGGTTCATTCCTTATCTCTTCTTTTTCTTTGCCTTCTTTACTGCCATATTTTTCCCCTCCTTTGCTGGGAGTCTTGGGGTCTGCGTGTAAAACCACAATTTGTGGTCGCACACTACATTACCACAATATGTAGTAGGCTTTGGCATTTTTGTCAAGAAGAATATTGCGAGGGAGAGATTTTGCCCTCTGCCGGGCAGAGACCCACGATCGATTCAGCGCAAGAATTCGCGCCCGCGATGACGAAGGCAAGGCGGGCAATGTCGGAAGGCGGAAAGGCAGGCAGCGCCGACGGCCAAACCCCCGCGTGACACACTCCCCCGTATCGGTTATCGGTGGTGTCAGGGGTGAAGGTGAATCAATTTGCCGACTTCGAAAATCGCCAAGCACCCATCGACAATCACCCGCTCGGCCGATGGCCCGATCCCGACTGGCGCGGGGCGAATTCAGCTAAAGGCTGGGGGGATAATGCCGATGTGCTCAACAGGTGGGTGGGAATCATGTATTTGTCGAAGGACAAAGCCGAATGGGCGTCTCCCGCAACGATCGAGGACGCAAGTCTCCAATGTCCGCCGATTCCGCCCGCCCCCATCGGCAGGGAAGACCCG
This sequence comes from uncultured Acidobacteriota bacterium, assembly GCA_963810005.1. Classification (GTDB taxonomy): domain Bacteria; phylum Acidobacteriota; class Terriglobia; order UBA7540; family UBA7540; genus Bog-366. The sequence continues at coordinate 94,155 of CAWELY010000016.1, forward strand.
GAGGCAAGGCAGAGCCGCAAACTCGCCTTAATGTCCGCACTTTCCGAGGGACTTCCCACCCTGCCCGCTTATGTGTTCGAGCTTAATAGCCTGCTGGCGGCGGCTCCCGTAAACCTCAAACGCGTTGAGGAGGTTATTCGGACAGACCCCAGCCTGACCGCGCAGCTTATTCGACTGTGCAATTCCGCCTTCATGGGTTTTCGCGACCGAGTGACGAAGATCGAGCACGCGTTGATGCTGGTGGGAACAGAAAGGCTGCGGACGATGGTCCTGACTTGCTCGCTGGTCGAGTACGTGGGGCATCGAGTGGCATCGGAGAACATTCAATCATTCTGGCAGCACTGTTTCCTCACGGCGGCGCTTAGCGAAAGGCTTGCCCGGGGGGTTGCCTACCCTCAGCCCGAGCAGGCCTACCTCGCCGGCCTCTTGCATGACATTGGGGCTTTGCCCCTCCTGATGGTCACTTCGACGGAGTCGCAAGAACTCGAAAGCATTGCCAACTATGGTTGGGGTGAGTCGGTAGAATTGGAGCGGGAGCGCTTTGGAACCGATCATTGCGAAGTGGGCCGATGGATTGGGGTTTCGTGGAATTTCTCCCCCACCTTGCTGGAAGTCATGGTGAGTCATCATCACCCTCGGGAAGCTACTCAAGATCCATGCTTGGTGGGGGTGGTGGCCGCGGCGGACCAGTTCTGTGTTCGCCGCGGCATCGTGCTGGGAGCGATGCCCCCCGAACCGTCTGACCCACCGGCAATCAGGACCAAGTCATCCTCCAAGCTTGCCTGCCGGAGCTAAAGCCGGGGGAGGCAGATAAATTGGCCGAAATGCTCGCCGCGGACTTTCTCCATCTGATTCAGTTAATGGAGTTCGGCGCTTCAGGCCTTTTCGGCGGCGGAATTCCGAAAAATCCCTTCCGGGAATACCAGGGGTAATTATGAATGCGTTACGTGTATTGATTGTGGACGATTCCTCCGTAATGCGAAAGATTGTTGCTCGCTCCCTCCGTCAGGCAGGTTTGGAAATCAGAGAAGTCTTCGAGGCAAGTAATGGCGTGGAAGCACTGGCGCAAATACAGCAAAATCGCGTCGACCTGATCTTGAGCGATATCAACATGCCGACCATGGACGGCCTCGAACTGGTCCGCCAACTTCAGGCGGTCGAGAACGCTAAAGGCGTACCGATCGTGATGATCACGACGGAGGCGGGTGAAGCGCATGTGGTACAGGCGCTTTCCAACGGCGCGCGAGGTTACATCCGAAAGCCCTTCAGTCCGGATCAGATCAAAGAACGAATCATTCCACTTCTTCAGGGGTAGACCATGGACTCTGAACATAAAGGTGCAAATCCGAAACCGGGTACAGCTCATCATTTCGGCCCGGTCGTCCGGTCCCGGCGGGTTTACTTCCAAGCTGGCGGGGATTCCCCGCGAGGAAATGCAACAACGATTTACCCAGGCCCTTGAAAGCGCGGCCGCGGAGGTCTTCGAGATGATGGTAGGAACCCCCTTGGGTCCCTCGGACCAGGCCACTCTGCCGCGCGTCGCCGATTATACCGCCATGATTGGGTTGGCCGGCGACCTGTGCGGCGTCTTGAGCTTCCGCTGTAGCCTTGACTCGGCCGCGCGGATCGCCGGGCAAGATGCTGGGCACGGATGAACACACCTCGGAGGAGTGTATCCGCGATGCCCTGGGAGAGATCTGCAATATGGTGGCAGGGTCCTTCAAAGCCCAACTCTCGGACGTCGCCGAACAATGCATGCTCTCCGTGCCGACGGTGGTGAGCGGGAAGGATTACCAACTGTACCCACTCGTCGATGGCTTGCGAATCCAGGTGTCCAAAAGCTTTGAGGGAGCCCTGATATGGATGACGCTCGACCTCCATAGTGGCTGATGGAGGCAAATCCACCACCCCGTGTTCCCTCGTTCCCCGCGGGGGACTACCTGGGAAGATCTTGCCCAGTCTACCGGCCGGGCTCGGCAGAATCTGTCTCGGGGGCTTTCCCCTCCTCCTCCCTTGTCAATCCATTGAAGCATATGTATTATCAATTGGCTTGCATCAAGAAGGCGCAACCCGCCGCTCGTGGCACCCGCCCTGCATAAGACAGCGCGGGGAGTATTGATATGGACAGTGGGTTTTATGCCGCATGCACAGGTCTGCTTGCCAAGACAGACGCCTTGGATTTAACCGCCAGCAACATGGCCAACCTGAGCACCACCGGGTACAAAGCGCAGTTGGAGTTCTATCGCTCGCTTGAGGCGAGCATGGGTAACCGTCGCCTCAGCCCTCTCAACCAGGCGGTGAACGACTATGGGGTGTTCGGGGGAGCGGCGGTGGATCTGAAAACCGGGGAATTCCAGAAGACCGGGAACGACCTGGACTTGGCGGTGGAAGGCGCGGGGTTCTTTGTGGTCCAAACGCCGGCGGGAATTCGCTATACCCGCAACGGAACTTCCACACGGATGCCGCCGGCCGCCTCTTGACGGCGACCGGTGACCAGGTGATGGGTGAACAAGGCCCCGTGGAACTTCCCAGCGGGACGATTACCATCAGCTCCGATGGAACGATTTCGCAGCAGGGCGCGGTGGTGGCCAGTTGAAGCTCGTGACATTTAAGCCGGGGACTTCCCTGACGGCGGAGGGGAATTCCTACTACCAGGCGCCCGACAGGGTCGGAGCAACCCGCTGACGACCCCCGCCTGTCGCAAGGAACGCTGGAAAGTTCCAATTTGAATCCCGTGGCGGGCGCCGTCAGTTTGATTACGCTTCAGCGGCACGCCCAGCTTCTGGAACAGGCGCTGTCGATTTTTCATTCGGTCTTTAACAACGCGCCGGCGCAGGATCTTTCGCGCGTGTCGTAGGGGCGAGCGGCGCTCGCCCAGGCCGAATGCCATTCGGCCCTACAAAGGAGAGAGGAATATGTTCCGAGCTTTATACACGGCCGCGAGCGGCATGCTCGCCCAGCAACTGAATCTCGATACCATTGCCAACAACCTGGCGAATGCCAGCACGGTCGGTTTTCGTGAGACTCGACTGCAGTTTCAGGATTTGGTTTATCAGGAGATGGTCGTGCCCGGGTCGGCGGCGACGCAACAGACGACCGTGTCGGCGGGTCTGCAAATCGGTTTGGGCACCCGCGCCTCATCTTCTGAAGTCCTGCAGTTACAAGGCGAATATGACAACACCGGAAACTCTCTGGATTTGGCGATTCAAGGCGCGGGTTTCTTTCAGGTGAAGCAGACGAATGGTGAAATCGCCTATACGCGCGCCGGGAGCTTCCAATTGGACCAGTCGGGGAATGTCGTCACCGCCAACGGTAATCCACTGGAACCGGCGATTGCCATTCCTACCGCCGCCACCGCCATCAGCGTGGGGACAGACGGAACGGTGACGGTGACCATGCCGGGGCAAACGAGTGCTCAGCAGGTCGGCGTCATTCAACTGGCCACCTTTCCCAATCCCGGTGGCCTGTTGAGCAATGGTAGCGGTCTCTTTACCCCCACCACGGCCTCGGGGATCCCATTGTGGGTACGCCGGGCGGGTCGGAAGGTTTGGGCACTTTGCAGCAAGGCATGCTGGAAGACTCCAACGTCAACGTGGTGGATGAATTCATCCAGATGATCGTCACGCAGCGGGCCTATGAGTCCAATTCGAAGGTCGTGTCGGCGGCGGATCAGATGTTACAAGATGTTAACCAAATGTCGCGTTAGTGGAACTCGCAATCCCATGCCCGCAACCCTTAAAAGCCGAATCGTAAGTGCTCTTCTGCTTGTCTTGATTTTGGCGCCACGGATGGAGGCGCATTCAGCCGATGCCCCGTTCCCTAAGGGGGCCACGCTGTCCTCCGGAGAGAGGGAAGCAGCACCCCGGCGCGGGCCTCGTTCACTTTCGCGCCGAGAGATCTTCCAAGTCATTCAAGACGATTTAACCCAAATGGGAGTTTTGGGGCGCGGAGGGCTACAGCCAGGAGACCTGAAGATTCAATCCACGGTGCCGGTACTCCAGGATGACATGGGGTTGGAAGTCAAGAAAATCGGATTTGACCCCATTCGGCGCGAAACTGTGTTCGAACTCTGGGCGTCGCATGAGCCGCAGTATCTTCCCTTTGAGGTGACCACCCGACGCGATCCGCGGAGTTGGGGGTTCAACCCCCCGCCCGAATGGAACCTGGGCGAAGCGGGTAGCCCATCTCGGACCGGAAGTCCGTCAATAGGCCAGGGGGTGATCCGGGCTCCTTCCAAACCCGCCGTGCTGGCCAAACCGGGAAGCCCTGCGACCTTGATCATGTTAGGACAAAATGTGCGAATTACGACCTCCGTGGTCCCTTTGCAGCCGGGGATCAAGGGACAGGGCATCCTCGTCCGCGATCCGGCGACCGAGCGCGTTATGAAAGCGGAAGTTGTCGACAAAGGGATGCTGCGGACCAGTTTTTGAGACGGAGAAGGTGATGAACTCGACCATGTTTGCCCGCAGGACGGCACCGGCGCTTATGATAATGGTCTTCCTCCTGCCCCTTCTTGGTTACGGCGTCAAGAAAAAGGGCCAACCGACGAAAGACTATTTGGCGGATTACATCGAGCGGGTTAAGGCAGTAAAGGCATCTGCGCCGACTACGGGAGGCTTTTGGACACCCCAGAGCCCCTACTCAGACATGGCGAGCGACTACAAAGCGCGGAATGTGAATGACCTCATTGTGATTCAGGTGGTGGAATCGACCACGGCAGCAGAGGATGGCGCCGTGAAAACGGCGCGCACCTTTTCGGCCAGTTCTGGGATCAGCGTGATGGGTACGGCCGGCGCCACCGCCGGTGTACAAAACATCTTCTCGCCGAATTCTTCGCAGACTCTGAATGGGCAGGGGCAAACGTCCTCCGATTCCCTCTTGAGTACCAGCCTCTCCGGCCGAGTTGTGGACGTTTTGCCCAATGGATTCCTAGTGATTGAGGCCGTGCGTCAAATGTTCATGAATAACCAACACCAGACGGTCATTATCCACGGTGTGGTGCGTCCGGGGGACATCGCCGCGAACAACGCAGTTCCTTCCACTGCCATCAGCAACCTGGAAGTGGAGCTAAAAGGGCGTGGTGTGATCAGCGATGGGGTCGCGCCCCCCAACAAGTTGGTGCGGCTGATCTTGAAGCTCGTGGGGTTCTAAAGCCATGCGATCCAAATTATGGGTTGGTGTTCTCGGCTTGCAAATGCTCTTGCTACCCGCCAAGCTGGCGGGCATGGGACCGGAGCCACGCAAAGTCCGCCTTGGTGACGTGACCACTGTCGAGGGTGTGCGTGACAACTTGTTGATTGGATATGGAATGGTGGTGGGTCTCCATGGCACCGGCGACAGCCAACAGACGGTGTTTTCGGTTCAGACCTTGGCCAATCTCCTGCAAAAGATGGGAGTTCAGTTCACGGCTTCGGCGGTGGTGGTCAAAAACGTCGCCGGGGTTTTTGTCACGGCCACGCTTCCGCCGTTTGCCCGCCCGGGCACGCCGATTGATGTCACCGTCGCCTCGATTGGAGACGCCAAAAGTCTTGATGGCGGAATGCTCCTTTTCACCACGCTGCACGGTCCCGATGGTCAAATGTGGGCCACGGCGCAAGGGCCTTTGGTCAACGGCGGCTACTCCGCGGGGGGACGCGGAACCTCAGTTCAGATCAATCATCCCACCACATCACGCATTCCCCGAGGCGGGATTGTCGAGCGGGATGCGGCGATGGACCTCAGCCATTTGACCCTGCTCTTCTTGTTGCTGCGCGACCCGGATTTCCAGACGGCCACGGAAGCGGCTGCCGTCATTGAGGGTGAATTAGGAAAAGGCTCGGCGCGGGCAGTGGATAGCCGTCGCATTGAGATTCGAGTTCCCGCTCCAGGCGCGGAAGTGGTTTCCGGTCTGTTGGCGAAAGTGGAGAATCTGACGGTGGCGATTCACCCCCTCGCCAAGGTTATCGTCAATGAGCGAACGGGAACCATTGTCATGGGCCAGGGAGTGAGCCTGGGCGCTTGCTCCATCCTGCACGGCAATCTCTCCGTGGTCATCACCACGGAATTCAAGGTCTCGCAGCCTCTGCCCTTCTCCCCAGGCCAGACGCAGGTCGTGCCGCAAACCACGGTAAAAGCCACCGAAAGCCCGGCCCGCCGCATTGAACTCCGCGAGGGCGCAAGCGTTGACGATTTGATCAACGGCCTCCAGGCCATCGGCGCCACGCCCCGCGATATCGTAGCGATCATGGAAGCGATCCGCGCCGCCGGGGCCTTGCAGGCGGAATTGGAGATCATATGACCATCACACCTACGGATTCCGAGTTACCGGCGGTCGCCAGCCATCAGGCGGTGACTTCCGCCGACAACCAGCCTGAAACCCCCGCCCACAATAAGCTGCGAAAAGCTGCCCAGGATTTTGAGGGTATTCTTATCTCGCAGCTCATGGGAGAATTCAAGGTGGGCCTTTCCTCGCTCGGGGGGGATTCCCCTCTGGCAGGGTCAGATACCTTGAACTCATTGGCAATTCAGACCTTATCGACGGCCTTGGCCAGCCGAGGGGGGTTGGGAATAGGGAATATGCTGATTCATCAGCTCGAGCCAAGTTTGGACCGGGGAAAGCAAAATCAGGGAGGGGGAAAAATTAAAATCGTATCAGAAGGCTAAAGTTCCCGCTGAAACCGTCGATAGGACAGTTGTAGTCTTTAGGAGGCAGTATATGCGAGTTGATGGCGCTCTTCCAGTTCCCGAAAACATGCAACCTGATAAGGTCGGGCGCTCAGGGTCGTCGACCCAGCAGAGCCGCCCCGCCCCGGTCAATTCCGGCCAGGATCAGGCGCAACTGTCTGTTGATAACGACACGATTCAACAGTTGAAAGCTAACCTTTCCCAAGTGCCGGAGGTTCGGCAAGAGCGTGTGGACGCTCTTCGCCAAGCGGTGAGCAATGGCAGTTATCAAGTTTCCGACCAGCAATTAAGTGACGCCATTGGCTCAGACCTGCTGGGGAGGGTAATGGGGTGATCCGGTGATCCGATGATCGGGTGAACAAAGAGACATCCACAGAAGATTGGCCTTTCGTTCACCCGATCACCCGATCTCCCGATCATCGATTATTTGGAGGAGTCATGGACGATTTGGCTCCTGCCCCGGCACAGCGGACCTCCGATGACGGAGGGCGGACTCCGGAAGGGAACCTCGCGGCGCGAAAGAAGGCCGTGAAGAAGGTGCCGCCGGCGCCTGCCCGGAGGCAAGATCCGGAACCTGAGCTAGCGCCCGAACCTGAACCGGATCACCAGCTCGACGTTTTGGCTTAATTATGAAACGTGAAGTGCAGCAATACCTGGAATTGCTCGAACGGCGTTTGGCAACGCTTCGTTTGCTCGCCACCGACCTTGATGAGAGCCGGTCGGCTTACGTCACGCTCGACTTGCGATCGATGCACCAGCACATCTCGCGGCAAGAGAATCTCTGCACGGAAATTCGCATGCTGGATACCGAGCTGCAAAATATGAAAGAGAAACTCAGGGGCTTGGCCGCCGCGGGCGAAATGCCCTCCACGCTCGGTGAACTCGAGGCGCAGCTCGATCCCACGTCGGCGCGCCAGCTTCACTTCTTGCTGGGCGGGCTCAAGGCCATTCAGGCCGACGTGCGCAGGCTTAGCCGAGTCCATTCAGAACTGCTCCGGCGTTCCCGGCGAACCGTGAACGTCTTGCTGAATTTCTTGGCGCACTATTCGGGCACGTACCCGCTCCCCCTCATTCGATCCAAGGGGACGCCTTTCGCCTCGATGGGGAAATAGATTATGTCGAGCCTATTCGGTACTATGTCCGTCGCCCTCCAATCCCTGCTGGTCCAGCAAGGCGCCTTGGAGGTGATCGCCAACAACATCGCCAACGTCAATACACCCGGCTATTCGCGGGAAATACCGATCATGGAAGAGAGCCCTCCCATTCTCAGTGGGAATACCATGGTGGGCACCGGCGTGACGCTGCAGAGCGTGCAAAGCGTGCGCGACAATATCCTGGATCTCCGTATCGACCAGGAGACCTCCCAGCAATCCAGCCTGAATTCCTACGTGGATTCGATGAACCAGGTGCAAGCCCTTTTCAACGAGACTCAGGGTACCGGCCTGCAGACCGATTTGAGCAATTTTTTCAATAGCTTTCAGTCCCTCGCCACCGACCCGACAAGTTCCTCCCTCCGCCAATCAGTGATCATTGCGGGTCAAGACCTTGCGGATGCGTTCAACCAAACCAGCCAAAATCTGGGGACCATCCAACAGGGTCTGGACCAATCTGTGGTGCAGACCGTTCAGCAAGTAAACCAGCTCACCGCGCAAGTGGCCGACCTGAATCAGCAAATCCAGGAGGTTTCTAGTGCCAAAGATAACCCGGGCTCGCTTGAGGATCAGCGCGACGAAGCCCTGAACAACCTCTCCGGCCTGATCGATACGGCGGTCGTTTATTCCAACAACGGTACCGTGTCCGTGACCACCACCAATGGCACGCTCCTCGTATCCGGTAATCAAAGCAACGCATTGACTACCCAAATCAACAGTGCCACGGGAATGCACGAAGTGCTTTCCCAAGGCACCGACATTACTTCCAGCATCGCCGGCGGGCAGCTCCAAGGTCTTATCAGCGCCCGCGATGGCGGCATTCCCTCCGCACAATCTTCCCTCGACAATCTGGCCGCCAGCCTGATCTCAGCCGTGAACCAGCAACAAAATGGCGGTTACGACCTGAATGGTGCGCCAGGTGCGGATTTCTTCACACCGTTTACGCCCACCGCCTCGGGTTCCGATGCCGGCGCGGCCATCACCATGACCGTGGCGCTTACCAATCCTGACCAAGTCGCCGCCAGTTCCGACGGCACCCAAGGCGACAACGGCAACGCCACGGCGTTGGCCAACCTCCAGAATGAACCGATCGTTGCGAACCAAACGGCGGGAGATTATTATTCGAATCTAATTGACCAGGTCGGCAACGACGTTTCCAACGCTACCTCCGAGCAGACAGCAGTCGGGCTGGTCTTGCAGCAGCTTACCAACCAGCAGAAGTCTATTTCCGGGGTCTCCTTGGACGAGGAAGCCGCCAACTTAATCACCTATCAGCAAGCTTACGAAGCCGCCGCGCGAGTCATCTCCACCGTCGATGAACTCAACGCGGCGACCCTCAATATGTTTACGCCGAGCTAACATGGGCATACGCGTCGATCCTGATATGTACAGCGTAATCCTGAGTGGATTGCAGACGAATGCGCAACAAGAGAATCAAGCCTTGGTGCAGGTATCGTCCGGGCAGAAGCTGAATTCCCTGTCCGACAATCCTGCCGCGGCCGCCTCCTTGGTGAACCTTCGAATGCAGTCAAGCTCCGACACCCAATACTTGCAAAATATTGCCTCCTTGACGGGGTCTTTGAATGTAGCGGACTCGGCGTTGAGTTCCGTGGTGGAGGCGTTGACGACCGCGCAATCCGTGGGAGTAGAGGGGACGGATCCAACCCTCAGCGCGTCGAACCGTCAATCCCTTGCCCAGCAAATTCAGGGTATCCAGCAGGAAATAATGGGTCTGGCGAATACTTCTTATAACGGCAATTATCTCTTTTCCGGTACGGCCACCACCACGCAACCCTACGTGGCGGATGCCTCCGCCGCTTCCGGCGTGACCTATAATGGAAACGACAGCACCAACAGCGTGGAAATCTCTGAGGGGCAGGCGATGCCCATCAGCCTGCCGGGGAGCCAGTTGTTTAGCAATGCGACGACCAACGTCTTTCAATCCCTCCAGGATCTCTACAACGCGCTGAACACTAACACCAACATCGCCGGTGCCTCCACGGAAGTCCAGAACGCTCTGACCTATGTGAGCACCCAGCAGACCTTCTACGGCAACTCCGTGGACCGGCTGAACAACGCCCAAACCTTCCTTACCCAGGAACAAACCCAACTGACCGAAACACAGAGCAGCACGTTAGACGTCGACATGGCTACTGCGGTGACTGACTTGACCCAAGCTGAAACCACCCAACAAGCTTTGGTGCAGGCCGGCGCACAGATCTCGCAACTGAACCTGTTCGACTATTTGCCCGCGCCGTGACCCGCGGCGATAGACCGATGGGTTTGAGGTCGCAGGTCCTCGGTAGCGGCGCTCTGCTTCGATGATCAATTTGGAAAGAACACGCTATCGGGGCTCTGCGAGCGCCGCCGTTGCCGCCACCATTCACGCGAGGTTTGGCATCAAGGGAAAAGCCCATGGACAGATGGGCACTGCCCGTGCCTACCCGCTTTATTCACAGGGATGGACAGGATGGACGGGATATATGACAAAACAATCCTGAATATCCTGGCTATCCATGTTTGTAGCAGGGGCGCGGAGCGCCGCCGTTGCCGCCACCCTTGAGCAGAGGTTGGGCATCCAGGGAAAAGCCCACTGTAGCGGCGAGTTTACCTCGCCAAATGGCGCTGTAAAGCCGCCTCTACTTATTGCGGGCGGCGCTATACTGGTTGACATTTAACGCGAGGCGTTATAGCCTGCAGGGCGTGATCAAATCCTTCCGGTGCGATGAGACGGAGCGGCTCTTTCATCGCCAGCCCCGCCGGAAGTTTCGCGCCATCGAACGCTCGGCGCTGCGAAAGCTCGACATGCTCGACGCGGCGAATGATCTGCGAATTCTCGGCGCACTTCCGGGCAACCGGCTGGAGCGGCTGCGCGGGGACCGCGAGGGACAGTACAGCATTCGGATCAACGACCAGTGGCGGGTCTGTTTTGACTTGGCGAGAGGGCGACGCCTACGACGTTGAAATCACGGACTACCACTAGGAGGGCAGGATGGCGAGGAAACTGAAGCCCGTACATCCGGGCGAGATTCTCCGCGAGGAGTTTATGAAGCCGCTCGGCCTCAGCATGAACAAGCTGGCGTTCGACTTGCGTGTGCCCGTCACCCGCATCGCGGAGATTGTCCACGAGCGTCGCGCCATTTCGACCGATACGGCCCTGCGCCTGGGGCGCTACTTCAACACCCCACCGGTTTTCTGGATGAACCTCCAGGTTCGCTATGACCTCGAAGTCGCGGAAGACGAGCTGGCGCACCGGATCGTGCGCGACGTGCAACCCATCGAAACCGCAACCCTTTAGGTGTCAGGCGCCAATTGTTAGGAGCCAGGGGCGGGCTGCCGCTCCGAAGAGTCGGCGCGATTTCCCGAAAATCTCGTCGGCCCAAACGTCGCCCCGACACGCGCGAGCGCCGTCGTTGCCGCCACCATTGACCGGAGGTTGGGCATCAAGGGAAAGGCCCACGGACGGAATGCCCCTGTCCCTGGCTTGCCGGCTTCCAAGCGTGTGGTAAACTCCGATGTGGCGAAGCAGGTTTGGGGAAAGAGGGCAGTTAAGTAGCGGCGAAACAGATGAAGATTCCTGGCGGAGAGCGCGCGGTCGTAGACATCGCTAAATTGCGGGACTATTGCCTGAACGAGCAGCATGCGCGCGGACGCCACAAGGCTCGGGTTTTTGCCTCGGTGCTCGGTCTCACCGCCGCCGATGCGGACGTGCTACGGCAGGCGCTGCTAACGGCTGGCCTGGAAGGTGCCCTGGAGGGTGAGCGTGACGACTATGGGCAGAGATACGTGGTAGACTTGGAGGTGCGAGGTCCCCGGGGGCGGGCAAAGGTACGGAGCAGTTGGATCGTCTTGCACGGAGAAGATTTCCCCCGCCTGACAAGTTGCTACGTGGGGTGAATGAGGCTGACATGGAAAACATTAAACCCTTAGCTGTCGTCGCACTTCTGGAAGATCTGCCGGAGCGGGGCTTGCGGCGGGGCCAGGTGGGAACCGTGGTCGAACGGCTCGCGCCCGGTGTGTTCGAAGTCGAGTTCTGCGACAATGAAGGCCGCACTTACGCCTCCCTCGCCTTGCGCTCTGACCAGCTCATGATTCTCCATCATGATCTGGTTGAGGTGGGCTGATCTTGCATCTTTGAATCTTGCATTTGGAATTCTGAATCTGTCATCGTCCCCCCCTGACACCTGACACCGGGCACCTGACACCTTGGGAGCCAGCGCCGCCCTTGCCGCCACCCTGGAGTCAAGGTTGGGCATCCAGGGAAAAGCCCACGGACAGGAAGGCACCGGCCGCGGGTGCCCGCCAGAGGAGCATTGACGCAGGTACCTACTGCTGCTCACAGAGTAGGCTCCTGAGATGACGCTTCGGTAAAAGGAACTTCCTCGTGGGGTATGCCGGCAAGTTCTTCAAGCTGCTTTATGTTGATATTCCGAAGGAATGCTGCCGCAGACTGGTCGTGCGCCCGGCATTGTTCCCCCATGCCACTCAGTTGCTTGATTGCGTTGGTGGCACTCTTTGAAACCGCGACAAGCACGCGGCTTTTGTCATTCTGGAGCGACTGGGTAATAATTCCGTTGATATGAACGTCACGAAAGCTATATCCAATCGTAAGGATTATCCTGGTTTCGAGCGAGTATCGACGAAGCGCATACGTGTAGAACAGATACGGATCGATGTATTGCATTTTATAGTCAGTGCCGAATATGAGGTCCGGCTCTGCTTGCGGTGTCACGGCGAGCTTAAGGATGTTACCCTCTTGCTTTTCCCTATGCCAGGTGATGCTCCCGTGGAGCTTATAGAGATAGATGTGGGCGCCTCTTCGTCACGCGCTTCGAACCGACGGAAGTCCCAAGACTCTGTTTTCCTGTCAAATCCCATCTCCAGCGGACGTTCTGGTGTAGCAAACTGTTCTAAGCAAAGATCGTAGTTGAGGCTAAAGATGCGTAACGCGAATTTAAGCTCATCGCGAAGACGGTAAAATCCTTCATAGTAATCGGCCCGCGCATAGCTATTTATGGCGATCCAGTCGCGGACTTGGGCAACAATTAGGCGGCGGAAATCCTTGATGCGCACGAAGTCAGTGCCGGCAAGCTCACAGACCCGCTGATGCCACCCGGCAATGAATGGGTAGAGTGTGCAGTCGGTATTCTTCTCCAACTCAGACAGCGTATTTACTATGCGCTCAATGTCCGGCTCGGAGTATGGTTTGCCCTTCATGATATCTGAGCTGATAAGACTTGCTTTGATACATTGGTAAAGATCGTAGTAATGTCTCCACTTTTCGTTGTTTTGGAGCAGGTGTTCCACTTTCGTGACCATCCACTGATTTCCTGAAGTGGAAGTCCATCAGGAACCCATACTGCTTATTGACACTTAGGTAGTAGGGCTCAAGCCAAATTTGTTGTTGTCCAAGTGCTGTGTTATTGACCGTGTAAGCGATCCCACGCTGAAAGCCACGGTAGATGTTAAAGCAGTGCGCCGGGTGGCACTCGATTGTTCTGCAGGCTAGGAGTTCAAAAAGATACCGGAGCGCGAGTTGTCGATTCTGAAGGTCATTGAATTCCCAGGGTTCGTACCCGTTCTCTGGGGTGAGACGGATTAGGTACATCGCACGTTCGGCGGCGTCGAGAGCTACCGGCAGCGTATAGCACATAGCATCCTCTGGCTTCGGTGTGTTGGGCGGAAGGAGCTTACGCCAAAGGCGGCTGACTATGAGCATGCGCGGAGAGCGGGACGAAATTGAGACGGATGCTCTGTGAGGTCGGTTTTCGAGTCAAGTACCTGGAACCGCATAACATGATACCACAATCAATCGGTGGGCTGACCGGGACGGGTTTGAAGACTTGCGGTTCGTCCCCCATTGACCACAAAGAGCCGCGGACCTACCGAACAGGACGCGCTACACTTGCTCTGGTGCGAAAACGCATGCCTACTCGAACGAGTCAGATGGCTCCTCGGCGCGGCGCACGCGTCGGCTACACATTCCGTCGTGCGTGACGGTCCAAGAAGAGCTGAACAATCTCGGGCGAGGCACGAAAGCCGGTTTGGAGCAATTGCTGGAGGGTGGCCGGGAAATCTTCCACAAGCCCCCGGCCGGCTGCCAGGTAGAGAACGGTGAGAGTGCCGGCGATAGTAAGGTTTCGGCGCGCGGCTTCTTGCCGCCCGCCGAGGTCATCCATCAAGAGCAGGTCTGCTCCGAGGTTTTGGGCCAGGATTATCGCGTCGCGTTCACCGGCGTCAAGATGCGCCAGACTCGGGTCGGGAGGGAATAACCTTTGGTCAACCTCCAGCCAATCGGGGCGATGACTGATCCACGCCGCAACTTTGGGTGGGGCAGCTTGAGCTTGGAGTTCAGAGAGCACGGCGGATGGAACGATGACGCGACGGTACAGGGCCTCTAAGATGCTTGCCTTGTCGATGAGAATAAGGTGGTTAAGCGGGGTAGTATCAGCGATGACGATCATCGTGACCGGAGTTCGCGCTCCTGGCATTCGAGCAACTGATCGTTGGTTCTAATCTCCTGGTCGATTTCAGAGGGCGTATAGTTGTAATAGGCGCCGCGGTCTCTCAAGAAAGCATTGACCTCCCAGCGGGTTTGGAAGCCCAGCATACGGCGTACTTGCGATTCCGTTAATGCCCCCGAGCGGTAGCCATCCAAAGCGAGGGCTTCAAGCGCATGGCGTGGCAAATCCTTCCACTTGGCCTGTAAGCCCTCCGCGATGTCTTCCGGCAATTCGATAGCAACCTGCATGAGTCCCTCGATCAATACCTCTCATTTATACCATATTCCGTTCAACGGTGGAGTGCAATGGTTCAAAGCGGAAACGGGAGAAGGAGGGCTTGAGCAACGTGGCGTAACACGGTAGCCAGGAGACGGTAGACGGCGCATAGAGCGGCTGGAAGCTAGCCAGTAGCAACAAATCTGTTGCTTCTTAGGCCGACGATAACAACAATTCGATTGATGGGCAGGGGGGCATTCAGCGGGCTACCGACAGCGCCCTTCTGTCCGTGAGCATTTTTCAAGGGCGGGCGGGGGGAGGGACGGAAGCACGGGATACGGGGTACGGGACACGGGGGAGAGGTGTCAGGTGCCGGGTGCCAGGGGCGAGAGGAAAGTAGGCGGGCGGAGCAGTAGGTGGCAGGTGGTAGGTAGTAGGCCCGGGGTGGCCATCCTTCAAGGCTGGCCGGCGGAGCCGAAACCGATTTTGCGCCGGGGTTTTTCCGGCGGTCTCATCAGTTCCCGAATGGCATCAAACACCATCTTGAACTGCGCGTCATATTTCCCTTCCATTTCATCCAGTCGGCGGGCCAGATCGCGGTTCGAAGCCAGCATCTCCCTCAGCTTGACGAAAGCGCGCATGATGGCGATATTGACCTGCACGGCACGCAGGCTGTGGAGTACGCTTGAAAGCATCGCGACGCCCTGGTCGGTAAAGGCAAGGGGATTGTAGCGCCGTCCGCCTCTCCCATTCGAAGTCACAATTTGTGACCTCAAGTTTGAGGTGCCAAAATGGCACCTCAAACTCTCGAATTCGTCCGCCGTGAGCTCGAACATGAAATCCCCAGAGAAGCGCTCGATATTGCGCCGTACAGCCCGGTTAAGGGCTTTTGTTTCTACATCATACAGTTCCGCCAGGTCCGAATCCAACATGACTTTTTGCCCGCGAATCAGCAGGATTCGCCGCTCAATCCGTTCCGGCGGGACCGCCAAACTTGAGGTGCCAATTTGTGACTGCAAGTTATTCATGGCTGAGTCTTCCCATTAAGCAGCGAGACCCTGGGCTCGCCTGTAGAAAGGCGAGATGGTCTTGAGGTGGTAATTGGCGATCTCAAACTTGCGGCGCCAAAATGGAGCCTCGAGTTTTCGGCCTCCTCCCGCGTCTCAGCGGTAATCGCAGGGTTGTCCAGCACTTTGCTCATCTATGATCTCGAAGCGTCAATACCCCTCAGATTAGCATACCCTGTCAGGTTCCCTCTCCACTTCCGTGTCAATCCCTTTCAGGAATCCCTCCATCTCGGAGATCTTTCTCAGCGGGATCATCTCAATCCTGTCGCCATAAACTACCATTTGGACCCTCTGGCCCGGGGACAGCTTTAACGCGGCTCTAAGCTTCTTTGGGATTACCACGTGAAACTGGGGTGAAATCTTGGCTGTCTCCATACGAATTCTCCGTCGATATGAATTTCGTAATATTGTAACCGGGCCGAAGTGTCAACACAAGGTGGCAGGTGTCAGGGGCGGGGCACGGGATTCGGGACAAGTAATACGGGAGAGAGGTGCCAGGTGCCGGGTGTCAGGGGCGGGACAAGGGATTCGGGACAAGTAATACGGGAGAGAGGTGCCAGGTGCCGGGTGTCAGGGGCGGGACAAGGGACACGGGATAAGGGGTACGGGAGACGGATTCGGGATTCGAGGCTGGGGCTTGGTAGAAAGCAGAAGGCCGAAAGCACTTTTCAAGGCCGGGCGGCGGGAGGAACGGAGCGGAGAAGGCAGTGGCCAGTTGGCAAAGGCAGGCGGCGAGCGGGGCGGCGGCGAAAGACAAACCGGGCAGGCGCGTGAGCATGACTCAGAGTTGGTTATGGGCTAGAAGTACGGACCGCAATTCCAGGCGGCGGGCGTCATTCATGGCGAGCACTTTCACGGTGGCGCGGCCGGCGGGTGTAATCCCCTCGATACGCACCCCATGAAACAAAAAATGCTCAGCCCAGCGGTCGTGCCTGGGGTGGAAGAGGGGCACAAGCTTGCCGCTCGCGGGATCCACTCCCGTGAGGTTAGGGCCCTTGCGAAGGTTGCAGCGGTGGCAGGCGAGCACGAGATTTCGAGCGTCATCGCCGCCGCCGTGCTGTTTGGCAATGATATGCTCGATGTGGTGCGTCAACTCGCTGTGCTCCTGACGCAGCAAGCAATACTCGCAACGGTCATCGGCTCGTCGCCGGACAAGGTCCCGCGTGGCGGCATCCATCGTTAGCTTTGATTCAAATCCAGGTGTCGCCGGGCCTTGAGCTTTAAGATGGAGATGAAGTCCCCCGCATTGATGAAGGCCTCATACTCTGCTCGCTCCTCCTCACTGAGCACGCCATCATTGGCGCGTTCGGCGAGGGTCTCGATCCGCGATTGCACCGCGGGATCAATGCGGAATTCCGTCACTCGCCGGGCTGACTCGGCGTCGAGGCAGCGGCTCAAGGGGTCCAGGAGACTGTCCAGCACGGTGTCCATGGCAGGGTTTCCCATACCCCTGAGGTTACCATACGGCGGCATTCAGGGGCCAGAACAAAGAAGCAGTTCGCCTCGGTCAGCGCCCTTTTGTCCGTGGGCATTTTTCACGGGCGGGTGGGGGGAGGAACAGGGCCGAGCACAGAGGGCAGTGGGCAGTAGGCAATCGGCGGTAGGATGGATTCCAGAGTCCAGATTCAAAATTCTGAAAGCATTAGGCGGAAAACCTTTTGCCGAGGCGCGAAAAACCACTTAGATTCGGGTTTTCCAGTAGCCGGGGCACCGATGGCCATGAGCAACGGCCAGGACTTGGATCGCTGAGGGTAACTCACGGTAAACCACCGCAAAAGGAAATCGATGCAGCAGGAATTTGTGGGTACCATACGGACCGGCAGGCCAGCGTCGCGGGGCGGCCAAAATCCTGTCCATGGCGTGGTTGACTTCCTCCACGAATTGCGCAGCAGATCGGGCACTGCGCTCGCGATACCAACGCGTAGCCTTTTCAGCCTCTTCGAGCGCAGCGGGATGGATAATGAAAAACGGGTGCTTGCTCATTCGGCAGCGGAAGAGAGCTTCCGGCGGAACGTGTCCAGGGATACGGGTTTAGCTTTGCCAGAATCCAAATCTTCAATCCGGCGGGCGATTTCTTCGTTCCAGGCGGCTTCCACGGCTGCGGGATCGTCGTGGGCGCCATCCAGACTCTCGAGCAGAGAGCCTGCCAATACGGCGCGTTCTTCCGCCGTAAGGGCGAGGGCACGCTTCAACAGATCAGTGGCCTCTTGCGTCATGGGATCATTATACGCCCAGATTCGGGATGCGGGCCACCGGTTACGGGGAAAAATCGAGGATCAGAGCGGGATGCCCCGCGCAGCGCCCTTCTGCCCCCGGGCATTTTTCAAGGGCGGGCGGCGGGAGGAACGCGGCCCAAAAGGCAGTAGGCAGAAGGCGGTAGGCGGAGGGCGGGGAGTAGCAACAGGCCTGTTGCTTTCATGGGCCAACGAGAACAATAAATCTGTTGGTTACCAAGGGGAATCCGGCGGGTCGCCACAGACAGGGCTATTCAGTCCGTGTCATTTTTCATGGCTGGGCGCGGGGCCGAGCACCGGAAACGGTAGGTGGCAGGTTGTAGCTGGGAGAGGCACGAGGGGGTAGACGGTAGGCAGTAGACGAGGGACAAGAACTAGGAGTCAGGATTTAGGATTCCAAGGGCAGGAGCCAGAAGGGGGCGCGCCGTGGTCTACGACAAAAAGTCCTTGACCGGGCCACCAATCTACGTTCTTATTAGCGGGAATTGGCCCTCTTTTGCCCTTTATCCACAATCAATTTGAGGGGTGCGGGCTGGCCCTCAATTCATAATTCAAGATTCAAAATTCAAGATCAAAAACCAATATCGGCAATCCCGAATTCCAAACTGCAAACTCCGAATGGCAATCTGCCAATCCAAAATCCATAATCGGCAATCGGCAATTCAAAAACCGCCAATCCAAAATCCCGAATCAAAAATCTAAAATTCGCTCCGTGTCCCGTATCCCGATCTTAATAGATCTCGAACCGTTCCTGGTGGACGTTGGGGTCGCTTTTGATGATGACGTCTTTCTTGGTGAGCGATTCGAGTTCGGAGACCAGGCCGCCTTCGCGCGACTTCAGGGCTTTGGCGACTTCCGGGTTGACGCGCAGGGTCATGACGTTGCCGTCGATGCCCTTGGCCATCTTGCGGGCTTCCGCCAGGATTTCGTTGCAGACGGTATTGACGGACTTCACCCAGCCGGAGCCGGTGCAATAGTCGCACGGCTGGCAGAGGGTGCGCTCCAGCGACTGCTTGACGCGCTTGCGGGTGACGGCCACCAAGCCAAAATCGTGGAAGGAGATGACCTTGGTGGGGGCGCGGTCAGAGCGCAAGGCTTCTTCCAGGGCCTGCACCACTTTGGCGCGGTTCTTGCGCTCGTCCATGTCGATGAAGTCGATCACGATGATGCCGCCCAGATCGCGCAAGCGCACCTGGCGCACGATTTCGTTGACCGCATCGACGTTGGTCTTGACGATGGTGTCTTCCAGCCGATTGGTCTTGCCCACGTACTTGCCGGTGTTGACGTCAATGGCCACCAGCGCCTCGGTTTGATTGATGACGATGTAGCCGCCCGACTTCAGCCAGACCTTGGGCTTGAGCGCCTTATCGATCTCCTGCTGGATGCCGAACTCTTCGTACAGAGGCGTGTCGCGGGTGTAGAGCTTGACCTTGCCCACCAGAGCCGGCTGGCAGCGGTTCACGAAATCGAGCACGCGCTCGTAATCGATTTCGCTGTCCACGCGCACACACTTGAAATCGGGCGTCAGCAGGTCGCGCAGCAGGCGCTGCACGAGGTCGAGATCGCGGTGGAGCAGCGCCGGCGCCTTCAGCCGGTCGGACTTGGAGCGGATTTCGCCCAGAGCGTGGAGAGGAACTTCAGGTCGGCTTTGAACTCGTCTTCCGGACGGCCTTGGCCCGCCGTGCGCACGATGAATCCGCCGGTGAGCGCGCCTTTGTTTTCCAGAATGATGTTGCGCAGGCGCAGACGCTCCTCTTCCGAAGCGATTTTGCGCGAAACGCCGATGTGGTCGATGGTCGGCATGAAAACCAGGTAACGGCCGGGCAAGGCCACGTGCGAAGTGATGCGCGCGCCCTTGGTGCCCAGCGGCTCCTTGGCAATTTGCACCATGATTTCCTGGCCTTCCTTCAGCACCTCGGCAATCTGCACGGGATGAATGATTGCCTCCCGGGCGGGATGACTCGCGCGGCTTGTCGAAACGGCGCGGGCCGCGATCACCGCCGGACCCCGGCGTCCACGACGGCGGCGCGGGGCAAATCGCGGGCGCTGATGAGGCTCGCGCAAAGTGTAGGTGCGGTCGCCCGGGAGCGCCCGGCGCTCCGGGAGCGGCAATCATCATCGGGCGCGGCTTCCTGCGTTCCCGGCTGAACTTCGCCCTCGGCACCGGCGGCATCCTCGGCGGGAAGCTCACCCTCGTCGTCCAGTTCACCCTCGGAGGCTTCGGCGAGCAACTCAGCCTCTTCCAGGGTTTCCTCTTCGCCCTCGACTTCTTCCGAGATTTCGCCTTCGCTCTCGCCTTTTTCCTCCCCATCACCGAGTTCAGCAACGTCAGAGGCGGATTCCACTGCGGCGGATTCGGGTGGGGCGGTGGCGGATTCGGCTGGGCTTCGGTTGCTGCCACCTCCAGGGTTTCCTTCGGCTCGACTTCGGTTGGAACTTCCACCTTCGTGACTTCCTTCGGCTCGGCTTTCCCAGAAGAGGGCGCGGCAATTCCCTCCGACGGATAAGAAGCGAGCAGTTCCGCCGTGAAAGAAGAGGCGGGGGGGTTCGCCACGGAAGAAGGCGGGGCAGTTTTCGCCTCGGGTTCCGGTTTGACGAGCCGGCGCGGCAGGCACGGATGCGGTGGGATCGACCAGTACGAGGCTCTGCGTGCGGAGCTGGAACGGGCGCGACGCTCGCGGGAGCCGGGGCCTCGGCAACTTCGGCGGGGGCGCTTTCCAGTCCGCGAAGGAAAAATGGGCTGCATCGCGCCGGGAGTAAATGCCAGCGCTGGCATCGGATCACGACGGCACTAGCTGCGGCCGGGGGCTCAGGGTGACACCTCGGCGGCAACGGCGTCGGTTCGACCTTCGATGGGCTCGGCAACCGGCGCACTGCCGATTCGGCCACGACGGCATCGGCAACGTTTCGGGCCACTGGCGGCGCTTCCGCAGACATTTTGCCCGCTTCAGAGGAAGGGCCGTTGGCCTCGACGAATTCACCCCCTCGCCGGACATATTGTCGTGAGGTGCAACCTCCGCCCGCTCCGCCGCGCTCCTCGCGCGACCTGCGGGCACTTCTGGGATCGTGCTTTCTGGGGTTCCAGTTTCCGCTTCCTCTCGACTTGCGCCGAAGCTGGCATGGCGGTATTTTGCCAAAGACTCGCCCGGCAGGATTTCAAACGGAGTGAGATTCCGTAGGCGGCTCTTCCGGCACGATGCGGAGGCGGGAACCGGCGGTCCCCACGAGCGAGCCTCGCGGAAATCAGGCCGGCCGCGATGCCGACGACGGCGACCACGCTCGCGGATCAAAGGGCCGACGGTCGTGCGACTCTCTGGGAGCCGGAGGTGCGGCAAATGGAGCCGGCGGGGCAACCGGCGCGGCAGGCGGCTCCGCGGGAGGAGGCGTCTACCGGCGGGGCAATTGGCGGCGCAGGCGGAGGCGGAGCAACTTCCGCAACCACGGGCGGGGGGGGCTCCGTTACACGGCGCGGCCGGCGGCGCGGCAGGGGCCTCTGCCTGCTGCGTCGTGAACTTGGTAGCGCGCGCTTCCGCTTCCTCAAAGACCTTGTCGTATTCTTCCTGGTCCTCATAGAAAGTCGGAAACGTAAAGGAAGGCGTCACGTTCGAGGCCGATATCCACAAACGCCGACTGCATGCCGGGGAGCACGCGGCTGACGCGCCCCTTGTAAATACCACCCACCAAACCGACGTCGGTATCGCGTTCGAAATACACCTCAACCAGTTGGTCGTCTTCCAACACGGCGACCTTCGTCTCGTGAGGAGACGAGGAAATATACATCTCCTTCGACATGGAAACTCCTTTTTTCCGGAACGCTGGGGAATCAATCCGTCAGACGACGGAGATCGACCAACAACGTTCCTGACCGGCCGGGCGTCCCGACTCGTCGGGACGAGATGCACTGACCTCGACCGGATAAAATATCGGTGCCGGATGATTTCCAAGACGCGCTTTCAGGCGCGGAACTCATTGGACCCACCCGGCTTGCGACCCGCGGCTGAAACTGACCGGCGAATCGCTGGGGTTACTAAACCGCTGGGCGGGAACGCGCGAACCCCAACCCAGCGGGCAGAAGGGCTGCCTTCAATTCACATATCGCCTGGCCCTCACGCTCATCGCCAGCCCCAGGCCAAGGAACGTGAAGAGCAAGGAGGAGCCGCCCTGACTCATGAGCGGCAAGGGGACGCCGGTAATCGGGAGCACCCCAATCATCATCCCCGTGTTGATAACCACTTGAAAGAACAATACCGCGGCCAAGCCAATCAGAAGGAAGGCCCCAGCGCGGTCTGGAGCCATCTGCGCTCCATCGAGCAAACGCAGGAGCAGAGCAAAATACAACAGCAGAACGAGCAGCGTTCCGACAAACCCCTGTTCTTCGGCGAAGGCGGCGAAAATGGAATCAGCGTGGGATACAGGGATGAATCCCAGCCGACTCTGCGTGCCATTGCCCAATCCCTTTCCCCAAAAGCCGCCCGAGCCGATGGCAATCTTGGTTTGGGTAACTTGGTAGCTGGAGCTTTGAGTATTCTGCGTAGGGTGCACGAAGGTCATCAATCTCTCGCGCTGGTAGGGTCTGAGGAAATGCCAGCCCACCGGTAACGCGAGGATTCCGACCAGGCACAAAACGG
Organism: uncultured Acidobacteriota bacterium; assembly: GCA_963810005.1. Classification (GTDB taxonomy): domain Bacteria; phylum Acidobacteriota; class Terriglobia; order UBA7540; family UBA7540; genus Bog-366. Next base: position 116,617 of record CAWELY010000016.1, read on the forward strand.
CGACGTGTTGCCAACGAATTCCGGCAAAGAGAACGCCGGCCGCGACAATCGGAATAAATGTCAATGCTGTGCCCAAGTCGGGCTCCAAGGCCACTAGGGCTGCCGGTATTCCGGCGAAGATCCCTAGCTTTACCAAGTCCCCCCAAGTGACCGCCTTGGTCCGCCGATTGGCGAAGTAGGCTGCCACAACGAGTATTATAATCAACTTGACGATTTCTGACACTTGGAAACTCATGGGCCCGAATTGCAGCCACCGGCGTGTGCCGGCAATGGAATGGCCCGCCACCAGAAGTCCCGCCAAAAGCAACACGGAAACACCATAGAGCCAAGGGGTTTGCTCCAAAACCATGTGGTAATCAAGCCGGCTTGCAACCAGCGCCAACACGCAACTGAGAAGGATCCAATAGATCTGCTTCTTGTACTGGCCCGCCAAGGGCGAATGAAGGGTGGTGCTGTAGATTTCCACCACCCCAATGGCGGCGATGGCCAGCGCCAGCCCCAGCAGGAACCAGTCAATGTCGCTCATTCGGAAACGTCTAGCCAATTCTTAACCCCTAATTCAATACCTTAATTTCTTGTTTCTTTAGCAAACATTTTGCGCCATTGGTAGGTGCCCAAGGGCAGGGCAAGCCCCGCCCCTACAAGACGTGTTTGGTTGCGGCTCCACCGCGCTGCCCACTCATCGCTAAGCCTTAACCCCATGGCGTGAGGCGCCCGAAAGTCCGCGTAGCGGGCGATATCCTGTGGCCCATGGCGCCAGCCGTGGGAAACAAGGCGAGGGGTAGGAGTTATGAGCCCCGGCAGGGGCGACATCGGGCTAACGTTTGAACGAGGACGGCGATGGCACTGAATACGACCCGCGCTATGTCCTTGCCGGGCAAGTCCTCGAGATGCCGCCCCTACCGGGGCTGGGGAAGCTGTGATGCCATCGCAATCCCACGGCTTGCGCCGTGGGCCACAAGATGCCGCCCGCTACGCGGGCTGGAGCGAAAGACCTTTTGCCCTTTGCCATTTGCCCTCTGCCTTTTGACTTGCTTTTGCGGCTCCGCTGCGCTACTGCCTCGAAGCAGATTTTGGCGGCGCCGGCAGGGTGGCCGGCCGTAATTGGCTCAGCACCCTCACCTGGGTTTCCATTTGATTGTCCGGGGGCTTGGGTCCAAGCTTCTTGTCGAAATAGGCCTTGATAACGTCGCGGACGATGGGCACTGCCACGGTGGAGTGCTCACCTCGCTGCACCAGCGCCGCCACGACGATTTCCGGCTTGTCAGACGGCGCATACCCCACAAACCAAGCCGTGTTCTTGAATTCGGAACTCTTCGCTGACTGCTGCAATGCCTGGCTGACCACCTGTGCGGTGCCGGTCTTTCCGGAGATATCGATTCCCGGGCAGCGCGCGGCGCCGCCCGTCCCTCCGCCCTCATTCACCACCGCCCACATGCCCGACTTCAACGCGGCAATGGTCTCTTCGCTCAGGGGGAAGTCGTGCGGGGGAATTTCGGGAGGATCCACTCCCAGCGCCCGCAACTGATCCTGAAATGCCACGTGCGGCCGATGGAAGACTCCACCCATGGCGACGCCGCCAATCGTATGCGCCAACTGAATGGGCGTGACCGAGTCGGCGCCTTGGCCAATCGCCACCGAAATCGTTTCCCCCGCATACCACTTGCGCTTGAAAACGCGCTGCACCCACTCGGGAGAGGGGATCAACCCCGGCGCCTCGCCGGGCAAGTCGATGCCCGTCCGCGCCCCCAGGCCCAGGCCCTTGGCGAAGTAATCGATCTTGTCAATCCCCAGCATCTTCCCCATGGTGTAAAAGAACACGTCGCAAGATTCGCGGATGGCCTTGTGGATGTTTACGGCGCCGTGGGACCTGATGTTTCTCGAACACCCAGTCATGATAGAGGTGTCCGTAAATCGTGACGGCGCCCGCGCAGTTCACGATGAAATCGGGGTTGATGGTCCCGGTCTCGAGGGCGGCGGCGGCCATCACGATCTTGAACACCGAACCCGGCGCAAGTTGCGCTTGAATGGACTTATTCATGAGCGGCTTCATGGGGTCGTTGGTGAGTTGGTCCCATTCTTTGCGGGTCGATGCGCTTGGCGAAATCGTTGGGGTCAAACGACGGATGGCTGACCATCACCAAAACTTCGCCCGTGCGCGGGTCGAGAGCCACCACCGCGCCCGGCGCGGTCGCCCAGAGAGGCTTCCGCCGCCATTTGCAGGTCCAGGTCGATGGTCAGGCGCAGATCGTTTCCGGGGTGCGCGTTCGATGGTCGAAAGCACGCCCACTTCCTGCCCGCGGCTATTCACCACCACGCGCCGCATGCCATCGCGGCCGGAGAGAATCTGGTTGTACTCGGCCTCCACGCCGAACTTTCCCACCACATCACCGGGCTTATAGGATTGAGCCGAGCTTGGCGATCATATCCTCGGGAACTTCCCCCACATAACCCAGCAGCGCCGCCGCCACCTGGTGCTTGGGATAGAGCCTCTGCTGCACCTGGATCAGATCGAGTTCGGGATATTCCACGCGGTGGGATTCGACGAAGGAAATATCTTCGAGCGTCGCAGCCTGCTTCAGCAGCACGGGTTGGAAGCGCGGCAGGCTGGCGGTGCGTTCAAGCGTGTGCCGGAGTTCCTCGGGGTCCAGTTGCAGCCCCCGCGCGATTCCTGCGATGCGCTCCGGCGATAGGGCGGCCACCGACTCGCGCAGCAGCAGCACGCTGAAGGCCGGGAAAGTTGTCAGCCAGCACGCGGCCGTCGCGGTCCAGAATGCGTCCGCGCGGCGCGATGACGGGAAGGTTGCGGATGCGGTTGCGTTCCGCCAGATCCAGATACTGCTGGTGTTGTCCAATTTGCAGCCGCCAATATCCCACCAACAAGCCTAAGAAACTTGCGGCAATGACATACTGAAGGAAAGCAATCTTCCAGGCGGGAGGGCGTTCGTCACTGGGAAATCGGACTTCCATCCTTACCCATGATCGCCGGGGTTGAATTTCAGCTCGTGACCTCAGCTTAATCACTCAGTTAACACGCGCGAAGCCGCGGTTCAATTGCTGGGAACCGCGTTTTCCTCACCCCATGACCGTAGCACACCGCGCCGTCGATGACAAGATAAGAACGGCAACCCAAATCCGCACGTAAGAATGGCAGCGGCGACGTTGACGCGATTTTCTGTGCGTCACGAGGCGGGCGCGTTGTGGGTGGCAGGTATTATTTGCACCCAGGAGCGGCTGGCTACGCGGAAAGGGGATTGGGTCGGTGAGGAAGGGGCGGCGGGTACTGCTGGGCGACGGCCAAGGAAGAAACCTGGAGGCCGTCCGCAGGAGGACTTGCGCAAGTTGACAGGGGGATGAGGTGGGGGTGGACGCTCGGCGTTTAGGTGAAGGCGGTGGCTTGGGTGGGCAGGGCGAAGACGGTCCAGACTTTCTGCACGCGAGCGATGGCTTCGGGGCGGGCGCAGAAGCGCAAGCGCAGCTTGCAGCGGAAGCGGCTCATCCGTCCCGCCAGATGCACCAGCAGCAGTCGATACTTCTTAAAGCGCGCGGTGCGTTCTTCCGGCGCGAAGCACAGCCCCTTGATGGCGCTGGCCAGATTGTAGGTCAACAACGCTAGCTTGAACCAGGCGGCGTTGACGGCGAAATGTTGGCTCGGCAGGTGGCCGCCGCCGGTTTCGTTCTTGACTTCATCGTGCACGTGCTCGACCGTGCCGGCTTTCTCCCGGTGCCACCGCAGCAGCCGGTCCCCGGCCCATTCCAGATTGGTAATCACCGCATGATGATGGCGGTCCGTGCCGTCGGCGAAGAGCACCCCTTGCGGCTTGAGCAGGCGCAGGCCCACATAGCGCAAGGGTTGGGTGTCCTTCTTTTCTCCACGTTCGCCCGGGAACGAAATCGACTTCCGCCCATTGCCGCAACGTGCCGTCGGCTTCCCCATCATAGGTCCGCCACTGCGCGTCAGGAACTTGGGTGAGGGCGGCGGTCAACTCCACGCTGCGCTGGGCGCTGACGGCAAAGCCAATGCGGCCCCCCGGTTCCTGGGCGCGGTCCGGATGCTTCAGCCAGCCCAGCAAGCCGTTCTCGTGGCAGGCGGAGTCGCCGCGAAAATAGCGCTCCTGAATATTTTCCGGCAGTGCGGCAAAGGCCAGCTTGGCGCAGGTGAGCGGCTCCTGCTGGGCGGGCACATTGCCATCGCGAAACTCGTCCGCCAACACCAGATCGGCTTCCGCCCAGACCGCCACCATGGGTTGGTAGCCTCGCCCTCCTTCATAGTGCGCCTGCGCCGCCGCCTTGTGACTCTCGATAATCGTCGCATCCTGGTCTACCGTGGCGATGCGCAAGGCGGTTTGCTGCTCGGCGTAGAGCTGGGCGATGCGGCGCACCACGCCGGCTTGCACCGCCTGCAATCCCTCCACCGGCGCACTGCTGGGCACGATGAAACTCTTCTGCACCGCGCGCGGAGGGCGGGATTTTCCAAGGCCTCATCGTGAAAGCGCTCGAGAAAACCCCGCACCGCACTCACCTTGGGAAGCGGGAAACCCAAGCCCCGTTCCAGGCAGGGGTCGTTGCCCAGCAGTTGCATATCCTCGGGGCAATCGCCGCCGGCGGTCTGCAGCAGGACAATCGCTTCCAGGTATTGCGCCTCGTCAAACCCGCGCTGGCGCTGCTTGAGTTGGAAGATGCGCCGCGGCCAGAGCGGGAATGCCGAGCGAGCGGAAGGCGCGAGAGGTGGCCAGCAGCCCGGCGTGGGGACTGGACATCTCGTGCAAGGGCCGGGCGTCGATTTCAAAAGGCGACTTCTGTTGCGTTGGGATGCGTGCGGACATAGACACAATATATACATATTATCTATAACATGTCAAGAGAAAAATGCACTCCCCATAAGATTTTTTCGCCCTTTCACTAAATTACGTGCGGATCAGGGGGCAACCTCAATCCGCTGATAACGGCTCGTTAAGTTTGCGGGGCAAATGACAAAGCACATTGGCCCCGTGCGGCACTGCACCTTTCAGGTGCGCTCGTTACGACGTAGGGGTAGGGCTTGCCCTACCCCTGCGGGCCACTGGCCCGCCGAAAAAGGGGACGGCAAGCCGTCCCCGTACATACCGCGTCGTTATCGGCGGATTGGGGGGCTCCAGGAAGGCGTTGAACCGGGAAGAGAATCCTGATAGCCTGCGGGGGACTTTTCCGGGGTTGATTCCCGGAAAGGAGGCCGCAGATTCACCGCAGTGGGTCGTGCGGGTTTTCTTTGCGCGCCATCATTCAACTCGATTCCTAGGAGGTTTCATATGTCTGATCTTCATAACCGTCGCGATTTCCTCAAAACCTCGGCGCTGGCCGCCCTGGGGAGCGCCGCAGCGCTGAATTCGCACGAGAAGCACTGCTCTTGGCAGCGCCGCCCAGGGCCTCGGCCATCACCATGCCCCAAACCTTTCACAAGGGCCTTCCCACGGGCAAGCTCGGGACTCTCAATGTGACACGCCTGTTCCTGGGCTGCAACCAAGTGAGCGGCTACTCGCATTCTCGCGATTTGAATTATGTGGGCCGCCTGATGCAGGAATACCAGACGGACGAGCGGGTCATGAACACCTGGCAATTGTGCGAAGAACAAGGCATCAATACTGTGCTTTCCGACCCCTTCGAGAAACCGGTGCGGATCATGAAGCGGTATCGGAAGGAACGGGGCGGGAAAATTCAATGGATCTCGGAGGTCCATCCCGCACAAGTATTACTACGATATCCGCTTGGCCGACATGAAGGAGCACCTCAAGCAGGTCCTCGACAATGAACCCAACGCTCTTTACATCCAAGGCGGGGTTTGCGATTCCTTCGTCGACCGGGGCCTGCTGGATGAGCTGGGTGAAGCCCTGGAACTGATGAAAAAGACAGGACTGCCCTCCGGCCTGGGCGCTCATTCGATCGAGAACCCCAAGGCCTGCATGAAGGCGGGTATCCAGCCCGATTTCTTCATGAAGACTTACCACGCGGACGATTATTGGTCCGCCACGCCTCGAGCCCAGCGCGTTGAGTTCCTCGTGGACTCGCGGCAGTCCCGACAATCACGACAACATGTGGGATATCAAGCCCGAGAGCGACTCGCGAGGTCATGGCCGCAGTTCCAGAAGCCCTGGATTGCCTTCAAGGTGATGGCGGCGGGAGCAATTCCCCCGGAAAGGGCTTTCCGGTTTGCCTTCCAGGGCGGAGCCGACTTCATCTGCGCCGGCATGTTTGATTTCCAAATTGCCGAAGATGTGGCGATTGCCAAACAGGTCTGGCTGAAAACTTGGACCGAACGCGCCCCTGGCTGGCCTAACCTCGGGGGGAAGGCTGGCGGCTTTGCGAAGACGAGCGGAGGCATCGCTCCAGGACTGGCCACCCATTCAATAGGTAGCCGTTCCCTCACAAGGAGCGGAGCGCCGCGGAGATGGGCCGAAGCGCGGCGTGGATTGCCGGGAGCAAGCCGCCCGCCACCCCCATTCCCAGCGCGAAGATGATTCCGCCCAAAAGCAGGCCGGGCGTAATCTTGAAGGCGAAGGCCATGTGGGAAAAGGTCTGCCAGTTCATGGCGCCGGTGGTGAAGCCGTTGAGAGGCAGAACCGCCACGCAGCCAATGGCGCCTCCCACAAAGGAGATCAGCACCGCCTCAATCAGAAAAGAGAAGACGACGGCGATGGCGCCGAAACCCAAGGCCCGCATGACGGCGATTTCACGGCCGCGTTCTGAAACCGCGGAATACATGGTATTGAGGGCTCCGAAAACCGCGCCGATGCCCATGACCGCCGCCACCAGGCCACCCAGAACCGTGATGAGGCGCGTCATCATCTGCGACTGCTTGGCGTAGTAATCAATTTCGCGGCTCACATCCACATCAAGGCGGGGGTCCTTGCTCACCGCATCTTTGAAATTCTGGAACGCGTCGGGCGAAGAGAGGTGGACGGTGGCCGATTGGAAGATATTGTTGGGGCGCTTATAAACGTCGTCGAGCACCCGGCCGTCGCACCAGACCTCGGAATCAAAGGCCGAGCCGCCGGCATCGAAAATCCCCACGACGGTCCAATTCCCGCCGCCGAAGCGCACTTGGTTTCCCACGGTCAGGCCGGAATAACTGTTCGTGGCATAGCGGCCGACGACTAATTCGGAAAGGCCCGGCTGGAACATGCGGCCCTGGATAATCTTGACGTTCCGGCGCACGGTGAGGACGTTGGGCGAAACCCCGCGGACTTGCACATTAGCGTCCGTGCCGGTGGAGCGCAGCGGGAAGGGCGCCACCACCACGACTTCCGAAGTCACCAGAGGCTCGCCGTTCACGCGTGCCACGCCCGGCTCATCCTGGAGGATTTTCACCGAATCCAGCGTAACGCCACTCATCATTTCGGAAGTGGCGCCGGCACGCATCACGATGGCATTGTCATACGAGCCCGATGAAACCAGCGTGGCGCGGAACCCGCGGGCCAGAGAGAGCATGGCGACAAAGACGCCGACGGTTCCGGCAATGCCCAGGACGGCCACGATGGCGGAGGTCCAGCGCGCCTTCACACTGCGCAAGTTATAGACGACAGGAATGGCCATAGTTTAACACCAGTGGATAGTGAATAGTGAACAGTGGATAGTGGCTAGTCTTTAGTGCCAATGGCAACCGGATAGCCACTACCTACTGTGCACCTGTGTACCGTTCACTGTCCAGTAGTTCACTGCCTTTTCAGATTCTCCGGAACGCTTCCACGACGCGCAAACGCATGGCGCCGATGCCCGGCAGAAGGCCGCTGCATGCTCCCACCAACAGGGCGAAGCCGATGCCCGCCGCCAGCACCGATTTGGACAGGATGAGGTTGGGCAACAAGCCGCTCAGGGCCGAACTGAGGACGGGAATGGCGAGCAAGGCCAGCCCCAGACCCAGAATCCCCCCGCACAGCGCGATGGCCAGAGCCTCCGCCAGCACCAAGAGAAGTATGGGACCATCCTTGAACCCGATGGCCTTGAGAATGGCGAGCTCACCGGTGCGCTCGCGCACGGAAATCGCCATGGTGTTGCCCGTTACCAGCAGCAGGGTGAAGAAAACCACGCTGCCGATGGCAAGGATAAGGAACTCGATGTTGCCGAACTGCTTCACCCAGCTTGCCGCGAAAGCGGATTCGGTTTCGGTTTTGGTTTCGTAGGGGGAGTTGGCAAACTCGGCGTCAATGGCTTTGGCTACGCGGATGGCGTCATCCGGCGAATCGAGCTTGACGGTATACCAGCCCGCCTGCCCCTTGGCCCGCTCGGGCACACGCTCCTCGAAATAGTCCCACTGAAACCAGAACTGCGTCTCGTCATCCTGCGGACGCTGGCCATGATAGATGCCGTCAATATTGAACTCCCAGGCCCCCCCGCCCCCATAAATCGTGGTCTTGATCGGGATGCGATCACCAATCTTCCAGCCAAAGCGCTTGGCCGTGCTCGCGCCCACGATCGCGCCCTGGCGGTCCTGGAGAAAAGTCTTCCACTGGTCATCGGCAACGAGCAGCTCGGGGAATACCTGGCGCTGGTTTTCCGGGTCGATCACGAATTGCGGGAAGAAGTTCTTCTCGTCCTGATAGACACCGCCGAACCAGTTGTCGTGGGTGACGCGCTCGACACCGGGAATGCGCGCGATCTTGTCGCCATAAGAAAGAGGCAGGGGCTGAATGATCGAGACGCGGTTGATGGTGACCAGCCGGTTGGCGGCGGCGATGCCCCCGCCGCGGTTGAAGGCTTCCCGTACCACGGCAAGAAAGGCGAAAAGAAATAAAGCCACGGCAAAGGAACCGAGCGTGAGAATCAGGCGAACCTTTTTGCGGAATAAATTGGACAGGATGAGCCGGCGGTATTTCATGCCAAACCTCCCGCCATGGCGTTTTGACGTGACTTTGACGCCTCCACCAGGACGCCTTTCTCCAGGTGCAGCACCATGTGGGCGCGGGCGGCAACCAACGGGTCGTGGGTGACCATCAGCACGGTCTTGCCGTGCTGGGCAACGAGCTCCTCGATGAGCGCCATGATTTCATCGGCGCTCTTGCGGTCGAGGTCGCCGGTGGGCTCGTCGCAGAGGAGGAAAGCAGGATCGGAGACGATGGCGCGGGCGATGGCCACACGCTGCTCCTGCCCGCCGGAGAGCTGGCGGGGAAAATGGTTGGCGCGGTCCCTGAGCCCGACAATGGCGAGCGCGGCTTCTACGTGCTGGCGGCGTGCGGATCGAGAGAGCCGGGTGAGAAGCAGCGGGAGCTCAACATTTTGGTACGCGGTGAGAACCGGGACGAGGTTATACATCTGAAAGACGAAGCCAACGTGGCGGGCGCGCCAATCGGTGAGCTTGCCGCTAGACATGTGGGTGATCTCATCGCCCGCCACGGAAACCGCGCCGGAGGTGGGCACGTCGAGACCACCAAGGAGATTGAGCAGCGTGGTTTTTCCCGACCCGCTCGGCCCCATGAACGCCACGAAGTCGCCCTTATCCACGTCCAGATTAAGGCCCTGTAGCACCTGAATCTGCTCGCCACCCCGCCGGTAAGTCTTGTTGAGGCCGCGCACCTGGATCAGGGCCGAGGAATTCCCGTTAGTATTGACGCTGACCATGTTCTGCTCCTGTCCGAGTGCTTGTAGGGGCTGGGCTTGCCCTGCCCCTAGGGCACCCCTTGGGGTGCGTGGTGGTCAGGGCAGGGCAAGCCCAGCCCCTACAAGACGTGTTTGATTGCTTTCGCCTTTTGACTGGTTCTTCGCCTTTGCCTACTGCCTACTGCCTGCCGCCGTCTCACTCCCGCGTGCGTGTTTCTACTTTCTGGCTGTCGCGCAAGTCTTCCGCACCGCTCACCACGAGTTCATCGCCCGCGTTTACGCCGGCGATGACTTCCACATCGCCCGCAATCCCGCGGCCGAGGCTGACGGCGCGGCGCTCCAGCTTCCCCTCGCGCACCGCGAACACATAGGAGGCGCCACCGTCGCCATGTACGGCGCTCTTGGGAATGATGGCCTTGGCAGGTGCCTGATCCTGGTTCTTGGCCTTCTTCCGCGCAGGTTCGGCGCTGAGGAAAGCCACCTTCACGCCCATGTCAGGGAGAATTTTCGGGTCAAGCCGATCGAAAGAAATGCGCACTTTGACGGTAGCCTTCTGGCGGTCGGCGGTGGGGATAATGGTACGCACATGACTGGGAATCTGCCAGTCGGGATAGGCATCGAGGGTGGCCGTGACCTTCTGGCCGGGCTGGACGCGGGCGATATAAGCCTCGTTAACGTCCACTTCGATCTCATTCGAGTTCATGTCGACGATGGTGGCAATGCCGGTCCGGGTGAAGCCGCCGCCCGCGGAAAGGGGCGAGACCATCTCACCCACCTGGGCGTCCTTGGAGACGATGACTCCGCTGAAGGGCGCCCGGATGACGCAGTTATCCACGTTCTGTTGGGCCTGCTCGATGCGGGTGGCCGAAGCCTCCACCTGGTCCTTGGCCAGGGTAATCTTGGCTTTCAGGCTGTCCACGTTGGTACCGGCGATGTCCAGAGCATCCTGGCTCTGCACCTGGGCATCATGGAGCTCCTGGGTGCGGCGCAGGGCGATTTGCGCATACTTCAATTGCACCTCGTAATCGGCGATGGCTGCCTGCGAGGATTTGCGATCGGCGATGGCAGAGTCGAGGGCGCGCTTGACGTCGGAGTCGTCCAGAGTGGCGAGAAGCTGGCCTTCCCGGACACTCATGCCTTCGTCAAAGAAAACGCCGGTAACGCGTCCGGTGATTTTTGCCGCTACCGTAGCGCGCCGGCGGGGTGTGACGTAGCCGCTGGCGTTGAGCAGAGTCTCCGCCTCCGGGGTGTTCGCCGTACGCGCCGCCGCGACCTCCACCACAGGCTCCCGCGACCGCAAAGCGAAAACACCCCCGGCGAGCAGGACCAGCACGCCCAAGGAGGCGGAAAATATGCGCCAGAACTTCCCCCCCGAACTGCCCGAGCGGTGAACGTCGTCAATCTTCAACGAAGATAGGTCGGCAACCGGCATATATGTTCGATGCCTCAAAATCCTGGTTGGTGACAAGACTTCTAAGCCCTGCGGCGGAGGATTTAGCGGGCGGCGGGAGCGCCCAGGACTCCTTCGCACTCCTTCTTATTTTGCACCAAGGCGCGAATCCCAGCCAAGGAAAAATCCGCGACAAAATCCGCGATCTCATCAATGCGTTCTGGCGTAATCTTCAGTTCCGGGAACATGCGCTCCGCCACCGGGCGCGTGGACCGATACCAGATACAGAGACCCTGGATGGCCCCCGCGCCCTGCATGGCTCGCGGGTCGTCGGCAGGCAATCCCAGGACCTCTCCGACCAGCTTTGCGAGACGCTCCGCAGCGGGTTTGATGCCCTTTTCGATAATTAAATCCAGCGCCGGAGTCGGCTCCGTCGTCTCCCGGACCATGAGTTTCTCCAGCCAGCATGTTTCCTCAGGATTCTGGTCGAGGAGTTGATGCAGAAAGCCGCGAATATAGGCGCGCAATTGCTCTTCCGGTGGCCGTCCCGCGCCTGCTCCAAAAGCGCTGTTCTTGGCGTCGTTCATTCCTTCCGCGACTGCGCCAATGAGCTCCCGGTAAAGGCCCAGCTTGTCGCCGAAATGGTAGTTGACAGACGCTACGTTCGATCCTGCCTCCCTACAAATATCTCGGATGCTCACGTGGTTGAAGCCATGCTCAGCAAAGAGGCGCGCCGCAGCCTCCAGTACGCGGCCACGGGTTTCGTTGTCATGAACTGTCTCTCTCTTTGCCATGGTAGGGAAACGCCCGTTCCAAACAGTAGTATGAAACAGGTGTTTTAAAATTGTCAATTAGATTCTTTCCAAGGTCAGTCGCGGCCGAGCCGCAATCCAAATAAGAAATGTCTTGACTCCCGATTTCTGTTAATATGTGGGTATGCGTAGGGTGCTCGCCAACGCGGTTGTTATGGCGGGTTTGCTAGTACCGTTGTGTCTATGTGCGCAACCTCGTGGCGGGTCCCGTTCGTTTGCTGGTTCCGGGAGTTATCATCGAAGCTTCCCCACCGCCCCACGAACGCGACCCGGGCCTCGGCCCTCCAGGTCCGCCACCCCCAGCGCCGCTCCCCTAAATTTTGCCTTTCCACCTGTGACCGGCTCGTCCCTGATCGATTCCGGACAGTCGACATGCCTCCTGAACCCTTCCTATGCAGGTTCCTTATACTGCCGGCAATTCTATTCTGGACGTCCTTCCTTGGGCGTTGAACCTGTCTATCCCCTTTGGTTCCCAACGATGGGGTACGAGACCGACCAGACTGCCGTGCCATCTCCCATCGCGGAGCCAGACAATCAACTCGCCGCGCAAGTCAGCAATCTGGCGGAACAAGTTGAAATGATGCGCGAGGATCAGGCGATGCGCGACTCGCGTGGCGCCCCCGCTCCGGAGCCTCCCGAGGCAGCCGAAGAAAAGCCTCCTACCACCCTCTTCGTATACCGCGACGGCCACCAAATGGAAGTGCAGGACTACGCCATCCTGGGCAAGACGCTTTGGGTTTTTTCCAACCAGAGGACGCGGCAAGTCCCGCTCGCCGATCTCGACCTCGCCGCTACCCAGCGCGTGAACGGAGATCGCGGCGTCGATTTCGTCACCCCTAACCCGCAATAGTAGACGGAGCGCAGACTTCCGAGACAACAGGGAATCGCCGAATTTTGGCGGTGTTTACATTGCCCGCGATGTGGCCCTTGCCCTTATTCCAGATGTTCGCGTTCACGTAGCGCCATCCGTGTTTTTCAAGGACCGGATGCACTGCGGCCCACCCGATTTCGGAGTTCCAAAACCACAGAGTGGTGGACGGAGTCGCGCGTTTCGACCATGCGGCAATATGCGGGTTGTACCATTCGGGCAAGCTGAGGTGATCGGAGGTGTCGCCTTCAAAGCCAAGAACGCCGTACCCGCCATCCGACACGATTACGGTCGGCGTTTCCCATTGATGATGAGGATACATACAGTCACCATCCAGCTAGAACCGAGTCTAGGCAAGGGACCTGTAAAATTCTGTAAAATTCAAACTGTACCACTACCACTCGTTCGGACATATCGGTGGGGAGCACGGGAGTGCGATATAATGTAGATTGAGGGCTGCGGATGAGACCCCTCCCCAAAATCCGTGGAGTTGTAGTTTTTGCGGCGCTCGTGTGCTTGGCAACGGTGGTTGCCCTGGTCCCAGATTGGGCTCAGACCCCCGTCCAGCCGGCGCTCGCAGCTTCCTCCCAGTCTGCTACCCCGGCGGCCCCCAACACGGCTGATCGCAAGCCCAGCGAACCCGGCGTCTGGCATCACTTCGGCGAGAGTCAGAGTGCTCCCGTCACAGAACCTCCCCCATCCGGCGGGTGGCACCACTTTAGAGAGGGAGGGAACACGCCGGCATCTGAAATCCCGAGCCGGCGGAGCGTGGGGTTCGACCGCATCTGCGACATGGAACAACTGATGTATGAGCTGGTCAACCGCGATCGGGATGACCCCGCGAACACGCCAGAAACCAGCGGTCGAGCGGCGCCTCTCCGGTGGAACGACAGGCTGGCGGCGGTGGCGCGAGCGCATTCCCTCGACATGCTGAATCAAGGGTACTTTGCCCACGAAGACCCGCAGGGAAGGTCTGTTGCCACGCGCGTCGAGGCCGCCGGATTGGAATGGCAAGCGGTGGGTGAAAACATCGCTATCTATGGCAGCGTCGCCCGCGCGGAAGCGGCTTTTATGAACGAGCCGCGATTTAGCAAGAATCATCGGGCCAACATCTTGAACCCTGACTTCAGCGAAGTCGGCATCGGGATAGTGCCGGGGCCGGACGGCAGGCTCTACATCACCCAGGATTTCTACACAAGTCCTTCGCGCCCGGGCGCCCGCTCGGCCCTCCCCGCCGGAGTGGAAAATCATTAGCTTTAAGCGAAACTTACGGATCGAGACGGGAAGGGAAAGCCCCTGACAGGGCTTGAGAAAGATTTCCACTTCTCTTGTTCCCAAGGCTGTTGGAGCCGTGAAAAGATCGGCGTCGCGATCTGTAGCGGCGGTCACTGACCGCCGCTACAACACGATTTTCTCACAGCTCCGTTCGCCGTGGGCCACAAGATGTTGCCGCTGCCGCAACTTCACCCGGCGCCCACCCATAACGTAGAAACCACCTGCCCCGAAGCCATCACCCGGCACCCATTTCAAGCTCCACAGATACCCAGTCATAAACGACAAACACTCAGCCTGCAATCGAGCCACTTTTGGTCCGCGGCTCGTCCCCACCAGCGGCTAAGGGGGCAAACCGACGCGGCGCACGAGGTCTTGAAAACGAGGATCGGGACGCAGAGGGTCCAGCCTGGGCTCCGCCTTGAGGCTCTTAAGCATCGAGAAGGAGCGTTCTTGGCAAGCCCTTTCCAGCCACTTGAACGCCTGGTCTGCTTCCTCCAGGCCGACGTAAATAATCGCAAAATCGTAGGCCGAGACAAATCTCCGTTCCGACAGCTTGTGCAATTCCTTGAGCGCCTTCTCCGCTTTTCCTTTTCTCTTACCCGTGGCATAGGCATGACCGAGCGCCCCCACCCGGTCGGGACTACCCGGGGAAATTGCCAGCGCTTGCTCGAGATGCGTGATCGTTTCCTCGTACCTTCCCTTTTGCTCATAGGCCCGGCCAAGGAAGTAGTGCGCCGCGGCGAAGTCAGGCTCCATTTCGAGGGTCTGGCGGAGCTGTTCGATCGCCTCATCGTACCGGCACCCCAGTGCAACATCAGGCCTAAGTGGGTTCGGATGATGAGGGAGAGGGGATTAAGCCTTTGGGCTCGCCGCATCTCCGCCAGGGCCTCATCCACGCGCCCCAGCATTCCTAGATAGAACCCGTGCCAATGACGGGCGGTCGCAAAGTTCGGGTTCAGCTCGATGGCGCGCTGGTAGATTTGCTCCGCTCCCGCCCAGTCCCAGTCGAAGGAATGCCTGGCGAAAGCCAGGGCGTTGTGGGCTTCGGGAAGCAAAGGGTTAAGCTCCAGAGCCCGGATCGCTGCCGCCTTGGCTCGCGGGAAAGCCTGCTGGCCGGAAAGGACACGGAAGTGATCCGCCAAGTCCAAGGCGACAGCTAACCCCGCATAAGCCACGGCATACCCGGAATCTTTGGAGGTTGCCTCCGCAAAGTGCTCGATCGCCTTCTTGACCCCTGCGGCAGTTCCTTTGTTCAAGCCGTAGCGGCCTTTGAGAAACGCGCCGTGGGCTTCCGGATTGGTGGCCGAAGCCCCGGCCATTGCCGCGCGCTGGGCAGGAGGCGATTCCACCCGCAATGAGCCCGCGATGCGGCGGGCAACCTCGCCGTGGATCGCCAGGACATTGGCCCGAGCGCCCTCAAACCTATCGGCCCAGAGGTGAGTGCGGTCCTTGACCCGGATAAGTTCCACGCTGACACGGACCCGGTCGCCCGCGCGGCGCAGGCTGCCTTTGAGGACATAATCCGCCCCCAACTCTCGCCCGATTTGGTCAATGTCCTGGTTGGTGTTTTTGTATCGAATCGCAGAGGCCATGGCGATAACGCCCAGACGTTGCGGGTACAAGCGTCCCAACCGCGCAATCATCTCCTCCGTCATCCCATCGCTGAGATACTCCTCGCGGGCATTACCGGTCAGGTTCTCGAACGGCAGTACCGCCAGAATCGGCTTGCCCGCTTGAGGTTTTTCTTGCAAGGTTGCGATGAAGCGGTAGCCTCGCCGGGCCAGGGTTTCAATGAATTGGGGGTGAACCGCGGAATCGCCTAAGGCCCGGCGGAGCTTCTTGAGCGCCGTGGCCAAACTGTGCTCGAAGTCCACAAAGGTGCCGCCGGACCACAGCTTCTTTTGCAGTTCCTCGCGCGTCACCACTTCGCCCGGCCGCTCGAGCAACTCCGACAGCATTTGAAAGGGTTGTTTCTGGAGCCTTATCTTCACTCCGTGCTTGCGTAGCTCACCGGCTTGAAGATCAACGGCGAACGCCGCGAAGCGAATTTCGTGGGGGCTCAAGAGTTTTTCCATGCAGGATCCAAATACTCTAGCACTCATTCCCAACGTATGTTGTCAACAGAATTCTGGCAGAATTTCCTCCCGCTAGGAAAAGATTTTACAATTCCCGCCTGCAATTTCCTACCCGAAGGAAATGGGCTGCGAGACTCGCCGCCGATGGTGACAAATCGTCACTCTGGCAGGGGATGCCGGACACCAACATGGTAAGGCCGTATCAGCCAAGTGGATTGTTTCCGAGTGGCTCATCCGGGCATAACTGTCAGAGATGACACGCAGATCACATCCACGGTTTGGCGACATAACCGGCCAATCTCTGCCCATTCTCAGGGGGTGGGGAGTTTGCGGGCTTCGGCGGCGATCTTGGTGAGGCGATTGGAGAGCCGGTCGAGGCAACGGCGGGTAGGACCGACCGCCAGCGACCGCCGGAACATCTCCAGGGCATGCTGGGCGGCGAGCACAGAATCGATAACTCCATCGAGGCCAGTTCGAAAGTGGGTAAAAGGCGCTTTCGGCTGGGGAACCAGATGCCGAGGCTTGGAACGAGCCTGTTGGAATTCCCTCTGGAGATCATTCAACGCTACTTCCACATAGAGCATGGTCATGTCGGGAGAAGTGTGGCCGAGTAGTTTCATCAGCGCGGGAAAACTAACCCCGGCACGAAGCATTTCCGTGGCATAGGTGTGTCTCAACTGATGCGGGACGATGCGTGTGGACAGGCCCAGAGATTCACAGACCTCGTGTAGATAGCGGCGGAGTTGACGAACGAGAGCATCGCGGGTGCTGCGCCGGGCCAGGAGTTGGCCATCGGGAGGCCGCGGATCGAGGAAGCGGAAGAATCGTAAGCGTTGAACGACCGTCACCACCAACGCATCCACTGGGACCATCCGCTCGGTTTTGAGTTTGCCGAGCGGGACGTGAATGGCCCATTGCTGGGGGCCGGTCGAGCGCAGGCAATCGAAGGATAAATCGGCGCACTCGCCAATGCGCAGGCCGGTATGGCGGATGAGCAGAAAGGCGTTACTCTCCCGATCGTTGCGGCGGACGAACTCCTGCTGCACAAGCTGATCCTGCTGGGCGGTGAGCGGGCGTGCCAGTCTTTGCGGAGGGTGGGGGATGTCCTCGCGACGAATCAGACGGGCGAGCTGCGGAAGCTGTTCGGTCCAAGCCAATTCGGTGAGCAGGGGACGCAGAGCGATGAGGCGGTTGATATAGGAGGAAGTGGCGAGCGGCGGCTTCTGGGAGCGCAGGCAGGACATCCAGCCGAGGAGGTGAGGATCCCGTCGCAGTTGCTCGAGGGAGTTCACCTGGGGGTGAGCGGCGCCGAGATAGCGCAGGAAGTTGCGGACGGTCCCACGGTAGTGACGATGGCTTTCGGGGCCGAGCGCCGCGCCGAGAGAATCGACGGCGCGGTCGAAGACGGCGGCCAGCGGATGCAGGAGCGGGGGGTGCCGGGCGCGATTCATGAGGAGAGCCTCGGGAGGGGCCGAACTTGCTGCGCCACGGCGCGCGTGTACTGCTGGTAGATGTCTTGCGGGGTGATCTGCACATAGCGCAGAGTAGTTTGGATGTCGGCGTAACCCATCAACTGCATCAGCGCGGGCAGACTGATGCCGCCGCGTACCATGTCCGAGGCAAAGGTGTGTCGGAAGCGATGCGGGTTCGCGAGCTTGATGCCGGTGCGCTGGCAATGGTAGCGGAATAAGGAGCGCAGTCCCGGCAGCGTCATGCGGGTTCCGCGCGCCGGTCCCTTGAGCGAGACGAAGAGTGCGGCCGTGCAGGGATGAGGCCGCTCCAGCCGCCGATAGTGATCGAGGAGTTGCACGGCTTCCGGGGCCAGGGGCAGAAAACGCAGTTTGTGACCTTTGCCGCGCACGCGCAACTGGGCTTCGGCGAGCAACACGTCGTCCTCATTCAAACCCAAGACTTCGGCGGACCGCAGTCCGTGCAGGAGCATCAAGCCCACGATGGCCAAGTCCCGCGCCGTACGGAAGCTGGACCAAAAACGTGCCACCTCCTCCACGGACAGCGGGACGATCTGGCGTTTGGGCACTCTGACTCGCAACCGGCTTATCGCTACCCTTGACCGGCCCACCCCCAGCGGTCCACGCCGCAGATAGGCTTGCTGAAAGCCCGGTGCCATCGGGTCGGGGGCGTCGGGGAACTCGTTGCGCAGGGCGCGCTCGGCAACGGCAATGCGGTCATTGATGGTGGAACCGGAAAACGCAGGTTGGTGGCTGCATTGGAACTTCAGATAATCCAGGAGCGTCGACTTCGTCAGGTCACCTTCGAGCACGTCGCCGGTATGACGAAGACTCTCCCACCAGCGCACAAAGTGCAACAGAGCGTAAGCGCAACTGCGCAGCGTGGTGTCCGCCAGGCGGCGGACATACTCGCGGTCGAGGTAACGATTGACCCAGCCGACCTCCCGGCCGCTTTCGTGCTCGATCACGCGAAGAGGACTTTGGGCGGGGTTGGGGGTCTGAGAGCGGATGACATGGAACCTCATGGTAGGGCTTCCTCCAAGAGAGAGTGGAACTGTCGCGCGTCACCGCCCTGGACGAAGAAGAAATTAGGATCGTGGCCAGAGGGCAGGATGACGCGGCGAGTGGTGATGCCTTGCGCCCGGAGACGAGGGGCTAAGGCCTGCGCGGCCTGCTGGCCACTGCCGTTGGCGTCGACATCGAAAGTGAGATAAACGGTGCGCGGGCGGTCGCACAGTTGGCGAAACTGGTCCGGGGTAAGATGCGTGCCCAGCGCACAGGTGGTGTGGCGGAAACCGGCCTGCCACAACACCGCCAGATCGAACATCCCTTCGACAAGAATCACGCTGGGGAACTGACGAACCGCTTCCCAGGCGAACAAGCCGCCCTTGGAGCCGGGGAGGAAGCGATGGGCGAAGGCGGTGTCCAGACTGCGGCCGTAGAGGTTGACCACACCCCCCTCCTGGTAGCAGGGAAAAATTACTCGCCGGTAGAAGGCGTCGTGGCCTTGCGCGTTAACCACGCCGATGCGCCGCAGCAGATCGAGGGAATAGCCTTGCGCGGTGAGATGACTCCGCAAGCTCCCGCCGGGGGCATAACCCATGTGCAGTTCTTGCAGGAGCGCGGCATCGTGCACTCCTCGGTGTTGGAGATAACGGAGGGCTTCCGGGTAATGCGGCCACTGGCGGTGATAGAAAGCCGCCGTCTCCTTCAGCACGGGCCCGCCTTCGCCGCAGCCTTGTGCTGTTCGAGATAGGTGAGGCTTTGGTGAAAGGACAAGTGTTGGGATAACTCGACGAAGCGAATCAGATCGCCGCCCTGGCCGCAGCCATGACAGTAGAAGAGATTTTTGCGGGCGTTGACATAGAAGGAAGGCCGGGTCTCCGGGTGTAACGGACAGAGTCCCACGAACTCGCCGCCGTGACCGGTCGGCCGAGCGGTCCAATGCTGCTGCCGTAAATACTCCAGCAGGGGCAGGCGCTGTTTGAGTTTTTCGAGATCCTCACCCATGGCGCTGTTTTTGCCTCTGGAGACGAGCCTAAGAGAAAGGGGGCAGCGTTCCCAGGCAAGGATGGTGGGGGAAACAGAAAACTTCTCAGCGCCGCAGCGGCCAGAGAATCTGCAGAACTGGGGTCAGTGGCCATAACGGACCAGCCCGAGGATCGGCCGCGTCACCGCACCCCAACCAATGCGCCAGACGGATGAACGTTTGGCGTCGAAACGAAGACGCTGCCTGGGAGCGGTCCAGGCCGACCGACCAACGGCGGAGGGTGGAGGGATCGGGCACCCAATCGGGGTCCTTCAGCGTAGGCCTCGCCTCTTCCCACGCGCAGTGCTCCTCCCAACGCCGCCGCAGTGCTTGGCAGCGAGCCAGCAAGCTGTAGTGGGTGTAGGGGAGA
Organism: uncultured Acidobacteriota bacterium; assembly: GCA_963810005.1. GTDB lineage: Bacteria > Acidobacteriota > Terriglobia > UBA7540 > UBA7540 > Bog-366. Next base: position 136,475 of record CAWELY010000016.1, read on the forward strand.
GAGAGCAGGGGAAGCAGGGTGAAAGTCTTTCCGCAAACCTGGCAAAGGCCGCGTCGAATCCCAATCCAGTCATGGTGTTCATCGTGTGCCTGCTTGCGACGGCGACCGTGACCAATGATGGAATCGCGCTCGCAAACCGGACATTGCCGCAGCAGGACGTTCTCGCTGTCGCGAGCCCAATCGGTTTCGAT
>CAWELY010000017.1:0-413852 GCA_963810005.1 uncultured Acidobacteriota bacterium
GGAGTTCCGCGCCAAAGGTAAACGCGAAGTTCAGCATGGCTGAGAAAACTCCCGCCAGAATGCAGATGATTAAGCCCACCACGAATGCGGATTGAGGGCCTCCCACCTTCTGGGCCGCAGTCTCACGCTCCCGCCGACGTCCGGCAATCGCGCAAATCACGATTCCGACCAGAACCAGCACCATTCCCCCCATCAAGGCATATCCCTGCCGAGTCCATATGCGATCGGGATGGAGAATTATTAGCGGCAGCACGGAGCCAACCGTAGCGATGATTCCAAGAATAATGCCGTATCCGAGCGCCAAGCCTAACTGTGTAACCCCCAGACCGAACAGAATGTTTCCGATGCCCCATCCGAGTCCAAATAATCAAAACCTTGGCAACTTCGGCGGGGGGCGAGCTCATGAGGAGTGCGCCCAAGTGCGGCACGGTCAGCAAGGCTATGAGCCAGGGAACGATCAATAATCCCACAGTGGAAAAGACCAGCCAGGTGCTTTCCCAATGCCATCCTTTCATTTTTTTCATCGGGACCACAAAGCTGCCGTTTAAAAGCCCTGCGATCAATACTCCTGCAACACCCCAACCGATGCTTCCTTCCATTTACCCTCCTGTTCGCTGGTTCAGCTTTCTCACTTGAGGTTTTGCTCGGCTTCATCGAGCTCACGCATGGCCTGAGAGTATTCATCTGTCGTGGGAACGCGATGGTGCCAGCCCGGCACGTTTTCCATAAAGCTGACGCCCCTGCCCTTGGTCGTGCGGGCCAGGACCAGGTTGGGCTTTCCTTTAATAAAAGGGAGGTCACTGAAGGTGGTCCGCAATGCCGAAACGTCGTTCCCGTCCACGGTCCTTAGCGCATAACCGAAGGCCTGGAGCTTGGCTTCCAGAGGTTCCAGAGATTGGACCTGCTCCGTCATCCCGGTGATCTGCAGCCCGTTTCTGTCGACAATGACCACCAGATTGTCGAGCGCATAGTGAGCCGCGCTCATGGAAGCTTCCCAGTTGGACCCCTCCGCAAGTTCGCCATCTCCCAGAAGGACATAGACCCTGTAGGAACGCCCATCAATTTTGCCGGCCAGCGCCTGCCCCACACCAAAGGAAAGACCATGCCCCAACGCTCCGGTATTGTGTTCGATTCCAGGCACCTTGCGAGTTGGGTGGCCAACGAAGTGTGACTTGTACTTTGAAACCGTCTCCAATTCTTCCTGGGGAAAGAACCCCAGATCTGCCAGGACCACGTAGAGCGCTTCGACGCTGTGCCCTTTGCTTTGAACGTAGCGATCGCGGTCGGGGCTGGTAAAGTTCTCCGGCCGGACATTCATCACGCTATTGTAGAGAACATTCAGAATATCAATGCAGGAGAGGCTTCCGCCCGTGTGCCCGCCTTTCGCTTGCTTGATGACCTTGATGATGCGCCTTCGGTAATCGATCGACTTCAATCGCAGACGCGGTATCGGAAATCACGAATCGATCACCCCCCAACCGTGCTGTCTAATTTGGACGTAGCGCCACCCTTTAGGACGGCACGTGCCGGGCTGAAGCCCGGCGCTACACCCGAAAATAGGACAGCCCCCCACCCTAGATATTGAAACGCGATGGCTTTCGTAGAGGCGAGATTCACGATTCAACTTCCGCCTTCACAGTTGCGTCCGCGTGTGGCGCCGGTTTGCGCCAGATCAAGTACATCGGGATCCCCGTGGCGATAATGCCGAGCGCCGTAAAGGACGGGCCGGGTGTCGGTGACGAAGGCATTGGCCACGAACCATACCGAAACCAGCATGAACGCGCCCAAGGTATACGGATAGCCCCACATGCGGTAGGGGCGCGCCAGGTCCGGCTGCTTGCGGCGCAGAACGAATACCGCCGCAACACTGAGCATGTAGAAAATCCAGGCTGCCACCATCGAGTAGGAAAACAGATTTTCGTAGGACCCACTGACCACCAGCACCGCGGTCCACAGGCCTTGCAGCACGATGGCAAACGCGGGCGTCTCGAATCGCGGGTGAACGCGGCCGAAGCGGCGAAAGAAGAGGCCGTCCTGAGCCTGGGCGAAAGGGATGCGCGCGGCGGTGAGGATGCAGCCGTTGATCGCTCCCACAATCGAAATCAGCACGGTGACGGAAACCAGCGTGGCGCCGATCGGCCCCAGAGTGCGCTCGGCCAACGCGGCCCCCACGCGGGCGGTGGCCGCAATCTGCGGGATCGGCATGACCTTCAGATAAGCTACGTTCGCGAGCACATACAATGCCATCACCCCGACCATCCCCAGGGTCAAAGACCGGGGAAGATTCCGGGCCGGCTGCTTCACCTCTCCGGCCACGAAGCTGATGTAGGTCCAGCCGTTATACGCCATCAAGCAGGCGATCATGGCCGTGCCAAAGTGGGGGAGCGAAAATCCGGAGGGCACTGCCGGCTGCACGGCCGGGACCGCGAGGTGACTTAAAAACGCGCCTCCGATCAGCAGCAGCAATCCCGCGACCTTCAGAAACGTGAAAGTGACTTGCACCAGTCGCGCCTTCCCTGACTCCCACGTAATTGACGGCCGATAGCACGGCAATCAGCGCCAAGGAGATGAGTTTCGACGTCGACGGGCGTGAGGTGAACGAACTGGCCGGCATAGATCGAGAAGCTCACGGCCAGGAAGGCAATGCCCCCTGACAGCACGGCCAGCATAAAGGTCCACCCGCAAACGAAGGCACACGCTGGGCCGTAAGCTTCGCGTAGATAAACGTACTGCCCGCCGGTCGCGGGCATCATCGCTCCCAGCTCCGCGTAAGCCAGGGCGCCGAAATAGGAAAGCACGCCGGAAATGATCCAGGCCGAGAGAATGGCGCCGCTCGAGTGCAGGTTTTGAGCAATCAGGTTCGGCAGCAGGAAGATGCCCGACCCGATCACGATCCCGACCACAATCATGGTCGCATCCAGCCACCCCAGCTTGCGGGGCAGTTCGTGACGGCTCAGACCGTTTTGTTTCATGGAATGCCCTAACCAACGCCCACCCGCTTGCATCGCGGGCTCCGCACATTATATAAGCCGGAATTTTCCGTTTTTCAATTTTCGATCGACAGGCAACATACACTCGATCGCCTTGGACTGCAACCTTTCGTATACAACCTTTCGTATACAACCTTTCGTATACAACCTGTTCGTCTACAACCTGTCGTCTACAACATCAAATTGACCCACCACCCAATTCCCGTTGCGCCACCCCACGGGACCGGCTAAATTGTGCAAGCGATGGTTACACGAAGAAGCTTCCTGAAAACGCTGGTGGCCACGACGGCGGGGACAAGCCTTATCCGGGGGAACCTCCGGATGGGCAGCAAGCTCCCGGGAAAAACTTACGGAATTCGATTATTCCGCGGTCAAACTCATCGATGGCCCGCTGAAAGATCAGTTCGATCGAATCCACGCCACATATCTCGGCCTCGATAACGACCGGCTCCTGAAAGTGTATCGCCAGCGCGCCGGATTGCCGGCCCCCGGCGAAGATATGGGCGGGTGGTATGACGCCGATGGCTTTGTTCCGGGCCACGCTCTTGGCCAAATCATTTCCGGCCTCTCCCGGTTTGCGAGTGCCACCCAGGATGCGGCCGCTTACGCCAAGGTCAGGGCACTAGTGGAAGGGTATGCGGCTACCTTGGGACCGAATGATTATCCCTATGCAAGCTCCAAAGCGTCTACCACCTGGCCTTGCTATATTCTCGACAAGTATGAAGTGGGGCTTCTGGATGCATATCAAATCGGCAAGGTGCCATCGGCCAAAGACCTGCTGCTCGCGAGTCATTCGGGGAGCGATGCCCTACATTCCCATCCGTGGGATACGACCGCGGGCCCAATAGTCCCAAACAAGCCCCTTATGACGAACCTACATCCTGCCGGAAAACCTGTTCAATTCCTACGCGCTCACCGGAGAGCCGGAATTCCTGGCCATGGCGAAGAAGTACCTTCTCGATAAGGAGTACTTTGACCCGTTAGCGCGGGGAATCAATATCCTTCCCGGCAAGCACGCTTACAGCCACGCGATCGCGCTGAGTTCCGCGGCGAAGGCGTACCAGGTTCTCGGAGACCCGAAGTATTTGGAAACCTCCGCAATGCCTGGGATATGCTCGAGCAGACGCAACAATACCGCTCCGGTGGGTGGGGGCCCAATGAAGCATTCGTGGAACCGCATAAGGGATTGTTGGGCGCGAGCCTGACATCCACGCAGAATCATTTTGAAACTCCCTGCGGATGTTATGCCCAATTCAAACTGGCGCGCTACCTGCTTCGTTTTACCGCGGAGTCCCGCTACGGTGATGGCCTGGAACGGGTTCTCTATAACACAATTCTCGGCGCGAAGTACCCCGAGCGGGAATGGCGATTTCTTCTACTACTCGAATTACCATCCGCAGGTGCAAAAGTCCTATTACCCCAAGAAGTGGCCGTGCTGCGCCGGAACTTTGGTGCAGGACGTGGCGGATTATTTGATCGGAATCTATTTCCGGAGCCAGGACGGGATTTTCGTAAATTTGTTCGTTCCTTCCGAGGTGCAAGGAACGTGGGACAGCGGCCCTCTACGCTTGATTCAGCACACCCGCTATCCCCAGGACGGCGAAATCGGACTTCAAGTCATGGTCCCGACGCCAACCGAATTCACCCTCCACGTGCGGATACCCGGATGGACAGAAACGTCCGCCACAAGCTGTTCCTGAATGACAAACCCCTCGATGCTCCGGCGGAGCCTGGGACCTTCTGCGCGATTCGGCGTCGCTGGAAGAATAATGACATGCTTCAGGTCAAGTTTCCGTTGGATTTGCGGACGGAGGCGATCGACGATCAGCATCCCAAGACCGTCGCGGTGATGCGAGGGCCGGTGATGCTGGTGGCGGTCGATGCTCCACAAGCACTAATTGACAGGCCGCTCGCCCTCCCGGAGAACGCTGAAGCCGGTTCCCCACAATCCCCAGGCCTTCGAGCTGGATCAAGCCGGGGAAAAACTGCGTTTGGAGCCCTATTATTCCGTGGGGGACGAGACTTATACGAACTACCTTATCAAGATATAGCTTGAGTTGCTGAAGTTAGGGACCTTATTTGTCGGCAGATGGAAGGGCGGGGCTTTTGCCCCGCCGCTGAACTCGGGAGGGATTTAGCCACAGGCCAGGGAACAGGGCATTGGCGAAGTCCTGGTGGATGGAACGGGAGTCGCGCTACAGCATGAAGCGGCCCGCGCCGTTCGAGTCATGCTGGAGGCGGGTAAGGATTAAGGATTATCGGGTGAGATTCGAGTGATTGACTCTGAACTGGACGACGAAAAACCATCTCCGGCAGCGTGCCGTTCTATGAGCCAACCAAGGGAGTCGTAGCGCGGCAGCCGCCCTCTGGCTTCCTCGGCGGTTCTTAACATGGAAACATCAACTGTGCTCTTAGTATCCGAGCATGAAATCCCCATGGACGCACGAAGAGCCGCAGACGAACGCAAAGAACGCCCACGTCGCGCTACCCGCTGAACAATTGTAAATCCACCACCGCCGGAAGAACCCACGGGCAGGACTGTACCGACCGTGCCCACGGACTACGATCAAGGATTCACGGTCAGGGTGGCTTCCTGGTTGACACCTCCGTAGGAACCCGTGATGGTGACGGACTGGGCGGTCGCCACCGCCAAGGTCGTTACCGTAAAGGTCTTGGTCTTCGCGCCGGCGCTGACCGTAACGCTGGCCGGAACCGTGGCCGCCGCGGTGTTGCTGCTCGCGAGGGTCACGACCGCGCTGCCGACTGGCAGCCCGGCACGCCCCCGCTGATCGGAAGCGATTATCGCCCTTGCTCCCTGCCTACAAAGGAGGTCATTGGGGAGTGCCCGTGCCGCTCAAGCTGACGGCTTGGGGGTTGCTGGGGCCGCTAGCCTGTGAAGCCCCGTCCTTCCGGCGCCCTCCAAGAGCTTCGAAGTTTGGTGAGCGGCCAGCATTGATATTTGTAACACTTTGCCAACGCCGCGTGAGACAATATGACCCACCCTGAAAAATTATTCTAAAAATATTTACATTTTCTGCTATCCGTCATTTGAAAGCCACTTTCACAAGAGTATTACATTCCCCATAGCATCCATATTGTAGTTATTGCGCCGAACGCCGTCACCCCTCTGATTAGGAGGCCCGCCATGGTGAAGCTGTTCAAATTCTCCCCCAATCTGATGGTTTTTCTTTGCTCGGCATTGCTCATTTTAATTCCCCGCAATGTGTTGGGCCAGACCGCTCCCGTTCCCGTTCGTGACCCCAATGCGGCGACCCTCGCCAGTCAGACCCTTCACGCGATGGCTGGCGGAACTGCGATCAGCGACATCACGATGGTGGGCAGTGCAACCTACATCGCCGGTTCCGATCAGGAAACCGTTTCGATCGTATTGATGGGTCTAGGGACAACGAGCAGCAGCGTCAAACTCAATCTCGCGTCCGGGCCCGTGACCGAAGTTCGCAATTACTCAACTGCGGCACGGTCTGCTGCCTGGATTGACCAGGACGGGACGGCGCACCCCATCGCTCTGCACAACTGTTGGACCGAAGCCGTTTGGTTCTTTCCGGCGCTGGGAGTCTTGACTCAGATGAACGACCCCCAACTCTCATTCGCTTACGTGGGCGCGGAAACGCACTACGGCGTCCCGGTCCAACACGTGCGCACCTACCGCGTTATGACCACCCAAGGTCCCGACGTGATCGAGACCATCCAGAAACTGAGCACGGTCGACGTATATCTCGATCCTAGTTCGCTGCTCCCGGAGTTTGTAACTTTTTCCACGCATCCGGACGACAATTTCAACATTGCCATCCCTGTAGAGATCGATTTCGCCGATTACCGGTCTGTGGGCAACGCCCACCTGCCTTTCCATATCCGGAGATTCGAAGCAGGTGTGCTTAAGCTCGATGTGGTTGTGGCGAGCGCAACGCTCAACTCCGGTTTGTCGCCCGCCGCCTTCGCAATTCCGTAGGCAGGCGAGCTTAACCGCCAACCAGGAGGTCCCAATCATGGTCATGCATTCGATGTTCAAACCCGGAATGGGGCGCAGGATGAGCTTCTACTCCACGCTCATTATGTTTGGAGTTCTATTTGCCATAGTCGCCCCGCCGTCCTCCCTTGCGCAAGTTGCCACGGGTATCCCACCATTCAGCAGCGTGAGCGCCGGGCCGGGGGACGATGTCGATCTCGGTAACCTTAACGTACACATTGCGATCCCGATCATCAACAAACCGGGACGCGGCTTGCCGATCGTGGCCAACGCAGATATCGAGAGCTCGATTTGGGCCCCTCTCGGGAATATGTACTCCAAGCAATGGTGGATTTCTGGCGGCGGCGCGGGCATGGACGTGATGGGCACGGTCATGGCCACATCGGGTGGGCAGGGGACCTGCACTGTGGCTGGGCAGCAGTATTACTACAATTATTTTTCAGGCTGGACCTGGGAAGACCCCTGGGGGGTGGATCATTCCTTCCTGGGCTTGACCATTCAGCGGCCAAGCACATACTGCTACGTCTACCCCACCAGTATGAGCACGACGGCTCTTGACGGGTCCGGCTACTACATTCAGGTGACAGCCACGGCGAGCGACCTCCAGGCCACCGTCAGGTTACGCTCGGGGCTCACCTACAATCCGTGGGTGTTGGGGGGCCTGAGTACTAACTTCACGCTGATCGACACCAATGGCAACCGCATCAATGCTGCTCCCTCCGGCGTGGGTGGTACTCATACTCCCACCTATACAGATACTCTGAACCTCAACGCCCTTACGGAATCCACGGATTCGCTCACTGCCCCCACATATTTCAAGTACACCTACGTCACTCCTTCCGGTGGCACCGCCCCAGTCACGGAGACCCTGACCCCTGTCCAGTTGGCTACGAACTTCCAGTGCAGTAATATCACTGAATACAGCCAACCCGCCTATTTGGTGACACAAATCACTCTGCCCGACCAAACCTCCTACCAGATTACTTACGAGTCTACGCCGGGAGGCACATCAGGCCGCATAGCCTCCATCACCTTCCCCACGGGCGGGGAGATTACCTACCAGTACACCGGCGCGAATGACGGCATAAATTGCAGCGATGGCAGCACCATGGGGCTGACGCGCACAACCCCCGACGGCACTTGGACGTATGTGCGCGCGGCCATCGCGGGAACCCCCCAGTACACCACTACCATCACGGACCCTCAGAACCACGTAACCTTCGTAACCTTTGAGGGTCAGTACGAGATTGAACGACAAGTCTATGAGGGGTCGAAATCACCCTCGAATTTGCTGCGCACCACCTACACCTGCTATAACGGGGCGGCATTCCCTTGCAGCACCTACAGCGGCAGCAATAGTCCGATCGGCGATGTCATCCAACAGCGCACCGTATACACGCTATGGCCCAACGGCCTTGAATCCGAGACCAACACTTTCTACGACTACAATTCCTCCACGCTCATAAGCTTGGGGATGGTGATCGAGGTCGACGAGTACGGCTATGGGAACGGGGCTCCGGGCGGTTTGGTCCGTAAGACCGTAACCAACTATAATACGCTTCTCACCAACGGGATTTACGACCGACCGGCGCAGGTGATCGTGTATAACGGATCAGGGGCCGTGCAGGCGCAGACCACGTACACCTATGATTATGGGACCCCCACGGGAACCGGTGCTCCGCAGCATGTGGCGATATCGGGCTCACGCGGCAATCCCACTACCGTCAGCTCAGGGGGGTTGAGTAACACTTTCACTTACTTCGATACAGGGACGGTAAACGTATCAAAGGATCCCAACCTCAATCCTACCACTTACGCCTACGGGGCGTGCGGCAATGCCTTCGCCACCAGCATCACCCTTTCGCTTTCCCTGTCAACGTCACAGACATGGAATTGCAATGGCGCAGTGATGACTTCTCAGACGGACGTGAATAACAACCAAACCACCCAATTCGATTACACCGACCCGTATTTCTGGCGGGTCACGGAAGTGGATTATCCCGATGGGGGTAAGACGACTACCGCCTACACAGACACACAAGGGGCTTTCAGCGTGGCTACTTCGGCACTTCTCAAATCGGGTGTCAACCACGAGATTACGCAGCTTCTTGACGGGTTAGGACGAGTCTACCAGTCTCAGGACAACTCGGCTTCCACCTATGTCGATACCACTTACGACAGCTTGGGCCGCGTGGCCAGCGTGAGCAACCCTTACTACAAAAAGTCCGACCCATCCTACGGAGTTACCAGCTATTCCTATGACGCCCTGAACCGCCTCGAGGGCTCCGCCGCCATCACCCGTCCGGACGGCAACACGGTGGGCATAACCTACCCCGCGAATTGCGCCACCAGCACGGACGAGACGAGTAAGGTCCGCAACACGTGTATGGACGCCTTGGGCCGAATCACCTCCGTAACCGAAGATCCGTCGGGCCTCAACTATCAGACCACTTACTCCTACGACGCACTGAACGATCTCACGGGGGTGACACAGGGGAGTGAGACGCGATCGTATCAATACGACATGCTGTCGCGTCTAACCCAGGTTGCCACACCCGAGTCCCAGCAGAATTGGCGCTATTACTACTACACCACTTCCGGCGGCGCCCCTTGCTCGGGCAGTCCAAGTGCTGTTTGCCGCCGCACGGACGAGCGCGGAATCACCACCACCTACACCTACGACGCCCTCAATCGACTTCTCACCAAAAGCTACTCCGACGGCACGCCCACAGCGAACTTTGAGTACGATAAGACGTCCTGGGCCGGCCTTCTCAACCTCAACAACACCGCCGGCCGCCTCAGCCATACGTGGACGTCGACGGCGAACGGCTACGTAAACAGCATTTACAGCTATGATCCCGTGGGCCGCGTAGCGGACTACTGGCAGTGCACACCCTACAACTGTGGTGGTGCGGGGGGAGCGGGCGCCGCGCCCTGGGACTTACACTACAACTACGACCTTGCGGGCGACGTCACAAGCTGGACGCATCCGGCAGGCTTTACCATTACGAACACGGTTTCCTCGGCGCAGCGCATCACTGAAATCACCAGCAGCCTGAGTGATTCGAAAGACCCGCCGGTTTTGGCACAGAACATCGCCTACACGGCATGGGGGGCGCTGAGCACGCTCCAAAACGGCTGTGTCGGGAGCGGGTGCACGCAGACCCAGGAGACCTACGCTTACAATAATCGCTTGCAGCCAACGCAGATTCAGTTGGGCACCAGCAGCAACTCGGCCGCCTATTATAGTCTGGCGTATAATTATTCCTGGCCCAGCGGGCAGCAGATGCCGCAAGGCTGCTCGCTGACATCGCAAAGCAGCGGTAACAACGGCAACGTCGTGGGGTATACTTACACCGATTCCGAGTACAGCAGCCTGAGCCATACGGCGCTGTATGTCTATGACACTGTGAACCGGCTGGCCTGTGCGCAAGCAACCGGTAACAGCACATACAACCTGGACTTCAGCTACGACCCTTACGGCAACATGACCTGCGTGATCAACGGGTCGACCAACGGCTACTGTCCACAGTATAGCTACGCAAATAGCCCACAGACCAATCGGATTACCAGTTCCGGGTTCACCTATGATGCGGCGGGCGACGTGACCGGGGACGGCACCCGCACCATTCAGTACGACGCCGAACAGCACCCGGTAAGCGTCAATAATAACGGCTCTGCCGTGAGTTTCACCTATAATGCCTCGGGGCTGCGCGTGCAGAGCACGTGGCCGTCCAACCCGGCCAGTTTCCTCTACGATCCCAATGGCACTTGGGTTGGGAATAACGCGTCCGGAGCGTGGAGTTCTTCGGCGGTCTATCTGGGCTTGCGCCCGTTAGCCTTTGACGGGGGAGGCGCAGCTCAATTCCTGCACGTGAACGCGCTGGCCTCAACCACCATGGAAACCAGTTACAACGGAGGGCTGTCCAGCGACGTGCTGTTCTACCCCTGGGGCGAGATGTGGAAGAACCCCGTACAGACGGATTACCAGTTTGCCGGGACCATCTGGATGGACGGCACGTCGTCATCTGATTTCGCGACCTATAGACTGTATCGCTACGATCAGGGCCGCTGGCTCACTCCCGACCCCGCCGGCCTCGCCGCCGTAAACCCAGCCAATCCTCAGTCCTGGAATCTGTACGCCTACGCAGGCAACAACCCAACTACGAATGTGGACCCCGACGGCCTCGATTGTGTTTCTACGAGCGATCAGACATCTACTTCGATAACGGTTTCGGTCACTGCCGGGGGCAACTGTAGCGCAGGGCAAACCTATGTGAGCGGGACCATCGATATGAGCTCGTTGACCTATAACGGGACGAGCCTCGGGTACAGCTTCACGCCCTACGACACCAACGTGAGTTATGGCATGGGAAGCCTTCCCCTCGGCCAGCCCGATCAAGCGCTGAGCCCCTTTGCTCAGGGGGTTCTTGGCAGCGTGTACCAGCAGAGCGCCGGTCCTGTGAACTTCTTCGCCGGAGCCACCTTCAGTTTTCTCGGTTCGTTTGGCATGGGAACCCTAATTGACTCGCTGTCCCTTCCCATGAGCCTCGGCTTGGAAGGTCAGCCGGTAATAGGCAAGATGGCCGACCTCGGTTCGGAATTGGGGCCTGGAGAGCGCGAACTCGCGCTTCCAGACCAGGGTAGTGAAGCGGCCAACTGGCAACAAAACCTGCGGCGGTTGGGGCAAGAGATGTCAGAAGGGCGGCCAATCAAGGATTCGACTGCTTTGAAGTACGGCGGCCTCGACAAGATGAACACGGGATTCCTCGCACGGGAGCGAGCGGCTCTTGCCCAGAGTGGATGGTCTTACGACGGTAAAGGCTACTGGTGGCCGCCAAGCAGATAAGGAGGTCTGAAATGGTTCGCTTTGAGGCAGGTCCGAATCGCTGCAAGCTCGGGTTCAAGGACGCGGTGCTTAGGAGCTTCCAGTTCCTGCGAAAGTATGGGTACCATCGCGTGCGCGCCGACGTGACTTTCGTGCGGTACGAAACCCCTTGGTACTCGCTCAAAAGGAGATTTTATGTGAACGTTTACCACGCGCGAGGATCCTACGAAATGGGCGTGGAGGTCGGTCCGAAGGATTCCGACCCGGAGATGGTGAACCTCCCGTGGATTTTGAGGTGGGCCGGTGCTCCGGAGGCAGATGGCTGCTTTGGAGACGATGGGGGCAAGACAATGCTGTTCGCGGAAACTCGTGAAGCGGTCCAAACCCTGGTCCCCAAAATGGCTGAGCTTGTGCAAAAGTATGCTGAGCCCTTCTTACGGCGTGATCCCGAGGCCTTCAAGGCGATTAAAGCCATGACCAAACAGGCATCCGAAATCCGCGTAGAGCAGATCAAGCGCCTTGCGCCTAAAAGGCACGAAGCCACCCTTGCATGGGAAGCAAAAGACTTTGAGCGCGTGGCGGCTATTTACGGGAGCTTCGAAGACGAGCTCATGGCGGAGGAGAAGGAACGCTTGGCTGAGGCCAGCAAACAGCTAGCAGGTCGCGCTGCAACTCACTCGGATTAGTCGTCGCTCCTGCCCTGAATTGGCCAGCGCCGGAGGCGAAGCGGTGGCGGTGCTTACGCACCGGCTGTGTGGGGTGACACGCCACCCCTGGGCAGGGTCACGTTTGCGATCTGGTGATCGCAAACGCGATGTGCCCTCGCTGCAATAGGTTACGGGCTCGCTGGTCGCCAATGCGATCAAATGATCGCATTTGTGAACACCTCTGTTTTTCTTCATAACTCCTTGTTTCTGAATAGGTACTGGCGAGCACCGCCGGTACTGGGCAGCACCCTAATGAGGGGTGGGGTGTCAGGGTCCAGTTCTTTCGGACCCCACCCACCGCCGCTGCGCAGCAGCGCATCTTGTCCTGCGTCGAACCTGCCCGGAAGCATGGCCCGCCGCAGGCGCGTGCGCATGGCCTGTTGTGCCGCATTTCAACTGGCCTGTTGGCTCCATCGTCGCAAGCCCGTGCGCAGGGGCTTGTGCAAGTACGTCATCAGCCGCCGAATCTGATCGTTGATCGCTCTCGGCGCACGCCTATGCGCACAGGGGCTTGCGCAAGCCCGTGTTGCTGGGCTGATGGGTCAGGGTTGGGGTCCTCTCTCGCATCCCCTGTGGACAAGAAAGAGTGGAACGCCAAGAAGAGAACGCCACACGGCTTTGTGGGTGGTGGGCACTCGAGCTAAAACGACTTGGAGGGGCTGAGGGCTTTTTACGTCTATCGAGCGACAGACGCACCGCGCAGAAAGGTGTCGATGGTTTTCAGCAGAGTGGCTTGCTGATGGGTGGGGAGACTTTCGATCTTCTCCAACCGGCGCAACACGCGGCGACTGGGCCTCTTCCCCAAGGGCTTGTGTCCGTTCGGTCGTAGCAGGTCTTCCGTGCTGACTTCCAACGCCTCTGCAAACTTCACAATCATCTCTGCATTCAACCGCAGCTTATCGCGTTCGTAATCGGAGACGAGCGTCTGAACCAAGCCGACGCGTTCGGCGAGCTCCACTTGGGTGTACCCGCGCTCCTTTCGGAACCGGGCCAAGCGTTGACCGAAGGTCTCGGTCTGGGGATCAGGCGAGGGAATAAGTCTGGTTCTTGTCATCGCCCCGCCAGTATAAGAGCAAGTCTCCATAAGGCTCAAAATCTCCCCTTGACTTATACCGTAAATCACCGTATTTTTCAACTCGGTTGAAAGGGTTGATTTTTTAGCCGATTCCCTCTTGACAGGATTTTCGGAAGGAGGCTTCCAGCATGGCGCGTATCCCGGAAAATGAGATTGAGCGGCTAAAGCGGGAAGTCTCCCTGGAGCGGCTGGCGGAGGCGCGCGGCATCGAGCTCAAGCGGCATGGCGCGGACCTGCTGGGCCTCTGTCCCTTCCACCACGACCACCAGCCGAGTCTGGTGATCAGCCCCAAGAAGAACCTCTGGCATTGTCTGGGAGCGTGCCGGGCGGGAGGTTCGGTCATCGACTGGGTGATGCGCGCGGAAGGCGTGAGCTTCCGCCATGCCGTGGAACTGTTGCGCGCCGACCAGCTTCCCTCCGGCTCGAATGGCGCACCACCCAAGCAGTCCACCGTCCGCAAGCTTGCCCCGCCTATCGTTCGTGACGCCGACGACCGCCAGGTGCTGCGCGAGGTGGTGGAGTTCTACCACGAGGCATTGAAGCAATCGCCGGAAGCCTTGCAGTACCTGCAGAAACGGGGCCTCGAATCTTCCGAGATGATCGAGCACTTCCATCTGGGCTTCGCCAACCGCACGCTGGGCTATCGCCTCCCTAACAAGAACCGGCAAGAGGGAGCGGGTAGCCACGGTCAGCGCTGTTCTGACCGTGGGCTTTTGCTGCGATGACAATTTTGCTTTGGACATAGCAACGGAAGCAGCCTGCCCAATTCAGATTGACTACGTGGGGTTGCCGCTGGGGTATCGCGCATGAGAAAGGCCCACCTGACCGGGGTCGGCACCCGCACCATTCAGTACGACGCCGAACGGCACCTGGTAAGCGTCAATAATAACGGCTCCGCCGTGAGCTTCACCTATAATGCCTCGGGGCTGCGCGTGCAGAGCACGTGGCCGTCCAACCCGGCCAGTTTCCTCTATGATCCCAATGGCACTTGGGTTGGGAATAATGCGTCCGGAGCGTGGAGTTCTTCGGCGGTCTATCTGGGCTTGCGCCCGTTAGCCTTTGACGGGGGAGGCGCAGCTCAATTCCTGCACGTGAACGCGCTGGACTCAACCACCATGGAAACCAGTTACAGCGGAGGAGTTTCCACCGACGTGCTGTTCTACCCCTGGGGCGAGATGTGGAAGAACCCCGTACAGACGGATTATCAGTTTGCCGGGACCATCTGGATGGACGGCCTGTCGTCCGCTGATTTCGCGACTTACAGGCTGTATCGCTACGATCTGGGCCGCTGGCTTAGCCCCGACCCCGCTGGCATGATGGCGGTCGATATCAAAAATCCTCAGACTCTGAATCGGTACGCTTACGTCGTCAACAGTCCGCTCAGCTTCACAGATCCGCTCGGCCTTGATTGCGTGTATCTCAACGATGCGGGCACAGGAATCGAAGATGGCGGCATTAACCAACAAATCGGCAGCTCCGGGTGCGGACAATCAGGTGGCTTCTGGGTTGAAGGGACTGTCACCCATGTCCAGATTGGAGGAGACGCTGAAACAGTCACCTTGACCGGGACGACAAACGGAACGGATACAACAACCGCCACGTATCAACAGGCGACCACTGTCGACGTTGGACAGTATCTGAATACCATGCCTCAACAATCACGGTCATATCGCACTCGGTCTCCCGGGTCAAGTGCCTCTTGGGCTTAATCCGAAAAGCGACACCCAGTTGGCCTTGGCCATGGCAACGGTAGGTTCCAATGCGGTGGTTCCAGGGGCAGTCAAACCGCAGGTAGGTGGCCAGTTGCTAAGAATGATCCACATTCCAGCGAGCGGAATGCAGGGGCAAATGCTAGAAAACGCCATGGCACAGAGCGCCCAAAACCCTCCGATGTATGCGCCGCTTGGACAGATCGGCTGTAACTGTGGGATCTGGGCCCAACAGATGCTTGGTGATGCAGGGATTAACTCCGGTCCGCCCGCACCGATGCCAGGTACGCTCATGGAGCAGCTTCATCTGGCTTATCCGCAGGCCCCACAGCAATAGAGGTGAGCAGACATGAAAGTCCGGATTGTCAAGCTAAGGTATTGGTTCCTGGTTTCTGGGGGATTCGGGCTTCTTGTTGCCCTCGCCATCATATAACAACTTTAGCCCGGCATCGCCTACTAAGCTCAGAGCTTATCTATGCTCTGTGGCCACCTTCAATCATCGGCTTTGGCGATCCGACCGAACTTTCGGACAAGATATTCTGCGGAATTTTCGAATTCGGGGGAAACTTCCTGCTTTACGGAGTCGGAGGAACACTGGTTGGCCTGTTGCTCGACTGGTTCGGCCTGCAAAGGTGAAGAAGGGACCGCAGGACAAGCGAGAATGGCAGCAACCTTCCTTCTGGTCGTCGGCTGTTTATGGGCGCTGCGGGTTGTGTTGGGATTTGTGCCGATAGCCGGTATCAGCCATCTGCCGAAATCATGGAGGATGGCAGCTTTCTACTGCTGCGGCGTGTTAATCGGTCCCTTGACACTGGCTACTGGATCAGTGCTGTCGTTGCGGAAGACAGCTTCGCGGACGGGGGCAATCCTGGTTGCTATCGGCTGCCTAATCCTCGCTGGCTTTGCTATCTATGACATCATAACCGGCATGCAACTGCCGCTGCAAGCCTACGCGTTCTACGTCATGCTGTTGCTGCTCATGCTTGTGTCGGACATTGCAGCTTACAAAATTTACAGGGCAGTAGGCGGATTCCGATGACTTTTTTGTGTGTCCTGCTGCGTACGGCTATGTTGCTGCAATCACCAACTCCTAGCGGGTAGCCACGGTCAGCGCTGTTCTGACCGTGGGCTTTTGCTGCGATGACAATTTTGCTTTGGACATAGCAACGGAAGCAGCCTGCCCAATTCAGATTGACTACGTGGGGTTGCCGCTGGGGTATCGCGCATGAGAAAGGCCCACCTGACCGGGGTCGGCACCCGCACCATTCAGTACGACGCCGAACGGCACCTGGTAAGCGTCAATAATAACGGCTCCGCCGTGAGCTTCACCTATAATGCCTCGGGGCTGCGCGTGCAGAGCACGTGGCCGTCCAACCCGGCCAGTTTCCTCTATGATCCCAATGGCACTTGGGTTGGGAATAATGCGTCCGGAGCGTGGAGTTCTTCGGCGGTCTATCTGGGCTTGCGCCCGTTAGCCTTTGACGGGGGAGGCGCAGCTCAATTCCTGCACGTGAACGCGCTGGCCTCAACCACCATGGAAACCAGTTACAACGGAGGGCTGTCCAGCGACGTGCTGTTCTACCCCTGGGGCGAGATGTGGAAGAACCCCGTACAGACGGATTACCAGTTTGCCGGGACCATCTGGATGGACGGCACGTCGTCATCTGATTTCGCGACCTATAGACTGTATCGCTACGATCAGGGCCGCTGGCTCACTCCCGACCCCGCCGGCCTGGGCGCCGTGGACCCCAGCAATCCCCAGTCTTGGAACGGCTACGCGTACGTCATGAATAATCCTCTGGCCCTAGTCGATCCGCTGGGCCTCGATTATTGCATGGCTGACGCTGCTCTTGGCGACGGAGCTTACGCGGACTGGGGGTGTATGAGCGACGACGACTTCGCGCAGTGGAGTAAGGTCGAAGGATTTGACCCAAGTCAGTTCAACTACAATGACAGTACTCAGTCATTTACTTATACTTATTCGACCGATGGATCGGTGGTTGATAGCTCGTCCCTTGAAAGCTCTGGTGGCGGCGGTGGCAGCACGCCGCTCGCTCCAAACCAGCAGCCCGCAAACAACGTGCCTAATCCACGGCTCTTGAACATCGCGCAGCAGATTCAAGGTTGCCCTGCATTTAGCAACGTTGGAAACCAAATCGCCCAGAGGGTCAACTCGGGGAGGATTAGCGTCGGGAATGTTGCTTCAAATGGTGTGGCCCAGACGAACGGTTGGTTTAACGCCACGTCCGTAATCGCTCCCGGTGCCCTAGATGATCCTTCGACCGTAATTCACGAATGGATTCACCAAACGCAAGCCGCTGGAAATCCCTTATTCATTTTCCTGAAAGGCGCAAATCAGATACAGTCGCTGTTCACGAGCGATAACCAGGGATTCCTCGACAACTCCGCCCAAGCAGTTGCAAACAAGATCGTGAGTGTTTGTGGGGTTAAGTAGTGGGACTAGGAAAGCGGCTGGGAGGGTGCTTCTTGCGAACGACACCGCTAGGTGAGGGAGCGGAGGGAGGACAAGTGAAGAAAAGCATATTGCTGGTGGTTGGGTGGGGCGTTCTCCTCGTCTTGGCCTCGCTCCTCCTTCCTCCTCTCGACTCCCGAGTCAATCCTGGGCCACTCTTGGCTAAGGGTTTCATCGTTGCGACGATCGGTCTGTCGATCTACACGGCGGTCGTGATGTTCGGCTACTTTAATCGATCTTGGCGCCGAGTTGGGTTGGTTCCTAATAGAGTGGAATACACCAGTTGGCTCAGTTTCCAAACGGCCCTCTTCTTGGTGGTGTTCGTCTGGATTCTTAAGGCTTTGGTACTCGCAGTGGCACATCGTTTCGGATTCTTGCCTTAGGCGTTTTCGCGCTCCCTTGGAGCGGGCAATGTGCGGCTGCGTTCCCCGTATTCTAAAACATGAAACAGAAGCGGCGTAGCGCATCTATAACGGCATCGGCGTTGTCAAGCAAAACTTCTCCGTTGGGGTGGCGGTTGGGTTTTTCTCGCGCCTTTCCCCCTGTGCGATTCGTTTTCGGCTCATCCCGACCAAACGAGTAACTCTTTTTCCGTCAACGCTGGCTATTGGGGCGGTGTGCAAGGCGCTTGGACGCCCGGCAGCGGTCTTGCCGGTGGTGTAGGGTTTGTTTCTCCTCAGGGTGGGGCGCGTGGACATATTCCTTCGACCTTGGGCAGTGGTTTGTAGGATGGTGAGCTTATGATTAGTAGACAAGCGTTTGTAGTGAGTTTGCTTGGCGTGGTATTTTTTCTCTTTGTAGGACTTTCAGGACTGTTTTGGCCCGAGAGCATACAGCGGGTAGCGCAGAGTTGGGCGTAGTTTGCCCTACTCTGCGGTACGTAAATTGGTAATAGATTTCTGAGGATGTTGTGAAAAGATGAAAGCCGCAGAGTAGTTCCAAAAGACGGAACAACTCTGCGCTACCCGCTCGACAGTGTCGATACCGAGTCAAACCTGTGGGATTGCACTAGCAACGGCGGCTATTGGGTCAGTGGTCAAGTCAACACGGTGAGCATTGACAGCAGTGGCGATCTTCAGTTTGGGTACCAGGGATGGGGAGCGGACGGAAACTATGTGACCATAACCTACAACGATTATCTCGGACCCAACTCGGACAATTCATGGTTGTCGGCCGCAGGTGCTGCTGCCGTGCTCCTAGATGATTTCTTAGCCGGCACTGGGCCCAACATAAGGAATTACGACATGCAGGACATCGAAACTAGGAGCCTTATGCAGTCGAAGGGTGTGCAACAGCTCAACCTGTCGATCGACTTCCATCTTTGTGGTGCGGGCGAATCCTCCGGCAAGTTCAACCTGAGCACAATAGACGCGGCGCTGAATCTCCCTTACGATGCAGCCAACTCGCCTACAGGCGTTCAAGTAGGCGGCTACGCAGGTGCCAAATGGCAAACCGTTGGCCCCGGCGTGGTCAGCGTCACAATACCTAACGATGCGAGTCTAAATTCCTTCGCGCTTCACGTCCCTCCAAGCTACGAGCGCAGCCAACATGCGCGGGCCGGGACGATCCATCAAACATTCCAGTTTAACGAGCCGTTCTCATGCGGAGAATAATCTTGCTGTTGGCAGCGACGCTTCTGGTGGGGTGTGATAATGTCCACTCGCCGGATGAGATTACGGGAAGCTATGTGGGCGTCCTGCCGCATGTGACTGTTTTCCTCGTATTGCGGTCGGATCACACATATTCGGAACGCCTGGATTACTTTGATGGAAGGCACGAGGCCGTTTCAGGTACCTGGTTCTGGGGGGTACCGGGAGTCCATTGCGTGGACCTCTATAACGCTCTTTACCCTAACGAAGCAGTGTATGGTGGCCCTTTGACAAGCAGTAAGACAAACTGGTGTATAGCCGGGGAGAGGTGGTGGTCCGGGAAAACCACATTCAGTCTGAATCCGGGCATGGGATGGTATTTCGAGCCGGAAGAACCGGGGGTGAGGGATCGCGAGGACAGATACCAGGCAGCCCTAAGCTCATACTCGGCAGCCCTCAAACCGGGAATGACCCGCGAGATTGTGGAGCATTATCTGCAAGCGAACAACATTGGGTTCGTGCAGACGGACTGTGTTGACCCGAAACCACCGCCCAACTGCGGGCGCGCCGACCTGGTAAAGATTGGTCAAGAGGACTCTCCTTGGTGGACTTGCAGGAGGCAAAACATCTACATTGCTTTCCAATTCACTGGTCAAGAACGACCAGATTCGACGTGGACGGCCGACGCTTGGGACACTCTGGAGGCCATCACCATTTTCCGCCGGCTTGAGGGATGTTTATGATAATCCTTCATCGAAGCGCAGGACCCGCTCTCCGGTCCATCGTCAAGACGGACGAATCGTTGCGATAATAGAATCTGAAGTTTTCCTGATTCCCCGTAATGCTCAATCCCCCGTTGCTTGTGTGGGCCGCAGCGGGCAGAAAGTTTTCTAATAGTGTTGGCCAAGATACAAGGTTCTCTAACATCGCTAGTGAAGATACAAGCGCGGAGTTAGGCGCGCAGCGACTTACTCTGCGGTTCTGAACATGATAAACGTCCACCTGTCTAATAATACACAATGACGAAAGCTTGCAGAGGGTTTCTCGCTTCTGGAGATGATGGCGGTGATGAATTAAGAACAGTGACGAGTGACAAGTGACGTGTGACAAGCGGAAAGACAAAGCTGAATTACAGTGACGAGTGACAAGTGACGAGTGACGAGCGGAAAGACCAAGCTGAATTACAGTGACGAGTGACAAGTGACGAGTGACGAGCGGAAAGACCAAGCTGAACTACAGTGACGAGTGACAAGTGACGTGTGACGAGCGGAAAAACAGTTCGCGTGGCTTCTCGCTCCTGGAGATGATGACGGTAATATCGCTCATCCTGATCCTGGCGACTCTCGCCATGCCCATGTACCACACGGTGGTGGTGCGGGCGCGGGAAGTCACCCTGCGCGACAACCTCTTCACCCTGCGCTCCCAAATCGACCGCTTCACCCACGACTACGAGCGCGGCCCATCCTCGCTCGATGAATTGGTGGAAAAGGAATACATGGGGGCCGTTCCCAGGGGTCAGTCCAGGTATCGGCGGCTCCGTCTCGATCGTCAGAACCAATACGGTTACGACAAAAACAGGGTGCGGAGGCTAACGATGGGTGATCCTGTGTCAGGACCGGAGGTCTTCGCGTTTTTCGTGTTCGCTTTGATCGTCATGCTTTGGATCGCCGTTGACCCTCGAAGGGTACTTGAATTTCTGTTCTCCAGTGCGAAACCATTGGGAAATGGCGTGGTTGTTTCGCTCAGGATACTCGCTGCCCTTTGCTGCTGCGGCCTTTCAGTGGTTTTGATAATCCATTTGGTGCGCTCTCATTAACTGGTAGCGGGGAAACCGGGGACGGGAAAGCGGCCGGGGCGGCAGTGGCTAATTTCTTCAGCCATGTAGCAGCCGCACCCCCACAGACCGTCCGGCCTATTATACTTGGGGATATGCCGGTGCAGGTGGCAGCGTCTTCTTCACGAACGCTCGGTCGGTTCAGCAACTTTCCGGTCCGTTCAACACCGGGACATTTAACCTTGGACTGGGTCCCTACAAATTCTCCATCCAATATGCATCTGCAGGCTCTATTGGGGTGCTATCCATCGGTCCTCCACTCGCTGGTGAGAGTATTGGTATCTCATTTACCCGGACCGTGACGAACACGGCGACCTCGCAGGGGGGCTGCAAATAGGAGCGGTTATGCCCAACTTTTGTCTGGATCGAACGGACACAATCTTTTTCTCCTTTTCTTTGGCAATAGCCTGTTGGGCAGTTTTCGATACTCAAAGATTCTTTCGACTGCTCAGCTTTAATCGCAAGAAGACATTCACGCGTTTTGAGTTGATGGTTATAAGGGTACCCGGAACAGTTGTGATATTGGGCCTATTCTGGATGATCCTCGCGACGCTGTTGCGCAAGCAGTGAACGTTGTGGCAGCTGGTCTACATTTACGACGGGGACTGCAGCGGGTGGCCACGGGCACAGGCTCTGCGGGGGTCGGGGTGTTTTATGATACGAAGACCGGAGCCCCGGCGGCTCCGTCACGAGGACCGTAACGAACACGAAAACTACCAAGGGGGGCTGCCAGTAGGAGTTGCTAATGACCGACTTCACTTTAGATCGAGGCGGGTTGATTTTCTTCTGTTTCTCTCTGGCACTGTTCTGTTGGGCGGTCCTGGATACTCAACGATTCTTGCGAGTACTCAGCTACAATCGCAAGAAGACATTTACGCATTTTGCCCTTATGGCTATTAGGGTGCCTGGAACGATCTGCATACTAAGTTGACTACACTAAATATTGCGCGTAATTCGGTTTGGGTATACCATCCCTTGTATGGCCCGACCGAGTTTGCTCAAGCTGTCGGAAGCGGACGAGCGCCAGTTGCGGGAAGCCGCGGCCGACTCTCCTGATGCAGATTTTCGTGATGCCTGTCGCGCCGTTCTGAGCCTGGCCCGAGGGGCGACGCGCCCGCAGGTGGGGGAGCAGTTGCGCGTGCATCCGGCCACGGTCGGGCGTTGGGCGGCGCGCTATCGCCAGCGGGGGCTCGCCGGGCTTCGGGGCCCGGAGCACGATGGCCGCGGACGACCGCGCCGCTTGCAGGTGGAGCATTTGCAATGGCTGCGGCAAACGGTTCTTACCTCGCCCCGGAAATTGGGTTATGCTTTCACCGCCTGGACCTTGCCGAGGCTGGCGGAGTTCTTGCAGCGGCAGACGGGGGTAACGGTGCAACCGCACTACCTGGGACGGCTGCTGCACCGCATGGGCATTGCCCGGAAACGTCCCAAGCGGGTGCTGGAAGGCAAACGCGATGAGGCCGCCCATGACCGCGCCAAAACTGAGTTGCAAGCCCTCAAGAAGCATCTGGGGCGGCGGAAAAGGACCGTCGTGATCAGCCAGGACGAAACCGAATTTCATCTTTACCCTTACCTGGTGGCGATCTGGTCGGTGGTGGGCAGTCCCCAACCGGAAGTGCGCACGCCGGGGAAGAATCAGAAGCGCGTCTTGTATGGAGGCCTGAACCTGAAAACCGGACACCTCACCAGCCACTGGGCGGCGACGAAAAGCGGTGCGCATTTTGTCGAATATCTGGAAACGCTCTTGCATGATTATCCCGACCAGAAGATCCTCATGATCGCCGACAACGGCAGCTTCCATCATACGCTGAAAGTGGACGCCTTCGTGAAGGACCACCGCGACCGTTTGGAGATCAAATGGCTGCCTCCGTATTGCCCCGACCTGAACGACATCGAGCGCACCTGGAGACGGCTCAAGGCCAGCCATGCCTCCAACTTCCTGTTTAACTCCCTCGACGAGTTGGTCGATAACGTGCGCCAAGGCATTGGCGAACTGAATTCCACGGTCGCTACCAATTAAGAGCATTATTTAGTGTAGTCAACTTAGTTGCGGCGTGGATGATTCTGGTAACCTTGTTGCGCAGGCGGTGAGGGCTGGCGCAGCGGGTAGCGCAGAGTTAGGCGCGCAGCGACTTACTCTGCGGTTCTGAACATGATAAACGTCCACCTGTTTAATAACACACAACGACGAAAGCTTGCAGAGGGTTTCTCGCTTCTGGAGATGATGACGGTGATCAATTAAGAACAGTGACGAGTGACAAGTGACGTGTGACAAGCGGAAAGACAAAGCTGAATTACAGTGACGAGTGACAAGTGACGAGTGACGAGCGGAAAGACAACTCGCGCGGCTTCTCGCTCCTGGAGATGATGACGGTAATATCGCTCATCCTGATCCTGGCGACTCTCGCCATGCCCATGTACCACACGGTGGTGGTGCGGGCGCGGGAAGTCACCCTGCGCGACGATCTCTTCACGCTACGCTCCCAGATCGACCGCTTCACCCACGACTACGAGCGCGGCCCATCCTCGCTCGATGAATTGGTGGAAAAGGAATACCTGGGGGCCGTCCCCACCGACCCCTTTACCGGCTCGAACGATACCTGGCAACTGGAAACCGAAACCACGTCACTCTCCATCGATGATTCCGCCCCGCTGGGGATCGTGGACGTCCACAGCGGCTCCGAGGACAATTCGCTGGACGGCACGCCGTACAGTAGTTGGTAGCGCAGGACCCGCTCTCCGGTCCTGCGGCTTTTCCCGCGGTCCGGGGTCCGAAGTCCGGAGTCGCAAGAACCGGGGCGAGTGGCAAGCAGGAAAGCCAGAAAAACAGGGCCGCGTTCCACGAAAGGGAACTACATCCTTAGCCCGTCAACTGACGGATGAAACCGGAGGAAGCCCGGAAAATTGGGTTCCGGCCCGGAAGGGTGCTTATTCCGATGAAGGTGATTAGTGTTTCCGATTGGATCCCAGTCACTGGTTCCGAGGTGAAGCTGATCGTTTTCGGAGCGAAGCGACGCTGGCGTTCTTATGGTGCTTGAAGTGATCGAATCGGTCAACGGAAATTTGCTTTTGTCTTCATCTTGTCTCATCTCCTTCCTTAATAAATAAGCCCGCCGCCGGCGCGGTGGAAATGTGGGAATCCGGCTGTTCTGTGCCGGATTTCCAAGCCCGGTGGAAAGAGTGGGAAACTCGTTCTGGGAGTTTTCCACGCTTTCCAGGGGGCGGCATTTCCACGGCGCCCGCTCGGGGTGTTCGGAGCGCAGCGACGATCTTCATTCTTTGCCACCGCGCTTTTTGCGCATGGACTCGCCGCGCATCTCGATGCGGTGCGCGTTGTGCACCAGCCGGTCGAGAATGCTGTCGGCCAGGGTGGGATCGCCGATCTGCTCATGCCAGTTGGCAACCGGCAGTTGGCTGGTCAAGATCATCGAGCGCCGCTGGTAGCGGTCCTCACAGATTTCCAGAAAGTCCCGACGCTCGACATCGGCCAGCGGCGCCATGGCCCAGTCGTCGACGACCAATACCTCCAGGCGAGCCAAGCGGGCCAGCAACGAGCGTAGACTGCCGTCGGCGCGGGCCAACGCCAGATCGCGAAACAGTTGGGGAGCCCGCGTGTAGAAGGCCGTAAAGCCATCCCGGCAGGCCTTCTCGGCCAAGGCGCAAGCCAGGAAGCTCTTGCCGATCCCCGTGGGGCCGAGCAGGAAAATATTCTGATGCTCGCGCACCCAAGCCGAATCCTGGATGAGTGACCGCACCAGGGCACGGTCCAAGCCGCGCGGCGAGCGAAAGTCCAGGTCCTCCACTGAGGCTCGATGCCGCAGTTTGGCTTGACGCAGGCGGTGCTCCAAGGCCCGGTTCTGTCGCCAGTTCCACTGCTGATCAACCAGCAACGCGAAGCGTTCCTCGAAGCTCAACTCCGTGATCCCGATCTGTTCGGACTGGGCGCGAAAGGCTTCGGCCATGCCCTGCAAGCGCAAGCCGTGCAACTTCTCCAGGGTCTGCTGATTCAACATGCCTTCTCCTCTCTGTGCATAGAGCTACTGCACCCTCGGCGTATCCGAGGGATCGAAATAAGCCGCACCTCGCAGGTTGTCGTGTTCGAGCGGAGGCCGAGGCGTCGGGGCTTCCAGCGGCTGACGGTCGAGCCCGCGTTCCAGCATCGACTTGACGCTCTGATAGGAACAAGCGCCAGTGGCCAAGGCCCGTGCCGCTGCCGCTTCCACTCGCTCGTTCGAATAGCGCTGGCCCAGGCGCAGAATCCCCAGGCACGACCGATATCCCATCTCCGGGTGCGGTTTACTTTCCAGAATGACTTTGAACAACTGCGCCGTAGACACTCCCACCGGCTGCGCCCAGTGCAGCAGACGCGAAGGTGGCCAAGCCAGATGTTGCTGGTGGCTCTTGGGACGATGCTCATGGACGGTAGTAGCTTTATAGAGTAAATGGCTGCGGACGTGGGAAGCGACGCGCTCGCCGCGGTGAAAGATCTCGACCGTGGTCAGCGTCGAGCGGACCTCCACCTGCTGCCCAGTCAAGACGTAGGGCACGCTGTAGTAGTGGCGGTCGATCTCGACGTGATAGTCGATATTGACGCGTGCTGTCGCCCACTGCTGCAGCTCGAATCGGTCCTGCGGCAGCGGCCCCAAAGCTGGCCGGTCCAACTCTTGGAACAGGCTGGCACGGCAGCCGGGACGCTTGCGAAACGGCCGCTGATTAAGCCTGATGAGTAACTCGCGGATCGCCTGATTGAGTTCGGCCAGACTGAAGAACTTCCGATGCCGCAGCGCCGCCACGATCCAACGCTGCACGATCTGCACGCCGGTTTCAACCTTGGCCTTGTCGCGGGGCTTGTAGGGCCGCGTGGGCAGCACGCCCACGCCGTAGTGCATGGCCAGTTCGTGATAAGTGCGGTTCAGATCGGGCTCGTAGCGGCAGGCGCGATTTACCCCCGTGCGGGTATTATCCGGGATGACCAACTCGGGGACGCCACCCAAGAATTCAAAAGTGCGGATGTGCGAACCGATCCAGTTCTCCAGTTCCTGGCTCGCCGTGGCTTCGGCATAAGTGTAGTTGCTGGCCCCCAGGACGGCGACGAAGATCGCGGCCTGGCGCTCCGGCCCGCCTTGAGGATCATGGAGGGGAATCGTCGCCCCGGCGTAATCGACGAACAGTTTCTCTCCCGCCACATGATCCTGGCGCAGCACCACGTCCAACTGCTCTCGCCAACGTTGGTACAATTCGCAAAAGCGGCTGTAAGCGTAACCATCCGGGTGGGCCTGCCGATACTCTTCCCAGGCGAGCTGCAGCGTCAGGTGGGGATGGCGTTGGAGTTCTTCGTGGAGTTGGGCAAAATCCGGCTGCGGCTTGCGGGTCGGGTAGACGTGCCGCGGGGTTCCTGCAAATAAGGCGGCTTCCAGTTGGCGATCATCCCAGTCTTCCGGCAGCGGCCAACTGACCTTCGCCTCCCGGGCGCGTCGCAGGTACTCAGAAACCGTGCCCTGCGCGATCGAGCAACTGCGGGCGATCTGGTGCTGCCCCAATCCCAATTCGTAGCGCAGGCGCAGTACTTCTTTGAGCTTTCGCATGGACAACCTTTTCATGGGCAATGTGGTCCCTCCACCTTCCAGTGGAACCTCACTGCCCGAGATGTTGTCCAGCGTCCTTCGCTAAGCCTGAGCCCAAAGAGTAACGGACCCGGCCCTTACCCTCACTCCAGACCCTGTGGAAATCATTCCGAAATGATCCCGATCACCGTTCCGACAACCCGCTAAAACTGACTGACTTAAAATCGGAATCGGTGATCAGCTTCATCCCGGAATCGTGATCAGATCAATTTCGGAATCCTGATCGGGACAACTTCGGAATCGCGATCACCTTGCCCCGGAATCCGCAAAGGGGCCAAACCGGTGGCACGGGCGTCTCCACCGCGAGCAGTCACGGCCAGGATGGCCGTGCCACAACATTTCCCCGGTGGCACGGGCGTCTCCACCGCGAGCAGTCACGGCCAGGATGGCCGTGCCACAACATTTCCCCGGTGGCACGGGCGTCTCGCCCGTGAAGGGTCACGGCCAGGATGGCCGCGCCACAACATATCCCCGGTGGCACGGGCGTCTCGCCCGTGAGCAGTCACGGCCAGGATGGCCGCGCCACAACATTTCCCCGGTGGCACGGGCGTCCCGCCCGTGAAGGGTCATGGCCAGGACGGCCGTGCCACAACGTTTCCCCGGTGGCACGGCCGTCTCGCCCGTGAGCAGTCACGGCCAGGATGGCCGCGCCACAACATTTCCCCGGTGGCACGGGCGTCCCGCCCGTGAAGGGTCATGGCCAGGACGGCCGTGCCACAACGTTTCCCCGGTGGCACGGCCGTCTCGCCCGTGAGCAGTCACGGCCAGGATGGCCGCGCCACAACATTTCCCCGGTGGCACGGGCGTCCCGCCCGTGAGGGGTCACGGCCAGGATGGCCGTGCCACAACGTTTCCCCGGTGGCACGGCCGTCTCGCCCGTGAGCAGTCACGGCCAGGATGGCCGCGCCACAACATTTCCCCGGTGGCACGGGCGTCCCGCCCGTGAGGGGTCACGGCGAGGATGGCCGTGCCACGTCGGGCAGGGCCCGTCACCCGAGGCTCTTACGGTCACGGGCAGAATGCCCGTGCCACTTCCTCCCGCGTGACACACTTCCCCGCGTCGGTTATCGACAGTGCGGGGTGAGGAGATGAATCAATTTGCTGGCTTCGAAAGGTTTTCAATGGCCCAATGACCCGATGAACCGATGGCCCGATCCCCAGACCCGTGACGAGGGGCAAGGGCAGAGGGCAGATTCAAGTCTCTGGCCTGTAGGGCGCTTCGCGAAGCGCCCTCGTCACCCCCGGCGCGCATTTTCGCTGAGGCTAAGGTGCGGAAGCTAGCGGGCCTTATTGTCCGAAGATGGAAGGGCGGGGCTTTACAGGGTCCGAAAAAACTCGCCTGCGCCGTGTTTCCGGGCTTTTTGTTCTCAATATTGAGGGAAGCGACATATTATCCCTCGTCCCAATAGGCGGGTACTAAGCACCGATTCGTCCCTTTTCGTGGGCAATCGTGGGTTATCAACCCAAAGGTCCGCTCAAGGGGTGATTGGAATCGCACTTTGGAGCACCGTATTTCACTTTTAGGCCTGCACTCGCTAGAACCGCTTAGCACCCTCTGGCCACCATCTTCGGGCACCTGCCCACTGTCCACTTCCTACTTGCCCTTCGAGTGCGCAATGCGCGTTCCCCCCATTCCTTCCAGCAGGTTCCCGGGGCGTGCTGGCTCGCCTCGAACTGGCACGTGCTTACACCCTCGAAGCCGGCACAGGTGGCACGGCCGTCCCGGCCTTTTCTATTTCCATCGCAAGGTGAGCTACTACC
Source organism: uncultured Acidobacteriota bacterium (assembly GCA_963810005.1). GTDB lineage: Bacteria > Acidobacteriota > Terriglobia > UBA7540 > UBA7540 > Bog-366. The sequence continues at coordinate 28,579 of CAWELY010000017.1, forward strand.
CGGGAGATTCTGGCGTCGACTCGCCCACTTACGGGGGCGACCAACTTGAAATCGCATTGCCCACCGCGGCGCTTCGCGCCGGCGAAAACAAGCTGGTGCTGACGGCAATGGATGATCCCCGCGACGGCCCCGCGGAATCGGTGGTGACGTACGACGCACTGAGGCTCGACGCAAACGCCCGAGGGGAAGGCCGCGGCCGAACGGCAAGTGGAAGCCGAACCCACCATCTTTTACGTTCAGCAGGCGGGCGGCCCGCGTGAGTTGACCTTGGTAACTTCGACCCTGGAAGAAAAGGTGCGCACAAGGGAAAGTGACGCTCGCCGTGGGCGGAGAAAAATTCGAAGCCGATCTCTCCCCCGAGCCCCGGGGGTTCACCTTTGACTTTTGCGTTTTGCGCTTTTCGCTTTGACTTGTTCTTGCCGCTCGGTCGGGCGCGGCACCCGAGGCTCCCTGAAGGATGGCGAGGATTTCGGCACTGACGACGGACCCCCCACGTGACACACTCCCCCGCATCGGTTATCGGCAGTGCTGGGTGAGGAGATGAATTAATTTGCAGAGCCGGAAAGTTCTTAATGGCCCGATGACTCGATGGCCCGATGACCCGATCCCAATGACGAGTGGCAAGTGACGAAAAACAGGCAGAGCCCGAAGACGGAAAGGCGGGCAGCGCCGACAACTCCCCCCTTGTGACACACTTCCCCAAATCGTCTATCGGCATGGTCAGGCGAGAAGATGAACCCACCGGGATTGTCGCCCAACCCTTGGCCAAACCCTGTGCTAAAATCAGGTTGCGACTGCAACGCAATCGCGCTGGCGAAATGCGACGTCGCGGACTCTTATAAATTTCCGTCCGGGCGCGGAAGGAAGTAGGGTGGTGACCGCTGCCAAGGTAGCGATCCTCCTCCCGCGCCGTGGCGAATCCAAAGGGAGATTGCAATGTTGACACCTCGAGACCGTTGGCTGGCCCTGTTCGCGGGAGAAACTTCCGACCGATATTCTCTGCGACTACTGGGGGACGGCAGAGGTCACTGACCGGCTGCTTAAGGAGTTGGGATGCGCTTCCGAACGAGCGCTCTGGGAGCGGTTGGGAATCGACAAGCTGGTGCTTCCTTCGGTCCCACCCATCCCTGGCCAAGGAAGACACCTGGCATACCCAATCGCTTGTGGAGCATCTGGCACGTGGAAGTCACGAATATATCCTACGGGGAAGGCCTGGGCACTTACGAAGAGGCCGTCCACCAACCCGCATGGCGAAAGCCGAAACCGCGGCGGATGTCGAGCGCTTCGACTGGCCCGATCCCGCGCTGTTTGACGTCGACGGCATGCGCGCGCAAGTGCGAAGCGTGGCAAGGATATCCCATCCTGGGCGGGTGCTATGAGCCGTTCTACCTTTATTGCCGGCTGCGGGGGATGGAGCAGGCCCTCACCGACCTCGCCGTAAACCCCGCCGTGGCGGAGGCCGCCCTGGAGCGCATCTATTACTTCCACGAGTCGGTCATTCGCCGCACCCTGGAGGCAGCCAAAGGGCTGATCGATTTCGTCTACGTCGCCGAAGACCTCGGCACGCAGGACACCCTGCTGATGAGCCCGGCATCGTTCCGCCGCTTTCTGAAGCCCTGGATGCGGAAGATGATCGACCTCGCTCACTCCTTCGGCGTCAAGGTGATGCACCATGATGACGGCGCCATTCGGCCCCTGCTGCCGGAACTGATCGAAATCGGCATCGACGTCCTCAATCCCATCCAGTGGCGCTGCGCCGGAATGGAGCGCGAAGGGCTGGCGCGGGATTTCGGAAAGTCGCTGGTGTTTCACGGCGGCGTGGACAATCAGCAGACTCTGCCGTTTGGCACTCCCGACGACGTGAAGCGGGAGGTGGCCGAAAACATCCGCATCTTCAGCAAGGGTAAAGGGTACATCGTGGCCCCTTGCCATAATCTCCAGCCCAACACGCCCACTGCCAATATCCTGGCGATGTATGAAGCCGTCCATGAATACGCTGCTTAAGGCGGGGTAGGGATCGCTCGCTGGCGGCAGCGAGCCCCCGGGGCACGAAACAAAATGTCGCGCGTGACTGTCGCTTGGCGCTGCGGCGCATACTCCTCCCCACTGATCAATCGGCAAGCGGTGGGACTTTATGCCCGCGACCGGGAGCTTTGCGTCGGCCCGGCTCGCGTAGCGTGACAGCCGGTTTAGCGACAATTTATCGGATTCTCCTACATTCGCGCATCACTAAGAACTTGTCGTCCCACATCAGGTCGGCAAGGCGCTGGTTCCCAAGGGCAAGATGCGGGCACGCACCTCTCCGAGTTGGGGGTCACCTATCCCGCAACCCACGGTTGCGCACCTGTTGCCAGATCTTTCACCCCAGCCTTTTCACCGCTCGGCATGAGAAAGATTTAACTCAAGTTCCCTCCACCTCCGCCGATAGAGGAGATTGAACAACATAGCTCCGGGTGCGCTGGCAGGGGAGCAGGAGGGAGTGGAGTATTCTCAGGGCGCGCCGCGGAAACTTTCTCTGGTCAAGGAGTGTTTCCAATGCAGGATAAATCATTCAAGGCCACAACGATCTGTAGCCCCGGATGTATCCAATCGGCTGGTTTTAGAAGCAGCCTTCAACAACTGGGCGGAGGAGACCAAACCTGCCACCATCCTTCACGTTCATTACTATCACGACATGGAATCGCACGTTCGGGGCTATCAGGTGGTTTACGAGGAACCATGGATGCCTTATTTGGCGCCGGAAACACCTCGGGAGGAAGAGCCTGCTCGTATGTTGGTTTAAGGGAAAATTACTTTTCGGCTGTGACTCTCGTCGCGTCCTCCTCCGGGGCTCCGGCAGGCCTACGGCGGCAGGGTGCGGCGGGACACAGCCGACCATGGCGGCAGGGGCCGCCAAGCCGTGGCGCCGCACGGTCGGCGCGATGAGAGGTAGGCTGTACGTCATAGCCCGCGCGCGGCGAACCTTCGGGTCCGCCGCGCGCACTATTATCTCGATTCGACCGGGTTACTGAGCTTCCCCCCGGGAAGTCGAAATATGCTCCTGCGGACGTCCTTGGAATTGATAGCCGCCTTCGACCAAAAATGTTCAGAATGGCAACACGGAAACATTTTTCCGCAACTTGTTCAGCCCCGCCCTTGGTACCGGATGTTCTCGATGATTCCTTGCGCCGCAGGTGCGTTGGATTGCGGCGGCTTGCCGCACCTTTTGCCCTTCCAGAGCTGGCTTGCACCCTGCGCCCTCCTGACCTTGTCGCTACAGGTTTGGGGGCCTCCACGAACACCACCCCACTTACAGTATCCCGCCATCCCGCGAAGCGGGCGGAAGATCGTAGGTAACGGCAAAGCCCTGGATGAGCAAAAGCACTTCACGCCAAGGCGCAGAGTCGATAAGGTGTACAGAAGCCAGAGCAAGTGTTCTTTCTGAGTCTTTGCGCCTTGGCGTGAAATTATTTTTTCCACGGCTTCGGAAGCCGCAGGACCCGACAATGGTTCGGTCCACGCCACCTTCCTGCAGAGCTTCCTCAATGAGCGGGCAGCCGCGATGCCGCCTCGGCTACCTGCGAATTCATGAGTAGAACGAGGTTTTGGGCCTCCTGAAGCCAAGGTCAGGCCAACGCACTGGCGTTCATTTGCACCTTGTTGAAGGCTTCCAGGACATCGTCGACGTCGCTCTTTTCGCCGATGAGCATGTTCTGTTCCAGGTAAAAAGCGGTGGCGCACAACTCGTCATTGCGGGGGAGGTGGTTTTCCCGGCGATATCTTTCCAGACGATCCGGGGAGAACACGGTCTGAAAACCCCGCGAGTTGAGGCTGCGCTCCAGGAAGGGTTCCTTGTTGTGGGGGTTATAACCGGCGCCCGCCATAATGCCCTCCGCTCCCAGAGCCGACATCACTTTTTCCCTCGGCACGTTCTTAAAATGCTTCGGGTCGTAACGCATCCCGAAGGCGTAATGATTTTGCCGCGTCGATTCAGGGTAATTTTCCTGCACCAAAAAGCCGGGGATCTTCTTCAACTCCGCCTGCAAATAGGCGGCGTGTTTTTCCCGTATGGCGCAAAGCTCCTCGTAGCGCTCGATCTGTCCCATGAGCACGGCGGCGGCAAAATCGGAGATGCGATATTTGAATCCGCGCGTCTCGTAATGGTGCGTCTTGGGGTCCGAGCCAAAATTTCTGAACATGTAAGCCTGGGCAATCAGCTCGTCGTTATCGCTCACCAGCGCGCCGGCCTCACCTCCCGGAAGAACCTTGGTTTCCTGGAAGCTAAAGCAACCCAGCGTGCCCCAGGAGCCGGCCTTCTTTCCCTTCCACTCCGCATGGTGCGCCTGGCAAGCGTCCTCAATGACGGGGATGTTGTGCTTCTTGCCGATGGCCAGGACTTTATCCAGATGGGCGGGAGCTCCATAAATGTGGACCGGCATGATGGCGCGCGTGTGCTCGGTAATGCGGTGCTCGATGTCGTCGGGGTCAAGCTGGAATGTTTTGAGATCGGAATCGGCGAAGACCGGCAGCGAGTAACCCATCATGATGGCGTCGACGGTGGCGATGTAGGTGTACGGCGAGGTAATGACTTCGTCTCCCGGCCCCACGCCCAAAAGTTCCAGGGCCATTTGCAAGGCGTGAGTTCCGCAGGGAGTCATGACGCAGCCGCGCGACCCTACTTTGCCCGCCCAGGCCTTTTCAAACTTGGGAATGAATTCTCCATCCGTCGTGCACCAGCGATGGTTGCGGAGCGACTTGAGGATATTCCGCTCATCGGCTTCCGTGGTTTGGGGCCATTCGGGGAAGGGAGTCGACCGGACGGGAGTGCCTCCGTGCAAGGCCAGCGCCTTGGGATTGCCGGAAATGGCGAAGCCCCGCGGAACCGCTCCTGCCGCCGCCAAGCCCACCGATGTTTTCCCCAAGAACTCCCGCCGGCTTAAAGTCGTCTTTTTTTGCATGGGATGGTTCCTCCCTCCAGGAATCGCACCGAACCGGTGCGGTCGAACATCCTCTTTATGCCACTTAACCCCCTCCAATCACCAATTACCTATCGCTCAATGACTCAATTCCTGCTCATTCCATCCCTCGTGTTCCTGCCAATCCATGATGCGGAGGTGCTTCTCTTCGCGGGGAAGTTCGGCGAACGTTTTCTTATCGCCTTCGGCCAGGTTTCCATCCTGGGATTGATAAATCCAAGACGCTTCCTGTTTCAGCGCGGCAGCTTCACCGCTCAGATGAACTACAAAGTTTTCGTATTTGTAAGGAGCAGGTTTGAAGCCCCCCGCGCCGTAGGTTTGGTCAGCCAGCACGATCGTCTGGGGATCGATCGCCTTTTGTTTCAGCAACGCCTGACAGGCTTTGATGGCAAACCAGTTCGCCGTGCGATGGTCCACATGCCGCTCATCGGGACCGGTCAGCGCGATCATCGCCGGGTGAAAATTGGTAATGATTTGCCGAATCGCTTCCACCACCGCGTCGCGCGCATACGGCAAGTTGGGCTTGTAAACGTTCGCATACGGCGCGTGATCGCAGGCAAGATAGATGGAAAGGAAGGGGTTGGAAGAATCTTTGTGCTCAAACCAGATTGCCCCCGAGCCTCCGTCCGGCAAGCCCAAATCAATGAGCTTGTCGCGCGGGACGCCCAGGTGTTCGAGCGCATCGGCGGATTCCTCCAAACGCACCGTACCAAATTCGCGCGCCTCGTTAGGGCCGCAGGGCTTATCGAAGTAGCGCTCGCATTCGCCCACATCACCGGCAGTAAGGATTAGGAGTTGCACGGGAATTTTAGCTTCGGCGGCCGCCCGCATCAGTCCGGCGTAAGCCTGCTCATCGTCCTCATGCGCGCAAATTACCATGAGCGATGCAGGAAGTTCATTCACAGCAATCTCCGTGGTGGTGCGAGCCAGAAGCTTCGCCCCGCTCCCGGCGAGCGTCAGTTCCACGGCGTAAGTGCCGGGGGTCTGTGGGGAGGGAATTGTCCACGCGTCTGCCGCCACTTTCTGTGTGGCGTTGGCGGCAAGGTTAATCCCGGTGAGGAGGGTCCCGGAGTAAACCTCCTTACCCGTCAAATCCGTGATGCGGGTCTGAAGGGAGGCTCCACTCCAGGCTTCGTCCCCGGTGTTCCGCAAAGTTGCAGCGATCTTCACCGTGTCCCCAGGACGGTAGAGCGTATGCGAAGGGTCGACTCGAATGGCCGCCGATATCTGCCCCGGGGCGTAGAATTCCCGGTACTTGGTATAGCTCATATACGAATTGTAGGGATGCGTAAAATTGCGGGTGTAAGGCTTGGGCAAGTCGCGGTCCCAGGTACGCACAATCGCCTGCGGGGTAAATTGCATGTCGTATAGCTTGGTACGGTCAGCATTCCACAACGCCACGGTGTAGGTATCGATTTCCGGGGGAGGGATTTTTTCGTTGCCCACGGTTATGCCGGAACCCATCACTTCTCGCTGCTGGCCGCTCAAAAAGGTTGCCGTTCCGCCGGTCATCATGGGAATGGCCACTGCGCTTCCGGCCGGAATATCCAGGTGCTCGCGCAGCATCCTGACCGCCAGGTCAGGATTGTCGTGCCCTTCCTGAGCGTAGAGCGAGATCCAGGGATAATTTGCGTTGGAGAACTCGACGCGCAAACCTTTTACATCGGTGTCCGACAGATTCTCGAGTCCGACCTCACACTTGATCGGCTCACCCACGTTGTAAATGGTTTTGTCGAGAGCCACGCGCGAAATCCTCACCAGTTTCTTGTACACCACGAACCCGCGAACCTTTTGCGCGAACTCGGGAAGGTGCTGGATTCGGTCTTCGACGTGGAGGGTGAGAGTGTAAAGGCCGGTGGGCGCCTGCGGGGGAATGGGCCACCCCACCTGGAATTCCTCCACGCCGGGCTTCGTTCCCGGGAGGCGATCCATTTCCACACTTGTGTTTGCGGTCGTCCCGTAGTACTGGATTTCGGCGAAAACCACATAGCGCTTCGCCTGCCCTGTGAGCCCGTGTACGGTGGCGTGAATGTATGCCAGGGTGCCGCTGTTAAATCCTGTTTCCATGGGCCCGCCCTCAACTGAAATCTCCGCCCCCCAAAGCGGCGCGCTGAGCAGGAGAAGCGCTCCTGCCAGCGTAATCCACCACCCTCTTCTCTCGAGCATCTTTTCTCCTTGTCCCCGTGTGGGATTCCTTTATTATTGCTGGTCCTCTTGGCCAGTTCAAATTAATTCGCGTTGCCCAATTCACGTAGTAGCACTTGCACTACCTGTCCGCTGCAATTAGAATGTGCCCACACGATAAATCCGTGGATAGCTCAAGCCTCCCATTCCGCCGCCCAAAGCCCGTGAGGGTTTTACGTGTGTTCACGGGAGCCGCTTTGCTCGCGATGTTGGCGGCTGGCGCCAGCTTGGTTCTTCGCCACCGGCCCGCGCTTGCAGAAAGCTCGCGGGGGGCGGGGGCCGGCGTGGGCGCCGACGCCTTGCCCGGCGCCAGCGGGGCGTCGCTAGGCCTCTCCTGGCGCGACAGCCTGGGCGATGGCTTCCCTGACAGCGCTCGCCTTGACAGCGTCCAGGACCGGGAGAACTTTACCCGCTGGTTTACGTTCCTGGCGGAAACGCAATACCACGCGCCGACACCCCGCACCCGGGTGGAGATTCAGGACTGCGCGGCGCTGGTTCGCTATGCCTACCGGAACTCGCTGGTGGCTCACTCGCCCACGTGGCGTCAGGACGCGGGGCTTCCATACGATCCGGGCTTTGGGGACATCGCGAAATACCATTATCCTTACGGACCGCTAGGGCGGGCACTATTCCGCACCCGGCCTAGCCCCGCGGCCCCGGGAGACCTTGCACAGGGCGCTTTCGTGGAGTTTGCCGACAGTGCCATACTCTTGCGTTACAATACGTACCCGATTTCACGCGACGTCCGCGCGGCCGAAGCCGGCGACCTGCTTTTCTTCCACCAATCCGTGCAAAGCGAGCCTTTCCATACCATGATGTTTGTTGGAAAGTCGTACTTCCAACCGCAGGGCTCGGATTGGATTGTTTATCACACCGGGGACCTGAATGGCCATCGTGGCGCAATACGCGAGGTGCAGGCGGGAACCCTGCTGGAACATCCCGACCTACATTGGAGGCCACTCCTCAACAATCCGAATTTCCTGGGAGTCTATCGGCTGGAAATTTTGCGTTGACACTCGAATGACTACGGGCACGCCACATTACCGCCGTTCCCCGCGAGTGCCTCCAACCCGGCAAGGTACGCATGAATTAGCCGGATGGGCCGTGGTGGCGTTGTGCCTCCTTATGGGCCTGTTCGCCGTGCCCCTGGCCGCACTCGCCCAGGAGGGAACCACCTCCACGGAACCGTCGTTTTCCGTCTCTTCGCGCCAGACCTACGCGCCTTCCCAGCAACCCAAAATCTGGATCAGCTTCCGGCAGGTCGATCACCTGGACTTCCGCGTCTATCGCGTCAAAGACCCCATCCAGTTTTTCTCCAAGCTGAAGGACGCCCATTCCTTCGGAAGCGAAAAGGCGGAACTGGCGCGCGAGAAAACCTGGCTCGAGCGCTTTCACGAGTGGAAGCGTGACTTCCGCGCAGACATCCGCGACTTCTTCCGTTCCCAACTGCGCTTTGAAACGCGCTGGCAATATCACTCGTCGCGCGTCCAGCAGCGAAAGCTGCAACGCATTCCCCTTGATGTCACCTCCTACGCTCAGGTGCCGCTCCTGAACCGTCAGCAACTAGTGCTTGGCTGGCGCGAGCTTTTGCCCAAAACGCGCGATAGCGAGTACCAGGAAATCCCCGTGGACATTGTGGATAAAGGGCTATTCCTCGTCGAAGTGGCAAGCAGTGGGCTGCGGGCGTATACCCTGTTGATGGTCACGGACCTGGCGCTGGTTTCGAAAACCGCTCCTGGTCAGGTGCTACTTTTTGTCGCTCGCCGCGATTCCGGCGCGCCGGTGGAGGGCGCTACTGCCGTTGTCTTCAACAATCATAAGGAGTTAGCTCGCGGTTCGACCGACGCCTCGGGCGTGTTTCAATCCACCTTCCAGCAAATCAAGGTGGACAATTCCATCATGGTGGCCATGGCGGGCGAGGACGTTGCCGCCACCAGCGTCGAGCCTTTCTTCTTCTTTGATACATCCGCCACAGACTACGTGGGTTATATTTACACCGACCGGCCGGTTTATCGTCCCACGCATGAGGTGGATTTCAAAGGCATCGTGCGCGCACGGCTGGCCGGCATGTTCAGTTTGGACGTCCCGGGCCCGCTCACGGTGGAGGTTACCGACGCCAATCAAAAGACGATCTATCAGCAGAAGCTGGCCCTGTCGCCTTTCGGGTCCTTCCACGGCACGCTGACCCTCGGCCCGCTGGCGGCGCTGGGCACTTACGGCATAACCGCGCACCTTCCCGGCGACAAGCGACTTTATGGTTCATTCGAGGTGCAGGAGTACAAGAAGCCCGAATTTGAGGTGGCGGTTTCCACCGACAAGGCGCGATATCTCCAGGGGGAGACGATCCAGGGCACCGTCAGCGCGCGTTATTATTTTGGCGCGCCCGTCTCCGGCGGCCACGTGAAGTATTCCATCTTCCGCTCCGGCTATTGGTTCCCCTACTGGCGAATCCTCTGGGGCGACGAAGAGTATGAAGGTGACGAGGGCGAAGGAAATCCCAACGAGGACTATTTTGGCCAGGAGATCAGCCAAGGCACGGGTCAACTGGATGCCGACGGCGTGCTGCACGTGACTTTGCCCACCGGAGATCGATGCCAGCAAGCGTGATTATCGCTATCGCATCGAAGCGCATGTGACCGACGCCAGCAATCGTGAAATCATGGGCGGTCGCGGCGTGGTCGTAACCTACTCGACCGTCGTCGTCCTCTTGGAGACCGACCGTTACGTTTACGCGCCCGGGCAGCAGGCGGATGTCACCGTTCACACCCTGGATTACGACTCCAACCCCGTTTCCACCAGCGTTCAGTTGAATGTTCGAAAGCCACCGGGCCTGGGGATCGAACACGCCTGGGGAAGTCCTGTCCCAGGTCAAGGTTACCACCGATGCCCATGGCGTGGCTCACTATACCTACACCGTTCCCAAGGTTCCCTGGCTCACCGTTAACGCCAGCAGCTTCGACCGCAATCAGCGCGAAGCAACTTTCTCCACGAGCCTCTGGATTTCCGGACGTGGGAGCCATGGCGGAAGAGGGCGCGGGACCCCGCGTCGACATCTATCCCGACAAGCATTCCTACAAGCCTGGTGATACGGCACACGTGTTGATTGCCACGCATGAGCCCGGGGCGCAGGTTTTGGTGACCACCGAGGGGCAGCAGGTTTACACCTGGTCGCTGCACCCTGCCGCCGGCGATTCACTGACCGTGGACGTTCCCATTGAGGAGCGCTTCGAACCCAATTTCTTCCTTAACGTCGCTTTCGTCAAGAATGAACAACTCCTTGAGAGTTCGAAGAACATCTCCGTGCCGGCGGTGGAGAAGGTTTTGAAAGTCACCGTGGAAACCGACAAGCCGCAGTACCGGCCCGGCGAGCAGGTTACTTACACCCTCACCGCGCAAGACGCCGAGGGGCATCCGGTAAGCGCGGAGTTGAGCTTGGGCGTGGTGGATGAGGCCATCTATGCCGTCCGCCCGGATACCGTCGAACCTCCCGAGAAGGTGTTCTACGCGCGCGGATGGGACAAAGTCTTTACGCAATTCTCCACCACTTACTGGTTCATGGGGTATTCGGGCCAGCACAAAATGGAGCTCGCGCAACTTCGCGCGCCCACGCGGCTGGCCGATTTCAAGAACCCGCAAACGGTTCAGCCCAAAGTTCGCAAGTTTTTCCCCGACACCATCCAGTGGCTGCCCACGCTGGTGACCGATGCCGGCGGCAAGGCGCGCGCCTCCTTCAACTTCCCGGATTCGCTCACCACGTGGCGGGCCACGGTGCGCGCCGTCACGCGCAACACCCTGGTGGGCCAGGTGGTGGCGAAAGTCATTACGCGCAAGAACCTGATCCTGCGCCTGGAAACTCCGCGCTTCATGGATCAGGGCGACACGGCGACGCTGGTGGGAATCGTCCACAATTATCTTGCCACGGATAAGACCGCGAAGGTTTCTCTCGACGCCGAAGGAGTGGAGCTGGCCAGCCCCGCCGAGGCCAGCGTCAACGTTCCCACGAACGGGGAAGCGGTGGTCACGTGGAACGTGCGCGCGCCCAAGATTGCGCAGGCGAAGTTCCTGGCCAAGGCGCTGACCGATGAGGAATCCGACGCCCTCGAACTGGAGATGCCGGTGGAGCCCTGGGGGCTCCAGCAAAGCGTGGCGCAAGCGGGAGCCCTGCGCGGCGACAAGGACGAAATCAAACGCTCGTTGGATCTTCCCCAGGACGTTAATGCCGACGCCTCCACGCTGCGCATTGACCTGGCGCCTTCGATAGCCGGCACGCTGATGTCGGCTTTGGATTACTTGGCTACGTATCCGTACGGGTGCGTTGAGCAGACCATGTCGAGCTTCCTGCCCAACATCCTGGTGACGAAGGCGGTGAGGGATTTGGGGCTCGCACCCCCCGCGGCTTCCGCCGAACTGGAAAAGAAAATCGCCGCCGGGCTCGAGCGCCTCTACACGTTCCAGCATGACGACGGCGGGTGGGGCTGGTGGCAGACGGATGAGACCCATCCCTTCATGACCGCTTACGTGGTGGCGGGCTTGGCGCAGGCGAAAGAGGCGGGTTACCCGATTGACGAGCACGGCTGAAAAATGGCCGCGAATCGCTGCTAAAGCAGATCAAGGAAAATCCCCGCGCCCTCGCGGATATTCGCGTCTACATGATTTACGCGCTGGCTTTGAGTGGCAGACGTGGACCGCGCCCTGGTGGAAAACTTGTATTCCTCGCGGGAGAAATTCTCCGCGCATGGACAGGCATTGATGGCCCTGCTGCTCGTGCAGCTCAAGGACTCGCGCGCGCAGGAATTCGTAAAGCTGCTGGAAGCGGGCGCGCACTCGGAAGGTCCCTTTGTTTCGTGGAAGTCCGAACGCCAGGAAATGCTCGACTTCGCTTCCGACAATTCTTTTGAGACCACGGCGTATGCGCTCAAAGCCTTGGCGAATCTCGATCCGAAGAGCGATTTGTTGCCGCGCGCCGCGCGTTGGCTCGTGGAGCATCGTTCCGACGGCTACTATTGGGAGTCCACGGAGCAAACCGCCACCGCCATTTACGGCTTGATCGATTACCTGAAGATTTCCGGCGAGCTTAAGCCGAATTACACGCTGAGCGTATACCTGAACGGCCAGAAGCTTGCTGACCGGAACATTACGGAAAAGGACGTGGCGAATCCGCTTCCCATTGTGCTAACGGCCGCCGCGCCGCAAGTGCATGCGGGCGCAAACGAAGTGCGAATTGTGAAATCCGGCGCCGGAGTGCTCTACTGGTCGGCGTCGGCCTCCTACTTCTCGCGCGAGCCCAAACCGGCGCCGGCAGGCAGCTATGCACTGAATGTGGTCCGTGAATACTTCAAGCTGGCGCCGGAGCGGCAAGACAATCGCATCGTTTATTCCGAGCAGCCGCTGGCGGGTCCGGTCGAGACGGGTGACGTCGTCGTGGTGCGCTTGACCGTCAGCACGACACAAGACGAGCAGTACTTGGAGATCGAGGACCCCATCCCTGCCGGCTTTGAGTTTATCGAGCAGGAAGGTTTGTACGAACTCAAGGAAAAGCCGCCTTGGTGGGATTTCTACTACACGCAGCGCGAATTTCATGACGATCGCGCGGCGCTGTTCTCCACCACGTTCGAGCGCGGGCAGGGGCAGTTCCATTATCTTTTGAAGGCAGTGACCCCGGGAACGTTTCAAGCGAATCCGGCGCGCGTGCTGCCCATGTATGAGCCCGCGCGGCAGGCGTCAACGCGGGCGGCGACGGTGACTGTTGCAGGACATTGAAGAATTTTAGCAGGTAGCCACGGGAAAGCGCTTGTGGTTTACGTTAGCCCGCTGGATAGTTCGTACCACGAACCTCAGAAGTCGAACTATCACGAATCGACCCAAGGAGAGGGCCAGCTAATGATACGTAATTTCGTTGTAGGTAACATCGTGCTCGCTGCCTGTCTAGTTTGGCGGGTTCATCACGGCGGGTCCATTGAAAGCACGATCCGTGTTGGCTTCATTGCACTGGTCCTGGGCAACGGCGCACTCGCTATCAATTTGTTCCTCACAAAGGATAGGCCAAAGGCCGCAACCCTAGAACGGTTTCCGTGGCGACAGTGGAGAAAAAGTCACGCCGTGGGCATTGGACTCTTGGTTTTGATCGCGCTGCAAGGGTATGGGGCCGCCGACCTCGCATCCTTTGCGATATTAGCATTCGGCGTGGGAAACTTTCTGATGGTGGCCTTCTGGCTATGGGACAAGCACGCATTACGCCGCCATGCCCGATCTGGCCAACAGTCAATTTAGAGTGGTCGGCGATTGACGGGGCAGCGGCGTACCCACGGTCAGTGCCGTCCTGACCGTGGCTACCGCGGATCGCTGAAAGCTAAAAATGAACAGAGCCATTACAGCCTGGAAGTGGAGCCTGGGGGTTGTCGCCCGCAGTTACCCAACCGTGGTGGTGCTGGCGGCGCTTATCGCGCTTTGGGCCTTGGCGGCCTACGAATGGCTGGGTTTGCCGGAGTCCTCGGCGCTGTTGCTGACCCTGGCAGCCATCTGGGCCCTGGCGCAACTCCTTGCCGCCGTCGGTCTCTTGGGGAGAATCGTTTCGGGTGCTGCCAAGGCGGCGGCCACCGAGGGCAGGGGCATCCCACTCCGGTCGCTCGGGGCGATAAATCTAAAAAATCTTCTAAACACTTTGATCTTTGGCCTCGTGAGCTTAGTGCTCGTGTGGCTATGTGCCGCCGTCTTCCACTGGATCAATGCACACGCGGTCGAAGTCGCATCGTTCCTGACCTTTCATTCTCAAAAAGCTGTCAGCCATGTGCCCATTGAGGAAATCTACTATTTCATCGAGGGGCTGTTGTGGACCGCCTTGAGTGGTTTCCTCCTCAGCTTTTTCATCGCTCTCCTGCATAGTGGTTGGCGCGGCGCGGGGAAGCAATCGTGGAAGCTCCTCGCCGGATGCGCCTTCCAGACTCCCTTCCTCTCGAGCCTGCTGAGCGTGGCGGCGTTCGGCGGATTGGCATACGAGCTTGTTAACTGGCACCCCATTGTCCCACCAGGATTCTGGGACTACACGCAAATGACTGTGCGATTTTCGCTGGCTCTTGTCCTTGTTTCCACCGGCGTGTTGTTCTGGTCCCTCTCTCTGGCACGCCTGCAAATCCCCACACCGGACTCTCCGCAAGAAGGGTAGCGACCTGTTTCGTAAGTTCGCGGCTTTTCTATGCCCATAGGTGACTCGACCTCCAATTGACCCACCCCCCGCTCTTGGGTAGTGTCCTAATTCTGTGTTGATTTCTGGTGGCGGCCTCGCGAGAGTGGGCCACCAGCCGGTCATAGGTCATTCCTCAAACGGCATGTAGAGAGTATCCCCATAACGTGGTAATGCACGATTCAGCATCCGGGAGAAATCCTGCCAGCCATCGGACGGCTTCATAAGGGCTACAACTGCTTGTCCCTGCTGGTATGTCGGCGGCTTAAGGGGCCCATCAAGTAACTCATTAGAAATGAAAGATTTAAGTCTGTTAGGAGCAAGAAATAATGGGATAGGGGCCCCATCCTCCATCGAGGCACGCTTAAGTCTCTTCGAAGCCCCACTCCTCGATCCGAGAAGCGCCTGAGTAATACCGTTATTGACGAACGCCTTCAGCAAGAAGTGGGAGAACCTGAAGGCCGCATACGCGCTGTGGTTCGCGTTCTACAATTTTTGCCGGGTTCACTAGATCCTGAGAGTTACGCCAGCGATGGAGGCGGGGATTACACAGCGATTCCGCATGCGTGCTTTTTCACCTGATTTAACCCTCTGAAATTGCAACTACTTTGCCCCCGTCCCCGCTCACCGAGCAGATTCGCATTCGCTTTTTGCTTGACAACGCGGGTTCTGCCTGATATACTATTAATGTATCAGATGAAGAACCCTCCACTATCCCGCTCCCGTCTTCCGGCAGGCGAGCGAAAACGCCGTTCGCGCCTGACGCAGATGGTCTCTAGCCAGCGCTTTCTCCGCGGCACCTTGGCGCACTCGTCTGCGCCGGTGCGGGAAACCGAATTGTCGCTGTGCCCACGGCGAACTGCACGCGTCGCTGTACCTCGTGCAGAGCCGGGGAGGCAAGCCGCGCCAGGGGTTCGTGCCTAAGGAGTGGGAAGCGCGCATCCGCCAGAGCGTTCAGGGCTATCAGGAAATCCAGCAACTGCTGGAGGAACTCTCGGAGATCGAGTGGCAGCGGCTGCTCGATCGCAAGGGGTGATGCCGTTCTCCGACGCCTGATCCGGTATGGCGAGACCGTCTACGGTCTTTCGGAACGGATCGTCGCGGCGGTCCATGATCCCCGACGACAACCCCGTATCCCGGTGGCCGTTCTCCTGAAAGCCAGCCTGGTGATGTTCTGGTCCCGCTTGGGCAGCCTGCACGCGCTGGAAGAGCACCGCCTCGCGCGGTTCTGGAAACGGTGGCTGGGACGTTCGCCCGGCAGTAGCGACACCCTGGGGCGCGTCCACGCTGGTCTCGCCGCCCAGGAACTGCGCGAGGGGCTGCATCATGTCTACTCCCGCCTGAAGCGGAACAAAGCCTTGCCGGGCATCGGCGGACTGAGCGTGGCGGTTCTCGACGGTCACGAGACCCACGCCAGCTATCGCCGTCGTTGCTCGGGATGCTTGCAGCGGACGATTCACACCGAGCAAGGCGAGAGGATTCAGTACTACCATCGGAACGTCACGCTGCAGTTGTTGACGGGTTCGGAGTTGCGCATCCTGCTCGATCTGGAACCCCAACGGCCCGGCGAAGACGAGGTGACCACGGCCCGCCGCTTGCTGGAGCGCGTCCTGGCCCGTTACCCCCGCGCCTTTCAGTTGCTGTTGGCCGATGGTCTCTATGCCCAGGCCCCCTTCTTCAATCTTCTGCTCGCCCACGGTAAGCACGCACTGGTGGTTCTCAAGGACGAGCGGCGGGACCTTTACCAGGATGCCTGCGGTTTGTTTGCGCTGACTCCGCCCGAAGCGGGAAAGTATCGGTCGCGCCACTGCCAGTGGTGGGACGTATCGGACTTCACCACTTGGCCCCAAGTCCACGCTCCGCTGCGGGTCATCCGTTCGCGAGAAACCTACTCGGTGCGCCGCCAGATTACCATGCAGGTTGAGTCGATGACGACCGAGTGGGTTTGGGCCACGACGCTACCGGCCGCGCAGGCCTCGACGGAACAAGCCGTCGGCTTCGGGCATCGTCGCTGGGACATCGAGAACTATGGGTTCAACGAACTCGCCAACGAGTGGCACTCCGACCATGTGTATAAACACCACCCGCAGGCCATCGAGTCGTTTCTGCTCGTCGCCTTCCTGGCCTACAACCTCTTTCATGCTTTCTGGGTTCTCAATCTGAAACCGGCCGTCCGGCGCGGCAGAACACTCCGCTACTGGGCACGCCTCATGGCCCGCGAACTCTGCCAGGACCCCGGCTTCGCCGAGGGTTCATCCCCCTAAAAGTCTTCCCCTCCCCTCCCGGAATTCCGCCCTGCGCTTCGGCCCCATATCCCTGTGGCGTGCGGCGGGTTGCGCCCATCTCACCATAGTGTCGACCCCACCGGGCGTATTTTCCCGCCCTGCCCCCGCCAACAATGCCAATGCGAATCTGCCCGACCGCCTCCCCTGCGCCCGGACTAACTATTTCGCCCACCTCCAACCTCGCATGCGGAATCGCTGGGGATTACAAATCATATTTGGAATCTCGGAGAATTAATGATATGATGACGATGTAAGGAGCGAACAAAAGGCGAATAGTTTATGGCGCTAATTCTGCAAGAGAAGCGAGCAACCCAAGCAGCGGCCAGCTTCTTGAAACTCACTCCGAATTCACGTCTAAATTACATGACCCTTATTAAGTATCTTTACCTGGCAGACCGGGAGGCGCTCTTGAGATGGGGAAGGCCCATCACCTTTGATGAATTCTTTGAGATGAAACTGGGTCCAGTCTTAAGTAAAGTCGATGACTTAATGAGCAATATGACGCGAACCCAAGAAAACAGCTTTTGGGTAAAATACATTTCGCCACCATCGAATTGGTGTGTCAGCCTTCTGAGCGATCCAGGAATTGATGAATTATCGCAAGCCGAGATGGAATTGATCGAAGAAACTTTTGCTCTCTATAGGAGCCATGAAGACCCGTTTGAGTTTGCTGATTTCCTTCACAAGATACTCCCCGAACTTAAAGGCGTAAGTCACGGAAGACTCCCAATAAGCATCGGCGATATCTTGCGAGCGGAAAGACGGCCACCGGAACAAATCGAATTAATGGAAAAGGAAATTGAGTCTGTGAATCGTGTCCACACGCTCTTTTCAGTGTCCTAATGCTCCGTTGTGGTGATACGTTTCTACTTCCGAAATCGGCTGACCAGACTGAGCATTTATGGATTGTGCTCACATCCCCCGATCCTAATACAGGGACGGCTGTTTGCGTAAACGTCACCGACCGTAAGAATCATCCAGACGATACCGTTATTCTCAAACCCGGGGACCATCCCTTCATAAGTAAGGAATCTGTGGTCTACTACGTTGACGCTCAATTCCTTAATGTGGGGGTGATTGATCGAGTGCTGAGCACAAATGCGCCAGTATCTTTCGTATTTGGAAGGAAAGAATCTTGTAGTTCTTCCCTTTTGGAGAAAATCCAGAAAGGCCTTCTCACTTCAAGACATACCCGCCAAGGAATAAAAGACTACTGCAAAAAGGCCTGGTCAAAATAGAAATTACCAACACACATTTAGCACGCCCCCCGCTCTTGCGGTCGCTAACCAATCGTGCTAACAAATGATAAAGGGGTCAAACCAGTGATGCGAAGGCTCAGGGTCTCGGCAAGTCTTCTCGGTATGATTGCGGTCGCGGCAACCGTTCTGCCCTGTGCGGCCGCGTCAAAGCCGGCCCCGGAACCCGCGCAGGGGTCACACGCTGAAGACGCGGCCATCATTCAGCATCTCAATACGGCCATCACATGGTATAAGCAGCTCACCCGAGCTAATGAAACCGCAGGCCAGCCGAGCGATCAATTTTACCTGGAAAATGCCCGCAGCCTCGCCAGGCAGGCGGTGCAACTCGCTTTCCAATCCGCGGAGGCGGAGGCTGCGCTGTTGCTCACGGAAAAAGGGGAGGAAGCCGCCGGCGCGGGCCTCGCGCTTTCCTCTCAAGCCTCGGACGAGCGGCATAACATTACCAAGTCCGCTGCCGACACCGATGCTCTGATTACACAAACTGAAACACAAATCGAGACGTTGAACAGCCAGATCCCAAAGGCTTCCGGGAAAAAGCAGCAGGAATTGACTTCGAAACGGGACAGCTTGCAAGAGCAACTGGATTTCGATAAGGCGCTTCAGGAAGCACTCCAGAAATTGACGACGTTCATGAGCGATAGCGCGGGAAAGGCGGGGGGACTGCAAAAGGAGATCGATGAATTAAAGAAATCGGTCCCCGATCTTTTTGCCAAAGTCCCGCTGAAAGAAACTCCCTCCGCACCTTCCAGCCCACCCTCCAACTCTTCCCAAGGTTCAGGGCTGTTCAGTCAAGCGGCGACGCTGTTCTCACGATTGGGGGACCAGCGCGAGATTAACCAGTTGATCGATGGCGCCGCGAGCGTCAGTGCAATGGCTCGCGAGGTACAATCGCCGCTCCGAACCAAGCTCCGCGCCACTATTGCTCAGGGGCGTGGTTTGGCAAACCAGCCCTTACCGCAGGTTCCCGCAAGCGGGGAAGCAAACCGGGCGACAATAACCTCGCTCACGGCACAATTCAAGCAGATTTCAAGCGCCACCCTTCCCCTCGCGCAGGAGATTATCCTGCTTGAGGAAAGCCGGGCTAGCTTGCGGCAGTGGGAGGTCTCTGTCCACCAGGGATACATCCAAATCCTCGAATCGTTCCTAATCCGTGTGTCGATCCTCCTGATCGGGATCGTCGTGGTGCTGGGTGTTTCCGAGCTTTGGCGGAAGGCCACGTTCCGATATGTTCGTGAAGCACGAAGGCGGCATCAACTTTTGCTTCTGCGCCGCATCGTCACCGGTCTCCTCATGGCCATTGTCCTTGCTTTGGGATTCGTCAGCGAATTCGGTTCGCTGGCAACCTTCGCCGGCTTTCTTACCGCCGGGATTGCGGTGGCATTGCAGACGGTCATCCTCTCGGTTGCGGCCTATTTCTTCCTGATTGGGCGGCATGGCGTGAGGGTGGGAGATCGTATTACGGTTTCCGGGGTCACGGGAGACGTCATCGATGTAGGGCTGGTTCAGCTTTATTTGATGGAATTGGGTGGGGCGGGCTCCGACCAGCACCCCACCGGACGAGTGGCGGTGGTTTCGAACTCGGTGCTTTTCCAAGCCGCACCTTTCTTCAAGCAGATCCCGGGCACCGCCTTTGCCTGGCACGAAGTGGCGGTAAGGTTGGAGCGCGGCGGTGATTCCACCTTGGCCGAAGGCAAATTGCTGGAAGCCGTCAATTCGGTTTATTCCCAATATCGTGACAGCATTGAGCAGCAGCACCAAGCTCTTGACAGTTTGCTGGCCGTTCCCCTGGTGGTTCCCATCCCGCAAGCGCGCCTGCAATTGGTGGAAAACGGCTTGGACCTCGTGGTGCGATACCCCGTCGTGCTTCACCGGGAGGCAGAGACCGATAATCAAATGGCCCGAAAGGTGATGGAGGTGATCAACAGCATTCCGGAATTGAAAGCGGCGGTGGGATCGCCCACCATCCGGCCAGCGAACAAAGCGTAGGGGCACGCCATGGCATGCCCCTACTATGAATTTTCCCTCGCTCGCCATTGACCTGGTCGCGGGTTGGCGCATCTTTCATTTGGCCAGGCGGGGCCGCGGAATTCCCGACGTGCCCTGCACGGGCTACTTTGCAGAAGCCGAAGGGAAAGCCCTGCGGGCTTATGTAACTCGCCCCCTGTGTCCAGCCGACGATAGGGGTAAAGACCAGAGCTGAGGAGGGGGATGTACTACCCTCGCTTTCTTGGGGGAGAGGGCCAGTTGGGATCTGTAGCGGCGAGTTTAGCTCGCCAGATGGCGGCGTAAAGCCGCCTCCACGTTAAACTGACCCATTACCGAGCTAACTCGCGAATTGACATGCCTGCCCGCCAAGGGTTAGCATCCAACTACCATGTCGCGACGGCAACAAGACGCAAGAAAAGTGGAAGTGGTCTGCCCGTGTTGTGGCGCCACGCTGACGGTGGACGCCGAACTCGGCAAGGTCCTCTTCCATCAGGAGCCTCCTAAGCAAGATAAGGGTCCAGACCTGGACTTCGCCACGCAACTCCTGAAGAAGGAAGCCGACCGCCGCGAAGCCTTGTTCCGCCAAAGCGCCGACGACCAAAAGATCAAATCGGAATTGCTCGACCGCAAATTCAAAGAAGCCTTCGAGAAAACCAAGGACCAGCCCACCGGACCCCCGATCCGGGATTTCGATTTGGATTAAGGTCATTTGCGACCGTCGTTCAATGGCCCAACCGCCCGCTGGCCCGATCGCCGCAGCTATCCCAAATGTGTCAGAAACAAAAGGGGCTAGCGATGAATCGCGAAAACCTTGCAGAAATCAATGTCATTGAAATTAAAAGAGTTAGCCAAACTTTCGCAGTTGAGGCGACAAGCGCCAGCTAAGTAGTTTATTTTCAGCAAAGCGGTCTCGAAGGTCTACACTACATTTTGAGCTGCACCTGTTGGTCGGTGACGGTCTCCGCCGGCTTGATGCGTGGCGGAGGTTGCGACGGCAGTGACAGGTGAAGTTGGTGGAGCAGGAGCATCTGCTCTGGTTCGGGTTGCGTATAGCGCGGCATGATCAGCCAGCGCCCGTCGGTGGTGGGCAGGCAGACATCCAGCATTTGAATTGTCGCCAATTTTTCCAGCACGCCGCGGGGTGTCAACCCCGGAGCGCAGGGGGCCAACCGGTGCCGGAGCGTGACCGACAGGGCGTAAGCCAGGAAAGCCACGAAGATGTGGGCCTCCACGCGCTTTTCCACTTGATGATAAATCGGACGCAGTCCCAGTTCGCTCTTCAAGGTTTTGAAGGCAGCTTCAATTTGGGTCAGTAAGATATAGAGTTCCCAGAGCACTTCCGGCTTTTCTCCCAGCAGGTTCGAGCGCAGCAGATAGTGGCCGTCGCGCAACTCCGCCTTCCGCAACTTCTCTTTGTCCAAGCGAAAAGAAAACGTCTGACGGGTGACTTCCTCTCCCTCTTGGGGCAAGCCGATCGGCACGAAGCCGAAGGCGCGTCCCGCTTCCTTTTTAGCCGCGCCGATCCGCAGCAGCAGTTGATCGCGTGCCGGAGCACTGCGGCGCAGCTTGCGCAAGGTCTTTAGCAAGCGCACCAACTTGCGCCGCCGCATGGCACATTCCTTGGCGTGCCTCCCCGCGCTCTTGGCCAGCACGTACAGTTCGCCATCCGCGGCGAACAACTTCACTTCCACCGACTCACGCACTTTCTGCCAGGGCAATTCCAGCCAGCGCTTTTCGTACTGCTGAATCTTGCCGCGCGGCGTCCCCACCAGGTAGAAAACTTCTCGACCCCCGGTGCGCATTTCTTCCAGTACTTCTTCCGTAGGAACCCCCCGGTCCATCACCCACACCCGCCGTGCCCGTCCATACTGCGCTTCGATCTTGTCCAGAAATCCTCGCAGCGTGGTGCGGTCCGAAGTGTTGCCCGCCAGCACTTCATAAGCCAGCGGAAATCCTTCCGGCGTCACCACCAGCGCGATCACCACCTGCCGGCAATCGCCGCGAGGATCCCGGCTGTAGCCATGCTTCGCCTTGGGAATCTCCTCGCCTTCCCCTTCGATGTAGGTGCTCGTCAGGTCGTAGAGCAGCACATCGAAGCGCGCCTGAAACAGCTCTTGCCAGCGTTGCCGCAGATGATCGAACAGCGCGGTCTTGTGTTCCCCCAGGCGGTCCAGACATCGATACAAACGGTCCTTCTCCGCTACGGCAAAGCCCGTGCCTAACAGATCTCCCAGGGCGCTCTGGTCAAACCCCTGCCGGTGCAAACGGAACTCGCTGCCCGGCGCCACCAAGCGGCTCACCACAAGCAGCTCCAGCACCTTCGCCCACGGCACTTCTTCCCGCCCCTTACCCAAACGATCTTGCCAAAACGCGCTCAGCCCCAATTGCCGCCACAGTTCGCACCCCAGCCAATAGTTGCCAAACGCCCGCGGTCGCCGCAGTTCCATCTCCTTCAGCTTCACCTGCACGCCGTCCAGCGCGTCGGCCGGCAGCGCCCGGTCCTCGGGAAATAAACTCAGGCTCGCCGCCCGCTGCTCGGCTTCATCAAACACCTCCAGCGTCTTGCGCCACGCCGCCTGCTGACTGTCGTTGATCTCGCCCAAATACAAAACCCGCCGCTGCACCACCCGCCCCGAACGCAGCCGCCGACTCTCCTCCACGCTCCAATCGCGGTGCTCCTTGCCGTCTTTGATTCGCTTGTTCGCACGCAGGTACATGGCTGGCCGCCATTGTGCCAAGCTTGAGCGGAGATGAAAAGGGGGTAGGTCTACACTACAAGCCCTTTTGTACAACCCCCATTGAAGTTTCAAGAGTTACCGCGATGCCCACACCGAATTTCACCTGGAATGGCTCCGAGCTGCGAAAGTCGGGTTAGCTGATTTCGCGGGGGCGCAGGCCACCACCACCCCCCCGAAAATCGGCGAGCGAAGCCTGAAGGTTGTTGAAAACACAAGGATCGGGGGATGGCGGTTTTCGGCCTCTCCATTATATTGTTGAAAATAAAGGAGAAATAGGTTGGACGCGAAGCCGGAAAAAGCAGCGCGGACCTGATTGGCAGGTCCACGGCTTTCAGGTGTCAATGGGGAATAAACCGCAGACCTTCCGAACCGGTCTGCACTACGCCCTCCGAGAGGCCTGCGGCTGGTATTCTCGTTTCCGCGCCCACCCGCGTCAGACCTGAAGATTGCGAAGGTAGGGAACGCTGGCCTTCATCAGCTCCAGGTCCATTTCGACGAAGTAATTCTTGATGCCGCCGGTTTTCGCCGCGGTAAAGATTTTTTTCCAGTCGAGGGAGTCCTGGCCCACCGCCGTTATCTTTCCGGGTCTTCGTGGACCAACCCTGCACGTGCATCGAAATGAAGCGACCCGGGTACTTGGTGAAGTACTCGGCCGCGTCGTAGCCTGCGCTGATGGTGGAAACCTGGAACTGGAACTTGACCAGCTTCGGATCGAGAAGTTTAAACAACAAGTCATAGGTCCGCTGGCCGTCGACCTTCGTGAGCTCAAAGTCCTCGTTGTGAAGGCCCTGCTGGATGCCGGCTTTGGCTGCTTGTTCGCCCATTTTGTTGTATTCGTCGGCCGCCCGCTTCACGTCATCCATGGTCGGGTTCTTGGGCCCGTCGAGGCTGGGCACCAGCATTTGCGTCAGGCCGACGTCCTTTGCCCAGGCAATGCTGCGCCGCCTGATTTTTCCTAAGCTCGTCGATGCCGAAGTGAGAGCTCACGCATTTGACGCCCGCATCGGCCAGAATTTTCCGCAGGTCGGCCCCGCGAGTATTTGGCGAGGCCGGCAAAGCCCGGAATCGGCGTAACCCACCGGCGAGCACAACTCAACGGTTTGAAATCCGGCCGCGGCAAGCAGCTTGATGGTGCCGGGAAAATCTTTGGCGATCATCTCCCTTACCGGCCACGTCTGACATCCAATGGGCATGCCCAGCGGATTGGCACGCAGCACCCGTGTGCCTCCGGCCAGGAACCCCGCCACCGCGGCACTCGTCGCCGCATTTCTAATAAACTCACTTCTCGAAATTGTGGACATTCGCACCTCCTTGTGCGTTGAATCGGTCTGGAGCATCCTATCCAGTCCACGGCATTGTCTCACGATTCCCCGACAATGAACGAACGTCTTGGCGAGCAGGGAGGGCCAGCCGATCTACTGGGCCGCGTGGGCGGCGAGGTTTGAGGTTTACCCGCCGCCTGCTACTTTCAGCTTCGCGAGGAGTGCCGCGTCTCCAGCGTAATAAAGCGCCGTCGAGGCAGGCCGCAGCGTCACCCGAAATTCGCGGGTATCCCGCGCCACCGTATGGCGTTCAAAGAGGTCGTAGACTTCCTCCACTTGCCGCGGAAGGCGGAAGGTTCGATCTCCGCCCGCGACCGTGTGGACCGACAAGAGATCCCGGGTCGCATATAAGACGTCGCCATCACGGTTGTACAAGTGAACCCCGGCGAAGCCCGCGATGCCACGCAACACGGGAGCAGGCAGATTGGGAGCGGCAACGTAAATCGAAGTCCATTGAGGGAAGCTCTTGACGCCCATGCCGGGCTTGCAGTTTCCCTGGGAAAACACCACCTGCCCCAGCACTCGGGCCTCCGGGTCATCAAGGTAAAAGATCGGACTCAATTTGTTGTTGGTTCCCCAGAAAATGTCCTGAGGGAGACCCGCGGTGATGGGGTGGGTGAAATCGACGATGTGCAGGAGCGGTCCCCAGGGCTGTTTCCCCATGGCAAACTTGAACCCCGTTAGATCCCGCATGTGCTTCCAGGGAAGGCCCATCTGTCGAGGTATCCGGGCGCATAAATCCACAACGCCACGCGACCATCCTTGCGCAGTTCTGAATTCAAGGCTTCGCGCCGGCTTCGGTCCAGGTGCAGGGATTGAGGAAAACATAGAGTTTATAGGGCTTCAAACGCCCTTCGATGAAATCCTGCAACAAGTAAACGTCAAAGGGCGCGCCGGTCCGCGGCAGGCCCCAGAGCCGCTGTTGGAAAATTAAGGGGAGATCCAGATTGATTCGGTCGGATTCATAGAAAAAGCTCTCGTCATCCAACAATACGGCGATTTCAGCGCTGGGCGCCCGGTCGGTTTGAACGAGAAAATCGCCCAGCTCCCGAAAGTTACGGAGCCAGGGCGCAAACGCCGGCTCGCGGGCCGGATCGATCGATTCAAACAACCACCACATGCCCTGACCATGAGTGACCACCTGGGCAAAGTTGCGCTGCAATATGGCGACGCTCTCGGAAAGGGAATTGACGTGGCCGAAATTAGGGTCGTGGTTGATGTGCGTCCGCGTGTCGTCTTCAATGATACAGAGCTTGCCGTGCAGCCGGACCGACTCAGCAGGTTGCATCGCGGGCGCGTCACCCCCGATGCCGCGAAACCCATAGCTATAAGGACACACCAGGAAGTCCACATAGGGCGATGCAAGAACCCGCCTCAGGCCCAAATGACCGCTGCGCTGATAGGTGGAGTAATCGCTTTCCGGCCTCTCCTCGAAAAATCCCCCATTCCACGTCATGTCCATCAAGTAGCCATAGAAAGCGCCTGCCAGCTTCGTCCCCTGCGTCGCCTCCTTCACGGTGCGGCAGAAATCGATAACCAGGTCGGCGCTCAGGTCCGCAAAGCACTGGTAGTAGTCGATGACGTTGCGTTCTCGCGCCGGATCGCGGAATGTGTAGAGCCGGGTCTGGAGTTGTTCGTCCGCGGAGGGAACCTCCGCCACCTCGAAATCGATCCCGGGATTATTCCAGGCGGCGCGGAACCTGGCGAGGTCGTCGTGGTAAGTGCGGCGGAGCCAGGAGCGGAAGTGCTGCCGCATCGGCTCGCTATAGTCACTGCAAAGCCAGTACATGGAAGTCTCGCCCTTCACCCATTCTCCGGTGTGCCCGGCACCTGGCTGGAAGGCCGTGATCCGATCGATGAGGCCGGTGCGCTTGAGGTGGGCGACGAGGGCCTGGAGGAATTCGTTCACTTGCTTCCGCCATACTTCCGAAGCGAAAGACTGGCCGACCGGCCTCCCGTCCGAGGCAATCTCGCACTCCGCCGGGTAAGCCTTCATCCACCAGTCGCCCGGCTGGAACTCGAAGTGCAAGCGGAGATGAAAGCGGGCAAGCGGGTCAACGTCGATAATCCTCCCGTAGCGGGCTTCTACCGTGGAGAAATCGAAAGGGTCAGTCCTCCCCGCCTTGGGCTCGACCCATTCGAAATCCTTCCCTGCGTCGAAGGAATAAATGTGAATCCCCGCCTGGGCCACAGCGCGGGCGTGTTCGCTATCCCGCCAGCCTTCTATCGATGGGGTGCTGACCCAGCACATCCCGGCGAAAGCGGGCTCGCCGTTGAGGAAGAGTGTAGGGGTTCCATTATGGAATTTAACCTGAGCCACCAGAGGACTGTTCGGTAGGTTCGCCGTGTCTCCTGAACTCTGTGAGCCCATACTCACAAGTTCAGTCATTCCAGCAATCGATAGAGGAAGCACTTTCAGAACATCACGTCTCTGCATGGAGGACCCTCGTGGTTAGTGGCGCGGGACAAATGAAGCTCAGACCCCTGTCTTCATTGCGCCTTCGACTGCCGTGGCGAAGGTGTCAACTTCCTGCACGGTGGAGTAAATATTGGGTGTAACGCGAAGCCCGCTAAATTTGGTGTGCGTAATCGGGACAACGATGATCCGATATTTATCCCAGAGGAATGCGCCCAGCTTGCCGACGTCAAGTCCTTCCACGCTTACGAATCCGATGCCGCAGGATTGTCGCGGGTCAGGGCTGTGGAGAATCTTCACCCGGGGGTTTTCGGCAAGCCGGTTGGCCCAGCGGTCCCGCAGATAGCGCAGCCGCGCCGCTTTCCTCTCCACGCCAAGCCCCTCGTGAAATGTCACCGCTTCCGAAATGGCAATTTGAACGGGGATGGGATGGGTCCCAATCTCCTCAAATTTGCGGATATTGTCATCCATCTCTTTGGGCGCCGCCATCAATGGCCAGACGCTCGGTATCTTTTCTTTGCGGACGTAAAGGAATCCCGTTCCGTGCGGGGCCAGGAGCCACTTGTGCAGGCTGGTTCCGTAATAATCACAGTCCAGATCATCCCTCTTATAAGGGAAATGGGCGAAGGCGTGCGCGCCGTCCACGATGGTTTGGATGCCCCGGCTGCGAGCCATCTGGCAAATCTTCTTCACCGGGAAAATCTGCCCGGTAAGGTAAGTGATGTGCGAGAAATGGATCACCTTGGTGCGAGGGGTCACGGCCCTTTCGAATATTTCGCAAAGGTCATCCCAATCGCGGGGAGGAACGTCAAAAGGAATGGTCTTGAGGACGATCCCGTTTCGCCGCTCCATTTGGAGGTAGGTGGTCAGCATGCGCGGGTAATCCTGATCGGTGGTCAGAATCTCATCGCCGCGTTGCAAATCCAACCCCAGTTGGCAGATTTCGAGCGATTCGCTGGTGTTGCGGGTAATGGCCATTTCCTCCGGGTCGCAACCGAAATTGGCGGCCAGCCGCTTTCGAATCGTCTCGATTTGAGCGCCGATGACCCCCATGTTGTGGGCGGGTGAGAGGTTGACGAACTCGTAGTATCGCCGCAACGCCTCCTCAACAACCTGCGGAGAGGGAGAGACGGTGCCGTTGTTAAAGTTGATCATGCTCCGGTCCGTATTGAAGGCCGACTGAATTTCGAACCAGAAGTCTTCGTCCGCGGCCAGGCTTTCCGGCGAGCGGCCCGCGGCTTGGGCCCCTGCCGCGAGGATTCGGGAAAGGCCGCCTTCGCGAAAGGTAGGAAGCGCAGCCACCGCCACGCCGCTTGCACTTTGCATAAAAGTTCGCCGATTCACAAGGAAAAGGTCTCCTGACTAAAAATTGGGTAGTGGCACAGTTTGATGTAGAGGGGGCTTTATGCCGCCAACTGGCAAGGTAAACTCGCCGTTACAACATCAAACTGTACCACTGCCAAGAATTGGATTCTCCCGAGGGAAGCCGTGGCGGGCGGAGCCTCGCACTCCCTGCAACTCGTTTCCCCGAGTTCATTCGGTCCCAACCTGTGCACCAAACCTTAGCTCGCCAGCCGACCCAGTCCCTCACAGTAAACCACCATTCTGAAAAGTGAGCCACTGTAAATTGGGATCGCGGCAAGGGGAAAAGGGAACCTCACCTATTTTGTGAAATGCAGCACAAAGGATAGGGGTCGTTGGAAGTAGAAGATGGCGGTGTTGGCGCCAATGCCGAGAGCCAGGGTGAGGACGGCGACAGCGGTAAAGCCGGGGGATTTGCGCAACATGCGGAGGCCGAAGCGGACGTCCTGCCAGAACTGCTCGAGCCATACGAAACTCCACACCTCGCGCGTCTCTTCCTTGATGCCGCGTCACGTTGCCAAACTTGCGCAGCGCCGCATAGTGCGCCTCTTCCGGCGACATGCCGCGGTCGATGTTGTCCTGCGTCTCCATCTCGATGTGGTCGCGGATGTCCTGGTCGAGATCCTCCATCATGCGTTCTGCGGCGGCTCATGATTTGCCCTCCTGCTCCGCGGGCAGGAGAATCCGCGCGATCGCTCCCGCCAGTTTTTGCCACTTGCTGGTCTCAACCGCCAGTTGACGCCGCCCCTTGGCCGTCAGCCGGTAGAACTTGGCCCGGCGATTGTTTTCCGAGGTGCCGTCCTGGACCGAAATCCATCCCCGCTTGATGAGCCGGTGCAGCGCCGGGTACAGCGACCCCTGCTCGACCTGCAACACGTCGTCGGAGTTGAATTCGATCGCCTTGGCGATGGCGTGGCCGTGCGCCGGCCCCAGCCGCAGCGTGCGAAGGATCAGCAGGTCCAGGGTGCCCTGTAGCAATTCAATGCGTTCTCGTTGCTCTTTGGTAGACATACTAGGTGAAGGTACAACTGCTTCCGGTAGAATGTCAAGGGGAGTAAGAGCCGCGTGAGTAAGAGCCGCGGATGTGCGATGCAAAAAATGAAGGATGTGCTTCTCCTTCAGACCAGCGGGGGAACATTGTAGCGCGGGCGTCCCGCCCGCTGTCGCGGGAGCGTCCCGCTCCCGCCCTCCAGCCAAATCCTGGGCCTGGGGGCATGATTCATACCCGAGATCAGATGACAAGAACGTACGGGCAGGATGCCCGTGCCACAGCGGGCGGGACGCCCACGCTACATTTAAGCGATCGCGGCAAAGATATGCCCCGGAAGCGTCGTGGGCCGGCGGCGGGGGTGCATAATTGCGGTCTCGAACATGCCGGCGGGGTATATACTGCCGTGGCTCAGGATGCCCAAAGGGAAATCCTGACCTGAGGATGCGCGGAGGCCCAAATGAATCGCCGAGATTTTATGGGAAGCATGGCTGCGGCTGCGACCGTGGGACCGATTCTGAAGATGCCGCTGCCCATCGGCAGCAATACCCGGTCGCAGCTTCCCCGCGCCGCGTGGCTCGAGAACGGGCTGATCGACGCGGGGGGAAGCCATGAGCCTTACATCTTCGTGATTCGTCGCGGCGGCGAATCGCTCAATGCCCGCAAGGACTACGAATGGAACCAGAGTGAAGAACTGATCCGCACGCTCCACGAGCAGGGCATCGAGGTGTTTCACACCCACCTCTACAAAGGCTTCGGCATGGCGGCGGAGAAGCCGGAGATGGAGGACGCCCGGCGCGCCGCGGCCATCGCCCATCGTTATGGCATGAAAGTGGATAGTTACATCCAATGGAATACCATGATGTATGAGACCTTTTTTGCGGAGGAACCGCGCGCCAGGGATTGGATCCAGCGCGACGTGGGCGGCCTCCCCATCCTGCTGGTCTACGGTTATCAGCAATCGTATCGCTATCGCCCATGCTTTACCCACCAGGAGTATCTGGATTACCTCAAGAAAATCGTTCGCTTCGCCGTGGAAGAAGTCAAAACGGACTTCATTCATTTTGATAACTTCGACCTCAACGCGGAGCCCGATTCCTGCCACTGCCCGGCGTGCGTGGAGGGATTCCGCGCCTTTCTGCGGGCGAAATACTCTCCGGAAAAGCGCCGCGAGCGGTTCGGCTTTGAAAATGTCGATTACGTAAATCCTCCGCAGTGGAACCGCCAGAATCCGCCGGAGAAGATGGCCATCATCTTCGACCCCGCCATTCAGGAGTGGATCGATTTCCGCTGCCAGGTCATGGCCGACGCGCTGCGCCAGATGGCGGAGTTTGCGCGGTCGCTCAATCCCCAGGTGGCGATTGAAATCAATCCCCACGGCATCACCGGCGGAAACCGCGCCTGGGAGAATGCCATTGACCACGCGCGCCTGTTGACCTCCACCGATGTCTTCTGGACGGAGGAAGAGAACCCCTGCGTTTACCTGCCGGACGGCCGCCTGATCAGCAAGATTCGGAGCTACAAGCTGGCGCGCGCTTTTCACAATATTCTGCTGGCATACATCACGGACAACCCCGTCGCCATGGCGTGAGTGCCTGGCTTTCGATCAGACGCTGGGCTTCGCCGGCACGGCGCCGATACCGCCGGCGATGCTCGCAATACGTGGCTTTTTACCGCAAGAACCGCGAACTCTACCTGGGCACGGAGGATGTGGCCCCGGTGGGGGTGCTGCGATCGCACGCTTCCATCACCTACCACCACGCGCGCGCACAGCTCAGCGCGATTCTCACGGAGCAAGCGTCTGATCCAGTCACGCGTGCCTTTCCACCTGATCTTCGATGAGCCGCTGCCCGATCTCTCAACACTGCGGGTGCTGATCCTGCCGGATTCGGAATGCCTCTCGGACGAACAGTTGGCCGCGTATTCGCGCCTTTGTCGAAAACGGCGGCGGCCTGGTGGCGATCGGTCAAGCAGGTCTTTACGATGAGTGGCGGCGTCTGCGCGTCGAGCCGGGGTTGAAAGGATTGGCCGAAGGTCAGTCGCCGGCCCGCGATTACGAGGAGGACGTGGAGGAGAGCGCCGCGACCGCCGGGACCTGTAGCACCGAAACCAGGCCGGGAAGGGAAGAGTGGTGTACATTCCCGGGGTGGAATATGACGGGCCTCTTCCCGAAGCCGAGCCGTACTTCAACATCAGCAATCGTTTTTGGAAACGCCCCAAAAACTGGGAGCAGATCATTGACGCCGTGCGCTGGGCGGCGAACGATGACGTGCCCTTGCAGGTTTCCGGGCCGGACTTCCTGGTGGCCAATCTCGTCGAGCAGGCCGCGCGGCAGCGGAGACTGATCCATCTGGTTAACTATGATGCGCGGAATACCCCGACGATTTCGTCCGTGCAGGTAACCTGCGCCATTCCTGACGGCAAAGTGGCGAAGGACGTGAGCTTGTACGAGGTCGATAGCGATTCGCCGCAGGCGCTCAGTTTCACGCCCGGGCCCTTCGTCCGTCTCGTTCACGATTCCCGAGGTGAAGACCTACGCGGTCATCGCGGTCAGTTGGTAGATTCCTGGCGTGGCACGGGCGGCCGAGGTGGCACGGGCTTCCAGCCCGTGACGGTCACGGCCAGGATGGCCGTGCCACAGTCGTAGAGGCAGGTATTAACCATGGACAGAAGAGAGTTCTTGGAAACAGTTAGCGGCGTCCCGGCGACGACCCCGGTTGTGGCCGCACGTTCAGCGCCGGCGGCCGCATCGGGCTCTGCCCCGCCGCACGGTTCTGCGGCAGACAGCGTTGCCCCGGAGGCGAGCCCGCGTCTCCGTGAGAACTTCAATCGCGGCTGGCGGTTTGCGCGGCAGTCGCAGGGGACCGGCGCGCTGGGTTCATTCGACCGGCAGAACGAAGCGGCCGCCCAGGTCGAACCCCGCTTTCGCGAAGCCCACCATTCCCGAGTACGACGACGCCGATTGGGATGCCATCAACCTGCCCCATACCTGGAACGCCTACGACTCCATGGACGAGGCGCCCGGCTACTGGCGGGGCATTGGCTGGTACCGAAAGCACTTCAAGCTGGCCGCCAGCATTCCGGCAAGGCCGTATTTCTTGAATTCGAAGGCGCCAGCAGCGTCGCGGAGTTCTGGCTCAATGGCCAACGCGTCGGTGAGCACAAGGGTGGTTACACCAGCTTTGAATTGGATGTGACCGACTACGTGAAATTTGGGGACGTGGATAACGTTTTGACGGTGAAGGTTGATAACCTGTTTCGCGATACGCTGCCGCCCACGGTCAAGACCGACTACACCTTCTACGGCGGGATCTATCGCGACGTCTGGCTGCGCATTTCCGAGCTCTCGTACGTCTCCGACGTATTCTGGTTCACCCCCAGCGTGAGCGAGCAGGCGGCGGAACTGCGGTTGCAATCCCGGGTCGTGAACAAAGCGCCGCAGGCCGTGGAACTGACTCTGGTGCAGGAGGTGTTTGACCCGCAGGGCGGCTTGGTGAAAAGCCTCTCAATTCCCGTACGAGATTCCGCCTGGCGAAGACGCGAGAGGTCACGCAGGAGTGGCGGCCGGGTCGCCAACCCGCAGCTCTGGTCTCCGGACTCTCCCCACCTCTACCGCATCCGGACGCACCCTGCTGGACGGGTCGCGCCCGATGGACGTGGTCGAGAATCCCCTGGGCTTCCGATGGTTTAAGTTCGACGCGCAGCGAGGGTTCTTTCTGAACGGGAAACGCGTGCAGTTGCAGGGGACGACCTGGCACCAAGTCGTATCCGGGAATGGGGAACGCTCTCCCCAATTCCCGGCACGTGAAGGACATGGAAATCATCCGCGCGATGGGCGTGAACTTCTGGCGAACCTCGCATTACCCGCACGATCCGGCCACGATGGAGGCTTCCGACCGGCTGGGTCTGATGGTGTGGGAGGAACTCCCCATCAACAAGGAAATCGGCAATCCGCCGGAGTACATCGCCAATTGCCTCGCCATGGCGAACGAGATGATTCGCCGGGACCGCAACCATCCCAGCATTATGGTATGGGGTATTGCCGGTGAGGTGAATGCTCCCCGCATCGGTGGCGAAGAAGGTGATTGCCGCGGTCGCCGAGCGGTATCGCCAACTCGATCCCTCGCGGCCCGTGGCGATGCACGAACCGCGGGGGGAGGAAATGGAAGCGCTGGTGGACGTGGTGGGGCTGGGCGTGGGCAAGGAAACCGACGAGCGCCACCGCCGGTTTCCCAACCGTCCCTATCTCACGGCGGAATACGCGGCCTCCACCGTGGGGCGCGGCATGTACGGCGGCGGGCCGGAGAGTGAAGAGCTGGCCTGCCAGAATCACGAAGCATACCTGCGGCCAGATTGAATCTGCGCCCCTGGATGGCCGGCGGCGCCATCTGGCATCAGTTTGACTACGAGGGCGAGACCTACGACACCGTCATCCCTCACATCGTCAGCTTCGGCATGTGCGATCTGTGGCGAATCCCCAAAGACGTTTACTACTTTTATCAGAGCCAGTGGACAGCCAAGCCCATGGTTCATATCATGGGCCATTGGACGTGGCCGGGAGCCGAAGGCCAGGCGCGCAGCGTGAAGGTCTTCAGCAACGCCCGGGAAGTGGAACTCTTCCTCAACGGCAAGTCGCTGGGGAGCAAGTCCGATGCAAGCGAGGCGGGGCTCGCGCACCCTCCCCGCGTGTGGACCGTCGCTTATCAGCCGGGGACCCTCAAGGCAGTGGCGCGGCACGAGGGAAAGGAGATAAGCGACGAGCGCCAAACCGCCGGCGCGCCCCATCGCCTCGTGCTGGAAGCGGATGCGCAAGGAACTTGAATCCGGGAACCTGGAGAGCTTGGCCTACATTACGGTGCGGGTCGTGGACGAGAACGGCACGGCGGTGCCGGGGGCGGAGGTTCCCATCACTTTCACTTCCGCCGGGCCCGGCGAACTCCTGCGGCAAACCTGGCTCGGGCACGGGACCGGATGGACATTGAATTCCGTTGCCGGCATGGCGCAGATGGCTTTTCAGGCCACGGACCGCACCGGCCACGCCACCATCAGCGCTTACTCTCCGGGCCTGCGGATGGGAAGGATTGAGATCGCCGTGCAGACGCCCGGCAAGCCGGATGAGATGGAATATAAAGAGAAGTTTGAGGTCGACGAGCCGTAGGGTCTGGGGAAGAGCGGAGCAAATTGCCAGCCTTCCCAGGCCGTCCTCGGTACCGCCGAGGTAACCCCCGTGTCAAAAGAGTTACAAAGACAATATATCTCTTGACGGCATCGATAGAAAATATCATAACTGCCGCGTTTATCATCCAAGGGTCATTGCTCGGAAGCGCCCTGAGCCCCCCGCTCTTGCTCACTCTGAGGCCGTCTGCTCTTCCCGCCATCGTCCTGTTTTGTCCTGATGTGGATCCGTCCCCACAAATTCCCCAGCGATGTAACCCACCGTGTCCAATGAGACAAAAGCCCTTCGCTCCAAAGCACCGATCACGCTTCGGCTGGTTATTTCTATTCTAGTAGCACTCATCTTAACTCTTGGCATGTCTTGCGGCGCCAATGGCAGCGCGCCAACTCCCCCAGCTCCGATCACTGTCTCTGTTTCTCCCTCGACTGCCCCCCTAACCGTGGGGAGTACGCAACAGTTTGCTGCTACCGTCTCGAACACCTCGAACACTAGCGTCACTTGGGCAGTCAATGGCACGACAGGTGGCAGTTCCACCGTGGGCACTATATCCACCTCAGGACTTCGCCCCTGGCGGGGCGGGCACGCGTAGCGCAGGGCCCGCACTCCGGCCCTGCGGCTCTTCCAGCGGCGCGGGCTTTTGCCGCGCCGCCACAAGATAATCCGAGTTCTTATGGGTCGCGCCTCGATCGAAACGATCTGAAACTCCCCTTTTGCCACGCCGCCCAATGCGCATCGCGGTGGAAAAGCCGCAAGACTGGAGAGCGAGCCTTGCGCTACGTGTTCTCCGGGCGGTTCATGAACCGCCCCTGCACCAAGCGGTGAGATGCCGGCTGTCGGGTCAACACGCCAGGTCCGCGCCAGGCTTTCCTACCGGTAGGAAATGGCAGGGACAATTTGATCTTTTCCTCGATGATTTATTCCCACGGGTAGGAAAACGGATAAGAAATATGTTGACAAGCACCCTGGGCTCTGAGCTAGATATCTACATAAGGACGCGGGCGGAGCGCGGTGCGGCCCTTCCAAGCCACCGCCCAGGCTGGCCCTCGCCGGAACGAGAGTGGTTTCCATGTCGATGATCCAAAAAAGGAGAATGACCGAGAAGAACTTGCCCGCGCTGGGGGCGGGGGCTTGCTGTCAACTGTCGGCTGTAAGCTGTCAGCCCCAAAAGGATTCCAGCCTCTGCCCATGGGGGCGGATCACCAACGTGCTAGTCAAGGTCCGAAACGGCAGACTCAAAAAGATGTTAAAAATGAAGATTGCTCCTTATGAGTTTGTTGAAAACAAAGGGGCAAAAAAGTGCTCCCAATGAGTTGATGAAAATAAAGAAGTTATCATATTTTCGGGATGAGTTACTGAAAGGAAAGGAGATAGATGTTGAGCACGACGTGGCACCCGCGAAAAAATCCGACTTTTAGCTTAGCGCGTGCCGACCTCAAGGTCGGCGCCAGCAATTGGTGCAGCTCTCGCGATGTACCAGAAACAAAAGGGATTAGCGATGAAGAGTGAAAATTTGGAAAATGAGCGATCCCGCGCTTGGAAAAAGTTATGAATTGTGAACGGCGCTTGACGGCTTTATACTCTTGTGAACCGGCTTCGGGGTTGGTTTGAGTGGGGAGAAGAAGGACAATCGGCCGCCAGGGGCGATTCTGGAAGCTGGGGCCGGGCGCATCTTTAATCGAAGTCCCAAAAAGTGAGGGAGGATAAATTCGATGAAGGCAGTTACCTTCGCGACCTGCATCTTGGCGGCCTGCCTCGGTGCGAGCATGTTCGCTACGGATGAGCCTTCCTCGACTGCAAACTCTGCGTCCTGGAGTGGCAAGGCGGCGGCCGCCTACCTCGATGGGCGAATGGTTTGGTGGATGGGTTGGGACGTTGCGGCCCGCGATCATGAAACCTTCTGCGTTTCCTGCCACACGGTATTGCCTTACGCCATGGCCCGGCCCGCCCTTCGGGCGACGCTCGCCGAGCAAGCCCCCTCCGCGCCGGAACGCCAGCTTCTGGACAACGTCACCAAGCGCGTTCGGATGTGGAAGGAAGTTGAGCCCTTCTACCCCGACGAGAAGCGAGGCGTATCCCAAAACGGCGGAATCGCGCGGAACCGAGTCCATTCTCAACGCGGTGATCCTGGTGGGTTACGACGCGCCCAAGGGCAAGCTGAGCCCTGACGCGCGGCTGGCGCTCGACAACATGTGGGGGGAACAACTGAAGACGGGAGAAGCCCGGGGAGCGTGGTCCTGGCTGCAGTTTCACAACTCGCCGTGGGAGGGTGATTCGCAGTATTACGGGGCCGTGCTGGCCGCGATTGCGGTGGGCAGCGCGCCCGGCGACTATCAGTCTGCCCCGGAGATTCAGGACAATATGAAGTTGCTCCGCGAGTATCTTGTCCAGGAGCGCGAATCGCAAATCTTGATTAACCGGGTGGACCTGCTCTGGGCGTCGACCAAGGTGCCCGGCCTCCTCACGCCTGCACCAGCAGAAATCCATCATCGATGAAGCGCTCGAGCAAGCAGCAGGCGGACGGCGGCTTCAGCCTGTCTTCGTTCGTGGGAGGGTGGAAGCGGCACGATGGCACGCCGCTGGAGACCAAGAGCGATGGCTATGCCACCGGGGCCGTCATGTTCGTGCTGCAGCAGGCAGGGATGAAGCGCGATCAGCCCCAGTTGCAGCGGGGTCTTGACCTGGCTGGCGCGGAATCAGGACAAGGCCGAGGGCCGTTGGCTGGCTTACTCGCTGAACAGGCAAGAAGACCTGTCTTCCTACACCGGCCATTTCATGAGCGATGCGGCCACCGCTTTCGCGGTGCTCGCCCTCCAGGGCGCGCGCTGAAACCCGGTCAGAACGTAACTGCCCGTAGCCACCCGCTGGCGGGGGCGGCACTTATGTTTGCGAGGTGAACATGGCGCAAAACGAAATTCCCAACTTTAATCGTCGATCCTTCCTCAGCAAGTCGTTGGCGGCCGGAGCGGCGGCTTCGGCATTCACGATCTTGCGGCCCGAACTGGTGCGAGGTGCGGGCAAGGAGAAGCTGCGAGCAGGCTTGGTGGGGTGCGGTGGACGCGGCACGGGAGCAGCCGCGGACTTGCTCAGTGCTGATCCGCACGTCGAACTCGTGGCCATGGGCGACATCTTCGACGACAAGCTCCAGGCTTCCCTTGCCAAGCTGCGTGATCCCAAGTTCCTGGCGGAGGCGAGCCCGAAGAACGCCGCGGCCTTCACCGGCCAGCCCCTGGGGGAATTGGTGGAATCGATCCGCAAGCGCGTCACGGTGGATCCGGAACATTGCTTTGTCGGATTTGATGCCTACCGCAAGGTCATCGCCTCGGAGCTTGACGTGGTGCTGCTGTGCACTCCTCCCGGCCATCGGCCCGCGCAATTCGAAGCCGCGGTCGAATGGCGGAAAGCACATCTTCACCGAAAAGCCGATCGCGACCGACGCGGTGGGAACACGCCGCTTCCTCGCTTCCGTCCAGAAAGCTCGGGAAATGAAGTTGACCGTCGTCGCCGGCACCAACCACCGCTCGGATAAAGAGTACATCGAAACCGTGGCGAAAATTCGCGACGGCGCCATCGGCGAAGTGACGGCCCTGAGCGCCAGCTACCTCAGCGGACCGGTACTGCACGTTGACCACCGCGATCCGGCGTGGGGCGACATGGAATGGCAGCATCGCGACTGGTACTCATTTGTGTGGATCTGCGGAGACCAGATGGTGGAGCAGCACATTCACACCATCGACTTCTGCAATTGGGTGATGGGCGCCCATCCCGCGAGCGTGGTCGCCTCCGGGGGAGCCGCCTGGCGCCCCCGCGAGGAACTGTACGGAAATATTTACGACCACTTGACCGCCGACTACGTGTACCCGAATGGCGTGCACCTGTATAGCGCTTGCCGGCAGTATCCCCAAGGCGGGTATCGCAAAGTGTGGAATACGGTGGCGGGTTCCAAAGGGCACAGCGACGGCACGGACATGGGTTCGAAGGGTATGGACCCCTACGTCCAGGAACACATGCGGCTGGTGGCCAGCATTCGCGGCGACGTTCCCTACGTGAACGAAGGCGTGGAAGTGGCGGAGAGCACGCTGACCTGCATCATGGCCCGCGAAGCGGCTTATTCGGGCGTGGAAATTACCTGGGATCAGGCGATGGCCTCGCAGCAGGATCTCCAGCCCAAAGCTTTCGACTACAAAATGGCCATGGGTGTGCCCCCGGTTCCTGTGCCCGGCCAGTATAAGTTCGTTTGACCGGTGCGGGTGAAATTGCACGCTGCTGAAGGTCGTTTTTTGGTAGAGACGCCCGGACCCTTTCCCGACGCGGTGGGGAGGGCGAGAGCGCTTGCTTGTCCAAGCTGCCCGGCTCCCGCTTTCGGGCTCTTGTCGACCGGCTACTACCCTAAGGCGCCCGTCGGCGCCCGCCCGCGGCAGGTCCGGGGAGGCGCATGGTTTAAGCCCTTCTCCGGAATGACCGTCTGCGGCAGTGGCGGGCGGATCAACACCTTTCTTCTTCCCGACCGGATCCCGCAAGGCAGGCGGATTATGCAGGAGACCCGAACTTCAGCTTGGCGCTGATCGCCTGGATTTGATCGAGGGAGACGGCTTTTTCCAGGGCGGCGATCTGCACCGCGATATTCCCTGCCGCGGTGGATTCACTCGGACCGCGCACCACTTCGATCCCCGTTACCTTTTCCGTCAATCGATTCAGCGCCTCATTCTTCACCCCGCCCCCCACGATGCAGATGCGCTTGATGGACTTGCCGGAGAGTTTCACCAGCTCGCCCACCACCTCCGCGTAGCGGCGGGCGAGGCTGCGGAAGATGATCGCGGCCAATTCCGCTGGCCGCCTCTCCTCCGGGAAGCCCGCGGCGCGCAACCCGGCGTTGATGCGCTCCACCATGTTGCCGGGAGCAAGATAAGTGGTCGAATCCGCATGGAAGTACGGCCCCTCGGGGGGAGTCTCTAAACATTGCGCCGGCCAAATCTGCCGCGGTCAGGCGTCAGACCCTGGGCGTTCCATTCGCGCAGGCATTCCTGGAGAAGCCACAGGCCGATGACGTTTTGGAGGAACCTGATGCTGCCCGCCACGCCACCTTCATTGGTGAAACAGCGTCCCCTGCCTCGCTCCGCTCACCACGGGCTCAAGCAGGACGGTGCCCACCAGCGACCATGTCCCCGAGCTGATGAAAGCCGAGCCTCGTGCGGAAACGGAATGCCGGCCACCGCCGAACCCGTATCGTGGCACGCCGGGGCAATCACCTGGGTGTCCGCCAAGCCCAGCTTCCTCGCTGACTTCCGGGCGAAGCTTTCCCAACACCGTCCCGGCCTGCACGATGGGCGGGAATTTCTCCAGGTCGAGCCCGAGCGCGGAGGTCAGCTCTCGCGGACCAGGACCTCGTTCGCACGTCCAGCAACTGCGTGGTGCTGGCTTCCGTGTACTCCGCCGCGATCACGCCCGTCAGGCGGTACTGGAAATACTCCGGAAGGGTCAACCAGCGGGCCGCACGCTCCCATTCCTCGGGGAATTCCGCCACGTGCGCCACCAATTGGTAGACGGTATTGAAAGAGAGGAACTGAATTCCGGTGATTTCGTACATGCGCTCCTGGGGAACCGTGGAGAAGCGTCTTCTCCATGGCGGGCACGTTGCGGGCATCGCGATAGCAATAGGAGTGGCCAATGCGCTCGCCCGCGGCATCAAGCAGAGTGTAATCCACTCCCCATCCATCCACGCCCACGCTATCAATGTGGCCCTCCGTTTTGGCGGCCGCTTTCGACAGGCCCCTTTGGATTTCCTCCCATAAAGCGGTCGACATCCCACACCAGGTGGTTGTCCACCTGCTGTAGCGCCGTTGGGAAAGCGATGGATCTCCTCCAGCGTTCCTTCGCTGCCGTTCCAGCGGCAGAGCACCAGACGGCCGCTCTCCGCGCCAAGATCAACCGCCACCACATTTCGAGCAATGTTCATCGCAGGAAT
Organism: uncultured Acidobacteriota bacterium; assembly: GCA_963810005.1. Taxonomy (GTDB): domain Bacteria; phylum Acidobacteriota; class Terriglobia; order UBA7540; family UBA7540; genus Bog-366. The sequence goes on from CAWELY010000017.1 coordinate 68,392, forward strand.
GCCTCCACCAGGCCGCCATCGACGGGATTAGGTGACCAGTCGTTTTCGCCGCCTACTCACTACGCACACCTGAAAGTTCTTCGCCGGAAGGGAATGAGAGCCAGGCGGAGAGGTTTGAGTGTGCTCCTCTCCGCCTTAATTTATTACAATTCCAAATTTACTGGTTCTTTTGATCCGTATTAATCCGTGCTGATCCGTGGCCGTGATGGCCGCGGGGCCTCACGCGTAGCTTGCCACTGCCCCTTTATTCTTCGCCCCGCGCTCCTTCTCCGCTCGCTCCGCGTAGCCGGAGGCGCGGAAGGCTTGGAGGGGATCCTCCGCCAATCCCTTGCTCTGCCGCCATTCCTTGATGGCCGGGCGCACATCGCTGGCAAAGGCCGCCTTCAGGCACTCTTCAGCGTCGATCAATGCACCCTTCATCTGGTATTGGGTCAGCTTCTCCTGATCCACCAGCACGGCTTTGGAATAAAGTTCCTGCGCCGTGACGGCGGTTTGGATCATTTCCTCGATCTTGTCCTTCAGGTTGTGGCTCTGGTCGATCATGTAGGCGATGTCGGCGTGCTTGCCGGTCTCCCTTTCATAACCGATCACCTCGTTGAAAATGCGAAAAACCTGATAAGGGTCAATGGAACCGAGCGTCAGGTCGTCGTCCGCGTAACGGCGGTCGTTGAAGTGGAAACCACCCAGCATGTCCTCGCTCAGCAACCACGCCACAATCTGTTCGATATTCTGAGCCTGGTAATGGTGCCCCGTATCCACCAATACCTTCGCCTGGGGGCCGGCGTGGCGCGAGAGAAGCAGGGACATGCCCCAATCGCCCAAGTCCGTGTGGTAGAAATACGGCTCGAAGGGCTTGTATTCCACCAGCATCCGCTGTTTGGGGGAAAGGTGCGCATGGGCCTCTTTCAAGCCCTCGGCAAACCATTGCTTCCGGTGGCGAATGGAAGCGGTCCCCGGATAGCTCGAACCATCCGCGAACCAGAGCGAGACGTCCTGGCTGCCCGTCTGCTTGCCGATCTCGATGCTTTCCAGAATGTGATTGAGTGCGGCCTTGCGAATTTCCGGGTCGGGATTGCCCAGCGACCCATTCTTGTAAATCTGGTCCTGAAAAACATTAGGGTTGATCGCGCCCAGGCGAACGCCCGCCTTCGCCGCCGAGGCCATCACCTCCGCCGTACTCTTGAGGCCCTCAGGAAAATCCCAAAGGACGTGCGTCGCCACACTGGGACAGCAGCCCGTGAAATGATGCACCTGCCCCGCATCGGCCAACTTCTCTTCCGTGGTCGTGGCCGCGGAGGCCTGGATGAATTTCCCAAAACGCGTGCCGGTGTTCGAAAACCCCCAGGACGGGAGTTCGATTACAAACGTGTCTAACGCCTTATGAATCCGCTCGGTTTGAGCTGAAGTTGTCATGCTACACCTCCCAAGGTCTAGAGAGTCTATTCCGTGGCTCGCGCATCGTCAAGACAAGTTCGCAACAGACAAGTTGGCAACCCCCTATTTCGCCAGCGTCACCACTGCCACCGCCAAGCCGCCCAAGGTTACCTCGTCGCTGCGGAGTTGGCCGCCGGCGGGCGGTTGGAAAGCCGTCTGCTGGTCAACCACGTCCACATGGCCGCTGGCGGCGCCGGGGACCGACACCACAAAGGTGCGGTCGCGCTTGTTCACCAGCAACACCTTATGCTTGCCGTCGCGAGTGACAACTCCGCTGGCGTAAACGTAGGGCGAGTTGATGTGGGTATCCACGAGCTTGTCGCCCGGCCCGAAGTTGTCGTGAAGCAGTTTGAGCACCCAGTAGCGGGCATTGGGCTGCCCCGTTACCCAGTCCACCATGGACACCGACGGAAACTGCGTGGGGTACCCGACAAGCTGCGATTCGCCGCGTACTCGATGCCCAGCTTGGCCAGCTCGCCGTATACGTAAGCGTACAGCGCGCCGGAAAGGTTCCAGTAGGAATTCGGAATCACTATCGGGCCGCTGCGGTTGTCATCCGCGGCGATCGAACCTAGCTCGTTGATGTCGGTTTGCGTTTCGGGAGAAAGGCGCTGGCGGATGGACTCGACGTAGCGCACCGTGTCCAGAAAATGGTCCGCCTGATCGAAGAAAGTGTACTGCTGGATTTCCGGTGTCTGGTCGGCCGAAGGATTCGCATAGAAGTGGTAAGTGATCATGTCCAGGGGAATTCCGGGCTTGTGATGGGCGTGGTTGAGGAAGTACTCAAAATAGTCGGGACCTTGCGAGGGAGCCGCCAAGCGCCAACGCGGCGAACTTCATGTGGGGGGCCACACGGTGCAGGGCTTCCACGACGGCGTCATAGCGATCGGTGTATTGCTTGGGGGTCATCGTGTGCTCGAAATCGACCTCGTTAAAGACCTCCCAGTAATCGATCTTGTAGTGGTGGCCTGACTTGTGCTCGACGCCGTATTCATCCTTGAAGCCGCCCAGCGTATACCAGCTTACCAGGCGCGCGTAATAGTCGGCCAGTTCCTTCATGCTGGGATCGCGCAGTTCCGTCCCCTGGGTCGTAGTCCCACGTGACCTGGTCGGGATCGTCCGGGTAGGGAACCGGTTTGGGGGTCTTGAACATCCACTGAGGGATGGTGCTGAAATTCAGCATCACCGAGTGCCCGGCGGTTGCTTCCAGAAAGTCCTCGGTCATGGGGTCGATCAGGGAAAAATCCCAGGAGGTCTTGCCGTCTTTCGGCGGCTCCAGTTCAGCGACGGCCAGCTTGGGATAGGGCAGCCAGGGAACATAACGGACGACGTCGCAGCCCAGGTCGTGCAAGGCGCGGAAGGCGGGATCGTGGAGCGTCGAACCTCGCCGCAGCGGAGGATTCACCACTACCTGGAACGTGGGCGTCATTTTGGAAACCCGGAGAACTTTGGCCCAATCCACGGTGACGCGGGTGGCATTCTCGGCCGCCTGAATGGCGCCGCAACCTACCAGGGATAACAGCACGAGAGATAATAACGCAGAAATGAGTCTTCGCTTTGTCATGGGATCACCTTCGGGAGGATATTCGCGATTTGGCGTGTTACAGGCAGCATCGCCTTCGGCTCGGTCAAGAAGGGCCTTTTCCAGAGGTATCAAGCGCGGGCAAGACCAATGCCACGGCCATGCATGCCCGTGCCTCTAAATCGGCGCCCATAATACCTGAGTGTAAGCGGGGGTTCAAGGCTCACGAACGGGGGGCTCGCGAATGGGGCCAATACTCCCCCGTGGCGCAGTCCCTTGGCCGGCAGGGCCGTACTTCACGGGCGGTGAGATTTTCCGGGTGATTTCCGGGCCGATTTCGGGCTGGCAGGTAATAATGAGGGAGCCTTGCGGTCCGTGCTGCGCTGGCGTTTGCCGGTGTCGTGCCTGGCGGGCGTATCAGGAGCGGGGGGAAGTCCGTCGGCCCTGCGGTCACCGATCCTGCGGTCCATGCGCTTCCGGCTTTCCCGGCGCCTGCTGTGTTTTCGTCTGTCGCTCAAACTCACTCCGTGGGCATCGTGAGGACCACGCGATACTCCGCCTTGCCGCTCATCATCCTTTCGTAAGCTTCAGGGGCGCGGTCCAAGGGAAACTTTTCGATCATGGGCCGTACGCCGGAGAGGACGGCGAAATTGAGCGTATCTTCGGAATCCGCGGAGGTGCCGGAAGGCCAACCCTGAAGGCTCCTGCGCCCCATGATGTAACTGGATGGGCGTCACCTGGATGGGCTCCATGCTCGCGCCCACCACCACCATCTTGCCATTCGTGCCCAGGCCATCAAACAGCGCGGTCATGGCTTTGCCGCTGGGCGCGGTGGCCAGAATCACCCGCGCGCCCCCCAACTTCTTCAATTCTTCCGCGGGGTTGGAGGCTTGGCTGTCGATGTAATGGTGTGCGCCGAGCTTTCGCGCCAAGGCGGCGTTGTCCGCCCCGCGGCTGACGGCGGCCACCTTATATCCAAACTTGTTGGCAAACTGGATTCCCAAGTGGCCCAACCCGCCCACCCCTTGTATCGCCACCAGGTCGCCGGGCCGCGCGCCGCTGTTCCGTAAGGCGTTGAACGTGGTGATGCCCGCGCAAAGCAACGGAGCGGCTTCTTCCGCGGAAATTCCGTCGGGCATGAGCGCCAGGGCATCGGCGGGCGCCACCATGTACTCCGCGTAGCCGCCGTCGTAGGTAATCCCGGGAATCGGAAGATAGTCGCAGTTGACGAAATCCCCGCGTCGGCAGGCGCGGCAATGGCCGCAGTGGCCGCCATACCATCCCACGCCCACCCGCTGGCCCTTTGCCCAGCCGGATCACCCCCACGCCGACCTCGTCGACGACCCCGGCGATTTCATGGCCCGGCACGCGCGGGTATTGGATGCCCGGCCAGATGGCCTTCCTTCGTTAACTCGTCACTGTGACAGATGCCACACGCCTGCACGCGAACGCGGACTTCGCCCGGCCCCGGCTGCGGCACCTCGCGTTCAACCAGTTCGATCGGCCCTCCCGGCCGGGTCACTTGCGCCGCCTTCATCTTGGCCATAAGAATTCTCCCTCCAGTGGATGAGTAAAATAGGATGCTTACCTGCGACACTGCTCAATATAACCTGGAGTGGTCCACGCATGTCACCACGATTTGAACCACACCCCCACGCCAAGTTGGTTCTTGCTGTGTACAATGTCTAGATGCGGTCATGGGCATTGACGATTCCTGACGGGGTCGTTACGGCATCGCTGGTGGACCTGGGGAGGATCGAACTCCCGACCCCATGGTTGCAATGCCGATTTCAGGTACCTTGCCTGGATTTGCCATTTGTTGGGTTTCTCTCTCATCTGCTGCTATTTCATTGATGGCCCACATCTTATGATCTCGCAGTCGATTTGGATCGGTTGTGTCGTCGAGCGCGCTCTTGCGCCTTTTTGTCCAACTTCGATGCCGGCGGAGGGCATATTTTGGGCAATATTTTGTCGAGGACTTCAACCTGTTCGGAATATTCTGCGCTTGCCACCGCGACAAACATAGGACCTCTAAGCGTGTTGCTACCTGGACTGAACTTCGCGTGGGGGTTGGCTCTTATGCGTGTAACCAATGACCAAATCCCTCGATATGACCAATATAGTCAGCTTGCAATAGAAAGGCCAATCAGTCTTACATTTTCTTAGTCGCAATCAGATGCCAAGCGTTGCTGTCGCAGGTATACAAATGCCTCAACACTTCGAATTAGCCGTGATCCTCACGTTGGCAGCGAAGTTCTTTCGGAAGGGGCAGGTAATTCTTACAGCCGTGGGATGGGTGAGCGTTCAAATCCTGCCGGTCGTGTGGGGATTTACAAGCGCGCATCACGGCTGCACCCTTCGGCCGACACGCAAATGAAGTTCGGAGAGGGCGTTCCGGCCAATCACAGCGCAGGGGAAGGTATGACTCGCAAGAAATCGAGAATGTCTGACGGAAGCAATTGTCACCCGACGTAGTCCGTGACTGGTCGGCTGTTCCAGAATGGCCTCGGGCACCGCGATCCTGAGACCAGCATTGTGGTTAAGGGCCGATCGATTTGCCAGCCGCAAAGGGCTGTACTCCGCATAAACCGCGTCGGAGCTCTATCGATCGCCTCTTAGCATTGTTAAAGGCCCGTTCCCAAGTCTTTGAAAATGCTGGAGGCCAAGGGCTACTGAATATTTGCGAGGGACAGGTCTCGCGCTCCAGGTACAGAGCCAGATGTTTGCGTAGGAACAGGTTTTCGGCGGTCAGTGCAAGTCTGGGCTGCAGGCCGAGGCCGATGAACCTGAGGACCTCCGTCACTAGGCTCGAAAGGGTAAGCAACCAGTGTGAAAGGAAAAGGATTTCTGCATCCGTTCGAGAATGCCATATCCGGGAGGTCAACTGGAAGTCTACCGCTTTTAAGGGCAAGGCAATTACATTGCCCGACGCGAACGTACCGAATTCTCGCGGACCATCGGTCTCCGGTAGGATCGGTAGACATTCGAACTCGCCATAGACAGGCCTGTAACCGCAAGTGTTACTCCCGAGGTGAGGCCTAGCGGTAGTTTACTGCGAAAGCGCTAAAAAGAGCGGGATGTAGTTGAATTCTCATGGGGTTACCATGAGAGGGTTGTATTACCCACGTGGGGTACTACCGAATTGTTGCAAGCCCAGGGTTTCGGCCAGGCCTTTTTGGATGAGGCTCTGGGTGGAGACCACGGTGGCGGTGCGATAAGGACCCGCGCCCTGGGCGGGATACAAGAGGACGAACTGTTGGATTTGCTCTAACTCTTTCTGCAGCTCTTCGATGGTGATCGAGGGCCAGAAGGCCTGGGCTTGGCGGCGAACGTAGTGCAGCAGGGAGAGACCCAGCAGGCAGTAGAAAGCGTGCACGCGGATTTTGCTGTCGGTCCAGTGATACAGGGGTTGCCAGTTGAGCCAGTCGCCTTCCTTGAGGCCGCGAAAAACTCTGCTCGATCTGCTTGCTGGCCGGCGTAGGCGGCGACCACCTGCTCGGCGGTCCAATCGAGGCGGTTGGTGATCAGCAGCGTGCGGCCCAGGCGATGGGTCACGCAGTTCCTGCAGCGCGGCGTGATCGACCTGAAACACCAAGCGTCTTCCGCCGGGCTCGTCCCGAATCTGATAGTGGACCAACGCCGGAGAGGAAGGGGGCGGCGAGCCAGCGGTGAATCTTGGCCTCGATCCCTGCCGGGGTGAGGCGATTACCCGGGCGCGCCATCTCCACCGCCAGGCGCTTGAGTGCGGCCAGCACCTTGCTCAACGAGGCCGACAGGCTGTGCAGTTGCTCGGCGGCAAAGGTGGCGGAGTATTTCAAGACGCACAGATATTCCTCCCCGTGCACCAGCAACTTTTCCGCCGCCGCTTGCACGCCCGGCTGGGCACTGCTGCAAGCGGGCAAAGCTTCCACCGGGCGCTGGCGGAATTCCGCCGGGGCTTGGTTCCAGGGCAGCGCCGAGATCCAACCTAATCCTGCCTCTTTCAGCAAACGGTATTGGCCAGCGCCGCCGTGCCCTTGTCGAAAACCAAGGTGACGGTCTCGGGCGGAATCGCATGGCGAGCGAGCAGGCGCTGGATGCGTTCCAGGGCCACGGGGAATTCCTCGGCGTCGGCGACGTTGCCGGGATAAACGTGATGGCACAAGGACAGGCCGGATTCCCCATCGAGCACATAGCTCAGGCCCACTTGGCGAAGGTTGTGCCGGCCCTGCTTGTTATGGCCGCGCTGCGCCACCGTATTGCGGGTGTTGGTGGTGGCAATGAAGGTGTGAAAGTTGGTGGTGTCGTAAGCCAGCAAGCGACGGCTGACGAGCTGCTTTTCCTTCCACAGGCCGAGCAGGCGGGCTTGCGCTTCCTCCAGCGGGTCACGTTCTTCGCTTTGCGCCGCGGCTTGTTTCTCCGGCAGGAGTTGCTCGAAGCAGTCCCAGAAGGCTTGGGAGGAGAATTGCTCCGGCTGCGAAGCCCCAGAGGGGAGAGAGAATGGTCTGCTGATACCAGTCGGCCACCGCGGTCTTGGGGCCGGGCGAGCAGATGCGGTGCATCGCTGCCAGCAACAGATAGTGCGCCGGGGAGGGACCGGAGCGGGGCGGTCCCCAGAGCGACTGCAACAAGGCGAAGACGCCGGATTGCTGAGCGGCTAACCAGAGGGCTCCGGGCAGACCCAACTCGCGGCGGGTGGCCGAGAGGGGGAGGGGAGCGGTGCGCTCCTTGAGCAGGGCGGCAACCTTTTCGGCGCTGCCCAGATAGGTTTGGTGGACGATGCGCGGACGGCCCTGGACGCGGGCGCTGTCGACGACGTAGTAGTAAAGTTTGTTCTTTTTGCGCTTGGCAATCAGGGAAGCCATGGTAGGGCAATACATATAACATGAAAACACCTATTGTCAAGCACAATTATTGATAAATATTGGATTAAATAGGCTTCATTAGTAGGGTAATACACAATTCCCGAAAGCGAATCGAGCCCAAAGACTTTGTTTGCAAAGATTTACGGAGTTAGATGCCCTCGGCGGAACCACATTCGCAGTAAACTACCGCTAGGACGTCGTTAACGGCTCTTCCGTTGCGGAAGGCCTTGTGGACATCGGGATCCAGAGATTCCTTGCAAGGGATTCCTCCCCGTGGGAAGATCAGGCGCCAAACCTCGGAGATTTCCCCTGGTGATGGGCATTGGGTCCATGTCCGCCCTGGTTATGGATGGGTTATTGCTAGGGTGTTATATGGTGAACCGTGTCGGGGTGGGAACGCGCCGTAGGGCTAGGTGTCAGGAGCTAGTAGTCGGGGCTCGGGTCTGGGTGCTGGGGAAAACCCCAAACGACGGGCTGGCCGCTTGCTATTACCCACTATGCACTATCCACTGCCCTTGGAAGATTCCAGTCTGCGCCAATTGGGGGGCTCATGAATGTGTTTTTCTAAGGTCCGAAACGGCCCGCCGAGCACGGAGTTGGTTTTAGATGGCCCAATGGTCCGATGGCCCGATCAAAAGAGCGGTGATGAGTGACATGAAAAGAAGTCCAATGGCGGAAAGGCGGGCAGTCTATTTGACACTCCCCGCACGAATTCATACTATCCTTCTCGTTTGTCCAAAACGCCATTGACCCAGCGGGGAGGGAGTGTGCCTGTGGCCGCACCAACGGTAAGTCTTGACGTAACGATCGTGGGTGGAGGAATGATCACCTTCGATCTGCTTCTGCCCTCTTTGTACCACCTGGAAAGGATCGGGGTCGTCCGCAAGATCGATATCTGCGCCTTGAACACCGCTCCCCTGAAAGCGCTGGCGGAGAACCCGGAGTTTCACGAAGCATTTCCCGGGCAAGGATTCACGCCGCATCCATCGTTCTCCGAGCCGGCTGACGCGCAGTTTCCCGATCTCTACAAGGAAGTCATCGCGGGAATGGCTCCGGGCAACATGGTGGTGGTCGCCATGCCCGACAATCTTCACTACTCGGTGGTGAAGTACGCCTTGGAGCATGACCAGAACGTGCTGTGCGTGAAGCCGTTGGTCCTCAAATATGAGCAAGCGGTGGAAATCGAAAAACTGGCGCTCGAAAAGGGGCGCTTCGTGGGGGTGGAGTACCACAAGCGCTTCGATCGCCGGTCGCTGGTGGCGCGACGCAGTTATGCGCTGGGGCAGTTCGGCGCGTTCGTGATGGGCGAGGCCAAGCTCATTGAGCCCTACTACTATCGCCACTCGAATTTCCAGAACTGGTTCACCTGCGACCGCACGGACCCCTTCACCTACATCGGGTGCCATTACGTGGACCTGGTTTACTTCATCACCGGATTGAAGCCGGTGGAAGTTTCGCTCAAAGGGGTGAAGGGGAAATTTCCCAATGGCAACGAGGCGTTCCTGTGGTCGCACGGCCGCGTGACCTGGGAAAACGGCGCCCTGCTTTCGGTGATCAATGGCTTGGGCTATCCCGATGCCGCCGCCGGGAGCAACGACCAGGGCATGGTGCTGTACTGCGAGGGGAATGACCAGACGGGACTGATCTTCCACGACGACCATCAATCGCGGCGTGGCCTATTCGTACTTGCAGGACATCGGCCCGGGAGGGTCGAAATACAATTACGTCAGCCCGGATTTCTACCGCCTCGTTCCCTGGGAGGGGCCGGGCTATAAACCCATTGGTTACGGGTACGAATCCGTGGCGGGAATTACCCACGCCATCCATCGCCTGGAAAGCGCGGCGGCCGGGTTGGCCCCGGACGCCGCGCTCGCCAAACGCCGGGAAATGATCCACGAAGTGGACGCCCAAGGCCTGATCGCCACTCCCGCCAACAGCTACATCAATGAATTGGTGGTGGAGGCGGCGCGCGCCTCGATTCTGGCGGACGCCGCGCCGGTGCGCATCGTTTACGGCGAGCACCCGCACATTGAGAACAGGTAGTGCTTGAGTGAGATTAGTGGCAGTTGGTCCGCATACAGAATCGATACTGACTTAAGAGCGTTTCACACGGAGTTCACAGAGCATCGATGATCAGCGAACAGTTGACCAAGATGCACAGATCTGGGACCTCTCTGCGCTCTGTGCTTAGCTCTGTGACCTCTGTGAGAAATTCGTCGACTGGTAATGAAGGCGGCAGGCTGCTCGTCTAACCGCTATCCACTGACCACTATTCACTGCTTTCAGGAGCAGAACATGGCTATTTACGATTTAACCCCTGTGGATGTCCCGAAGGTGGAAACGAAATACCGCAGCATCAAAACCAAGCTGCCGGTGCCGGAGTCTTTGCCGATTTTCGCCGCGTTGCAGGAGTCGGAGCCCCGCTCGATGATGGGCCAGCCGCCCATTGTGTGGGACAAGGCGGAGGACTTCATCGTCAGCGACCGCTGGGGCAACCGCTGGATCGACTGGTCCAGCGGCGTGCTGATTACCAACGCCGGGCACGGGCGCAAGGAAATCCGCGCGGCGCTGCGCGAGGTGATTGACCGCGGGCTGCTGGCGTCGTATGTGTTCGTGCACGAGCAGCGCGCCCGCCTGGCGGAGATGCTCCGCGCCCTCTCGCCGGACCCGCAGAAATACCGCGTCTTCCTGATGAGCACGGGCAGCGAGGCCACGGAGAATTGCATCAAGTTGTCGAAAACCTACGCCCTGGCCAAATACGGCGCCGCACAAGAAGTACTTCGTGACCTTTCACTACGCCTTTCACGGACGCACCATGGGCGCGCAGCTTGCCGGTGGCTGGGAGAAGGCAAAGGAGTGGATGGTCGATCGCGACCGCACCTTTGTGCAAGTGCCTTTCCCGGATGGTTACAAGAATGAAAACATCTCGTTTGATCTTTTCCTCGCGACGCTGGCGGAAAAGGGCGTGCAGCCGCAGGACATCGCCGGCGTGATGACGGAGACCTATCAAGGCGGCGGGCCGGATTTCCTGCCCGTCGAGTATGCGCAGAAACTCCAGGCGCTCTGCCGCGAGCACGACATCGTGATGTGTTACGACGAAGTGCAGGCGGGCTTCGGCCGCACCGGCAAGATGTTTGGGTTCGAACACTACGGCGTGCGTCCTGACCTGATCGCCTGCGGCAAGGGCATCTCCTCGTCGCTGCCGATTTCCGCCGTCATCGGGCGCGAGGACATCATGGACCTTTACGCCCCCGGCTCGATGACGTCCACGCATTCGGGTTCGCCCTTGCCGGTCGCCGCCGCGATTGCCAGTTTGGAGATCATCCAAAAGGAAAACCTGGCGGAGCGCGCCGCGCGCATGGGCGAGATCCTGATCCCCGAGCTCGAGCGTATTCGCCAAAAGTATCCCCAGGCGCTGGGATGCCTCCAGGGCAAAGGTCTGGTGGCGGGAATTCAAGTGGTGAAACCCGGCTCGAAGACTCCTGACCCTGCCACGGCGCTGCGGATCAATGTCGCCTGCTTCCAAAAAGGCGTGCTGATGTTCGCGCCCGTGGCCGCCAGCGGTGAGTGCCTGAAGATCGCCCCGCCCCTCACCATCGCGGAAGACGCGCTGCGCGAGTCCTTGCAGGTTTTCGAAGAGGCCGTGGACGAAGTGCTGGGGGCCGCATAGAAGGGCAGGCGAAAGAGTCAATCGAGTCAAAGAAGTTGAAGCAGGAGAAAAGCGTGGCGCCCTATTTCGTGGGGTCGGCGCTACGCTTACGCCGGCGGCGCTTACGCCGCGGGTGGCTCGCCGCCCAACTCCAGGTTGATCTCGCCCACGCCCCCCTCGACCTCGATCTGGAGCGTGACCGGCGACTTGCCGTACTGGTCGTTCACGTACGCATCGCCCTGCTTATGGAAGTCGCTGGCGTTGATCGACCCCAGTCCCCCCTGAGCGATCACATGGACGCCCACGTCCCTGGGCAGCCGGAGCGTGGCCCTGCCCACGCCGCCGTGGATTTGCGCGGAGAGGTCCTTCTTCCAGTTACCCGTCAGGTCCACCGTAGTCTCACCGGCGCCCATGTTTAATTCCAGCCTGCTCAGCGCCAGCCCGGAGAGGGTCAGCGTGGCGCGGCCGGCGCCCATGTTCACGGTCATTTCCATCGGCGGCTTATTGCTCAAGCGCACGTCCCAATCGTTTCGAGTATTGTTCCCGGAGGCGCCGGACCCCGACTGCTTCACCTCCAAGTCCCCCACGCCGCCGCTCACCTCGTATTTCACTTCCGGCTTCCATTCCGGCACGTTGTAAGTGAAATCCGCGTCCAACAGGTCGGTGGCGCCGCCCGCGACCTTCAGCTCGCCGGCTTTCATGTCCACGCTCACCCGCACGGACTGGGCGGCCCCGAGCGCCACCGTCTTCGACTCCTTACGTGTCTCGCCGGCAGTCACGCGATCGCCACTCACGTTGCAGCTGCCAACCGCCCCGAGCGCGAGCAGCAACAATCCCCGACAGAGGTTCGTCAAATGTCTGTTCATCGCCTGGCTCCTTTTCCGCAGATGACGCACACCTTGTACTCATTGCGCCCCGGGCAAACAAACCTCTGGGCGGTCTGGGCCAGCCAGTCGAGGGGGCAGTCAATATCCTGCGCTGGTCTCAAGAAAATGATACTCGCCGTCGAGGACACCGGAAGTCTTGGCGGCTTCGGAGGCTGCCGGGTTATTTATGAATGCCCGCGCCTTCTCGGGATCGGTCACCTCGAACATAAAGAACACGTTGTTGGGCTCCTCTACGCCACGCCAGAGGCTCTTCAAATGGAGCCCCGCATCACGGTGCGATGGGGCGTGAGAATCGAACACGCCTTTCCATTTGGAGAAATCCGAAACCCGGTTCCGGCAGAGCATGACGATCATCGTGGATGACCCTCCCGGGACAGTCTAACCCCAGATTGAGGCAAAGTCGATAATGGCAAGGCAATGCGCTACAATGATTGTGAACATGGCCACTAAACCTGAACTTTTCGGCACGGACGGCATTCGTGGTGTAGCCGGGCAATATCCCCTGGATCAAGCCACGGTTCTCAAGATCGGAAGCGCTTTGGGAACGGTCCTCAAGAATTCTTCCAGCCCCGTGCGCGTGGTGTTGGGAAAGGACACGCGCGAATCGAACGAGTGGATTTCCCGCGCCCTCGCGAGCGGCCTCGCCTCGACCGGCGCCCAGGTGGTTGACGCCGGGATCATCACCACGCCGGGCGTAGCCTTCCTGACCCGCCAGCATGAATTCTCCGCCGGCGTGATGGTTTCCGCCTCGCACAATCCTTACCAGGACAATGGCATCAAGATTTTCTCGCCCGCCGGAACCAAGCTGGCGGAGGCTGAGGAACTGGAGATCGAGAGCCAGCTCAAGGTTCTGCCGGAATTGCCGGACCTCGCAGGAGAATGCCGCGCAGAATTGTTCCCGGTTGGGTGGAAGGATACGTTGAACACCTGGTGAGTCTGATTCCCGCCGGGACTCGATTTCTCCCGTTATCGCCTGGTGGTGGATTGCGCCAATGGCGCGGCGTGCCGCGTGGCGCCTATGCTGCTGCGCGCGGTTGGGGATCAAGCCGCACACTGCTGAATGCCGAACCCAACGGACGGAACATCAACTTGCACTGCGGCTCGCTCCATCCGGAAATGATGGCGGAGACCACGCGCGCCTTGGGCGCTGACCTGGGAGTGGCCTTCGACGGGGATGCCGATCGCGCCATCTTTGCCACCCGCGAGGGCCGCTTGGCCGACGGCGACCACGTGCTCTACGCCATCGCCCCCTTCCTCGAACGTCAGGGCAACCTGAAGGGCCGCGCTGTGGTCGGCACGCTGATGACCAACCTCGCTTTGGAACTGGCTTTGGCCCGCCAGGGCATCGGGCTGAAGCGCACCGCGGTCGGCGACAAGTACGTTCTGGAGGAAATGCTGCGCTCCGGGATTTCGCTGGGGGGAGAGCCCTCCGGCCACATCATCTTTTCCGACCTTTCGCTGGCGGGCGACGGCATGATCACACTGCTGGAAGTCCTGCGCCTGCTGGCCGAGACCGGGCAGCCTTTCGGCGAGTTGCTGCGCGGCTACCAACCCTTTCCGCAATTGATTCGCAACGTGCGCGTGCGGGAAAAGCCGCCCCTGGAATCGATACCCAGCGTGGCGCAGGCCATTACCGAATGTTGCACTGGAGTTGGGCGAACGCGGCCGCGTGGTGGTGCGCTACTCCGGCACCGAGCCCCTGGCGCGCGTCATGGTGGAAGGCGAGAGACGCGGAAGCCGTGGAGGACCACACCGCGCGCATCGCCGCGGCCATTGAATCTGCGCTGGGGCGTGTCAAAGGATTGAATGGTTGAGTCAATGACCCGATGATCCAATACTCTTTAGCAACCTGCCCTGAGGGATTTCATCCAACCGGCTTAAACGAACAAGCAACAAAGGAAGGCGCATCATGAAAGCAATCACCCTCTCCGTCTTGATGCTGGCACTCGCGCTTCCGGGTTTTGCCCAAACCCCGGCCCGTAGGACCGGCGGCTCAGCCGCAACCGGCCTCGAACCCGCGCCGTCGCCCAGGCCTCGCCGACCGCAGCGGACAACTCGAAGATCGTGGTGCCCGCGGATACGACGATCCCGATGATCCTCAACAACACCATCAACACCAAGTCGGCCTACGTCGGCCAGGCCATTTATTGCGAATCCATCTACCCCATCACCGTGGGGAACCACATCATCATTCCCAAGGGCAGCTCCATTCGGGGCACGGTGACGGAGGTGATTCGCCCGGGACACGTCAAAGGCCGCGCCCAGCTTGGCCTGCGGTTTGATGAGCTGATTCTTCCCAACGGCACCACCCGGCACTTGCGCGCAACGCTTGCGGGATTCGGAAGCGAGGGCGACGACAAGTTCAAGCCGAAGGAAGGGAAGATCGAAGGGGGAGGGTCCAAAGGAAAAGACGCGGGAACCGTGGCGCGGACCACTATTCCCGGCGCCGAAATCGGGACCATCGTGGGGGCCGCGAAGGGAGCCCCGCTGGAGGGACTGGGCATTGGCAGTGCGGCGGGCGCTGCCACCGGACTGGTCTGGGTCCTGGCCACGCGCGGCAAGGATGTGGTGCTGCCTCACGGCACCAACCTGGAGCTGCAACTCAGCCAGCCCGTGACTTTCGATCGCGAAGAAGTGGCGCCGCCCTCCCCTTACGATGCGGGCCCGATGATTCCTCGCCGCGAATACGGGCCGCGCAATTGATTCCTATCTTGCGGCTTCCTCATTAGCCCTCTGCCGATAGGCCTTCATATACGCGATGCTGTACGCGGTCCCGGCTCGGTCGCCGATCATTCCGGGGACGTGATCCGGAATCATGACCCCGTTGAAATTCACCTCACGAAGCGCCCGCATCACCTTGTACATATCCATATAACCGTCATCAATGAAGGTTTCCACAAAATGCGGCAAGGGCGCATTGACGTTACGGAAGTGGATCTTGAAAATCTTGCCGCGCGAGCCAAAGTACTGGATGGTCTCCAGCAAACTCTTGCGCGTGTACTTACCGCCTTCCAACCAAGTGCCGCAACACAGGCACATTCCGATGTTGGGGCTGTTGGCAATTTCCAAAGCGCGTTGGTAACCATCGAAGTTCCCAAAGATGCAGCGGGGAACCCCGCCCAGAACCGGCATGGGCGGATCATCCGGGTGAATGCCGATTCTCACTCCCGCCTCTTCCGCCACGGGGACGACCGCTTTAATGAAGTAGGTGTAGTTGTCCCAAATCTCCTGCTCGGAATAAACGCGGCCATGGGTGAGCGGCCCGTGAAAGACCTTATGATCCCAATAACCGGCAGGGTCCTTGGCCAGGTCGAAGGCCCGCGCGGTGGCTCCACCACGTGTGGTTTCGCCGGCTGAACTCCAAATGCCGTTCCCCATATAAGCGAAGGTGGTGTAATAGATTCCCGCCTTGCCCAGGGTGCGGAGATAGCTCTTATACTCCTCAATTTTCTGCTCCCGCCCGGGAAGGTTAAGCGTAACCTCCTCCATATTATGCACGTTGAGATTGCCAATATTCCAGACTTTCAGGCCGGCTCCCTCAACCTTCCGCCGCAAGCGCATGAAATTCTCGTCGGTGGCAAGATCGGCGTGCAGCCAGATGGTGACGTAATCCACCCCGAGCTGATTCACGAACTGGAGGTCATCGTCGCTGGGGTCAGGCCCCAATTGGACCGCGATCTTGATGCCGGGAGGAAGGTCGTGGAGCATCGGTGCGGCGGGGAGGGGGTTCGAGGCAAGGGTGACGCCTCCGAGCGTCCCCGCCAGAGCCCATTGGGCAAACTTTCTCCTTCCCGGATCGAAGTTTCCTTCCCGCAGTCTCTTCTGATGTGGTTCGCTTGGTTGGATGTCGTCACAGTATCACTCCTTGGGAATGGCCGGGGTCGAGACGTCGATCCAAGGTCAGCGAGCCGAAGGCCGCCAGGGGCCGGACTCGCCGGGCCTCGTCGTTCACCTGAAGGATGGCGCTATTCTCACCGGGGCGTCAAAGAAAATCAAGTTGAGAGCGGATCGGCAATTCATGCCTCTGAATGTATAGGTGATTTCCTGCTGTCCCTGAGTGCGGCGCACCCACACACGTACACCTTCTCCTCGAAGGGCGGGCTGGCGAATTGGGCAACCGCACGGCTTACTCGGTGCGCAGAAAGCG
Organism: uncultured Acidobacteriota bacterium; assembly: GCA_963810005.1. Lineage (GTDB taxonomy): Bacteria > Acidobacteriota > Terriglobia > UBA7540 > UBA7540 > Bog-366. The sequence goes on from CAWELY010000017.1 coordinate 84,875, forward strand.
AAAACTCAAGGAGTGAAGACTACCGATTGCACTCCGGTAATATCAAACCTCTTCCGGCATCGCGGATTCTTGCACTGCATCACGTCATCGAGGCGAGTCATGTAAGATTGCGCCTTGGCAAACTTCGCGCGGTCGCGTTCATCCGCATTGCCACGCAGCGCCTTCTTCTTGGTGCGCACCAGCCATCGAATTTCGTAAGTGTCCGACTTGCCGGCAGTGCATGCAGGAGAGGTTGGCGGGCTTCCGGGTTTCGCTCTCGTCAAAAAAGTCTCGTTCATCCATAGGGGGTTATTCTAGCCGGAATCACGCGCGAAGGCCACTGCGGTGTTTGGAGGGTGTTTATTGGGATGGCGCTTCAGTCGGGAAGGATCCAGCCCTTGGCCCCGCGATTGTCGGCAGCCACCAAGTAGACCTGGGCCTTCACCTGTTTCTCGCCAAGGGTCTTTTGGATCAACTCGCCGATGGCGGCCGTGTCGCCGCGCGTAAAAGCCAACAGGGAGGGCCCCGCGCCGCTCAAGCAGATACCCAGCAAGTCGGGATGCTTCAAGGCCAGCACTTCCGGCAGGCCCGGCACCAAGTGGGCGCGGAAGGACTGATGCCAGCGGTCGTCGAAAAAGCAGCGATGCAATTCCGCCTTGCCGGAAAAGAGCTGCGCCGTCAGCACCGCAGCGCGCTGCAAATTATGGACAGCGTCAGCCCGCGAATACTTCTCGGGCAAAACCTTGCGCGCTTCTTCGGTGGGCAAGGCGTAGTCCGGCGCCACCAGAACCAGCCCCAGCGGTTCAGGAACCGGGCACGAATAACTCAGAACGCGGCCGGCGGATTCCACGGCCACGGTGAAACCGCCGTGCCATGCGGCGGCCACGTTATCGGGGTGGCCTTCGCGCCGGGTGGCGAGCGACACGATTTCTTCGTCGAACAGAGTGCGGTCGGCAAGCCGGTAACTGGCGGCCAGAGCGCCCACAATCGCGGCGGCGCTGGAACCCACTCCGGCGCCCACCGGAATCTGATTCTCAATTTCCAGTTCAAATCCGCGGGTCTTCCCCCAACCACGAAGCGTCTCGCGCATGGTCCGCGCGATCAGATTATCCGCGCCCACGCGACACGCGATCGGCATTGACGCCGTGGTAGCGCACCACGATCTCGTCATCGGCGCGCGGCGTGACGCGGATATCGAGGTAAAGGCTCAAAGCGATCGCGCCGCAATCAAAAAGACATCCGAGGTTGGCGCCAGTGGCCGGCACGCGAACTGAAACACGCTCACTCATCGGCAAAATCCGTTCCTGACGCGGACCAACCATGATAAGCGACGCGGGGGATAATCGGCAACGGTGCGAAATGGGGTGAAGGCGGGGAGGCTCATCAGTGCGAGATGTGGCCGGATCAGCGATCATCGCCGGGCCTGCTTCCAAAACAAAAATGGCCGAGTCCGCGCGCAGGTTGGGAAAAAAATGCACCACGCTGCGCCGCCCGGGACCCGAAGTGCGAAGGGGAATTTCCTGGAGAATATGCAATCCGGCTTTGCGGCAAAACTCGCGGAAGTCGATGATCGTGGTCAGGTGAATGTTCAGGGTTTCGTACCATTCGTGGGGCAGCTTTCCGGTTTTCGGCATGCGGCCATGGCGAAAGAGCTGCCACCGCACCGGCCAGTGGGCAAAATTTGGAAAGCTCACAATGCAGCGCTTGCCCACGCGGGCCATTTCCCGGATCAGAAGCAGGGGGCGATGCAGAACCTGGATGGTATTGGTCAGGATGACGTCATCGATGGACTTGTCGGGATAATCCGCCAGCCCTTCGTCCAGATCGCCGTGATGAACGTTGAACAAACCCTTGGCGACACAAGCCTGGATGCAGGCCTCGGACAGCTCAATGCCCTCGGCCCGAACGTTCTTCCTGACCTTCAAGGCCAGCAGCAAATCTCCCTCGCCGCAGCCGAGGTCCATGACGCGCGAGCCCTCCGCGATGAGGTCCATAATCACGCGGTGTTCCGGCAGCAGCTGCACCACCGTGCCGGCGTCATCGAGCCGAAGTTCTTCGCCCAAACTGCCCATGTGCTAGGAAGCCTCCTTCCCGTGGGTCAGGAAATTGGTAATCAGAGAGGTCAGTTGTTCCGACTCCAGCAGAAAAGCGTCGTGCCCGTAATCCGTCTGGATTTCCGTGTAAATGGCCTCGCGCCCCGACGCGCCGGCAGGCGCTGACGATTTCCTTCGACTGGTAGGAGGGAAACAGCCAGTCCGATGAAAACGAAATCACCAGGAACTTCGCCTTCACGTTGGCAAAAGCCTGTTCCAGGCTTCCGTACGGCTGGGCGAGATCGAAGTAATCCATGGCTTTCGAAATATAGAGGTAGGAATTCGCGTCGAAGCGGTTAACAAAGTGGTCGCCCTTGTAGCGCAAGTAGCTTTCCACCTGGAAATCCGTGCGAAAGTCATACCCGTACTCAGTCTTGTCCTGAAGCTTGCGGCCGAATTTCTGGTGCATGGACTTCTCGGAAAGGTAGGTGATGTGCCCGATCATCCGCGCGATGGCCAAGCCCCGCCGGGGGATGGACTTGCCGTAATAGTCGCCTTCCCTCCAATGCGGATCCGACTGGATGGCCTGGCGGCCCACCTCGTTAAAAGCAATCGCCTTGCGAGGAAAGCTTGCTGGTGGTGGCGATGGGGATGGCCAGCCGGACCCGCTCCGGGTAGCTGACCACCCACTGGAGCACTTGCATCCCGCCCATCGAGCCGCCCACGACGCAGAGCAACTGGTCTATTCCCAGGTGGTCAATCAGCACTCGCTGGGCATTGACCATATCATGAATAGTCACCAGGGGAAAGTTCAGGGCGTAGGGCCGCCCCGTCTGGGGGTCAATCGAGCTGGGGCCCGTGGAGCCTTTGCAGCCCCCGATGACGTTGGAGCAAATCACAAAGTATTTTCGCGTGTCGAAGGCTTTGCCCGGGCCAATCATGATATCCCACCAGCCGGGCTGGCGTTCGTGGGGATGGTTGAAGCCGGCGGCGTGGGCGTCTCCGGAAAGGGCGTGAAGAATGAGAATGGCGTTGTCTTTGGCCGGGCTCAATTCCCCATAAGTCTCGTAAGCCAGAGTGATGGGCCCGAAACTTCCGTCCGCACTCGAGCAGCATCTCCTCGGGCGGCGCGGCGAAGGTGAAGGACTGGGTCTTAACAATTCCGACCGAACTTTTGTCTGTCCATGGTTGCTGACAGGTTACAGATCACAGCCGACAGTTACTGTCAAGCTGCCGGCTGTTGGCCGTTAGCTGCTCCCCCGTTGCGATGCCGCGAGCGCCTGGTCGATGTCCGCAAGGATGTCCTCAATGCTCTCCAAGCCGACTGACAGCCGGATGAAGTCTTCGGTCACTCCGGTGGCCTCCTGTTCCTGCGGGACTCAGTTGCTGATGAGTCGTGCTGGCCGGGTGAATGACCAGTGATTTGGCGTCTCCGAGATTGGCCAGGTGCGAGAGCAGGCCGACGGCGTTGATGAACTTGATTCCCGCCTGCAATCCGCCTTTGATGCCAAAACCGAGAATGGCCCCGAATCCATGCTGCATGTACTTCTTGGCCAGGGCGTGGGTGGGGTGGCTCGCGAGGCCGGGATAGTTCACCCAATTCACCGCCGGGTGCGATTCCAGGAATTGGGCAACTTTCAGGGCGTTGTCGCAGTGCCGCTGCACCCGCAAAGAAAGGGTTTCAACTCCCTGCAGAATCAGAAAAGCGTTAAAGGGGCTCAGAGCCGGACCGATGTCGCGGAGAAGTTGGACGCGCACTTTGATGATGTAGGCGAGCGGCCCAAACGTCTCCACAAACTTGAGATGGTGATAACTGGGGTCGGGCTCGACGAGCTCGGGAAATTTCCCGTTCGCCCAGTTGAACTTTCCCGAATCCACGATAATGCCGCCGATGGAGTTTCCGTGGCCCCCGAGAAACTTCGTCATGGAGTGAACGACGATGTCCGCGCCCCACTCAAACGGACGGCACAGATAAGGCGTGGCCACGGTATTGTCAATCATCAGGGGTACGCCGGCATCGTGCGCGACCTTGGCCACGGCCTCGATGTCGAGCATGTCATTCTTGGGATTGCCCAGCGTCTCCGCGTAAACCAGGCGCGTCTTGGGGGTAATGGCGCGCTTGAAATTCTCGGGGTTGCTCGGATCGACGAAGGCGGTCGCAATCCCGAGCTTGGGCAGGGTGTAATGGAAAAGGTTGTAGGTGCCGCCATAGAGGCTGGCGGACGAGACGATTTGATCGCCGGCGCTGGCGATATTCAGAATCGCCAGGGTCTCCGCCGCCTGGCCGGAGGCGGCGACCAGGGCCGCCACTCCGCCCTCGAGGGCGGCAACGCGCTGCTCCAGCACGTCCCAGGTGGGATTCATAATGCGCGTGTAGATATTGCCGAATTCCTTCAGCGCAAACAGATTGGCGGCGTGCGTCGTGTCCTTGAAGACAAAAGACGTGGTTTGATAGATGGGGACGGCGCGCGCGCCGGTGGTAGGGTCGGGCTTCTGGCCGCCGTGCAATGCAAGGGAATCAAATCCGAGTTTTCTTTCCAAAGTTGCCTCCTCTAAGAAGTGATGAGCTTGCAGCTATCAGCGCTCAGCCGTCAGCTATTAGAAACCCCCTCACCCGGCCTCCTTCGTCGGCCACCCTCTCCCGAGGGGGAGAGGGCTGGGGGTGAGCGGCGTTTAGCTGAAAACTGACAGCTCAAAAAGCTCCTGCCAAGCTCAATCCAAAATCTAAAATCTAAAATTAAACGGCGGTGGCCGCAGCGCTGAGAAACTGCTCCTCAAAATCATCCAGCTTGGGCCGGATCAAAGCGCTCTCCGCAATCCGCCCCTGCAGCGCGCCGATGGTTTTCAGCCCATTGCCGGTGATGGCCAGAACGATGGATTCCTCAGGATTCAGGCGGCCCTGGCGAATCAGCTTGCGCGCCACGGCGACGGTCACGCCGCCGGCAGTTTCGGTGAAGATACCTTCCGTTTCCCCGAGCAGGCGGATGCCCTCCACAATTTCCTCATCGCTCACATCCTCGCCCATGCCGCCGCTCGCGAGAATCGTCTTGACCGCATAAATGCCGTCGGCGGGGTTGCCGATGGCAAGCGATTTGGCAATCGTGTGGGGTTTCTGCGGATCAATTTCCGAGGTTCCGCGCTTGGCGGCGCTGGTGATGGGCGAGCAACCCGTCGCCTGAGCGCCGAAGAAGCGGGTGGTGACCGGCTCAACCCAGCGCGAGCTCTTTCAATTCCTCAAAAGCCTTGTGAGACTTTGGTGATCAGCGACCCACCGGCCATGGGGATCACAATGTTCTGCGGCAGGCGCCAGCCGAGTTGCTCGGCGATTTCGTATCCGACGGTCTTCGATCCCTCGGAGTAGTAGGAGCGCAGGTTCACGTTAACGATACCCCAGGCGTGCTTCTGCGCCACCTCCGAGCACAGGCGGTTCACTTGATCGTAATTGCCCTGCACGCGCACCAGCGTGGCGCCATACACCTGCGTGGCAATGATTTTCTCGGGCTCGAGTTCGGCGGGGACGAAGATGAAGGCCTTAAAGCCGCCGGCCGCCGCCTGCGCGGCCACGGCGTTGGCAAGATTCCCCGTGGACGAGCAACCCACCGTGTCAAATCCGAACTCGTGCGCCTTCGAGAGCGCCACCGCCACCACGCGGTCTTTGAAGGAGAGGGTGGGGTGGTTGACGGAATCATTCTTCACATAAAGTTCGCGAACCCCCAGCGCCGCCGCCAGGCGGGGCGCCGCCACCAGCGGCGTGAATCCTGTCGCGTGGCCCACGTAAGGGTCGCGCGCCAGCGGGAGCAATTCCTTATAGCGCCACATGGTGGGAGGACGCGAGGCAAGGTCTTCACGCCGCAGGTCAGACCAGAGCTTTCCATAATCATACACCACTTCCAGGGGGGCCCAACATTCTTCGCAAGCGGCGATGGGATCGAGCGGATAGGTGCGCTCGCAGTCCCGGCATTTCAGATGAAGGGCGTAACTCACAAGTCCTCCTCCTTTCATCTGAGCGGCCGGACTGATATTGGGGGGAAATAACAAGAAGTTCGGGAAGAGGCATAAAGTAAAAAACCTCTTCCGAAGTAAGAAGAGGCTTTCTTGCAGATCGAACGCCCCCTCTCATCTCCCCCACACCGGGTGGGAATTGGCACCTGACCCCCGACTAAGTCGGGGCGGTTGTCGTGGCGTCGTCGGGCCCGTCCCTCGGCCACTCTAGACGAGATTCAGGGTTACTGAATCAGATATTCAATTGTCAAATGTAATCGTAAAAGAACGCGCCGCGCGTGTCAATGATTTTTCTACATGATTTTTCTACTCCGAATTCACCGGCTTCGCGCCGATGGTGTCGAGGGGGGTTCTTAAGTCGTGTCCCTAAAGTACGACGCAATCAGCCGCGCCGCCTCAAGAATGTTCCGGAGCCGTCCAAGTTGGTCAGCTTCCTTGAACGCAGACGGAAGTGGAGAGGATATGGTTGCGAGCAAAGAGATTTGGCGATTTTCCCAGGGAAGAACGAAGGACGAAATCCACACCTGCGCCGACCAACTCATCCGCCTCGCCTGCCATTTCGAGCAATGCGTCCGACGGGGCCTCTCACTGTCTGAATGAAATGATCCCAATGCGGTCAATGGGGTCGAATTACAGCACGCACTCAGCTTTCCCGTATCCCCTGATTCACTGCCCCCGGTAACGGTGGCGACGGCGTGGGGCTTTCCACTGCCGCCACCGAGCTGCCCGCATTGCCGCCGGACCTAGCGCGTGAGAGCCTCCCGCACGCGCGGCGTTTCGCAGAAGCCGAAATAGCCGCGCCAACCCCGCAGATACGGGGCGAGTTCTTCCATACTCGCCTCCCTGCTGACGCTCTTGGCCCGCCGCGTGATCTTCCGGATTCGTCGCTTCAACCGATCCGAGCCTTGGGCGCGATAGTGCGCTTGACCTCCGAACCCGCCGTAAACCTGAATCCCAGAAACTTTCCCTCCTGGGGTCGCACCCCCACACTCTTCGCCTCATTCACCTTGAGCTGGAGCTTTGGCGCGATGAATTGCGTGACGCTCTTCATCACCCGTTGACCCGCCCTCGCGTTGCGAACGTAGTCGTGGTTGACTCGACCGAATGTCCCGAGCACGTCTACATCGCTCGTGGGGCCAAAGTCCGGTCGCAAGGCCTAGCAGAAAAGGGCGAACTAGGAAACTTTCCACTTCTGGCACAATTCGCCCCTCTGTGCCGGGTTTACCTCACTGACTACGCTCATCCCCGCACACTCCCATTGCCCTACTCGAATAATATCGCGCTACGCTTACGGCGAGCAGCGGCCGTGCGCGGTGCGGGAAGTGGCGCTGCAGGCCCGCGGGTGGAAGCAAGTGCGCTGGCGAGAGGGTACGAAAGGCTGGCTGGAGTCTCGATTCTACGCTTGCCGCGTCCAGCCCGCGCACGGCTTCGACGAAGGCGACCCGCCCCACCCGAGGTCGGGCTGCTGGTGGAATGGCCGCCCGGCGAGAAAGAGCCGACGAAATACTTTCTCTGCGACCTGCCCGAGCACTACACCCTGCGGCGGCTGGTGTGCATCGTCAAAGGCCGCTGGAAGATCGAACAGGATTATCAGCAGCTCAAGGAGGAACTGGGGCTGGACCATTACGAAGGGCGCAATTGGACGGGCTGGCACCATCATGTCACCCTGGTGATGTTGGCGCATGCTTTCCTGACCTTGGAGATGTTGCGGAGCAAAAAAAACTTCTGGGTGGACCCTGCCACAGACGCGTCGTGAGATCCAGCGCCTGGTGTTTACCTGGACCGGCGAGTGTGCGTATTGTGGCAGCATAATTCGCAAACGAAATCGACCCACCTTAACTTAACGTAGTAGTACTAGACTGGGCCGGCTAACAGCTTTAAACTTAGGCGAATTCCGTCCCGTGGAAATTCAGGTTAGTGGCCATTCGGAGATCACGTCGGACCAATTTTGCACGACAGACCCGCTCTGGAGATAGAAGAACAGCACTCGCGCTAGCGGTAGATTACTGCGAATGGGGTTTCGCCGAGGGCATTTAACTGCGTAAATCTTTCCAATCAAAGACTTTGGGCTCTATTTGCCTTCGGGAATTGTGTATTACCCTACTCATGAACCCATTTAATCCAATATTGGTCAATCATTTTGCTTGACAAATGGCCTTTTCGTGGTATATGTATTTCCCTACCATGGTTTCCCTGATTGCCAAGCGCAAAAAGAACAAACTCTACTACTACGTCGTCTTAGCGTTTTCGCAGTAAACTACCGCTAGGCCTGATGATCGAGTTGCGCACGGTGGGAAGCTCCAAGCCAGCGTAACGCCGACCGGCGCCTGGGGTTGCAAAAATAACTCCCCTCCTCAGAGGAGGAGGGGGTGGCGCTCCGAGTTCCGGGGTGGTGCCGAACCGGGGCTGGTGGCCGACAGGACAAAGCGGGGAGGTAGCCGCGCGGGGTGCGCCATCCGGTGGTCACCGTTGGTGGGCATTGCGGTGTGCGCGGCGCTGGCGGGAGCGCGGAGTTTCTGTGCGATTGGGCGAATGGGCGCAGGGATTCACCCGCGAGGCGCTCGAGCGGCTGGGCGCGAAACGCCGGACCCCGCCTTCGGAACCGACGATTCGCCGCGTCTTGCAAGGGCTCGATGCCCATCGGCTGGATGCGCAAATCGGCCAATGGGTAGCGCGGCAGCAGTTGCGGCCTGGGGTGGCGGTGGCGGTCGATGGCAAGAGTCTGCGCCGCAGTCACGAGGCCGGCCAACGCGGCTCCCCACCTGCTGAGCGCCATCCTGCACCAGGAAGCCGTGGTCGTCGCCCAGATGGACGTGGAAGAGAAAACCAACGAGATCCCCAAACTGCCCGCCTTGCTCGCTCCCCTGCCGCTGGAGGGCACCGTGGTCACGGCCGATGCCCTGCACACGCAAAAGGAAACGGCCCGCTACCTGGTGGAAGAAAAGAAGGCCGACTACCTGTTCATCGCCAAAGACCATCAGCCGACGCTGCGCCAAGACATCGCCGATCTGCATCTGGAATCTATTCCCCCCTCAGCACACCACCCTCGATAAAGGTCATGGCCGCGTGGAAGTCCGCTCCATCTGGACCAGCACGGAACTGCGCGCTTATCTGGACTTCCCCTATGCCGCGCAAGTCTTCGCCATCCGGCGCGAGGTCACGGAGATGGTTTCGCAGAAATACCGAAGCGAAACCGTGTATGGCCTCAGCAGCCTGTCCGCCCAACGCGCCACCCCGGCACGCTTACTGGCCTTGAGCCGCGGCCATTGGACGATCGAGAATCGCCTCCATTGGGTCCGTGATGTGACCTTCGACGAGGACCGCTCCCGCGTCCGCAAAGGCGCCGGCGCGCAAGTGATGGCCTCGATTCGTAACTTGGCCATCTCGCTCCTCCGAATCGCCGGTGCCCGCTACATCGCTCCGGCGCTCCGCCGCTGCGCTCGCTCCGATCCCCAGGCCCTACGACTCATCGGCCTCCGACTTTGACGGAACCCTGGGCCATCGTAAGCCATCCTCTACAACGGGTGCCTGCTTGTGATACACTAAAGTCAGTGACGCCGAATCGGAGAGGAACAAGGACGACTCGACGATCCGGCCAAAATCGAAGTGTAGTGAGGAAAGGCCACATGTGGCTCGTGATTTGGGACTACTTTCATCTTCAACTGCGGAATCGGGATTGCCGATTGGTCCCAATAGTCCCAAGTTTAGACAATTTGGAACAGCAACAGAAGCCGGACAAGTTGCTGAGAATACTGGATTTACTGGATATCGGGGCGTAGCGTAGCCTGGTAGCGCGCTTGGTTCGGGACCAAGAGGTCCCCAGTTCAAATCTGGGCGCCCCGACCACTCTTTTCAATAACTCGGGTTATCTCTGTAAGCCAGACGGGTAATTGCATTCAAGGGCGGTAAGGTGTACGTTGCCGGTCGAACGGAAAGCCGATAAAGAAAATTCTGCTTTTATCATCCTGCGAAGGAGCTTGATGTGGAAATATTTTCCTCCAGTGATGGGGAGTTCGAGGCGGAAAGGGTGAAACGGCTATGACCTTGGCGCGTGTCTTACGGAGCATCGGTCAACCCGTCGCGTCCCCCGTCTATCCTGACGGTTCGCGGCTGCTCTTGCTGCCCCACGGGGGGCGGGTGCTGGGCTTGTACCCTCCCTCGGATGATCAGAACTTCTTCTGGACGAACCCCGAGCTGGCAGGGGCGAAGTCGGCCCGGCCTTTCTTTAAATCGGACCGGTGGCACAATTCTGGCGGTGACCGCACCTGGGTCGCCCCCGAAATCGACATGTTTTTCCCAAACTTTCCCCAGACGGAAGTCTATCAGGTGCCCCAGCAACTCGATCCGGGTCACTATGAACCCGTCGGCCACAACGTGGTAGGTTACTCGAACTCCTGCGCCTTGACCCTCAGCCGGTCCCGGCAGACGATTCCACTGCAAATCCTCAAGTCTTGGAGCTGGGCTCCCAACCCCTTACGGCATGAGGCGATGTGGAAGAGTCTGCCGACGGTTCAATACGCCGGCTACGCGCAGAGGACCACCTTGCGGTTGGTCCGCGGCTCGGCGCGGAAAGCAGCGGAGGTCGGAATTTGGAACCTCCTGCAATTACCGCCGGGCGGAATTTTCCTCGCGCCCACGCACAGCAGAACCCGGCCCACGGTCTACTTCGGGACGATTCCTCGCGGTGACTTGGTGACGCAGCGACATGCCGTGCGCTACACCATGAGCGCCACGGGGATTCAGAAAATTGGCATTCGCGCCAGCGCCGCGACCGGGCGGGCCGGGTACCTTTACGAGCATGGTGGCCGTTGGGCCCTGGTGGTGAGGAATTTCTTGGTTGACCCTTCGGGTGAATACGTGGACGTTCCCTGGAATCGCGACGGCCAAGTTGGCGACCGCGGCATCGCGCTTCAGGCTTGCAACGTGAATAGTGACCTGGGACGGTTCGCCGAACTGGAATATCACGCTCCCGCCCTGGGGGGTGACAGAGGGGAGACGTGCCGCAAAGATGTGTCGCAGGTATGGGCGTTTCGCGGGCCGCGAGAATCCGTCCAAATGATCGCGCAACATCTGGTTTCACCGCTGGCCTAGCCCACATTTCTCACCATGCGAGGACAGGTTCGACGCGAACTTGATCGAGCTTTGGCGCACTCTACGGTGAGCCCTCGCCACCGAGCGTCTTCAGGAACACGTCGCGCAGCATCTCGGTTTCGCCATGGGTCTTGTTTTCCTTAAGCTCCTCAAACCGGCGGCGTGCCTGTTGGGCCTCGGCGTGACGCCCCGCCTGATCGTAAAGCCCCGCCAGACGATACCAAGCTTCCGCTAGAGTCGAATCCAGTCCCACGGCTCGTTCCAAATCAACCGTGGCGGCATCGCGTTCGCCCGACTTTTCGTGGGCCTTGCTCTGCGCGAGGTAGCACAGGCTACAGGCGGGGATCGCCCGCTCCGCGAGGGCGAGATCCTTGAGAATGCCGTTGTAATCCTGGGGTTGTTGTTTCAGGAGCGCAGCGGCATGGATGTAGTAAAGATAAGGAAAGGGGGCCGGATCGTGCAATCCCTGGGCAGCGACCTGCGCCGCCTCGCGAGCGTTGCCCTGCATGGTGAGCGCGAAGGCCAGCAAGACTCGCACGGGGGAGAAATCGGGGTGGAGACGGAGCACGGTGTGACAGGTAGCAATCGATTCGGCGTTCTGCCCTCCCAGGAACTGGGCCAAACCGAGTCCGAGCAGGAGGAAGGGGGAGTCCTTCTGAAAGCTGCCGGCTTTCTCGAAGACCTCGACGGCAGGCTGGTACTTCCGCGCGCGCAGGTATGCGAGCCCCAGGTCCAGGGCGTAGTTCTCCTCTTGCGGGGCGGCGGCAAACGCGGCGGCGAGGTCCTGTTCAGCTTGCGCGTTCTGGCCGAGCGCCGACTCGATCTTGCCGCGCAGATAGGTGCGGGCAAGTTCTTCGGGCGGCGAGGCGGGCGGGGCGTTCTGGATGGTCGCGAGCGCCGCCGGGTAGGTCCGGAGGGCTAGCTCGGCCAAGGCGAGGTTGTAATAGCCTTCAAACAGCTCGGGGTGATCCTTCACGCACCGCCCGAATACGTCTGCTGCTTCCGGGAACATTTCGTGTTGGGCGAGGTTCACACCGGTGCGCAGGAGCATGTCCGCGGACACATTGGGCGCTGCGAGGAACTTTGGCACGAGCATCCGAACGGCATCCGGATTCCCCTTTGCCAGCGCGTCCTCGATTTGACCTCCGAGGGTTCGGGAAGGAGTGGGGACGGTTTGTGCCCCTTCGCTCTCGGCCCCGGCAACGAGCTGGAGCGAAGGCGCGCGCCACGGGCCGGTCCGCGCCCATGCTTCCGGAGCAATGTTGAACGAGAGCGAAGCGACGATGAGCAAAGCTCGAAGCCACAGCCTGCGCCATCGGGTTGGCCAAAGAGCAGTCTTCATCTGAGGTTGATTTTGCCACGTCCACGCCGGGTTTGCAAAGGTACCTCACCCTGCGCACGGCGGGCTTCTCGCGCGAGGGGCCGATCTTCAAGCCATCGTCCCCACAGGCAAGGCCGGTGGGCGCTGGTGCGCGCCGGTTAGGTGCGGCAGCGTGCTGCCGCCTTCTTCCCCGCGAGCTTGCTCGCGAGAGTTTCAACCAAGAGCACCCTGTCCCGCCAGCAAGCTGGCGGGGGCTGGAGTTTCTACATTTTCAGGCGTCGGCGGCCTGGATGAGGGCGCGCAACGATTTAATGGTGATCGAGTACATGAGTTTGACACAAGAGGGCGGCTCGCGTAGGATACTGCGCATAGATAAAGCCGAGGTCTGGAATTCCGGGCGGATGGCGCCACCGGCGGAGAGTCGCGCCCGGCTAATAAAAAGTCAGAAGGGAGAACCTCCATGAATTCCACCGAGATATCGCCCCGACGCTACCAGATGTTTATCAATGGGGAATTTGTCCCCAGCCCCTACAGCAGCACGATCACGGTGATCAATCCCGCGACCGAAGAGGTGATTGCGGAAGTTCCCAATGGAACGGCCGCCGACGTAGACGCCGCCGTCCTGGCCGCCGACAGCGCGCAAAAAACCTGGTGCAAAGTGCCGGCCGTCCAACGCGGCAACTATCTCCGGGAGATCGCGCAGGCAATTCGGCAGAACAAGGACGCTCTCGCCCGCACCATCGTGGAAGAGCAGGGCAAGGTGCTTCCCCTCGCTGAGGTCGAGGTCAGTTTCACCGCCGACTACATGGATTACATGGCCGAGTTCGCCCGCCGCTACGAAGGCGAAATCATTCCAAGCGACCGCCCCAACGAGAACATCCTGCTTTTCAAGATGCCGATCGGTGTCATTGCCGGCGTTCTGCCGTGGAATTTCCCTTTCTTCCTGATTGCCCGGAAGATGGCGCCAGCCCTGGTAACCGGAAACACGATTGTTATCAAGCCCAGCAGTGAAACCCCGAACAATGCATTTGAGTTTGCCAAGCTGGTCGCGAAGTCTTCCATTGCCCAAGGGGGTATTCAATCTGGTCTCGGGCTCTGGGTCGGTGGTGGGCAAAGCTCTTGCCAGTCACCCCAAGGTGGGCATGGTAAGCCTCACCGGCAGTGTGGGAGCCGGGGTTGCCATCATGCGGGCGGCAGCCGAGAACATCACTAAGGTTTCGCTCGAACTGGGTGGCAAAGCCCCTGCCATCGTGAGGCAGGATGCGGATCTTGATTTGGCTGCCAATTCCATCCGTGATTCCCGGATCATCAATACCGGGCAGGTCTGCAACTGTGCCGAACGTGTTTACGTTCACGAATCGGTGGCCGAGAAGTTCATCGATAAGGTGACCGCGGTGATGAAAGCCACCCGTTTCGGGGATCCTCTCGATGAGCCTGACGTGGAGATGGGTCCGCTGGTCAGCAAGCAGCAACTCAGGACGTGGAGGCTGCGGTCGAGCGGGCGGTCAAGGACGGAGCGAGAGTCGTTCTCGGCGGCAAGAAGACGGACCGATCCCGATGGATTTTTTTACCCGCCCACCGTGCTTACCCACTGCCGGCAAAACACCGATATTATGCAGAAGGAGATTTTCGGGCCAGTTCTACCCATCGCCACATTCAAAGACCTCGACGAGGCTCTGGAGATGGCCAACGACTGCGAATACGGTCTTACCTCTTCCATCTATACCCAGAACCTCGATGTGGTGATGCGGGCGTGCAACGAGCTGCGGTTCGGTGAGACCTATGTCAACCGTGAAAACTTCGAGGCCATGCAAGGCTTCCATGCGGGGTGGCGAAAATCCGGTATCGGGGGCGCCGATGGCAAGCATGGGGTCGAGGAGTACCTCCAAACCCATGTGGTCTACGTCGATTACAACCAGCAGAAGAAGTAAGTCAGTTTACGATCGGCTCCCGTAGCCATGGTCAGAAGGCGCAGCTCAGACCTGTTTTTGAAGGTCTGTGGTTCGTCCCCCATTGGCGAGTGAAAGCCGCGAACCTACTGAACCGGTTCGCGTTGTGCTGGCGGTAATTCCATCATCCCGGGCCAACTCAAAATTCCCCTTGACGATAGCAGCCAACTGTCCTAGTGTCCTATGACAGAAGGCCGACGATGTTATTCCTCATCAGCTTCAAGTCCGGCACGCCGATCTATCTCCAGATTGTGGATCAGGTCAAGGCCGCCGCCGCTTCCGGGGCGCTTCAACCCGGCGAGGCGCTCCCCTCGATCCGTCCTCTGGCGGAGGAACTGCGCGTCAACCGCAACACGGTCGCCAAAGCCTATTCCGAGCTGGAAAGCCTGGGGGTGATCGAGACGCTGCCGGGGCGGGGTTGTTTCCTGAAAGAAAATCAATCGGCATTGCGCAAGGAAGTCCGGCGCGAGCTGCTGATCGAGGAGATCGACCGGGCCATCGTGCAAGCGCACCATTTGCAGGTGCCCCGCGATGAATTCCTCGAATTGATCCATGAACGACTGGATGTGCTCGACGACAAACGGCGCGCCCATGAAGACCATAAGGAGGATTGACCGGCCATGAACGCACCTACTCCCGCCATCCAAATCGAAAATCTCACTTACGCCTACGGGCGCGCCGAGGCGGTCCATGACTTGAGCCTGACCGTGCAGCCCGGCCGCTGTTACGGACTCTTCGGCCGCAATGGCGCGGGCAAGACCACCACCATGAAGTGTCTGCTCAATCTGCTCCGTCCGCAGCGCGGGCAGGTGCGCGTATTCGGTCTCGATCCGGCAAAGCACGAAGTGGCGGTGAAGCGCTCCCTCTCTTACGTGCCGGACCAGGTGGCGTTCTATCCGTGGATGAGCGTTCGCGAGACCCTGGATTACCTCGCTTCATTTCGCGCGAATTGGAACCGGAAGGTCGAGCAGGAGTTGTTGGAGCGTTTCCAGCTCGATCCGGCGCAGCGCACCGGAAGTCTGTCCAAGGGCCAGCGAACCCAGGTGGCGCTTGATCGCCGCGGTCTGCCCGGAGACGGACTTGCTGGTGCTCGACGAGCCGACCTCGGGCCTGGACCCCATCGTTCGCCGCGAGTTCATTGAGGCGGTGATCGGCGCGTACCAGCAAGGCATTCCGGGCCAGCCGCACGATTCTGGTTTCCACCCACCTCATCACCGAATTCGAGGGATTGATTGACGAGTTCACGCATCATCGATCGCGGCCGCGCCGTGCTGACGCTCGACGCCGACCAGGCCCGCGAGCGTTATCAGAAAATCCGCGCGCGCTTTGCCCAACCGCCGCCGGAGATCGACCTCACAAGCGGCCTTGCGCGTGCGCCGCGACGGGCGCGAACTGGAGTTGATCGCCAATGGCGCCGGCCCGGAATTGATGGAGCGCCTGCGGCAGCACAATCCCGAGGCGCTCTCGACGGAGTCGCTGACGCTCGAGGAAATTTTCGTCGCGACGTTGAAAGCGTAGGCAAAGATCGAAACTCGAAACTGGAAACTCGAAATCCGGTGTCCGGTTCGCGAGTTTCAAATTTCAAGTTTCCACTTTCGAGGTTCCAGTTTCTGATTTCGCCGCTAGGAGACGAGAATGACCGCCAAAACCACGCGAATCCTCAAGGAAGCACGCCCCCTGCTGTGGCCCTGGTGCGCCGTGGCCCTGGCGGGCGCGCTGCCGCTCGTTTACCCGCTTGATTGGACCGCGCTGATCTATCTGATTGGGTTCCTCGTCGTCCCGCTGATGGCGACTCTCTCGCTGGGCAACGAATTCCAAGACCGAACGTTTTCCCTGCTGCTTTCTCAACCCGTCGGCCGGATGGAAATCTGGGGCGAGAAGTTGAGCGTTACCATCGTTGCGGTCGTGTCGGCGGTTCTGGTTTTCTTCCTGGCCTTGCGGGCGACCTCATTTCATCCCGGCCGGACTGGAGGATTGGCCTTTGCCGCGGCGTGGATCGTCGCCATCATCGCTTCGGCGACGTTTTGGACGCTTTTCACAAGATCAACGGTGGGCGGTGTCGCCCTGAACATTGGGGTCCAATCTTTCATCAGTTTTGTTGTTCCCTGGACGAACCTGGCCGACTGGCTTCGCGCCCGCGGATATCTCCCGCCGGGAAGTCATATCGTTGCTTCAACCGTGGCCTTCATCTTCCTGTGCTACGCAGGTGGAATGCTCTGGCTGGGCGGGCGAACGCTGGCGCGGTTTCAGGCGACGGGAGGCATGGCCAGTGATGATCTGCTGATGGCCGGTCCGGACGTGATGCCGGGAGCCTTGGCCGGCTGGTTGCGCTGCCGTCCCACCGGAGCGGTTCTGAACTTGATCCGCAAGGAACTACGTTTGCTGCGCCCGGTCTGGCTGATCAGCTTGCTGGCGGCCGCGGGCTGGGCTTGCCTGACCCTGTTCGGGTTGCTGCACGAGCGCGGATTTTCCCGGAATTTCGAAACCGCGGTGGCCATTGTCGGTGTGGTCAGCACGTTGATGATCGCGATTCTCGCCGGAAGCCTGTCGCTGGGGGAAGAGAGAACGTCGGGGACGCACGCCTGGCAACTGACCTTGCCGGTGTCAGCCCTCCTCCAATGGCTCATCAAGCTGTCCGTGGCCCTGTTCGCGGGGATCGTTGGCGCGGGGCTGCTCCCGATGTTGATCGCGGGTAGATTATTTGGATCGTCCCGCGTGTTTGTGGATGTGCATTTGGGAGGACGTTGGCTGCTTGTGGTGCTCCTCCTGACCTTTGCCGCATTCTGGTGCGCGTGCGCCCTCAACTGGACGGTGGGCGCGGTGTTGTGGGTTCTTCCGGCGGGAGGCGCCGTTTTCCTGACCGGGACTTTCGGCGGCTGGGTTGCGCAAAAACTCGTGGATCTCATTCTCTCCACGTTCGATCCCCTGGCACATCACATATTCGCTGTCGCTATTTACAAATTCTGCTGGTTCTTGATGCTCCACTTCTCTGAGGAGCTGATTTTGACGGTTTTGTTGGTGCCCACGTTGCTCTTTGCGCTCCCCCAAAGTTACCGTATGTTTCGGGCCCACCTCCAGAACAGCACTCTTTCTCTGGTCCGAAATGTGTTGCCTTTGGCCATGATGGTATTCCTTTGGACCTTTTCTTTGGGAGCCTTCACTTACTTCGTGCTCCACGCCGGCTGGCAGATGGGAGGACTGTTCGGTCAAACCAGCCGCGCGATCGAGACAACCCTACCTGGGGCGGTGAACTCCGACGCGATGCATCCGCTGCAACTCACTGTGGATGATCTGGCCAAAGCTTTGGCTTCACCTTTCCCCGCCCTCTCGGAAAGTACGCAGCGCCTGCTGCGCAACTCTCATATCACGGTCACTCCCGACAAAGCCCATCCCCATGGTTTCTACTGCTGGAAAACCCCAGGGGGCTGGACATCGTGTTATTATTTGGCCATAATCCATCTGGCAAACGGCGCCGACTTAATTGAGTCAAACGAGCCCTCAGAGAACCGCAACTATCCTTATGGACGTTTTTCCGTTTACGTCCAGTGGCCCGGCGCGAAAGAGAAAGAGCTAATCTGGGGCCGGTGAAAACTCGCCGCCCAGGCGCACAGCAGGTAGCGCCGAGCTACCCCGCACCCAGCGGGATTACTCGGCCGCTTTTTGCCTTCCGGCACAATTCCCGACCGCTCTTCTCCTGGCGTCACGGACGCCGCTCTTATGGGCAAGCAACCCTTCGGCCCCAGGCCGAACGCCGTTCGGCCCTACACCGGCCCCTGACCCCCAACCCCGAATCCCCAACCCCTATCTCGTTCTCCTCCACCACCTTGGCGGTTTCTTCCCACTCGCGCATCAGCCGGGCGATTTCTTCGCGTCCCTGCTCGATCAGCTTGGCGAGCCGCACGCTTTCCTCGGCGCTTTTGAAGTGGGCCGATTCCTGCCCGTAGCCCTCGATCTCCGCTTCCAGGCGCGCCACCTGCTCTTCGATCTCGCGGCAGCGATCCTTCATCTGCTGGAGGCGAAGGGGATTGACCCGTTTCGATTTCGCTGCGGGCGCAGGTATCCGGCGTGTGCTGGCGGCATGTTCGCCGGTGCCGCGCGTGGTGCGCCACGGCGCGCTCCGCCACCAAATCCGGCAGGCCGGGCAGGGTGAGATCGATTTCCTTCCCCTCCTTGCGCCACAGGTAATCCTCGTAGTTGCCGGGGAAAACATTCACTTCGCCGCCGCCGATTTCAAACACCCGCGTGGCCAGCTTATCGATGAAGTAGCGGTCGTGCGAGACGAACACCACCGTGCCCGTGTATTTCTCCAGCGCTTCCAGCAGCACGTCCTTGGCGCGCAGGTCGAGGTGGTTGGTGGGTTCGTCGAGCAGCAGGAAATTGGAGGGGTGCAGCAGCATTCGCGCCAGCGCGTAGCGATTGCGCTCGCCGCCGGAAAGCACGCGGATGCGCTTGAACACATCGTCTTCGGTGAACAGGAAGCACCCCAGCAGGCTGCGCAGCTCCGTCTGCGTGCTGAGCGCCATGGGCGCGGCGCGCGTCAGGTCGTCGAGCAGGCGCGCCTCCGGGTCGAGCGCCTTGTACTGGTCCTGGGCGAAGTAATCCGCCTCAACATTGTGGCCCAGCTTGAATTCTCCCGCGCTCAACGGCTCGATGCCCGCCAGCAGTTTGATGAGGGTGGATTTGCCCGCGCCGTTCACGCCCACCAGGGCCACGCGATCGCCGCGGTCGATGGTGAAGCTCACGTCGCGGAACACCTGCTTCGAGCCGTAGCTCTTGGCCACGCGCTGGAACTCCGCCACGCGCCGGCCGCTCGGCTTGGGCTGCGGAAATTTGAAGTGGATGGCCTTCTCTTCCTTGCGGAATCTCGATGCGATCCATCCGCTCGAGTTCCTTGATGCGGCTTTGCACCTGCTTGGCCTTGGTGGCCGTGTAGCGGAAGCGGTTGATGAACACTTCGAGCTGCTCGATGCGCTCCTGCTGGTTCTGGTAAGCCGCTTCGATTTGGGCCCGCCGCTCCGTCTTTTCCTTCAGGTACTTCTCGTAATTGCCGGTGTAGAAGTGGACCCTCTGGTTCCAGATCTCGACCATCTTTTTCACCGTGACGTCGAGAAAAAAGCGGTCGTGCGAGATCAACACACAGGCGTGGGGATAATCGTGCAGGTACTCTTCCAGCCAGTTGCGGGCCTCGAGGTCCAGGTGGTTGGTGGGCTCGTCGAGCAGCAGCAGGTTGGGCTTTTCCAGCAGCAGCTTGGCCAGGGCAATGCGCATCTGCCAGCCGCCGGAGAATTCTTCCGTGCGGCGATGCCAATCGGAGGGCGGGAATCCCAGGCCGCCCAGCACCATTCCCACTTGCGCCTCGAGCGAATATCCGTCGCGGTGCTGGAACTCGGTGTCGATGGCGTGGAAGCGGTCGGCCACCTGCTGGTACTCGGCCCCGGCCGGATCGAGTTCCCCCATCTTCTCCATCAGGGTTTCCATCTCCTGTTCCATGGAGAGCAGATCGCCGAACACCGACATGCACTCCGCCATCACCGAGCGCCCGGAAAGCGTCAGGCCGTCCTGCGGCAGGTAACCGGCGGTGACCCCTTTGGCAAAAGTGATCTCGCCGTAGTCGAGGGGCTCGAGGCGCGCCAGGGCCTTGAGCAAAGTGGTCTTGCCCGTGCCGTTCGCGCCCACCAGGCCCACGCGATCGCGCGGCGTGATGAGCCAGTCGAGATTTTCAAACAACAACTTGGGGCCGAAGCGTTTTCCGGCCGATGAGAGTTGGATCATAGGAAATGTGGGAGGTAATCCGGATTTCCTTCCCTCGCCCCCTTGGGGGAGAGGGTGGACCGCACCCGGCGCTTTCTCCAGCCGGGGCGGGCCGGGTGAGGGGGTCAAGACCGTGACGCAGGATACGAACTTGACCCAGACCGTTTATCTTGGTACTGACCCCCTCACCCCCCGCCTTGCGGTCCCCCCTCTCCCCAAGGGAGAGGGATAGAAACCAAAAACCACAACCCTCTCCGAGGGGAGAGGGTGCCCGACGGAGGAGGACAGGTGAGGGGTCTTTTCAAAGCCCATCGGACTTTGACGGAACCCCGCGGCACGACCAGGGCTGAACTCAATATCCCGTCAATCCAAGCCTCCTCCCCCTCAATTGAAGAATAGCAGTTTTCGCGGACTCTTCGCAGGCTTTCAGAGACTGAATGAAAACCTCGCTTCACACTCTTGCCTTTTGCCATCGGCACTTTCCCTTCTGGTTTTCTTTTTCGGCCCCGCCGCGCTGGAGAGCCCTCATAATCAACAACCGATGATCAACAACTTGCTTGACGTCCTCGCCGGTCAAAAGCATAATCGCGGCCCAATAGAACGTGCATCAGGGGGCTGGCATGTTCCGCCTGGGTCGAGACGGCGAGTTGCTGAACGTCCTGGCCGATAGCCGTGACCTGCGCGTAAACCCTTAGAATTCGCCAGGGGAGGATCTCGCTTGCCGGACCAACGCCCAACCTCGCCGCGCATCTTTACCTATCTCGACGCGCGGATTCCCGTGCGTTGTTACGAACACATGGCCGTCGTGCATCGGGACGGCGCGTCGGCGGCCCGGGGGGCGGAATTCTTGCGCGAGGGTCTGCGCCTGGGCCACCGATGTTGTTACCTGGCGCCATCTGCCCTTCAGTCCGACATGCGCACGCGCCTGCGCCAACTCGGCCTGGACGTGGAGCGCCATCGGAACAACCAGACGCTGCAATTCCCCCCGCCGGCGCTGAACGCGGGCGACTTGCTGAATGGGGCGAAGAGATTCTTTGCCGATGCCGAAGACGCTCACGCTCCGGCCGTCCGCTGGCTGGAAGAGGGAGTTGGGTGAAGCCGGCGGGAATTTCCGTGCCGCAATTCTTTGAGCTGCACGCGCGCTTGAATTATCTGGTCAAGCATTATCCCAGCGTGGCCTTGTGCCAGTACCATATCGAACATCTGGAAGTACCTCACCTTTTTTCCGCCATTGCCGTCCACCGTCACCTGTTGGTGAAAGGCGCCTGGTGCGGGATAATCCGTTTTACATCCCGGCGGAGAAGTTTGTCGCCATGAGTCCGGAAGATCGCGAGCGCGGCCTCCGGGACGTTTTCCGGGAAGTCGGGTTTGACTTGGAGAAACTGCTTTCAACCCTCGCGGGCTATGGCCAGCTTCAGCAGCCGGCGCCGCCGGGTGAGGAGGGCATGGGGGGACAAATTGAGGAGTAATTTTCTGAAGCTTATCATGAGGACCGCCGCGCCCTCACTTCTCATTTCTTAACACCCTCGCCCTCCTTCCCACGAACCGACGGGTGACTCATTTTGAGGTGGCACGGGCGTCCCGCCCGTGAGCGGTCACGGCGAAGATGGCCCTGCCACCACAAAATGAGTCACCACCGAACCGGCACTTTTCTTCGCGCGGATTCTGCCAATTTGCTACAATAGAGGCTTGCAGACAAGCAAACACAATGGACTATGACCAGCTAGGAAGTTTCTTAGAGGTGGCGAAGCTGCAGAGCTTCTCCCGCGCGGCGGAGAAGCTGTTTCGCACGCAACCCGCCATCAGCGCGCAGGTTCGCCTGCTCGAACAGGAATGCGGGGAAAAACTCTTTGACCGCAGCGGGAAAAAGGTCTTGATGACGCCCGCCGGGGAGATTCTCTATCGCTACGCGGAGAAGATGCTGTCGATGCACAAGGAAGCTCTTCAGGCGATTGCGGAGTTGAACCAGACCCCGCGGGGCAAGCTCTTCATCGGCGCCAACGAAGCCACTTGTCTCTACGTTTTGCCCAAGACCTTTGCCCGCTTCAAGCAGCTCTATCCGCTCGTCCAAATCAGCATCTACCGGAACTTCAGCCACAAGATCCTCCAGAAGGTTCAGGAGGGCGCGGTTGACCTGGGAATCGTCACCCTGCCGATGACGGCCAACAACATGGAAGTGATCCCGGTCTTTCGCGATGAAGTCCAGGTGGTGGTGCCCAAGGCCCATCCGCTGGCCAAGAACAAGAGCGTGACGGTGGAGGAACTCGCTCAGCATCCTCTGATCCTGCCCAAGACCGGCCACACGCGCGTGGTCATTGACCGCCTGCTGCGCGCACACCGCGATCACCTGCAGATTTCCATGGAGCTGGCGAGCGTTGAGACCATCAAGAAATTTGTGGGCGCCGGCCTGGGGATTTCCCTGATCAGCCGGACCTACGTGCAGCCGGAAGTCGCCGCGGGCTTGCTGAAGTTGATCCCTCTGGAGGGCCAGAAAATTTACCGGGAGCTGGGCCTGGTCTATCGCCGGGACCGCTACCTGTCGCTTCCCGCCAAGGTTTTTATTGAAGTCGTGCGCGAGTCAACCAAGACTGCCATTGCCAGCGCTTCCTCCACGACAACGAATACGGGTACGATTCGCTAGCGAGCCGGAGCGGCAGCGTTTCCGGTTCGCTAAGCGCCGACGGGCAAAACTGCGTTTGCTGATCGCAGAAGGCGTGCTGAAAGCTTAATTATGGTGAAAGAAAATCCGATAGCGAGCAAGAGCAAGAAACCGCTGATCGCCATGAAGTTCGGCGGGACCTCCGTCGGCAACGCGGAGCGGATGAAAAACGTGGCGGAGATCGTCGCCGATCATGCCCAGCGGGCGGAAGTGGTGGTGGTGGTTTCCGCCATGGGTGGCGTTACGGACATGCTGATCCGCGCCGCCAACGAAGCCAGCCAGGGCGACCGCGAGAACTGGAAGAACGTGCGCCGCGAATTGGCCCACCGGCACCGCGAGGTGGCCGATCAGCTTCTGAAAGCGGCGGAGCAAGCCGCGGTTCTGCCGCGGCTCGCCGACGCCGTGACCGACTTTGAAAATCTCTGCTCGGGGTTCTCGCTGGTGCGCGAGGTGACGCCGCGCGCCATGGACACGCTCTCCAGCCTGGGCGAAGTGATGTCCGCGCAACCTGATGGCGGCCATCCTGCGGTCGCGCGGCACTCCCGCGGAAGCCGTGGACGCCACCGAACTGATTGTTACCGACGATCACTTCGGCAACGCCACGCCCATCTTCGAAGAAACCAATGCCAAAACCCGGCAGCGCCTGGCGGGATTGCGGCGGCGCGGGGTGATTCCGGTCATCACCGGCTTCCGCGGCGCCACCCGTGACGGGCGCTTGCACCACGCTCGGCCGGGGCGGGTCCGATTACAGTGGCACGATTGTGGGCGCCGCGCTGGACGCCGACGAAGTGTGGATCTGGACGGACGTCGATGGCGTCATGACCACCGACCCTCGCCTGGTTCCGGAAGCGCGCATTCTGCCGGAAATTTCCTATCGCGAGGCCATCGAGCTTTCGTTCTTCGGCGCCAAGGTCCTGCACCCCAAAACCATCCAACCGGTCATGAAGAAGAAGATCCCGGTTTGGATCAAGAACAGCTTCAATCCCGCTTGTCCCGGCACCTGCATCGTTCCTTCCGCCACCAACAGCCAAAAGGGCGTCAAGGCCATCACTTCCGTCAGCAAGGCCGACCTCATCACCATCAGCGGCAAGGAATCGTTGAGCTTTCCGCAACTGGCGGCCAAGGCCTTCGGTTCGCTCAGCCTGGACGATATTTCCACGCTGATGGTCACGCAATCTTCCGCGGACAATGTGCTGTGCTTTGCCGTTCACGATGCCGATCTGCGCCGCGTGAAAGCCCAACTGGAAAAAACCTTTGAGCTGGAAATGCTGCACGATGACAGGGTATCGATTGAAGTCATGCCCCACGTGGCGATCGTGGTGGCGATCGGCGAAAACATGGAGGGCACGCCGGGCATTTCCGGGCGCGCCTTCGGCTCGCTGGGACGGCGCGGGATCAACATCATCGCCATCGCGCAAGGCTCGTCCGAATTGAGCATTTCCTTTGCCGTGAAGGCTTCCGACGTCAAGGAGGCCGTAAAGGCAATTCACGAAGAGTTCAAACTGCAGGAGTCAGGAGTCAGAAGTCAGGAGTAAGTAGACGGGAAACGTGACCGCATACGGTGGCTCGGTAGGATGAAGGGCTTCGCTCTCTCCTGTATACTGTCTACCGTATTCTGACTCCTGACTCCTGACTTCTTAATGCCATGTCTTCTGCCTATCTCCAATGCATCGAGGAAGCTTGCGGGCGCCGCCAGGACCCCAAGCGGGACCTGCATGCCTGCGCGTTCTGCGGCGGCTTGCTCGATGTGAAATATGATTTTGATCCCTTCGATCCGGAGCAGACTGCGGCGCACCTGGCACCAGCGCCGGCTTGAGCGGCGAACCCATCGACCGCAGCGGAGTGTGGCGCTTCCGCGAGCTGATTCCCTTTGTGGATTCCGCCGCGCGCATCATCTCACTTTCCGAAGGCTCCACTCCGCTGGTGGGAACCCGGCGCACGGGCTGGTGGGCCGGCCCCGTCCACCTGACCATCAAACACCAGGGCAACAATCCCACCGGCTCTTTTAAAGACCTGGGCATGACGGCCTGCATTACCCGCGCCGAGTCGCGCGGCATCCGCATGGTGGCGTGCGCCTCGACGGGCAACACCTCGTCATCGATGGCCGCCTACGCCGCGCGCGCCGGCATGAAGGCGCTGCTGTTTGTTCCCTACAAGCAAATTTCCGCCGCCAAGCTGGCCCAGGCGCTCGACTTTGGCGCGCTGGTGGTGGAAGTCGGCGACAATTTCGATGAGGCTTTCCGCCTGCTGCGCGAAATCGCTCCCGAGCTGGGGCTCTATCTGGTGAATTCCATCAATCCCTTCCGCATTGAAGGGCCAGAAGACCATCGTCGCCGAAATGCTGGAGCAGCGCGCCTGGCGGCCTCCGGATTACATTGTGTGTCCCGGCGGCAACCTGGGAAACTCTTCCGCCATCGGCAAGGGCTTGCGCGAGCTCAAGGAGATGGGCTTCATCGAGAAGGTGCCCCACATCGTTATCGTTCAGGCGCAAGGCGCCAACCCTTTCTATCAAACCTTGCGCGCCGGCGCGCCGGATTTGCTGGCGGTCGATGATCCCCACACGGAGGCCACGGCCATTCGCATCGGCCATCCCGCCAACTGGAAAAAAGCGCGGCGGGTGCTCGATTGGGCGGGCGGGTTCTGCGAGTCGGTGACGGATGAGGAAATCTTTGAGGCCAAGCGCGTCCTGGCTGAGGACGGCGTGGGCTGCGAGCCTGCTTCCGCCGCCACCATCGCGGGCGTGCGCAAGCTGGTGCGGGCGGGGAAAATCGAAAGGCACGCGGACATCGTCTGCGTCCTCACCGGCCACCAACTTAAAGACACCGAGTACATCATGCGCCATCGCTCGGAAGACCAGGAAAACAGCCAGCGGCTTGCAGCTTGAACCCAACTTGGACTCGCTGCGCCGGGAATTGAAGCGGGCCTTAAGGCAGTGACGAGTGATGAGTGACAAGTGACGAGTAAAGCAACGCCAGCTTGCATTTGTTCTTGCTCGTCACTCGTCACTTTTCACTCGTCACTGCAACTTATGAACGAACAGTTGCGACAGGAAGTGCGGTTTCTGACCACGCGGCTGGGCGCGATGGTGCGCGAGCAGTCGGGGCCGGGAGTGTTTTCGGCCATCGAAGTCCTGCGGAAAGTTGCCAAGCAAATCCGCCAGAACCCCAATCTTGCAGGCACGCCATGGCTGCCCCTACGGCCAAGGAGCGCGCGGTCAACGGCCTTTCGGTGGAGGAGGCCGAGGCCGTCGCGCATGCTTTCAGCCTCTTCTTTCACCTCGTCAATCTTTGCGAGGAACGCGAGCGCGTCCGCCGCCTGCGCGCGCATGACCGGCAAGGGGCGGGCGCGCCCATGTCGTTGCGCCACACGTTCAGCGAACTGCGCCGGCAAGGGGTGCCCGCCGCGGCCGTCAAGAAGCTGCTGGAGTCCATGCACATTGAGCCGGTGCTGACCGCCCACCCCACCGAGGCCAAGCGCCGCAGTGTTCTGAACCACATCCTGCGCCTGGGGAGAACGCTGGATGCCGCCTGTGGCGATTTGACCTCCGCCGCCGAGCGGGACGTCGACTCGTGGATTGAAGCCTTGTGGCTTACCGATGAAGTGCGCGAGGGCGTGGTGACGCCGGCGATGGAAAGTGAGAATGCCCGCTTCTTCCTGGAACGCACCATCTACGACCTGGCGGGGAGCTTTTGGGAGAAGTTCTGCGCGGAGATGGTCCGCCGCTATCCGCGCCTGCCGGAGCCCGTTCCCTTTTTGAGTTTCGGTTCCTGGGTGGGAACGGACCGCGATGGCAACCCCTTTGTGACGCCGGAGACAAGTCTGGATGCCGCGGAGCAGGTGCGCCTGAGCATTCTTCGCTATTACCACGAGGCGTGCCGCCGCATGTTGGGCTGGGCCTCGTTCCCCTGCCGCAATCGCCGTCTCGAATCGGCTCTGCGGCCGCGAGATCAATCGGGACATGCGGCGTTTTCCCGCCACCCGGGCTTTTGAGGCCATTGACCAGCCCAGCGAACTCTATCGGCGCAAGCTGCGCATCATGATGTGGCGGCTCGAACGCACGGCGGAGCGCGCCGCGGGCGCCTACGCGGCGCCGCAGGAATTCACGCAGCGAACTCGCGCAAGCTGGCAGACCTGCTGGCCGCCTATCCCAGCCCGCGGATTGCGCGCCTGGGGCCCGGCCGCCTGCGCGTGGCCTCGCAGGTTTTTGGCTTTCATGGCGCCAGCCTGGACTTCCGCACCCACTCGCGCGCCACCCGCGGCGCGGCGGAGGAGATTTTGCGCAAGGCGCACCTGCCCACCGAACCTGCCGAAGCGCGCATCACGTCGATCCAGCGAATGCTTTTTCAACCCGCCCTGCGCCCACCTTTTTCGGCGGCCACGCTCCGCGTGCTGGAGGAATTTCGCGCCCTCCGCACCATCCAGGTGCGCAACGGCGAAGCGGCGGCGCATCGCTACGTCCTGAGCATGACGTCCAGCGCGGCCGATGTGTGGGACGTGCTGTTGCTGGCGCGGCAAACGGGACTGGTGGAGCCGCGCGGCCGCCGCTTGCATTCCCACCTCGATGTCATTCCGCTGTTCGAAACGCTCGACGATCTCGAAGCGGGCCCGCGAATCATGGAGGAGCTGTTCGCCGATCCCCTCTACCGCCGCATTCTGCGCGCGCGCAAAGACTTTCAGGAAGTGATGCTGGGGTATTCGGACTCCGTCAAAGACGGCGGTTACGTGGCGGCTAATTGGGAACTCTTCCACGCGCAGAAGCGCCTGGCGCAAGTGGCGGAAAAATACCGCGTGCGCTTCTCCCTGTTCCACGGCAAGGGAGGGACCATCGACCGCGGCGGCGGGCAATCGCATCGCAGCATTCAAGCGCAACCTTTCGCGGCGCCGGGCGGCAGGCTGCGCATCACCGAACAGGGGGAAGTGGTTTCCCTGAAATACTCGAACCCCGCCATCGCCGAGAGGAATCTCGAGCAGTTGGTGACCTCGGTGCTCGACGCGCACCTGCTCCATTCCGCCCGCGTGGAAGCGGCCAAGGATTCCGGAATGGGAAGGCTATGCCACGGAACTCGCCGCCAGCAGCCGCGATTTCTACCGCAAGCTCGTTTATGAGACGCCGGAATTTGTGGAATACTTCCGCCAGGCGACGCCCATCGATTTGATCGAGCAAATCCGCCTCGGCTCGCGCCCCTCCCGCCGCTGGGGAGCCAGCGACCTTCGCGACCTGCGGGCCATCCCCTGGGTCTTCGCCTGGACGCAATCCCGGCACCTGCTTCCCGCATGGTTCGGCCTCGGCCACGCCCTGGAAAAGTTCCAGCGCGACCACGCTCCCCACGGCTTGGACATTCTGCGCAGCATGCACGAGGGTTGGCCTTTCTTCTTCAACCTGATCAACAACGCCGAACATTCCCTGGCCAAGACCGACCTTTATATCGCCAGCCTCTATGCCGCTCTGGTGCGTCCGCGCGGACTCGGCCAGAGGATTTTCCGGCACATCGAGGAGGAGTATCACCGCAGCGTGCGCGGGGTCCTGGAGATTTCCAGCGCTCGCGATGCTGCTGGCCGGCCAGCACGTGCTGGCGGAGTCGATCCGCCTGCGCAATCCTTATGTCGATCCCCTCAATTTCCTGCAAACTCGCTTTCTGGAACGCTGGCGCCGCGAGCAAACAGCAGAAGTCAGGAGCCAGGAGTCAGGAGTCAGGAGCCCAGAGGCCGAAGATTCGGCGTTATTTCATCTTTTGCAAATCACCGTCGGTGGTATTGCCTTTGGAATGAAGAGCACGGGTAGGAAAGTGAAGAAGATTCACCACCAAGAGACCAAGATATAGCGATAGGGAGGATCTGCCTGTTGTTGTTCTAGTTTTGTCTCCTGACCTCTGTGCCTTGTGATGAAATCCTTCATTCATCTGCAACTGCGGTAGGCTAAGTCCTATGGCACGCCGCTCGGAGAAAATCCGCCTCGACCGGCTCCTGGTGGAACGAGGGCTGGCGGAGTCCCGCGAAAAGGCGCAGGGCCTTATCCTGGCGGGGCAGATTCTGGTGGACGAGCAGAAAGAGGAGAAGTGCGGCACGCTGGTCGACGCGCAGGCCGCTTTGCGCATGCTGGGCGAAGCCCCCAAGTACGTGAGCCGCGGCGGGCTGAAGCTGGAGGGGGCGCTCGAACACTTTCGCATCAATCCCGACACGAAGGTGTGCCTCGACATCGGCGCTTCCACCGGAGGCTTTACCGATTGCCTGCTTCAGCACGGTGCGGGCAAGGTCTTCGCCGTGGATGGGGGAACCAATCAGCTCGACTGGAAATTGCGGCGCGACCCGCGCGTCGTCGTCCTGGAAAAAACCAATGCGCGCTACCTGACCTTTGATCGGATCGGAGACGCTCGCGGAAATCGTGACCGTTGATGTTTCCTTTATCTCCGTCACTTTGATCCTGCCCGCGCTCGTCCCCTTGCTCGCGTCCCCCGCCGACCTGATCGTTCTGGTCAAACCCCAATTCGAAGTGGGCAAAGGGCAGGTGGGAAAAGGTGGCATCGTGCGTGACCCGGCGCAGCACCAGGAGGCCGTCGCCAAGGTTTCGCGCAAATTGCTGGAACTCGGATTCAGCCAGTTGGCGTCGATGGAAAGTCCGCTGCTGGGCGCAGAAGGAAATCGCGAATTCTTCTTGCATGCGGTCTGGAAGCAGGATTTGGGGGCCAGGATTCAGGATTCAGGAGCTAGGATTTAGGGTACCCGAGCTGGCTCCTGCGGAGCCCCTCTGCTAGATCCTAAACCCTAGATCCCAAATTCCACACCCCTGCTCCTAAATCCTAAATCCCAAATCCTATATCCTGCTAGAATGATGTTCACTCATGGCAAATCCCATTAAACGCGTCGGCATCATCTCCAAACCGAAGAAGACGGAAATCCGCGAGATTGTGCCGGCGTTTGCTCGAATGGCTCCATGAACGCAGCATCGAGGCGTTCATCGACAAGGAAACCGGGGCCATCATGGAGACCAAAGAGCACTGCCTGACCCGCAACGAAATGCCGGCCCAGGTGGATTTGCTGATCGTGCTGGGTGGAGATGGCACCCTGCTGGCCACGGCGCGCGCCCTGAATCGCAAACCGGTTCCCATTCTGGCGGTGAACTTGGGCGGACTCGGATTCCTTACCGAAATCACCTGCGAAGAACTTTATCCCACCCTGGAAATGGTGGTGGCCGGCACCCACCAGACCGATCACCGCGTGCAGATTGAAGGCGAGTTGATTCGGGCCGACGAAATCCTTACTCCGTTTTTGGCCTTGAATGACGTGGTGTTAAACAAAGGCGCCATCGCGCGAATTTTCGACTTTGAACTGCGGGTGAATGGCGAGCTGGTTTCAACCTACAAGTCGGACGGCTTGATTGTGTCCACGCCCACGGGGTCGACGGCATATTCGCTGGCGGCGGGAGGCCCCATCGTTACTCCTTCCGTGGAAGCTTTCCTGGTTACTCCCATTTGCGCGCACACCCTCACCCATCGGCCGCTGGTGCTTCCCAATACCGTCAAGATCGAGGTGACGGTGAAGAGTCTGCGCGAGGCCGCCTACCTGACCGTTGACGGCCAGGTCGGCATCGCCGCGCACAGCGAAGACGTGGTGCGAATGCGCAAGGCCGATTCCTACGTGGAATTGGTCCGGCCCCCGGCGACATCGTACTTTGAGATTCTTCAGAAAAAGTTGAAGTGGGGAGAGCGGTAGACGCCAAGGGCGTTTATCATTCCCCATCCAGCGAGGTACCCATTCACCAATGTCTCCGCCTGCTTGCCATCTATGTGCTAGACTCTGCCGTTGATTCAAGGCATGGCCCCCGGCTGGAGGTGCGGCAATGGATTCTGCCATTTCAAGACGGCGTCTCCTCAAGAGCGTTGGAACGTTGGCGTCGGCGGGTGTTCTGCTGGATGCACGGGAAGAGAGCCGTGCCGTCCCCACCGATGACCAACGTCCCCGGGTCTTTGCCCTCATCGGCGACCGTTATCACAACGCCGACTACATCCGGGTCGCCCTGAACAAACTCTTCCAGGACCTTAATCTCCCCTTTGATTACACCATTAACTACGATCAAATATCCGCGGGCCTTCTGCGGTCTTACCGCCTGTTGGTAGTTTTGCGCGATGGCATGATCTGGCCCAACGGATATCTTGAGCCCAATGACTACGAATACTCGCCCGCGCTGGAGAGCAATCGGGACTGGCCGAAGGAGCAGCCCGAGTCCTGGATCACGGCGGAGCAGGGTGCCGCCATCAAAGACTTCGTGAAGGCGGGGGGTGCGCTGTACGCCTTCCACAACAGCAGTCACATTTCGCTTTCTTCCCGGGACTATCGCGAGGTAATGGGTGGAGCGTACATCATGCACCCGGCCCTACGTCCTTTCAAGGTGTCGGTGGTGAACAAGGAGCATCCGATCACGCGCGATGTGCAGGACTTCAGGGTGAACGATGAACAACATTTTGTTACCTACGACAAAGATCCGAAGTACATCCTCCTGCAAAGTGAGAATACCGATGGCCTGACGGGCAGCGACGCCGGTAAAGATCTGGGCGCCAAGTCGATCGCGGGCTGGGCATACGATTTCGGCCAGGGACGCGTGGCCTTCACGGCAGTCGGCCATACGCTTCACGCTTTGTGGGAACCCGAGTATTTCAAGCTCCAGAAGAACGCCATAAGATGGCTGCTGAGGATGTCGTAGCCACGCCCTGGTAACGACGAGGGCGCCACACGAAACCGAAACGAGGTCAAATTGCATATGTCCATCATAAAATCGACGTTGGTCTTCGCTCTTGCGCTTATCACGGTTGCATGTTCCACCGCTCCCCCTCCTGCCCCCACCTCGCCCAAACCTGCGGCCATAGGGAGTATTGTGCGGCTAGACCCTGCCCTGGATGAACTTATTCCCCAGGACGCCCAACTGGAAAAGCTCGCCGGTGGGTTCACGTTTACCGAGGGTCCGATCTGGCGGCCATCCGGGGTCCTCTGGTTCAGTGACGTGGTGGGTAACGTGGTACGTCAATATGACCCTTCCAACGGAAAAGTAACGGAGATTCTCAATCCGGGCGGTTATGACGGAAAAGGTAATCTGCCGGCGGGCGGATTCAATGGCCCAAACGGCAGCACCGCTGATAAAGATGGCGCGGTGCTTCTCTGCCAGCATGGGTACCGCCGCATTGTCCGAATCAGCAAAGACATGAAGATTACCACGGTGCTTGACAGGTACGAGGGGAAGAGATTTAACAGTCCGAACGACGTGGTCTATCGCGCCGATGGATCGTTCTATTTCACCGATCCGCCGTACGGATTACCCAAGGGCGACGACGACCCGGCCAAAGAGCTGAAGTTCAACGCCGTTTTCCGCGTGGCCAACGGCAAACCGCAGCCGGTCATCAAGGACCTGACGCGGCCCAACGGCATCGCCTTTTCTCCCGATCAGAAGACCCTTTACATCGGGAACACGGATGAGAAGAACAAGGTGTGGATGGCATACGACGTCGCGGATAATGGCACCGTCAGTAACGGGCGGGTGTTTTACGACGCGAATGCGGAAAAGGAAGAGGGTTTGCCGGATGGCTTGAAGATCGATGAAAAAGGAAACATGTGGGCCTCCGGTCCGGGAGGGATTTGGATATTCTCGCCGGCGGGAAAGCACCTGGGCACCATCAAGATGGCCGAGGTGCCGGCAAACTGCAATTGGGGTGACGATTGGAAGTCGCTCTACATCACCGCGCGTACCGGCCTGTACCGGATCAAGCTCTCCGTAGCGGGTGAGAAGCAACTTTATCAGTGAGCGGCGGTGAGTCAAAGGAGAGAAAATGAAACGCAGGACCTGCTTGAAAACTATGCTCGCAGCCGGCGCCGGTGCAGCCGGCGTCCTGGCGGCGGGCCCGGGGCATCCCATCGAATTGCACGTCGACCTTGCGGTTGACCCCGCCAAGGAGAAGGAGATGTTGCACAACTTCGAGACCATCTTCCGCCCCGAGGCCGCCAAACACCCAGGATACATAAAGGTGAAGATGCTGAAGCTGCGGACGGCACTTCAGGGGAGTGCTCCGGCGGGTATCAACTATCGGTTCGCCCTGACGTACCAGAGCGAGGAACTACGACAGAAATGGGTGGCCTCCCCCGAGCATAAAAGGGTCTGGCCGACTATCGAGAACACGCTGTCGTCCAAGGACTACACCGTTCTATTGTTCGACGTGGATTAGTGGGCAGTATCTCTTTTTGACGCGGCTTTGCATTCGCCCAGTTCCCCGATTGTGGCAGGTGCTTTTTTGAATTTACTGCCCTCGCCCCCTTGGGGGAGAGGGTGGACCGCAACCGGCGCTCCTTCAAGCCGGGGCGGGCCGGGTGAGGGGGTCAAAACCGCCGCGCATGATGCCCATACGTGACCCCATGGCGTTCATCTTGGCGCTGACCCCCTCACCCCCACGACCTGCAAAACGTGGGGCCCCCTCCGCCTTGCGGTCCCCCCTCTCCCCCAAGGGGGCGAGGGAAAAAGAATTCATAGTCTTGGATAGAACATGAAAACGATCATGCTGATGCTTGTTATGATTCTTCCACTGGCAGCTCGCGAGCCCTTGGCCCAACGCATCGCGCACACGGATCCGGCTAAGTACAAGCCTGCCAAGGCTGCCCACGGTGGAGCCGGTCAAATGGATTACATGGTCCTGTTAGACGCGCACGCCCTGGACACTAATCTGCTCTTCCTGCACCGGGGCATTCTCGAGCCGAAAAGCGGTATTGGCCATCACTTTCACAACCAATGCGAGGAGATGTTTGTCATTCTTGACGGCGAAGCGCAGTTTACCATTGATGGCCGGACATCCGTGTTGAAGGGACCGGCCGGCGCCCTTTGCCGGATGGGGCATTCCCACGCGATCTACAACGCCACCGACAAGCCGGTTCAGTGGATGAATATCAACGTGACGGCGATGAGGGGCACTTACGATAATTTCGACCTCGGCGACGACCGTAGAGACGTACCCCTCGATCCGATACCGGTGTTCATGGCCATGAGACTGGACCGTGCGCTGCTTCGCCCCGTGAACCATATGAGTGGCGGCAATGGCACCGTACAGTATCGGCGTGCATTGGAACCGTCGGTCTTCAACAGCCCGTGGGCCTATGTGGACCACCTGGTACTTCCGCCCAATACTTCGACGGGTCCCCACCTGCACCGGGAGGTGGCCGAATTCTACTATGTGATGAGTGGCCAGGGCGCCGTCACGGTATCGGCTGAGGGTGGCGGTTCCGAAGTTGCCCCGATCCGGGAGGGCGACGCGATCCCGCTTCAACTGAATGAGGTGCATTCCTTTGAGAATACCGGCAGCGAGCTTTTGGAATTCATGATCGTCGGTGTGTCTCGCGATAGCAACAGGAGAATAGACAGCGTCGACGTGCAGTCCCTTCCCCATCGGTAATTCAAATATCTACTGACTGATGCATAATAAGGTGACAGATGAACCCCCTCACCCCCACGTTTTGCAGGTCGTGGGGGTGAGGGGGTCTTGTCACTCAATTGTGTAGCGCTCAATAGGCATAGCGGAGGGGAAGTGCAACCGTGCAAGGATTTTGTCGCGTGCGAGAAACCTGGGCAATGGAATCCCCCAGGGTTGCAGCAGGGGGTAAGGCTGGCGGTCCAGCGCCTCCAACCTTCCCACGACTACCCCCATCAAGTATCTCGCCGTGATCGTCGTCGATCATCAGGGCAGCGGCCGCCAGCAGCCCGGGGAATTCTCCCAGGTTCTCCCGCGCCACCGTGTAGGAGCCGCCGCCCGACGGGTAAGCTGCAATGGTTTGGCGATAGGAGAAATAGACGATCGCTAGCAGAACGATGATGCTGGCCGTGATCGGCACAATGTAGGCAATTCCCGCCGCGGCCAGCGGGATCATCAGCGTGAGTGCCGCCTCCGGCCCGTACGCAGCGGAGCTGAGTGCATCCAACCCAAAGACGGAGAGACCTCCTACCGGCCCCAGCTTCTCCCCCGCTTCCTCCGAAGAACGCAGCGGCCTCCCGAAAAGCAGATCGTTTAGCTTCATTACTCATCCTCGAATAACGGCATCGCGGCGGTTGAATTTTTGCTGATCCCAGGCAGTGCGGCTCGTCCTGGACAAAGGTTTCCCCCCACATGCCGCCACCTGAATGCTAAATCCCGAATCCCCAATCCTAAATCCTGATTCCTGCCTCCTGAATCCTGAATCCTAAATCCTGACTCCGCCCCTGCCCTCAGATTTTCCACGGTTTCGCGGGAGCGAGTCAAGTCGGCATCGCCGACTACAGCGAAGATGTGGTGCGATTGCGCAAGGCCGACTGCATCTTGGAATGGGTTTGCCCGCCACACCGCACTTTGAGATTCGCCAGAAAAAGCTGAAGTGGGGAGAGCGGGAGACGCAAAGGGCGTTTATCGTTCCAAATCCGGCTTAGGTGGTGGGTTGGGCTGTTCTCGCCAGCTATCGAGTTCCGCTGACTTTCCCTTTCTCGAATGCCAGCTTCCCAAGCTGGACACGCGGGTTCGATCCCCGTCTCCCGCTCCATAGTATCAACCAGTTATCTGTGAGTGTATTGGTGATTTGGCACTCGTCCAGACGCATCCCCGCCGAGAAGTGCGTTAGATTTGCTTGCCAAGAATCAGGGGCACATAGCTTCGGGCGTCTTGCAGCAATTGCTCGCGCGCAATACCGGTCTTGGCGCGAAGCTGCAAACCAAGCATCAAGTCAACGAGCGCACGGCCTCGCACCTTGGCAGAGGGTGTGCGAGTTAGGCGCCCCGCCTTCATCTCCTTTTCGAAACGTTTCGCGAAAATATCAGCGAATGCGGTGAGGGCCTTCGCGGCATACGAACGGATCTCCGTTACCCGCTCCGACTGTCCCAGCGCAGCGGCGGCCATCATGCAGCCGCAGCGAGCGTCGCCAGTAGCGGTGTTGACGGTAGCCTCGCAAAAGGCGGTCACGGCCTTGTGGATGTCCGGCTCCGCTTGAAAAGCTGCCATTATGGGAGCTCCATACGTTATTGCATAGCGCTCGACCGCCTTGAGCAGCAGGGTGGACTTGTCTCCGAAGGCTCGGTATAGCGCGGGTTTGGTGACGTTCACGGCCCGTGCGATCCGATCCACGTCGACTCCTTCATACCCATGCTCCCAAAACATCTCAACGGCACGGTCGAGTGCTTCGTCGGGGATAAAGCCTTTTGGACGTCCTCGGGGGCGCTTCGAAAGATTAGTTACCATAGCGTACGAAACTCCTTGCATTGCCGCTGTGACTATCATACTCTAGCGTATGTAATACTTCAAGACAGATAAATGCAGGAGACAACATGGATAGGTCCCAAGGAAAAACAGCACGACCTTCACCCTTCACCACGGAGACGCCCATGGAACATTCGATCGCTCTTGTCACCGGCACCACCTCCGGGCTCGGTTATGCGGCAGCCAGCATGCTCGCCGCCGAGGGCTGGCGCGAGATCATCGTCACCGGCCGCAGCCTGGCCCGGGTCCAGGAAACGGCCGCTCAGCTCGCGGCTGAGACCAAGACACAAGTTTTCACGCCGCTGGAGCTGGAGCTGGACGCGCCGACCAGCGTTCAATCCGCCCTCGCCGAGCTGGTCAAGCGAGGTCAACCGATCGATTTCCTACTGCTCAATGCAGGGATGGTCCCAGGTAAGAAGCGCGTGCTCACTGCGGCGGGCGTCGAGGCGGCTCAGGCCCCGCTCATCGGCCATCATCAACTGACCGTCGGGTTGCTCCGCGCCAACCTGCTGAGCCCCAACGCGCGGATTGTTATCGCCGGCGCGGAACCTGCCCGAGGGGACGTACCCATGTTCAGCTTCACCGACGTGGCGGCCCTCGCAACCAAGCATCACCAGGGTGACCGGAGCGCCGCGGTGGAAGCCCTGGTGCGCAACGGGCCGAACGTGAAGTACGAGCCCAACCGGACGTATGCCGACGCGAAGCTCATTGTTGCTTGGTGGGCCGCGGCGCTGGCCCGCCGGCTGCCCTCCGGCATGGCCGTGTACGCCGTCTCGCCCGGTGCGGCGACCGACACCAAGGCGGTGCGAAACGTTGGCCCGGCGTTGAAGTATCTGTTTATCCCAATCGTGAGCCTCATTCCCGGCATGAATCAGACGCCGGAGACCGCGGCCCGTCGGTACCTCCAGGCGTCGGAGTTCGGAACCGACGTCTCGGGCCAATTCTTCGCCTCGGCGCCCAAGAAGCTCACCGGCCCAATTGAGGCGATGCGCCACCCACACCTCCACGATCGCGCCAGCCAGGAAGCCGCGTGGCAGGCCGTCGTCAAGGTCTCGGGCGTCGACTTGTCTTACCCAGCATCCTTGAGCGCGGGGTCCTGAAGGAGCGCCGGTCGCGGTCGAGTGCTTCGTCGGGGATAAAGCTTTTGGACGTCCTCGGGCGCGCTTTTCGATATTAGTTACCATTGCGTACGAAATTACTTGCATTGCCGAGGTGATTATCGTACTCTCGCGTATGTAAGACTTCAAGACAAATAAACACAGGAGGCAACATGGACAGGTTCAAAGGAAAAATAGCACTGATCACAGGCGGAACCACCGGCATAGGCTTGGCGACTGCCAAATTATTCATCAACGAAGGTGCCCGCGTGATCGTAACTGGGCGCACCTCGGCAAGGATCAAGGAGGCTCAGGTGGAGCTTGGCGATAACGCTATCGTAATCCACAGCGACGCGACCTCGCTTCCCGATATGGATGCCTTAACGGAGAAGGTCAAGGAGACGTTCGGCAAGCTCGATGTGCTGTTCGTCAACGCGGGATATGTTCGATTTGCCCCATTTGAGGCTGTGACTGCGGGACTTTACGACGAGATGCTCAACCTGAACGCCAAGGGACCGTATTTCATCGTCCAGAAACTGGCGCCGCTCATGCCGGAAGGAAGTTCGGTGGTCTTTACCACTTCGATTGCCAACGTGAAGGGGATGCCAAACATGAGCGCCTATGGCGCCTCCAAAGCGGCGCTTCGTGCAATTACTCGGAGCCTTGCCGCTGAGTTGTTGCCCCGTGGAATACGTGTTAATGCGGTGAGCCCGGGTCCTATTGAATCGCCCATACTCCTGAAGACAGGAATGCCGAAGGAGGCGGCAGATCAGGCCTACGTTCAGATGAAGGAAAGCGTTCCGATGAAGCGTATCGGCCAGGCGGAGGAGATTGCCAAGGCCGTCGCATTCCTGGCGATTGACGCAACCTACACCACGGGCGCAGAGCTTCCGGTAGACGGAGGATGGTCTCAACTCTAAGGTGTGGACCGTCCGGGAGGGTAAGCTGGCATCGAGAACGGTCTTCAATGACTCGCATAAGGGGAGCCGTAGAGCAGACCATTGAAAACAGGGTGGTTTCTATCGCCAAAAGTGAATGCCGTAGACGCTATAGTTTGTATTTTCAATCTACGTGCAATTTCCCAAGCTGGCCGTCGCGGGTTCGGTCGCATCTGCTTGTTGGAACCGCCCACCCCGCTTGGTCGATTACCGGCGCCCGCCCCCGTCCCACCGGTGATTTCAGGCGATCAATTTCACTTGGAGGAGATTGGGCCTGAAAAGTCGCCATCCTGGAGAGTGACGCACAACGCACTGCGCTACTTGCTGTTGACCTTCCAGTTTAGAGAGCGGGGGGGATGTCGGTTTGCGGGTGGCGCATCCTTTGCCCTGTATGCATGCGTCCCCAGTCGCATTGCGAGGGGCAGGGTCGCAGACATCAACTTCAATGTAGGCGCCACACGGGCTACCCGCTGAGTTAGCTGGGCACAGGATGGAGCGCCCGCTCGACCCCTTCGTGATCGCGCGCGATGACGGTCAGGTAGGCTTTGGCCGGCTGGTCTGGCTCAGAACGGCCCTGTTCCCAATCCCGCAGAGAGCGGGCAGCGCACAGGTACGCGCATTTTGCGTTCCTGTGCGGGTCTTCATCCACGGCAGTTGACAGGGGCTGGCGTTTGGTGACTAGGTAAATCGAAAGGCAAGTTCGCGTTGGCAAGCGCCGGTTGCTGGCCGCGTTAGAGCTTGGAGCTTGCGTCATGATGCGACGAAAACCACTCGGGAAAAAGAAGCCCCTGGCCTTACGCCCCCAAGGGCCTGCGGCGTTGCTGGCCGACGTGCGGGGACTGATTGTGTCCGCACCGCGGACACAATTGGCGCAGGAGTGCGGGAGGGGGTTCGGGGAAGAAAGGTCTGTACTCAGCCAGACGTAGGGCCGAACAGCGTTGGGCCTGGGCCGAACGCTGTTCGGCCCTACAAAAGCTACGCGCCTCGCGTGGCGGGGCAAACCCGCCGCTACAGGTCCAGGGGGGCGGGCGAATCCCATTCCCGGTGGGCTCGTGGTACACTCAATCCAGGCGTGAGTCCGTTGGCGCAGCACAGTGTCGGGGTTAGGGGCTCGGGATTAGGAGTTCGGGAAAAGCCCTTCAAGAAAAAGGGAATTGCACTTGGAGCGAGGTCCAAATGAAACTGGAAGTAGAATTAAAACCGGATGTTGGCGAGGCGCTGCTGGCGCGGGCGCAGTCGGAAGGCCTGTCGCTCGATCAGTTTGCCGAGCGCGCCCTGGAGGCGCTGGTGAAAACCGGAGCGGCGAAAGCCACCGCGCAGGAGCGAGTGAAGGCGTTTGAAGAGTTCCTTACCGGGTTGGAAACCGACGCGGTGCTGCCGGAAGAGACTTTCCAGCGTGAGAACTGGTATCCGGACCGCTCGTAGACCGCATGGACTACCTCATCGATACCAACGTGCTGCTTCGTGCCCTCACCCTGCGCAATCCCCTCCGGCCGGTCGCGCGTCAAGCCATCAAGACTCTGCTCGAAGGCGGGCTGGGTTTGTGCGTTGCTCCACAAAATCTGGTGGAGATGTGGAACGTGTGCACCCGGCCCGAGAAGTACAATGGCCTGGGCAAAACGATCGCCGCAACGGATGGTTATTTGCGCTTTGTAGAATCATTTGTCGCCATACTTCCAGAAACCCCTGAACTCTTCACCACGTGGCGTGAGCTGGTGGTGACCTACCAGGTATCAGGAACGAAAGTCCACGACGCGCGGCTGGTGGCGGCGATGACCCTTCACCACGTCAGCCGAATTCTGACCTTCAACACGCAGGACTTTGGCCGCTACAGGCATATCGAGGCGATCAACCCCACAACCGTGTAATGTCGTCAGGGTTGCGAAACTAGAGTGCGCCAATTACTTTCGGCGCATGAAACTTGTGGCCGGTGAGGGAAAGGTAGTCCGCCGGAATCTTTCGCACGTCAATTTCTACCTTGCCCGCTGCCTGCACCGCGTCGCAGTGATACAGCACGCCCCGTGACTGGCAAATTTCCGCGATCCGCTCGACAGGGAACAACACACCCGTTTCGTTGTTAGCCCACATGAGCGACACTACGGCGGTCTCATCCGTGATGGCAGCTTCCAGGTCGGCCAAATTCAAAAAGCCCTCGCGGTCAACCGGCAGGTAGGTGACGCGGTAGGCGGGATGTAGCGGCGGGTTTACCCCGCCATGTGGCGATGGGCGCAACAGCCAATGGCGGGGTAAACCCGCCGCTACGAGAGCCTGGTGTAACCACCCCCGTCGCTAACGCTCCGGCCCCTCCTAAATCAGGCGGGGAGCCCACTGCTGATTTTTCCAGCGCCATGCAGTAATTCAGGACCGAGGAATGTTCCACCTGGGACGTGACGATGTGCCGTTTGGTGGGGTTGGCCTTCAGCGCGGCGGCGATGGCGGTGTTGTTGCTTTCCGTCGCGCAGGAGGTAAAAATCACGTCGCGCGAGGGTGCGCCAATCAGCTCCGCCACCTGTTCGCGGGCCGTTTCGACGACCGCCTTGAGTTTTGACCCAAATTTGTACGCGCTCGACGGATTACCCCATTCCGTCGTGAGGTACGGCATCATGGCTTCCAGAACTTCCGGCAGAATGGGCGTGGTCGCGTTGTGGTCGAGGTAGATCACGAAATTCATCCTACCCATGACACACGAAGAGTGCAACAACCATGCATTGACGGCCAGCGTCCGGCCCGATTTGACCATCAATCGCCATGGAGAGATCGACGAAATTTGCGGCACTTATCAAGCAACGGTCGGCGCCGTGGATGAGTTGGGTGTAGAGGGCGGCTTCGGGTTCCCCGAAAAAGCTCTTAACTTCATAAGATCGCGCGTCTCCAGCGCCTGAAGATTTCGTCGCTGGGAACAAGCAGGAGCTGATAGGTACGAAAAGCCGCGGACCTACAAAACAGGTCTGCTACAATTGCTCACCTGCCATCAAGTTTTCCAGCGTTTCGCGAGGGCGAATCAATTCCGCCTCCGCTCCGTGCACCAGAATCTCGGCGGGGCGCGGCCGGGTGTTGTAGTTGGAGGAGAGGACGAACCCGTAAGCGCCCACGGTCAGCACCGCCAGCAGGTCGCCGGGCTGGACGTCGGGCATGTCGCGGTCGCGGGCGAAGAAGTCGCCACTTTCGCACAGCGGTCCGACAATGTCGGCCTGCAAGCGCTCCGCCGTGCCTCCCCGCGCGGGAACAATCTCATGGTAGGACCCGTAAAGGGTGGGCCGCATTAAATCGTTCATGCCCGCGTCCACCACCACGAAATTTTTGCGCTGGTTCCGTTTCACGTAGAGCACGCGCGTCACGAGCGCGCCGGCGTTACCCACCAGGGCGCGTCCGGGCTCGAGAATCAGCCGCATCGAAGCCGCGCGCAAGCGCTCTTCCAGCCCCCGCGCCATCCGCTCCACGTCCAGAGGCGGCTCGGCGCCGTAGGAAATTCCATACCCGCCACCCAAATCGAGCGCTTCCACGGCGATGCCTTCCGCCGCCAGTTGCCGCGCTACGCTCAGAATTTCATCCAGCGCCTTCCAGAAGGGTTCCACCTCCAGAATCTGCGAGCCGATGTGGCACGCCACGCCCTGGACCTTCAAATGGGGCGAACGCGCGGCGCGGCGATAGAGTTCCGGGGCTTCATCCTTGGGCACGCCAAACTTGTGGATCATCTGCCCGGTGGAAATGTACGGGTGCGTGTCCGCTTCCACGTCGGGATTCACGCGGATGGAAATGCGTCCAACCTTCGCGAGGGCGCGGGCGCGGCTTTCAATGACCGCAAGCTCGCCCGCCGATTCCACATTGAACATCATGATGCCGGCGGCCAAACCGGCGTCAATTTCATCCTGGGTTTTGCCCACCCCGGAAAAGACGATGGTGTCGGGCGCGGCTCCGGCACGCAACGCCCGCGCCAACTCTCCGCCGGAGACCACGTCGAATCCCGCGCCTGCCTGCCGCAGCAAACTCAGGATGCGGAGGTGGGAATTGGCTTTGACGGAATAACAAATCAAGCCGGGAATCCGCGCCAGAGTCGCGCGCAGACGTTCATAGTTGCGGAGAATCGTGCTTTGGCTGTAAACGTACGCCGGCGTGCCAAAACGCTCGGCGAGCGACGCCAGGGACAAATCTTCGCAGAAGAATTCGCCCTGGCGATAGTGGAAGGAATATTGGTCGATGAGGACATTTTGTCTCTTCAGATCCGAAGTTGCTTTGCCTCGGTTTGTAGCGGGCATCTGCCCTTTATCCACAATCAAACCCTGACACCTGCCCTTCACCGCACATTCAATACAACCAGCGTTTGGTCGTCGCGCTGAGGGCGCCCGGCTTCGAAGTTGCGCAGTTCTTCAAATACCCGGTTGACGATTTCCTGGGGCGGCTTCTGGGCGTTCTGGCGCAGGATGTTTTCCAGGCGCCGCGAGCTGAACTCTTCCTGCTGAGGGTTGTTGGCCTCGGTGATGCCGTCGGAAAAGAACGCCAACAAATCTCCCGTTTCCAGATTCACCGTCACCGGCTGATACTCGGTGTGCTCCAGCAGGCCGAGGGGAACGCCCTCGGCGCGAATCGCCCGGCACTGCCCTTTGCGAACGAGGATCGGAAGCGGCATGCCGGCGTTGGCCAGGCACAGGCTCTTGGTGCGCGGTTCCCAGACGGCGTAAGTCAGGGTAATGAAGTGGCCTTCAATCTTGCGCTCCAGGAACATGACGTTCAGCCGCTTCATCATGTCGGGCGGCGGAAGCTTCAGCGGGGCGAGGCTGCGCAACGTGCCGCTGGCCATGGCGCCGTAGAGCGCCGCGGGCGCGCCCTTGCCGCTGACGTCGCCCACCACAATCACCTGCCGGTCCCTCCCGTAGGAGAGGAATTCATAAAGGTCGCCCCCCAGCTCGCTGCGAGGGCTGAAAGCGCAAAGCCACGTCCAGGCCGGGAATTTTGGGCGCGATCCCCGGCATCAGGTGCATCTGGATTTCCTGGGCGCGGCGCAGGTCGCGCTCCAGCCGCGCTTCGCTGCGCGCCACGCGCTCGTACAAACGCGCATTCTCAATGGTGATGGCGATTTGCGGCGCGAGAGTGGAAAAGATGCGCACGTGCTCGTCATTGAAGTAATTCAGGTGCGGGCTTTCCAGATCGATCACCCCGATCACGCGGCCGCGATAAATCAGCGGGACCGTCATTTCCGAGCGGGTCTCCGGATTCACGAGGATGTAGCGCGGGTCTTTGCTGACGTCCGGCACCACGACCGGCTGGCGCAGGCTCGCCGCCGCTCCCACGATGCCCTGGCCAAAATTCACCGTGGACCTTTCGGGCATGCGCTCATCCTGCTTCAGGGAAATGACGGCGTTGAAGGTTTGCGCCTGGTCGTCGGCCAGCAGAATGCCAAAGCGGTGGTAATCCACCAGCCGTTTGGTGAGCGTGCCGATTTTGCGCAGCAATTCGTTCAACACCAGCACCGAGCTGAGTTCCCGGCTGATTTCGTTCAGCAACTGAAGCGTGCGCGCCTGGCGCAGGGTGCGCCGGTACAGCCGCGCGTTTTCGATCGCCAAGGCCATGCGGCTGGCCAGAAGCTCCAGCAGGCTGACGTGCGAGTCGTTGAAGAAGTCCGGCTGCGGGGCTTCCAGGTCAATGACCCCGATCAAGCGGCCCTTAAGAATCAGAGGAACCGCCAGCTCGGAGCGCATCGCCGCGCAGCGACGGGATGTAGGCGGGATCGTTCTTGACGTCATTGACCAGCACCGAACGCCGGGTCTCGGCGGCCCGGCCCACAATGCCCTCGCCCACCTTGATCCGCAGGTCTCGGACCAGCTCCCGGGGATGGCCGAGGCTGAAATGCACGCGCAACTCCTGCGTCTTCTCGTTGAGGAGAAGAATGGCGAAGACCTCGTAGTCAATGGCGCGCTTCACGATCTCCGCGATGCGGGCCAGCAACTCATCGAGATCGAGAGTGGAATTGATTCGCTCGCCGACCTCGATCATCAAGGTCAGGAGCTCCGTCAACTCGAGTGGCCGGGATGTTGAGCGACTGGTTTCTGCCATGGGCGTTGTGCTGGGTTCTCGGTTCTGGGTGCTGGGTTGGGATCGAAAGTCGAGATTCGGTATCAGGCTCGCGAGTTTCGTCCGTCAACTGATGGATTCGAGTTTCGGATATTCCCCGGCACTTAACGCTTAGCACCCAGCATCCTACTCCCCTGACCTCAATC
The DNA here is from genome assembly GCA_963810005.1 of uncultured Acidobacteriota bacterium. Classification (GTDB taxonomy): domain Bacteria; phylum Acidobacteriota; class Terriglobia; order UBA7540; family UBA7540; genus Bog-366. Next base: position 129,157 of record CAWELY010000017.1, read on the forward strand.
GAATAGGGGAGTGAGCGTGTTTACAAAGTTGTTTCGCTGCAAAATATTTATTCTAACATAATGGTAAGGCGGAGCCACGTGGCTTCGCGCACCGGATCGGAAATCCGGCGATCACGCGGCATGCTGTGTCCTATGATCCAATAGTTGCAGGCGGGCAAGTGGTTGTTCGGAAGGCGTATACGGCGATATCATTGCAGCCCACCGATCACCGGGCGGACTGAGAACTATCGGGAGAAACGAAATGGCAAGGTGTAGATCCTGTGGAGAAAGCGTTCCGGAAACCTCGCGATTTTGCTCGTTGTGCGGAGTACCGATGGTATCCACCCCGATGAGTGCCGCCGACGTTACCGCGCCCGAGCCGGTGCCCTCTCCGGGCCACCAATCTCCCACGAAGCCTCGGAGTTTTTCCGGCGGCTCAACCAGCGCCAGCAGCTCGCCAAGTCTCTCCGGTCAGGGCCGCTTCCTGCCGGGTACCCTGCTGGCCGGACGTTATCGGATTGTGGCTGTCCTCGGCAAGGGTGGCATGGGCGAAGTCTATCGCGCCGATGACTTGATTCTGGAACAAACCGTGGCGTTGAAGTTCCTGCCCGAATCCGTGGACAAGGATGAAGACGCACTGGAGCGCTTCCGCAATGAAATCCGCGTGGCGCGGCGCGTCTCGCACCCCAACGTTTGTCGCGTGTACGATGTAGGTGAGGTTGACGGCCTGGTTTTTCTTTCCATGGAATACGTGGACGGTGAAGACCTGGCCTTGCTGCTGCGGCGTATTGGCCGTCTGGTGGGCGACAAGGCCCTGGAGGTTGCGCGCCAACTTTGCGCGGGGCTGGCGGCGGCGCATCGCGAAGGCGTTCTCCACCGCGATCTGAAGCCCGCCAACATCATGCTCGACGGCCGCGGGCGTGTAGTAGTAACCGATTTTGGTTTGGCCAGTCTGTCCGAGCGCATCGAGGGTTTCGAGGCGCGTAACGGCACGCCCGCTTACATGGCTCCCGAGCAACTCGCAGGGCAAGAAGTGACGGCGCTCAGCGACATCTACTCGCTCGGCCTGGTGCTCTACGAAATCTTCACCGGCAAGCGCGCCTTTGCCGCCGAGACTTTGGCGGAGTTAATCAAGCAGCGCAGCCAGCAGCCCGTGAGCAGCCCTTCGAGCTGGGTGCGGGATCTCGACCCCGCGGTGGAGCGCGTGATCTTGCGGTGTCTCGAGGCTGACCCTGCAAAGCGGCCCACGGGAGCTCTGGCCGTGGCGGCCGCCCTGCCGGGTGGCGATCCTCTGGCGCAAGCATTAGCTGCGGGCGAGACGCCGTCACCGCAAATGGTGGCCGCTGCCGGTGAAACCACCGGCCTCGCGCCGCGCATGGCGATCACCAGCCTGGTGGCAGTCATTTTAGGATTGGCCGCCGTCGTCTTTATCGGCCTAAAGGTCAGTGGCCTCCAGCTAATGAATGGCATTTTGCCCCCGGAGGTCCTTGACCAGAAAGCCCGCGAGATCATCGACAATCTCGGCTACTCCGCCCAAGCCGTAGACCGTGCCGCGATGTTTGACTACAACACAGAATTTACCGATTACGTACACGAGCACTCCAAGCCGCGTCCCGACTGGCCGAGGGTCCTCGCCCAGCGTCCGCAGGTGCTTACGTACCAGTACCGTCAAAGCCCCGTATATTTGGACCCGGACGGTCTCCACATGTTCATGACGCCAGGCATTGTGACCTTTGACGACCCGCCTCCCCTCCAATCGGGCATGATCAACATTGTACTTGACGCGCAGGGCCGCCTCAGTTACTTGCAGGCCATCCCGGATGAGGTGGAGCCCAATCCGCCGCCGGCGCAAAAGGTGGATTGGAAGCCCCTCTTTGCCGCCGCTGGACTCGATCCGGACGAGTTCCAATCGGCTGCCCCCACCCGCCTGTCGCTCGCGGCCTTCGACGAGCGCGCTGCGTGGACGGGATGTTGGGCTGGCTCTGATTTCCCTTTGCGGATTGAAGCTGCCGCTTGGCGAGGCAAGCCGGTCTTCTTTGATTTCATTGGACCCTGGTCGCCGCCCCATCGATCCCAGCACAAAAGTCAGACCTCGGGACAGCACGCCAGCCAAATCATTAGCGTGGTGCTGATCATTTTGCTTCTGGCCGGGGGCGCACTGATGGCCCGTCGAAACTATGCCCAAGGCAAGAGCGACGTGCGCGGGGCCTTCCGTTTGGCCAGTGCGGTGTTCGTCATCGCGATGGCGTTATGGGTTTGCCTGAACCATTTCCTCCCCACGCTCGCCACCTTCAAAAATCTCATCCTGGCACTCAGCACATCGCTTTTTCTCTCCGCGGCGACCTGGATGCTTTACGTGGCGCTTGAACCCTACGTGCGGCGCCGCTGGCCGCACGCCATCATCTCCTGGAGCCGCCTGCTGGCCGGCGAGCTGCGCGATCCCTTGGTGGGCCGGGATCTTTTGTGGGGAGTTCTCCTGGGCGTTATTTGGGCGGTCATCGTGGGAGTGGGCTTTCTCTTCCTCAAACGCGAGGGCGCCACGCCGCAACTCCCCAACACCGAACTTTTGATGGGAAGCCGGCAAGTACTCGGTTCATGGATTCAGAACATCGGCGAAAGCATTCTCGGCACCCTTGAGTTCTTCTTCCTGATCTTCCTTTTGAGAGTGGTTTTGCGTAACCAGTGGCTGGCTCTGGTTTGCTTTATTGGCGTCTTTACCGCGATAAACACACTCCGAAGCGACCATCCCCAGATCGTTTGGCCGGTATGGTTGCTGGTCTACACGCTTGCCGCCGGAGCCGTGTCACGCTTCGGACTCATCGTTCTGGCCGCCGCTATCTTCACGGCCAACATATTGCTGAACCTTCCCTACTCGCTCGACTTTTCGACTTGGTACGCGGCCCATGCGGCGGCAATGGTTGCAGGATGTCTGGCCCTTGCAGCCTGGGGCTTCTATACGTCTCTGGGCGGGCAAAAAGTGTGGAAGGATGAACTGTTCGAATAGCATGGCATCCCCTTATGCTGATTCTGGCATTTGACACAACCAGCGAAATGGGGGGCGTCGGAATCTTCCGAGACACGGAGTGCCTGGCTTCGATTCCCAACGCAGGGCAGGCGAACCAGTACTCCATTACTCTGTTCGAAATGGTGGAGCAGGCGCTCGCGTCAGCCCATCGGGAACTCCGCGAGATCGATCTGTACGCCGCAGCCAACGGACCGGGCTCGTTCACCGGGATTCGGGTCGGCTTGGCGGCGGCGCGCGCGTGGGGAAAGGCTTTCGATCGCCGGGTTCGCGGCGTTTCCGTGCTGGAAGCGATGGTGAACAAGGCCTGCCAGCCCTTAAACCAGGAAGCACTGCCCTCTCCAGGGGGAGAGGGTGCCCGACGGAGGAGGGCAGGTGAGGGGTGTCTTTCATCTCAGAGGTCGCCGACGCCGGACTGGTTTTTCCCCATTCTGGACGCGAGGCGGGGGGAGTTTTTCCTGGGCAGCTTCCGCCGGAGACTTTCCCAACCCCCGAGCGTCACGCCGCCTGATTATGAACCGGCGGATGGAGGTTGGGTGCTCAAGCCGGAAGCGCTGCGCGCATGGGTGGAAGAGCGAGTCTCGAGCGGTGCGAGCGCCACGTGCCTGGCGCGCGCGCATGACCAGGCCGCCGCTGATCTGCGCGCGAGTCTGCCCGCTTCATTGAACTGGCAATGGGTCGAAGGCCCCTTGCTGGACTCTATCGCTGACATCGCCCGAAAGGAAGAACAATCGAGCCGCCCCTGCCCGGTCACGAATCTGGATGCCTACTACATTCGCCGCCCGGATGCCGAAATCAATCGGAAGGATTGAGCTGGGTACTAGGTGCTGGGTACGGGGGGCTGGGGTAGAAACTCGAAAATCGAAATTCGAAACTCGTGGAACGGCGCGGCCGAGCCGCAACCCAAAGGAGCCTGTCGGTGCTCTCCGTGCTTTTCGAGCTTAAACACAGAGCACCCGGAGGATCTCAGTGACCTTTGTGTTGAGGCCGTTCAGACCACCGAGGTCACGGAGACGCCCCCAAGGAAGGGAAAATCTGCGAGGCCTGCAAAAAAAAGCCGGCTCTCTGTGCTATAAATACCGGGTTTCGATTCCGATACCCAGCACCCGGAACCTAGCACCTTGCACCTTGCACCCGAAGTTAGGGACATGAACGTTCGAGCCTGCGCCGGCGATGATCTTGCGGCCGTTTATGCGATCCAGTTGAAGTGTCCCCAAGCGGCGCAGTGGCGCCGGGAGGATTATCTGCACTTGGCTGGCGATCCCGGCGGGACGATTCTGGTGGCGGAACTCGAAGCCGCGAACACGCCGGAGGTTGTGGGCTTCGCGGTGTTCCATCGAGTGATGGATGAAGCAGAATTGCGCAACATCGCCATCGACCCCGCGCATCAGCGGAAGGGAATTGCGCGCGCGCTGCTCGCGGCAGGGATGCGCACCGCGCGGCAATTCGGGGTGCGCCGGCTTTTCCTCGAAGTGCGTGCCTCCAACCATCCGGCAGTAGCACTCTACGCTTCGGCGGGATTCGAGTTGCTGTACACGCGCCACGACTATTATCAGAACCCTGCCGAAGACGCGCTGGTGATGGCGTGCGACATCACCCCTTGACCCTTTACGTTCCGTCGCGCCCACCAACAGATATGCTAGACTAATTCAGGGATGCGCGAACCTTTCCTGGAGAGAATCGATAAGCGGCCCGTGGTGTGTGACGGGGCCATGGGGACGATGCTGTATTCGAAAGGCATCTCCCTGAACCGCTGCTATGACGAGCTGAATGCGGCGATGCCGCAGCTCGTCAAAGAGGTCCACCTGGCGTACGTCAAGGCCGGGGCGGAGGTGCTGGAGACAAACACCTTCGGGGCCAACAAGTTTCGCCTGGAAAAATTCGGCCTGGGCGACAAGGTGCGCGAATTCAACCTGGCGGGCGCGCGCCTGGCGCGGGAAGTTGCCGGCGACGATCTCTACGTGGCGGGCGCGGTGGGTCCTCTGGGGATTCGCCTGGAGCCGCTGGGCCTCACCTCGCGGGAAGAGGCGCGCGCGGCGTTTCGCGAGCAGATTGCGGCGCTGGTGGAAGGCGGCGTCGACCTGATTATCGTCGAGACGATGATGGATTTGAATGAGGCGCACCAGGCGCTGCTGGCCGCGCGGGAAGTTGGCCAGTTTCCCGTCGTCGTGCAGATGACCGTTCAGGACGATGGCAGCACGCCCACCGGAACGTTGCCGGAAGACTTTGCGCGGGCGCTCGACGAGTGGGGTGCGGACCTGATCGGCGTCAATTGCAGCGTCGGCCCCGCGGCCGTGCAGGAAACGCTGGAGCGCATTGCGGCGGTGACGGAGAAAAGGCTTTCCGCGCAGCCCAACGCCGGAATGCCGCGCACGGTGGAGGGCCGCAACCTTTATCTCTGCTCCCCCGAATACATGGCGAGCTACGCCCGGCGATTTATCCAAACGGGTGCGCGCCTGGTGGGGGGATGCTGCGGCACGACTCCCGAGCACATCAAAGCGATCAAAACCGCCGTGCGCTCCTTGAGCCCGCAGCGGGCGCGCGCTGCCGGTGGAGGTCATGGCGCGGCCCGGCCACACCCTGCCGCCGGTCCCGGTGGCCGGCCGCTCGCGCCTGGCGGGGAAGTTGGCCCGGCAGGAGTTTCCCGTCCTGGTGGAGGTGGTCCCGCCCAAGGGATGCGATGCCACCAAGGAAGTGGAGGGAGCACAATACCTGCTTGAGCAAGGTATTGACGCTGTTAATATTCCCGATGGGTCCGGCGCCACCGCGCGCATGAGCGCCTTGACCCTGGCGGCCCTGCTTCAGCAACGCGCCGGCATCGAGGTTTTACTCCACTACAGCTCGCGCGACCGCAACGTGCTGACCATCCAATCCGACCTGCTGGGGGCGCACGCCCTGGGGGTGCGCAATCTCCTGGCGTTGACGCGCGACACTCCCCAGTACTCGACCGTGCGGGAAAGCGATGCGTCGGAGGTGGATGCCATCGGGTTGGTGAATCTCCTGAGCAATTTGAACCGGGGCCTGGATGTGGGGGCCAACCCGCTCGGCGTGCAAACGGCGTATCTGGTGGGCGCCAGCATCAATCCTTACGCGCTGAACCTGGAAGAGGAGCTCCGCCGCTTTCAGTCCAAGGTGGAGGCGGGCGCTGATTTCGCGGTGACTCAGCCGGTTTTCCAGGTGGAGCAACTGGCGAAGTTCCTGGAGCGGGCACGAAGTTTTGCGCCGCACCTTCCGGTCATCGCCGGAATCTGGCCGCTCACCAGTTTCCGCAATGCCGAGTTCATGAACAACGAGGTGCCGGGAATCTCCGTTCCGCCCGTGGTCATGGAGCGCATGCGCGCCGCTGATTCCGGCGAGCGCGCCCGGCAGGAGGGACTGAAGATCGCGCAGGAAACGTTGCGGGATATCCGTTCCCTGGTTCAGGGGGTGCAGATTGCCGCGCCCTTCGGCCGTTACGCCCTGGCAGTGGAGGTGGCGCAGGCGCTCGGCGCCAGCCGGACGGCCACTTCCGCCCGCCAACCATGATAGAATTCCAGTATCCGCCCCAATCCTGAAAAGGTTGCGCGGTCAACCTTGGGGAGAGCCGTCCCTGAGCGAATGCGGTATTAGGAACGGGTGGTGGTTCAATTTGACGTAGAGGCGGCTTTACGCCGCCATTGAGCGAGGTAAACTCGCCGCTATTCCGTCAAATTGACCCGCGACCTGGGAACGCGCGACAATGGATGCGAGAAAGGAAACAGCCATGTCCCAGTCCGCGAAGAGTGACAAGCCGGACTCTTTCGAAAAAAACCTGGCGCGCCTCGACGCCATCGTGCACGAATTGGAGGACACGGACCTCCCGCTCGACAAAGCCTTGGTGCTTTATGAGGAAGGCATGAAGCTTTCCGAGTTCTGCCACAAACAGTTGGAAGAGGCCGAGGGGCGGGTGGAGATTCTGACCAAGAAGGCCGGAGGAAAGGTGGTGGCGGAGCCATTTGGGCCTGAGGAATCAGGCACACCATAATATACACATAAGCGGTCAATCACGCGGCGCACAATGGGGAGGAGAAGTACGTTGACAAACACAGAAAATCTTGAAAAGGATCTCCGCGACAGAGAATCGAGGGTAGTCGATTATCTTCGTGCGAGCCAGCATCTGGATCATTTTCGACCCCAACACATTCTTGACCTCGTGCTTGCATATATCAATAGACCAGCGAAGCGCTTGCGACCTGCCGTCCTTCTCTTTTCCTGCGGGGCGGCTGGCGGAGACGAGGATATCGCGATCCCTGCGGCCGCCGGAATCGAAGTTGTTCATACTTGGACGCTCACTCATGATGATCTGATCGACCACGATGGAAAACGGCGGGGTGAGCCTACGGTTCATGTGCTTGCGTCGGATAAGGCTCGACAGGAGTTCGGATACGACGCCGACGCGAGTCGCGAGTATGGAGAACGGATTGCAATCCTGGTTGGGGATACTCAGCACGCGTGGTCGGTTGCGCTTTTCTTGGATACGCCGTCGCCGCCGGTGAAGGAATCCGTTGTAGCCAAAATCATCTATCTCCTGGAATCGCAGGCTGTTCCCGACCTCATTCGCGGCGAAACCTTAGATATCCAATATGAGAAAGTGGATGTTGCGGATTTATCGGAAGAAGATATTGTAAATATGCTTTGGTTGAAAACTGGCATCCTTTATAGGTTCTCGGCAATGGCAGGGGCGATGCTCGGCTTGAATTGCTCGGATCCCAACCATCCTGTCGTTCAAGCGCTCGCCAACTTCGCCAGCAACTGTGGCACGGCCTTTCAGCTTCAGGATGACATTCTTGGGATCGTGGGAGACGAAAAAAAACTCGGGAAGCCTGTTGGCTCCGACATTCGTGAAGGAAAACGCACAACGATTCTCCAGTACAGCTTGGCGAATGCTTCTCCTCACGAACGCGATAGACTTAACACTGTTTTAGGCAACCCTTCCGCCTCGGCAAGTGACATTCAGGAAGTCACGCAGCTCTTGGTGGACTTGAGGCGGAATAGTTACACTGCGGGTAATTGGCGCGGGGATACATTGAGCGCGCGCATTCCTTACCTCGACATCATTCCGCCATCTAGATATCGAGATCTTCTGCAGGCCTGGGCTCAGTATATGATCGAGCGCAGCTCTAATGAGCCATATGACTGAATTCTAACGCGGATAAAGAATGGGCGAACAAATAAGCGTCTTCGTGAGCTCCGCCATGGACGAACTCGAGCACGAGCGAGAAGTCGCCGAGACTGTTATTTCGGAGTTGAGTCTAGGAGCGCGCTTGTTCGAGCTTATACCGGCTTTGAGCCGTTCTCCTGAAACGCATATATCGAAGAGGTCCGCAAATGCCAGATTTTCACAATCATTCTGTGGATGTCATTCCCAAGAGCCGTCGAGCTCGAGTACGACGAAGCTGTAGAGCGCGCGAAACCAATCTTAGTATTCGTAAAGGATTTACGAGAGGAAGAAAAACGCAGACCCGAGCTGGAAAAGTTCCTTGAAGGACTTAAGGGGAGTGGCGATACTAAGCCCTCGGTGCGGACAGTGTTCTGCCGCTTTAGACGGCTTTCCGACTTAAAGTCCGCGCTCAGGCAGTCACTGATCAATGAGATCGGGAAGTTTTATGAGGTGCCCCGAGTCACTCTGACGCGGCGAGAACTCTACGACCTGGGCTCGGATATCGTCGCCAACGCTCAGAAAAGGCTTTACATCGTGCAGAGAACGCCTTCGCTGTTTCTCGGAAGCAGGCCCTACCTTGCGGCGGAAGAAGAAAAGTTTGCATACGAGAACGCATTTCTTAAAGAGATTAAAGATTGGATTCTGAGTGCCGAAAATGACCAGAAAGGAAAAAAGAACTCTTGTATTTATTTTCTCCTGAATCCACGCGTAAAGAGTTAGAAAAGACGAGCAATGTGGATTTCAGCGCCGAGGTTGCGAAACATATCGCTTTCTATAAGGAGATAGAACGTAAATCAGGTTCCAGACTTCGATTCGTTCCGATCAAAACAGAGTTTTCAGGACCTATGACCGTGGGTGACAATCGATTTGCTATATGGATACTCGGTACCGATATGGCAGTTTCGATATCACAGGAAAATGACGCTTTAGCCTCATCCCTGGCACGGTTTCTTGAGGCAAGCGTTCAGATGGACATTTCGAAAGATAAAATCCTCGAGGAGTTAGGTCTCCGGGGGCCTAGCTGAACTGGATTGTTGCCTGCCATGAGATTCTCAATTTATGATCCTTTTTTTCCTATAATGCGCATGGACCCTGTGAAATTGCCGATGATCCGATTGTGAGGAGTTCCTGATGGAATACCGGTATCTGAACCACATTGATTCCCCGGCCGACTTGAAGAAGGTGCCCCGCGAGGATCTTCCCATCGTCGCCGAGGAATTGCGCGATTACATGGTCTCCGTGATCGCGAAGATTGGCGGCCATCTGGCTTCCAGTCTGGGCGCGGTCGAGCTGACCATCGCGCTCCATTACCTGTTTGACACCCCACGCGACAAGATCGTTTGGGACGTCGGCCACCAGGCTTATGGCCACAAGATCCTGACGGGCCGCCGCGACCGCTTCCCCACCATTCGCCAGTACGGGGGAATCTCCGGCTTCCCGGTTCGCGATGAGAGCCCTTACGACACCTTTAACGTCGCTCACGCCGGAACCGCGATTTCCGGCGCGTTGGGCATGGCGGTGGCGCGTGATCTGAAGGGCGAGAACTTTCACGTGGTGGCCGTGGTGGGAGACGCCGGACTGACCACGGGCTTGACGCTGGAAGGCATCAACAACCTCGGGACGCTGAAGAAAAAGGTGATGGTCATCCTGAACGACAACAAGATGTCGATCTCTCCCAACGTCGGCGCGTTTGCCGGCTACCTGAACCGCATCGTTCACGGGCAGGCTTACAACCGCTTGCGGGAAGAAGTGGAAAAGATGATCCGCGCCGTCCCGCGCCTGGGCCCGCGCCTGTTGAAACTTTCCCAGGACCTGGTGGAAACCGCCAAGAGCATGTTGATTCCGGGGCTGGTGTTTGAGGAACTGGGCTTCGAATACATCGGGCCCATCAACGGTCACAATCTGGAAGAATTGATGGACGTGCTTTCCAAGGCCAAAAAGCGCCCCGGGCCGGTCATGATTCACATCGTGACCCAAAAGGGCAAGGGCTACGGGCACGCCGAGCAGCTCCCGGTGAAATATCACGGTGTGACGCCCTTTGATTTCTCCACGGGCGCTTTCCACAAGGGGCCGGTGGTGGCGCCGAGCTACACCTCGGTGTTCGGCAAGGCCATCTGCCAGATCGCGGAAAAAGATCCGCGCGTGGTGGCCATTACCGCCGCCATGGGAGAAGGCACGGGCCTGGACGAATTCTCCAAACGCTTTCCCGAGCGCTTCTACGACGTGGGAATCGCGGAGCAGCACGCCGTCACCTTCGCTACCGGACTGGCTTGCGAGGGCATGCGGCCGGTGGTGGCGATCTATTCCACCTTTCTGCAACGCGCCTTTGACCAGGTGATGCACGACACCTGCTTGATGCGCGCGCCGGTGACTTTTGTTCTCGACCGCGGCGGCCTGGTGGGCGCCGACGGCCCCACGCACCACGGGCTCTACGACCTGGTTTATCTTCCCGCCCTGCCGGGCATTGTGGTGATGGCCCCCAAGGATGAAAACGAATTGCGCCACATGCTCTACACCGCGATCAATGCCAACGGGCCCGCCGCCCTGCGCTTCCCGCGCGGCAACGGCATGGGCGTGGCCATGGACCCGGAGTTGAAGGCCCTGGAGATCGGCAAAGGCGAGATTCTGCGCGAGGGCTCCGACATCGGCATCCTGGCGCTCGGCTCCATGGTCTACCCCTGCCTGGAAGCGGCGGCAAGGCTGGAGGCCCTGGGCATTCACGCCACCGTCATCAATGCCCGGTTCGTCAAACCCCTGGACGAGGAATTGATCTGCTGCCTGGCGGCGGAAAAGCAATTTCTGGTGACGGCGGAGGAAGGCACCGAAGCCGGAGGGTTTGGCTCGGCGGTCGCCACGCTTTTGCAGGACAAGAAAATTCCCGCCAGCATTCTGCGCATCGCCGTTCCCGACCGCATCATCCCCCACGGCGCGCCCAATCTGCTGCACGCCAAGTACGGCCTGGATGTCGACGGGATTTTTGAGAAGATCAAGAACTTCGCCCACGAATTCCCCGTGCGCCCGGAATTGCGCTATCGGTCGCTGCTAAGGTCATAGCATTTTGGATTTTAGGTGTCGGATTTTGGATTAGCGCGTGGGGCTGGCGGCGCAACGCGGGAAGACGGTAGCCACGGTCAGTGATTTTCTGACCGTGGGCTTTGCATTTATACGCGATACCCCTAAGGAAGAACCCACGGTCAGAAATGCGCTGACCGTGGCTACCCGCTGGCGGCGCCTGCGGTCTCACGTGTGAAAGAGCCGCCATTATGAGGCGTGTCCAACATTGACAAGGATGGACAGAGCTGGTATTCTCGAGGTGAAGGACCAGGAGGAATGCCCGTGAACGTTCACCTTACGCCCGAGCTGGAAACGCTCGTTCAGAATAAAGTGAAGACCGGCCGCTACAACTCGGCAAGCGAAGTGGTCCGCGAGGCACTGCGGCTTTTTGAAGAACGGGACCGGATTCGGGAACTCCAGATTCAGGAGCTCCGGAAGAAAATCAACAAGGGCTGGGCTTCTCTCGAACGCGGCGAGGGAGTGGACGGAGAAGAATTCTTCCGGGCTCTCGGGCGAGAAGAACGAGAATTGGCGCGAAAGCACAAACGGACATGAAGCGCTTCAAACTTTCGCCTGAAGCCGCCCAGGATATTCGGGAAATCTGGGCCTACATCGCAGCCGACAGTATGAAAGCCGCCCGCCGCTTTCGCCTCCAGATCCTTGATGCATGCCAGAGGATTGCCGACAACCCAGGAATTGGACACAGCCGAGAGGACCTTACAGACAAGCCCGTGCTTTTCTGGCCGGCGGGCTCATACCTGATTATTTATGTCGCCCGAAAGCCTGTCGAAATCGTTCGCGTACTCCACGGTGCGCGTGACCTTCCGAGCCTGCTCTAATGGTCAGGAGGCTGGCCGGCTGGCGCATCAGAGCACAGCTCCGCGATTCACCAGGACATATGATTCCCCCCTTCCGCCCTAAAACGCAGAGCTGCGCTCTGCGCCAGCCCCCGCCATCCCTTCTGGACGACTAAGCTAGGGAATCTGCGCTGCCAGCTTTCGCTCGCGCCAATCACAGTCATAGGGATAGAATTAGAGACCGATGCCGACTGTTCTCAGAATGCGTTCATATGAAGTCCAGGAGCCACGGGGTAAATCGGTAAAGGTGAGCGACGAAGGGCTAACGGTTGATCTGGTGGATGGGCGGACCATTGTGGCGCCTCTGGCTTGGTTCCCCCGTCTTTGGCATGGGACGCCGCAGGAGCGCAACCATTTTGAAATCTTCGCAGACGGCGCCTACCTCCACGGGCCCGATCTGGACGAAGATCTGACCGTGGCGGGCCTGCTGGCGGGGCAGCGGTCGGGAGAGAGCCCTCAATCGCTCAAGAAATGGCTGGACTCTCGTAAAACAAGAAGTAAGCGGCGGGGATGACACACGAGATCGCGGCGGCCAGTCGGCGCGGGTGGCGCATACATTGACTTGCATGTATGCGCCATCGCGGAAGCAGTCCCACTGTGTGCCCAATCTGCTGCAATGCCATGAGCAGCCACTCCCTGCAGGTCAGGCCGCTGCCGAAGAACCAGTACCGGTCTGTCCACCCTGTGGCTCGCCGAATTGGTCTGCAAGGTCTTCCAATTGTGACACGCTTAGGGCCTGTAACAGCTCAAGAACCAGGCGCTTTCCGAAAGGATGGTTATGGATGGCAGAATCGACAAGCTTCTGAATTAGCTGCATGGCGGTGGACTTGTCCTTTGGGGCCATCTTATCCACAGAAGCTTTTATCTTGTCTTCAAGAGTTTGTCTGACCCACAGAATATATATTTCGGGTGTGTCTGGAAAAAGAAAGACTGACTTTCCTCGAATCGTTTGCTTGGCAAGATCGAATTTTTCCCAATTTTCAAATTTTATATACCCATCTTTGTATCTTGTGTGCCATTGAGATGGCCAATTGTTTTCCACCTTGCTCCGAAATAGAAATTTCGTAATTCTAGCGTCTGGGTTATCGCCAACGATTACATATTGTTTATACCGTCCATTTAAATGGGAAAAACTTATCAAACAGCCAAATGGTTCTCTTTTATTTTCGTTTGACATAATGCTTTTGCTCCTTTGCTGAATTTTTCTGGAAGTACCGTCCTAAAGAAAGCCCTCCCATAAAGAGGCAGCATTCTGCGGCGCTCTATGCCGACAACAATCGACTTTCAGAAAGGGAAATTTGTTGTTGAAGTGATAAAGGTCAAAAAGGAAAGAATATTTAGAATTTTATGTTTTAATTATATGCAAACAAAAACTATTCATACACCAATAGGGTGACAGAGAGATTGAAGCAGCGGTTTCGGCTCGGGACGTGGCTCGCAAGTTCTTTGTTTTCACAATCCGTTGCCGGCCGCGCCTCCGTAGATAAGCACCTTCATCTATACTACTCTTGCTTATACCACGGTTATAAGCATTTTGTCAAGTAAAATCTTCAGCCCCGACCCGTCAGTACCCCGGAATCTCCAGGCGCAAACCCTTGATCGCGCCGAAGTGCCTACGGTTCTTGGTCACGAGGGTGAAGTCCTCCTCTATCGCTGTTGCTGCAATTAGGGAATCAAAGACGTGCAGGCCGTGGGGTTTCGCGTACAGCTTCAGGAGCTCGTAAGCCCTTTGGCCCGTGGAATCCCGAAGCGGCACGATCACGTATGCTGAAAGAAAGGTGTCAATGTTGGCGAGGTCCCTCTTATCCCGCGCGCCGACGATGAGTTCCAGGGCAGAAACCTGTGAGATCGCCCACGCCTCTGTAAGCGCATCGACGTATTCGCGCGCCGCCCGTTTGCCACGCGAAATGTCGATCAGAACATCGCTGTCGATCAGGTAAGGCATTTAACGTGGTGGAGGAGCGTTCAGCCCCGAAGATTACGCCGAAGATTGCTGATGTACTCCACGCTGTCGCCGATGTCGGTCCGGTCCTTCCACATGCCGTAGAAGGCGAAATCCCCAACCGAGCGGGCTTTGCTCTTGCGGCGGTCGGCGCGCGAAGGTACGCGAACCTCAACAATCGTCCCTTCGATGATACTCACATCCTCGAGGGGCTTGAAGACGCCATCTTCATACTTTGCACTGATGGTCATGGACTCGACTCTGGAACCCTGGGCCAAGAGATGATTACTCATCGAATTCCTTACTACATTGTAACACTGAAGATGATCGCCTTCGGCTTCTTGTCCCAGCGAAAGCCCTCTGTGGACAACGAACTTCAGCGGCTGCTGATTGCGGATGTGACACAAAATGTGTCACATTGGCGTCATGCCCAACGTAAACATTCGCCAACTCAGGGACACGCGGCGGCTGAAGGCTTGGTTGCGCGCCGGCAAGACCGTGGAACTGCGGGAGCGGGACACGCTGATCGCGCGCATTGTTCCGGTGGCCTCGCCTACAAAACCCCGCAAGTATCCCGATTTCGCCGCCATGCGCCGGGAGATTTTTGGGGACCGCATCCTTCCCGGAGCGGACTTGCTGATCGAGGAGCGGGAGCGATCACGCTATTGAGCCCCCAAGGGGCGACCTAAGCTAGCCCAGGCCAATGGCCTGGGATTATAGGCAAATCCATTTATACGGTGAGCCCTGTAAGGGCGACCCAGAGGGCGCGCCCCCTTCAGGCTTGGGGTGTGACGCCCTAACTCCCAGGGCGGGATTAGGTTAGCCCCTAAGGGGCTCAACCATGACAAGGACGACGAGTATTCAGGCCCTAACAAAAAGCGCCCCGCCTACGGACAAATGTCGTTTCCGGCCAAAAATCTGCGATTTGTCAGAATTTATTCCTATCAGTAGGAAATTGGTTACGTATTTAACTTGACAACGACTAGCACCGTTAGCTACAATTGGGGGGTTATGAGCCAGCCGTACGCTACACCGGCCGCCCCCGGCAATCCTTTTCCCATCCCCGTTCTGACGGTCCGTACCCGAGCGCGAGGGCCGCGCGGGCTTGCGCCGTCGGCCCCCACCGGAAGGAGAGAGAACCATGAGTCTGATCAAAAGAGAACCCAGCCCGGCGCAGTCGCAGCGCGAGCCGCGCGAACAGCCTGCACTCCACCGGGCCGCGCAGCGAGCGGGGCAAAGCGGTCTCGAGCCGCAATTTGCTGAAGCCGCGCCCTTTTTCCGAAGTCGTAGCGCGCAGCATGGAGGCGCTCGGCGAGCGCCCAGCGGATTTCGAACAGATGCACAAGGCCTTGGCAGCCGCCATGGAGCCGCGCGATGGTTGGGAGGCCGCCTGGGTGCAGGACATCGCCATTCTGCGCTGGAGGCTGGAGCGCTTGCAACGCGCGGAGGTGGGAGTCCTGGCGGTGCGGAAGCGGAAGCTGGCGGGCGAGCGCCAACGTGCAAGCATGCCGGCCTCGGGCGCGGCCGATCTCGGACAGCGCGCGCAAATTTCCCTGGTGGGTTTTACCGGCCTCCCTGACTCCCCCTGGAAATTCCAGCAGGTCATCGAGTTTCTCCATCAACTGCGTGACCTCGTCCGGGGTGGAATGTTTGAGAAGGACGGCGTGGTCTATTTTGATGTTCTTTACGGGAAGAAACCCGGGGCCCGGGCGGCACTGCTCCGAGGCCGCTTCGAGGGACTGGCGAAGCGCCACGCAGGAGGGAAAAGTGCCGGAGGGTGACGATGAGCAGAGAGCGCTGATCGCGAGCGTGGACCAGGAAATCGAAAACTACGAGCAAAAGCAGGCCCTCTACGCGGCGGAGCACCGGGAGGACGACCCCGTCCGAGAGGATGCTGATCTGCTGTTGCCGGGCCAGGAATTGGACGAAATCATCCGCTATGAAACTCACCTGGAGGATCAGATCGAACGCAAGCTGCGCCAGTTCTATGCCCGGCGCCGGGAGCCCGTCCTGCGCCGGGCGGAAACACTGCCGCGCGGCAAGCGAGGAACCGAGGCGGGTGAGTTGGCCTGCCCAACCGCATCGGTGGGGGCGTAGAGACATGGCATTCGCGGGCCACAAAGGGGAACCGATGATCCTATTCGCTGAAACCTACGGGAATTGCATAGCGACTTCATGTCCATCCGGCGCGAATAAGCACGAAGCTGAGAACATATTGAAAACAAAGGATCGGAAGAGGCGGTTTTCAAAAAACGAAGCTGAGAACATACTGAAAACAAGACAGTTACCAAAAACCGTCAGAAACCCAGAATTGTGGTGACAAATTGTCCTGTCATGCTGAGGGTTGCGCGAGGGGAAAACGCTTATTCTCAGCGCCGCCCTTAACCCCAATACTGATCACGCAAGCTGAGCGTTTCCAGTATTCGACCCCCTCACCCGTCCCGCCCCGGCTGATGAAAGCGCCGGTTGCGGGCCACCCTCTCCCCCAGGGGCGAGGGAAGTAAATCCCAATCGGCTCGGCACATGGTGGCCATCTAAATTTAATTATTATATTGTGTTGTATTATTATATATTAATAAGCGGGCACAACAACTGTCTCTCCAATGCTCCGGCCAAAACCCATCGGCGGCGGTCCCGCCTCGCGATTCCAAAATCACCCATCACCAATCGCCAATCACCAATCAGGAGTTCTGCCCTTCCACCAGTTGCTTGGCGCGTTGGGCGGCGCGGACCACGGCTTTGATCAGGGTGACGCGCAGGCCGCCTTCCTCCAGTTCCAGCAGACCATCGATGGTGCAGCCCGCGGGCGTGGTGACCATGTCTTTCAGTTTGGCCGGATGCTCGCCCGTGTGCAGCACCAGCGAGGATGCGCCCAGCAGCGTTTGCGCGGAAAGCTCGGTGGAAAGCTCGCGCGGCAGGCCCAGCTTCACGCCCGCCTTCCGCCAGCGATTCGATGATGAGGTAAACATAAGCCGGGCCGGAGGCGGAAAGGCCGGTGATGGCGTCCATGTGCTTTTCTTCCACCACCACGGTGCGGCCCATGGCGCTGAAGATTTCCCGCGCCAGCGCCACGTCGTCGGGCGTGGCGTGGGCGCTGGCGGCAATGCGCCGTCATGCCCTGGCGAATCAGGCAGGGGGTGTTGGGCATGGCGCGAACCACGCGCGCCGCGCGCCCCAGCTCGCGCTCGATGAGCGCCGTGGTGACCGACGCCGCGACGGAGATGATCACCGCGTCCCTGCGCAACACCTTCTTCACCTCGCGGAGAACCCCCTTCACCTGCTGGGGTTTCAGAACAATTAATACCAGGTCGGCGCCCTTCACCGCCTGGATATTATGGGTGTGAGCTCTCACCCCGTATTTTTCGGCAAGAAAATCGGCGCGCTGCGGGCTCCGCCACGGTCACTTCCACGTCGCTCGACGGGAATGAGCTGCGAACCCAGCATGCCGGAAAGCAGGCCCTCGCCCATTTTCCCGCAGCCAATCAGCGCCAGCTTCTTTACGCGGCTCTGAAAATCGCGCGCGCCGCGAACAGCCTTGGTGTCAGTGGTTTTCATGGTGGTCCTCTTGGGATTGCCGATTGATGATGCCGATGTTCGATGCCGATTAACGATTGCCGATAAGTCGCGAACCGGGAGATTGCTACAGGTTCAGCGACAATCGATTGGCGATGCCGGCTGCTTCACGGCTGCCCATGCTATCGCCAATGCCTACTCTCTCGCCGCCGCCTGCTCCGCGGTGACTTCCTGCTTGGAGGTGGAGATCCACGGCATCATCTTGCGCAGCTCGCTTCCCACTTTTTCGATGAGGTGGGCGGAAGCCTTGGCGCGCATTTCCAGAAAGTTCTGGCGTCCCTTGGCGTTTTCATCCATCCACTCTTTGGCAAAGGAGCCGTCTTGAACGCCGGTCAGGACTTGCTTCATGGTCTCGCGCACGTGGGCGTCAATCACCTGGGGCCCGCGCGTGTAGTCGCCGTATTCCGCCGTGTCGCTCACCGAGTAGCGCATGTACTTGATGCCGCCCTGGTAGATGAGGTCGACGATCAGCTTGAGCTCGTGCAAGCATTCGAAGTAGGCGATCTCCGGCTGGTAGCCGGCCTCGACCAGCGTCTCAAACGCGGTGGTGATGAGGGCGGAGACTCCGCCGCAAAGCACCGTCTGCTCGCCGAAGAGGTCCGTCTCCGTTTCTTCTTTGAACGTGGTGCGAATCACGCCCGCTTTGAGCGAACCGATTCCCTTCGCATACGCCAAGCCCGTCGCCTCAGCGTGGCCGGAGGCGTCCTGTTCGATGGCCAGCAGCGAAGGCACGCCGACGCCCTCGGTAAAGAGCTCGCGCAGGCGATGGCCGGGGCACTTGGGCGCGATCATGATGACGTCCACCGTGGGCGGAGGAACGATAAACTTGTAGTGGATATTAAACCCGTGGGCAAACACCAGGGTCTTGCCCGGCCCCAGGTGCGGGGCGATGGCCTCCTGGTACACCTTCGCCTGGATGGGATCGGGGATGAGGATGACGATCACGTCGGCGCGCCGGGCGGCTTCCGCCGCATCGTAGACTTCGAAGCCCGCGTCTTTTGCCTTGGTGCGCGGCGGATCGCCCATGCGCTCGGCAACGATCACCTTCACGCCGCTGTCGCGCAGGTTCAACGCGTGCGCGTGCCCCTGACTGCCATAGCCGATAATGGCCACGGTCTTCCCCGCCAGGTTTTTCAGATCGCCATCTTTCTCGTAATAAACTTTAGCCATAGCTCTTGAATCCTTTTCGTTGATTGAATTTGGAAAACAGAATTATATACCAGAGAGTCAGGAGACAGGAGGCAGAAGACAGTGGAAACTGGAAATTCGAAACTTGCAACTCGCTCGAGCTCGGCACGTCGAGTTTCGAATTTCTAGTTTCCGACTTCCGATTCCTCTGACTCCTTTCTGTCATGCTTGCGCGCCCACCATGACCGGGCTCGGCGCGGTCCGGGTGGATTTCACACAGGCGAAGGGAAGGAATTCCGGCAGACCGAAAGCCGGCGCGGCGGGTTGCCGGCGGCTTTCCGCGGGAACCTCGAGGAGATATTTTCCGTGACTGGCAAAGATCAATTTTGACCCCGGAAAAGTCTTCAGGACCTCGGCCACGCGCGAGGTGTCAGCATCGGCGTCGATGAACACAAAGGAAGCGTCGGCGGAGGTCTGGTGCTGGTAATACGAGACGCGCTCCACGCCTTCCATCCCGCGCAGGAAGTTGAAGAGATGATCGATGTCCGACTCGGGCGAGTCCAGCACGGCCATCATGGAAAAACCGTGGGGCCGGGCGGCCATCGCCAGGGTGGTGATCTTCAATCCCTTGCGGCGAAAAACGTTCATGAGGCGGCAAGTCACAATCAGGTCTTGCTCGGTTTCAAGCGTGATGAGCCATTGCATGTAGAACTCCATCCAGGGACAGGTGTCAGGTGCCAGGTGTCAGGGCGAAATCGGAATCGAAAATCGAAATTCGGAACTCGTCGACAGATGTCGAATTCGCGATTCGAGTTTCGATTCTCATTCCGAGCTGCCTGACACCTGACACCTGGCACCTGGCTCTTCTCACACTGCCCACAGATCATCCAACGCTTCTTCTTCCACCTGCACGCGCGGCGGTTCCACCACCATTTCCGCCAGCGCGGCTCCCGGGGGAACGATGGGATAAACGTTCTCCGCCGGGTCCACCCAAACGTCGAGCAGGCGCGGCTCGCGATCGCTCAGGAAATCCTCGATCGCATCCGGCACGTCGGTGCGATGTTCCACGCGCGCGCCGCGAATGCCATAAGCCTCGGCCAGCTTCACGAAGTCCGGCGCAAAGTCGAGGTCAATGTCGCAGTAGCGCTTCTCGAAGAAAATCTCCTGCCACTGGCGCACCATGCCCAGGGCGCGATTGTTGATGATGGCGATCTTCACCGGCACGCGGTATTGCACCACCGTGGCCAGATCGTTCAGGGTCATCTGGAATCCGCCGTCGCCGACGATGGCAATCACCTGGCGGTCGGGGAAAGCCATCTGCGCGCCCATGGCGGCGGGGAACCCGTAACCCATGGAGCCCAGTCCGCTGGAAGAGAGCCACGTGCGCGGCCGCGTGAAGTTGTAGAACTGCGCGGTCCACATCTGGTGCTGGCCCACGTCCACGGAAATGATGGCGTCTTCCGCGGCGCGTTGGGCGATGGACTCAATCACCATCTGGGGTTTCACCGTGTTCGCGTACCGGTCGTAGGTGAGGGGATGCTCGCCGCGCCAGGACTCGATGCGCTGCAGCCAGCGGTGGCGCTCGGGCGTGGGAGCCGCCTTGCGGCGCTTCAAAACATCAATCAATGCCTTCAGCGCTTCCCGCGCGTCGCCCACCAGGGACAAATCCACATGCACGTTCTTGTTGACCTCAGAAGGATCAACGTCAAATTGAATCTTCTTGGCGCCGGTGGCGAAACCGTTCAAGCGGCCCGTCACCCGGTCATCAAACCGCGCGCCGATGGCCACCAGCAGGTCGCAGTTGCAGATCGCCATGTTGGTGGCGTACGAGCCGTGCATGCCCAGCATCCCGAGCGACAGCGGATGGTGGGAAGGGAAAGCGCCCAACCCCATCAAGGTGGTGGTGACCGGGATATGAGTCAGCTCCGCCAGCTCGCGAAGTTCCTGCCAGGCGTCGGAAGCAACCGCTCCGCCACCTACGTAGAACACCGCGCGGCGGCTTTCCAGGATCATGTCGGCAGCGCGCTCGATGTCGGCGTCCACAAACTCGCGCTTGCCGCTCGGGCCGCGTCACGCCCAGCGTGGGCGGGTAGTTGGGCTCCGCCGTTTCCATGAGCACGTTCTTGGGAAGATCAATCAGCACCGGCCCCGGCCGTCCGGAGACCGCCGTACCGGAAAGCCCGATCGATGATGCGGGGAATGTCCGCGGCCGAGCGAACGGCAGAATGACTGCTTGGTGGAAGGGAGGCTGATGCCGACGATGTCGGCTTCCTGAAAACCGTCCTTGCCAATCAACGCCGCCGGCACTTGGCCCGCCAGGGCGACAACGGGGATGGAATCCATCATCGCCGAGGTCAATCCGGTGATGAGGTTGGTGGCGCCCGGACCGGAGGTTCCCAAACAAACCCCAGGCTTGCCGGTGACCCGCGCGTAGCCGTCGGCGGCGAAAGCCGCGGCCTGCTCGTGCCGCACCAGCAGGTGGCGAATGCCCGCACTGTAAAGGGCATCGTAAAGGGGAAGAACCGCGCCCCCCGGGAGGCCAAAAAACACGTCCACCTTCTGGCGCTTCAGGCTTTCGAGCAGGATTTCAGAACCGGAAACAAGCTTACCCATAATGTCACTCGCAATCGCCGACCGGACGCTAATACCGACCAGTCGGTAGGTAAAAGTACCACGCCCCTATTTTCCCGTCAACCCCAATTTCGGAGGGGGGCGTAGCACATCAGACCTCCGGGGTTGAGGTCTCCGGCTCTTCCCTAGCAAAAACCACAAATCTCAACGACAGGGAATTGCCCTCGGATATGAAATCTCGAGTCTAAGGAAGAACCGCAGACCTCAAAGGCGGAGGTTTGATTGAATAACGGCAACGGCTCCAGTCCGGTAGACTTGGAAGTGCTCAACAACCAAGGCTAGCCGGAAAAGGAGCCGATGCCGTTATCCAATTAGTGGTTCCGCCCACAGCGGAACCGACGGTCTGATTGGGCGCCGGGCCTCCCCGCACGACGGCGGGAAGGTCGCACGGTGAATCATGGTGCCCGCCGCCCGTGATGGTGAAAACGCGCAGCGGGATCGCATAGATGAGGGGTGGAACCTCAGCGTTCCATCGTGAGATTCGACGAGGCGAGCCTTGGTCGGTATGAGCCCAAAACGAATCCCACAAGGGGAAAGGCGCGAGAAAAACCTCACCGCTACCCCAACGGAGAACTTTTGCTTGACAACACCGATGCCGTTATAGACGCGCTACCCTTCCATCATCATTGCCGCCGCCTTGCAAACCACTTATAAATCTCCACGGTAATCGCATCGAGCGTTTCCTGGCCGGCCTTGTTGGGGAGGGGATGATTGTTCGCCATGATCGAGAAGACCAGGCGTTTTCCCGAGGGCAAGTCCATGTAACCGGAGAGCGTGTTGACGTGCTCCACGGAGCCGGTCTTGGCGTGAATCTTCCCCTTCAGGTCATCGCCCAAAAAACGGTGGGCCAGCGTGCCGTCGATGCCTGACACCGGCAAGGAATCGAAATACGCCTGGAAGTGCGGCGAGCGCGCCATGTAGAGGAGCAATTCACCGCGGCGTGCGGCGCCACCAAGTCTTCCCGCGAAAGTCCCGAGCCATCGGAAAAATAAGTTTCGCCGGGCAGGATTCCAACCTGCTGGGCGGCAAAGGCGTTGAGCGCTTCCAGGCCCACCGGCCAGGCTTCCGTGGTTATTCAGCACGCGCCCCAGCGTTCGCAGCAGCATCTCCGCGTGCAGGTTTTCGCTTTCCTTGTTGACCACCTTGATTGCCTCGCTCAGCGGGGGGGAAGTGTGCTCCGCCAGCACCACGCGAGCCGCAGACGGGGCAGCGGGGATCGGCAAAGATGCGGCCTCCAAGCGCGTGAGGTGGCGAACTTCGATGGGCCCTTGTACCACAATTCCCCGCGCTCGGAGCGCGGTGCGGAATTGTTCTGCCATCAACTGGGGAGGATTGGCGATGGCGACGGTGTCAATATTCTCCCCGCCATCAACGGGAATCTGCCCCCAAAGGTCAAGTTCCATCGAGCCGGGCGGGCGCTCCAGAAGGTAATTCTTCTCCGTGCCTTTCGCACCCGTCTGGATGTGGTTTCGCAAGAGATAATAATCCGGCACCGGGGTCAGGCGGACATCGGCTTCGTCGCCGGCCTTCTCGCCTGGTTTGACGTGCAGTGTCAGCAAGTTGTCGTTGAAGGCCAGCGCCGAGACGGGCGCTCCGTAGCCCCAATCGAGATCGTCAGCCGCCCAGTTGGGCGCGTAGGGTTCCCAAACAAAGTAACTGTCGTCCGCCACCAGCTTTCCCACGACCTCGCGCACGCCGCGGGCTTTGACTTGGTCAGCCATTTCCTGAAGGAACCTGTCCGCCGGCTGTTGCGGGCCGTGATAGGTGTAAGGGAATGTGCGCACGCCGAGATTCGGGTCGCCCCGTCCCACCAGGTAGAGGTCCCACACGCGCCCCTGCGCATCCGGCGCGGCATCGCTTTCCACGGTGGTGTGAAAAATGTAGTCGGGGCCCAGTTTCTCCAGCGCCGCCGCGGTGGTGAACATCTTCATGTTGGAGGCGGGAATAAAGAGGTGGTCGGCATCGCGCTCGTAGAGCAATTTGCCGCTCGCCAGTTCGACCACCTGGATGCCCCACGAACCACGCTGCGCATCGCTTGCGGCCAGGATTTTGTCGATCCGCTGATCGAGCGCGGGGTTGCTGTGGGTTTTCTCAGCGGGTAGCGGCGCGCGCCTGAGCGAAACGGAGCGAAAGCCAGGCAGAGCACGCCAGCAGCATCCAAAACGGCAACCGATGAGTGGAATGTGGGTTTTGAGGTTGGCCCATCGCGCTGATCAGCCCAGCAGGCGGGCCACCTCCTTGGCGTAGTAGGTGAGGATGATGTCGGCCCCGGCGCGGCGTATGGAAGTCAAGGTTTCCAGAATCGTCCGCTCGCGATCAATCCAACCCAGGCGCGCGGCGGCTTCGATCAGCGAGAACTCGCCGCTGACCTGGTAGGCGGCGATGGGGACATCGAACTCGCGGCGCGCCAGGGCAATAATATCCAGGTAGGGAAGCGCGGGTTTGACCATGATGATGTCCGCGCCTTCTTCCACATCGAGCGCGATCTCGCGCATCGCCTCGCGCTGATTGGCGGGGTCCATCTGATAGGACTTGCGGTCCCCGAATTTGGGAGCGGAATCCGCCGCCTCGCGGAAAGGGCCGTAAAATGCCGAGGCATACTTCGCGGAATAAGCCAGAATCGGGATTTGCGTATGGCCGTGCGCATCCAATTCCTGGCGAATGGCGCCCACGCGGCCATCCATCATGTCGGAGGGCGCAACCATGTCCGCGCCGGCTTCCACCTGGGTCAACGCGGTCCTGGCCAGAAGCGGCAGGGTGGAATCGTTGTCGATTTCACCGTCCTTGATCAGCCCGCAATGGCCGTGGCTGGTGTACTCGTCCAGGCAGACATCGCAGATGACGATCAGGTCCGGCAGGGCTTTCTTCACCGCGCGCACGGCGCGCTGCACGATGCCGTCCGGATCGTATGCGCCCGAACCCACTTCATCCTTGCTTTCCGGAATGCCAAACAGAATCACGGCGGGGATGCCGAGATCGTAGGCGCTGCGGCACTCCTCCACGAGCAAGTCCACAGACCACCGGTAATTGCCCGGCATGGATTTGATTTCATTCTTGACCTGCGTGCCGGGGCACACAAAGAGCGGGTAGATGAGGGAGCGAACGCTCAGGCGCGTTTCGCGCACGAACCCGCGAAGCGCCTCCGTGCGCCGCAATCGCCGTGGACGGTGGATGGGGAAGGACATGGTATCAATACGTCATTATTTCACGCGGTTTCAGATTTCCGAAGGTGCCGACATTCGCCAGCGACAGCGCCACGCGGAACTGGCTCTCACGCCGCAGCGGTCCCAGGTCGTAATACTGGTACTCGACATTGATCGCGAAACACCCGAAATTATAGCTGAGTCGAGTGATGACGTGCTGGTTTATCTTCTGCTGAAAGTTGTAATCCATCCCGAATGCACCGCTCAGCCCTCGGCGGTTCGAGTCACCATAAGTCACTACCGTGCCGAGCAAGTTAAAGGCGGTCAACGGCGGCCGGCGTGGTGGAGGCAGTGGCGGTCCCAAGAGTGAACCCAGGTAGGACGAATGGTTGATAAAGAAGTCGGTGACGGCGAATTCCAGCAACCCGTGTTTCACGTGGGAAGTGATGCCGGCATCCAGAATGCCGCCCTGCGCCGCTGGGATTCATGTCGGTGCGGATTTCCGTATCGTAGTTGGAGAAGGGGGCGAACTTGAACACGGAATCGACCGGTGAAAACCGCTGCCCGTGCTCGAAGGCAAATCCCGTGAGGTCGATGGTTGAGGCAAAGACGTTGGTTTGGCCCGGGCACCAACGCGCCGCCAAAGGTGGGATCAAAGTAATACTTCTGCGAAATACGCCAGGAAAAGATATCCCTGGCCTGGGGAACGTCCGGCGAGTTGTCCGGCACGTCTTTCCGGGCCAGAATGGAATTGGTCAGCGAATACTCGACCTCGTTGGTCTCCGTGAAAATATCCATGGCATCGAAGCGGATGACGTCCAGGATATCTTCCGGGTCGTGCGCGCGCACAAGGTGGTACTGAATATCCGGCTCGATCACATGCTTGAGGCGGTACCCCCGATAGGAGTTGGCGAATATCTTTTCCAGGGAAGGGGGGCGCAGGTCAAGCTCGAATCTCCGCGAGCAGGCGGTCGATGGGGGTGTGGTTCGGCGCCAGGCTGGTGCCGTAACGCGTGGCGCGAAATCCCATCGAGGGGATGAAACGGAAATGCCAGAACTCCTTCGGCCGCAGCAGGAACTGCGGATGAAAATCCAGGCGATCCTCCAGCAGGGGGAGCGTCAGTCCCGGCTCGGTGCGGCCCACGGCGTCCGCGGAGGTCTCGAAGGAAAAGTAGACGGGCGAGTCGCCGATTTGCCGGTCTTCCCCGGCAAACTGAACGCTGGGGAGGTGGCGGATGATGACGGCGTTGCCCGGGACCAATTGCGTGGAGAGGAAGTCCTCGTACCGTTCGGCGGAAACATTGAAGCTGTAGGCATCCCAATTCTTGCTGACGAACCCGGATTGCACGGCTTCCGAACTGACGGCTTCCGTATAGGTGGACGACCACGTTAATCGAAAGGCCATGGTGTTGACGTAGTCCACGTTGGCTACGGCGCGGAAGCCATCACCGATGTCGTCGTCTTTGCCGACGGCGTGGATGCTCTCCCCGGGGGCGCGCAGCGACACGTTCGAAGTCTTTATCATTTACGCCAAAGTAGTTGGACGGTGAAGTCAGCGTTCTGGCTGGGCTTGGCGCGAAATTCTCCGCGTTCCGCAAGTCCGCGCTTGCTGTAATCCTCAACCCCCAACATCAAATCCGCGCTGGGGTTGATGGCCCAGAAGAATCCGTCGCCAACGATGTAGCCTTTCTGCGTGGAGTTGCCAACGTGGGGAAGCAAGAAGCCCGTCTGCCGGGGCTCGCGCGCAATCGAGTCCACCACGATGGGAAAATAAAAGATGGGGATCCCGAGGAAGCGGAAAACGGCATCGTGGGCCACCACTTTGTCCTCGACCGAGACGCGAGCTTCCCGCGCCGAAAGCAACCAGCCGTCTTTCGCGCACTCGCAGGTCGTCATGCGGCCGTGATTCACCAGATAGGTATCCTCGTCCAGGCGGTCAACCGTTTGGCCCCAAATGTAAAAGGGGTTCTCGGTCCTCAGGACACGCGGCCGGGGGTTCCCTTTGGGATGCACATACCCTACCCCATTGCTAAACCATCCCTTCTGGGTCTGGATGTTGTAATGGACCTCATCCGCGGCAAGATGGCTCTTGGGGTCGTCAAAGATCACGTGCCCGCGCGCCATGACATCGCCCGACGCATCGTCAAAGGAAGCTTCGTCGGCAGTCACTCGCATGTCTTCGTAAACGATTTGGACGTGGCCGCGCAGATGGTACGTGTCCTTATCCTTCTCCTGTGAGTCCGCGCGGATCGTAACTTCTTTCACGGGCCCCTTCAGTTCCAGAGAAACCGGAATCTGCTGCGCGTGCAATAACGAGGCGAGGGCAAGAAAGAGGGCGAGAGCGGCGGGAAGCCGCAAGCCATTACTTCCGGGAAAGGGACGAAGAAGATCCATGAGCACGCAGAATGGCCATTCTACCCGAAAGCACTTTGTTCTTCCGAGTGAATTTGCTAAGATGCCTGCGGATGGGGGAAACGCTGCCTGGAGGACTGATTACCCGCAGTGAAGTGTCCCAAGTGTGGGTTCGTCAGCTACGCTGGACTTGAGCAATGTAAGAAGTGTGGCTACGCGTTCGTGACAGCCGCAGCCAAGGGATCTTCTTCCTTGCTGACCTCTTTATTCCCAGAGGGAGTGCGTCCGGTTGCCCACCCCCTGCCGGAATCCCTCCCCGAACCCGCGGAGAAGCCAGGCCGGGCTGACCCGGAGCTACCAACTCTCGAACACCACGTCCTGAGACGGCGCCCGAACCAGTAACATCCTCTCAGGGAAACCTAACGGTGGCCGGACGCTCGCGCGTGGACGAACACCCCCAAGATTGGAGAGAAGAGTTGTCGGAACGAGTTGAAAACTTCCGCAAGCGGCGGGCTCGTCTCCAGCCAGACGCAGAGCCTGTGGGGAATCTGGAACTGGACTTTGAGAGCATCCGATAAGCCCGAGGAGCATCGTTCCCTTGACGGCGCGCTGGGGACTCCGGAGGATCGAGATTCGGGGTTCGATTTGGAACTCGGCGAATCCGCCGTGGCCCGCGGCGAGGACCAACCCGTCGGGGGAGAGCCCGCGCTCGAAGAGCCGGGCGACGAGATGATGCAGATCGATGCTGCTCCCGTGGAGGCGGAGGAGATGTCCTTGGGGGAGCCTTTGGGGAAGAGCCCTCCCATGGAGATCCTGGTCGGCGCGCCCATCGAGACAGCGCCCGAGGAAGAGGAGCGGGAAGAGGGGATTCTCCTCGCGCCATTAGGCCGCCGCTTCCTGGCGGGCTTGGCGGATGCCCTGGTGCTGATTCTGGGGGCAGCCGTGTTTGGGATAATTTTCTGGCGGTTCTGCGGGCGGTTGTCGACTGGTTCCGCTCAACATCGCGGTTCTGGGATTTGTCGCCGTCATTCTCATTTTTGCTTACTTCGCGGTTGTTCACTGCCATTGCTTCCGCCACGCCCGGATTGCTGTGGATGGGATGCGAGATCCGCAATTTGCGCGGAGACTATCCGACCGTCAGCGAATCCTTCTGGCGCGCCTTCGGGGTTCTGGTTTCGCTTTCGGCGCTCATGCTGGGTTTCTCTGGGCCGCGGTGGATAGCGACAGCCTGACCTGGCATGATCGCATGTCGGGAACGGTCATCACGGAGGAGCACGCCGCCGCTGATCTCGCCGGCTTGAAAGCGGAAACCTCGCGCCATGGCTTCATCGCGATGTGTTCGTCGCAGCCTCAAGGGACGATTTCTCCATGGGAAAAGGAAGGTTCGTCAATCAGAAGCTCGGCAAGAACGTCAGCCGCAAATTCGATTTGTTGAAGTCAGAACTTGCCGGGCATCGCCAACCGCACAAGCCGTCATCCCGCCCCCCGAATCCGCCTCTTCCCAAGAGGGGGACCTCCGGGGGAAAGCCGTAACGAGTGACCCGTAGCAGCCTGTAAACCCCCGTCCTTCCTTGCCCTTGGCGAGAAATCCGAGCTAAGCTGATTCCATACAGCCAGTTGCCTGTCCCCGGCGGCCGGCGGAAAAATCTCCCGCGCCCGAAGCTTCCTGTCTCATTTGTGCATCCAATGAAACGGCATGGTATACTTGTAAGCATCAGGGCAGCGTAAGCCCCGGGTGAAGGAGCTTTCCCAGCATGACAAACCGTATTCGAGCCACACTTATTTCTGTTTCCCTCGTACTGATGTCGTACGTTGTCGTAGGAGGGTTGCTGGGGAAGAGTGAAACCTCCTCCGAGAAGACTTATCGCGACCTGGGTGTTTACAGTGAAGTCCTGAATCGCATCAAGCAGGAGTACGTAACTGATCCCGATCTGAAAAAGGTCACGGACGGCGCCATCCGGGGGCTGCTCGAGTCGCTGGACCCCTACAGCACGTATCTGACTCCCGAACAGTATCAGGATTACTTGCAACACCCTGACCCGGGACCGGCGGACGTAGGGATCTTCATCTCCAAGCGGATGGGATATGCCACGGTGGTTGCGGTTCTTCCGGGAAGCCCTGCGGAAAAAGCCGACGTCAAGCCCGGCGACCTGATTGACGAGGTCGATGGGGTGCCTACCCGCCAGTTTTCGGTCTTGCAGCTTGAGCGCAGTATGGCGGGACAACCCGATTCGACGGTGAAGCTCACCCTGGTTCGCGAGGCGCGCGTCGACCCCCTGAGCATTACCATCACCCGCGCCGTTCTGAATTACCCGCCGGTTTTCACCAAAATGATGGAAGACGGAACCGGTTACATGCGCGTGGCGACCTTCAACAAAGGGAAGGCGCGCGAGATTGCGGCCAAGATCAAGGAACTCGAATCGCAAGGCGCTCACAAAATCGTTCTGGACTTGCGCAACTGCGCCGGGGGCGATGTGCAGGAGGCGGTGGATACCGCCAGCCTGTTCCTGGATAAGGGTCTGGTTACTTACCTTGCCGGACAGCGCTTTCCCCGCCAGGACGTGGAAGTTCATCCCACCGGTTCGGTGTGCAAATTGCCTTTGGCCGTGCTCATCAATCAGTCCACCGCCGGTCCGGCGGAGTTGGTGGCCTCCGCGATGCTGGGAAACAAACGCGGCGAAGTGGTGGGCGTGCGGAGTTTTGGCGTGGGCGTTTATCAGAAGCCCATCCCGGTCGGCGATGGCTCCGCCCTGCTCCTTTCCGTGGCCAAGTATTATGGGTCGGATGGCAAGGCCATCAGCGAAAACGGTGTAACCCCCAGTGTGGTCCAGCCTGCCACCGCGGAGGCTGAGAATGCGGATGAAGAGAATCAGCCGGAAGGGCCGGAGCAATTCGGCGGCAAAGATGACTTGCAGCTTCGCAAAGCCATCGAGATTCTGGGCCAATCCGCGACGCCGGCCAAGGCCGCTTGATCAGTGCCGTGGAAATACGAAACTGGAAACTCGAAATTCGAAACTCGAAACTGGAAAATCGAAACTCAAAACCAGATAGCTGCGCGCGAATTCGGATTTTCGGGTTTCCAATTTTGCCTGCCTGAACCACGAGGACGAATCTCGAAACTGGAAGCACGAAACTGGAAAAGCGAAACGCGAAATTAGAAACCCGAAAATCCAATAGCGACCCACGAGCTTGGAATTTCGAATTTCGGCTTTCGAATTTCGGCTTTCGAGTTTCGACTTTCGAGTTTCGGATTTCGATTTTCGAACTTCTCCTGCCCTTCCTTCTGTTATCGATCCTTGCCACCACCGCCTGCAATTGGTTTCATCCCCAACCCAGGCGTGAGTCAGGCCGCCGCGAGCTGGCGGCACAGTTCATGAACGTGATGACGGACGCTGGTCGAGCCCAGGTTTGGGTCAAACGCCCCGCCAAATGGTACCGCCGGCAAAATCCCGACACGTCTTTGCAAGTGCTCGTCACTCCGTCGGCTTACCCCGCCGTGCTATCTCGCGTGCAGCAAGAGTCGGACAAGGACAAGTTGGATTTGGGAACCTCGGCCATAAACGCCGGAGGCGGTCTGCATGTGGTCACCCTCAATCTCACGCGACACGGGCAGCGTATTATCCAAATCCATCTGCGGGAAGTGTCCCGGTTGCTGCGCGCCGCCATCGTGATCGACGACATGGGCAACGACCTGGAGGCAGCGCGCAAGCTTCTGGCGCTCGATTATCCCCTCACCTTTTCGGTTTTGCCTTACCTGCGTTACACCCGGATAACCGCCGAGGAAGCGCATCGCGGCGGGCATGAGGTCATGTTACACCTGCCCATGGAACCGGATCGAGGCGCGCACGCTTCCCCCGGTGAAGGGGCCATTCTCGTGGGGATGAACGCGGCGGAGGTGCAGAGGGTTGTCCAGGATGATCTGGCTTCGGTTCCCTACGTGGCGGGTGTGAACAATCACATGGGATCGCGCGCCACCGCGGATGCAGCCCTGATGGCCGACGTCATGAATACGCTGGCGGATCAGCGGCTTTATTTCATCGACAGCCGCACTACGGCCGCAAGTAAGGCGTTGGAGGAGGCGCGACGCCAGCGCCTGCCGGCGTTTTATCGAGCGGTGTTTCTGGATGATACGGAAACTGTCACCTACACGCTAGGGCAGTTGCGAGAATTCCGCCACACGGTGGAGCAAGAAGGTGTGGCGCTGGCCATCGGGCACCCGCACGCCACGACTATCGCGGCGCTCGAGAAATTCCTGCCGGAGTTGGAACGGGCTGACATTGAGCTGGTCCCACCTTCCCAAATCGTCCGTCTACCGGAAGTCGCGCGCCTGCACCCACCCGGCAGCAACTAACCCTTGCCACGTCGCACCTTGTAGCGGCGGGTTTACCCCGCTATGTGGCGGCGTAAAGCCGCCGCTACTTTGCCGCCACCGCAGCCTGTAGTTGGCTGCCGCGAATCCATTGCAGAATCGTCCGGTATTGCCAGCTTGATTCGTTCCCGGGCCAGCGCTGGCCGCCGTTGTGCGTGGCCAGGTAATCGCCGACGTTGCCCGCGCTGTCGGTGGGCCGCGTGGGCTTGATCAGAATCAGGCTATGCCCGGGGTCATTGATGTCCACAACGCGCATGGCATATTTGTAATTATCCTCGCTGTCCTGGGGAGAGAATACGCCTTCGGAGTTGGGCGGCAGGAGTTTGAAGATCACGTGACTGGCATGGCAAAACACGCAGGCCTTGCCGTCAGCTCCGGGCGTGGCCAGAATGGGTTCGATCTTGGTAACGAAGTAGTTGAAGTCCAGCACCGAACCGGGTTGCACATCCTTGAGCGCATCACTGAGCTTCTTTCCTTCCAGCACACTTGTGGCGATCAGCTTCAGGCGCGGATTGTTGTCTTTCTGCAACTGATCCAGCGCAGCGCGGAAGTCCGGCCGTTGCTCAATGTCTTTCACCTTGCGCAGAAGGTCGAGCGCGGCGGCGCGCGCGTTGGCGTCGGGGTCGTGCAAAGTGGCCAGTATCGTGTCGAGCACGATAGGATTCTCCAGAAAGTCCGGCGCCTTTTGATAGGCCACATCCTTTCCCAGAAAGTACTGCTGATCCTGCGATATGGCGCCGCCCGCAACGCCCAGATGCCTGAGCATGAACTGTGGGGTTTCCCACCTCTTCGATCAGGATGCCGCGCGCCGAGCTGTGCAAGTTGGCGAAAGCGGTCTTGACCAGGGGAGCGGTTTCCGGATTCGTGAGAAAATGCTCCAAGGAAACCCGCAAGGCGGCGCGCTCGACATCGGGACTTGGATCGTCCAACCCTGCCAGAACCTGTTCTCGCAGCGCCGGTTCCTGCATGAGACTCTTGAACGATGACGCGGCATTGAGGACTTGCGCGTAATTGGCCGGGCGGGGTTGCCGCTGGAGCAAGGAACGCAACGCCTCCAGGACCTCCGTTTGTTGTTCCCAGGGAGAGTCGTCTGGGAGCCCCGCGAGAAGCGGGAGCACCACCGCCTGGCTGTCAGGGTTGCCATGATTGAGGATTTCGACGACCTTCTTCACGAGATTAGGGTCGGGTGCGGAAGGGGCATCAAGGTTCAGGATTCCGCGCTGCCCATCCTCGTAAACGTAGCGAACCGTCTGCCGCACTTCGGCGCTCGGGTCCTCGGAGAGTTGGAGCGCGGCGAGGGTGAAGCGCTCGTCTCCGGCGCCGCTGAGCGTGCTTCCCGCCTTCAACACTTCGATCTTCATCGAGTCGTCGGCGCCTTGGAGGCAGGCCAGCAGGGCGTTCTCCAGCTCCGGCCCCGAGCTCTTGAAGAAGTGGATGAGATCGCTGTCGTTGCCAATGCGGGTTTGGAAGAAGCCGTTGTGAACGTCGTACTTGAAGTTCACGGCCTCGCGGTAAGGCGGGTACTCATAACCCGGGACGTGCAGGTCAGGCACGCCACTGACGTACTTGGTGAGGACGGCAGGCAGACCAATCGAGACCGTGTCCGCCTTGAGCGGGGGCAAGGCGTAGTGGCGAATGTGAAAGTCCCATAGAGCATTCAGGATGCCCTCGCGCCCCAGGGGAGTGCCCTCGCGCAGCACCTTGGCAAGCACCTGGGCCTGGTCACGCACCACCGCTTCGTAGCCGTCGCCGATGCGGTTCTTGTCCTCATCCTTGGAGCTGGCTCGCACCCAAGCTTCCAGGTAGCCGGTATTCTCGTCGAGCAAATCGTAGATGCTCTCCTGAAGGCCGCGCCGCACCATCGGATTCGTCTCGGTGTTGAGGCGGGTGGCCAACGCTTCGAGCGTGCTCCGGCGCACCGGTTGTTGGTCGACCTGCCAGTAGTACCAGCGCCACAAGCCGGAGGCGGCTTGAAAACGTACGAACGGAACGGAGTCGTTCAAGTCGGCTTCCAGCGCCGCGAGCAAATCCGGGTCGCCGGTGAGTTCTTTGAAATGTTGGTTGAAAATGCGTGTTGCGCCCCAGCGAGTGCGCGCGTCGGGTGACTTCAGCGCGGCAATCAAGAGCTTGCGTCCCGCGGGAGCCGCGTCTTGCCGCCGCGACAACACCATGCGGAGCGCATAAGCGGCGCTGGTCTGCACCATCTTGCTGGGGTCGCCGAGAGCTTGAATCAAGGCCGGCATGGAGCCGGGGTCCGCCATGTGACCGAGCGCGCGGGCCGCGGCTTCGCGTGCCAGCGGTTGATCGCTCTTCACCAGCACTTGACGGATCTCGCGCAGCGTGGGCTCCGGCGCGAGGTCCCAGAATTGGTCCAGCTGGGAGAGGAGCAACGGTAAGTCGCGCGTGGCAAGTTTCCCGGGCGGCGGAGGATAGCCCGCGTCCCAATTCTTGGCCTGGGTGGTTCCCGGGTAAAGCGTTGACAGGGACATTACGGCAAACTGCGTCGCTCGGAAGGGAGTGTTAAAACCCTGATAGACGGGGTCGCCTTCCCAACTGCCTTCCGGCCGCTGCGCCGCCAGCATGGCGTGTACCGCGCGTGCCATGCGCTCATCGGTCTCGGGGCGACGTCCGGCCAGCGCCAGGGCATATACGGAATTATAGGAGATAAAATCCGCGGGCTTGGCTTGCTTGTCAAACGGATACGGCCAGGCCCCCGCGGAAGTTTCATAGCTATAGAGCTGCTCGATCAGCTTGTCGATTTGCGGGGCGTACTTGGTGCGGTCCACGGTCGCCAGGAGCTGAATCTTCCAGTTCAGGTCGATCATGTTCTTGGGCTCGCGCGCCAAGGCAAGGCGCTCCACGTTGTCGCGTTCCCCCAGCCACTGCGCGTCGTGCGTCTGGCGGTACACCAGGTCGAAGGTCTCCCAGCTCTGTGCGGCGATCTCGAAGGGGCTCACGTCCGGCTCACAACCGTCGGCCTCGTCCCCCGGCATGGTGGTTACACCTTTGTAATGAATCTTCAGGAATTCGGCGTAGGGTGTAGCGAAGCGTGGCCGTGGCGCGTCGTGCGTCACATTCTCTTCCAGCGAATGCATGATCAAGGGTATGCGGCTTGCCACCGTGCGGGCCGTATAAATGACGCGCACCCAGTTGGTATTAGGCTCGCCGTACAGCGGGCGGGCGTTGTTGTAAAGACGATCGCCGATAAACTCTAGCGCCGGGCGTTGCGTGGGCGCATAGCCGTTGTGAATGGCCGTCAAGATATCCCCGCATGGTGAATTGCGAGGGGTGACAGGCGATGCACAGTTGCGTTTCCGAGTGCTGCATGACGGTCCGCAAAGCCACAGCGCCACGGCGCGGGGTGTTGGAAAGCCACGTATCACCCATATTGATCATGAAATCCATTCCAGCGCGTACGGCCTGGTGCGGGTCGGTGTAAGGCGGCACGGCGTAGTCGTAGGTGTGGAGTTGGTACGCTGGGTGATTGGCGGCGACGCGCACGTAATACTCCTGGCCGGGTTCGAGCGTGCGGGTGCGGAACTTGTAAAGCCCGGGATAATTCTGCGTTGCCTCAATCTGATAAACAAACTCACCATCGTTATACGGCACAACATCCTGCTGCCCGCCGGCGTCCTTGCCCAGCCGGAAGATATCCACGTCAAGCGGCACGTCGCGGTCGGTGACGTTCAGCACAAAATAGGCAAGTCGCGCTTGCGGTCCCGTGATAGGTGAATTTGAACCACTGAAAGCCCTTGAGCATTGCCTGGTAGGCATCTTCGCTGGGAGAGGGCGCGTAAGGCCTTTCGTCGTCACTGCCATAAATGGTTTGCCCGAACTCGAACGGCTGGGCGGATTGCCAGGTGTTGTTGGGGGCAGCGGCGATGACGCTGGATTGTGCCATCCGCGCCATGGGCCGCCTGGGCAGACGGCGCATGGGGAACGGCGTGCAGCGTTGCGCCCACCTCCGGCATGTGCACTTTTGCGGGGGCTGACAGGGTGACGTTGAGTTGGCCTTGAGCCCGAGGGCGAAGGGTCAGATAGAAATCGAGGTCACCCGCGTGCAGCCACTTGGATTCAACTTCTCCGCTGGCGTCATCCACCGTTACCAGCACGGCGTCATTGCCCTGAAGCTGGGCGGGGTCTTTAACCCAAACCGTCAACGCGTAAAGCGCGTCGGGGCGAACTTGACCCAGGTGGATTTCGCGAACATTTTGCGAATTGGATTGATCGGCCCGCACGGATCGGCCACCGTGGAGCAGCAAGGCAATGATCATCGCCCCGCCTGCCAGCATGAGAATCCCCCACTGCGCACTTGCCCATTTTCTCGATGCCGCCATAGCCCTAACCTCCTGATCGGACATCTGTTGCTGCCATCCTGTGCGAAGCGCAGAAGGGCAGCTCGGACCTGTTCTGTAGGTCCGCGGCTTTTCCTTGCCCATCGGGAACGAGCCGCGGACCTACAGAACAGGACGCGCTACACCTGCTTTTGACTTTCTTTTACGGCTGCCCCTATTGGCCGCCCCCCAGGAGCTTCTTCCAGCGCGCCCAAGCATCGATGCGGGCCTGGCGATTAGCATCGCTCGCGTCCGGAGCTTCTCCGGCGCGCATGAAACCGTGGCCGGCGCCATCGTAGGTGACGGGCTCGAAAGTTTTCCCGGCCGCTTTCATCTGCTCGCGCGTATCGGGAAGCGTCGCCCCGATGCGCGCGTCGTTGCCCGCATAGAAACCGTATACGGGCGCGGTGATGGCCGCCATGGCTTCCTTGGCCGGCGGCGGCCCGTAGAAAACGAATGCGGCGGCAAGATCCGGGCGATGCGTCGCAAAGCGGAAGCTCTGGCCCCCGCCCCAGCAGAAGCCGGTTACAAATAGCTTGCCGTTGGAGGCGGGAATCTTCAGGGCATAATCGGCGACGGCGTTGAGGTCCGCGGTGACTTGGTCAGGATTAAGATGACTCACCGCCTCAACCGCAGGACTACTCATGCCTTCACCCGCTGGGAAGGCGCTGCTCCGGCCACCGTTCGGTCCCATGCCGGAAAGAAGGTCGGGGGCTACCGCGATGTAACCGGCTTCCGCCACTTGGTCAGCCAAATCCTGCACCCAATCCGTCATCCCGAAAATCTCATGAATGATGAGCACCACGGGTGTCTTGTCCGCTGCCTCGGGGTAGACCACGAAGGTCTCTACCGCGCGCCCTCGTGCTTAACGGTGACCCACTCACGATGTCGCGGGGACTTTTCCACCTTCGCGCGCGCCCAGTCCTGAGCCAGAACGGGTGATGCGCTCAACAAAAGGAGGAACCACACCATGATGGATCGCATATCTCTCTCCTGATTGTCGGTGTCTTGGGGCCCTGCTTCGACCCGATTTGCACTCTCGGGTGAAGGCGATAACATAATACACGCGATGCCCGCACGCTCGCAAGGCCTGCACGCGCCTGCACGCGGCGTGGGTGCGCAACATCAAAGGGGAAGGCTCTGGCCTAATCCGGCAACTGGCGGGAAAATCCTGTAGCGCGGGCGTTTCGCCCGCTGTGAAGCTCTCTGGCCGGTAGACTGATGTTCGCGACGCGGGCGGATTTACACTCACTCGTCGGCGCCGGCTATGGCGGGTCCGCTCTCCAGGCTGTCAGGATAAGGGGCGTAGCCCGCCGGCAACACGGCGGCGTCCTTGCGCCGCCGGCTGATGGCATTCTCCGCGGCAATTCGGACTACGTGCAGGAGTTCAGCATCGGAGAGGGGAGGAACAATGAAATCGAATGCACCGCGCTCGATCGCTTGCACATAGAAACTTACGTCCGCAAACGGCGCCACCACGATGACGTTCACTGGCGCGGACGCTTTCGCTGCCAGCGTCAGAACATCCGCCCAATTGCCATCGGCAAGTTGAATTTCCGTAAACACCATATGAGGTGGGCAGTCCAACCATAACGCCAACGCCGCTTCCGCGCAATTCTTGGCGGTAAGGACGTCAATCATCTGCTCTTCCAACGCCAGGCGGAGAGCGTCAAGCGGGTCGTGCCGCGCCCGAACAAGCAGAGCCCTGATGCTTTCCTTCATAACCCCTCCTTCCCGAGAGGCGCCCGGGTGGCAGGTTTCCACGTAGCCCGTACTCTACAATCCCCGCCCACGTAACGACGTAGCGAACAGCAGCGGCACTTCCCGCCAGAGATGTTGCGCGGAGTGCTGTTTGGCTTCGCCCCCAGTGCTCTGGGCTGTCACGCGCGGGGTTACCATCCCATCATCACAGGGTGGGCATGGCGACGATCCACGCGGTTGAGAACTCTTCGGCTGCTCTTCCCCTTCACGCGTGAGGTCGAGAAGGAATGGCAGGTGGGAGTCGGGCGCCTGGCGCACGATCATGTGCACCAGGAAAACCCAGATTACGATGAGCAGCCCTATCGCCATCGCGATGGCCGAGTTGGGTATGTGGTCCATAGCTCTACTCCATCGTCAGTGTCTGCCATGCGCATTAAGGGTAATTGAGGGAATTATGACGGGCAGGTTAAGTTTGGGAGCGTGGCGAATCAAAAATTTCTTCCCCCTTTTGGCGCTGAAATACCCCCCATCTTATTGGTGATACACAGCATCGGCATGGCATCAATACTTAAGCGGATTAGTCGCAAGAAGTTGGAACGGCACCAGACTGGCAAAAAGCTTGTCGGGTTGTGCTAGAATTCCGCTGTGGTATTCCATTCCACAGGCAAAGAGGGCGTGTCTATTCTGGTGGTATGGGGAAACCTCGCGCCGGTTCGAGTTTCTCGGTGGCGTATGCCTCTGAGGGTTTCTGGGAAAGGGCGTGGGGTTGGGAGCGCCCGCGGTCGCTCACGGGGGAGCGGCGATTGCTCCCAGAATCGCGCCTTTCCTGATGAAACCGAGCGTGGGTAACTATCCCTTGATCGCGATCGTGGGCCCCACCGCCGCCGGCAAGTCGGAGCTGGCCTTGGTGCTGGCGGAGCGGCTGAACGGCGAGGTGGTGAACTACGATTCCGTGCAGTTGTATCGCGGCTTCGACGTGGGTTCGGGGAAATTGCCGCTCACGGCGCGGTCGCGGCGTTGCGCATCATCTGCTGGATTGCCTGGAACCGGCTGACGTTTTCACCGCGGGGGACTATCGCCGTGAGGCGTTGAAGGTCCTGGCGGACTTGCGCGGCCGCGCGCAAGCTCCCCATTTTCGCGGGGGGAACAGGGCTTTACCTGCGCGCACTGCTGGTGGGACTCTTTGAGGGGCCGGTCCGTTCCGAGGCTTTGCGCGAGCGGTTGCGGGCCATGGTGGAACGCCGCGGCCGGGAATTTCTGCATCGCTTGTTGGCTCGCCTCGACCGAGCGGCGGCGGCCCGCATCCAGCCTCGCGATACGCAGAAATTGATTCGTGCCGTGGAGGTTTGTATCCTCGCCCGGCAACCGCTTTCGGCGATGCACGCGCGCGGCCGGGTTGGTCTGGAAGGCTATCGCGTGATCAAGCTCGGCCTGAATCCACCGCGCGCCGAGCTTTACGCACCGCATCAACCGGCGGGTGGAGAGCATGTTCGCAGCGGGCCTGATGGAAGAAACGCAAGCCCTGCTTCACCATCCGGACGCGGCACGCATCAAACCCTTGGGCGCTTTGGGTTACCGGCAAGCGTGCGCTGTCTTGGAAGGAAAGTCGAGCCGCGAAGAAGCCGTGATCGCGACGCAAGCGGCCACACGGCATTATGCCAAGCGCCAGTTGACTTGGTTCCGGCGTGAGGCGGACATTACTTGGTTCGAAGGGTTCGGCGACGACCCGCACGTTCAAAGTCGCATTATGGAGACCCTGGGCCGGACGCCGGTCAGCCGCTGGGGAAGGGGCACTTGCTTCGCCGGCGGATTTACCGGTTCCGTGATTTTCACATCAGGGCGACCTTGGAAAATCGAAGGATAAAAAGAGAGAGAAAAACATGGATAAGCAACCGCAGAACATTCAGGACGGTTTTTTGAATTCCGCCCGCAAGGAAAAAATCCTGGTGACGGTTTACCTGTTGAGTGGGGTCAAGTTGACAGGACGCATTCGCAGTTTTGACAAGTACTCCCTCATTCTGGAAAGCAACCATCAGGAACAGATGGTTTTCAAGCACGCTATCGCCACGGTCGTGCTGCCCCGTGCTATGCCCACGCCGGCGGCCCCGGGACCCCGGAGGGATAGAAGCATTCGACGCTTGCAAGTTTTGGAGAAAGCATTTCTGGCAGGTTGGGAATCCACGCGCCGCGATGGCGTTGCGATGGGCATCGCCGACGCGGAAGATTCCTTGCGGGAACTGAAGGAACTCACTGCCAGCGCCGGCGCCCGCGTGGTGGGAACGGCGCTGCAACGCTCGCCCGAGCCCGACCCGGCCACGCTGCTGGGACGCGGCAAGGTGCATGAGGTTCGCGCTGAGGCGCGCGCCGCAGGCGCGGACCTGGTGATCTTCGACCACGACCTCACTCCCACGCAGCTTCGCAATCTCGAGAAAATTCTCGACCTGAAGGTCATCGACCGCACCCAAATCATTCTCGATATCTTCGCCCGCCGGGCTCGCAGCCGGGAAGGGCAACTCCAGGTGGAACTGGCGCAATTGAACTATCTGCTGCCCCGGCTTTCCGGGCACGGAACCGTGCTCTCGCGATTGGGCGGCGGCATCGGCACGCGCGGTCCCGGTGAACAGCAAGTTGGAATATGACCGGCGGCGCATCCGGCGCCGCATCCGGATTCTGACCGAAGGCATTGAGCGCGTCCGTTCGCAGCGCGCCCTGCATCGCGCCCATCGGCGCGACCAGAATCTTCACACCGTGGCGCTGGTGGGTTACACCAACGCCGGCAAATCCACCCTATTTAACGCTCTGACTTCCGCCGGGGTGGTCACTTCCGCGCGCATGTTCGCCACCCTCGACCCCACCGTCCGCGCCCTGCCGCTTGACTCTCACCGCACGGCGCTGCTTTCCGATACCGTCGGCTTCATTCGCAAACTGCCGCCCCACCTGGTGGCGGCCTTCCGCGCCACGCTCGAGGAGTTGGAGGAAGCCCGCCTGCTGCTGCACGTTACCGACGCTTCCGACCCGCAACGCGACGCGCAAGACGCTGCCGTCGAAGACCTTGCTCGAAGATTTGGGCGTGGCCTCCACGCCGCGGCTGCACGTTTGGAACAAAGTGGATCTGCTTGCGCCGGGGAACAGCGTAAACTCGAAGCGCAGGACCGCAGCGTCGCGGTCTCCGCCCAGACGGGGGAAGGCTTGGAGAATTTGCGCCAGCGAATTGCCGATGCGCTGGCCGCCGACCCCGTGGTGGAAGCGGATTTTGAGCTTTCGCCGAGTGACGGAAAGCAATTGGCATTGCTGCATGAGACAGGAACCGTCGTTTCCACCCATTACGAGGCCGACCGTGTGTTGGTAAGGGCGAAAGTGCCCGAATCCGTCCGCGAAAAGCTGAAACTCTCCCCGCCAGAAATCCCGGAAGAGCGGTAAGTTATTGCTAATTCGAGGGGAAAGCTGCTTGTGGAAATCTTTGTGGAAAAGGTCTTGCCATTTATCACCAAGGGGAAACCCACGCCAGCCGCGATTTATGCGGTGTGCGGCAAGCCATAAACCTTACCTATTTGTTTTCAACTTGTTACAGGTTGCGACGGCCTGCCGCCAGGAGGAAATTGGCGGAAAATCTGTTTGACACCGGGGCAATTCATGGATGGATTTTTGCACAATGATGAAGCATTTCGGGCCCGGTCTTCGCGTAGCCCTCGGCTCCCCGGCATTCCGCATAAATTCAGCCTTCCCCGCCTCTAGCCTCTAGTTATAGTTGATGGCTTGGGTTGGCCGGGAGGCAGGGCAGAAGGCCCCGGCCGCACAAAATTCTCCCCGGTTTGACAGACTCGTACGGGTGGTTTAGATTGGCTGTTCCTGATTCTGGCCACGAATTTTGCGGCTCGCCCGCAAGCCAAGGAGTGAAACCCCGAAATGCTGGATCTGAATTTTGTCCGCGACAACCTGGAGCTGGTCAAAGAGAAAATGCGCGAGCGCGGGCTTACCGAAGTCCTGGGCGATTTTGAATCGCTCGATCGCGAGCGCCGCCGCGTGCTGATGGAGGTGGAGGGAC
Source organism: uncultured Acidobacteriota bacterium (assembly GCA_963810005.1). GTDB lineage: Bacteria > Acidobacteriota > Terriglobia > UBA7540 > UBA7540 > Bog-366. The sequence goes on from CAWELY010000017.1 coordinate 170,466, forward strand.
GCAAGGCGCGGCGCAACAAAGTCTCCGATGAAATTGCCTCGCTCAAGAAACAGAAGCAGGATGCCTCCGCCCTGATTGCGGAGATGAAGCCCCTGGGCATCGAGATTCAGGAACTGGATGAGCAAGCGAAAGCCTGCGACGAGCGCCTGCGCGAGGTGCTGCGGCTGGTTCCCAACATCCCGCACGCGAGCGTCCCGGTGGGAACAGCGCCGCCGACAACCAGGAAGTCCGCCGCTGGGGCCAGCCGCGCCAGTTCGATTTCGAGCCGCAGGCGCATTGGGATTTGGGACCGGCGCTGGGGATTCTGGATTTCGAGCGCGCCACCAAGATCACGGGCGCGCGTTTTGCCGTGTACGTGGGAGTGGGCGCCAAGCTGGAGCGGGCGCTCGCCAACTTCATGCTCGACGTGCACACGCGCGAGCATGGCTACACGGAAATTCTGCCGCCCTTCGTGGTGAACTCCGCCAGCCTTTTCGGCACCGGCCAGTTGCCCAAGTTCAAAGAAGACCTCTTCAAGCTCGAAGGCACGGATTATTGGCTGATCCCCACGGCGGAAGTCCCCGTGACCAATCTTTACCGCGACGAGGTGCTGGAGGCGGAGAAGCTTCCGGTGAAGCATTGCGCCTGGACGGCCTGTTTCCGCAGCGAGGCCGGCTCCTACGGCAAGGACACGCGCGGCATCATCCGCCAGCACCAATTCCAGAAGGTGGAGCTGGTCAAGTTCACGCTTCCGGAAAACTCCTACGACGAACTCGAACGCCTGACCCACGACGCGGAGGAAATTCTCCAGCGGCTGGAGCTGCCCTACCGCGTCATCACGCTTTGCACGGGCGACCTGGGATTCAGCTCCGCCAAGACCTACGACCTGGAGGTCTGGCTGCCCGCCGCGCGCGAGTACAAGGAAATCTCCTCTTGCTCGAACTTTGAGGCCTTCCAGGCACGCCGCGCCAACCTGCGCTTCCGGCGCGGCAAGTCCGGCAAGACGGAATTGCTGCACACCCTGAACGGCAGCGGCCTGGCCGTGGGCCGCACCTGGGTCGCGATCATCGAAAACTACCAGCAGGCCGACGGCTCCGTCATCGTCCCCACCGCCCTGCGCCCCTACCTGGACGGCCTGGAGCGCATCACGCCGCAGGAAGGCAGTAAGCAGTAAGCAGAAGGCAGTAGGCAGTAGGAATCCAGCATCTTTTCTCACCTTACCGGGTCTTTTCTGTAATCTATAAGCGACAATTTGTCGTCGCATCCGTCGGACAATTTACACCCCATTTTCAGCTTTGGTAGGGTTGATTGTAAGTGGATTTCTATTCAGTAAGTTGGCGGCTTTGTTGGAGCAGAAATTTCGACCTTTGCCACTTTATTTTCAATAAGTTGACGGCTTTGCGTACTTTGTACCATGATGCACATAAAGTCGCAATGCCATTGGTACAGTTTGTCAGCCTGCATCGTCGTTGCCCCTCGGACTTGCCGCCGATCCGCCAGTTCCGCCGAGGACACAACCAGCCGCCCCCCAGAGTGTGTGAATTCACCCCGGCGCCCTTTCCGAGTTTGTAGCCTAGCAATTTGGCGGCCATCCTCAACACCATCATTTACAGATTTCCTACCGGTAGTAAAAAAGTGAAGCCCCAACCTTACAAATCTGCTAACAGAAGGAAAACAAGTGAAACCATCAGCAAGAGTAGCGCGGGTCTGTTCGCCAGGTCTGTGGCGGATGACGTTTCCAAAGCCCTCGCCGACCCACGTCACCCGGACGCTTACGCCGACAAAGGGCGGCACATGGGGATTCCGGCGAAGCTGAACGCTCGTTCCGAAAGGAAGCCGAACGGCATTCCGGGATGATCCCGAACACCATCGGAGCGTAGCGACGCTGGCTTCTCGATTGTGCTGGAAAGTGTTCGGCTTCGTCAAGAGAAACTTGTCCGGAGCGCAGCGGAGGCAGAGCGCCGCTAGCGGAGAAAGGGGCAGGGGAAAGGGGCGGCAGCCCTTGTCCCCGCCTCAACGCTGAAGCGGCCGGAGCGCGCAGCCCTCTGAATCGCACCCGCCAAAAACGCATCGGACGGTGCATCCCCGCACGCCGACTGAAACCGTTGCCTGGCGCCTCCTGCCCTGTAAATATACCTTGACACGCATATGCTCTGTGGAGTATACGAAGAGAGTGGAATCTGTGTTCGAAATCATTGCGGAGCCGAACCGCCGCGCGATATTGAGCCTGCTGGTCTCGTCACAACAGTCGGTGGGAGAGATCGAGCGTCAACTTCGCATGCCGCAGCCGACCGTGTCAAAGCACCTGCGAGTGCTGCGCGAGGCCGGTTTCGTGGAATCCACGGTGGACGCACAGCGCCGTCTCTACCGGCTGAAACCTGAACCACTTCAGGAGGTGGATGCCTGGCTGGCTCCGTTCCGCCGGTTCTGGTCCGCTCACGTGGATGCTCTCGAACGCCACCTCGACCGCATGGATCAATCAACAGCAACCAAAGGAAGACAAGGAGAAGACGACGCGGCCCAAACCGCGAACGTGACAAAGGAGAAACGAAATGAAAATCAAAGTGACCAGCGTATACGTGGACGACCAGGACAAGGCCCTGCGCTTCTATACGGAGGTACTGGGCTTTGCCAAGAAGACCGATTTCAGTCAGGGCCCATATCGCTGGCTGACCGTGGCCTCGCCCGAGGAGCCGGACGGCACTGAGCTGCAGTTGGCGCTGAACAACAACCCCGCGGCCAAAGCGTATCAGCAGGCGATATTTCAACAGGGCCAGCCCGCGGCCATGTTCTTCACCGACGACGTCAAGGGCGACTACGAGCGGATCAAGGCCCGCGGCGCCGAGTTCACGATGCCGCCCACCGACGTGACCGCCTCGACCATTGCGATGCTGAACGACACCTGCGGCAACCTCATTCAGCTCACCCAGCTGGCACGCTGGTAAGGGCGGCCGTTCAGCAGGATGGCAGCCCGGTGGCGCTGCCGGCTGCGGCTGGAACGGCGGCGTCTCTACCGACTGTAGCCAGAACCACTTTAGGAGGTCGATGCGTGGCGGGCTCCGTCCCGTCGGTTCTGGTCCGCTCACGTAGATGCTCTCGAACGCCACCTCGACCGCATGGATCAATTAACACAGACGAAAAGGAAGAAAGGAGAAGATGACCGATCGCGAGCAGTACACACCGGGTCCGGCCAGCGGGGCGCAGGTACGAAAGGACGGAGAAAAGTGGACGCTCATTCTCGTCAGAGAACTGCGCCACTCGCCGGAAAAAGTCTGGCAGGCGCTAACCGACCCGGCGCATCTGCGCGAGTGGGCGCCCTTTGAAGCCGATGGGAGCCTGGGTACGGTTGGAACCACGGTGAAGCTCACCACGGTGGGAGCGCCCACGCCGCACGTTACCGAAACAACCGTGACGCGAGCCGACGCTCCCAAGGTGCTTGAGTACAATGGGGTGGCACGATATCCGGTGGGAACTCGAAGCCTTGGGTGGCGGCACGCGCCTGACGCTGTGGCACAACATCGATCGCCGCTTCATCTCCATGGGCGCTGCCGGGTGGCACATTTGTTTCGATGTTCTGGATCGCCTTCTCAGCGGAACTCCCATCGGCCGCATCGTTGGCGCCGAGGCGATGAAGTTCGGCGGCTGGCAGCGATTGAACGCCGAGTACGCCAAGCAGTTCGGCGTTGAGACCCCCGGTTGGCCGCCCAACGCCCCGAAGCCTTGAAAGAGTGAGAGTTCATCTTGCAGCCGGGCCAGCCCCGGCGAGGGTATGCTCACCGAGCTGGTCGACGAGCGGGGTAGCGCAGACTTTGTGCGGTTCAAAGTCTGCGGTTCTTAACATGGTAAACGTCCACTTTTTGTGAACATGCGGCTACGGCGATCAAAGCCCAGAACCGCGGGCAGTGGCAGGGGAAAAGCCGCAGACTCTCTGAGATGCGAGTGCGAAAGGACGCGGACCGCAAAGGCGGCGGTCCGCGCTACGAACTGGTGCTGGGAGGGGTCGCCGCGTTCATCGCGTATGGACGGTTGTTTGTCATGGGACCTGCCCCACCCCCCGGACAAGGTGTGGCGTGCCCTCGCCGAACCGGAACTGGTGGCGCAGTGGCTCCTGCAAACCGACCTGAAGCTTGAGGATGAGCAAAGTTTTGGCTTCTCTTGCCGGAAGCCCTACACCCTTAAGGCGGATTCAACCTAGGCCGGCCAGGCACCGGCAAATAAGGAGGAAACGCATGAACATTCTGCTATAGGTTCTTCAAATCTTGCTGGCGGTGTACACGATGATGACTGCGATCTACACGTTACTTAATTATGAAATAATCGCCAAACAAGTGGCCTCGATGAACGCTTTGCCCAAGCCTGCCTGGATGGCCCTCGGCGTGCTCCAGGTCGTATTCGCGTTAGGTCTAGTCTTGCCGGGTGCGGTAAGGGTGTTGCCCAAACTAACCCCCATCGCGGCCGCCTGCCTGGCCGTAGTAATGCTGTTGGTCGGGGCGCTGAACGTGTACTACGCCGTGTATCCGACCATGATCTGGGCTCAAGTGCCCCGCATCTTGGCCGCCTACCTGGCGCCCGCCATCTTGGCCGCGTTCGTGGCGTATGGGAGGTTTGCACTGAAGCCGTGATAAGCTCGGCCCCAACCCCTCGGGATCGGTTATTAAAGGAGCACCATGTCTGCCTTATCTTCCGAATCTGATCGCTTCGGCGCCATCCAGGTCCGGGGCGCCCGCGAGAACAACCTCAAGGACATCTCCGTCGACATTCCGCGACGGAGAATCACCGTTTTCACCGGCGTCTCGGGTTCGGGGAAATCGTCGCTGGTGTTCGACACGATCGCCGCGGAATCCCAGCGTCTGCTCAATCAGACGTTCTCGACGTTCGTGCAGAATTTTCTGCCGCGCTACGGTCAGCCTGACGTCGACGTTCTCGCCAATCTCTCGACGGCCATCATCGTCGATCAGCAACGCATGGGCGGGAATCCGCGCTCGACCGTGGGAACGGCGACCGACATCTACACGTTGCTGCGCGTCTTGTTCTCGCGTCTGGGGAAGCCCACGGTTCCGCACGCTATCGCGCTTTCCTTCAACGATCCCGCCGGCATGTGTCCCGAGTGCGAGGGACTCGGTCGCGTCTCTCAGATCGACCTCGAGGCGTTGGTGGATAAGAGCAAGTCCCTCGCCGAAGGCGCGATCTGCTTTCCGACGTTCGACGTGGATAGCTACAACTGGCTCGTCATTGCCAAGTCGGGATTCTTCGACGTCAAAAAGCCGCTCAAGAAGTACACGAAAGAGGAGTGGAACAAACTTCTTTACCTCGACGATCCGAAGATCAAGGTCAACGCGTTAGGGAAAAATGCAATCGCCCTATGAAGGCCTCATGCCGAAATTCAAACGCGTTTACCTGGGCAGGGACGCGGAGAAGATGGCGCCGCACCTTCGCCCGGCGTTCGAGCGGATTGTGACCCGCGCGCCCTGCACCGCGTGCGGCGGAACGCGTTTGTCGGAGGCCGCGCGCGCCTGCCGTGTCGACGGAAAAAATATCGCCGAATGCTCCGCGATGCAGGTGAGCGAGCTCGCTCGGTTCATTCATTCGCTGCGCGCGCCGAATGTCGCTCCGCTGCTGGCTCGTCTGTCAGAAAGGCTCGATCATCTCGTCGAGATCGGACTTGGTTATCTGAGTTTGAGTCGTGAGACCGCAACCCTGTCCGGGGGAGAATCGCAACGGGTCAAGATGGTGCGCCATCTGTCGTCGAGCCTGACGGAGACGCTCTACATCTTCGACGAGCCGACGATCGGTTTGCACCCGCACGACATCCAAAGACTCAATCAGACACTGACCAAGCTGCGCGATGTCGGAAACACCGTTCTCGTCGTGGAACACGAGCCGGAAGTGATGGCGATTGCCGATCACATCGTCGACATGGGGCCAGGCGCCGGAAGGGCCGGTGGAACGGTGGTGTTCGCAGGTCCGTTCAAAGAGCTCAAAAAGAGTGACACGCTGACGGGAAAACACCTTGCGAAGCATCAGGCGCTGAAAGAGAAACCGCGCGCGGGAAAAGGACATCTTCTCGTCGAGAACGCGACACTTAACAATCTCCGCAACGTCACCGTGAAGATTCCCCAAGGCGTTCTTACCGTCGTCACCGGCGTCGCGGGCAGCGGCAAGAGCTCGCTGATTCACGGCTGTCTTCCCCAACATTACCCGGATGCCGTCTTCGTCGATCAATCGCTGGCGGCGGGATCGCGACGATCCAACCTGGCCACGTACTCAGGAATGGCGGACGCAATTCGGAAAGCGTTTGCGACGGCCAACAAAGTTCCGCCGGCACTCTTCAGCGCGAACTCCAAGGGAGCATGCTCCGCCTGCGAAGGTCTGGGTGTCATCTACACGGATTTGCAACACCTCGATCCCGTCGCGGTTCGCTGTGAAACCTGTGAGGGACACGGTTTCACCGATGCGGTTCTGGCGCTGACACTGCGAGGGAAGAACATCAACGAAGTGTTGAACCTCTCCGTCGTGGACGCGTTGTCTTACTTTCCGGAGAAACCGATTCTCGCGACGCTGAAGGCACTGAAAGACGTGGGACTCGGTTACATCGCGCTCGGGCAAAGACTCAACACGCTGTCGGGCGGCGAACGTCAACGCTTGAAACTGGCGGGTGAGCTCGAGAAGCCTTCGCCAATCGTGGTTCTCGACGAGCCGACGACCGGTCTGCACATGGCCGACGTGGCGAACCTGCTCGCGCTCCTCGACGCGATGGTCGACAATGGAACCACTTTGATCATGATTGAGCACAACCTGGATGTCGTCGCGCGCGCCGATTGGATCATCGACATGGGGCCGGGCGCAGGCGCCGAAGGTGGCAACGTGGTGTTTGAGGGAGCGCCGCGCGAGCTGCTGAAAGCGAGCAAGTCGCTGACGGGGAATCACCTCGCGGCGCGATTGGGATGAACCTTAGGGTTGGCTGAGATCGCTCGCGCGAAGTAAATTGGTAATAGATTTCTGAGGATGTTGTGAAAAGCTCGTAGCCACGGTCAGTGCCGTTCTGACGGTGGGCCTTTCTCATGCCCGATACCCCAGTGGCAACTGCACGTCGCCAATCTGGGGGGGTACGCCGCTATTGTTGTCCTGTCCAAAGCAAAATCATTTTAGTTCGACTACTGCCGATTTTCTAACTCCTCACCACCACTCTCCATGCCGGATTCGTGTAAAGCCATTCCCGCCGGCGAAGCTTTCGCGATCAAGTAAAGAGCCTACGGTCAGGCAGACGCTGACCGCCGCTACCCCGCTATAGATTTCCTCCCGGACACGCCGAGCGGCAAGCGGGTTGTCTGCCGCAATTTACTCCCAAATCTCGGTGATGTCCTGCGCTCAAGTTTCAAGTTGGACCCTTGGTGGAACTCTGACGGGGGGCATCACTCGAACGGGATAACCACCCCGGCTTAACTGCCCGGCGGAGCCGCGAACTACTGCAAGTCCCTTCGAAAAATCGCTGACCCCCAAGAGAACGCGTCCGCGCCTGCCAGGCACAGGGGCCACTTTTTCTGAGCTAAGAAAAAGGGTAGACTCTATCCCCCAAGGAGAAGGGGAGCGCGGACCTGTTTTGTAGGTCCGCGGTCCGTCCGCAATTGGGAAGGAAAAACCGCGGACCTGCAAAACAGGTCCGCGCTACAGATGCTTCAACAACCAACGCAAGGAGGAAAAATGTGCGACGTTAGCAGACGGGGGTTTTTGGCGGGTGGCGCGGCTTTTTTGAGCCTCGCGGCAGAGGCGGAGTTATTGGCGGGCCCGTCTCCGGCATTGACGCCCGAGGTCGGCAAGGTCGATCCGGTGGCCCCAGACATCTATTTCCATGAGGGACTCGTGGCGGACAACGCGGACGCAGTTTGCAACAACGGGTGGATCTTATTCGAAGATTACGTGTTGGTGATCGATGCGAATTTCCCCGCTGGAGCGAGGCAAGTCATCGGCAAGATCCGTGCAATGACGGACAAGCCCATCAGGTTTGCCCTCGACACGCACCACCACGGCGACCACGCTTACGGAAATCAGGTCTACGTGGAAAACGGCGCGGTGCCCATCGCCCACACCGGCGTTATCGAGGAAATGAAGCGGTATGAAACGGGCTACTACGACAGCCAGCCGGGCGCCTGGGAAAAGGCGGCCATGGGCCGCGCCGACGTGAAGGCCAGCAAACTCAAGCCGCCCACCGTTCTGTACTCGGGAGAGCTGATCTTTGACGACGGCAAACATCGCGTCGAGGTGATGAACCTGGGAGTGGCGCATACGCACGGAGATTCGCTGGCCTGGCTCCCCAAGGAGAAAATCCTCTTTACCGGAGATGTCTGCGTCAATGGGCCTTACAATTATGTGGGCGATGGGGACGTGGGCCAATGGGTGGCGACCCTCGAGGCGGCCAAGAAACTCGGCGCACAAATCGTTTGCACGGGACATGGCCCGCGCTCCGTGGCCACGGTTTTGGATGATCAGCAGGCTTTCTTCAAGGCGCTGCGGGAACAGGTTGGCTCGCTCATGGCCAGGAAGTCGCCCGCGGAGGCAAAGGCCCAGATCGAGCCCATCCGGGCAGCTCTGAGAGGAAATGCGCAGATTGCCCGGTACGTTGGAGACCGCGGCGCCGATGGGGATTCCTTCCCGTCACAGGTCGAGAAGGTCTACATGGAGATGACCGGGAACAAGCTGGCGGAGCTGAGGCACGAACGGCAGCTCGCTCGCCAAGTCCACGCCCGCTCCCATGGCCTCGCACAAGTCTGAAAGCTGGTAAAATCAGGTCGCGGCCGAGATGGTGGTTTCGCCCAACCGCCCCCTCTCATGATTCCTTCTTTTCGCGGCCTGGGGCAGGACGCGTCTTTGTTTCAGTAGCTAGGGCCGCATTTCTAGCGTTCAGGGGGTTGCTTTTTTCCCCCGGAGTGCGGTTGACTCTCTGCGGCTTTGCGCAGCGCCGCAACGTCGGCAAAGTCTTGTGGCCTTCCCGCCGCGAGCTTCGCCGCTATTAAATCCTCACTGGAAATGAAAGATGCCGTGAGTCCGCTTGCCGTGTCGATCACGGCTTCAACGCGCCGTTGCCATGCGCGGTCAAAATCGACGCCGCCAATCTCCGGCAGAAGGTCCACCATGACCGGCGCTCGGCCGATGCGGAAGAACTTGTCGCGCTCGATGAAATCAGCGGCGGTCAATCCTTCAAGGGGTGTGCCGAATTTGGCGAGGGCGGCATAGACCGCTTTGCCGTTGTCAGCGTCCGGTTTAATCAGCAGGTCAATATCCTTGGTGGCGCGGGGCTGCGCGTGAAACGAGACGGCATACCCGCCCACGATCAGATATTTAACTTTCTGGTCGTTGAAGATGGACAAGAGTTCTTTGAAGTCGTCGAACATCCGGGGTCAGTCCCTTCATCCGGTAAGCCGCAAGGGTAATCTCCACCACCGCGTCCATGCGCTCTTGGGCGGGAAGTTCTTGCCAGTCTCGATATTCATCTGCCTTCAACGCGTCGAGGCTGGTGTACTCGCGGATAACTTTGTCCATAGGTCCATTTGTAGCACGTCCGGAGGGATCTGTCATGCGCGGCGATAGAGCTTGACTCCTGCCGCAGCCGCTGCCCGAACCAGTCTTCCATCCAGCGTCCAAAACTGGCAGTCCGAAAGCAGCGCGGAAGCCAGGAGGTGCGCATCGATCCAGCCGATGCCGAGGCCCCAAAGCTTCCGGAGCTTCAACCAATCGCATAACCTCCTCATGGGTGGCGGAAACGGCGCAGGGGAGCGCTTCGAGATCGCTCAGAATGCGCGCTCGATTCTTCAAATTGCCACACGCCAGTTCACCCATGACGAACGGATGCACCATGACCAAGGCTTCGCTGAGTAACTCGCCGAGCTTCGAACCGGCTTTACGGAAGTGGGCGATCCAAACCGAAGTATCAACAAGAATCATCGCTTCGCCCCGGTCCGCCGCCTCGGCACAGAGCGCAACCCCGGCTCCGCACCGCCCAGCGCGGCCAAGCGCCGAGCGGCTTCGCGCGCAATCAAAGCCTCTAACCCGGCCCGCACCAAGGCGGTCTTTTTCCGGATACCGGTCAGTTGTCGAGCGCGCTCGAGCAGATTCTCATCGATAATAAGTGTTGTTCTCATATGCATAAGTATGCATCATTAGATGCATATAAGTCAAACCCTATCGCGAGGTTGGCGGGCGGCAAGCGGGATCGCTAAAACCGCGAGATCTCGGCCACCTTGCGGGCGTCGAGTCGGGTCAGCACTTTCACCAGCAAGTCGATGGCGCGATCAAGATCGGAGCGCTCGATCATGCTGTTGTGAGCGTGAAGGTATCGCGTGGCAATGGCGAAATTGGCGGAAGGCAGGCCGGCGCCGAAGCGCTGTAACTCCGCGGAATCCTCCGATCCCGCGCTGGTGACCTCCGTCTGCACGGCAATGTTATTCTCTCGCGCCACCTGCTTAAGGAAGTCACGTAACTTGAGGTTAACCAGCATTCCGGAATCTGCCAGGTAAATCACCGGACCGGCGCCCAATCTTTCTTGTACGAAGTCGGGCTGCCCTCCGGGATGGTCCGCGGCGATGCCTGGTTCCAGGGAGAGTCCAAGGTCAGGCTTCACCGCCGCGACCGCCGTGTGCGCCCCGCGCAACCCCACCTCCTCTTGGACGGTGCCCACGAAGTAGATGGTGTTAGGGGGCTTGCTGCCCTGTTCCTTGAGGCGTCGAAGCGTCTCGATCAGCATGACGCAGCCCACCCGGTCGTCCAGAGCCTTCCCCACGTATCGGCCGGACGCGAGGGGGGCGAAGGAACTGGCGGGAGCGATAGGATCACCCGGGCGAATGCCCAGCGCTTCCGCCTCCGCTTTCGACTTGGCGCCCACGTCCAGAAAGACGTTTTCGCGTGGAGTCACCCGGCTGCGCTCATCCATCGGCGTCACGTGAACGCTCTTCAACCCACTGACCGCCGTCACCGGACCTTTAGCGGTCAGGATCGTCCAGCGCTGATCGACCAAAGCTTGGTCAAGCATTCCCCCCAAAACTTGAAACTTGACCATGCCCTCGGGAGTTACGTAACGCACCATGGCGCCCACTTCATCCATGTGCGCCGCCAGCATGATGCGTGGCCCATCCGCAGGCCCGCGCAACACCGCGATGACCGAGCCCATTCCATCGGTGGAAACTTCCAGGCCCGCTGCGTGAAATTCGCGCGTCAGGATGTCGCGCACCGGCCCCTCATATCCGGAGGGCGCCGGGGCGTTCGACAGCTCCTCCAGCAGTTTCTCCACCTGGTCCCCTGGTTGTGCCGGGGCGGGAAACGCCAGGGCCAGGAGCAAGAGCCCGAATCCTAAAATGAGTCTACGCAATGTCTACCTCCTGCGAGCTTGACTTGGCGAGGGGATGCAGATTGTAGCACGACCGGGGGGAAGAGCCGGAATTCGGTTTTTGGCGGGCTGGCGCAGTGCAGCAGAAGGCAGTGGGCAAAAACAGGCCGACATTGTGTGGGCTGGCCCAAATAATTGACTGGGCCAAATGAATGCTTGCTATCATGACTTGCAAGCGACTGAAACCGCATTGGGAGCGATGATCATGAAACGGGCAATCTATTTCCTCATCCTGCTTGGCGCGCTGGTGACGATGGCTCTGCCCCTCAGCGCGGTTGCGGATGACTCTTTCACGCCGGATGGAGCTTCGCGAATCGACGTCAAAGTCGGCGCAGCTAGGGGTTTCCTTTTCAAACCCGCGGACGACTCCAGGAACACTGATCGGCCTTGGCTGTGGTATGCGCCCACTCGGCTGGACCTCCCCCCCGATCATCAATACCCCAATGTCCGCACTCACTGGCTTTTCTCGAGACTTCTGGCGAGGGGAATATGGATTGCGGGTGTGGATGTGGGGGAATCGGATGGAGGACCCGCGGGACGCGTTGTATTCTCCAAGTTCTACAAAACTGTCACCTCGAAATTTCACCTCTCCCACCAGCCGTGCTTTCTCGCCCAGAGTCGAGGAGGACTGATGGACTTTAACTGGGCGGAGGAAAATCCCGGTGATGTCCGGTGCATTGCGGGGATTTACCCGGTACTCAGTCTCGCCAGTTGGCCTCCCGCCGGTACCCCGGAGTTTAGTCAAGCGGCGACAGCTTATGGGTTTGCCTCCGTAACGGAGTATCAGAAGCAACTCGTTCAACTTAGCCCGATAGCGAATGCGGGTCCTCTGGCGAAGGCGAAGATCCCGATCTTTATCATTCATGGGGATTCTGATCAGAGGGTTCCCGTGCAGGAAAATAGCCGGCCCTTTGTTGCTGCTTACAAGGCACTGGGCGGCGCTGTCGAACTGGTCATCGTGCCGGGGAAGGGCCATGAAGAAGTGGACGAGTACTTCCACTCCGACAGACTTTTAGATTTCCTCCTGCATCAATTGGTCGATGCCCCTACTCCATAAAGTCTGCGCCCGCCGGCGCTTCACTTCTTCACCTCTGTGGCCAACTCCGGGTAAACATTCACGATTCGTTTCTGGTCCTCGGCGGAGAGTTCCTTCAAGGGGCGGGGCTGATCTTGCGGGCGGGTTTGCTTCTGGTTAATCTCCCCCATCAAACTCCACTTCCTGGTTATTTCCTGTGCCTCGTGGGCGGGCAGGTCATAGCGGGTGAAGTCAATCACTTCCTCGGGAGGGGAGCCTTCGAGGCCGCGCAGGAGGGCCAGTCGGAATTTCTGGTTCATAAACCAGCGGATTTCCTTGTCGGCGTCGGAGCCCCCGATGCCGGAGCCGCGCTCGACGAAGCGGTAATTGAGGCGTGAGTTGTCCTTAAATTGTTCGCGCCAGCGTAATCCGAACTCCCCGTGCGGGATCGAGAGGGCGCCGGGCCAGCGCCGCCGGACCGCGCTGAGCCAGTCCGCCAGGCCTTCCGGACCAATCACGACCTCCCAAATATTGGTGATCCAGCCGAAGCCGTTCAGCTCAAACCCCTTGTCAAAGTGAATGGCGGTGGTGTGGAGCATTTCTTCCAGGCCCCGCTCTTTCCAGGGGCCATGGATGGTCTCAATGGGTCCAACCCCCATGCGGCTGTTGAAGCCACCGGCGAAACCCGCGCGGCGCGCCGCCAGAAAGTCGCACGTCCAGCCGTCCAGGTTCACGCAGTCGATGAAGTCGCTCTGGCCCTGCGCGGGCTTGCAAAAATGTTCGGTGGAGGGATAGTAAGGGTAGCAAATCGACCCGTCGCCGTCCTGGTTGTCCACCGAGTACTGGCTCCACACGTTGCCCTGGCAAACGTGGATGCCCTCATGCTCGGCGAGGAAGCGCTGGTTGGCCGCGGCAAGGAATCCGGCAATAACGCCCTGGGGCCGATAACCCCCGCCCACCACGGCTGAGGCGAGCGCGAGGCCGTCGTGCAGGTCGCGATTCACCTGCTCCCGCGTGTTATAGGCGTTGGCGAAGTATCCGCCGGGAATGAAGGTGACCTCGTCGCCGTAGCGCTGGCGATATTCCGCCACCAGTTTGCGGATGCCTTTGAACTGTTCCGACGTGTTGGTGAGCGCCAGCCAGCTCAAAGCCCAAGTCATGCGGCCGCCGGGCCAGCCTTGGGCGAAGGCATTTCGAAAAGCCGCGATGGTAACAGGAGTGTGAGAAGCGGTTTCGTCGTCGCCAATTCCCTCGCCCCGGCGGACTTCAATTTGATTGACACGAACAACCGTGGCAAAGGTGAGAAAACGGTTGTTCAAAAGGCCGTGGCGTTCATCCCCCGTGAAGCTGCCAGGGCCGCTATCCCCAAGGGCCAAGCGCGTCTGCCTCCCGAACTTCCGAGTTTTCCCACCCAGCGTAAGGGACGGGACGGCGGCAGCGATCGTCGAAAGGAACTCCCGCCGCGAAGTTCGCTGCGTGTGCAATTTGCGCATACCTGCCTCCGCTCAGCAAAAGGATCGTGCGCAGTCTAGCACTTTGCGGCAATAAATGACTTGGGATGTCACCCTGAGCTTGGATAGCGGAAGGGCGGCTGTCCGCGATGTCAGAACATTAATTAGGACTCGAGGTCTTCATCCACAACGATTTTCAGGGCGCGAAGGAATTGGGTGTCTTGCGTGGTCAGGTGGAATTCGGGATCGGGGCGGGCATCGGCGTTGAGTTTCTGGCGATGCACCAGGTTCACCTCGCCGCGCTTGTTGAAGCCGATGGTGACTTCCAGAACCAGAAAGAGGTCGTAGCCGGCGTTGCGGATGCGCGACATGACCTCGGCAATTCGCTCGGAATCGGAGAGAGATTCGTTGATGGCGTCGCCCAATTCTTTGATCAGGCGTTTGAAATTATCGTCTAGCTCCAAGACTCACCTGGCAGGTCGAGGCTGGCTTGCAAACTCAATTCTAGGATTGCCGCCGATAGACGTCAAGGCGAAAGCCCGTCGTAGCGCGTAACACCGTGAAATCAAGGCGACTCCAAACGGCAATCCGCCCATTTTGGCAGCTGCGCAGCGAAGACGCTCGGGGACGCTACCGGTATTTGACTGCACCGCGGTTTGTCCTTACGATAACGTACTGGGAATCGGAAGAGCCCCCGCAGGGCAGGAAAGGAAGGCTTTGAGTCGACTCGGAAGTTTGTTCCATTATTGGTTTCTCAACGCGAAGCGGTTGTTTCACATGCTCATCGCGCTGGCCTTTATGGTATTGACGCTTGCCGTCGCGTCACAGACCTATGTCAGAGTGGGAGGATTACCGGAAAACTCCTGAGGCAGGCTTGCTCTACTTCGAGTTATATGGGGGGCTCACCGTATTTCTGGCGATCCTTTGCCTTTACTCTTTTGTAAAGGCGCGAAACGTGCGTTGACCGCACGCCGAAGAAAATGTAGCGCAGGGCTCGCCCTCCAGCCCTGCGGCTTTTCCAGGTTTGCTTGAAGGACCGCAGGGCTGGAGTGCGAGCCCTGCGCTACCGGCTATGCACAACGACAAGGAACTCAAAGCGAAATTCGCAACGGGCTCGGGGTTGGAGCTCAAGAGGTTCTATACGCCTGGGGACCTTGGCGGCTGGGACTACGAGCATCAGGCGGGCTACCCGGGTGAATATCCCTACACGCGCGGCGTTTACCCGTCGCTTTACCGCAGCCGCCTCTGGACCATGCGCCAGTATGCGGGTTTCGGCTCGGCGCGCGAATCGAATGCGCGCTACCGTTATCTGCTTTCGCAAGGGCAAACCGGCCTCTCCGTGGCTTTCGACCTTCCCACGCAGATTGGCCTTGATTCTGACCATCCCCTGGCGCGCGGTGAGGTGGGCCGCGTGGGTGTGGCCATCGACTCCCTCGAGGATATGGAAATGCTCTTCGAGGGAATCCCTCTCGAGCGCGTCTCGGCGTCGATGACCATCAACGCCACGGCCGCGATTTTGCTGGCGCTCTATTTCGCCGTGGCGGAAAAGCAAGGCGCGGATCTCACCCGGTTGTCGGGAACGGTTCAGAACGATATTTTGAAAGAATACATCGCGCGCGGCACTTACATTTATCCGCTCGCTCCCGCGCTGCGCATCGTGACGGATATCTTTGCCTTCTGCCGCGATCGCGCTCCCGAGTGGAACACCATCTCCATCAGCGGCTATCACATTCGCGAAGCGGGCTCGACCGCCGTGCAGGAAGTGGCTTTCACGCTGGCCAACGCCATTGCTTACGTGGAAGCCGCGCTGGCGCGGGGCCTGGCGGTGGATGAATTTGCGCCGCGCCTCTCCTTCTTCCTGAATGCGCACAACGATCTGCTGGAAGAAATCAGCAAGTTCCGCGCCGCGCGGCGGCTGTGGGCGCGCATCATGCGGGAGCGCTTCAAAGCCCAGGACCCGCGCTCCTGGATGTTTCGCTTCCACACGCAAACCGCCGGCTCCACGCTCACCGCGCAGCAGCCCGACGTGAACATCGTGCGCGTGACGCTGCAGGCGCTGGCGGCGGTGCTGGGCGGGACGCAATCGCTGCACACCAATGCTCGCGACGAAGCGCTGGCCTTGCCCACGGAAGCTTCCGCGCTGCTGGCCTTGCGCACGCAACAGATTCTGGCCGCGGAAAGCGGCGTGGCCAATACCGTCGATCCGCTGGCGGGCTCCTACGTTATCGAAAAACTCACCGATGAGATCGAGGCCCAGGCCCGGGAATACCTAGCGCAAGATCGATGCGATGGGCGGCATGGTGCGCGCCATCGAAGCGGGCTACGTGCAGCGCGAGATCCAGCAGGCGGCCTACGAATATCAGAAAGCCATCGAGCGGGGCGACCGAGTGGTGGTGGGCGTAAACCAGTACGTGGAGGAGACTAACCCTTCCGGCAGGGAAAAGCCGCAGGGCCGGACTGCGGGCCCGGCGCTGCTTCCTTTCCGCATCGATCCCGAAATCGAGCGCACCCAGGTGGAACGTCTGGCCAGGCTGCGCGCCCGCCGCGACGCTTCGCGCGTGCGAAGCAACCCTCCGAGCCGTGGAGGAGACCGCGCGCACCGAGCGCAACATGCTCCCGGCCATCCTCGACGCCGTCAAGGCATACGCCACCGTGGGGGAGATTTCCGACGCCTTGCGCCGAGTCTTCGGCGAGTATCAGGAGTCGGTGGTGCACGCCTAAAGCGAGTGATGGAAACCATCAAGGGGTCCAGGGTGTCGATCGGCGTTCCCAGAAATCCTGAAAGCGTCCGCTGAGGTTGCCGCAACAAGGCGCGATGATGGGGTTGGATCCGCGCAAGGGTAGCCCGCTTTGCCCCACTTTCTGACAGTATCATAAGCTGACAGGGCCCCAAATCCAAACGCCTTTTCCCCTCCTCCCGCGAATCCGGTAACTTCTCTGCCGTGCGGCTCGGATGCCTTGACATTTCGAGGAGCCGAGAACACACTTTCCGCCGGGGGTGGAAAACCATGCGTGAAATCGTCATCATTTCGGCTTGTCGCACCGCTATTGGAAAATTTCAGGGTTCGCTTACATCTTTTTCCGCAGTAGATTTGGGCGCGTTCGCCGTCCGCGAGGCGGTGCGCCGGGCGGGTATCGACCCGGCGCAGGTCGATGAAATCATTATGGGCAATGTGGTGCCGGCAGGGCTGGGTCAAAACCCCGCGCGGCAGGCGGGCCTGAAGGGCGGCCTCGCGAATCGCGTGGCCGCCATGACCATCAACAAAGTTTGCGGTTCGGGACTCAAGGCTGTGGGGCTGGCCGCGCAGGCCATCGAAACCGGCAATGCTGAAATCGTCGTGGCGGGCGGTATGGAATCGATGACCAACTGCCCGTACTTGCTGCCCCAGGCCCGCGCCGGGATGCGGATTGGGCACGGCAAAGTGCTCGACTCTATGATCACCGACGGCCTTTGGGATGCCTACGAAGACTTCCACATGGGGATGACGGGCGAATTGGTGGCGGAAAAATACGGCATCACCCGCCAGCGCCAGGATGCGTACGCGGTGGAGAGCCACCGCCGCGCGATCGATGCCATCAAGAATGGCCGCTTCCAGGATGAAACCGTGCCCATCTCCATCAAGCAGAAGAAAGGTGACCCCATCCAGTTCTCGACCGATGAATCCCCGCGCGCGGATACATCGCTCGAAGGGCTCGCCAAGCTCCGGCCCGCCTTTAAACCGGATGGCACGGTGACCGCCGGAAATGCCCCCGGCACAAACGACGGCGCGGCGGCGCTGGTGGTCTCGTCGCTCGAAAAAGCTCGCGAATTGGGCAAGACGCCCCTGGCGCGCGTTGTCGGGCAGGCGGTGAGCGGCGTCGAGCCCAAATGGGTCCTGATGGCGCCCGTGGATGCCGTGCGCATGTTGCTTAAGAAATTGGATTGGAAAACCGAGGACGTGGACCTGTTCGAGTTGAACGAGGCTTTCTCCGTCCAGGCCATCGCGGTGATGGAGCAGTTGGGCCTCGACCCCGCCAAGACCAATGTAAATGGGGGAGCCGTGGCCCTCGGCCACCCCATCGGAGCCTCCGGCGCGCGCGTCCTCGTCACCCTGCTCTACGAAATGGCGCGCCGCAGTGCCAAGCGCGGTGTGGCCGCGCTGTGCCTCGGCGGGGGCAATGCCGTCGCGCTTGCCGTCGAGAGGTGAGAATCTTAACTGAACTCATGCAAGTTTGGGTGGCGCCGACATTGCCTTTTATGTCGGCGACCGGGGGAGCACATGCATAAAAGGCGATCTATGCGCCACCCGCGAGCCAGTTCTTTCGGCAAAAAGAGGAAACATGAAGTTTGAGTTAGAAGAAAGTCTTAGGGGCGCACCTGACGAAAAACTATTAGAAGACCTGCGCCTTAGCGCCAAAAAGAACGGCAGAAACACAATCACAATGGCCGAATACGAGAAAATCGGAAAAGCTCATCCGAGTACAATACAACGAAGATTTGGCTCGTGGCCCAGGGCGCTAAAGCTTGCTGGCCTCCAACCCAGCAGATCAAAAATAGGGATAAGTGACGAAGAGCTTTTCGAGAATATCAAATCGCAATGGATAAACCTCGGACGACAACCTAGATACAATGAGGTAAGAGATCCCGCTTCCCGGTTCTCGGTAGGAACTTACGAAAACCGATTCGGCTCATGGTCAAATGCACTTAAAGCATTTGTTGTGTGGGTCAACTCTGACGCCCCGGATCAAAGCCAGCACGACGTAGAAGAGAAGAAGGGCACAATAGATTCAGCGGATCAGATGGCCCCAGCCAAACGCCGCACTCGCCGGGAGATATCGGACCGTCAACGATTCCGAATCCTAGTAAGGGATGGTTTTCGTTGCAAGGCTTGCGGTGCTAGCCCATTAGTTCGGCCTGGTATCGAATTGCACGTTGATCATATATTGCCTTGGTCAAAAGGCGGTGAGACAACGGATGACAATCTCGAAACAAAATGCGACAAATGTAATTTGGGCAAAGGGGACGCGTTTAATGTCTGACCCTGCGGGCCACCACACCTTGTAGCCACGGTCAGTGCTTTCCTGACCGTGGGTTCTTCCTGGAATATGCGCACCAACCCAAGGTTCGAAAGGATGCGAACAACGGGCCGGAGGGTTGGCAATGGGCAAGAGAAATGCCCACGGTCAGGAAAGCACTGACCGTGGCTACGTGCTTTACCGGGCGAAAAGAGGTTATCAGAATCATATCGGCCCGGAGGGCGACAAAGCATGAGCAGGAAGCCTACTTCCAGTAAGAACCGCAAGGGATTTCGTTCCATGTCGCCAAGTGCTATTGAACGCGCGGCGCTTGCTGATCCTGATGTACGCCCTTTGACCCTAGCCGACCTCAAGCGCATGAAGCGAACGCCACGGATCAAGATTATTCGCCGCGCTCTGGGTCTGACCCAGGAGGAATTTTCCGCCCGCTATCGTATTCCCTTGGGCACGCTTCGCGATTGGGAACAGGGACGGGCCACGCCCGACCAGCCAACGCAAGCTTATCTCACGGTCATCGCTCACAGCCCGGAAGGGGTACAACGCGCCTTGGAGGGTTAATTCTGCGTCCAAGATATCACCGTGATCGAGCAATCGTAGCGCGGACCTGTTTGGTAGGTGCGCGGCTTTTCGCGGGTCATCGGGGACCGACCGCCCCGATCCATCGGGGCGCTAGCCGTGCCATTCGAATATCAGGGGAATTTTGCGGAAGAATCAGTTAAACTTGGGATTATGGAAAAGATATTTCAGGCGGTCTACCAGGACGGAGTGCTTCGACCCGATGAGCCATTGCCACTGGAAGAAATGCACCGGGTAAGCGTCACCATCAATGATTCTCCTGCCGTTGACGGTGACGTGGCCGGATACTTCGCACCTGAGGAATGGGCCGCTGCCGCGCTCGATCCCATCTCATGGGACGACGTGAAACGGGCTCTGTCCGGAATATCCGGCTCCCTGTCTGAGGTCGTGATTGCCCAACGGCAAGAGCGCTAATTGCCAAACTATTTCATCGACACAAGTGCGCCAGCAAAACTCTATCACCAAGAAGCAGGGTCTGAATTCGTGGCGCGGATTTTTTCGGAGCCAGGTTTTCGCTGTATCGTATCCCATTTGGCGATGGTAGAGATGGAGTCTGTCTTCGCCATCAAAGCGCGCACAGGCGAGATTGACGAACGGGAGGTCGAGACCGCCCGGCGATGCTTGCGTGCCGACCTCCGGCAACACCATTTCTTGGTTGGCCCGCCCATTCAACCGCACCACTTCCATGCTGCCCGGCGTCTGCTGATGAAGTATGGCGCCACGGAAGGGTTGAGAACTTTGGACGCCCTGCAATTGGCTATCGCTCTCGATTGGAAAGACACCGGCCGAATCGACGTACTCATCGCGGCGGACCAGAGGCTTTGCCGCGTCGCTGCATTGGCGGGCTGCCCGGCGGCCAACCCCGAAAAACCAGGGCCGATCCTGACCTGATGATCGCGGCCAGATGCACGTCCACGTTCGCGTCAAGCAGCCACATGAATGGAATTGGTAACCTCGGCGGCGATTTTGAGGACCTCGGGCAATGCCTCCTGCGGGAAAACCCGGTCAAAGGCTTCGTCGATGTCCCGCAAAGTCATGCCGGAGGCGAGGCATTCGAGGATTAGAGAGACCGACAACCGGGTGCCGCGAATCGCCAGTCTTCCACCCAAGAGTTGAGGGTCGGCGACGATCCATTGATAGTCTCGGTAAGGAGCCGGCTGCCAGTTCGACATAATTCACCTGGAATTCTATTTACACTGGAGTATATCACAGCGAGCGAAGCGGGGACCTGTTCGGTAGGTCCGCGGCCTATCGTTGGTAATCGGCGACCGGCCGCCACGACACATCGGGGCGCCAGCCCGCCTCACTTTGTAATTGACAAAGGCTAGATGTGTAAGTACACTCAATTGCGAAGTCCGTGCCTGGGGATGAAAGGCAGATGCCCATGCCGAGCCGGGAAGGCTCCAACCTCCGCCCCTTGTGGCGAATCCGCCACACCTTAAATCAGACAAAAAGTCAAATATGGGGGCCGGTCCACAAAAAAGATGTTAATTTGTGACGTTCGAAGCCGGAATGTCTATGAAAACAAACAAAACCACGACAAAATGTCCCGGCGAAAAGTCGGACATTTACGTCGAAGTGAAGCGAATTTTGCAGAAAAATACGGATTTGGATGGACAATTTGCCGTAAATAGTGTTTGCGGGGTGGCTTTGATGCGGAATTTCACGGTAATCATAGGTTTGCGCGCAGCTTCGATCCGAGAAACCCCTCATCCGCTTCGTACCTCAGCACCTTCTCCCCCGGGAGAAGGTGGGAAGCTAATCAGCCCTCTCCGGGGGGGAGGGTGGCGGCCATGCGCCGCCGGGTGAGGGGTCACTTCGGCAGCAGGTGTAGCGCGACCTGTTTGTTAGGTTTTCGTTGGTCATCGGGGACGGACCGCGGACGATGCTAAGGAAGTCTGCCCCCGGCACCAAATTCAACTTCTCCGTGTCCTCGGTGGTTTTAAAGACTTAACACAGAGTGCATGGAGCGCCTCTGTGACCTCTGTGTTCCATCTTTTCCGGGCACTGAGGACACGGAGAAGAACCTCGGCGCCAAGAGGGGAGGGCTGATGACATTGGAAAATCACCAAGTCGCTAAATCGCCAAATCCCATAATCGCAGTAGTCGGCGCGGGCCAAATGGGACACGGGATCGCCCATGTGATGCTTCGCGCCGGGCATCGGGTGGTGCTGCTCGATGTTTCGCCGGAGCTTGTTGAGTCGGGCGCCAAGCGTATTATCAAGGGACTGGCGCGCGACGTCGAAAAGGAACGGATGACGGCGGAGGAACGCGAACAGGCTCTCACGCGGCTGAAGACCGCCGTCATGCCGACCAAGCCGGCGGCGATCTCCAGTATCGTTACGGGAATCAGCATACTCAGCAAGCCGGACCTTGCGGCGGCCGACATCATCATCGAGGCGGTGACGGAAAAGTTCGAGGTGAAGGCCGCGGTCTTCCGTTCGCTTGAGCCGCACTGTCCGCCGGAGACGATCTTCGCCTCGAACACTTCATCGATTTCCATCACGCGCCTCGCCGCCGCCACCGACCGGCCCGGCAAGTTCGTGGGCCTGCACTTCTTCAATCCCGTGCCGGTAATGAAGCTGGTGGAAGTCGTGCCGGGCTTGCAAACCGCACCCGAAACCGTCGAGAAGGCCATCGCGCTGGCCACTTCCGCGGGCAAGACCCCGGTGCGGGTGAACGATTTTCCCGGATTCGTCTCGAACCGCGTGCTGATGCCGATGATCAACGAGGCGGTCTTCTGCCTGATGGAAGGCGTGGCTGACGCCGCGGGCGTCGACAACGTGATGAAGCTGGGCATGAATCATCCCATGGGGCCGCTGGAACTCGCCGACCTGATTGGCCTGGACGTGTGCCTCGACATCCTGAAGGTGTTGTACGAGAGCTTCCACGACTCGAAGTATCGCCCCTGCCCGCTGCTGGAAAAGATGGTCGCCGCCGGCTGGCTGGGGTGCAAGACCGGGCGGGGGTTTTACGAGTATCCGAAATGACGGAGGATAACAATTCGAAATCGCCCCTCGTCACCAGAATGAGTTACAATGCCGACAGTTCTTCAAAACGGCCCCTATCGGGTTTTCTTTTATTCTGCGGACTCCGCGGAACCGCCACACGTTCACGTTGAAAGAGACTCGTGCAAGGCAAAGTTCTGGCTCGATCCGGTGCGGTTGGGGGATAATAAAGGTTTCAGTAGGCGTGAGCTAAACCGCATTCGCAAACTTGTTGACGAGAACGTGGATGATTTGTTGAGGAGTTGGAATGAGTTCTTTGAGCTTAAGAATGCAGGCAGTGAACGCACTGAGGGTGACATTGACTGATGATTCCTTGGCCGTCGATCTGTCTGATGGGCGAACGGTTTCGGTGCCCCTCGTGTGGTACCCGCGGCTCCTCCACGGGAGTCCCAGAGAGCGGAACAACTGGCGGCTGATTGCAGGCGGCGAAGGCATACACTGGCCCGATCTCGACGAGGACTTGAGCGTGGAAGGCATTATCTTGGGCCGTGCGTCCGGTGAAAGTCAGGCGTCGCTGAAGCGTTGGCTTGAGAGCCGCGAGGCAGCCGCCAGGAAGCAGCGCGTTCCCAGGTCAAAACCCAATCGCCAGCCACCACGCGCAGGGCGGCACGCCACCCGGCAGATCTGACGAGGTTGGACTCCCAGGTGGCTGAGGAAGGAACTCCCCGTAGGGGGGCATTAAGATTTCCTCATGCAGATCATGCCGGGCCGCCGATAATAAATCGTCAAGGAAATAAGACAGACCATGGAAAGTCGAGGGACAACAACATGCCGGAAGATCGAACGGAAAAGAACAAGGCCATTGATCTGGCGCTGATCCAGATCGAGAAGCAATTTGGCAAGGGCTCCATCATGCGCCTGGGGACGAAGGACGCCTTGGTGCCGGTGGACATCATCCCCACGGGGGCGATTTCCTTTGACGCCGCGCTGGGTGTGGGCGGAATGCCGCGCGGCAGGGTGGTGGAGATTTTCGGTCCTGAGTCGAGCGGCAAGACCACCATCGCGCTGCACGTGGTGGCCGAAGCGCAGAAGCGCGGCGGGATGGCCGCCTACATCGACGCCGAACATGCCATGGACGCGGCCTACGCCAAGAAGTTGGGCGTGGACATCGATAACCTCCTGGTCTCGCAGCCCGACTACGGCGAGCAGGCGCTGGAAATCGCCGAGTCGCTGGTGCGCTCGAACGCCATTGATGTGCTGGTGATCGACTCGGTTGCGGCGCTCGTCCCCAAGGCCGAACTCGATGGCGACATGGGCGATTCGCTTCCCGGGCTGCAAGCGCGGCTGATGTCGCAAGCGATGCGCAAGCTCGCCGCCATCGTGGCCAAGTCGAAAACCTGCTTTATCTTCATCAACCAGATTCGCGAAAAAATCGGCGTGATGTTCGGCAATCCGGAAACCACCACGGGCGGCCGCGCGCTGAAGTTCTATTCCTCCGTGCGCGTGGACATCCGCCGCATCGCCTCCATCAAGGACGGCGACCGCGTGGTGGGCAACCGTACCAAGGTGAAAATCGTCAAAAACAAAATGGCCGCTCCCTTTCGGGAGGCGGAATTTGATATCCTATACGGCGAGGGGATTTCAAAAGAGGGCGATCTGCTGGATATTGCCGCCGAGCACAATATTCTGGAGAAGAGCGGCGCGTGGTTCTCCTACGGAGGCGAGCGCATCGGGCAGGGCCGGGAAAACGCCCGACAGTTCCTGCGCGACAATCCCGATATCGCAAGAAAATGGAAGGCCAGGTGCGAAAAGCCCTGAACCTCCCCGGCCATCACGAGCCAGCCGCCGCGGCTGCGTCCGCGGAGGGGGCAGCCCCGGCTCGTGCTAAGAAATAAGGAGTGGGGGAATGGCGCCCTAAAGCCATTCCCCATGCGGTCCGGCAACATGGCCTTCCCTCGTACCGGCGCCAGCGGAAACGAGGCGTAAGGCCAACGTCAACCTTTGAACTAAGGAGATCAGTGAAAAAATTATCAAAACGACTTGCCATCCTGGCCTTGGCAACGGTCTGGTTGTTGGGGATTGAAATTGCTACCGCTGCTCCTGGCGGCAGTTCGGGGATCCCCGACATCACTCCCGCTACTCCTGCAAAAAATTCCCCCGCTGCGAAATCCACTCCCCGCAAGACGACGGCCACCCGTCGCAGCACGCGCCATTCCCGGCGGGCGCGGGATCCCTGGGGTCTCAATTCTTACGGCGATCCTGCCGCGGACGACAATCCGGCGGGGGAAGATCCGGTCGTTCGGCAGGCAGCCCTCGACGCCCTCGGCACCTGGAACGGCAGCATCGTGGTCGTCGACCCCAATACCGGGCGCATTCTGAGCATGGTCAATCAGAAGTTGGCGCTTTCGAGCGGCTTCACGCCGTGCTCGACGTTCAAGCCGGTGGTGGCGCTCGCCGCGCTGCGGGAAGGCATCATCACGCCCCACACCAAGCTTTATGTTGGCAACAGCGCGCGTATGAACGTTACCGAGGCCCTAGCCCGCTCGAACAACATCTTTTTCCACAAGCTGGGAGAAATGCTCGGCTTCCAGCGCATCACGGAGTACGCGCAAGAGTTCGGTTTGGGGGAAAAGGCGGGGATCGACATTCCGGGTGAGTCGGCCGGCCTCTATCCTTCCGCTCCGCCCAAGGAAGGGGGGGTGGGATTCCTCGCCTATTGCGGCACGAATATAGAAATAACTGCCTTGCAGATGGCCGTGGTCATTTCCACCATCGCCAATGGGGGGACGCTTTACGCGTTGCAGTATCCACGCACCGCCGAGGAGATTGCCGCGTTCCAACCTGTGGTGCGGCGGCGCCTTGATAACTTGGTTGAATACATCCCGCAAATCCACGATGGCTTGGCGGGATCCGTGCTTTATGGGACCGGCCGCTCGGCTTACGATCCTGATCTAGCTATCTTTGGAAAAACCGGGACCTGCAGCGAAAACGGGGCGCGTCTGGGTTGGTTCATGTCCTACGCCGGGGAACTCGAACCCCAGTATGTGGTCGTGGTCTTATTGCGCGGCGGGCGATTGATGTTTGGCCCGCACGCGGCGGAAATCGCCGGGCGCTTCTATCGTGACGTGATGCAAAGGGAACACCCCACCCAAGCCAGCCGCGATTATCCCTCCACGACTTTTTCTGGGCGGTAGCTCGTCCCGAGCACTTGCGGAGACGTGCTTCCTCGGTCGTAATTGACCTGCATGGATGCCAAGCGCGAAACGGCAACGGGAATTGTGCGCCGCCTGAGGTCGGAAGGCTTTCCGGCTTATCTGGTGGGCGGATGTGTGCGCGACATGTTGATGGGCCGCCCGCCCAAGGATTATGACGTGACCACGGGCGCAACTCCCGATCAGGTGCTCAGGCTTTTCCCCGACGCGCTCACGGTGGGCGCCCAATTCGGCGTGGTCATCGTTCCGCACCAGGCAGGAAACGTCGAGGTAGCAACCTTCCGCAGCGACGGAGTCTACGCCGACGGGCGGCACCCCCAGGAAGTCCGCTACGCTCAGACCCCGCAAGAAGATGTGCAGCGGCGAGACTTCACCATCAACGGCTTGCTCTTCGACCCGCTCAGTGATCAGGTGCTGGATTATGTGGGGGGGCAAGCTGACATCCGCGCCCGCCGCCTGCGGACCATCGGCGATCCAATCGAGCGCCTCAATGAAGACCACTTGCGCATGCTGCGCGCCGTGCGCTTCACGGCCCGCTTCGGGTTCAAGCTGGACCCCGCCACGCTTGAGGCCATCCGCGAGTTGGCGCCGCAGATCCACGCGGTGAGCGCGGAACGCGTGCGCGACGAGATCGTAAAGATTCTCACCGAGGGACCGGCGCGGGCAGGGTTCGAGCTATTGGACGAGTCCGGTTTGCTCTCCCAGGCATTGCCGGAAATTAAGCGCTTTCAGGGCGTGGAGCAACCACCGGAATTCCACCCCGAGGGCGACGTGTGGATTCACACGCTGATGATGCTCGAGGGATTGCGGGAGCCCACTCCCACCCTGGCTCTGGGCGTGCTCCTGCACGACGTCGGCAAGCCCCCGACCTTCACCATCCGCGAACGCATTCGCTTTGACAACCACGTGGAAGTGGGCGCCAAGATGGCGGAGGAAATCTGCGGCCGCTTGCGGATCTCCACGCGCGAAACCGAACGCATCGTGGAATTGGTGCGGCATCACCTGCGCTTCAAGGATTTTCCCCGCATGAAACGCTCAACGCAGCTCCGCTTTCTCCGTATGGAAGGGTTTGAGGAACACCTGGAGCTGCACCGGCTGGATTGTCTCGCGAGTCACAGCGATTTGACGAACTATGAGCTGGCGCGGCGGATGCTGGAAGAAACGCCCCGGGAAGAAATCAAACCCCTACCCTTGTTGCGCGGCAACGATTTGATTGCGCAAGGGTATGGGCCCGGCCCGATTTTCAAAACCATCCTCCGGGCCGTGGAGGACGCGCAGTTGGATGGCCGCATACACAACCACGCCGAGGCCTTGCGGCTCGTCCAAGAGCAGTTCCCCGTCAATCGGCGGTAACCCGCGTTTAGCTCAGGGACCGCACGCAAAGAAATACCACCCCACCTACGGCAGCGAGGGCCACAATAAACATGCCGATCTTGTAATAGAAGCATCTTGCGGTCATCGGGCTCCGCGGAACTTTGGTTAATCATTTGGAACATGGCGACCTCCTTCATTCGCGCCCACTTCCTCGGGCGTGGAGGCAAACCAATGGGGAATTAAGCAGGCCGCAGGATGGGCTATGGGGAAGAGATGAAAGCGTTTCGAACTGCGCGGTGCAGCTTCGAGCGCCGCCACTCTTTCGGGCCGATCGTGCGGCGAAACCGCTACTTTTCCTGGTTACACTGTAGACCTAATTATTGAAATGTCAAGTGGCGTTGATCCAGAGTAGCGTCAAAGTCGAGCTCATGGGGATGTGGGGGTATGGCGGAGTGGAGGCCGTTGTAACGAAGCGTCTTCAGGCTGGGATCGCAAGCATCAACAGGCGAGGGAGGGGCGCGGATCGGGGGAGGAGAGTTCGGTGTGAGCAGGTCATATCGACGATCCTCGGGATGTTGGCGTCTGGGATCAGACGCTGGCCAAGCCGATCAAACGCAAAGCTCGGAGTGGATGGTGAGCGCAAAAGCGAAGCGCGGCGGCGATGTTGACGGCGGCGGCCAACCGCAACAGGCTGATGGCCAAGTTGCGCAGCGAGGCCATGACCTGGGCTCCGGCGAATTTGCGAATGCGGCAGCGGTCTTCGTCAAAGCTCATGTCGCGCACATAATGCAAGCCGTTTTCAATGCTCCAGTGACAGCGGTTCAAGCGACAACCGGCGCGTCGGGCCGGCTTTTTGCGCACTCAAACTGGTGACGCCCTACACGGTTTCGCTGCGGAACTTGCCGGTGCTCAATTCCGTGGTCTCGCGCTGTAGGCAGAAGACTTGAGCGGCGTAGGGGAAATCCAGGTAGTCTTGCAATTCGCTGCGGGCCCACAGGCGTCGGACTTCCAAACGGCCGTGGCCTTTATCGAGGGTGGTGTGCTGAGGGGGGAAACGCTTCCAAGTGCAGATCCGCAATGTCTTGTTTGAGGGTCGGCTGGTTGTCCTTGACGGGGAAGAGATAATCCGCCTTCTTCACTTCCACCACATAGCGAGCGGTCTCTTTTTGGGCGTGAAGGGCATCGGCGGTGACCACGGCACCCTCGATGGGGAGAGGAGCCAACAGGTGGGGCAGTTCGGGGATTTCATGGGTTTTCTCACCCCCCGCGCGCTGCGCCACCACCGCCCCTTCCTGGTGCAAGATGGCGCTGGAGCAAGTGGGGGGCGGTCTGGCCTGCGTCGTGAGCGCCGCGCAAGGTTTTGCCATCGACGCTCAGGCCCCGGCCAGCCACCCGACAATGCGGGAGCAGCCAGCGACCGATTTCCACATCCAGACGGTCGGCGTCCAGCTTTTGCAAGACGCGCCGCACGGTGGGTTCCGAAGGGGGGCGCCAACGCTGCGAACCCAAGCGCCGCAGCGTGTCGCGGCGCAAGTCTTTGGCCCACTCCGCGATGGCCTTGAAACTGCGCGCGCCGGAGAGGGCGGCACAGACGCTAATCGCCACCACGGTCACCAAGGGATGACGCACCCCGCGCCGTTTGCGCGGATCCACCAGGGTGCGCAACATCTCGATCAATCCACCTTCGCCCTCCAAGGGAAGGCGGTTCACGTCGATCATGGGAAAGGTCTCCTTTCTGCGGAAGTGGCAAGGAGGCAAGAAAAGCCGCCGTCAAACTCTCGCGTGCTTGCGGGCGCAGCGGACGAACCCACACCTGCTTGGGATGGCCGTGAGCGAGATAACCCCGGCCGTGCTTGGCGAAACCGCGCGTGGCCCCCAGCGTCTGCCAGCCCGCGGCGCAGATAACAAGTCCCGCGGAAGCGCGAGGCGTCCACAAAAGTCTCCACCAGCAGGATGGGATGGCCATAGTAGCGTTCCCAGTCCTGACTCAGACGTTGCAGATTGAGAGCTAACTGCAGAGATGATGAAGAGGCGAGCGAAGGGCAGTCCGGCCGAGGGTGAATTTCCGTTTGAGATCGATTCCGCGCCGCTGGAAGAATGCGTGACGGCGTTGGGGGGAGTGCCGCTGCTGGTGCGGGGCGGCGCGGTCCCTGGGCGTGCCGGGGAGCGTGCAGCGGCACGTGCGGCTCAAGCAGCGGGAGTGGGGATGAGGCGACCTACATCGAGAGCTTTCTGGTGTTGAACGCGCTGGGGGGCGATTGTCTGGAGGACTTCGATCGCTTGCGCGAAGACGCGGGATTGGCGGAGATGTTGGGGCGTGCGATACCGAGCGCGGAAGCGGCGCGGAAGTTTCTCTACCACTTTCACGATGAGGGGAAGATCGTGGAGGCCCAGCGAGCGCTGCCGGTGGGAGGGGTGAGTTACATTCCCGAGGAGAGCGCGTCGCTGCGAGGGCTCGGAGAGGTCAACCGCGAGGTGGTGCAGGAATTGGGGCGTCGATGTGCGACGGAGAAGATTGCCACGATCGATCTGGACGCCACGGTGATCGAGAGTTGGAAGCGGGAAGCGAAGGCGACGTATGAGGGGAGCAGCGGATATCAGCCGGTGCTGGGGCTGTGGGCGGAGCTGAACGTGGTGGTGGTGGAGGAATTTCGCAACGGTAATGTGCCCGCGCAGCAGGCGCTGTTGCCGGTGGCGCAGGGGGCCTTTACGGGGCTGCCGGGAACGGTGGAAGGGCGCTATTTTCGCGGCGATGCGGCCTGTGATGAGGAGAAGCTGCTGAGCTGGTTGCGGGACGAGAAGCGGGCAGGCGGACCGGCGGGGCGGATCGGGTTTGCGGTGAGCGCACGGATGAATGCCGCCTTGCGCGCGGAGATTGTCGCTCTGCCGGAGGCGCAATGGCAGCCGTACCAGGAGGACAGCGCGGCGATCAAGGAATGCGCCGAGGTGGACTACGTTCCCGAGGAAAGCGCTGAGAATACCTATCGGGAACCGTTGCGGTCCGTGGCCTTGCGGATTCGCAAGAAGCAGGGAGAGTTGTTTGCCGATGGCAGCGCGCTGAAGCATTTCGCGGTGATCAGCAACGTGTGGGAGTGGACGCCGAAGCAGTTGCTGCAATGGCATCGGGAAAAGGCGGGATCGATCGAGGCGGCGCACGACGTGATCAAGAACGAACTGGCGGGCGGGGTGATGCCCTGCGGACGCTTCGGAGCCAACGCCGCTTGGCTACGGCTGGCGGTGCTGACCTACAACGTGCTGACGGCCCTGAAGCGCTTGGCCCTGCCGCCGGAACCACTCGCAGCGCGGCCCAAGTGCTTGCGGTTTCTGATCTTCTACACGCCCGGGAAACTGGTGCAGCATGCCCGGCAAACGGTTCCACGGCTGGCGCGGGGCTGGGCGCAGTTCAGTAATTGGCACCACGCCCTGGGCTTGCTGCCCCTGCCTGGGCGCTGCTGATGGGCGCCCCGCTGCTCAACCTGAAACCCGCCACCCGACCGGGCGAAGTGTGCCCCCGTTCCGCCATCGAGATGCAACCGCGCCGGCCGCGAGCGCTTCGCGATCCGGGGAGATCCGTTTTGTGGCGTCACCAAGCCCCAATTCCCTGGTTCCCATCGAATTCATCTGCTTACAGACGGATTACGGTGGCCACGGGGTGCGCGACCTAGGAGTGACGGTGGTGTAGGTTTCTTTTTTGGTGGCCTATTTCCTTGCGTATGATATACGCTAGGAAATGGAGGGCCCTTCTCATGCCAGATTCCGTCACCGAAATGGAGCATCAGCGCGCGGCTATTGCTTAACAAATCGCTCAACTCGGCGATCTTCGCCCAGGTTCCATCACGGGCACTTCCGGTCGTTGTGGCAAAGCAAGCTGTCGCTGCCACCAACCTGGCCAGCCGGCACACGGGCCCCATCTTCGACTCACCTACAAAGTGGATGGTAAAACCATCTCCGAGGCTCTGCCCCATCCTGCGGCGGTACGCAAAGCCGAGCGAGAGGTGGCGGAGTTTCGAGAGTTCCAGCGACTCAGTCACGAGTTTGTCGAGGTGAGTGCGCACCTCTGCCGTCTGCGGCCAATGCAGGAAGAGTCTGCCCGCGACCAGGAAAAAAAACGGCGGGAGCGATCCGCCAAGAAATCGCGCGCGAAGTAGACCAGTTGTTGCGCGTCATCTTCAACGCTCGCCGCCAGACGGGCCGTTTCGACCTGGAAGCCGTCGAGATGGCGGTGCGCTCCGCCCTGCATCGGGCCGGGGCCGCCGCCCTGACCGAACGGTTGCAATTTCCGGCTCCGCGCGCCGACCAGCGGACCCTCCCTTGTGCTTGCGGCCACCTCGCTCATTACCGGGAACTGCGCTCCAAGCCCGTCCTGACCGCGGTGGGCACGGTGGAAGTGTTGCGTCCGTACTACTTGTGCCCGCACTGCCAGGCGGGCCAATTCCCCGCCGATGCCGAACTGGACATCGAAAGCACGGAGTTCTCTCCCGGGGTGCGCCGCATGCAGGCGGTGGTGGGCCAGCCGACGTCCTTCGACCACGGACGCCAGCAACGGAAACTCCTCGCCGGTCTGGAGGTGACCACCCAAGCCGTGGAGCGGACGGCGGAAGCCCTCGGAGAGAATATCGCCGCGCGCGAGCAGGAAGAGATGCAGCAGGCCCTGCCGTTGGATCTGCCGGCGGGGGCGGGGGAAGCGGTTCCGATCCTGTAAGTGCAAATGGATGGGACGGGAGTGCCGGTGGTGAAGAAAGAGACAGTGGGCCGGCAAGGCAAGACAGAAGGTCAACCCTCCCATACCCGCGAGGTCAAGTTGGGATGCGTCTTCACCCAGACCGCCTGGGACCCCCAGGGCAACCCCCCATAAGCGTTTACTTAATGATTGCTTTTGAGTTGGGGTTCAGTTATGCTTCGGGTCCATGAGCCAAACCACAGCGGTGCTTGAGGAACTGGATGATTGGGAAGTATTGTGTTCATTTCTGCCCGAAGGTTGGGAAGGCAAGGCGCGTGAGTCTGGGGCGTTGGTGCGGGCGCGGGGAGTGGCGGACGCGCCGGCGCTGCTGCGGACGCTCTTGATCCATATCGCGACGGGGTGTTCGCTGGCGGAGACCGCGGTGCGGGCTAGGCAGATGGGGCTGGCGCGACTGAACGCAGCGGCGGTGTACAAGCGCCTGCGCTCGGCGGAGGAGTGGTTGCGATGGCTGGCCGAGCAAATGCGCGGCGACTTAGGGATGGTGGCTCCGCGCGTGGAGCGACGGGTCCGAGCGGTGGATGCCACGGCGGTGTCGGAACCGGGAAGCACGGGCACGGATTGGCGGATCCACTACGCCCTTAACCTGCAGACCCTGCAATGCGATTTTTTCGAATTGACCGATGGACATGGGGGCGAGGCGTGGCGGCGATTTCCCGTCTTGGCGGGGGACATCATGCTGGGAGACCGCGGCTATGCGAATCCCCCGGGCGTGCAGCACGTGGTGGAAGCGGGGGGTGATGTCGCCGTACGCCTGAACCGTAGCTCGCTTCCCTTATGGGATGCGCAAGGCAGGAGGTTAGCGGTGCTGAAGCGCGCCCGCCCTTTAGCTCCCAAACAGACGGGGGAATGGGCCGCTTGGGTGCGACCCGACTCGGGGCGCGCCATTCCGGGCCGCCTGGTGGCGGTGCGCAAGAGTCGGCAGGCGGCCGCCTACGCGCGCCAGCGGCTGCTGCGGATAGCCAGCAAGCAGCAGAAACCGGTCACGGCCGAATCGCTGGAGGCGGTCCAATTCTTCTTTCTGTGGACCAGCTTGATGGCCTCCTGGGGGCGATTCCGGGTGCTGGAGTTGTACCGTTCCCGCTGGCAGATCGAGCTGGCGTTCAAGCGCATGAAATCGCTCCTGGGGCTCGGACACCTGCCCAAGAAGGATCCGGAGAGCTGCCGCGCTTGGCTGCACGGCAAGCTGTTTACTAGCTTGTTGGTCGAGCGGTTGATCGGCGCGGCCCGAACCCTTTCCCCCTGGGGCTATGAATTGGACCGACCGACGGAGCCGCTGGCGTGAAAGCGAATATATGCTGAGAGAAATTCACGCCGCCATCCTTCCCACGGAAGGACTGGCCAGCACACTCGGCCATTGGCAGGAGATCGCCCGGCAGCTGGCAGAGTCGAAGAGAAAACGCAAAAGGCGCGTTCTTAAGTAAACGCTTATGGGGGTGATCCCCGGCAAGAGGAATGCAGCCGACGCGCGGCAGCGGCACGCGAGAAGGTGGAGAGGCTGGAACTGGCGTTGGAAGAGATGGAGAAGGTGCAGGCGGCCCCCCGAGGCCGACGCGGAGCAGTCCGAGCGGCGGGTGAGCGAGACGGAACCGGAAGCGCGCAACATGAAAGCAGAGCGACGGCGGCGACCTTCCAGCCACAACGTGCAGATTGCCACCGATGCGGCGCATGGCATCATCGTGGGGGCGAGCGTGACGCAGGCGGCGAATGATCAGCACGAAATGGTGGCGGGGTTGGCGGAAGTTGAGCGGCAGACGGGCCAAGCGCCCGCAGCACCTGGTCGTGGACGAGGGTTACACCACGCGGGAGAACATCCTGGTCGCCGCCGAGCGGGGGGTGGATTTGATTGGCAGCAGTCTGGAGCCGGATCCGGAGGCGACGACGCGCCGACTGCAGCAGCGCGGTGTCGATGCCGCCTTTTATCCGCGACCGGTTTCCCTACGATGCGGGCCGCAACACCTATACCTGTCCGCAGGGCAAGCCCCTTCCTTATCAGACCACCAAACATGATCGGGTGGGAGTGGAGCGGAAAGTTTATAAGGCGCGGGCGGCGGATTGCCGGGATTGTCCGTTTCGCCAGCAGTGTTGTCCGGGAGCTAAGCGGCCGCAGACCTGGTGCGCAGCCTGCCGGTCGCGGCGGTGGCGGAGTACGTGGCCAAGATGCAGACCGCAGCCGCGCGCTCCCTTTATCGCTTGCGGGCTCCGGTGGCAGAGTTCTCGAATCTCTGGCTGAAGGCCAAGCTGGGGCTGCGGCAGTTTGCGGTGCGCGGCCTGCGCAAGGTTCGCTGTGAGGTGTTGTGGGCCTGTCTCACTTACAACATTCAGCAATGGTTCCGCCTGCGCTGGAAAGTTCGCCGGCAGCCGGTGGAAAGCTAAAGAAGAAGGAAACCCGAGGGGTCAAAAGCCCCCCGCCAGGAAAGGAAATCGAATGTCGTGGCCATAACCAATCTCCGCCGGGGTCGATAGCACCCGCAAAACGTTAGTGCTGTATCGGAAGCGCGCCGGCGAAAAAGTGATGGGCCGCGCGATGGTCGGAACGGCGCGCTTTCGATACAGCCGTTTGGACGAAGCCGCGTCACGACCCTATGGGATTTGAATCGTGTTTGTGGTGCGAGGCGGGAGGCGGTGCACGAGAAAGGCGTGTGGGAGGGGCGGCGAATCGAGGGGAAAGAGGTGATCGGAGGGTTGATGGACCGCGATAGAAAGGGGTGGAGGGCAGTGAAAGTGTGTTGCGCGGTGGACAAGGCACACGAAGCGTGCGGGCGTTGAAGGCCCGGAGCCTTTTGGGAATAGTCGCGATCGTTTCATGAGTTCCTCGCCAAGGGAAGGGGTGGAGAACGTAGGGCGATCTGGGCGGCGCTGAGTCGCTGCAAGATGGTCATGGGGCCGCCGCATTGCGGACAGGTCCAGAGAGAAGTGGGAGGGGGGGTGGAGGGGACCTCCGCGTCCCTTGGTGTGGAGAGTTGAGCCTGAGGCGAATCGGTCGCCGATGGCAGGAGTTGGAAACAGAGGGGGGTCAGTCGAGCGCGACGACGAGGGGCGAAGAAACCGAAGTGGAGGATGCGCACGAAACCGGGGGGAAGCAGGTGGAGCAGAAAGCGTCGCAAGAACTCGTCCACGGACAGGGTCACGAGGCGCTGCTGGTTGCCGTGGGCGGAGTCTCGCCAGCGGAAGGTGACCTGGTCGCCGATTAGGGAAACGAGGCAATGGTTGGAGATGGCAACACGATGGACATGAGGATGATGCTCCAGCTTCTGGTTCCACGTGTGGAGGACACTGAAGAAGCCGATCTCGGCGCCCAGATGCCGGGGATGGCGTGCGACTTTCAGCAGGGTTTGGGCGCTGGCGCGGAGCAGCAGATCGTAGAGAATCTTCTTGTTCTGCAAAGCCAAGGGCGCCAGAAGATGAGGAAGGGTGAAGACCACGTGTACGTAGCGGGTGGGCAGGAGTTCCTGCCGGCGCGCCTCCAGCCAGCGGTCGCGGGCCTGGGCCTGACACTTGGGACAGTGCCGATTTCTGCAGGAGTTGTAAGAGATGGCGCGATACCCGCAGCGGGAACACTCATCGCGATGCCCGCCGAGCGCGGCGGTGCGGCAACGCTCGATGGCCGCCAGGACCTTGCGGTGCTGGGCGGTCAGCCAGGAGCGGCTGCGTTCGATGAATCTCTGCCCCGCCACGCGGATGAGATCGGCCACCTCCAAGGGTGGCCGGTTCATTTAGGCGTCTCCGGGCGGATCGTCTTTCTTTCCCGGGGCCGACAACGCCAACGCGTCCAGGGGACTGGCGGTAGCGTGGAGATGGCGGGTGGAAAGGTGCAAGTACTGGGTGGTCTCTTTCAGATCATGGTGACCTAACAGAATCTGAATCGTGCGCAGATCCGCACCGGCTTCGAGGAGATGAGTTGCAAAGCAGTGGCGAAGCGTATGGGGATGCACACTTTTCTTGAGACCGGCACGCTGCGCCGCATGATAGCAAGCCTGCCAGACGGCCTTGCAGCCGATGGGCTGCGGGGCGGAATGCCAACGGTTGCCGGGGAAAAGCCAGACTTTCGGCTTGAGCCGGCTCCAGTGCTCGCGTAAGGCGGCGAGCAGGGCGGGGCGGAGCATCACGTCGCGATCCACACGCCCTTTGCCGCCGCGAATGTGGATGACCATGCGCTGGCTGTCGATATCCCCGACTTGCAGTCGCGCCACCTCGGCGCAACGCGCGCCGGTCGCGTAGAGGGTCATCAACAGGATGCGATAGAAGGGAGTGGGAGCGGCGTTAATGAGCTGGGCGACTTCTTCCTGGCTGAGAACGGTGGGCAGGCGACGTACCTTCTTGGGGTAGGGGGTTTCGTCCATGGTCCAACGCTTCTTGAGGGTTTTGAGGAAGAAGAAGCGTAGCGCGGCCAACTGCTGCGTCACACTGCTCGCATCCAGCTTGCGCTCGCGGAACAAATAGGCTTGGTATTCACGAACGTGCTCGGGGCGCAGTTGGTCGGGAGAACGGTGGAAGTAGCGGGCGAAATCCGCCACCGCACGGAGATAGCAACGGATCGTACCCTGAGAGTAATTACGACGCTCGAGTTCTTCGAGCATCATTCGGCGTAAACGGGTCATAGGGATCCTCCTTATGACCCGACCATACCTGATCAGGACAATCGTTCAACTCCACGCACGCGAAGCGTCCGCCGCCCAGCGGCTTCGTTCAAACGGTCCTTCTGCGGGAGAGCAGAACCTCGCCTCTTCCAATTCTTTCACAGCTTCTCTGGATCGGGTAGGGCACATGTCAGCCAGGGGGGGCTCCTCCGGTCAAGCAATTCGGCTTATTTCATAAGGCTCAAATGGGACGGTGATTGGTGATGCTATCCAAAAATCTCACGTTTCTCGTGATGCTTCTGGCGATCAGCTTGGAGTCGAGTCTGCGGATGAAAGGTGCGAACCGGGAAGGCCCGAAGAGCCATGGTGGGGTGGTGAGCTGGGCGGCTCCGGCGGAAGAGAAGCTTCTTGAGGGCTACACGCTGCGGGTGAACGGCCAAGCGGTGGCGGTATACGCCTGTCGGGTCTCGGCCATGCCCTTCAACCAGGTGTGGCCGGGCTATCAGCGGCCTCTGGACCAGACGGAGTTGGCGGGCTTCGCCTACTGGGGAATGTCGGGCGCCGTCCAAGTGGAAGTCACTTCCCCGCAACCCTTCCAGTCGGTGGTGGTGCGGCCCACCTCGCGCGGCATTCAGCCGACCGTCGAAGGTCAGCGCATCAATTTCAAACTCCTGCGGCCGGGGCAAGTGACGGTGGAGTTGGACGGCCCGCGCCATGCCTTGCACCTGTTCGCCGATCCACCGGAGGGTGAGGTTCCCAAGCCAGGCGACCCGAATGTCTTGTATTTCGGTCCGGGCGTTCACAAGCCGGGTAGGATCGAATTGCATAGTGGCCAGACGGTCTACGTCGCCGGAGGGGCGGTGGTTTACGCCGCGATCAAGGGCCGCAAGGTGCGGGGGTGCGGATTCTCGGGCGCGGTATCATCGACACCAGCGAATTCGCGCGCGGCCAAGGCGGGGGCTCCATTCACCTCGAGGACTGCTCCGGCGTCAAGATCGACGGCATCATCATTCGCGATTCGGACCTGTATGGCCTCAGCGCCTTCGGCTCCCGAAAGCTGGATATCTCCGACGTCAAACTGGTGGGTTTTTGGCGGTACAACTCAGACGGAATCGACATCTGCAACAGCCAGGACGTGACGGTCCGGGACTCCTTCATCCGCTCCTTCGATGACGGTATGGTGCTCAAGGGCGTTAAGGGGGAATCGGGGGGCGCGCGACCGCTTCCCGGCGAAAGCTACGACGGTCAGCCGGTGCGTAACATTCACATGAGCGGGCTGGTGGTCTGGTGCGATTGGGGACGGGCGTTGGAGATTGGCGCGGAGACCAGCGCCCCGGAGATCACCGACGTCGTTTTCCGCGACATTGACGTGATCCGGAACACCCACATCGCCATGGATATCCAACACAGTGACCGGGCCGCCGTACACGACATTCACTATGAAAACGTGCGCGTGGAAGTGGACGACTCGAACCCCCCACCGCTGATTCAGCACCACCCCGGCGAGAAATACCACCCCACCCCCGATTTAACCGTGGGGGCCTGCGGCGGATGCGCAACCCTTCCCGCCGGGGCCGGATATGTCCCCAACCTGTTGGTGATCGTCATTGCCCCGACGGCGATTACCCAGGACAAAGAAGCCGGCACGGTTCGCGATGTGACGTTCAAGGACATTTCCGTGACGGGGAAAACCATGCCCCCCTCGGCTTTCACCGGCCTTGATGCCGCGCACGATGTGTGGGGCGTGACGATCGAGAATTTACGTTTCAACGGTCGAGCCATTACCGGCGCCGGCGATGCCCACCTGCAAATCGGCAAGTACGTGCAGGATGTGCGCTTCGTGGCGAGCGGGAATCAACAATAGCTGCCGATGCTATGACCGCAACCGTAGCGCCTCCGCCTTTGAGGTCTGCGGTTCTTCCTAAGACTCGCGCTCCCGAACCCACGGCGGGGCGTCCGTCTTCGAGATTTTCGGTTTTTGCCATGGAAGAACTTCTGCGCCCCCAAGGGGTGACCGCACCTAGCCCAGGCCACTCACTTCACGGTGTGACCTCCGTCACTGCTGTGTCGTCGCAAGCGATACTTGACTCCCTATGGGATAATGGGTGCCCGTTTGGTTCGAGGGGGGACCGCAGCGGGGCAATGATGGACGGCCCAGCGTTTGGCCCCGGTCAGGAGGCTCGTTTACCCATGGCCGATGTCGAAACCAAGTCGCTTTCGGAAAACGCGTACCAGCCGTTGAAGGACGGCGAAATCTATATGCCGCTGGTGCCCGCCAGCATGGCGCCACCGGAGGTGACCTGGCGCGCGGTGCTGTGGGGCACGTTGCTGTGTATCGTCTTCAGCGTCGCGTCGGCCTATTCCGCCCTCAAGGTCGGCCAGGGAATGGAGGCGGCGATTCCCATCTCCATCCTCGCCATCGGCTTGGCGCGCGTCTACCGGCGGCGCTCCACGCGTGCTCGAGAACATGATCATCACCGGCATGGGCGGCGCCTCGGGCAGCGTGGTGGCCGGCGCCGTCTTCACCGTGCCGGCGCTCTACATTCTCCACCTCGACCCGCATCCGGCGCAGACCATCTTCATCTGCCTCGCCGGCGGCTGCCTCGGCATCCTCTTCCTCATTCCGCTGCGGCGCTACTTTGTGCGCGAAATGCACGGCAAGCTGCCCTTTCCGGAGGCCACGGCGATCACCGAAGTCCTGGTCACCGGCGAGAAGGGCGGCTCGCAGGCCCGACTGCTGATTCAGGCCACCGTCATCGCCGCGGTTTACGACTTCTTTGTCACCACGTTCCACGTCTGGAAGGAGTACCTGAACTTCCAGTTCGTACCCGCGGTCCGGTCACTGGCCGAGCGCGGGCGCATGGTCTTCAATTTCGACGCCATCAGCTTCGTCCTCGGGCCTGGGCTACGTGATGGGCCTGCGCATTTCCCTGATCTTTTGCGCCGGCGGCATTCTGGTGAACTTCGTGCTCGTCCCCATGATCTGGTTCATCGGCAGCCACATGGGCGACGTCACGGTGTATCCTGCCACCATCCCCATTTCGCACATGACGGCCTCCGACATCTACCGCAATTATGTGCGCTTCATCGGCGTGGGCGCCATCGCCAGCGCCGGCCTCGTCGGCATCCTCAAGTCGCTGCGCGTGGTGGCCGGATCGTTCGGCATCGCGTTGCACGCCTTCCGCCACGGCGAAGCGCCCCACATGGAACGCACCGACCGTGACATTCCCATCATCACCATCCTCCTCGGCGTGGTGCTGGGGGCAATCGGAGTGGCCGCGTTCTTCGGACAACTTCATGTTTCGTGGACCGTGGTCGCCGTGGGCCTGGCGCTGACGCTGCTCTTCGCATTCTTCTTCACCACGGTGGCTGCCAACGCCATTGCCACCACGGCCAACAACCCGGCCAGCGGCATGACGTTGCTGACCGTCATCGTCTCCGCGATCGTGTTGCTGAAGTTCGGGCTCTCCGGGACCACCGGCATGTTCTTCGTGATGGCCCTGGCCGGCATGGTCTGTGTAGCCCTCTGCGCCTCGGGACAGTTCATTACCGACCTGAAAGCCGGCTACTGGCTCGGTTCCACGCCTTCGGCGCAGGAAAAGGTGAAGTTTATCGGGGTCGTCGCCTCGGCCATCACCGCGGGCTTAACCATCATCCTGCTGGCCAAGGCCTTCCAATTCGGAGAGGCCGCGCCCGGCGACCTGCGGCAGGTCCTGGTGGCGCCCCAGGCCTCCGCACTGAAAGCCGTGGTGGAGGGATTCATGAGCGGCCAGCCGGTGGCCTATATGTTGTTCGGCATCGGCGCCATGATCACCGTGGTGCTGGAGATGCTCGGCCTCTCTTCCATGGTCTTCGCGCTGGGAGTCTATTTGCCGCTGCAACTGACCACGCCGATCCTGGTCGGCGGATTTCTCTCGCACCTGGTGAACAAGCGCGGGGAGAAGGTCGGCGGCCAGCACGGCAATACCATCCGCGAGCGCGGCATCATCATTGCGGGCGGCTTGATGGCGGGCGGCGCACTCGGCGGAGTGATTGGGGCGGCGCTGCGCGTGCTGCCGCACTTCCAGGAAGAGTGGATCCAGACGCCTTTCTACGCGCACGAGGCGGTGTCGCAAAGCGTTTCCGCCCTGCTGTTTGTGGGTCTGTGTCTGTATGCATGGTTCGGCTCGCTGAAGAAGACCTCCGTGGCGGAAAAGTGAGGAGCCTAGTAGAGCAGCGCAGCCGAGCCGCAACCCGAGACGTAGGGCCGAATGGCATTCGGGAGTGGTGGCTGGTGGCTAAGGAAAAAAGAAACAGGGATCAGACCGGAAGACTTACGCGAGGACATGATAGCGCCCACGCTTAACGACGCGATTCGGTCCCAAATGGGGTGATTCCAACGCCAATGTGTTCGCCACGACATCTATATGAGGCCAGGTTGACGTGTAACAACCTTTGTTTTCATGGATATTAGGGGAAAACAGAGTAAGTGTATTTGTTTTCAATTATTTGGCGGCTTTTTGGGATTGTGGTTTTGAGCTTTTCTTTTATTTTCAATAGGTTCTAGGCTTCGCTCCGGAGGTTTGAAGCCTCTTGCGCCAGCCACCCCGGACCCTAGGTTTGGCTTCGCCGCCGCGATCGATGACGGCTAAACGCTCGGGAGTCGCAGGGCGAAGTTTCAGCAGGGACATAGCGGCACCAAACACCAAAGTTAAAATTAGTATATACCTATAGGATAAACTTGTCAAGAGACATCGTGTCCGCTTCCTGTTTTTTCTGACAGTGGCCGGAAGGGTCGCTCCCTGGCGCTACGTTGAGCAGATGCTGAACTAAAGCGAGCGTCGCAGACGTAGCCGCTGCTTGGCTTCGTCTGCGGCCTTTCCCTGGGGCATAACCGGTATGTGAGTGCCCAAGAACGTTGTTGCCATCTTAAACGAAGCTGAACTACGCTACCGCGCTACCCGCTTGCCGGGGACTGGGAAAGAGCGTAATCTTGCCGCATGAACACTCTGGATGCCAAAAAGGCAGGGGAAAAGCTTGACCGAATTCTGGACGAGGCGGCCGAAGCGCATCAACCTGTCTTGATTACCAGTCTGCGCGCGAGTGCCGTGCTGGTGCCCGAGGAAGATTGGAATGCCATTCAGGAGACCCTTTACCTCCTAGCGGCGCCGGGCATGCGTGAATCCATTCGCGTGGGGCTGGAAACCCCTACTGAGGAATGTGAGAAAGAGCCCGGCTGGTGAAGGATTGGAATCTTGTTTACACAAGGCAAGCTCTCCCTACCCTGATCAGCGTGCGCTACGTGGTACAATGAATGGCGATGGAAAAACTTCTGGAGAAGGCGGTTTCCGAGGCCTCAAAGCTCCCTGAAAGCGAGCAGGAAGCCCTGGGCGCGTGGTTACTCGCAGAGATAGAGTCCGAGCGCCGATGGAGTGATCTGTTCGAAAGACCAGGCACCGTTATGGAGCGGATGGCGGACGAGGCTCTGGATGAGCACGCCCGTGGTCTGACGACGCCGCTCGATCCTGACCAATTGTGAATTCGCACGTCACCCAGGGCTTTCGGAAGCTCATGGCCGCGCTGCCTCCTGAGGTTCGCCGTCAGGCCCGTGCAGCCTATCGGCAATTTACGGAGAACCCTCGTCATCCAGGTCTGCACTTCAAGCAGATTCACGGATCGGACCGGTTAGTCGCCGTCCGCATCAGCCGTGATTACCGCGCCGTGGGCGTCCGCGGATCGCCGGATGAGATCCTCTGGTTTTGGATCGGCCCTCATTCGGAATATGAAAGGCTTCTCGCGAAACGATAAGCAAGGCAGCCCGCGGGTGGCGACAACATCGGTTTTTATGTCGTGGCCACCGCGCCGAGACGGTAGCGACCGCCGCCTTTGCGGTCCGCGCCTCTTCTCCATTAAGTTTGTACGCCGAGGAAGCAGGCGCACGGTGATGACGAAATATCCATCCGAACCAAAAGGACGCCGCAACTTTGACACGGCGCTACACTACAACAGTTTGTGAGATCATGGCGGGCGAAAAGACGGGGACCCCGATCAGATCGGGGCGGGCCGCGCTACGAACTCGACAACGAGGTGCCTGCCATCGGCCTCGGCCGTGAGGACCTGCCAGGCGTTTGGGGACGGGCCTTGACAAGGCAAAGAAGGCGGACCACAATCGAACCCATGGAAGTACGCATTGTCGCTACCCCAGAACAAGAAGCCTTCATCCGCGAGGGTATCGCCAGTGGCCGCTTTGCGACGCCCGAAGATGCCGCCCGCGAAGCACTCCACCTGTGGCAGGAGCGCCAGCGACGCCGCACTGAGCTGCTGATAGAACTGGACGCGGCCGAGGCTTCTTTCGCACGTGGTGAAAGCCGTCGCGTTGGCCCCGAATCCATTACGGAGTTTATCGCGGGCGTGAAGCGACGCGGAAGAACTCGCCTGAATAATCCGCGTTGACCGGCACCCTCTCATGGCCGATCTGCACATTTCCTCAGAAGCCGAGGCGGACCTCGACAATATCTGGCTTTACGTCGCGACGGAGAGCCAAAGCATGGAACCCGCGGAGTTGCTCCTCGATCGCTTTGGCGTTTTCTTTTCCCGCCTTGCCAGGAAGCCTTATCTAGGCCGGCAGCGCGATGAAATCCGGCCCGGTTATCACAGCTTTCCCGTGGGCTCGTATGTTGTTTTCTATCGCCTTGTGGCAGCCGAAGAAATACTTGTGCTGCGGGTCATCCACGGCAAACGCGACGTGGAGGAAATCTTTCCCTAGCGTTGTGCCAGGTTGTAGCACCGCAGGGTAGCGCAAAGGCCGGGGGAAAAGCCGCAGACTCTCTGAGATGCGAGAGTCTGCGCTACCCTGCTCAAGCAAGGGTCGCGGGGGCCGCCGCTATCTCCCTCAAGCCTTCACCGGGCACGGCGTCGCCATGCTCTCATCAGTGCTTAACAGGAGGTTGTGCCGCCCCTTCAGGGCTTGCGAAGAAGCTGGGTGGGGATTCGCTGACCCAGGGCGTTGCCCTGGGCTTTGCTGGTACGCCCCCTTGGGGCTGCAACTGCTGTCACCGCCCGGGCCTGCGCACAGCGACAGAGAAACATCGATCATAAAGAAAAGGACGCCGGAGTTTCGACACCGCGATAGAATACGGCACGGTAGCGATGATGGCCACGGAAAGGACGCGGACCGCAAAACCGGCGGTCCGCGCTACTTGCTTGCTCTCAGAGAACGGCGCATAACAAAAAAGCGGATTTCAGAAACCGTATCTCCGACAGGCTCCTAGAGCGGAGGATTCGCATGCCATTAGCGGTGCCACTACTTAACAGCCAAATCGAAGCGGCATCTCGATTCTGGAGCGAGGGTTGGGAAAGCAAGGAACTGGTACAACTCAAGCAGGTATTCCCGAAGCCATTGGAGGCCATCAAGCTGAAGGCGGTAGTGCTCAATGTTCTGTACGGAACCTACATTATGGCCATCTTGAGAGTTGGCCAATGCCTTGAAGAAAAGCTCAAGGCCACTAATACCACCGGGCCTGATTTGGTCGAGGAGCTGGTGGCTGAAATAGCAGCCGTGACCAACAGGAAACATTACAGTTTTGTCGCCAAGTTTGCGCACTTCTTCATCGATCCAGATCTGCCCATCCTAGACCAGTATGCGGAATACATGGTTC
The DNA here is from genome assembly GCA_963810005.1 of uncultured Acidobacteriota bacterium. Taxonomy (GTDB): domain Bacteria; phylum Acidobacteriota; class Terriglobia; order UBA7540; family UBA7540; genus Bog-366. Next base: position 214,309 of record CAWELY010000017.1, read on the forward strand.
AAAGACACCTGGGTGCGGGACAGTCTAAAACCCGAAGAGGTATCTCAAGTTCGCTGAGGACATCGAAAAACTCAAACCTCTGGCCGGCCTAAGCTGCAACTGTGCACAGCTAGACGCTTACCTTTGGATAGCTGGCGAATACTGGTGCTGGAAGGGAAACCCAAAGCTGGAAATCAGCACCGATCTAAAGCCATGTTTCCAGCGACTCAAGGAGGACCCTGGCAGTGAGCCCACACTCAGGGACCTGTTGGGGCTCAACGCCTTGAAAGCCTGAGATGCCAGCGATATGCTCATGGCGGGCGTCGCGGGTGGCGCAGACATTGGTCTGTATGTCTGCGACCCATTCGGAGGAGGGATCAATGGACACGATAGGACGATTTGTTGCAGATGCAGTTCTCGGTATCGACACGCTTTGGGGTGGCGATGTCATGTGTCGCCTCGGGCACGGGACGATTCATTGCCGACTCGTGGTTCTCCGATGAGCCACTGCCGGCGGCCTACACGGCTCCGGCGGCAGCGCGGGTGCGGGCGAGCGGTGGGGTTGCAGGCAAGAAGGTGGATCGACAGGCGGTGGAGGAGTATCTGCGCGAGGTGGATCTCCCGCAAGCCATCGCGGGGGTTCGAGATGAGGCACGGAAGATGGGCGGCATGCGCGGCGAGTATCTGCTGGGCCTGGCGCTTTGCCTCGAGACCATGTGGGACCTTGCCATGGAAGTGCTGGGGAAAGGCGAACCGGTTCCCTACGTCCGATGTGTTGAGGCCTCGACCGGCCGTCCGCCGGAAGCCTCCCACCCGGAAGCAAAGCGGGAGCGTGTGGCGGAGTTGTTGGGCCGGGCGGGTTACGCGACCTCTGGTTCTGCCGGCCTTCTGGGGGCGGTCGATGCGTGGCGGCGGGATCGGTTGGTTCCGATGGCTTCGGTCCGCGCCCTCGGCGCTGCATTTATCGCCCACTTTGACCGCCTCAGCGCGGTCAACTTGCTTCCCCATCTTCCCCAGGATCTCGCGCCGGTGCCGCGGGCCAATATTGAATTCCTGCCCATCAAGGACGCCTGGTTTTCCGGCTCGATGAACTACCTGGGGCGGGCGCGGAAGGCGGATGGCAGCGCCGCAGTACGAAGCCACGCTATGAGATTAACGCTTCGCTCAAGATCTCGGTGCCGGAGTTCGAGCAACTGGTGAGCCATGAAGTCGTGCCCGGGCACGTGACCACGTTTGCCTACTTGCAGGATCTCTATGTCCGCGGGAAGGCCGGCTTCGAAGCCACGGTGCTGACCATGAACACCCGCTCCGCCACCCTGTTCGAGGGAATCGCCAACAATGCGATTCTCATCGCCCATGGCGTAACCGAAATCGAGCAACTGCCCGACGAGGATTTGCAGATCGGCGTGTTGCTGGCGTTACTCCAGGACGATGCCAAGAATCAATCTTCCTACCTGACGTGGGGAGAAGGAGTGCCGCGCGAGAAAGTGGCTGCCACTCTTCGCAGCGATTTCCTGGTCACGGAAGAGCGCGCGGACAAGCTCTCCGGCGCCTGGGGTCAACATCCGTTACTGGGCCGAATGTATCTTCCGGCCTATCGGGCGGGAACGGAGAGAGTCGCCGAGTGGCGGCGCATTCACCCGGCGGATCACATTCTACCGGCAATCTATGGCTGTTCCGGGCTGGCTGATATCGTGACCATCGACGAGATGTTAAAGCAAGAGTAGCTCCGTCCGGTTTCGTCGGTGGAGTCAGAGATCTCCACGATTGTATCCTGGTGACGGCCCACCCGGTGGGGAGAACAAAAACATTTCACGCCAAGGCGCCAAGCCGCAGAGGCGCAAAGAAAAACCAAGCAATTATTCTTCGCGGCCTTTGCGACTTGGCGTCTTGGCGTGAGATTGTTTATTTTTTCACGGCGGCACAACGCACAGGCGTCCGCCTTCGAGATTCTCGGTCTTTGCTAGCGAACCCGCAGATCACTGGCTCTTGATCTGCCAAACCTCCACGGGCCCGACCAGTCCGCTAGGCAGAACCGTATTATCTTTTTTCTTAAACTGCTTATAGTGCGCATCTCCCTGGTTGGCAAATCCCACATAACGGTTGCGCAGAGCGGGCGTGACCGTTACGTCCAGCGTGTTTTGGCCCGGTTTGAGTAAACTGGTGACGTCGGCGCGATAAGGCGCCGCCAGGAACACCGGCAAGGGCTGTCCATTCAGCTTCACCTCGGCCGTGAAGTAGACTTTGCCGAGGCTGAGCAAGTAGGCGCTTCCCGCAGCCAGGGCCGGCAAGGTAAATTGAGCATGATACGAGCCCTGGGAAGAAGAGTAGCGCAGCGTGGGATTGCTCCGCCAATCGAACAGCGGCCCTTTCGACAAGCTCAGCGCCCCGCCGGGAACATCCTCGCCTTGCACCTTCAGGTCCCAAGTCGCGACCGCTAGGCGGCTGGAAATCCGGCTGTCCTTGATGCCTTGCTTCCATAGGGGCAGAGGGTGGAGCCCTGCGCCCGCGGAACCATGGGCCGCGTACAGGATCATGCTTTGATAGGGGCCGAGTGAACCGCTCAGGGCATGAGCTGGACTCACCGTGGCCGCGTAGGCGCTTCCGTCATTCGGGTCAAGCCAGGTGTAGCCTCGGAAGTGGCCTTGCACGGGCAACTCGAAATCCACATCCTGGTCGCGCAGGTTGGAGAGAAACACCAGCAGGCTTCCATCGGCAAGCCGGCGTTTGGTTTGCTGCAAGAGGGGGTAGGGCTCGGCGTAAGCGACCTCTTGCGGGATGGGGCGGCGCGCCAGGAAAGCCGTCAGTTGCTCTGGCGCAATCACCGGGGACTCGCGGCTGATCTGCCCCATGGCGCTCGCGACTTTCACGTCATTCTGCGGGTAGTCGAGGAAGCCCGGCTGCTGGTCAGGGGCGGAGCCGTAAATCCAGACGCGCGCTCCCTGCTGGGCGAGCCGCGCCAGGTTCTCCGCCGAGGGCACCTGGATGGCTTTGACGTTGGCCAGGAGGACGGCCCCATACCGGTTGCCGCGAATGCTGATCGCGCCGCGCTCGAAGGTCGCCGCCTGAAGCGACTCATCGTTCACCCATTCCCAGCTCAAACCCTGGTCATTCAATTTTTGGAGCAGGGGCCAAACCTGCTCGAACCACTGCATGTCGGGCCGCGAAGTCAGGGAACTCTTGCCCGCCGGGGAGCGGCCCATCCCGCTCGCCTGGGGAAGCGGGTCAACCTCGGGGACGTAGCCGCCATAATAGAATTCCCGGTGATTTTGGAGCGCCTGGAAATCACCCGGGAAGCCCAGAAACGGGTAGTAGACCAGGACCTCGGTTTCCGGTTTGCCCTGGCGCAGAGCGTATTGGCAACGCGCGATGTACTCATTAACTGTTTTGATGTCACCCCAGAAAGGATTAGCTTCCGAAATATTAGACGAAAACGTCCCGAAAAAGAAGGGAGAGGAGAAGGGCTCCCACCCCGGCTCGCCGTACGCGGGGTCCTTCAGCCGGTAGGGTGTGCCATGGTAGATAATGTGGTTTACCCCGGAAAGGAATAGCTTGTCCGCCCCCAGCTTGATTTTTTGCGGGGTGGTCATGTAATCCAGATCCGAGTGAACGAAGGATTCCGAGCTGATCACCGGCCGGTTGTACAGATGCGCTCCGGAGGATACCTGTTTCAGAAACATCTCGGACCCGCCGGCATAAAGCGCCTCGGTTTCGGGGATATGGATGTGCCCCGCGGCTCCAATCACGTCGATCCTCAGGCCGTAGGGTTGGGTTCGAGACAGGAGGCCCGTCTTCTCGCCCCACGCCAGGCTCGGGTCCAGGAATTGGTCGCGAAAGAGGTCAGAAACAGTTAGCGTGTAGTCATAGCGCAGGCGCTCATCGGCATCGCTCAGCACGTATTTGGGCTTTCCAATCAGCCCGGCCATTCCCGCTAACTGGAAATAAACGTTGTCATAACCGGGAACAATCTCGGCGGGTAGATAAGGCGTCACGTCGTATCCGCGGTGCGTCTGGAAGTACGCCAGAAAATCCGAGGTGATGTGGCGCTCGGCGGTAAGCTCGAAGCTGTCATTAAAGACGCTGCGAAACGGATGGGCAAAATACTGGGGCAGACCCGTCCGCGCCCCGTAGAGGTAATTGTAATCGGAAACCACGCGGGAGGAATCGAAGTAGTCCAAAAGAAAACCATGGTCGGGTGAAGCCACGCCGAAGAGGGGCCGCGTCCCCGTGGGCATGATGTAGAAAGCCATCACCAACCAGCTCCCAGGGGGCGCGGACCACGCCAGGCGCCGTCCATTTACGTGTTCGGTGATGACCTCGACCGAGGCCCGATCCAGCAGAACCTGGTCCGAAAGGCTCAGCGGGTTAGAACTGCGGTGATCCTCGCGCACGCGCGCCGCAACTACGGCGAGAACCCGCGCGTTGTTCCGGTAGAAGTGAACCAGATCCAGCCCCATGATGGTCTGTACGGCTCCCACCAGCGAATAGAAGAAAGGAATTTTGGGTTGGGGCAAATCCATGTCGATCGGGTTGCCGCCGCGCACGCGCGATTCGCCCACTGCCAGGGTTTTCAGGTTGTCAATCGTGGTGATCTGCGGTCCGGCAGGCGGCCAGGCGCTGCCCACGGTGAGGTCAATCTGCACGCCTTGCTTCGCGGCCTCGTCCATCACCGCGCCGAGGTGTTGGTAGTACGACGGCGTGTCAAACCCATGGATCTGCACGTCTTCCGCGGGTGAAACCTTCGAGTTGACGCCAATCGTGAAGGGTTGCACTTCCGCGCCGCCGAAACTGTGGTCTTTGAAGAGCCCGACCTCCCGTCGCAGCTCCGTTTCTTTGACGTCGTTGCCCGGCCACCACCAACGGACCCAGGGCCGATACTTCACCTCGGGGTTGGCGAATCCCGCCAGCGAGAATATATTCTGGAAGAGGGGATTATCCGCCGCGCGCGGAGGAGGGCTGACCGCCGGAATCTCCGAGTACTTGGTCACCGAGACCAGTGCGGCCTCCTGATACGACTTGCCAACGATGCTGCGATGGATTTTTCCAATGAGATAGCCCAGGCCAATTCCCACCAGGACCACCAAGACGAGCAAAGCGTATAACGTGATTTTAAAAAACCGCCTTAAGCGCGACATCACTCCTCCTTGATGGTAGCGGGCGCAGCTTCCCCTTCCGCCACTTCACCCCCGTTCCATTAGTTAACTAACCGGATAGTTAAATAACATGCCGCCGGGTTCGTGTCAATTACTTCTAAACGACCGTAGGGGCACGCCAGGGCGTGCCCCTACACAATACACTCCACGCCAAAAAGGGGGTTTATCATCGGCGCGCCGCAGGCGCTTTGGACTGCGGTAGCAGCAGCTACCGCTTTGTTAGAATCGCGATCCAAGCGCGTTTTAGCTGCATGAGTACTACCGACCCTTAGCCCTGCCCTGGGCGGGGCGAAGGGTCGGCCCCTGCCCAAAAGCCAGCGCTACAATACCTCACGCTAAGGCTTTTGCGGAGCTTATTTTAGGATTGGAATGGGGGCGCGGGCGGAAAGCCGTAGCTGCTGCTACGGCAGTCCAAAACGGGCTGCGCCCGCACGTGGGGGGTGGACTGCTGGCCTTTAGGTCGGCAGGTTTGTCATTTCTCTCCGGTGCCGACCCGAAGGTCGGCGCTACAAGAACCAACATCTGTCACGCACTGCACAAGCGTGGCAAGAATCCCGCACTAAGGCTTGGCTGGCTGCTTTCTCATTTTGAACGGCTTAATGACGGGGGCATCCCCGGAAGGAGGTCCGGGTAGTACCATCTTCAGTCCGGCGCTATTTTCCCCGGCCAGGTTCATCTGATGCGCCTCCGGCGGGATGGATTCCCGCCTTCGCGGGAATGACCATTGTATTGAGAAGGGTTCCTTTCCAAATGACATCCCTACATGTCATTAGGGGAGTGTCTTTTTCGGGAATTTTGTCATAAACTAGTGTGCTAGGACATCCAATTCTCGACAATGGGTGCCTGGGACAGCCTAGTTGTAGGGGTACGGCTTGCCGTACCCTCTGGGTTCGGTCGCGCGACAAAAATGAAGAGGCTACGGTAAGCCGTACCCTTACAACCAGGGCGGCAGGGCCGCTGGCCAATTGTCAAAATTTAGATGTCACACGACACTGGTTAAGCAGAAGAAGAATGCTCGAGCGATGGAGGTTCAGGTGAAACGTCGAACTTTTTTTGGTGGTGCTTTTGCCGGGCTGGCGGCAACCGCCTACGGTGTGAGGTCGCCCAAGCTCAGCGCCGGAGATATTCCGCAGCGACCCTTTGGGAAGACGGGTGAAAAACTTACAGTGATCGGCCAGGCGGGCGGACGGTTTCCTCTGATTTCGTTCGAGGAAGCCAAGGCGATCACGCTGCGCGCCTACGACCTGGGGATCAACTATTTCGACAATTCCTCGGACTATTGGGATGGCAAGTCGGAGGAAGTTTATGGCGCGGTGCTCCCGCCTTTTCGCAAGCACATCTTTTTGACCACCAAGGCGAACGGCCGGAGCCGCGCCGACGCCGAAGCGGAACTGAACCTCTCGCTCAAGCGCTTGCGCACGGACTACGTGGACCTTTGGCAGATCCACGGGGTGGCTGAGCATGAGGAAGTTGAACAAATATTCGGTCCCGGGGGCGCCATCGAGGCTTTCGAGGCAGCGAAAAAAGCGGGGAAATGCCGCTTTATCGGTTTTACCGGCCACCACGATCCGAACGTTCACCTCGCCATGCTCAAAGCTTATGAGAAGTTCGATTCCATCTTGATGCCGATGAATGTGGCTGATCCTGGCTATTTGAGTTTCGAAAAGCTTGTCCTGCCGGTGGCCGACGGACGCGGCATGGCCATTCAGGGGATGAAAAGCCTTGCCAACGCCAAACTGTTGCAGGACTTCAGCGTGAGAGAATGCCTGAGCTACGTCCTGAGCTTGCCGGTCGACTGTGTCGCCGTCGGCTGCACCACCATCGGCCAGTTGGAGGACGACGTCCGCGTTGCGCAGCAGTTCAAGCCGCTCTCTGCCGAGGAGATGAACCCTCTGCGCCAGCGGGCGAAGGACCTCGCGGGACCTTACCTGGAAGATTGGAAGCGGAATACGCAGACTCGCGCCAGCACCATGGGTGCAGGCAGATCCAAGCACGGATGAGCGTGCTGGGGGCTAGGGGCTGGCACAAACCGTGTTCTGCCTGGTTGTAGGGGTACGGCTTGCCGTACCCTCTGGGTTCGGTCGCGCGATAAAAATGACGAGGGGACGGCAAGCCGTACCCCTACTGCTTTAATCGACCGTTAATTCCCACCCAAATCCCGGACGGTCCGGGGGCCGCATGTAAATGCCTTCAGGGCCGCGAGTGATGCCGTTTTCCTCCTCGAAGCGCTGGTAGACTTCCGGCGGGCCACCCGGCGGGGGCAAAAACATTTCACACCAGGGACTGTTGGTTGTCGCCAGGATGAAGTGCCACCCGCCGCGTTGCCATCCCGCGTGGGGAATAACCGGAATGTTGTACGCGGCGGCCAGCGCGGCAATATGGCGCAACTCGCTTAATCCTCCACACCAGGTAATATCCGGCTGCCAAATATCCAGCGCCTTATGTTCCAGCAATAGCCGGAAGCCGTAGCGGGTATATTCGTGCTCGCCGGCCGCCATCCGGGTTGATTTGATTCTCTCGCGCAGTCGCCCGAAGCCTTCATAATCATCGGGCGGGAGAACCTCCTCCATCCAATACACGCGGTACGGCTCGACCATGGCGGCAAATTCCAGGGTGTATTCTTCCGTGAGCGCCATCCAGCAGTCGAGCATAAGGTCACCGTCGGGACCGAGTGCTTCCCGGGTCTTCTTGACCAACTCCACGTTCTTCTTCATTCCTTCGCGCCCGTCGGCGGGCCCGTAAGGTACGGCCAACTTCAACCGCTTGTAACCGAACTCGAGGTGCTGCTCGATATCGTTGCCGGTGCAGTAGGCGGGAATTCTCGACTTGGTTTCCCCGCCCAACAATTTATAAACCGGCATCCCCAAGGCGTTCCCGATAATATCCCACAGCGCCAGATCCACCGCGCTGATGGCATGGACCACCAGCCCCTTGCGCCCGTAATACAAGGTGGACCGCCACATGATGTCCCAAAGCTCCTCGACGTTAAAAGGGTCTTCACCCATCAGCAATTTCGTCAGGTGCTTCTCAATCACAAAACTGCACCCCGGTCCGCCAAAACCGATTCCCTTGATTCCTTTGTCCGTCGAGATTTCGACGGCGTCGGGACCCAGATCATTGGCCATGAACAGGCTTCGTTGCGCCTTATATTTTGGATAGATCGACATCGGGTTGGCGACTTCGGACCCGCCCGTGGACCACGATCCGGGAGCGGGCGAATATTGAGGAAGCGGCCGCTTGGCCTTGGGGCGCACCATCCTGACACTGGTGATCTTTAAGTCGCTCTTCTCACCGTGGAAAGGCAACTGCGGAGGAGACGGCAGGGGCGCCGATTCGCCCGTTCCTGAAATCCCCGAGGCGCCAACCGTGCTCATGGACAGCAGTGTACCCGCTTGCATGAATTTTCGTCGATTCATTTTCACAACTCCCATAGGGTATTTGAACCGGGAACCTCGATCGGGCTCATAAAAAAGCCGGTCGGGGCGCCGTAGCGGCGGGTTTACCCCGCCATATCTCTGTTGCTTTCAATGTCGGATGGCGGCGTAAAGCCGCCTCTACGCCCTTTTTCATAAGCCTGCAGAGTCATCGCTGCTGCGCGATCCAATCAATGACCTGCTCCTGCCGATCCACCATAAAGCGATTGAAATCGAGCGGGGTCTCGAGGCGCAGCGCCTCGTTTCGCCCCAAAAGCTCGTAGACTTTTCGCGCCTGCTCGACCTCACTCCGCACCGCTTCGACGTGAACGTATCGATCCAGCGTCGGAGCCACGATCAGCGCGGGCCGGGGCGCCACCAGCGCCAGCACTCGATCATAATCGAAAGGCAGCCGCGATTCCTCTCCCGCAAAAAAACCCAGCCGGGGAAGCAATCCGTGCAGGTGCGAGTAGTGGCGGACCCCTTCCGTGCCGTCTCCCGGCGCGGTATGTTGCAAGGGATCGAATCCGCACACCGAGGCCACGGCTTTCACGCGCTCGTCGAGGGCTGCCGTCACCAAACCCACCTTGCCGCCCAGCGCGTAGCCGATCATATAGATCCGGGAGTGGTCGATGCTAGTCGAGGGCGGAGAGGGCGTCGATGACTCCCCGCGTGTCGGCAGACCATCTTCCCCAGCAGTGACCACTGGGGATACTGATGGTAGAAATCGTGTGCATCGGGCCCGCGCGTGCCGAATCCCAGTTGGTCAAAGGCCAGGATCGCAAAACCCTTCTGGGTGAGGGAATCAAAGGCCGCATTCACCCAACGTGAGTATCCCGTCGCATAGGCATACGCATGGAGCCAAATGACCACCGGCAGAGGGCCGGGCTTCGGCTTTGCCGTCAGGGCCTAGCGGATAGTAGAGATCGGCCCGCAGGCCATCCCCGTAAGGAACGATGGTTGATCCCGGTATTGGGCCGCTTCAAGGGTCTTCCAAAAAGCAGCGCCAGCGGGCTATCGCCGGGGGGATGAATCCAGTAAGGCGTCCTCGGGCGCGGGCAACTTGCTCACTCCGGCAAAAGGCAGCCCCGGCGGTTCTTCCCCCAACGCCCAAAGGATTTCCTTTCTTGATGTCTTCCTTCCGACGGGGCCAGGCGGAAGGGTCCGCGGGGACAAAATCCGCCAGGATCCGGCGCGGATGCTGCGACAGGGTCGACCCGTTCTCCGCTGGCGTTCAACCAGCCCTCGAATGTGTAACCGTTGATCCAGGTCTCGGACTTGGGGTAATGACGCCGGCCAAAGACCGAATCAAAGAAGTTGACGTAATTCTCAATGTGGTTGGGAATGAAGTCATGCTCGCCGTACCGCAAGTGAAGCTGCACGTTTTCTTCCCGGCCCAGGAACCGATAGACGCTGCGCACGGAGCGATAAGCCTGCTCGTACCCGAAGCCGTTGCCTTCGTGCTCGCTGTAAGCGGCGTACATCATGAGGCCGCGCGGGGCCACAAGCGCCATGAGCTGATTCTGGTCAACCGGAAGCTTATCCTCTCTCCCGGCGAAGTAGCGCAAGCGGGGATGAAACCAGTGGGTGTTGTGGGGGCCGCCGGTGATGGACTCAATGCTTCCCGTACCCCAATAATCCAGGGTGCAGTATCGCCAGGGGAGGCACTCACCGGTGGTGCCGCTTGAGCCCACCACCGCCCCGATCCGTTCGTCGAAGGCCGCCGCCAGCACCGCCTGCTTCCCGTTGCGGGAATGGCCGGTAATTCCGATTTTGTCCGGATCGACTTCCGGCAGGGTAAGTAAATAATCCACCGCCCTCATCGCCGCCCACGCCCAGCGGGCAATGCAGGCGAAGTCATAATCCGGGTAGACGTCGATGAACTTGTCGGAGTCATCCGTGGCGCCGAAGACGCGGATCCGTCGCATCATAAATACACGCTAAATAGCCTCGGCGAATCGCGGGGCTGAATCCAACTGGCGGTCCGCGGCTGATTGGTCAGGAAGACCGGAAACGGAGCCTTGCCGTCGGGTATGAACAGATGCAGGTGCAGAATCCCGCGGTGGTCGGGACCGAACTCCAACCGCACTTCCCTTACCGTCACGCCACCCTCCCGGCGGGTTTCCGTCACGACCGCCCGGAGATTGTCCGGTGGAGGGGGCATTTTTCCGTAGACCCAACGCTCAAACTCCGAACGAATCCACTGCCGCTGCTGGGCCCACTGTTCCAGGGTGGTGATGGGCGTGCTGGTTGTCCCTTCGAGCTCGTACCAGCGGGTCAGGCAAGAAGTTATTGGACGGCATGGATTCAAAATCCGGCGGGAGTTCCCCCGTGCGCGCAACCCAGGCCTCCCAGTCCTTGTCGCCTCCGTTCATGCGGCCCGTGAGCTCGTTGGTCGTCGTGCGGGGAAGAATCTTTTGCAGGGTTTCGAGATAGCCCTTCCGCCTCTCCAAAACCACATCGGGCCCCTCGAGCGCCCCGGTAGTTTGGGCGTTGCAAGCTTCGAATCGCCCGCCACGCTCATTCCCGCCAGCGCCGCGAGGCCGGCGGTTCCACCCTGGATGAATTCACGTCGGTTCAGGTACGGGCCTTTTGCCACAATGTTCCTCCTTTTGTTCCCGAGCAACCCCCTCACCCCCACAACCTATGATCCCGTTAACTCACCCGTGCATATCCTCGCGGGCGTCGCGACTGTAGCCCTTGAAATCCTTTACCAGCTCAACCAACGCTTCGACAACTGCCTCGAAAATCTTTTGGCCTTTCTCCTTCGTGGCCAGGGTCGGGTCGCCCACGATTCCGCTCTTGCTGAAGCGGGACCAATGATCCATCAGCAGCACGGGTGAACTGCTCATGAGATCCATCCAGAAAAAGCGGGAGGACGGCAGTCCGATTTCTTTCCGGGCCTTATCCATCTGCACGCGCGAGGAATCAAGATAAAGGTAGAGCGAAGTCTCGAGCTCGCAGGCATGGGCCATTCCCCCGGGCGTCTCCGATTCGCGCAGCCGCCCGATTGCCTCCCGCGCCAAACTGGGCCAGATGAAAACGCCGCATAACGCCTCGGTATCCAGAACGGTGCGTCGAGCCACCAACTCCAGGATCGGCATGTTGGAACCATGCCCGTCCGCCAGCAGGATGCGCTTGAAGCCGTGCCGGGCAACGCTGCGGGTGATGTCCAACACGAAATGCAGCAGGTGTTCCATGGCGATGTCAATGGTTCCGGGAAAATCCATATGGTGTTCTTCAAATCCATAGGGAACGGGCGGCAACAGGAGCATCTTTCCATCCAGGCGTCTTGCCGCTTCCTCGCAGATGGACCCGATGAGAAAGTTGTCCACATCCAGCGGCAAATGGGGTCCATGGTCTTCGACTGACCCCACGGGTAGTACCACCACGGGCTGCTGCTCGACAACCGCCTTCATTTCAGGCCATGTGTAGTGGTGGTAGTAATATTTTTTCTGCGTTGGCATTCCCGACCCTCCGTCAAAAAATTGAAAGCACGCTCGCTGATTCGCTACGCTGAATTGAATTGCCCATTGTAACCTCATTTCCGGATCGTATCGATATCGTCCCGATGAAAACGAAGACTCTCGTTGACTCCAACTATCGCCTGCGTTACGCTTCCGACGCGATGGGTTCGGCTGAATAAACTCGGCTGTTAACTTTTCCAATGAAATCTGAAAACTTCTCGTAATCCGAGGTTTTGAAAAATGAAAATTACCGACATTGAAGCCATCTATGTGCGCCTGCCGGAAGTGAAAGTGCAGTGTGACAGTGGGCAAGATGCCTTGATCGTGAAGGTACACACGGACGAAGGAATCACCGGGATCGGCGAGGTCGACTCCGCGCCCCTGGCCGTCCAAGGCATGATTATGGGCCCCTTTTCGCACACCACCTCAGCGGGTCTGCGACACCTTCTGATCGGGGAAGATCCCTTCGAGACCGAGCGCCTTTGGGAAAAAATGTATCGGAGCAATATCTATGCCGGGCGGTTCGGAATCGGGATCCACGCCATGAGCGGCATTGACATCGCCCTATGGGATATCAAAGGGAAGAAGCTGGGCATGCCCATCTGGAAGCTATTGGGCGGCGGCTTCTTAAAAAAGATCCGGTGCTACGCCAGCACGCTCTTCGGAAACACCCCGGATGAAACTTACGAGTTAGCCAGCCGTTTCGCCGGCCAGGGTTTCACGGCCGTTAAATTTGGGTGGGCTCCCATGGGCAAGGACGCGGCCACCGATGTCGCGCTGGTGGCCTCAGCCCGGCGGGGTCTGGGAGAAAACGTTGATTTGATGATTGACGCGGGGTTGGTCTGGGACGCGAAAACGGCGATCCAGCGGGCGCGCGCGTTCTCAGAACATAACATCTATTGGCTGGAAGAGCCTCTCGCTCCAGACGACTACGAAGGTTATCGAAAGTTGAGTGAAGCGACGGAGGTTCGCATTGCGGCGGGAGAGGAGGAGAGCGGGCGGCACACTTTCAACCGCTTGATCGTGGAGGGAAAGATCGACGTGGTACAGGTGGATTTGACGCGGGTCGGAGGTTTCACCGAAGCCATGAAGATTGCGGCCATGACGGCGCAACATGCGCTCCCCGTCGCGAATCACGGGTTCACAACTTATATCAACGTCGCCGCCGCCCTGCACTGGCTGAACTCGATCCCCAACGCGCTGATTGCTGAATTCGTAACCCAGGAGAATACGAATCTTCGCGAATTCATCACCCGGCAAAAGATTCGCGCCCATGACGGTTATCTGGAGATGCCGCAAGAACCCGGCTTGGGAATAGAGTTGGATGATGAGGCCGTCGCCAGGTTCCGTGTTTCCTAGTAGGCTGCGAGAGGTAGCGGCGACTTTACGTCGCCATAACCTCAATCAGCGCAACCGGTGCATGGCGGCATAAAACCGCCGCTACGCCTTTTTCCGCAGCCGACCGGCTACCCAACATGAAAGCAAAACCTGCAAATAACCCGTTGATTTCCCGGAGAGACTGGTTGAAATTGACGGCGGGCGGCGCCGCGGCCCTGCCCCTGTTTGGCCAGGGTCACTACGAGGTGCAGCCGTTGCCGGCGAGTCCGCACGCGTTATGGACCGAACCCAGCGTGTTCCGTCGCGTGACGCTTGAGATGAGCCTGAAGCCCTTCCGCCGCGTTGACACGCCCGCCATCCGCTCGGTTTGCGAGCACGTCTTCCGCCAGTGGGCTGCCCTGCTCCGGCGCGCCGATGCGTGCGCGGTAATGCTCTGGACGGCCGATGGGAGCGAGATACTCGAATACGGCGGGAGAATGAGCGATGAGATCGAGTGGGCACGCTACATCGGGAGCGCCAACCCCGAGAAGGCGCCGCCCCCAGCCGATGCGTCCAAGATCAATATCCACGAGCAAGCCCGCCTATACATGGACAACCCGCCTAAGATCACCTACGGCACGCTGAAAGAAATTGTCCAGACCTTTAAGAGCGTGGGGCGATCGATGACGGGCAAGCCGGTGACGGTAGGCGCGACGTTTGATCCGGGGCCGGAGTTCGCGCGCTCGCCGTTCAAGTACCAACGCCATCAGGAAATCCTGAAAGGCGAATGGGTGGATTGCAGTTCGATGATGGCGGGCGATACGAAGGCTTACGCCGGGTTCCCCAGCGGCATCCCCGCGGGCACGCCTTTCGGGACCTTCTTCGGACGCCAGGTGCAGCATTTCTCGACCGACCTCGGCTTTGACTACATCTGGTTTTCCAACGGCTTCGGATTCTCCGCCACGGCGTGGAGCGTGAAAGGCCCGCTCTTCGACGGCGAAGCCTTCCACCCCGAGAAGGCGGCGGGAATTCGCGAGAAGGTCATGGGGTTCTGGAGAGCGTTTCGCCACGAGTGTTCTTCTTACCGCGTGGAATGCCGCGGCAGCAATCTTTCCACCGGCGCGGACCTGAGCGCGAGTGCTTCGCCGATTGGCGACATCTACGACGGCGGATTCAACATGGTCGCTCCACCGAACTCGCCCTGGGCGGCCATTGACGGGGACTTTGGCTTGGAAATCAGCGGGTACCTCTCGCACATCGCGCATCTGCCCCCCGGCGACGTGTTCCCCTTCCGCTTCTACACGCACGATCCCTGGTGGTTGAATAGTCCCTGGTTTGATCGCTACGGGCATGAGCCTCACGACATCTATCTGCCGCTCGCCCTGGCGCGCCTCGACCGCGAAGGTAAAGTCACTCCACCGTCGTTCCTCGAGTTCCTGACGATGGATAGCTCCTACGGCGAGCTGCCCGACCAGTGCCCGAACGAAGTGACGCCGCACATTCTTCTGGCGATGGATCACTTTTCCGACCAGCCCGGTCTGCTCACTTGGGTGTACCCGTTCCAAGAGTTCCATGAAGATGTGTTCGGTGGCTCGCCGCGCCCGGGCGAAGCGTTTTTCAGCGATTGGTTCATGCGCAACGCTGTGAATGCCGGGTTGCCGGTGAATACCGTCGTCTCGGCGGAAAACTTCCTGGCCTCGCGCGGTGCGCATCCCGAGGTTTACGAAGACACTATTTTGCTGACGCCCGTCCCCGCCGAGGGTAGCCCGCGGGAGGGGGCGTTGCTGGAGCACCTTCAGCGCGGGCATAACGTTTTCCTTTATGGCTCGGTGACCAACGCCAGCGCGGCCCTTCTCGATTTGCTCAATTTGCAGTTGGCGCCACCCCTCAGTGGCGAGCTTGAGGTGCGGTCATCGCTCGCAGGCGACGACGTCCGCCACGGCAAGCTGGCAACCCTCATGCTTCATCGCGACCTCCTCTCGGACGGCGGCATTGACACGATCATCAAGGAGCCGGGGGGTGCGGATTTTGAGTCGTGCGTCACGGTTGCCGACGGGTCGAACGAGCGGGTGTTTGCCCTCACACGGAAGGTCGGCTCCGGCCGTGTGGCCTGGGTGCGCGGTAGTCTTTCGTCTACCATTACCAACGCTTACCTGCCCCAACCCGACGATCCCCAGCAACACTTTCAGGCCGAATACCTGATGCGCTACATGTTGGCGAAATTTGGTCATGAGCTCAGCGTGGAGCGGCCGGCGGTTGGGAGCCGAAACCCGCTGGTCCTCGTGGCCCGGAGCAATAACGGATTTTTCTTCTCCGGGTACTGCCCATCGACAGCCGTGACCTTACGTCTGCGGTTCCCGCACGGTGCTCCCATCCTGAAGGGGAACGAGACATGGTTCGAGGGTGGACACTCGACCTACAGCATGCCGCGCGCCTGGCATCACGAGTGCCGCTGCTTCGTCGAGCAAGCCGCGGAGGGGGAAATTTCCTGCGTCGAGAGGATTTCCGAGGAGATCGGCATCCGGCGGCGCCTGATGTTAGCGGGCCTAAAGAACGCGACGGTGCATTTTTACCCCGAGATTCGACCCGCCGGCCCACCGGTCCGAATGGAAAGCGGTGAGGCGCACGCCAGCTTCTTTGCCACTGAGAAGCAGGTTGCCTATGTACCGGAAGAGTCAGGGCGGCGTCTGGTGGCCCATGACGTCACCGGCGACCTGCTCATCTCTTGGTGACAGGCTAAAAGTAGGCAACAATCTTCAAATCACTCGTCGCCGCGGGGAGTTTGATCCACTCTTTGCCGGCGTCGAAGTCTTTCCAGGGGCGGCCGTCTATGGTGACGCGTTTCAGCGAAGCCTGCTGGGGGTGCCGCAAACGCAAATAGAGGTTCGCGGGCCGCTGGCGGCTGGGGGGCCACACGGTGGCCTCCACCCGACCCTGCTTGGCGAACGACTCGATTTGATAACCGAGCTCACCAAAGTAGCTGGGAGCGTGATGAACCGCGATCTTCTTTCCGTCCTCTAACCACTCGCGGGGTGTTCCCCTCGCGAGGAAGAGTTCATCCCCCATCTCCATGATGAGCATGTGCCGAAGCTGATGAAAGAACCAGCCTTCCTCATGGGTCTTGTGTGGCTGGGCTCCGCCGAAGTCAAGCTCTTCCTGGAAGGTCAGCGTCATGGGATCAGAGATCGATGCCAGGGTATTAAAGAAACCACGCAAGAAATTCGGGATCTGGTCGCGTTGCAGGTAAGCGTCCTGGTAATGACAATAGTAAGGTTGTAATTTATCGAAGCCCCCCAAATTGAACCAGTCGGTACTCAAGTCATCCAAATGCACCCGGGAGGGCAGAGGCGTATACATGAAAAACCGGTCCTCGAGATAATTCAGCATCCAAGTTACCTCGGGATCGCTGGGCGCAAGAACTTCGCCCTTGACCAGATGAAGCGGGCCACACGTCGAATCAGAACCATAGCCATGCCGAAGATCGGGGTCCACCGAGTCCTTGACATCCGTGCTTAGCCCCCGCAGGCCCACAGTGGCAGGAACCGTCGGCACGGAGGTGCCGTCGCGGATGCGGGTCACCGGTGAAAGTGCCACGCTCTCCTTCAAAGTCTTGCGAATGGTCTGGAGGTAGTCCTCCGCTTCCGCGGCAATCTCGCGAGCTTTGGCCGGCTCCACTTCTTGCAGCACCTGGGCTGACTTCTTGAGGCCCAGATAAAAATACGCATTGAGCATGAAACTATATTCCCAGTCGCGTGAGTCCGCGACACAACCGGCCGGGGCCAGTCCGTAATAGGGTGACTTGCGGCCGCCGGGGAGCTCCCGCATGGTGCGTTTCCTCTCCCGGACAAGGAAGTCACACCCGGCAATGATCTGCGGTGCAACCTTTTTGAGCCAGTCCTGGTCTCGGGTATAGAGGTAGTGCTCCGCCAAAGACCACAGCACCCCTCCCTGGTCGATGGTGTAATTCGGCCAGAAGTGGTAGAAGCCCCCTTCTTTCGAACCATAGTCTCCCGCAGGCATCGAATCACCCTGCGTGGATAGCCAGGCATTCAGGCAACTTTCCGCGCGCCGGTGCAAACCGCGCATCTCCAGACTCTGTATGACCGGACTGCTTTCGCTCCCGATGGCCCCATAGTAAAGCATCGCGACGTTGGCGTAGTGTTCCTGTCGTTTCCCATCTTTGGTTTGCACCAGGAGAAAATGTTGGAGCGTGGCGTTGCAGATGTTCTGCATGCGCTCGTCAGGAATTTGAACTTGCATGCCCTCTTGCAAGCGGTCTTTCCAGTACTTGACCACGGACTGGTGAAGGTTTTCGTAATGAAGATCGCGGAGTCTGTCGCGTTCCGTTTCCGCCAGCGGCCTGCCCGGTGTCACCGTGTGGATCACATGCTCATCGCCCGGACCCAGCTTCAGGGAGTAGCGCAAGGCGCCCACCGCGGTTTGCATCGCAAGCGCGCCACGGCCATGGGGGTCGAAAGAACAAATGGCGTACTCGCCATCGCCCTCCGCGACCAGGAGGCAATTTCCGTCGATCCTGGCTTCCCAGGCGTTCTTTACATTGGCCGGTATGGCGCCGTAATCCAATTCCCCATTGGTGGGTTTCCACGGCTTCAGGTAATAGCTGATGGTTTTCGGGACCGGCGAGTTGTTCCGGATGCTGAGGCGGGAAATCATCAAGGCAAGTTCGTTGCCCATCAGCTTCGACTCGTCCAGAGGGTCAGGCGCATCGGGAAGCGCCGCGTAGTCAAGACGCTCAAAACCGACTTCGTTTCTGCTCCACCGCGTGATCACGATGGGCAACCAGCCTTCTTCGAGTTCCTGATGTTTCTCCTCTTCACCCGAGAAGAAGTTCTCGGGGTCAAGGTTGGGCTCCTGGAATAAAGTCGAGGCTTCGGAGCTGGCAAAATGCATGGCGAATTTCGGAACGATCTGCTGGCCGCAGCTCGGATCGTTATTCCCAATTACCCAATGCCCGTCGGGAGCGATGCCAAATTTCTGGCTGTTGGAGTCCGCTCCGATGAACGAGAGGGTGACCCGTCTCGCGTGGATAGTTTGATAGGCGTTGGCCAGGGTTTGCTCGGGATGACTGCGGACGGCATCAATGATCCGCGTCTTGTTGGCATGGCTCTTACGGTAGGCGTCGCGATCCAGATCGAGAGCGTTGTTGCGAATGTAAACTCCGTAATCGGGAATTTCGATCGGTTGATCTTCGATCGCTTCCCCCGGCAGGAACGAGAAATCAAATGCCTGGGTGTGGACGGTGGCAATGGTGCGATCGACATCCATGCCCGACGTGTAGAGGACCTTGGCCGTGATCCCCGCCGTCTTTCCCTTACCGGCCGTGCCGGTCCAGGCCAATGCCTCCTTTGCTTGTGCGCCCCCGAACGGCCGTATTTCCAAAACCGCGCCGTTATAAATGCTCAACGAGCCGTCGTAGGATTGCTCGTTCTCCCGGTCTCCCCATTCAATGTAAACCTCGCCGCTTTTCCACTTGGAGGGGCCATAAACTTCGAAACTCTCCATCTGGACTTGCTTTTGGTCCTGGAGGCGGAGCCTCACCTTGCAGGTTCTTCGCTGCCGAAAGCTGAACGTCCAGGTAGATCCCTCGATCTGGAGAGGAATTCCCATGATCGCCTCGTCTTCCAAGGTCCGCCAGGTACCTTGCAGCGGGGTTAATCCATCCCAGAACTCCACGAACTGTTTCCCCCGTTCGGGGGATTTATCTAACCCGGCAAATCGGATCACCACCCGGTCCACGGTGCGGAATTCCGGCCAGGCCACGCCCAGATCAAACTCGCTATCCCTCCAAGGCATCTCCGCCAACCGCAGAGACGCGCCCGTCTTTTCCGCCATCTGCTTCTGCAATAAAGGCGTAGCCTCGGGGCTGAGCCACGATTGCATTTCTCCGAACGGGGCCAGATTCGAGGGTTTCCCCACGCTCGACTCACTGAGGTCAGTGGGCAAACTTCCAGGTAAGCCAAGATGCCCAGCTTCCCCTCGAACCCAACCTTGCTCCCAGAGCGCAACCGTCGTAGCACAACTGAAAAGGAAGTGACGTCTATTCATACTCGCACCCCCACGCGTCTCCAATGATTTAGGTTCCAATGACCTTGGCGAGCTAACGAAGGAAGTTCCTCGGGCGCAAGCTACGGCGCCCTACGCCGCGCTTCGGCCGGGGTGGAAAGACATGCCGTCCCTGAGTGCCCGACTGTCCCCCGGACGGGAATCATTCCCTGGCACCTCCTGGCAGCAGGCTTTGAACACTCCCTCTCCGGCGACGAGGGCCATGCCTACGGCGGCCGCCTCCTCGCTAAATCCGGAGACTACCACCGGCAGGTCTTTCACCGCCCGCGGCAGGCACCGCTGCCGCAGGTTGTAAAGCAGCGGACCGAGAAGAACTTCGCCCGCCACCTGGGGGACCCTCCCCGTCAGGATCACTTTTTCCGGGTTTAACAAGTTGACCATGCTGGCCAGGGCGATCCCCAGGTGCTCGCCTGCTGCCGAGAGGATTCTCTCCGCCAACCGGTCATGGGATTTAGCGGCGGCGACAATATCCTCCATGGAGAGCTGTTCCAGAACTCCTCCCCCATCTTGGGTCAGACTGGAAGCGACGCCGCGCTCCAGTTCGGAACGTACGCGGCGGATAATGGCGGCGGCCGAGGCATAGAGTTCCAGGCAACCCTGGTTACCACAACTGCAGATCTCGCCGTCTTCGACCACCGTGGTGTGCCCAAGCTCGCCCGCCAGCCCATCGCGGCCGACGTGCATATGCCCGTCCACATACAGGGCGGCGCCAATTCCCCATCCCACCGCAACCAGCACAAAGCTGTGCAATCCCTGCCCGTGTCCGAAGCGCTTTTCCGTGATCGCCGCGGCGCGCACGCTGTCCCCCACCACAAAGGTGGGCAACCCATGGTCGTCCGCGATAATTTGCCGCAGAGGCGTGTTCTCCCAGCCCTGCACCATGGGCCAGAAGAGCACTTTGCCCGCCTGCGGATCAATGACCCCCGAGTGCGTGATGCCAATGGCCGCAACCCCCGGGAACAGGGGAAGCTGGGTTCGCAATTCGTCGCGCACCACCCGCAGCACGTGCTCCTTGCCGCGCATGGTCTCTGTCGGCAGCCACTTGTAATTCAAAACCTTTCCCACAAAATCCGTGACCACGATGCGGATGTGGGCCCGGCCAATGTCCACCCCGATGAGCTTGGCAAAGTTCGGATTAGCTTTCAGGAGAACCCGGCGACAACCGCCGCTCAAGGGGGCAAATCCATCCTCGATGAGATACCCATCGTTCAGGGCCTTGCGGGTCAAGACCCCCACATGACTCGGCGCAATGTTCGTCATTTCGGCGAGGTCCGAGCGCGAAAGGGCGCCCTGCGTATAGATGGGTTTAAGCAAATTGAAAAGGTCAGGTTTCCGCATACAAGAAAAAAACCGCTCCGGTCACGGCCATGGGCAGACCGGACGGCAGGACCGCCAGCATCGAGCGCCGCTCACTCTTACGCCGGGACGCGACGGCAAACAAGTCCCTTCCTCAGGAATCCATGGCTCGCGGCATCAAGGGCGCCGCCCGAGGCGCACTCCGTGCAAGCAAGCACAAGATTCGGCACGGGTTGATACGGCATGAATACTACTCCGGCCTGCCCATAGAGTCAATTGGAACATGCACAATTAATTCTAAATTACTAACCCTTGATAACAAAGCCTATAGCTCAGAACCACCCTGCCGGGAACCGGAACCGGCACGCTCACTTCAACATCGGGAATAAGCGGCGCAGATCCGCCTCGGTGGGCTTGGTCCCGTATTCCGAGATTTCAAACGCTTCCGCGTGCTGGGTGTGGCTCGCCTTTTCGGCGCCATACCAGTGTTCCAGCGCGGCTCGGACCGCCGGCGTGATGGGCTCACTTTCCCTCTTCGCTAACCAAGCGAGGCGTGCCTCGGGGGTCGAGGGAACCTCGGCGGTATATCGGTATAGCCAGGGGAGCCATTCGTAAAACTGGGAAACGTGGGCGTCCAGGCCGAAAATCTTCTTCCGAAACACCTCATCGATGGGGATGGCAATGTCCGGCCGAAAGGGGGTGGGCTGCTGAAACTCATCCTGGAAGTACAGGTAGACGGGATTCTTATCGAGCGGGGGCGTTTCCGAGCAGATGTTCGGCACCACCACCTGCAGGGAGGTATCCTCCACCAGAATGCCCGCATAGCGATGGTCGCAGTAGTAGTCGTTGGTGCGCGGTCCGATCACCACGTCGGCTTTCCACCGGCGAATGATGCGAATCAGCTCGTGGCGGATTTCCAGGGTAGGCATCAATTCGCCATCATGATTATCAAGCACCTCGTACTCCTCGACGCCGATCCGCCTTCCGGCCTCGATGGCTTCCGCGCGCCGGCGACGCCCCAGCGCGCCTCCTCCTTGGGTGGGGTGGCCCGCGTCGCCGTTGGTGATCGATACAAACTTCACCTTGATCCCCATGGCTTCGAGCAACTGGGCGGTTCCCCCCGCCCCGAGATCGCAGTCATCGGGATGAGCCCCGATGGCCACGACCCGAACCTCGCCGGAAGCCGTGCCGGCTAGGCTTACGGCAACCAGCAGCAACAGACCAAGATATGCTTTCATTCTTCCTGCCATCCTTATCCTCGTTTCTCGCGAGTTCCTAGCAGAAGGGTCGCGCGGACCTGTTTTGTAGGTCCGCGGCTTTTCCTTGGGCAGAGGGAACGTGCCGTGGACCTACCAAACAGGTCGCGCTACACCGGTTCGAAGAGAGCCCGCGCGAGCGCAGCGCGACGTTGGCCGCTTATTGCTGACTCAGCTCCACCCAGTAGATTTCGTAAGGGTGCAAAGTTACGTGCAACGGCGCCCGGCCCAAATCCTCGACACTACCGCTTCTTACAATCTTAAGGTTGTTGACGGCACTTTCCGGGTCCAGCCGAATGAGCTGAAACCCTCCGGTTTTTTGCTGGGGGAAACGAATGTTCACTTCGTATTCCTTGCCCTCACTCTCCGGGAAGTTCCAGAAAACCATGTGTACCCACCCTTGGTTGCGAGCGGCAAAACCCTTCACTTCCGGTCCCGCCCCGCCAATCCCCAGCTTCTCACCTTTCATCAGGCTGAGAATCTTGAAGGCAAAATACGTTGGACGGACGCGCCCTTCGGTGTCGAAGAGTCCCAAGTAGAGGGGCATCACATTAAAGAGGTGGTCGTTAGATGCAGTCCCTTCTGGGGAGAGATAGGGGGTCGTACTGGGATCAAAATAGAAGTCCCGGATATGGTAGTAACCCGAGCGGCTCAGTCCCTCCGCATAGAAGCCGTGGGTGTTTTCCATCACAAAAGCGGGTTGATAGTACGGATTAACGATGGGGTCGCCCAAACCCATATTCCACTCATCGAGAATCGTCTCAACCTGCTTGAGCGTGTCGTACTTCGCCAGCCGTGCACGGGCTTCTCGGACCTCTTCGCGAAAGAGCTTAGGGTTGTTGTCATAGAGGTGCCAGGAGATAAAATCCAGGGGAGCGTTTCCCTTCCCGCAGTAATCGATTAAAGCGTCGAGGATCGGGACTCTCCTTGCCGGGGTGGGGTCCAAAAGCCAGGGCCGGCCCTCCCACCTTGGCGTTGGGATCGGCTCGCCGAATGGCGTTGGCAGTGTGGGTATAATAAGTGAGGTAATTCTGCGGAGTGAACAGGTAGGGACTGCCGCCGGATTCCCCCAGGTCAACTTCGTTGTTCACTTCCCAGAATCCCACTTCCAGGTGACTTTCGTTGCAATGCCTTACCAAGTGCTCGAGCAAAGTTTCCCATTCCTGCCAGGAATTAGGAAACACGATCTTCTGATCCACCTGGGGGAAGAGGACCTTGGGTTTGATGCACAAGCACATAATGGGCTTGGCGCCGGTCGCGTGGATCGCCGCCAGCACCTTATCCAGAGCGGCCCACTGATACACCTGGTGGCGCGGATAGAGGTTGAACTCGTCCATGACGAAGAAGCGAATGGTCTGCGGATGGAGTTGAATAAGTTGCGGAATCCACGGGTCGATTCCACCCCCATCGCCCAGGGCGTACCGGGTGAGATCGATAGTTCCTTGGGGCTGGGAGGTGTCAACGACGAGCTCGATCGGTGCAGAATCAGCACCCAAAACGTATGGGCAAGCGCTCACGAAGAAGAGGCAAGACAACAGACATAAAACGGCACGGAGCCTTGGGATTCTGGGACGGCGGCTCAAGGTGGTCATTTTCCCTCCCTGGGTTCGAATATGCGTCTCGCATGGTCGCGGAAGAAGTGTAGCACGGACCCGTTTTGTAGGTCCGCGGCTTTTCCTTGGGCAGAGGGAACGACAGACCTACAAAACGGGTCGCGCTGCACCGGCTCCGCTGCGAGCACCGTGGGTGAAACACCGGAAAGTCAGGGCGGGGAATTGGATCCCCGCCCTGAGGATGGAGCGTCTACCAAACGAACTTCAAAGCGAATTCCATCGCCCGCGGGTCGGTTTGGACGTTGGTGATTCGCCCGAACGAGCAACCGGCTTGGTGAACCGCATCAGTTGTCCCATCGGCTTCCGCGGGGAGACAGAAGCCCGTATTGGGCAGCCCCAGGTTCTGATGGTTTAGGGCGTTGAAAAGTTCCCAGCGGAAGTCGAAGTACTTGGCCTCGGAAACGTGGAATTGCTTGCCGAGCGAAGTATCCAGGTTCCAGAATCCCGGGGCGCGAAGACCTGGCAGCCGTACCCCGGCATTCCCAAATTGCCAATAGCGGGGATCCGTGGGGACAGGATTGGCCCAGTAAGACTGGTCGCTCCCATAAGGTGGGGTGAAAGCGGCACCGTTGATCCAATCGTTAGCATTTTGGCCGCCCGCCACTGCTTTCGGGTCGCCCACCAGATTTGGCCTACAGGTGATCCCATCGCAAGGGCCGGATATACCTAGAGGCACTCCGCTCTCAGCGTTGAGATTCCCGGTCAGTCGCCAACCACCCAGGACGAGATTGGTGACGCCTTTGTGATTGAGGAAGGACCTGCCTGCACCGAACGGCAGTTCGTAAGTTGTGGCGAAGTTCAGAACCTGGGGCATGTCATTGAAGGCAAGCGCTCTGTCCTCCTTGACGTTGTCGGGGTCCTGAAAACCTCCACCCGCGATACCTCCCTCGGCTCCCGTCAAACCGCCCACATCACCGTTGCGAGCAAAGTGGATAGGATCGATCACGGAAGTGACGAGTTGACCTGCCCAAGGGTTGACAATGCTCTTCGACCACGTGTAGGCGAGATTCATGTTCAACCCGTGGGAATAGCGTTTTTCCAGCCGCACATCGAGGGCATCGTAGACGCTGTTGCCATCGAACTCCGACGTCTGCCGAATGCCGGCATAGGCAGGGAAGGCCCTCAGCAGGTAGTAGCGTGGTAAGCTGGTGGCGCCATAGATCTGCGAAAGCGCCGTTGCCGTCTGGCCCGAAAAGTATTGGGAGATGGGGACGGTGGCGTAAAGCGACTGTTCGTATTTGAGCGCGTCGGCGGTGTGGGTATAGTCCAGGGTCTTATACATACCCACCAGATGGGTATCATGCGTCCCCACGTAGCCGACGGTTAGAGTCAGATTACTCTTAAACTGGTGCTGGACTTCCAGGGTCCAGGTTTCCACCATGGGGTCATGAACTGGCCTCAGGTCCGCAGACCCCAAGCCCCCCACGTAGGGTTGTACTTTTTGTTGAGCGGGAAATGCCGTGGTAAAGACGGGGGTGGTCAGAGGCCCCTTGGCGTTGGTACTATCCAGATTCCATGCCACGCACGCGCCGTTAAAGTTTGCGCACTGGCCCGGGTTGTTACTCCCCTCCCAGAAGAAATCGAAGGCATAACCATCCTGATTCTCAATCTGTTGCGCGGAGTTGATGCCCGCGAAGGCGTTACTATAGAAGATATCGATGCCGCCGCGGACGACGGTATTACGGCTAAAGGTGGGTGACCAGGCAAAGTTGAGGCGCGGCCCCAGATCGGTCCAGTTGGGGGCGAAGAGGTCGCTGCCGTTGGGAAATCCGGGGTCTCCCCAGAATTGCTCGATACCCGGCATCCCCGTGTAGGCATTGGGACAAGTCGGGCAGAAACGAGTGAGGGGCCCCTGCCGCGTCTTGTAGGCCCCGAAGATATCGTAGCGCAGACCGAGATTGAGGGTGAAATTGGGGGTCACGCGGAAGTCATCCTGAAGGTAAAACCCCCAGTAGCGGTCTCGAGCATAGGGCTGCCAGGCACTGGTGGCAAATGAGCTGGCGCCACCATTGCCGCCTCCGGTGCTCATCACGTCTCCCAGCATAAACTGCGCCAAGCCGCCCCCTCCGCCCAGAATCCCAGCCGTGTTCGGGTCTTGCGTCCCGTGACCATCGAAATTAAGGTCGGTCGGGGCGCTCTGGAACTCGGCAACATGGGACAATCGGTAGATGAACCCGGTTCGCAAGGTGTGCTTGCCGATTAATTTGGTCACGTTGTCGAGGATGGTATAGGACTCGGTGGCGGTCATATTGCTCGTCCACCCGATGGTTCCCCAACCCAATGACCCGTCGGGCGTCCCCACATACCAACTGGGGGCGGGAGTGGGTGGATAATAAGGAATCCCCGAGTTGGCCAACTGTGCTTCCACCGCGGTAAGGTCGCTTACGCTCGGCGCATAACCTCCGCCGGTGGAAGGATGGGTGGTGTAGTATTGGCGGCTGAAGCCGGCACGGAACTCGTTAATGAGAGTGGGGTTGACCGTGTAGGTGTTCCCGATGGCGATAATTTGATTGGCAAAATCGAAGGGCAGATTGGAACCAAACCCGTCGTATGCCCCCCAGGGAGAGGTCGGGAAGGTTGCCCCGGTCCAGGGCAGACGATAGTTGTTATACTTGCCTGGATTGAAGAGCCATTCCCCGAAGTACCGGTTCTTCTCGCTCCACTGGTGGTCCACCTTGACCGAGATGTTGGCGCCGTCCTGGCTGCTGCCGAGGCCGGCCAGGTAGTTGCTGGCGATTCGGTAGGCCCCCCCATTGGCCAAGGGAGCATTGCTCAAGGGATTGAGATAATTGGGAGCGGGAAACTGGTTCATGAAAAACATTGCATTTTTGCTCAGCGCGGTGGTGGGCAATTGCGTGGCAAAGTTACAGGTGGTGACGCCGGGGTTCGACTCCACCACCGTATTGAGACACCCATTGGGATAACCCGCGGCGGGGGTGCCAAAAGCTGTCCGTTGGAACGTCCCATTAGCGGCTGGTCCGACGGTGGTATTAGGGTCCCAAATGCCATACTGTGCGTTGGGATCTTCACTGAAATCCCCCGCCACCATCGATGGAGTCGGAACGGTAAAGACGCTGCTTCCGTTGAGGTGCAGGATGGACTCATCCCAAGAGAAGAAGAAGAAGGTCTTGTTTTTGCCGTTGTAAAGGTGCGGGATCACCACCGGGCCGCCAATGGTGCCGCCAAAGTTGTTGTAACGCAACTGGTCCTGCGGGATGATTTGCCCACTGGACCCGATCGAGGTGAACGGGTTCCGGGCGTTAAAGTAGCTGTTGCGCACGTATTCATACACGTTGCCGTGAATTTTATTCGTGCCCGACTTTAGAATCACGTTGAAGACGGCGCCACCGCTGCGGCCATATTGAGCCGAAAACCCGTTGGTGATGGTCTGGAATTCGGTAACCGCATCGGGAGAAGGATTAACGATGACGCTTTCGGCAGACCCGGACAGGTTGAGATTGCCATCCAGGTACCAGGCGTTGGTGCCGCCCTGTCCGCCGTTCACGGAAACGTCTGACCCCTGCATGTGCGTGGGGTCGGGGAACGATCCAAACTCACTGTTAAAGCCAAAACTGCTTCCCGGCGGACCGTTGCCCACTACTCCCGGCACCATGAACACCAGTTGTTGCAGGTCCCGCCCCGATAAGGGAATCTCTTGAATAGCGTTCCCCCCTAAGGTCGTTGAGAAGTCGGTGGGAGCGGTCTGAACCTGGGTCACGGTGGCTGAGACCTCAACCGCTTGCCGGGTTGCTCCGAGCTTCAACTGTGCATCCGCCCTGATCGTCTGGTTTCCCGGCGGAACAACAATGTCGTTTAAATCGAGCGGGGAAAACCCGCTGGCCTCAAAGTGAACCGTATATTTGCCTGGGGTTACATCGACGACAATGTAATAGCCGGCACTGTTGGTGACGGAGGGCAGCGTGACGTTGGTGTCCAATGACCTGACCGCTACCTTCACTCCGGGAATGATCGCTCCCTGGGGATCGGTCACCGTCCCCGCCACGCTGCCACGGTCGAGCTGTGCGTAGCCAGGAATGGCCAGCGCCAGCACCACAAATAAACCCCAAATCCAAGCGAACTTCTTACCTGCCATGTTAACCCTCCTTCAGATGTCAATTCCGGAAAGCGCTTTCGAGGCCTTCGACCCGACGCAATAGAGAGAGGTCTTTGCCGCCGCCCAATCTTCCAACTAACGAAGCGGAGGCATGAACCGGCAATAGGAGCAGTTTGAATTTGCCCTGCTCAAGAAAATGAACAGCTATGCTTCGATAACTTGACGGACCACGGCGTTGACTTCCAACTAGACATTATTGAATCTCTGCCCCGGCCAGCACCGTTCCATATCATGGTGTCCGCCGTGCTCCCCGAGCCGAACCCACAGGGACGGTCGTTGAGAGGGTAGCAATCAACGAGCAGAGGTAATAAATTATGGCACTCGCGGGTTACCCGTTCTTTCCCCTGATTCTTGAGGGTTGTCATGGGGGTAATCTCCGCGGCTGCCATCGCCCCAAATAATAGAAGTCCTGCGTAATTAAACATCGAGCAATTTAAATGTCAAGAACTTTTTTACGATTCAGCATCAAGTCCATACTTATACATCGTTAAGGTCCAGCCCATTCTTCTCTGACAGAACTACACTGGAAGCCATTTCAAGACCCGGTGTAATGCGTTAATTTGTCGTTAGTTGATGTAAACACCCCGCGATGACAACCGTTCGATAGGGAGGCTGCCGAACCGGAAGCTTGCGGCCCCGCGGGCATATCATTCTCTGGGTGTAGGCGAGTTTTTGGAATCGACAACCTTCCATGGATGGAACTGATCCGCTAAAAGTACGTTCACGAATAGTAAGCAACAATCTTCAACTCCCCCTCCTGCGCCGGCAGCTTGATCCACTCTTTCGCGGCGTCAAAGTCGGTCCAGGGGCGGCCGTCAATGGTGACGCGTTTCAGCAATGACTTCTTGGGGTGCCGCAAACGCAGATAGAAATTCGCGGGCCGTTGGCAATGGGGCGGGCGCACCGTTGCCTCAATGCGGCCCTGATGAGCGAAAGACTCGAGGCGATAATCAAGCTCGCCAAAATAGGTGGGAGCGTGATGCACGGCGATCTTCTTCCCGTCCTCCAGCCACTCGCGCGGTGTGCCTCGCGCCAGGAAAAGGTCATCCCCCATTTCCATGATCAGCATGAACCGGAACTGATGAAAGAACCAGCCTTCTTCGTGAGTCTTATTGGGCTGCCCGCCATCACTCGCAATCGACTCTTCAAAGGTCAATGTCTGGGGATCGCAGGTGGAGGCAAGTGTGTTGAAAAAGCCTCGCAGGAAATTCGCAATCTCGTCTCTCTGGAGATAGGCATCTTGATAATGCAGGTAATAAGGTTGCATTTTTTGAAAACCACCGAGATTAAACCAGTCCGTACTAAGCTCATCCAGCCGTACGCGGCACGGGCCCGGCGAATAAGTGAAAAAGCGGTCTTCCAAATAGGTCAGCATCCATGAAGTCTCAATGTCCTTCGGGTCGAGAACTTGTGCCTTAAGCAAATGAAGGGGCCCACCCTCCACATCATAGATAGCGCCCTGGCCGTAACCCACATCGGGGATATCCTTCAACTCGGTGCGGAACCCCCGAATTCCGGGAAATGGAGGTACAGAGGGAACACTGGTGTTGTCGCGAAGGCGAGTAACGGGCGAAATAGCAATGCTGTCCTTCAGCGCCGACCGGATCGCCTGCCGGTAGTCCTCAGCCTCAGCAGCAATACGCTTGGCATTTTCGCTGTCAACGTCCATCAAGACCTGGGCGGATTTTTTCAGGCCGAGATAAAACCACCCGTTGAGCATGAAGGTGTATTCCCAGTCCCTCATGTCGAAGATACATCCCGCGGGCGCCAGCCCATACCAAACCGGCTTCCGCCCGGAAGGAAGCGCTCTCTTGGTCCGCTTCCTTTCGCGGATAACGAAATCGCATCCCGCCACAATTTGCGGCGCCGCCCTTTGCAGCCATTCCTTGTCGCGGGTGTAAAGGTAATGTTCCGCCAACGCCCAGAGCACTCCTCCTTGACAGATGGTGTAGTTTGGCCAGAAGTGGTAGAACCCACCCTCCTTGGAGGCATAATCTCCCTCCGGCATCGTATCTCCCTGCGTGGACAGCCACGCCTGAAGACACCCTTCCGAACGCTGATGGAGGCCTCTCATATCGAGCGACTGGACGATGGGGTTGCTTTCGCTTCCAATGGTTCCATAAGCAAACACCGCCGTGTTGGGATAATACTCGCCGCGCTTGCCATCTTTCGTCATCGCCAGCAAGAAATGGTGAAGGCTGGCGTTGTAGATATTCTGAAGGTGCGCATCCGGGATCTCGACTTGCATTCCCTCCGCCAGACGATCCTGCCAATACTTAACCGATGCCTGGTGAAGCCGGCCGTACGGCACATTCAGCAACTTGCCTCTTTCCTCCTGTGGCAACAACTGGCCTGACAATACGATGTTGATGGTATGTTCCTCGCCGGGATTGATTTTGAGCGAGTATCGTACCGCGCCAATCGGTGGTTCCAGGTTGACCTTCCCCGCGCCCTGGATATCCACATAGATAAGCGCATACTGCTTATCTCCTTCCAGCACCGTCACCAACCCTTCGTCCAACATGACTTCCCATGCGCCGTGCGCGTTGGGTGGTATCGCTCCGAACCCCGGTTCACCGTTCGATGGCTTCCAAGGCTTGAGGAAATAGTTGACCGTCTTGGGAACGGGAGAACTGTTCGATATTCTAAGCCGTGATACGAGCACGGCCAGCTCGTTACCCATCAAGGTCGATTGGTCAACGGGCTCGGTGGCCGCATGGAGGGCAGCAAAGTCAGTCCGTTCGAAACTTACATCGTTCCTGCTCCACGCCGTCTTGACGATAGGGAGCCAACCTTCTTCCAACCCCTGATGATGCTCCTCACCTTCCTTGAAGAGGTCATCAAGTTTGGCCGCTGGTTCCTCGAAAAGCGTGGATGCCTCAGCGCTGTCACAATAGACGGCAAAGTTCGTTACGATGGGCCGCCCATAACTCGGATCATTATTTCCGACAACGATGTGCCCATCCGGGGCGATCCCAAACTTCTGGTTATTGGAATCGACACCGACGAAACTGAGGGGAACACGGAGGGCGCGGATGTGGTCGTAGGCATTCCCCAGCGTTTGTTCTGGCAGTTTGGCTACGGCATCGATGATCCGGGATTTGCCGGAGTTGCGGCGCCGATACTCGGCTCGTTCAATTGGGACCTTACCGCCTCTCACGAAGGTTCCAAAGTCAGGGATGTCGATGGGTTCGCCATCGAGCGCTTCCGCGGGTAGAAAGGAGAAATCGCCCGATTTCGTTCTGACGGTCAGGACAGTCCGGTCGGTGATGTCGCTATCGGTGCAGAGTAGCTTTACCGAAATCCCCCCGCTATTCTTGGCGCTCGTTCGGGATTGCCAACTGAACGGTCCTTGCAGTTGCGTCGATCCCAAGGGGCGCAGAGCGAGAATCTCACCGTTGTATATCTCCAGCCGCCCGTCATACAAATTCTTGTCAACCGCATACCCCCACTCGATGTGAACTTCTCCTGCCCTCCAATTCGAAGGACCATAGACTTTGAAATTCTCGATTTCCACCTGCTTGCTGTTTTGGAAGCGCAGTCGAACCCGGCAAGTCTTTCGGGCCGCAAAAGGGAAAACCCACGTTGTGCCGTTGACCTCGGAGGAAAGCCCCTGTAGAGGGAAGCCCCAAATCATGACGTCAATTTCTTGCCATCGACCTTGCAAGGCTGTGGCCCCGTCCCAAGATTCCAGGAACAGGGTGCCTTTTGCTGGCGCTTTCTCTTGTGCCGGAAATCGGACGACAACTTTGTTGATCGTGCGGAATTCAGGCCACTCAACCCCGATGTCTGACTCGGGACCTTTCCCGGGAAGCGCGGCAATCCGGAGGGAGGTATCGGTGCTTTGGTCGCGGGAGAACCCTTGCTGAAGAGCAGGGGTTGCTTCCGGGTTAATCCAAGATTGGAATTCGCCGAATCTCGCAAGATTGACTGGCTTACCATCCAGGGATTCGTCCACTCCTGGGGTAAGACCCTGCAAAGGAGATGCATTCGTGCTCCTTGCCCATAGCCCTTTCGTGCGCACCACAACTGCGGTGGCAGAATTAACGATGAAATTCCGTCTATTCATACCTCACCTCCGACTCCAGATGCCGGCATCCAGTTCAAACCGTTCTATGCTTTGATGATTACTCGCTTTATGCTAGATTCGCGAGAGTATCATCACATCGCGCTGCCCCCATACTTCGCCAGGCTTACGTTTCCCGCCCGGTAAAGCGGGAACCCCGCCCGATGCCACCGAACTATGGTCTTGGGCTTCACTCCAACCCTAGGCCACTCGGCTCACGAATATGGACGTAAGGCAGAGAAAGATCAATGCCCTCGGCAGACCAAAAGAACTTCCGCGCCGCTTTCGCCAAGATAGCCAACACGCATGGCGCCTCAGAAAGCATCGGTCTCTGTAGCACACGAGTCAACACTACAAGCCAATCCAGGAAAAGTCCACATCGTACTGAACCCACTCTCGACTTTCCCTGCGATCCTATATTAATTCCGTAAAGAAATATTGTTCTTAAAAGACAGTCAAGTTTTGCTTGGCTTACTTATATAATTAAACAAAGCTCTTGACAGGGCTTCCCTTTACTTGTATCTTACGGCTCGCTCTTCTGCTTTGCCCTTTGCGCTAAGAAAACAATCTCGCTTGAGAAGCCGCCTCACTGTGTCGTTTGGATAAGCAGCATGAGGACGGGTTCATGCAGAACTTCGGCGGGTACATGCTGGAGACCGGCGCGGCGCTGTGGAGCATGGGCGAGCACTATCGCTATACTCGCGATGACGAGTGGGTGAAGCAGATCGAGCCCAAACTTCTCAAGGCGTGCGAATTCATGCTGAAGCGGCGCCAGCGCAATCAGCACGACGACTTGCGCGGCAGAGGTTACGATCTGATGGAGGGAAAAGTCGCCGGATCCCTACCATTCCTTCATGGTGAATGGGTATGCCTACCTCGGTTTGAGCCGGATGGCCGAGATGCTCCAACACGTGGACCCGGCAGCGGCGAGGAAATGGCAGGGTGAAGCAGATGCTCTCAGAGTCGACATCCGCGCGGAGTTCGCGGAGGCAATGGCAAAGTCGCCGGTGGTTCCTCTGGGAGACGGCACCTGGTGCCCGACGGCTCCTCCCTGGGTGGGATACCGCGGCCCGCTATCGCTCTTCGCGGATGGCGGAGCAGTAGGTGGACATCAGCGAGAGCTTTGATATGAAGCGCAAGATGTTGGCCTGTCACCAAAGCCAGGGGGGCTGGCTGGAAGCTCAGTATGGGATGACGTACCTCGACTTTATGGAACATATTTCACGCTTCCGGGGCTTGCAGTGCGGCGTGCGCTACGCGGAGTGCTTCCGGACCTCCCCCACCTTCCCGCGGTGGTGCAAGCCCAGCTTGCTGCCCTGAGGACAATCGCACGAATCATCAATCGAGGAGGGGGAAAATGAACAAGGAATCATCCGTGATCGAGACAACCACCAAGGCGGTAGCCAAACTCGGGCCGTATCCCACCAAGATCGGCCGCGAGGAACTCTGGGAAATTATTGACATGTGGGACTTCAGTCCCGGCAACAAAGAGAAGCTCCAGGCGATTCTGGCGAGCGACGCCCATATTCAGGGACCGCATCTTTTCCGCTACTACAATCCCAAGCCGAGCCGGGTGGCGGCGGCCGAGGAGGCCCTGGGGGAACTCATCGGAGTGAAGCATTGCCTGGCCGTAAACTCCTGCACCTCGGCGCTGGTGGCCGCTTACCGGGCACTGGGCATCGGCGCCGGCGACGAGGTGATTGTCCCCGCTTACACCTTTTTTGCCACCGCGGCCACGGTCGTCGCCGCCAATGCCATCCCGGTTATTGTGGAAGTCGACGATTCTCTCAATCTCGATCCGGCGGCCGTGGAACGTGCCCTTACGCCCCGTACCAAGGCCATCGCCGCCGTACACATGCGGGGCGCCCCGGCCCAGATGGATGCTCTGCTCGATTTGGCGAAACGGAAGGGGTTGCCCCTCCTGGAAGATGTGGCGCAAGCCGGGGGTGGCTCTTTCCAGGGCCGGCGTCTCGGCAGCCTGGGAACGATTGGGTGCTTCAGCTTCGATTATTACAAGGTGGTCGTCAGCGGCGAGGGAGGCTTTGTGACCACCGATGACGAATGGCTTTACACCCGCGCCCAGAGCTGGCATGACACGGCGGCGTGCTGGCGGCCGGACCGCTTTGCCCACGAGCGGCGGGAAGGTGAACTCTTTGCTGGTGAGAACTACCGTATGAGCGAACTGGAGGGCGCCGTCGCCCTGGCGCAGATTCGCAAGACCGCCGCCATGCTGACCGGCTACCGGCGCGCCAAGAAGTTGATCAAGGACGGGATCGACAAGTCGCCGCACCTTCAATTCCGCCGCCTTACCGACGAGCCCGGCGACACGGCCATTTGCCTGATTCTGTTCCTGCCCAATCCCGATGTGACTCGCCAGGCGATTGAGGCCCTGCACGCCGAAGGTGTGCCGGCGGGCGGGGTGTACGATTCCAAGGTACGCGACTGGCATATCTACACCTATTGGGAGCATATCCTGGACAAAAAGAGTGTGGCCCAGGACGGGCTGCCGTGGAGTGCGGTGCCGGCGGCCGAACTGCCGAAATATTCCCGGGATATGTGTCCCCGCACGCTCGACCTGCTGGGGAGGTCCATCCACATTGAAATTAACCATAACTACTCGGAGGAAGATTGCAGCGCTATTGCCCTGGGAATTAATAAGGTTCTGCGGCGCCTGTTGAGCTAGCTTCCTGAGTTAGAAGTTCGCTGATGAAGTCTTCCTTCGCGGACGGTCGTTCCGCTGCCCCGTCAGGGGCGGAAGCTGGAAGCGCGGCGGGGCCTTCGGCGCGGACGGGTCGGGAAGGGGCGCCGGCGTGCGGGGGGGGGCAACTCGCTCTCCGCCCACATCGCTTGCGGCAGCTCCTCGTGGCCCTCACTCATGCGGTCGCCTCCGCGTGGAGGATGAATCCGCACGCCGGGGGGTGCGCCTTAACACCAGCGTGTGCTTGTCCTCCACCACCCATTCGATCACTTCGCCCTTTTCGATCTCTAAGGCTTGCGCCAAGGGCGCCGGGCAGATCAGGTACCACTGGCGGTTCTTGCCACCCCGCTGAATCACCTGAACCCTGGACTGGTAACCCATCTTGGACCTCCTTCCCACGAGCGAAGGAGAGAGTGCATCATAGCTATAAAACTAGTCAAGAACTTTTTGATTTTTTCGCAGCTTCGTTGGCCCGGGCTGAGTTAGGGCGCCCCTTCGGGGCTCAAAAGCCAAAAAGCAAGCGTAGCGCGTCAGACCTGTTTTGCAGGTCCGCGGCTTTTTGTTGTCGATTGGGGACAAACTCGCTTTGGCCCGATTACTGTTCATCATTCGGAATTCATAAGAAACTGTCCGTTGTCAGTCGTCCGTGGTCCGTTGTCAATTCGGTGATGGCGAAGGCTTAGTCTGCTGGAATAGCTTCACAATTATCTATCTGGTGCGGGGGGGGTTACCACTGCGAGAATTCGTCGGTGTGGGTCATGAATTCCGGATAGGCGCCGGCGCCCAGTTCATAGAGGTCGGCGCCGTGACGCTCCTCTTCCGGGGGAATGCGCTGGGGGAAAAAGCGATCGAGTAACCAGTTGAGCGAGTAGGTGAAGGGCAGCACAAAACCCACCAGGGTGGCCACGCCCACGATTTGCGCCAGCATTTGCCCGCTTGGCGTTGCAGCAGGAGTCGCCAGGCTGGTGGCAACCGCAACCGCGGCGGTGCGCGGGAAAAGGCCCACCGCCAGGATTCCCCAGATTCCCCCGAGGGCGTGGACGGAAACCGCTCCGGCGGGATCATCCAATCCCAGGTGGGCTTCCATCCAGGCCACCGTGTAGGTGACCAGCGCCCCGGCGACAAGTCCGATCAAAAGCGCCGCGGCGGGCGGAACATAGGCGCAGCCGGCGCTGGAAGCCACCAGTCCGCACACCCAACCGTTGGCGCTGAGCGAGGCGTCGGGCTTGCCAAAGCGATAGCGGGTAATCGCGGCCGCCGCCAGCACCGCTCCGGCAGCCGACAGCAGAGTATTGACCGCCACCAGCACGGTTCGCCCCAGCGGCACGCCGGCAAACAGCAGCGACCCGGCGGAGTTCAATCCCATCCAACCCACCAGAGCGAGCAGGCAGCCGAAGAGCACGTAGTACGGTGTTATGGCCGGGCAGCGCGGCGGGCATGCCTTCCAGGTTGTATTTCCCCCGGCGGGGACCGAGCAGCCACACCAGGCTCAGCGCCGTCAGTCCTCCCACTGCCTGAATGGTGCAGCTGCCGCCTGCGTCCAGAAAGCCCAGGCCCAGGCCGTAGTTCGTGCCCAGGCGCGCCAGCCAGCCTCCTCCCCAAACCCAATGGGCAAACAGGGGATAGGTGATGCCGGCCAGGAGCGCGGTGGAAAGGCAGCAGGCGCGCAGACGCCAGCGCTCCGCGGCCGCGCCCAGGGGAATCAGCGCCGCCAGCCCCACGCTCAACAACTGCAAAGCGCCGCGAGCGAGGCGCGGGAGCCGTCCAGGGGCACTCCGCGCAAAAAGAAGTGTCCCGCTCCCAGCCAGCTCCATTCCTTGCCAAAAATGCTCAGGGTGTGGGAAGGCAAACCGGGATAACCCTGCCAAGCGAATCCGGTAACAAAGTAAGCGGTGGCCGCCACGCCGATGACGCACAAGGTCGACATCATGGAGTGCGCCGCGCTGCGCAATCGGCTGAGGCCGGTATTAATCAGGGCGAGTCCTGCCAAGGCGAGCGGGACGAGAAGGATAAAGAGGATACAAAAGGCCTGGGAAATGTCGGACATCGCCGGAGGCGACTGGGGACTCACTCATTCCCCCTTTTGGCCACCAAATGTGAACGCGTAAAGAGAACGAGTCCCAGGATTTCCACCCCGATGCCGGCGGCGATAAACAAGTTCTGCGCCAGGAACGCTCGGAGCAGCACCAAAGCCGCCAAGACAATGAACCATCCCGCTGGCATCATGAGGAGTCCGGTAATTTTCATTCTTCCACCCCCTTAAGTCTTATCAGAACAAGTGTGGGGCAAACGGAAAGCCTAGTGTCCGGCCCAAGGCTCGTCCAATTGATTATTTTTATTGCTCCTAAAATCGATTGCCGCGCTTTCTCCATCTTAACTCCCGTTTGGCCCGGAGATGTTTTCGTCGCGAGACATTTCGGCATTGCCGCCAAGCTCCGCAGCGGGGCTTTTA
Source organism: uncultured Acidobacteriota bacterium (assembly GCA_963810005.1). GTDB lineage: Bacteria > Acidobacteriota > Terriglobia > UBA7540 > UBA7540 > Bog-366. The sequence continues at coordinate 251,217 of CAWELY010000017.1, forward strand.
TTTCTTCGACTTCCGGCGCTTCCCTCCTCCCGTTCGCATTCCGTGCGGGGCAGCGGGAGACCGAGGGGGCAAAGAATTATTTATGGTTCCAGAAAGTTATCTTTGGCCAAGCTATTTTTATAGGCGTTACAAAATCTATTACTTTGACCTCACCCGGAGCGATTGCATAAGGTGAATGTGCTGGTCACCAAGCGCGAGGCTTTTACCCACAAACAAGGAGGATTTAGATGGCGGAGAACACCGCACCTGAAATGAAACCCACATTGGGCTTAACGGGATTGACGATGAATGCCATGGCGCTGATCGCGCCGGGGGCGTTTCTCTGGCTGACCTTTCTCATCCAGGCCACCACCGGAGTCACGGCGCCGGCGATGTGGATCGGCATTATCATCGCCTTGCTGCTTTGCCTGGCGACGGCCGTCTGTTATGCCGAAATGGCCAAGCTGTACCCGGGGACGGGAAGTTCCTACTACTTCGCCGAACAATCCTTCCTGAATCACGACAAGGCCTGGCGCTATGCGCGCATTTCCAAGTTCATCGTGGGCTGGGGCTCGCACCTTTATTACTGGATCTATCCCGGGGTGATGGTGGCCACGATGGGAATTTTCTGCGGTTACCTGGTGGGGACGCTGTGGCCGAATTTCATGAGCGCTTCGAATCCCGGACCCATGTTCATGATGCTCGTGGCCATCGTCTTTTCCTTTGGCGTTGCCTACATCGCCCATCGCGGGGTCACCGGATCGACCGCCGTGAACATTGCCATCAACGTCATTCAGATCACCGCGTTGGTGGTGTTCTCGGTGATGGCGCTCGGCTATCGCATGAATCATCCTCCGGGAAGCCAGGCCTTCCAATTTGATCCGACCTCGGGTGAAGCCTATACCTATCGAATTTGCCACCACCAAGAGCGTCGTGAACGGGCAGGAGACGGAGACGATTGTCCGCGACGCGAACAATGTTCCGCAGCCGAAGTTGGATGCCGCCGGAAAGCCCGTACCTTACCTCATCTCCTACCCCTACAATGATGCCAGCGGCAATTTCCTGTCGCACGAAAAGGCCTCCTCCGTGGTGGGAATCCACAAGATTGGATGGGCCTTCATCCAGGCGACGGTGGCCATCCTGATCCTGGTGGGATTTGAATCGGTCACCGCCATGGGAGGTGAAGCCAAGAACGCCAAGCGCGACGTTCCCATCGCGGTCATCGTCTCGCTGCTGGTGCAAGGCGTGTTCTGCTATTTGTTCGAGTATTTCGCCGCGAACTATTTCCTCAATAGCGGCTATACGATGCAAAATGCCGCGGGCTCCGCGGCGCCCATCGGCGACATGATGGTCGTGGTGGGGGATGCGCTCTTCGGCCAAGGGCATGGCCGCGCGTTCATGCTGTGTCGAAGCCTTCACCGTGTTCCTGGCCATCATCGGCACCACGCTTTCCTGCATCAATACCGGCGCCCGCGTGACTTACGCCATGGGAAAGGATGAGGAAGTTCCCGAACACTTTGGACTTCTGCACGACAAGAACCTCTCTCCGCACCGGGCCATTTGGACCTTGGCCGGCTATTTCCGCGGTGTTCGGTTGCCTGGCCTTGGTGACGGTGTTCGGCGATGCCGGCGCTCCCGCCGACGCGGTCATCCAGGCCTTGCCGCATGGATTCTTCTCCAGCTTCGGATACTTCTCGCACGACAAGTTGGCGGCGCTTCCCAACAGCTTGCTGACCATAACCCTGGCGTCGAATTTCGGCACCTTCCTCCTTTACGGCCTGAGTTGCATCATCTGCATGGTGGCTTACCACAACCACCCCAAGTTCAAAGTGGTGAGACACCTGCTGATTCCCGTCTTCGGTGTTGTTGGCCAATCTGGCCTGCATGGTTTTCTACCTGGTCGGCCCGTTCATGGGCTATCGGCACCAAGATGGAACCCCTGCAGTGCCCTGGGAATTGCCTTGGTCTGGGCCATTTTCGGAGGCATCTACTTCGTCCGGTCCAGCAAGGAAACGCGACGCTAAGCAGGCAACGACTTCTTATTGAAAGCAGGGCGGTCAGCGCTTCCTAGCCCATGAGTGATAGGAGATGTTATGATTGAGAACACGGCGGGAATTTTTCCGGTTCGTCAGGTATCCTTAGCTCCGGGAGAGCGCACCCCCAGGCTTCCATGTTGGACGTGGATTTTGGCGAACAAAGCGACATTGGCAAGGTCCGCGAACAGAACGAGGACGCGCACGGGCACGTGGCTCCGGCCAATCCCGCGCAGGCGCGTTCGCATGGCTGGTTGTTCGTGCTGGCGGACGGCGTGGGAGGACATGAGCGGGGCGAGGTTGCTTCCCGCCTCGCGGTGGATTGCCTGCTGGAGGGATTTCGCGAATCCCGCGCCGGCGAACCCCACACCACGCTGCTGCCGCGGCTGGCGGAGAAGGCCAACCTGCGCGTTTATGAAGCGGGCCGCGCCGCCGCGCCGGGCGGGGCGCGCATGGCCACCACCCTGGTGGCCTGCGCGCTGCGTTACGACCGCGCCGTCATTGCCCACGTGGGCGATTCGCGCTGCTACCTGATCCGGCGCGGCCGCGCCACCCCGCTCACCCGCGATCACACCGTGGCCAATGAGCACTTGCGCATGGGCCTGATATCCGCGGGCGAGTCGGCGCAATCGTCCAACCGCCATCTGCTGCTGCGCTCGCTGGGAAACGACCTTTTCGTGAATGTCGACGTCAACGAGACGCAGGTGGTTCCGGGTGATGTGTTGTTGCTTTGCTGCGATGGATTGCACGGCGCGGTGGAAGCGGCCGATATGGCTCGCATCGTCACCCAGAATCGGGATTTGCAGGAGGCCGCGCAACAGTTGGTGGCGCTTGCCAATGAACGGGATGGCAGCGATAATATCAGCGTTCAGGTGGTTCGCATCAAGGGCGTCGAACGCGTGGGAATGTACCGCGGGAGGCCTTACAAGCTGCGCTAAGAGTCGTCGCACTCCTCCTCGAACGTGTTCTCTTGACCCACCCGATCACTTCATGAATCCTATCCACGCCGGTGATCAACTCGATCACTACCAGATCGAACAGCTCGTGGCCCGCAGCGGCATGGCCTCCATTTACCGGGGCATCGACACCCGCACGGGACGCCCGGTCGCCATCAAGATCCCCCACCCCGAGATGGAGTGCGATCCCATCTTCTTCGAGCGCTTCCATCGCGAATCGGAAATCGGCGCCAAGCTGGACCACCCCGGCGTGATGAAGGTGTTCGTGGACGAAGACCGCGCCCGCGTCTACATGGTGATGGAGTGGGTGGAAGGGCAGTTGCTGCGCCGGGTCATGAGCGAGCAGCGGAAGTTCCCTCCCGAACGCGCGGTGAAGATTGCCCTGCGCATCCTCGACGCGTTGGGCTACATCCACAGCCACGGCGTCGTACACCGCGATCTGAAGCCCGAGAACATCATGATCGACGCCGACGATAACATCAAACTGATTGACTTCGGCATTGCCGCCAATGCCGGCGCCCGGCGCATCACCTTTGCCAAGCTCAGCAACACCATGGGCACGCCCGATTACATTTCTCCCGAACAGGTCAAAGGGAAACGGGGAGATGCGCGCAGCGACCTTTACGCTTTGGGCGTGATGCTCTACGAAATGCTGACCGGCAAGGTGCCGTTCCAGGGGGAGAATCCCTTTGCCGTCATGAACGACCGCTTGCTGAATAACCCCATTCCGCCGCGCGAGGTCGATCCGGCCATCAGCCCGCAACTTCAGGAGATCATTTACCGCGCCCTGGAACGCGACCCCGCCAAGCGCTATCAGACCGCCGCGGAATTTGCCCGCGACCTCCAGCACCAGGATGAGGTGGGGGTCGCCGACCGCCCGGAACTCCGCGACTGGAAAGAGCGGCGCTCACCCCTCATCCGGCGAATCCTCTTCTACATCATGCTGGCATTGATCCCCCTCGTGATCTTCGGCGTGCTCCTCTACGTTGCCAAACATACCTGAAGGCGGGCACCTGGGGCTGGGGGCTAGGGACTGGGGGCTAGGTGGAAGTCCAAAGATGGATCGAAAAGCCCTAATTCGGCAATACAAAGAAAGCCGGCGCCCGATGGGCGTATACCGGGTGCGGAACACCGCGAACGGCAAGGTGCTAATCGGCGCGGGCGTCGAGCTACCCGGGATGCTCAATAGCCATAAAGCGCGGCTTAGCCTGGGCGTTCACGAGAATCGTGCTCTGCAAAAGGACTGGAACGAACTGGGCCCGGAGGCTTTCGAATTTGAAATTCTGGACACACTCACGGCGCTGGCTGAGCCCGGCTATGACCCCTCCGCTGATCTTCGCGTTCTGGAGGCAATGTGGCTCGAAAAGCTGTCGCCCTTCGAGGAGCGCGGTTACAACGCGCGACCGAAAAAAGCCACATGACAACGCGTGAAAGCGTAAGTGGGCTCGCGTACCCCACCCCGCGTTCCTCAGGCCAGTGTCACCGAAAGAAAGCGCCGCGGCGCTTCCGGCGGTGACGTGAGGATTTTCCTGCCGCCGTCCGCCTCCACTTCCGCCGCAACGTAATAATCCAGCAATGGGCCTGCGGTCTCGCGCCATTGAAGCTCGGCAGTGTAGGTCCGCCTTTGCACCAATTTCATGGGCGAGGGGCTCCAGGCTTGCGTTTCCTGCGCGCGGGTGAACAGCGTGGCGCGCACCACCTTGGCCGGCCCGGGAACCACCACGGTGATTCGGACGCGCTCCCCTTTGCGCAGCACGGTCGGGCGCGTGGGCACAAAGGCCCGCGGCGCAGCCTTGCCATCGGGGTCGCGCGCTTCCGCAAACGATCGTTCCACTTCCGGCGGCAGTTCTCCCAGAAACTCTTTCATCGAGGCGCGCAGCCGGTAGAGCGCCAGGCGCTCGTACTTGTTGTGCATCGAGGCCAGTTGTCCCAGATCGTTGCGGGTGCTCACAATTTCCTGATAGTCCAGAAAGACTTCCCGGACCTTGGGCGCCAGTTGCAACCAGAGGGGCACGCCTTCCGTCAGGATAAGCTGGCGCGCTTCATCGGCCTTGTTTTGCTTCTTCAGTTCACTCGCCTTTTGCAGCTTCAAGTGCAAATTCCGGGCCAGTGACCACGACTCGGAATAGGGAGTGAGGAATTCCACAAAGCGCGTGAGGTAATTCAGCCGCTCGTGTTCCGCCGGGCTGGAAGCAGCGTCGGTCAGCGCGCGAAGCTGCCGCGCCACCTCCGCTTGTGATTTCTTGACGCTTTCCGAGGGTTCGTAATCGTTCCAAAACTGGAACCCTTCGTCATAGTCGCCGGAGTATTCATCGATTTCGCTGTGGCCGTTTTTGATTTGTCCCGTCCACGAGCAGAGGATCAGCCGGTCGCGGTCGGTGTCCTCGAGGATTTTGGCCAGCGCGGAGGCTCTCGGCGCCCGCGCCTGGGCGGAGGCGAAATGCTGGAAGAATTGACGTGGCCGTCAAGCCCTTATCCCACGAGTAGCCGGATTGAAAGCCCGCGTCAATATCCATAATCCGATGCCGCCAATGAATCCCCATCAGCCCCTGGCAACCGTATTGTTCCGCCAGATCCATATCCCGCACGAACCGGGCCACGTGGAATTGCGGCAACCACATCGCCGGATCGTCCTCCAGCCAGGGAATCGGCCAGCGCTCGCGGCCTTCGAGCTTCCCGTACTCCTCGCTGACCGGGTCCCAGCCCAGGTTGTCGTTTAAGGAGGAAAAGACGATGTCCTCCGGCAGCGCTTTATGAAATTGCGCGAAGTGCCGCACCACGCCGCCCCAGCCCGAAATCACCAGGCGCTTCTCGGGCGCGTGGCGCTTCAGGAAGTCGTAGGCTTGCTTAAAGGGCGTGACGGAAAGCGGCACGTTCGCCTTCTGGCTGGCCCAGCTCATCCCTTCGTCTTCCCACAGCCAGACGTAGTCCACCATGGGATAAGCTTCCAGAAGGTTGGCCAGGCGCGCTTCCAGGATGTCCTTTGCCGCGACCGACTCGGGGTCGATGCGCGGGACCGGGAGTCTTGTCATCAGCCGCCAGGCGCGCTTCCGGCGGCGTGGCGCGGAAAATCTCATCGGGGATTTGGTAGGGCTCAAATCCCACGCCCGTCCGGATGCCCAATTGCTTTGCATACTGATAAGCCTCACCCCAAAGCCGCTGCGCCAATTCCTCCGCCTCCCAACTGTTCCGCGCCTGGGTGGTGGCTTCCGCGCCAAAGACTTCGTCGGCGAAGAAGTCGGCGCCGCCCATGCCGTAGCGCGAGGTTCGCTCCGGCAGATATCCCCAGCGGTTCGTCGCCGTGGTATCGGTGTAAGCGATGTGGCCGGCCCCGGCGTACTCGAAGGAAAGGAACGACTCCGCCCACTGGTTCGTGGTGGAATAAACATGCACTCCCAGGGTGTTGAAACGCATCCGCACCATGGCTTCCAGGTAGGCGCGCCAGTCTTCGCGGTTGTAAACCGTCACGCAATTCAGGAAGTCCGGCCAGGGTACCAACCCGCGCGTGCTGAAGCGCGGCTGCGCCTGCCAGGAGTTGCCGGCGGGCGGCAGATTCAAGGCATGCGAAGGCTCCAGAGGGTAGACTTCTCCATCCAAGCCAAAGAACGCTCCCTGCCGCTCCAGAAAATCAAACACCGCATACAGAACCGCCTGCGGCGTGGCGCGCGGTAAGGTGAACGCGCGAAGCTTTACCAGGGCCGGACGGGTGCGAGATTTCGTAAGCTTCCGGGTGCTTGAACTTCTGCCGGTCCGTGGAAAGCGAGAATACCAGGCTCGACGAGGGCGGTTCGCCTTCCCCTGCCACGGCCTGCACAGGTTCCCGGGCAAACCCCAGATTGCGCAGGCCGCGCGCCAACTCGCGCGACGCCCACTGCTCCTGGAATCCCGCGTGCGGCTCGCGCACGATCCACACCGGGTCTTTTGACCCGAACTGTGGCCCGCATCATCAGGGCAGTTGCGCTCGGTGCCGGGCCGCCCGGCTTCTGCTCCGCGCGCGCCGGTTCAGCGATGAGGAAGGAAATCAATGGCGCGACTCCCAGCCCAAGCGCCGAGTCGCGAAGGAATTTGCGGCGTCCAATGCGTAGAAATGGATGCATGGTAATGACTCCTAAAGAAGGTTTCAGGTGCCAGGTATCAGGCGTCAGGTCGGCAGGTTTGCAGTTTTTCCCTGACACCTGGCACCTAACACCTGACACCTTGTTCTCAGTGCAACAGCTTGATCTCCTGCAAAGTCATTCCATAGCCGCCGCCGGGAGGAATGTCGCGGTAGTGGGTGTGCAGGTAACCATTGGTAAAATTGGCGGCATAGCAGAGCCACGCCGTCCGGCCGTCCGAGCTGATGAACTTGGAGGGAATATTTACAAAGTAGGCCTGTTCGCCGAACTCGCGCATGTACACCACCAGCTTCCAGGGGCCGGCGACGTGGTCGGACTCCAGAATGTAGGTATTGAACTTTGAAATGGTGTTGCCGCCGTCGGTAATGCACATCAGGAATTTCTTCAGCGGCGCATCATAAGTCATGGTGACACAGCCACAATTGTTGTTCCAATCGACAAGCGGCTTGATCCTGGCAAAATCCCGTGTCCAGATGGGGCGTTGCTGGCCATCGTAACCGGCAAAGAATTCATACTTCGCACGATTATTCATATTATCAATACTGGGCTTAACGCGGGCCATATAGATCTGGTCCCCGGTAATCCAACTGAGATTGGCGGGCCGGGGGCTGGGATCAGGATCGCTGGCGCCGTGGCCCACCAGGTAAGCATTTCCGTCCGGCGGAATACTGCATGTTTTTTCCGAAGTCGACAAAGTGCGGGGATCCCATTTTTACTTTCCCGCCCGGCGCGGCAGGCTCGCCAAATAAGGGATCAGCCGGCGTGTGCGGCGTGTCGTGCCACGTCTTACCGTAATCCAGGGAGTAGCGAAACCCCACAAACGGCCCCAGAATGTCCCAGTTCAACCCTTTGCTGGGATCGTGGTTGAATCCAGCAGGCAATAGGTTCCGTAGTACCACACACCGTTATAGACCAGGCTGCCGCATGGGTACCGTCCCTCGTAAGGCGTCGGGTCACCGGGGTAGATGCCGGCATTAATGATTTCCAAATGCAGAGGGTCATCGCCCAAGATGGTGGCATAGCCCGTGGTCGCCTTTTTGCCGCCGGAACCGGAGCTGACTTTGCCCACCTTGCCATCCGTCCAGGGGGAATACAGTTTCCCGTTGGCGGCCCAGGAGGGATACCAGGTGTCCGCGTTGGCATAGTGAGCGTGCCGCCCCGTGAAAATCACACCGGTAATATCGGTGGAATTTTGGAAGGGGCAGCTCGCTGGCGGTTGGGATGGCCAAACCATAGGAGCGGATTGCTGTGCCTCGGCTGCGCACACGTTCCTCGCGCGGGAGTTCCAGAGCATGGTGGCGGCACCCGTGATGACCAACACCAGGAAAATCTGGATGGCAAACGGCATTCGAAAACGGTTTCGTAACATGTTATTAGACCATTCCTTTCTCACCGGACAATCAGGAGGTGCGAATCATTATGGTTCCCGAAGTGAAATCTTCCGGCAAAATAATAGACCCATCCGGGCGGGGCTGGAGTTTTTTCCCGCCGAGATCCGCGCGTTTTATTTTTCCGCTGCCCTCGATCCTGAGGCGCAAGCGGCCTTTGCGGAACCGCAGGTCAGCGGAAACCGGCGGGCTCTGGGGATAGAGCGCCGGCCTGATCACCACCCTGGAGCCCTCGAAACGAATTCCCAAGACATGGCGCACGGTAAAGAGGGCGATTTCTCCACTGGTCCAGGGGATGATCCCACAGAATTTGGTATTCGAGCGCAGCACCGGAATCTCCTCGAACCAGAAACCCGTGCGTCCACCCTGCACGGAATCGAGCCATTCCAGAACCCGGCGGCTTCTCTCATACATACCCGCGTCGTGCAGCGCGCGCAGGATAAAACAACTGGCAAAGGGCCACGGCCCCGGCGTATCCTCCTGCGAACTTGAGTTGTAGCGCTCGTACCCTCCCCCAAACCAACGCTGGCGCCAGAGCTGCTCGAGGTCGTCGAGGGTCTTCCGGGCAAGGGGCGACCGGGGATCGACTAATCCCAGAGCAATCGGTAGCGCCACCGAGGCATCGGGATTGAGGCGATGGTTTCTTTCGCTGCGGAAGGGCACGTCAGGACTCTCGCCGAGCCCGGTGGGAAATAGATCGGCGATTGCACCCGTCACATTCCGCCGCTTGATGAGATGGCCATCCGCAACCAGCGCCCGCGTGGGATGCGACAGCAAAGCTTGCAACGTGCGGTTGGCCTCCCGCGTCCATCGCTCCACCCGGTCTTCGGCTTGAAGCAAGGGCGCTAACTCCGCAGCATCGCGAAGCCCTTGCACCAGGTAGGCCTGATAAATGAGCTCATAGGCATCATCGAATGTTCGTTCCCAGAATTCCCGCCGGTTGTGAACCATGCCGGTTTCATCGCGGAAGATGGGCTGCAACGGCCGCTCGATGAGAGCGAGAAGCTTGGCCCGATGGTCGCGCACCAACGACTCATCACCGGTCCAGTCGCGGTAGCTCTTCAAGACGTGAAGCAATTCGCCCATCTGATCGAGCTCTTCCTGATCCGGTTGGTCGTACTGGCCGGCGATGGCCGTAGCCCCCTGGTCGCTGACCAAATCGGTTAGAACTCGCGTCAGCGCCGCCCGTGCCAACTCGAAATGTCCCGCGTGCAATGCTCCCAGGGCGCTATTCGATGTGTCGCGGACCCACTGGCGGCCGTACTCGGAAGATTCCCGCGTTCATCGTTCCATGGTCAGCAATCATGCCGGGAAGGCCAAAGCGCGCTTTCTCGAAAATATCCTGGAGGGTCTTATCGGGGATCATAATTGCAGACGTTGCATCCCAGGCCGCCTTAGTATTCTGCCGTTGATGCTCGATCCCGCTGAGGAGAGAACGCCCCTGAGCGAATAGGGCATCGGCACCGCGCGAAGGGATCTGGAAGAACCGTAGAACCTCAACTGAGGTCTTGCTTCGGGGACCCACTGCCACAGGGCCTATGCTGAGGGAACCTTCCGCCTCGTCCACCCGCGCCTTTGCGTCACCCATAACGGCTAATCCGCACCCGTACTTCTCGCTATTCTGAACGAGCACCGATCCAATCGCACGGAATTGGCCGCGTGGCAAGCAGAGCTTGATGTTCACCGCGTCATCTCCGGCCAAGGCTGAGCCGTCGAGTTGAATTGTTTCCACGTACGCCTCCGCGCCCGCCAGCGCCAGGATTCGCTCTGTGACCTTTACACCGCCGGCCCACCACGTCGCTTCGACGGCCGGAACGCCATCAAGATTTACCCAGTGCGCCTCGGTTTGTTCTCCGAAAGCGGTGAAGGCGAATCCACCCAGTTCAATCCGCAGGGCGGAGGACGTGAATCCCTGCTCCGGATCAAAGTTGAACGCGCGTTCCTTTCTTTCGCTCTGCCCGGCGTTCTCTACATCAAAGAGCATGTGGGTAAACGCCGGCCCCAGGTCGGCGCGATCTACTTGGAAAATCACCTGGGCGCGGCCGCTGCGCAGAACAAAATATTCCCGCCCATGAAAGAAAGGAAGGTTGTTCAACTCGACGAGGGCGGAAGGTGAAGGGTTGGCCTGGGCATTTTGCGGGGGAACGGCCTTGAGCCTCGCGGCGGGAACCCCCAGAGACAGAGCGGAAGCTCCCGCCAACTCCATAAATGCCCTTCGCCGGATTTTCATACGATCTTCTCCTTGCTTGGCGCGCCTGCCCGCTCCACCCCCGTCAACCCTTCTTCTCCACCACCAGGATCCAATCGGCGAACGTTGGAGTGATGGGGGCCGGCCACGTGCCGGTGGAATCCGGCGCGACGTCGCCGAGATCATGCTGCTTTCCCGACTTGGGATCGAAATAGAAGGCGCGGTAAGACACGCCGGGTTCGAGGCTTTTCACCTTCGGCGCATTCCATGCCGGGGGAATGAAGATCACGCGGACTTCCCCGGGAATCCCCGCGGCGTAAGGCTGAATGTAGTCCTCATGGCTCCAGTGGGGGTCCACCCACTCCGCATGCGGTTCGAAGCGCCACCACGGGTATTGCATCAGCAGTTCCTTGCTGAGGCCGATGTGCTGCGAGCCGGGGAGATGCGCGGCCACGTCCCAAGGCACATCACCCCAAGAACGTCCGTGCGGCGACGGGCCGAAGGGCCGCTCGTGCGTGTTCACTTGCCAAATGCCGTTGGCGCCGTACGTGTGTCCTCCCGCGCCGTTCAGGATGCAAGTCCAAAACATAAAACGTTGAATCTCCTGCCGACTCGCCTCCAGGATTCCCTCGTAGCACACTTCCCCGGCCAACACTGGCATGCGCGGAGTCTTCAATATTCCGCCGGTAATCACATTCTCGGTGTTGGGGATGCTGGTGCGATCGCCATGGCCCGTCTGCAACATGTCGTAATCGAGCACCGACGGGTCCTCGACCTCGCTGCGGCCATTGTGGATCGAAACGGGATGGCCATACGGATCGATGCTGTGCACATATTTTCCTACTTCCGTCCAGCCCCGCTTTTGCGTGGCGATATCCTCTTTGGGGTTTTTCGAAAGGTAATAGGGCATGGCTCCCTCACCCGCCAAGCACCAGATCACCGGGTAAGCTCCCCAGCGCGCGATCAAATATCGCCAATGCTTTTTGATTTTGGGAACACCCATGATGGGCAGGAAGTAACCCCAGCAGGCGACAATGCACGGAGTCACCCCCGCCTCGACGAGGTAGCGGATACGCAAATCGGCCGCGTCAAAGTAGGCGGGATTGATGCGCGCGTAATCGGCTTCCCATGGGTATCCCGCTTCGTTCGCCCCGCGCGGGTCGAAGGGCGGCATGTCGGGATACAACCCGGCGATAATTTGAATGACCGTGAAGCCTTTCTTCACGCGATCGGCCGCCAACTCCTGGAAGTCTTCCGGCCAGCGCATCCGGGCGCAAAGGCCCATCCACCACGTATCGCCGAGCCAGAAGAAAGGCGTCCCGTCGGCGTGTTCGAAATGGCGCTGGTCGGCGGCGACGCGGACGGGGCCGTGCTTCCGCAGCGGGTTATCTCCCCGATATGCCGCAACCTCCAGCACGCCGCGGCGCCCGTGGAGATCACCGCTGTCGCTGGCCACGGTGCGGTAGGTGTAGCGGCCCGCAGCCATCGGTGTGTATCGAATCCGCCAGGTTTGTTCCCCCGCCCAGAAAGCCGGGACCTTTTGCTCGTGCCCTTGCGGGTCGGTAAACACCACGTCCAACTCCACATCGTTGAAGGGGTCGGCGTAGGCTTTCTCGGAACTGTAGGACCACTCCACCACCGAGCGGGCAATTCCCTTCCGCGCGGGATCCTCAACCTCTGGGTTTTTCCCTGTGGCGCCACCCTTCCCTGCACCAGCCCCGCCTGCTGCACCCGCCTCGATGGGGACGGATCCTGCCGCGAGCGTCACTCCCGCCTTCTCCAGAAAAGATCGACGGCTAACGTTGCTCATTCCATCCTCCTTATTTGAGTTTTGCCTGAGAATTTGCCCACCAACGCACAGGCATTGCCCTACCAGAAGGCGACTCACGCAAGCAGATCAGAACTCTCGCAGGCATGAGAAAATAAACATTCTCACGCAAAGGCGCCAAGGCGCAAAGACTCGCAAAGAACAATTGCAGTGTTCACTTTGCGGCCTCTGCGACTTTGCGCCTTTGCGTGAAATGCCTTTGCTCGTTCAGGGATTTTTTCACACCTTCTCTCATGCTGGGATGTTGAAAGGCTCTTCCCCACTCCCATAGAAAGGTGGGATTGTAGCCCGGTCGCTACCCGCAAGCAAACAATCTCTCGCGCTCCGACAGAACTTGAGAGGAGAAAAACTCAAGTCGATCATGCATTCAGAGGGGGATGGGTATATATTACCGGTCGGCCGGAGAATGAATACGGAAATTCACGTTAGCCCGTCTCCGAGTCTTTCCCCCGAGAGTTCTTCCATGTCGCTTCAACGCTTTTTTTTGACCGTGATCGTGGGTACGTCCCTCATGGCTGTTCCCGCTACGGCGGCCCAACTCCTTTCTGACAAGATCGAGTACGGTACGGATTACTATGCCGAAGACTGGTCCCCGCAGAGGTGGGAAATCGACGCCCAACTCATGCAGCAGGCAAAGCTTCATGTGGTGCGCCTGGCGGATACGAACTGGGAAAGGATGGAACCGGAAGAGGGCCGGTACGATTTCGCTTGGCTCGATCGCGTGCTGGAGGTTCTCAACCGCCATGGCATTCGAGCCATCCTGTGCACATCCTCTTATGTGCCTCCAGCGTGGCTGATCCAGAAGCACCCCGATTTTTATGCCGTGCAAGCGGACGGCACCCGCTACCGCTGGGGAGGCATGGGATTCGTGTGCTTGAACAATCCCATTTACCTTCAGTATGTGACAAAGCTGGTCAGCGCCTTGGCTTCCCATTTCGGCGCCACCCAGGAGTGATCGGCTGGCAGATCGACAATGAGATGGGAGGCTGGGGGTACGATTGCTACGACGCGGATTATTGTGTCCCGAAGTTCCGGCAGTACTTAAGAAGCAAGTTCGGAAACCTCAACGAGCTGAACCGCCGCTTGCAGACGGTGATTTATGGGCATTCCTACAGCTCGTGGGACCAGATCCTCTTGACCGGAACCGTGGGTGGCGGGAACCAGCAAGTCCCCTTGCTACTGGAAGTCCAAAGGTTTTTTTCCGCCAACATCACGGAGTTCATGGCCCTTCAGGCCAACTTGCTGCGCCAGAATACGCAAGGGCAATTCATCTCCCACAACGGCCCTCTGCGCACCGTCAACTGCTTTGATCTTGCCAAGCCACTGGATTTCCTCAGCGATGATAACTACCCACGGGTGGGCGAGTACCATTCGCCGGCTTTTTCCATGGATCTCATGCGCGGATACAACCACGGCAATCCTTTCCTGGTGCTGGAACATCGCAGTGGTTCTTATGGCGGATATAGCCCGGATGATCCCAATCCTCCGCCCGGATTGATTCGTCTCTGGGCGTGGCAAACTCTGGCCCACGGCGCCGACGGGGTGTTGTTTTTCCGCTGGCGGATGAGCAACGGAGGCAGCGAGCAGTATTGGCAGGGGCTATTGAATTACGATGGGAGTCCGGGCAGGGCCTTCCCGGAGGTCTCTCGCATGGGAAGCGAAATTGAGAAAGTGGGTCCGGAACTCGCTCACACGCCGACTCCATCCAGCGTGGCGGAAATCCTCTCCCATGACAGTTTGTGGGCGCTCCACGTCGGGGGTCTCACGTTCCCATATCTTGAGCAGCTCCAGGCGTTCATGACATCCTTCCGTCACTGGGGACTGAATGTTGACTTTGTTGAACCTACCGCGGACTTGACCAAATACAAGGTGGTCGTGGCTCCCACCCTGCACGTTGTCGATCCGGCGATCGCGGAGAATCTCGAGCGGTTCGTCTCCGGAGGGGGCGTCTTGATCCTCACCGCGCGGTCGGGCTATAAAGACGCGGACAACATTGCCGCGCGCGTTCCCCCCGGCCTTCTGACCCATCTGGCCAAAGTCCGCGTTAGCGACTACATGTTGCTGGAGAAGCGCCCTCTACCCACCTGGTTTGATTTCCCCACCGAGGAGGGGTCGTATCGCGCCAGTCCGGAAAATCGCATCACCTCCGTTTCCCGCGATTGGCCGGGAGAGTATGCCGCCAAGGGTTGGGCGGATATCCTCGATCCCGATGGCGCCCAGACGCTGTTTCGGTATCAGAAAGATTTCTATGCCGGCCGAGCCGCAGTCACGCTGGCGGATTACGGAAAAGGCAAGGTGATCTACGTCGGTACGATGTTAGAGCCCCGGTTCTATGCCGACCTTGCCCGGCGGGCCGCGGAATGGGCAAAAGTGAGCCTGGGGCCGGAGATTCCCGAAGGCATGGATTACGCTCTGCGCCAAGGGAAGCAGCAGGCGTTCCGTTTTCTTCTCAATTTTAGTGATCGTCCCCAATCCGTAAAACTTCCGGGAGAATATCACGACTTGCTTTCAGGCAAGGTGTTTGCGGGGCAGGTGACCGTGCCACGCCTGGACCTCTGTGTTCTGGTTGAAAACGGGTCCACACCATCCAAAGGTCGCTGAATTCGCCGCCTGTACCTACTCAGCAACGAAAGCTCAACTGGGCCTTGTGCTCGAAGCCGGTCGGGTGTACGTTAGCGGTCGGGCACTAAAAGATGAAAACGGAAATCTCAGGTTTTTACCTGAGCGATGTCGCAATCACAACAACTCACCGTTGAGACGGACTTTCGAATCTTGACCACACGGGGAACACATTCTAATAGCAGCGGACGGGAACCCGAAAAGTGCTCTCTCCGGCTGCATCAGGGGTGCGAATTTGGCCACAAACACGCCGCGGCACGAGATGGGTAAAGCTCAGAGACGATGGGGAAAGTATCAAGCGGCCCAGCATACCATCCCTATCAGAATGCTTGCCGACCGAGGTACACCTGCTGGCTACCGTGAGTATCCGATGAAAATCATCAAGCTCACGGGCTGCTCTCTGGCATTGACTTTCCTCTTGCTCTCGGTTACCGGCTGGGGCGCGGACTGGCCGACCTTCGGCCACGACCCCCAGCGCTCGGGTTGGGCCACCCAGGAGGATTCCCTCAACGTCAATAACGTTTCCGGCCTGAAACTGCTGTGGAAAGCTCAGATTAAGAATGAGCCTCGATCTTTGGCGGCGCTCACGGCTCCGGTGGTGGCGGACGCGGTTACGACCCCCAAGGGCATCCGCAGCATGGTTTACGTGGCAGGAAGCTCCGATAACATCAACGCCATCGACGCCCACACGGGTGAACTGGTCTGGAGCCGGACCTTTGAAAGTCACGTGCTTCCCAAGGACGCAGGGCATGTGGCTTTGCCCGAACAATCTGAACGCGACGCCCACCATTGATAAGGACCGGAGCTTGATTTACGTCATCGCCGCGGACGGAAAATTCTACGGCCTCGATCTGGGCACCGGCCAGACGCGCACTGGTCCCGTGCAGTTTGTCCCCCCTTACTCCAAGGACTGGAGCCTGAACCTTTCCAATGGCATCGTCTACACCTCAACCTCCCAGGGCTGCGGCGGAGCGCGGTCGGGAGTTTATTCCATGGACATCCGCCATCCCAACCAGCCGGCGATTCATGATGTTCTGGTCGCAAAGGGCGGGGCGGGAATCTGGGGCCGTGCCGGAGTGGCCATTGGCGCGGACGGGCGAATTTACGCCTCCACCGGCGACGGTGAATTTAATCCTGCCGAAGACGAATACGGCAGCAGCTTGATTACGGTTCGCCCCGAGAATCTCGAGGTGATCGACTACTATTCACCCCTGAACTTCCAGCAGGTCACCAAGTACGATCTGGATATTGCGTCGGCGAGTGTTATCTGGATTCCGTATCGCAACCATCGCCTGGTGGCGGGAGGCGGCAAGGAAGGCGCCCTCTACGTGCTGGACGCCGATTCCCTGGGCTCGCAAGACCACCAGACGCCGCTTTACCGCCAGAAGCTTGCCAATGACGAGCTGGGTTTTGAGATGCTCGGCATCTGGGGCGAACTCTCCTACTGGCGGGACGAGAATGGCGAGACTTGGCTCTACGTACCCATTTGGGGGCCGGCATCCAAGGACGCTCCCCACTTTCCTGTAACCAACGGCCCGAATCCGCACGGCAGTATCATGGCTTTCAAATTGGCCACCAATCCTTCGACGCACCAGCCAACCCTCGATCCTATCTGGAATTCCGGTGACTTTGACGTGCCCGAACCCGTCGCCATCGCCAACGGGGTTATCTTTGCGCTGGCGACCGGCGAGAACACGGCGCAAGTCAGCGGGCAGAACGTCGTCATCGCGAAAGATCTGAAACTGCTGACCGACCAGGAGCGCAGCAAGAATACCCACAACGCCGTTCTTCGTGCCCTCGACGCCAAAACCGGCCGGGAGCTTTACCAAAGCGGCGACGCCATGGGCAGTTGGGTTCACTTCAGCGGATTGGCCGTGGCCGACGGCCGCGTGTACGCCGTGGATCATAGTTCCACACTTTATTGCTTTGGTTTGGGGGAGCAGAAAGAGTAATCAGGCGGCGGTCGTCGTAGCGCCGACCTTTAGGTCGGCACGTTGGCACTAGCGAAAAATCCCGGCCCGGAGGGCGGCGCTACAGGGTGAGCCGTGCTCGCCCCGAGGCCGAACGTCGTTCGGCCCCACTCCTTCTTGGTGCCCACATCCCCAGCAGAAAAATGTAAAGGTATCTTCGCGTTGGAGGTGTATACTCTTGGCCGCCCGAGGACGAGAAAGGAAGTTCCGGATCGGCAAAGCAAGCTTCTATACACACGGGAACATCGACCCCTCTCTCGCCCAGCCTTCCTAGGAATTCGTGGTGTGCTATGGTTCCCCATCGTCCCGCCTCTGTAACAACAGAGAGCTGTATATCCCACAAGGGAGGAATATCGAAGTGACCAATAATATTTCGCGAAGGACTTTTATGGTCGGCGCGGCCACCGCGGCTGCGGCCCTGCGCGTTTGGGGGGCGAATGACCGCATTCGGCTCGGCATCATCGGCTCGGGCCAGCGCGGGCAATACTTGATGACCAGGGCTAACGAAGCCGGCAACATTGAATGGGTGGCGATTTCCGACATCTATGACGCCCGGCGCGATCAAGCCGAAAAGGTGGCGAAGACCCGCGTGGATAAGTATGCCAATTACCATCAATTGCTCGATCGCAAGGACATCGACGGCGTCATCGTGGCGACTTTCGATCACATGCATTCCCGCATCGCCATCGACGCCTGCAAGGCCGGCAAGGACGTTTACGTGGAAAAGCCCATGACCTCGTTGCCCGAGCAGGGGCCGCCCCTGGTGCGCGCGGTCCGTGAGAACCAACCGCATCTTGCAAGTGGGAATGCAGCAGCGGACCACGGCCCATTTCGCCGAAGCCAAGCAGAAGTATTTCGATACCGGCGCGATCGGCAAGGTCAACATGGTGCGAACGATCTGGAACGCCAACAGCGGCTATTTGACGCCCGTCCCCCCCGGCATGGAGCAGAAGCCTGAGGGGCTCGACTGGGACGCCTGCCTCGCCTGGCTTCCCAAAATCCCCTGGGACCCCAAGCGCTATTTCAACCGCTTCGCTTATTGGGATTTCTCCACCGGCGGGCAGACCGGCGGCCTGTTCGTACACATGGTCGATGTGGTCCACTGGTTCATGAACCTGACCCATCCCCTGGCGGCCGTGGCGGGCGGAGGGATTTACCTTTACGACGACGGACGCGACACGCCCGACAACGTCAACTTCATCGTGGAATACCCCGAGAAGCTCAACGTGACGTTTGAAGCCACCATCACCGACATGATCGGCCGGGAGAGCGCGGACATCGTCTTCATGGGCACCGGCGGGAGGCTCTCGATTTTCCGTTACGGGCTACCATTTCATCCCCAGCAAGCAGAATTCCCAACTGACGGAAGTCTCCGTGCCCGGCGTGAACGACACCCACATGAACAATTGGCTGGACTGCATGCGCAGCCGCAAGCAACCCAATGCCGACGTGGTGAGTGGGCACTATTCGGCGATGGCCTGCCATATCGGCAACATCGCCTACCGACAGCAGCAGCCGGGTCACCTGGCAGAAGGAGTGGGAAGTATGAGCATCGAAGTCGGCGTCAATATGGAATTCATCCGCTCGCAGGACAAGTCTTTCGCCGCCGGGGTGGAGCGGGCGGCGAAATTGGGTTACAAGTACGTGGAGCCGATGGTCCACAACGGGCGGGAACTGCTGAGCGAAGCGGGGTATTTCCACTCCTTCTCGCTCGATGACGACCCGGGAGAAATGAAGGATATCCTCGATCAAAACGGGGTGAAGCCTTCCGCCTTGAGCGCGCATTGCCCGCTGATGCGGCCGGAAATCAGCGTGCCGTATTTGCAGAAGGCCATTCGCCTCGCCGCCGCCATCGGCGCGCCCGTCGTCAATACTGACGAGGGTATTCGCCCTGCTTGGGTGAGCATGGATGAGGCCTTCCAGGTGATGAAGTACACGCTCTCGACGGTGCTGCGGATGGCCGAGCGCTACCGGGTCTTCATCGGCATCGAACCCCACCAGAGCATTTCCCGCACCACGGAAGGACTGCTGAAGATCGTCGGCCTCGTGGAATCGCCGCTCTTGCGGGTGAATTACGACACCGGAAACGTGTACCTGGCGGGCGGCGACCCTTACGAGGGACTGAAGGCCGTCTGTCCCCTGCTGGTTCACGTCCACGCCAAGGATATTACCGTCGAGCACGCCGATGCGGAACGCGGCAAGGTGACCGGGACGCCGGTGGGATGCGCCTGCGGCGACGGCGTCATCGATTGGCAGCGAGTCATCGCGATTTTGCGTGGCGCGAACTTCAGTGGAGTGCTGTCGGTCGAGTGCGGCACCGAGCAGCAGGCCGCCCGCAGCCTCGCGCATCTCAACGGGTTGCTGGGTGGCTAGCGGCAACACTGTTCACATAAGAGGTATGAGGAAATTATTCATCAATTTGTTCCCGAGAGCCCCCCTCACCCACCGCCTTGCGGTCCCCCCTCTCCCCAAGGGGGGCGAGGGAAGAAGAATTTTCAGTTTTGATAGTCTAATCACGAGGGAAGATTCCTGCCCTCGCCCCCTTGGGGGAGAGGGGGGACCGCAAGGCGGTGGGTGAGGGGGTCGAACACTGGAAAGGCTCAGCTTAAGCGGCTACTCACTGTTGGCCCTTGCGTGGGCTGCCACGGCCCCATCAAGTGCCATTTCATAACCTTCAAGGTGAGGGTAGACCATGAATCGAAAAATCTCCTGGGCAACGCTCGTAACCGTCTTTTGCACCACATTCATCCTGGCCTTTTGCACGGTGTTTGCCCAAGACACCATCCCTTTCTTCCAGCCGGGGAAAATTCGCGTGCTGATCTTCTCCGGCCGCAACAATCACGACTGGCGCACCACCACGCCTTTCCTGCGAAAAGTTCTGGTGGACAGCGGCCGGTTTGACGTGCGGGTGGAAGAGGAACCCGCCGGAGTCACCGCGGCGACGCTCGCGGCCTACGATGTGCTGGTGCTGGACTACGAGGGCCCGCGCTGGGGAGAAGTAACGGAAAAGGCCGTCGAGAACTTCGTCAAGCAGGGCAAGGGACTGGTGGCGGTCCACGGCGCCAATTACACCTTCACGGGCCTGGAGGTCCTGGCCGATAACCACAAGCCCTCCGGCCTCAAGCAGCCGCCCTGGCCCGAGTATTTGCAGATGATTGGCGGGTGGTGGACGCTGGGGCCGCCCAAGACCGCCCACGCCCCGCGCCATTGCTTCACGGTAAAGTTCGTCGACCGCGAGCATCCCGTCACCCGCGGTTTGCCAGAGTCCTTCCGCACTTCCGATGAGCTTTACCACAGTCCCCAGATGTCGCCCGCCGCGCACATTCTGGCCACGGCTTTCGACGATCCGGCGAATGGCGGCACGGGCAAGGATGAGCCCATGATCTGGACCGTCAACTACGGCCAGGGCCGCGTCTTCTACACGGCTCTGGGCCACGACGTGTCAGCCCAGCAAGAAAGCGGTTATGTGAGCACGTTTGCGCGCGGCGTGGAGTGGGCGGCCACCGGCGCCGTTACCCTTTCACCCGCCGGCACGCTTGCCCAGCCAGGCGCCGCCGCCGCTGCGCTTGCTGGTGGTCACGGGCGGGCACGAATACGCCACCACCTTCTACACGGTCTTTGAAGGAGCGGACGACCTGCACTGGGACCACGCCGTCTCGAACCATGAGGCCTTCAAGAATGACCTCCGCAAAGATTACGACGTGTTGGTGCTCTACGACTTCTCGCAGGATATTAGCGACGCCGAAAAGACCAACTTGCGCAACTTCGTGGAAGCGGGAAAAGGGATCGTGGTGCTCCATCACGCCATCGCCGACTATCAGGACTGGGAATGGTGGTACAAGGAGGTGGTAGGCGGCAAATACCTGCTCAAACCCGAAGGCTCAACGCCCGGCTCGACTTACCTTCATGATCAAGAGTCGTGCGTTCGGGCCGTCATGGGCCATCCCATCACCGCCCATATCCAAGCCATGCACTTGTGGGACGAAACTTATAAGGGAATGTGGATCTCACCGGACGTGAAAGTGCTGCTGCGGAGCGATGCTCCCACCAGTGACGGCCCCGTGGCCTGGATCAGCCCCTACACCAAATCGCGCGTTGTCTACATCCAACTCGGCCACGGCGAGACCGCGCATCTCTACCCTGCCTACCGCGTGCTGGTCCAGGACGCAATCCGTTGGACCGCCGGCAGGTAAAAGGACGGGGTACGGGACACTGGAGACGGGACACGGGGCTCGGGTCCGCGCTACGCTTGCTCTGCTCGACCGGCACTTGAGAAAGGAACTTCCAGAGTAATTGAGGAGAAATGGATTCAGAACCGAAAACTTACCAGATCAGCCCAGAGGGCGTCGAGCGCCTTGCATGGACGCGAACTGTCTGGGTGTGTGTGTTTGTCGTCCTGTTTATTGTCCTGCTGGTATTTGCCTCAGGACAATCTGCAGATCAAGACCAACGCCAACGGCTCGTGGTCGGAGGGTGGATTGCTATCGTTTCAGCTCTCATTGCGATTTTCATGGGAGGTAAGCGTCTCAAGAGGCAATGGGCGTCCTACAGGCTGCGATTTGGCGAGGATAATATTCTGCGGCTGCGGGAAGGCCTTGAGCCGATGCGTCTGGATCGCATTGAGATCACGAAAGTTGAGGAAGTGAGGGGAACGGGATTAACTTTAAGAACGAACGCAAGGCTTCGGCGTCTTTTCATTCCGGTGGACCTTGCAGGCTACGAGGAAGTTAGAGACATCATCAGTAGGTGGCAAACCCCGCAAACACTTACCTTCTTGACCCGGGCATCAAGAACAGGCCTGGGGGTCGGATTGGTGCTTCTGTGTTTCGCGTCATGGCAAATCTGCGCCCGGTCTGGAAATGTCGCGGTAGTTGTGCCGAGCGCATTGTTGTTTTATGGACTGGTGGCCCTGGGGCTCTTGGACCATCAAAGAAGTCCAAACGTCACTATGGGCCAGAAGGTGTTTGTCTGGATTTTTCTTCTCTTTCAGTGGAGGCTCCTGACTCTGCCATACCTAAGGTTGTGCTCCACCTTTATTAGGTGAACACCTCAGGCATTTTGCAGGGAGCGTAGCACGGACCTCCACCTTTGAGGTCTGCGCTACCAGCTCCCGAATCCGAGGGGCCGCGCTTTTCCTGGAGGATCTCAGAACCTATGCGCAAATTCATAGAGATCTGGTTCGTGCTCGCACTCCTTCCTGCCGGACTCTTCGCCCAGCAGAAAGTGGTCCCCGCCATCAATGAAATCGAACTCTGGGAGCAAGTCGGGCAGCAGCCCTATGAATTCACCTGGACGCAGCGTGAGCAGGACCCGCACACCCTGGTGGATTTTCAAGATCTCAAGGGATGGACGCTGGAACTTTACGACGGCGCGCAGGGAGAATTGCGGCGCAGCCGTGAACAGCAGTTGTGGGGCGAGTATGTGGCCAAGATTGTATATTCCGGCGGGCGCGCGGAAAGCCGCGTCATTGCCCGGCCGCCGCAGCCCGTCCCTATTCCCGGCGATTTCGACTCAATCGAGTTGTGGGGTTATGGAAACCGCTGGAGCTGGGTGCCGGATGCCACGACGCCTCCCGCGGAGGTCTCCGTCCTGGTCCAGGACGGGCGGGGGAAGGAATTTCGCATTCAGCTCACCGACATCCAATGGAAGCAATGGTGGCTGATTCATCGCCGCATCCCCCGTGAGATTCTGGCCCAAATCGTCCTGCCTGCCCGCTTCTCCGGAATCGAAATCAGCAAGGCGACCAACCCGCAATCTCGCTACTTCTTTTGTGATTCGCTGGCGTTTTATAAAGAGGAATTGAAGCCGCTTACCTTCCAACCTCAGCCGAAGCGGAATCTCAAACCTTATCGCGACGAACTGGCGGGGACCAACACCGGCGCGGCGACGTTGCCATTCCCGACGCGCGAGGAAACGATCCTGCCGGAGAATTTCGAGAAGAATTTCAAGGTATCGGTGCGGCAAGCCGGGCCGGGACGTTTCGAACTGCGTTACGACGGCCGGGACGGGACAGTGGACTACGAATATCGTCCGGCGAAGGGCCGCCTGAGTGAGTTAACCGTTCGCGTCAATGGCGGGGCGCCGTTCGAGCCTCTGGATGGCGGCGGGGTCCGCTTCGTCGATACCAGCGCGGGAGTTGTGGCAGATGGCGAACTGGTTTCCGCCGAACTGGCCAACGACGCCGTCGAGGCCCGCTTTCGTATGGGATCGCGGCGGGTGGATTACCAGATGCATTTGTGGCAAAAGTCACTGGTGCTCGACACGTGGTGCGAGGGCGGCGAAGCCACCGAACTGAGCTTCGGGCGCGTCTCTGGCGTCACCCACCCTCGGCTGATTACCGTCCCCTACATCACCTATGGCCAAACCAACCCGCGGGTGCTGATTTCCGGAGACGAAGCCCATTCCGTCTTCACCTCCATCTGGTTCGATTGGTACAGGTCGAACGCCTCGGAACCCTATTTCACCGCTGACCCGAAAGTAACCAGCGAGAGCGCGGAGATCAACGGTGGAATGCGGTATTTGCCCAAGACCGACGGTTTGCGCAACAACCTCTACGAGAGGATCTTCATTACCAACTCGCCCAATTACGAGGAGACGCTTCCCACCATCGCCAATCCCCCTTCGATTCGACAGGCAGAGGGCAAGCAGGTTGTGTGGACCGTGACGGAGCCGGATTCGCTTGTTCGAGACCACGAGCGCTCGGAGCGCATTCTTGCCTACGGTCTCGACAAAGTCATGCAGCATAGCCACGAGGTCACGTGGCGCGACGAGGGCGACAGCAACACGCTCAAGCTCCATGCCGCGCCGCAAAAGGGCGGCGATGCCATGCTGAAGTGGTATATCCAGGCACAGAACGGCATGGGGTGGCTGCAAGGTGTTTACACCAACTATTGCGACTTCAATACGGTCAACGAAAACTGGAACCCGGACGACGTGCAGCGATCGCCGGATGGCGAATGGCGCCGGGCCTGGCCGCGCAACTATGCGCTGAAGCCTGCCAAGGCCGTCGAGTTCGATGAGTACTACGCCCAGCGCATCAAGGAAAAGTTCGGCGTGAAGATGTCGTACACGGACGTGCACACCGCCGTCCAACCGTGGGATTATTGCGACTTCGACGCGCGCGTGCCGGGCGCCGGAACCTTGGCGGCCACGTTTTATGCCTACGGACAATTACTGCGTAACGACCAGCAGGTCTACGGGCCCACCCAATCCGAGGGTAGCTACCAGTGGTTGTACGCGGGATTGACGTCCGGAAGCTACGGCTGGGTTTACACCAAGGGCAACCTGCTGACCGAACCCCTGGACGTCTCCTTCAAGCTGCGGAAGATTCTCCCCCTGGAGTGCGATTACGGCATGGGCGACACCGGCTATTACCTGGGCCAATTGGATAAGGACTGGCTCACCTCGCCCAAAAGGCGCGAATATCTCGACCTTTTCCTGGCCACGACGATTGCCTATGGAAACATGGGCTGGCTGGTCACCGATTTTGATCCCGCGGAGCCTTTCTATGTCGAGGCCCTGGCGCGGTCATACTACATGATGCAACAGTTGCAACAGCAATATGCTTTTTCTGAACCCACAGTCATCGAATACGCCGATCGTACGGGGAAGTTCCTCAACCCCAGCGAGTCTGTCACCACAGGCGCGCTGGCGGTGGGCCACCTGCACGTGGTGTATGCGAGCGGAACCGAAGTTTGGGTGAACCGCGCTTCCGCCGGCGCCTGGACCGTCACTGATCCGTCAGGCACGGCGTGCGAGTTGCCGGTTTCCGGGTGGCTGGCAATCAATAGCAAAAACCACTTTCGCGAGGAATCTGCCAACCTCTCGGGACATCGCATCGATGCTGTGCAAGCATCGGAATTTGAGTTCCTGGATGGCCGTGGGCAGTGGACCGAAAACGGCAACCTGGGGGCCACCGGCAGCGTGGCGCTGCGCCACCCGGACGATGGTCTGTTGGAATTGATTGATATTTACGGCAACGACCGCATCACTTTTCGCGCCGCGAAGGCAATCAGCGTGATGGCTTTTGACCCGCAAGGCCAGAGCCTCGGTAAAGTCGAATTCACCTCGCCACATCCCGGCTGGTACGAATTCAAACCCGTCGCTAGGGGCCGGCGTTACGTGTGCGCCACGGCACCGTAGCAACTGTGGCGCGGCTACTGGAAAGCCCCCGCACTCATTGAGCGTTTGCGGCGAAGAGAAGGGTCAGCCGGCCAGCCCGCCGTCGCGGGGCTCGTTTCACCACGATCTCGACGTCCCTCCCCAGTCTAGTCAGGCAGCGGAGCAGGCGTCGCTCTGAAATCCCCCGAAACTGCCCTTTGAGTAGCTTCGATACCTTCGGTTGGGTCAGGCTCAGAACTCTTGCTGCTTCCTCTTGGGTGAGGCCACGCTCATGAATGATATCGGCAATCTCGGTGACGAGCTGCGCCTTCACGGCCATATCCTCAGAGTCTGTGTAGCCCAAGTCGGCGTAGACATTCCCGCTGCCCACTTGGACAGCGACGGCTTCGATGTTCCTTTGCCTTTTCATGATTCCAACTCCTTGGCAGCCTGCTCCGCCACTTTCAGTCTCTGTCGGATTAAATCCAGATCCGACTTCGGCGTGGCGATGCCGCGCTTGGCTTTCTTCTGAAACACGTGGAGGACGTAAATAGCGAACTCAAAACGCACCGTATATACGGCTCGATAGGTGCTTCCCTCCCAGTCCTCGACGATCTCCAATACGCCTGCCGACCTGAACCCCTTCAACGGTTTGGCTTGGTCGTGCTTTTTGCCGATCTGCGCCAGGTAGAGGGCATAACCGAAAATGTCAACGACGTCCTCGGGGAGAGTCAGCAAATCTCTCTTACTGCTCCCTACCCAATAGAGTCGCCGGAACTTCGTGGATTCCTCCATGCTTTTCCGATGATATGCCTAAATGGGTATATTTGCAAACCAAAGGAAGGGTAGCGCGGACCTGTTCTGCAGGTTCGGCGCTCGATCCCTGCGGGCAAGGATAATGCCGCGGACCTTCAGAACAGGTCCGCGCTACCCTTGCTCGGGTCCGCGTCAGCGCGCCGAAGATCTTCACCTCGCTTTTCTCTTGACACCTGCCTTCGCAGTATTTATACTGTGGATAGTAAAATTAGTAAAGATAGTATACGCACTGCAGCAGGGATAAGGAGGAGGGAGTACGATCATGAGCGACGTAAAGATGAGAACCATCGAAGTAATGACTTTTGGTGAGTTTCAATGGGATGGGCCAGAGAATGCGGCAAGAATAGAGAGGGCTAGGGTCTTCTTTTCTAACGATGATAAAGTTACTGAGATGCTCAAATTCTGTTATCTGAGTAATGGCCGCCATGCAAGGACTCACTTAACAATCGAGCAGGAAGATTTTGTTGAACTGTTTAGAAGCGCCATTGAAAATAACGTTTTTAAGCCTGAGGTGCTCAGGGATATCAACAAGATTCTCAAGAAAAGTCTTGGTTAGCGTGTAGCCATTTCTGACGTGGCGATGCCTCGTCAAGCTATAGGCCGGTCGAAAAGTGAAAGCTGGAATTTCGGATGAAAGCCATATTGGTTCGGATTGGCATTGATCATTCGTATGGACATTGGAATGCTCCTGTCGATCCCGAGTCATGCGAATTCGTTTACGTGCCCATCCCAGACGGCAAGAAGAAGCGCTACAATCCAGGACACCGAAGAACGTATCGCGAAATCGTACCGGCCCTTGAGAAATTTTCGATAAAATTCGGGATTAAGGACATGGGTTTCCCACGAGAGCTACGAGAGACGGCCACTCACCTTGATCCGGATTTCAACAAACTCACGTACGGCGATAACGGAAAGAGACGAGGCTCAGGAATCAGAAAGCTATCTAGAGGCGACCTCCTTGTCTTTTACGCCGGGCTTAAGCCGATCACAAAACAGAGAAAGCTCGTATACGCACTCGTGGGAGTCTATGTCGTCGCGAGCATAGTTCGCGCCGTAGACGTACCCCCGGGACGCTGGGATGAGAATGCACACACGCGGTGGACCCAAATTAGCCGAGATGACATCGTTGTAAGAGCTTCTCACGTTGGTTCGGGTAGGCTCGAGGTTTGCATCCCTATTGGCGAATGGCGCAATAATTCATACCGCGTCAGGAATGATGTACTTAGAGAATGGGGCGGGCTTTCGGTCAAGGACGGGTTCATACAGCGTAGCGCAAGACCGCCCGAGTTCTTGCGGCCAGTAAGTTTTCTTCGATGGTTCAGGCATCAGGAGTCTACTCTCCTTGAGAGGAACAATTAAAATGAAAACGCCGAAAGTGTTTATCGTTGTTCTTCGCCAACCCAAGCTTTCTTGTCCGAAAGAAAAAAGGGAAGACCCATTTTGGGAATTCGGAAGTTTTGGGTCAACTAGCTGCCATATGAAGAATCTTATGAATCCTGAGAAAGCCAAAGCGAGGCTTGAGGGCGCGCGCTTGGCGTTCGCACAAGGAGGGCACGAGGGATTCAAGCTTGTAAAACTCACCCCACCGATTCGAATTGACGATTCAAAAATACCTTGTGAGGCCCTGTGGAATCCGAAAAAAATGCCATTTCGGTACGCAGATGCCCCTCGCCTTGTCGACCATAATGGAAGAAGTGATTTCCAATTCTTAGAACCCCGAGTAAGGACGGGAGGGTGTGTAGGGCCTGTGGCGCAATTTAGCTCAATGTTTCGCACGTCCGCGACACCTCTCCCTTCCAGGCAAGCGAGGGCTCTCGTCCGGACTTATGAAAAAAAGATCAAGAAGGCGCGGGGCCAGATGATTGCAAGAACCTATTTAGAAGCGCTTCCATATCCGCCACCTGTGGAGGAATCACGTCAGCAGCGGAAAGAAAGCTATATTGCCGAACTGGAGGTGGCCGAGCCTCGCGAACAGGGCATGAAGGCACCCAATTGCCATACTAAGAAAATTGTGACCTGTCCAAGGAAGAAGAATGCATGCGAGCGTTAATGGCATGATGAGCCCGCGCATTATGAAAGGGCCGGCTAGCGCAGAGCGTCCGTGGGTGGTGAGAAATCCGCGTAAGCGGACCGCCGGGCGACCCAGAGCACAATCGTTAATTTTCTCTTGACAATGGCATGTTGATAGGCTAGTATTATATTTAGGTGTCAAGAACGGCTGATCCGTGGGATGGCAGGACGGCGCGCAGGTGGCTGGAAGGCCACAAGACGGCGTGCCCCAGGAGTTCATTCCAGCCCGTGCCTCATCACATGGCGCGCGGAGCAAGAAGGAATTTATGATGCGATCTTTTCAGCCTCATCCCCCACAAATTACAAGGCGACTTGATGTCCGCCTACCGCCTATGTGCCCAAACCTGAGAACATGTTGAAAATAAAGGGTCGAGAGAGGGGTTTTTGTCCTACCAAACCTGAGAACATCCTGAAAAGAAAGCCAGTTACAAGAAACCGTAGGATCCCCCAAAAAGCATGACAAAATGCCCGATGA
Source organism: uncultured Acidobacteriota bacterium (assembly GCA_963810005.1). Lineage (GTDB taxonomy): Bacteria > Acidobacteriota > Terriglobia > UBA7540 > UBA7540 > Bog-366. The sequence goes on from CAWELY010000017.1 coordinate 279,754, forward strand.
AAGAGACCCCCAACGGCAGATAGCAGGCAAGGGAAAAGGCGCGATGGGGTGAGAAATTCGGGCTGCTGAGAACTAGCTCTATTGGGGGAACGTAGCAGGCGGCGTGATGTTTTGCCAGCCCTCGCCGTTGAGGGAATCGAGGAAAGCCAGCAGATCGCGCTTGGTCTCCTCATCCAGATAAAAGGGCGCGAGGCGCGTATCCAGGTGCGGGTTGGGCAGCCCTCCTTTGGCGTAGATATCCAGAACCTCGGCGAGAGTCTTGACGCTGCCGTCGTGCATGTAGGGGGCGCGATGGGCAAGGTCGCGCAGGGTGGGCACTTTGAATTTACCGATGTCACTGCGTTTTTTGGTGAACGGCGAAGCGGCCCGGATCGGGATTGGCCTGGTCCATGCCCACGCCCATGTTGGCGAATTTTTCGTCGGAGAAGTTCGGGCCCGAGTGGCATTCGGCGCATTCACCCTTCTTGTTGAAGAAATCCAGGCCGTCCTTCTGTTGTTTGGTCAGCGCCGTCTTATCGCCGGCCCGGTAGCGGTCGTAGGCGGAGTTTCCCGATACGATGGTTCGCTCGAAGGTGGCAATAGCTTTGGCAATACGATCAAAGGTAATGGCGCTGTCACCGAAGGCCGCGGCGAAAAGCGGCGCCGTATCCTTTGATGTTGCGAATCTTCTGCACCACGCCGTCCGTGGTCATGCCCATCTCATCGGGATTGGTGATGGGAGAAACCACTTGCGCTTCCAGCGTGGGCGCCCGGCCGTCCCAGAATTGCGATTTGCCCCAGGCGCGGTTGATGAGGGTTGGGGTGTGGCGGAATTCCCGACTTGCCATCCACGCCGATGGAAAGCGGCGTGCTGCCCGCAAACGCATGGGCCGGCTCGTGGCAGAAGGCGCAGGAGACGACGCCGTTCGAGGAAAGCCGCCCGTCGAAAAACAGCAGCTTGCCCAGTTCGGCGCGCGCGGGTGAGTAAGGATTGTCTTCCGGCCAGGGAATGGGTGGGAGGCCCAAGGGAACCGGCGGGCCCGCGGGTTGCGGCGGCCCTGCTTCCCGGGCCACCGAGACGGGCAGGAGGCTCAGCAGGAGGAACACCGCGATTCGGGCGCGAACCCGTGGCGATGACAATCAATCACCCCCGCCGCGCGGGATTCGGCTTCAAGATGCGAGGCACGTGCGGCGTGATGAAGCGAAAGCGGTGCCCGATAATCATCTTCACCAGCAGATGATCGGTGCTGCGCGTCGCGCCCACGCCCACGCCGAAGTTGAATTCCCAATTGGGGCCGAAATCATAATCAATGGAGGGAAAGATCTGTTGCTCCTGCTGATACAGAGGGTCAAAGCCGGTGACCGGCCCCAGCGCTCCGTAGTATTCCAGCCCCGCGCTGAGTTTTCGCGTCAGCGAATAAGCCACCTTGAAGTTGGGAGAAAAGGTCACGCCCTGGGGCACGCTCGGTCCATGGAACGACCGCTCGAGGGCGGGATTGAAAGCCACGTACCAGGACTTCCACTGCTTATCGACGATGGGGCGGATTTCCCAGGTCCAGGTGTCCGCGGAAAAGATGGGCCGCTGGTAGCCAATTTCCGTCGAAATGCTCACTCCCACCGGCCAATGCCAACTGTCGGGCACGCGCACCCGCGGGCGGATGTGGTCGCCCACCCACTTGTAGCCCTGGTGGGGACCGTAGCTGGTGAAGATGTAGAGTCCGGTTTCAAACCAGCTCGTCCAGCCCTGCGTGATCTCGACCGTTTCGTGCAGCTTGATGCTCGTCGGGAAGCACACCCTGGTTAATCGTCTTGAACCCCTCGAAGGTGAAGTTGCTGTGCAGCTCCACCATGGTGCGTCCGGGCGCCACCGTGTCAGAGCCGTAAACCTGGATTTCGTAGTTGCCTTGGCCGTAGAGCGGCACAGCGGCCACGGCGATCAGGATGGCGAATTGGATGAGCTTTGGAATGGTCCGACTCCTCGTCGGAGGGTAGTAAGTCTTCAGTCGTCAGTTTTCAGTTGTCAGTAACCTAAGTCCCAGACCATTTTACACCCGTCTCCTGTCTTTGGTGACAGGCGAGCGTCCGGGGGTGCTGTCCTAATTTGAACGTAGCGCCGCCATCTTGGCGGCTCAATGCCGGCTGGAAGCCGGCGCTACATCTGAAATTAGGACAGCACCCGTCCGGGGCGCGATAAGAATTGGCGGCCTCTTTGGTGCTCGCGCACCGAAAATCCCCCAGCGCTGTCGCTCTACTCTTACTTTTTGTCCGAGATCCCCAGCCGGGAGCGTGCTCGTGCATCCGATTTGGCTCCCTTCGTGCTGCGGACTTGAGCATCGTGAGCAGCCTGTGGAAGTTGACTCACGGAGGTTTGTCCACACACGCAGCGAGGTGAAGAATCCATGAATAGCAGACGAAACTTCCTGAAATCCTCTGCCGGTTTGGCAGCGACATTGGCGGTAGGCCCTCTGGCCGGAGCGCAGGCGCCGCCCGCGGCTTCGCTTCCCAAAGTCCGCTTCGGCAACGTGGAAATCAGCCGCATGGTGATGGGCTGCAACCAGTTTTATGGATACTCTCACTTCAACGGTCTGCTCGATAATTTGATGAGGGATTGGAACACCCCGGAGCGCATCTGCCAAACGCTCCTCCAGTGCCAGCAAAACGGCATCAACGCCTACCAGTACGCCCACCGCGAAAACCCCCTGAAGGATCTGGAGAATTTCCGCTCCAAGGGTGGAAACATGCACTTGATCGCCACGGACCCCACTCTGGGCCCCGTGGAGGAAGCGGTGCGGCGCAGCAAAGCCATGGCGCTCTACCTCCACGGGGAAAGGACTGACGTCCTCTTCCGCGAAGGGAAGATGGATCAGGCGCAGGAGTACACCAAGAGACTGCGCCAGACCGGGGTTCGCGTGGGCATCGGAACGCACAAGCCGGAAGTGGTGGAATACGTGGAAGAGCACGGATGGGACGTGGATTTCTATTTGCTGTGCGCCTACAATCGCACCCGCACCCCGGAGGAATTTCGCAAGATGCTGGGCGTGCTGCCCTTGCCCGCTTCGGACGTATATCTTGAAACCGATCCTCCCCGCGCCTACGAGGTGGCGCGGAAAACTTCCAAGACCTGCTTCTTGTTCAAGATCCTCGCCGCCGGCCGCGTGGTGAGATCTCCGGAAGATGTCGACAAGGCTTTTAAGCTGGCCTTCGACAGCATCAAGCCGCAGGATTGCGTCGTCGTCGGCATGTTCCCCCGCTTCAAAGACGAGATCAAGGAAAACTGCGATCGCGTCCGGCGAATTCTGAATTATAACGCCTGAAGGGCCATTCGTCGCAGAGGCGCGGAGCAAACAAGGGGTTAGGTTCCAGGTGCCAGTAAAACCCTAACACCTGACACCTGATCCCTGACACCTATCCTGCGCCTCAGCGTCGCGACTCTGAAACAATTCCAGGACAAGCAAAGGCATTTCACGCCAAGGCGCAAAGGCGCAGGGGACGCAAAGAAAAAAATGCGGTTGTTCCTTGCGAGTCTTTGCGCCTTGGCGTCTTTGCGTGAGATTTTTCATTCTTTCACACCCTTTCACGCTATTGGCTGTTACCTTTCGCCCGCTACGCGGGCTATGATGCTGGGCGGGTAACGCCAGGCGACGGTAGCGGCGTGCCCCATCCTGGTTGACGACGTGCGGTTGCCGTTGGGGTATTGGCATTGGCAATGCCCACGCAGTCAGAACTACGTCGACTGTGCCTACTCGCTCACATGCTGAAGGGATGATCGTACCGGAGGAATTGGATCCCGAGAACACGGGCGCCTATTTGAACGGATTAACGACCTGGAGCCCGCCCAGCGCGGGGAGGCCTGGGACGTCCTCCGAATAAAGGGTCTCCACCCCTGCCTCAGCACACGCTGCCAAAATCAAGGCGTCCCAGAAGGACACACCGTTAGGAGGACGTTGGTATCAAGCGCGATCATGGAGGTCCTCTCGCGTGGGCAGTGGCCCGTTCGAGAAGAACTGCATTCCCGCGATCCCAGCCTTCAACCGTGCCACGGCCGCGTCCCGGTCCCCGAGACTGTCCTCGATGGGCTCAACGATAACGCGGACTCGCTGCTGGTCGCGGAGATTTAGATCAACCGCAGGCTTCAGAACGCCGTGAGTGTAGACGGCCTCGGTGATTTGCGTCATGGTCACCTTCCTCGATCAAGATTACTATGAGCCCGCCGGTGACGCAATCCCTCGACCGGTACCGATCTCCGTCATGGACATTTTCGCAGCGGGGGCGGGCATTACTGACTGCTGCATAATAAGGTGACAGATGAACCCCCTCACCCCCACGACCTGCAAAACGTGGGGCCCCCTCCGCCTTGCGGTCCCCCCTCTCCCCCAAGGGGCATAGGCGCTAGATTAACGGGCAGCGGTGGCCGAAAGCCCGCGGAGCGGGCGCGGTCATTTAGCCCACGGCGAGCCAGCCGTGGGAGAGAATGCCAGCGAAGCGGTTGTGAGCCCCGCAAGGGGCGACATCGGGGTATTGTCGAACGATGCCCGGACGCCGCCCCTACCGGGGCTGACGAATCATGAGTGCCGTCCGCATCCCACGGCTGGCTCGCCGTGGGCTAAATGACCGCGCCCGCTCCGCGGGCTGGTTGCCGAGGGTACTTATTCTAGCGCCTATGCCCCCTTGGGGGAGAGGGGGGACGGCAAGGCGGAGGGGGCCCCACGTTTTGCAGGTCGTGGGGGTGAGGGGGTTCATCTGTCACCTTATTATGCAGCAGTCAGTAGATCTAGGATTTGATTTAATGTCATACTCATCGCTGGCCCCCGAGTAGGACTAGAAAAGACCTTCTTGCTCGCTCTTCGTCTTCCGCTCGGCTTTGGCGAAGGTTTCGACGCGGTGCGTCGGGGTATTCGAGTTTCTTTCCCGCCAGCAATTCGGCGATGGTGAGGATTTGCAGGCGGGGATAGCGGCCGGGAAAGTCTTTTGACTCGTAGAAGCCCGTGGCGGCGGCTTCCGTGAGCATGGGTTTGGTGGGCTCGCGCAGCGTGATGAGCGCGCCGATGGCGGCCTTCTCCCGGTCCAGCACACCTTTTAGGTCGCGCACGTGGTTCACGCCGATGTATCCGCTCTTCACCTGCACGATCACCTGCTTGGCTTGGCCGCTCTTGTCGTCGAAGAAGTTGATGTAGCCGTCGATGCCGGTGTCCGCGCCCTTCTTGTGGTCCTTGGCGGGCCGCGCATTCACCAAGTCCACCGCCCACCACTCGAACTGGTGCGGGCTGATTTCCTTCAGCGCCTCCGCGCCCTGCACGTCGGTGGGCGCGCCAATGATTTCGTAGGGGCTCAGTTGTTCCGCGAAGGTGTCTCGCAGGCGACGCTGAACAAGATTGATGGCGAGATAGGTGATGTCAATACCAATCCAGCGTCGCTTGAGCCTTTCCGCCACGGCAATGGCCGTGCCGCAACCGCAGAAAGGGTCGAGCACGACGTCGCCCTCATTACTGCTGGCCTTGATGATGCGTTCGAGGAGGGCTTCGGGCTTTTGGGTTGGGTAGCCCAAACGTTCCGCAGATAGGTTGTGCATCGTCTTGATGTCCGTCCAGATGTCCTGGATTGGCACGCCGGGCATATCCTCGGGGTAGAGTTTCAACCTGGGCATGCCTCCGTTTTTCTTGGGCCAATGAATCCGGCCTTCGGCCTCCAGCTTATCCATATTCTCTTGCGTCTTCGCCCAGCAGCGCGAGGGTGGAGGTGTAATTCCCTTCCACGTGTAGATCTGGCCTTTGGAGGCATGAGACATCGCCGCAGTGAGGTCACGGCGGAAATATCGTTTCCCCGATTCGTCCTCTTGGTCGAAAAACGTCTCGATGTACTGACTATCGTAAGGCGAGTACTGTTGGTTCCAAAGAAATTCTTCCGACCGCGAGTAGAAGAATATTACGTCATGAACGGAACCGAACTTCTGCATCACGTTGGCATGGGCCGAGGTTCTCTTCCAGGTCACCTCGTTTCGAAAGTTCTGTGCACTGAAGACCGCATCCAATAGCAGCTTGAGGTAATGGCTTGCCGTCGGGTCGCAGTGCAGATAAATGCTGCCGGTCGGCTTGAGCACGCGGTGAAATTCGACCAGTCGAATGGCCATCATCACGAGATAGGCCATCATGTCGTTGCGGCCAAGGAAAGCGAGCAACGCTTGCATCAGGTCGGCGAGCTTGCGCGGGCCGCTGGTGACGATTTCCTTGTAGACCGCCTCGGCTTCCACGCTCCATTGCCAGGTGTCCTCAAAGGCCGTGATCTGCGCGGCGGATTCCTCGCCGCTCTTTTCCTTGAAGAGCACGTTGTAGCTGGCGTTGGAGTTGAAGGGCGGGTCGAGGTAAATCAGGTCAACGCTGGCGTCCGCGACGTGGTCGCGAAGAATCTTCAGGTTATCGCCAAAATAGAGCTTATTCTTTTCGTCCATTTGCGCAGAGCATACCACAACCTTCGCCGCTGGTGCATCCTGACATACTCCCGAAGGGGCGGCTTTTCACTTTTACCCTTTGCCTTTTGCCCTTGGCCTTTTGATTTTCTCTTTCAGCTCCGCCCCACCGCACACCGGGCTTTGATTTTTGCGTTTTGCGCTTTGCGTTTTGACTTTCTTTTGCGCCTTTCCTGCTCCGGGCCTCCGCGGTTATTGCCGGTTTCCGCGCTTACGCGCTCGCGGCGGTAGCCCGCCGTCCCGCGTCATGATACTTCGCCCAGGCCACCAGTGCGGCCAATAGATTTCTGAATGTGCGCTTTCGTTTCTTCATCCTTCAGGTTGCCCTTTTCATCGAAACGCTGGGCGGCGTTGGTAATCATGACTTCCGGCCGGTTGAGCGGATACATATTGAGGAATACAAACACTTGCCGCAAATGGTATTGCGCGCGCGAGGTCCCCATCGCCCCGATGGAAGCGCCCATGATGGCCACCGGCTTCCCCTCCCAGGCGCTATCACCGTAAGGCCGGGAAGCCCAGTCGATGGCGTTCTTGAGAACTCCGGGAATCGAGTAGTTATACTCCGGGGTCACGATCAGGATGGCGTCGGCGGCGCGAATGCGCTGCTTAAACTGCGCCACGCGCTCCGGGGGGTGTGCTTCGTCATCCTGATTGAAGGGTGGAATCCCCTCGAGGTCAAAGATCTCGAGGCTCACCCCATCCGGGACCAGTTGTTGCGCCGCCCGCAACGCGGCGCGATTGTACGAGGCCTGCCGAAGACTGCCGGCGATTCCCAGAATGGTCAATGGCGTGTTCATTTCCCCGTTCCTCCTTGAAAATAAGTTCAGTCATGAATTTTAGCAGTTTCAATGCCGGCAAGATCGCTGATTTTATCGCTCCCGGCCGTGACTCAAGAAGGATCTCACCACAGAGGCACAGAGGTCACGGAGAACAGACGCGCATAAAAAACTGGGGGGCGACAAACAAAGGAACCGTAATCCTCACCCGCGCCGGCAGAAGTGCTTTACTCGTGATCTCTGTGCCTCTGTGGTGAGGAGTGCCTACCGGACCTTTCCCCGCGCGGCAATCTTCCAGCAACCCACCGCCTCGCCCTGGCGCAGCGTCAGGATCTCGTCGTGCATATTCACCGTGGCGCAAACGTGATTGGGGATGACCGTTACCACTTCGCCGACGTGGAAATTGTGCCGCGACTGGGTGATGTCCAGGTAGCCATGCTCTTCATTCAGCTTGATGATGGGCGCGTCGGGCGCTTCCACCACGTATCCGTAGCCGGATTTGGGGCCGGAGCCCAGCAGGTCGGAAGAAAACGTCTTGGAGCCGCCATCGATAATGGCGCGGCCGGGCACGGCGGTGGAAACCACCGTCGCCACCACGCGCACCGCGCAATCCTCCAGAGCTGCACGCGCCCTGATAGTAGGTATTGAGATCGTTGTAAACATAGGTGCCGGGACGAATCTCCGTGAGCCCGGGGATCAGGTGCGCAAACTCCGCGGAAGGAGTGGAGCCGCCGGAAACGATTTCCACGGGCATGCGCTCGGCGCGAAATGCCTCGAGGCCGCGGGCAACGAGCTGCGGCCACGCGTTCGGCTTCCGCGCGGCGCTGCTCCGGAGTCCCCCAGACGTTGCCGAAGATAGCTCATCAGCCCGCGAAACTTCAGCCCCGGCAGCTTCTCAATGGCTTTCGCCAAGCGTCACCAACGTCCGGCCCCGGATCAAGCCCGCAGCGGCGGCCGCCGGCGTCGAATTCCACCAGCACGCCGATGGTGGCATTTTGCGCGGCAGCGGCCCGGGAAAGTTCCTGCGCCGCGGTTTCCGAATCGAGCGAGACCAGCAGACGGCGGGCGCGGGCGATGCGGGCCAGCCGCCGGAGTTTTTCCTCCCCCATGATGGGAAACGCCACCAGAATGTCGTCGAACCCGGCGCCGGCCATCACTTCCGCTTCGCCCACTTTGGCGACGGTCAGGCCCACGGCGCCCTGCGCCAACTGGAGGCGCGAAACCTCCACCGTCTTGTGCGTTTTCGTGTGCGGGCGCAAACCCACGCCTTGCCGGCGGCACAATTCCGCCACCCGCTCGAGGTTCTTTTCCAGGACGTCAAGATCAACCGTTAGCGCCGGGGTGGAAAGCTCGCGAGCCAGCATTGGCCACCTCCGAAAACTGTCTGGACCCAATACAATTCAATCAGTCGCGGTCACAGACTAGGAATTCCAGTTGCGGGCAAAGCCCGCCTTGGAGTGCGGTAGCAGCAGCTACCGCCTTTCTCGGAAGTGGTGCCGTTTGAGGTCGTAGCGGCGAGTTTACCTCGCCACATGGCGGCGTAAAGCCGCCTCTACGTCAAACTGCACCACTACCGCCTTTCTCGCCTGTCTTGCAGCACTAAGCGAGGTCAAAAGGCGGTAGCTGCTGCTACCGCACTCCAAGGCGCTTCGCGCAAGTTCAGACGATGAGACGTGCAAAGTAAACAGCATTGTAGTTGGACCCGGATCATCTCCTGCGCCGCTTGCTGACCCGCGCAATGCAGTCGATTTCAATTTTGATCTTGGGTAGCTGCGCGCCCACGGTGGTGCGGGCCGGCTGGTCTTCGGTAAAGAACTGCTTATAAACTTCATTCATCGCCGCAAAATCTTTCATGTCGGCAAGGAACACGCCCACGCGCACCACGTCCTTCAGCGAACTGCCCGCCGCTTCCAGGATGGCGCGGATGTTCTGGAGCGTCCGCCGGGTCTCCGATTGGATGTCGCCGAATTCGAACTCGTTGGTTTTGGGGTTCACGCACGCTTGACCGGCAACAAAAACAAATCCGTCAGCAACGATGGCTTGGGAATAGACGCCTTTGGGTTGGGGGGCGTCCGGGGTACGAACCACTTTGCGCATGTTATCTCCTCTTGACGTAGAGGCGGCTTTACGCCGCCATATGGCAGCGTAAAGCCGCCATATGGCGAGATAAACTCGCCGCTACTGTTATCTCCTCGATCAGAAAGTCAGACACCCCCCGCAAAGCGGGGGGCTTGATGAGTGGGGCCGCCTCGAAGGCGGTTCCCCGTAACGTTCGATTGGCTTCCCTGCCGGCCGCCGTCGAAACCCCGAAGGGGTTGAAATTGAGTAGCCGTGGGCAAGGGCACGCCTTTGGTGCCCGCCGCCCACGGATCGCGTCGCTCCCCATTTTATCGACCCTATAAGGGGTCGAACGGTTCGGCCCCGCCAGGGCCGAAAGGTTTTCCTCTGCACCGGTACCGTAGGTTTCACCTACGGCTACTCACGTTGTTCCCCTTGCGGGGAACCCAGCAACGGTCAAACCTCTTCGAGTCGCACGGGTCGAACCCGTGGCTTACCTCCGTGACAGTTACGGATCGGGCCGCCGACCATGCCGCGCTGGCGCGCCGTCAGGCGAGTTGCCCGCCATCCACAAAGAGCAGGACGCCATTGACATAGTCGGCGTCGCGCGAGGCCAGAAACGTCGCGGGCCCGGCAATGTCGTCGGGTTCGCCGATCCGGCCCAGGGGAATTAGATTCTCATACTTCTTCATAAACTTCGGATCGTTCAGAAAAGGTTGGCTCAGGCGCGTTCGGACCAGTCCCGGACCGATGGCGTTGGAATTAATACCCAAGGGACCCAGCTCGCGCGCCAGCGTCTTGGCCAGGAGGTAACAGGCCGGCCTTGGAAGCGTTGTAAGGCGCGAACTCGGCTTCCGCATCCCAGGCGTTGGTGGAGGCCATGAACACCAGCTTGCCGCTCCGCTGCTTGATCATTTGCGGGCCACGGCCCGCGCAAAAAGAAAACCACCGCGCAGGTTGTTTCCCATCGTCCAGTCCCAAAGCTTTTCGTCCGTCTGGACGAAGGGCATGCCCTTACTCACCCCGGCGACGTACATCAATACATCAATGCGTTGTGCCAGCAGATAATGCGCGCCACGGTGCGCTCCACCTGCGGCTTCTTTTGCGCATCGCAAACCAGGGTGCGGACGCTTCCTCCCGCCGCGCTGATCTCCTTCGCGGTGCGGACCATCATCGGACGGTCGATGTCGGCAATCACCAGGTGCGCGCCTTCGCCGGCCAGGCGCGCGGCAATCGCCTTCCCAATGCCTTGCGCGCCGCCCACTACCAGCGCCACCTGACCTGCAAATCGTCCGGCAATAAAGTTCGTCATGGTTCGCCCCGGCGCCTCAGCGAGCGGGAGACCTGAAAAGGTGTTTGGTTTTCCTCAAAGGCCCTCAGTATAATGACCCACCTCGATTTCGTAAAGGCCGCTGCGAGGGGGGCGTGGGTCAATTTGATATTGTAGCGGCGAGTTTACCTCGCCATAGGGCGGCGTCCCGATAAGATCGGAACAGGTTCCGCCGCCTCGACATCAAATTGAACTACTACCCTGGGCAGCACAAGAAAGGGAGAAGCCCGCTTGCCAACGTCGCCGCAGAGGTGGATGAGCCACCTCGTGATCGTTCGCCACGGTGAGTCCCAGCGCAACGTGCGCCGCGCGGAAGCACAGCGCGAGGGCAGCCTGGACTATCACGGCGACGTCCGCGACATGGACGTGGCGCTCACGCCCCGCGGCTTGCGCCAATCCCTTGCCACCGGGATATACCTGGCAAGGGAATTTCGTTTCCACCGCGTCTTTGTTTCCCCCTACGAACGCACACTCCAAACCGCCACCATCTTCCTGAAGCAATTTCCGTACAAGGTGGACCTGACCCTGGAAGAACGTATCCGCGAAAAAGAATTCGGCATCCTCGACGGGCTGACCGGCCACGGCATCCGCAGCAAGTATCCCGACGAGTTGCGCCGGCGCGAGCGCGAGGGCAAATACTATTACCGTCCGCCCGGAGGCGAGAGCTATCCTGATGTGGCATTGCGGGTACACAGCTTTCTCGGCACCTTGGCGCGCGACTGTCGTAAGCAATCGGTGCTGGTGGTGTGCCATTCTGTCGTAGTACTCACCTTTCGCCGCCTGCTGGAGCGCTTGACGGAAAAGAATCTGCTCGATATTGACCGCGATCCCGGACAGGATGTCGCTAATTGCTCGGTCACCTGGTACGCGTATGACTCCGGCGCGGGAAGCCGTGGTCGCCTTATGTTGCGTGAATTCAATGGCTTACACTACCCCGAGAAATACGCTTCGAGCCATCTTTAGTGGGTATACTTGGGCATCTGCCCTTTATCCACAATTGCGCTGGGGCCGGAACTGAGTTTGGAATTTCGCGCGGCAAATTTTCTATGGTCACACTTCTAAAATCGTCATCGCCGGGCTCGGAATCTTCGGGTGTGGAATCCCGTCCACCCTCTGAACTCCCGCGCGCCATCGGGATGCTGGGCGCAATCGCCATCGTGGTGGGCACCATCATCGGGTCAGGGATCTTCATGGTTCCGCACAATGTGGCGCTTCAGGTTGGGTCCGTCTCCACCGTCATCCTGGTTTGGATCGTGGGAGGAGCTTTGGCGCTGGCCGGTTCGCTTTCTCTCGCCGAACTCGGCGCGGCAACTCCGGAAGCAGGCGGAGTCTACATCTATCTGCGCGATGCCTACGGCAAGCTGGCCGCTTTTCTTTACGGCTGGGCGGCGCTGCTGGTGATTGAATCGGGTGGCATCGCGACCCTCGCGGTGGCCTTCAGCATCTACAGCTCCACCTTTTTCCCTCTGACCCCCCTCGAACGAAAGCTGGTGGCGAGCGCGGTGATTGCGGTGCTGACGCTGGTGAATATTGCGGGCGTCAGGCGCGCATCGTGGGTGCAGACCTTCTTTACGCTGGCCAAGTTGACGGGCCTGGCCATTATCGTGGGCTTCGCCCTATTCGCCCACCACCTGGCGCCAGTTGCGCCTCCGCCGGGATATGCGCCCCCGCACACCACCCTGAGCTCTTTTGGGGTGGCGCTGATTGGGGTGTTGTGGGCTTATCACGGATGGCACCACTTGTCGCATGTGGCGGGCGAAGTGAAGAATCCCTCAAAGATACTCCCGCGCAGCTTTCTGGTCGGCGCGCTCATCGTCATTTTCGTTTATCTCAGCGCCAACTTCGCCTACCTGCATGTCATGTCGCTGCCCGTCATGGCCCAGGACGCCTACCAGCGCGTGGCGGCAAAAACCATGGAAATCCTTTGGGGCCCGCGCGGCGCCGCGTTCGTTTCCGGGTTGATCCTTTGCTCGATGTTTGGGGCGACGAACGGCAACATCCTGGGTGGCGCGCGCGCCTACTTCGCCATGGCGCGCGACCGCGTCATGTTTTCCGCGGTGGGACGAATTCACCCGCGTTTTGAAACCCCGCTACGTTGCCCTGCTGATCCAGGGAGTTTGGTCCATCGTGCTGGCGGCCACCGGCACCTTTGAGCAACTCTATACCTACGTTATTTTCACCGGCTGGATTTTCTATGCGGCGGCGGCGCTGGCGGTGGTCATTCTGCGCCGGAAGCGCCCGCAGTTGGCGCGGCCTTACCGGGTTTGGACACCGTATTGCCGGTGGCCTTTGCCGCCGCGGCGCTGATCATCATTATCAATGCGCTGGCCCGCAGCCCGCGCGAATCCGGCATCGGTTTGGGACTCGTGCTTTTGGGAATTCCCGTCTACTTCATCTGGACGCGCTTCAACCAAACCCGGCAGAGCGCATAAAAATAGCAGGGGATTTCCTGGATCTTTCGCCAAGGGATTTACTTGAGGTTTTCCGTGATGAGGAACTCGACCACCACCACGTCGTGCCAGCGGCCTTCCAGGAGCGTGTGTTTTTCGTGCACGCCCACTTCTCTCCAGCCGGTCATGCGGCAAAGCGTGCGGCCGGCGTCATTGTGAGCCACAAATCTCCCGATCAATTTGCGGTGCCCTTCCTTACGCGCCGCGGATTGAATGGCGCGCATTAATTCCCTGCCCACGCCGTGCCGCCGGTAATCGCGGTCGATGTAGATGAGCAGTTCGGCGATGCCCTCGATGCGCGGCCGCACTTGATAGGGGCTAAGCGACGTCCACCCCAAAACCCGTCCGTTCAGATCCGCCACCAGGAGCGGGTATTTCCCGGAGTGTTCCGTCACCCAGCGCGTGCGCTCCTCGGGCGTGCCCAGAAAGTTTTCGAAGGTCGCCAAGTGATCTTGAATCGCCTGAAGGTAGATTCGCGCGATGTCGCTGGGCATCGCGCTCCTCGGCCGCCCGCACTTGCAATTGCGGGCGCGGCTTTCCCGGCATGACGGGGGTGATAGGCGATGACATATTTCTCACCTGGCCCATCATAACAAGACCCGGGGAATTCACCAAGTCTGGATTCAGGATCACCGAAATCCGGGGCAAATTCGCAAGGAGAACTGACGTCATGCCACCGAATTTCGGGTTGACTTCCTGGGTCCGGCAACTTATGCTGAATACTTGGGCAATGGCAAATATCCTCCAACTCGGCGCGGCAAAGTGCTGTTGTACGGCGCCAGTGCCGGCGTGTGGGGGAGTTGCTTAGCAGCGCGTTAATCAAAGCGACCTGATTTCAACCCACCGTCGGAGACAAATCCGGCAGTGGGTTTTTTGTTTTTGGAGTGCACTCAGAATGAAAGCCTCGAACTCGCTTTGGAAGGAAAACCTCTCCGGCAAGATTGCCGGAAGACCTGGCCCGCGAAATTGACATTTATCGAAACGGATTTGGGCCTGAAGAAACAGGGGAAGCTCGACGAGCGCCTGATCGCGGAAACGCGGTTGCGCCGGGGCGTGTACGGCCAGCGTTACGACAATGGCCAGCGGCACGATGGCAAGAGGGTGCAGGAGTTCGCCTACCCCTCCGGGCGTTTGACCAAGGGGCCGAATACCCTCTGGGATGCTCCGGGAATGCAGCGCATCAAGATACCCGCCGGCGGCCTGAACGCCGCGCAGCTTGAAACCCTGGCGGAACTTGCGGAAGAGTACTCCGACGGAATCGCTCACGTCACCACTCGTCAGGACGTTCAGCTTCATTACGTGCACATTGACGATACGCCCACGATCATGCGCCGCCTGGCCGCCGCAAGAATCACCACGCGCGAAGCCTGCGGGAACTCGGTCAGAAACGTTACCGCCTGCCCCTTCGCCGGCGTTTGCCAGGATGAGGTTTTCGATGTCACCCCTTACGCCCGGGCGCTTTCGCGATTCTTGCTCGGCCACCCGGACTGCCAGAGCTTCGGCCGGAAATTCAAACCCTCGTTCAGCGGCTGCGCGCAGCATGCCTGCGGACTCGCGAACATGCACGACCTGGGCTTGGTCGGGGTCACGCGCACCGAAAACGGAAAGGAAGTGCGCGGGTTTGCCGTGTACGTGGGCGGAGGGCTGGGCACCGTTCCTTACCAGGCGAAACTGTTCCACCCCTTCCTGCCGCCGGAAGAACTGCTGCCCATCGCGCAGTCGATCGCCAGGGTTTTCGCGCGATTGGGAGAAAAGAAGAATCGCAATCGGGCTCGCATCAAATTTCTGATTCACGATCTGGGAATCGAGAAATTCAAGGAATTGGTTTGGGAAGAGCGCCGGACTCTGCCTCCCGACCCGAGATGGACGGAGTATTTGGAGACCGCGAAGGAATTGAAGGAGGAGCCGCTGCACCCGCCGGGCGAAACTCCGTCGCCGGCCTCCGAAGCATTCGAGCGATGGCGCAAAACCAACGTGCGGCCCCAACGCCAGGAAGGATATTCCACGGTCACGGTCACGCTTCCTCTGGGTGACATCACCGCCGAGCCAGCTTCGCTCCCTCGCCGACATCGTGCGCCGATTCACGCGCGAGACCATCCGCACCACCGTCGAACAAAACTTCGTCATTCGTTGGGTCAGCAATCGCGACTTGGTGGACATCTACGAAGCTTTGAACGCGGTGGGCTTGGGAGAACCGGGGGCCGGAACCATCGTGGATATCGTCACATGCCCCGGCACCGACACGTGCAAACTGGGGATCTCCTCGTCGCGAGGCCTGGCGGCGGAACTGCGCAACCGGCTCGCCGAGAAGAGCTTTGCCATGGACGCGGCGGTGCAGAACCTGCACATCAAGATCAGCGGCTGCTTCAACAGTTGCGGCCAGCATCACGTGGCCGACCTCGGTTTCTACGGCGTCAGCCGCAAGATGGCCGGCTACGCCGTTCCTCACTTCCAGGTGGTTCTGGGGGGAGAGTGGGAGAGCAACGCCGGCTCGTACGGCCTGCCCGTGGTGGCGGTCCCGTCCAAGAACATTCCGCAAGTCGTGACCCGCTTGACGGATCGATATGTGGCCGACCGTAAGAGCGGTGAAAGCTTCAAGGATTTCGTCAAGCGCATCGGCAAGGTGGAAATCAAGAGTCTGTTGGAAGATCTCACCCGGCTGCCCGCCGATGACGCCGACCGGTCGTTCTTCAGCGACTGGGGTGATCCGCGCGAATACAGTTTGGGCGACATGGGCGTGGGTGAATGCGCCGGCGAAGTCGTTTCGGCGATCGAATTCGATCTCGCCGCTGCCGAGCGCGAGGTCTTCGAGGCGCAGGTGGATTTGGAGAAGGGCAACTTCCAGCAGGCGGCCCGGACTGCCTATCTGGCGATGATCCATGCGGCCAAGGCGCTGGTGAAGCTGGAACTCCAGGACGTCCCCGACGATCCTGACCGGATCATCCGGGAATTCACCACCCGCTTCTATGACACCCAGAAGTTCTTCGATTCGTTCGCAGGGGGAAAATTCGCTCAGTACTTATTCGCTGCCCACGCATCGTCGAGCCAAGCCGGCCAATCCGGACTCGGCTCGCTACCTGATTGATGAAGCCCAACTTTTTATTGACGCTTCCCACGCCTGCTACAACCGGTTGGGAGCCGTCAGCGTCGCCTAGAGGAGAGATATCGAGCCCATGGAATTTCAGCACGTCAACGTAAAGCTCTTCGTGAAGAATGCGGAAGAAGTTGACCTTGAGGCTTTGATCCCGGTCTTTCATAGCTGGATCCAGAATCAGGCCAGCGGTGAACTCCTGCTGGATGTCGCGGATTATCGTCACGTCCGCTCGGGCCCGGGAGTGGTTTTGATCGGACACCAGGGCAACTATAGCCTCGATAACACCGGCGGCCGGCTGGGTGTCCGGTACAACCGCAAAGCGGCGTTGGAGGGAACCAACCAGGATCGCCTGGTCCAGGCAACACAAGCCGCTCTGGCTGCCTGCCGGCGTCTGGAGACCGAGCCCAGCCTGGACGGCAGGATTCAGTTCAATGGCCGCGAGATGGAGGTGTTCATCAACGATCGCCTTCTGGCCCCCAATACGCCGGAGACCCGCACCGCAGCTGATTCGGAGTTCCGCACTTTCTTTTCGACATTTGTTTGGGGACATCGAATACGCTTTGTCGTACCCGGAGGACCCCCGCAGCTTGTTTTCCGTTCACGTGAAAACATCTCAGGCATTTGACACGACGGCATTGCTGAACAACCTATTGAGCGCTGCACAATTGAGTGACAAGACCCCCTCACCCACCGCCTTGCGGTCCCACCTCTCCCCCAAGGGGGAGAGGGAATAAGAATCCTCAGTTTTAGCGCTGCAATCGTGATTTTCTCTGCCCTCTCCCCCTTGGGGGAGAGGGGGTACCGCAAGGCGGTGGGTGAGGGGGTTCATCTGTCACCTTATTATGCATCAGTCAGTAGTTGGGGGCGCGTTTTCCGGGGGGTTGCTCCCGGCACTAAATCTATCCCCGGCGGGGATCGAAGGCAGATAGTACCGAATACGTTCTGCGGACGCATAGCACATGTAAAACGTTCTTTCGTCGGCCCAGAATAAACTTCGCGAACAATCTCGCCTCACTTGCCCCCCAGACCCGCACACCAGGGATGTTATAATTCTTAAGTTTGCCGTACTATCATTGGAGCTCTTATGCACGATGCCTGCCTTTGGATGGCGCTCGCATTTTACGCCTTGGGAATCTTGCTCATCGTTCCTTCGGTTGTTCGGCGGCGGCCGTCGCTTTCGCCTGCTTCCCTGGGGGCGCTGGGAATCGGCTTGGCGGCACATGCCGCGGCGCTGGCGATTGAGGCCGCACGCCTTCATCGCCTGCCGGTTACGGACGTTCGGAGCGCTCTTTCGTTTTACGCATTCCTGGTGACCCTGGCCTTTTTCTTCGTGTACCTGCGCTACCGTATTGTTTCCCTGGGTCTCTTCATGCTGCCGCTCGTTTTCCTGCTCACCCTGATCTCGGCGCTTCGTCCGGCGGGTTCCTTCGATTCCTCGGCCTTTCGGGGCGGCTGGTTGCTGGTTCATATCAGTTCGATCTTCCTCGGTTACACGGCACTGTTCCTGACCTTCGTCGCCGCCGTCATGTACTTGATTCAGGAGCGCGAGCTGAAGTCAAAGCAGCCGCGGGGCTTTTACTATCGCTTGCCCTCGCTTAAGGTCTGCGAGGAGCTCTATTACCGCTCGCTGGTGTTGGGACTTCCCTTTTTGAGCATCGGCATATTGACGGGTTTTGTCTGGGCAAGCCGGACGTGGAAGGGGCCGTGGGAGCTCGACCCGAAAATTCTGGCTTCCATGGTGACGTGGTTGATTTACCTGGTGCTTTTCTCTACGCGCGTCAGTGGCGGTTGGCGAGGGCGGCGCGCTGCCTATATCGCGATCTTTGGCTTCGCAGCCATTCTCGTAACGTTCGTGGGCATCAGCCTGCTCAGTGGGGAGCACGGATACATCCCGAAATTGCGGGGAAATGCCGTGAGAACAGGTCGCTAGGGTACTAGGGGTTGGGGTTAGGTGATTACCGCTTGAGAGATTGATCCGCTTTTCCCGAACCCCGAATCCCGAATCCCAGCCCCGGTTCTTAAAATGAATCTCACCCTTTTGGGCATCAATCATCGCACGGCGCCGGTGGAAGTCCGGGAGAAGATGAACATCCCGGAAGCGCGCCTGGCCGAAGCCGTATCCGATCTGGTGCATCGCGCCGGTATCCGCGAAGGAATGATTCTTTCCACCTGCAACCGCGTGGAAGTGACCACCTCCGCTGAGGACGAAGTCGATGCGGAATCCATCATTCGCCGTTTCCTGGCGGACCATCACCATTGTGACTTAGGGCAATTCGCCCATTTCTTCTACCGTCTCCGGCAGCAGGACGTGGTGAAGCACCTGTTCCGTGTGGCGTCAAGCCTTGACTCCATGATTCTGGGTGAGCCACAGATTTTGGGACAGATGAAACAGGCGTACGCCGCGGCGCGCACGGTGGGCGCGATGAACGGCACGCTGAACGACGTGGTGAACCAGGCGCTGGCGGTGGCCAGGCGCGTGCGGCGCGAAACGGCGCTGGGATCGGCGGCGGTATCCGTTTCCTACGCGGCCGTGGAACTGGCGAAGAAGATCTTCGGCGGCCTCCAGGGAAAAACGATTTTCGTTGTGGGCGCCGGCAAGATGAGCGAACTGGCGGCCAAACACCTGCTGAGCAGCGGCGCCAGCAACATCCTGGTGAGCAATCGCACTTACGACCGGGCGGTGGAACTGGCGGCGGCGTTTCACGGCACCGCCGGTGCCCTTTGAGCATCTCTACGAACACCTGAGCCAGGCGGACATCGTCATCAGTTCCACCGGGTCGCCTCACACCATCATTAACAAGAACCAGGTGGAAAAACTCCTGAGCGCACGCAAGAACCGGCCCATTTTTTTCGTGGATATCGCCGTGCCGCGCGACGTGGACCCGGCTGTCAATGAATTGGATAATGTCTTTGTGTATGATATCGACGACCTGGGCCACGTCGTCGAGGCCAACAAGAAACAACGCGAGCGCGAAGCCGTTTGGGCCGAGGAAATCATCCAGGTGGAAGTCCAGAAGACGCTGAAGCGCCTGGCGTCGCGCGACGTCGTGCCGACCATCGTGGCGCTGGAGGACCGCCTGAACCGCATCCGCGCGACGGAAATGGAACGCTACCAGGGCCGGCTGGGAAACCTGACCCCCGAGCAGCGCCAGGCCGTGGACGCCCTGACGCGCGGCATCATGAACAAAATCCTCCACGGACCGATTACGGAACTTAAGAGTGGAGCGGGCGAACCCGAAAACGTGGCGTTAGTGCGGCTGATCCATAAGATTTTTGGGTTGGGAGAACTGAGTGAGAAGTAATGTCCGATTGTCGAGGTTGACCGATTTACGATTTCACGCAATCGGCAATCTTAAACCTTCAATCGATGATTGTCACCTGTTCATCTTTCACTATTATGCGACTCACCATCGGCTCTCGCGGTTCCAAGCTCGCTCTGTGGCAGGCCCACTGGGTTCGTGACCAGCTTGTCGCTGCCGGCTATGAAATCGAAGTTCGCATCATCAAGACGACGGGCGACAAGCTACAGGCCGTTGCGCCCGGCGATCCGCTGCCGGCCTCCATGGCGCAAACCGTCGCCGAGGCGGGGAGCAAAGGCCTGTTCATCAAAGAAATTGAAGAAGCGCTGCTGGCGCGGGAAATCGATGTGGCGGTGCACAGCTTGAAGGACCTGCCCACCGAACAACCCGCGGGGCTGGCCCTCGGCGCGGTGCCGCAGCGCGAGGACGCGCGCGATGTTTTCATCTCCCGGAACGGCCAACCCCTGGAGAACCTGCCGCCCGGTGCGCGAGTCGCCACCAGCAGTTTGCGGCGGCAGACGCAATTGCGCGCCTTGCGGCCCGATCTTGTTTACGTCGCGATGCGGGGGAATTTGGACACGCGACTGCGCAAGCTGGAGCGTGGCGATTGTGAGGCGCTGGTGCTGGCCGCAGCCGGCGTGCACCGCCTGGGCCTCACCGAACGGATAACCAGTTACTTCAGCCTTGACCAGATGTGCCCGGCGGTCGGCCAGGGGGCATTGGGCATCGAAATCCGCGCTGACGATCCGGCGCGCGCGCGAGGCTGTGGCGCGCCTCGACGACCTGGCGACACATCAGGCCGTCCGCGCTGAGCGCGCCGTGCTGCGCCGCCTGGGGGGCGGTTGCCAGGTGCCCATCGCCGCACACGCCGTGGTGGAAGATGGCCAATTGCGGCTTGCAAGGGCTGGTCGCAAACCTCGACGGGACGCAAGTGATTCGCGCCCAGGCGAAGGGTCCCGCGTCCGATCCGGAAGCGCTGGGCGCGGCGGTGGCGGAAGACCTGCTGCGCCAAGGCGCGCGGCGAGATACTCGACGCACTCAGCGGAATGAAACACTGATGGCGGAGGTAAGGTCGAAATTCGAAAATCGAAACTCGAAAATCGCTCCGAGTTTCGAAGTTTCCAGTTTCGATTTTCGTCTTTTTGCGACCACGCTACGGATAACAAACGATGACTCCCGGCAAAGTCTATCTCGTTGGCGCGGGGCCCGGCGACCCGGGGCTGCTGACACTCAAGGGAAAACAGATTCTTGAGCGCGCCGACTGCGTCGTTCATGACTTCCTGGTGAATAAAGATTTGCTGCGCCTGGCGCGGGCAGACGCCGAGAAGATTCGCGTGGGCCGGCGCGGTGAAGCCGATCGCCTGCCGCAAAGCGAGATCAACCAGCTTCTGGTGGCGCGCGCCCGCGAGGGCAAGTTGGTTTGCCGTTTAAAGGGCGGCGACCCGTTTGTGTTCGGGCGCGGGGGCGAAGAGGCGCAAGCGCTCGCCCATGCCGGCATCGCGTTTGAGGTTGTGCCCGGCGTGTCCGCGGGGCACGCCGTTCCGGCCTATGCAGGAATTCCTATAACCCACCGCGACATTACTTCCACTGTAACCTTCATCGCCGGACACGAGGACCCGGAAAAGGAATCCTCGCGCCTCGACTGGTCGCAACTGGGGACCTGCCCCGGCACGCTGGTTTTCTTCATGGCCGTGAGAAATCTGCCGCGCATTACCCAGGCCCTGATCGAGCATGGCCGCGAACCTGCCACCCTCGCTGCCGTCATTCAGTGGGGCAGTCTGCCGGAGCAGAAGGTGATCGAGGGAACACTGGCGGACATCGCCACCAAAGCCTCTGCCGTCATGACGCCTGCCATCACCGTCATTGGTGAGGTGGTGAGCCTGCGCGAGCGCCTGAATTGGTTTGAACATTTGCCGCTATTTGGCAAGCGCATCGCCATAACGCGCGCGCGCGAGCAGGCCGGCGTGTTGCGCGAGGAATTGGCCGCCTTGGGCGCCGAAGTTATCGAGATTCCCACCATCGAGATCCGGCCGCCGGACTCGTGGGAGCCGCTCGATGCCGCCATCCGCAGGCTGGAGGAGTTTCACTACCTGCTGGTAACGTCGGCGAATGGAGTGCGGAATTTCCTGGCACGCCTCGCCGCGTCAGGACGCGACGTGCGCGCCTTGAAGGGACTGACGATCGGCGCCATCGGCCCGCCAACGGCGGCCGAATTCGCCCGCACGGGCGTGAAGGTGGATCTGTTGCCGGCGGAGTATGTGGCGGAGGGATTGCTTGCGGCGCTCGGTGACCGCGATTTGCGGGGCAAAGCGTTTCTGATTCCGCGCGCGCGGGTGGCGCGGGACCTGGTGCCACGGGTGCTCGAGGAGCGCGGAGCTCGCGTGGAAGTGGTGGAAGCTTACCAGACCGTCACGCCGGAAATTTCCCCGGAAGAACTTGCCCGCCTGCTCACCCCGCCGCCGGACGCGATTACTTTCACCAGTTCATCAACGGCCACGAATTTCGCAAAACTCGTAGGCGAGGATCGGCTAGCGGAAACCCTGCGCGGCGTGGCCATCGCCTCCATCGGCCCGATCACTTCCGAAACCCTCCGCAAGCTCGGCCTGAGCGTCACCCTCGAAGCGCAGGAGTCCACGATGGCGGGGTTGGTGCAGGCGCTTGCAGAGTATTTGGGGATGATCGAATCGAAACGATCCAAGCGGTCAACGAGGCTCTGCCGAAGAGGGCGAAGGCCGTCCAGCAGCAGAATGCACGCGGAGGTGAGGAAGAAACACTTTGGCGTACCTCGTCCTGTATCGCCAATCGGTGACAAACCGGAACTGAGAAACAGATCCACGTTACACCTGATACGATTTTCGCATTTTGAGTTTCGAATTTCAGCCTTTACAGATTCAGCAACTCGCGCAGTTTGCGGGTTTGGGCCCGGCTGACGGGAATTTCCGTCTGCTTGCGATCTTCCATTTTGAGCTGGTAGGAACTTTTGAACCAGGGAACCACTTCCTTGATGTGGTTGACGTTGACCAGGTAGGAGCGATGCACGCGCCAGAAGACCTTGGGATCGAGGTTGGCTTGGAGTTCCTCCACGGTGCGGAAGTTGGACTGCCCTTCCAGTTCGCGCGTAACGATACTGATGACGCCGTCTTCGATGCTGGCGTAGATGACTTCATCAGAATCGACCAGGAAAAGCCGGTTGGCGCTTTTGACCACCAGCTTGCCCTTTTGGGGTACGGGGCGTTGCTCCACCATCTGCACCAAGCGGTCGAGCTTCTGGCTGGTGGTGTCCGAAGTTTCCAGCAAGCGGCGCACTCGCAGGATGGCTTTTTCCAGCCGCGGCTTGGAGACCGGCTTCAAGAGGTAGTCGATGGCATTCACTTCGAAGGCTTGCACGGCGTACTGGTCGTAAGCCGTGGCAAAAATGAAAAACGGCAGGCGCGCTTTCTTTTCCAGCAGGCGCTTGATCACGCCAAAGCCATCGACGCCGGGCATTTGCACATCCAGGAACACCAGATGCGGATTCAGCTCGCGCACCATGCTCACGGCTTCCACGCCGTTCTTTCCCTGGCCGACCACTTCGACGTCGGGAAAACTCTTCAGCAAGAATGCCAACTCGTCGCGAGCCGGCTGTTCATCATCCACAATCAACGCCGTGATTTTCATCAGGCATGAATCCCTTCTGCGGTCTGGGCCGCGGACCACGCTACGCGCGACGGTTCCCTGCCCGGCTATTATAGCCGACGTTCGAGCCCGCCGAGAATGCCGCAGAGAAGCGGCCGGTCGCGGCAGCAGGGCGACGAATGTTATACTGGCTGACCTCCGCGGCAGCGGCACAATCAATATTTGAGGCTAAACTAGTGCAAAAGCCCGCCCGCATCCTTAAAGCAAAACCATCTTTCGCGGAAAAGTGGTGGAATTGAAAGTTGACCGGGTGATTGAACCGGGAGGTGTTGAGACCACGCGCGAAGTTGTTTGCCACGCGGGTTCTGTGGTCATCGTTCCCCATCTTCCTGACGGCCGCCTGATCATGGTCCGCCAGTACCGGCACGCGGTGCAGGAAAGCCTGTGGGAACTTGTGGCCGGCGGCATGGAGCGCGGGGAAACACCTCTCCAGAGCGCGCGCCGTGAATTGTTGGAAGAAACCGGGTACCGCGCCCAGGATCCTCAAGCCCCTGCTTGATTTCTACCCGAGCCCAGGCATTCTGAGTGAGAAGATGCACCTCGTTGAAGCCTGGGACCTGACGCCGTCCCAAGGCCAACCCGATGCCGACGAACGAATCGAAACCGGAGTATTTACCATCAGCCAGGTAATTAAGATGATTCAGAGCAACCAGATCCGCGATGGGAAGACTCTGGTGGGAATTCTGTTGCTCTTTGGAACGCGATTGGCCTCAGCATGATTTCCTGCGGGGTGGAAGTTTCCTCTGGCGGCGGTTTCTTGCAACAGTGGCAGTACAGTTTGATGTTGTAGCGGCGAGTTTACCTCGCCCAATGGCGGCGTAAAGCCGCCTCATCACCAAAGGGTACAACTTCCCTTGCAACAATTTCCTTGACAAATTGAGGGCAGAAAAGCTATCACTATTTACGAGGGAGTTGGGAAAGTGTTCTCGTTCGGAAAGTGTGCATAGGAATACAGGGCCGGGGATCGAAGAGATCTTCGGCTTTTTTCTTTTTGGGCACTTCTCAAGGAGCGGCAACCCCCAAGTAAAATCAAGGAGGGCGCAAGTGGCAAGACTTCAAGGTAAGGTAAAGTGGTTCAACAACAGCAAAGGGTACGGGTTTATCGGCCAGGAAGGCGGAGCTGATGTCTTCGTCCATTACTCGGCCATCCAGGGTGAAGGATTCAAGACCTTGCAAGAAGGCGACACGGTAGAGTTCGAGATCGTCCAGGGGCAAAAAGGACCTCAGGCCGACAAGGTCACAAAGCTCGCTTAACCGGCATCTGCTTCTCCATTTCCTGGCCCAACCCTCGGGGTTGGGCCTTTTTCTTTTCAGGTGGTTGCGAAAACAGCCCCCTTACGCCCAGCGTCGGCTTCCATCTTTTTCAACCTTTCACTTGATTTTACCTTGCCCAAGCGAGACAATAGCGTCGGTCAGAGAGTAGGGGCAAGCTTACAATTCAGCAGGAGAGTGGCAATGTGCCATTCGGCGTGGCGAAGAGCTGAGCGTACTGGGTCGGACCGTTGGGAGGATGTTGCGATGATGAATTTGAGGCGAGCCGCCGTCTTCGTGTTGATCTTGGCCTTCGCGGCCATGGCTCAGGATTACAACCCCAGCGCGCCTTTGTCTCACCGCAGACATCACGGGAGAAAGCGCGAGCCTGGCCGAGCGCCTCTCGCTGACGGTTCCCGCCGAGACGGAAGTCAAAGTCCAGGTTCTGTCCGGGGATTCACACTCAAGTCAACCATGTCAACGATCCCGTCATCGCCGAAGTTCTGAAGCCCGTTTTCGTCCAAGGAAAAATCGCTCTGCCACCCGGAAGTTTGCTGGACGGGCACATCACCATGATCCGCAATGCCGGTCACATGCATCGCTCCGCGGAACTCGGCATGCGTTTTGATCGAATCACGCTTCCCGACGGACAGGAAAAACCCGTCGCCGCCGTTCTGGCTGCCCTGGAACACCCCGAAATGCTCGATATTCACCTGGATCAAGAGGGTCACCTGACCAGCAACCGGTCGACGTCGTGGAAAACGCTGGTCGGCGGCTTCACCGCGCTCGGTACTTACGGAGCTTTGAAAATTGCTGCAGTGGGCTCAGCCGGCGCCTCCCTGGCGCTTCCTTTGGGCGGAGCCGCCCTCATCAGCTACGAAGCCCTTTGGCGTCGCGGGCACGAAGTGAACATGCCCCCCGACACCCAATGCCGTCTGCGACTGAATTATCCGCTCACCGTCCACCTTCCTTGGTAAGCAACCGGATGGATTCCCTCCTCTACCATAACGACCGGATTATTCCTCTGGCGGAAGCGCGCCTTTCTCCCGGCCAGATGGGCCTGCTGATGGGTTGGGGCGTCTTCACGACGCTGCGCATCTATCAAGGAGTTCCCTTTGCCTTCGACCGCCATTGGGAGCGGATGGTGCGGGATGCGGAGCGACTGGGCATTGCGCTCGAATACCATCAGCAAGCCGTCTGGGAAGCGATCGTGAAGCTGGCCGCCGCCAACCATCGGCCGGAAGGCGCGGCGCGGCTTTCCTTTATCAAGAATCATGGCGGACTTTGGGCGGACGCACCCGGCTGCCCCGCCACCGACCTGCTGATCTTTACGCGTGAACTTTCCGTGTGGCCGGCGGCGCACAAGCTCTTGCTCGTCCCCAACGCGATCTTTTCGATTGGGAAATTGGCAGGCGCCAAAATGCTTTCCTGGGTGCAGAACGCCGGCACCCTCGAACGCGTTCACGGGGAGGGCTTCGACGACGCGCTGCTGCTGAACGAGCAAGGCCACTTGGCGGAATGCACATCGGCCAATGTCTTCCTGGTGCGCGGCCGCCAGGTTCTGACGCCTCCCTTGGCTTCCGGGTGCCTGCCGGGAATAACCCGCGAGGTCCTCCGCGAGGTCATTCCCGCCGCGGGATACACACTTCTTGAGCAGGACCTCACTCCCAGCGACCTGGATTCGGCGGAGGAAGTCTTCATCAGCTCCACCACGCGCGAGGTTGCCGGCGTGGGCAGCATCCAGCCCAACTGGAAATATCCCGCTCCGGGGAAAGTCACGCGCGAGCTCGCAGCGGCTTTCCAGAATTACGTCAAAGCTCATTTGCAGCGCGCGGCGTTCCCCGCCTGAATTTCTCTTTAGACTCGCCTGACCTGGCCCCCGCAGAGAGACGGGTGCGATCTTCAATCTTCCCCCCCGTTCCGTTCCAATCCGAGTTGCTGCAATCACTTCCTTGCGATAACTTATAAGCAAGCCCCGGAGACGAGGGCGTCCCGTTCAGCTCTGGGGACGGGCAAAGGCCGGCAGGATGCCCCCGCCACTGGGGAGCGCCGTCGCGCTGGGGACGGACACTACCCTTCTTATGCGGGAAGAAACCAAGGAATCGGTCAAGAGTCTCCACAACCAAAGACATCGGGCCAAGGCCCGCGTCCGCCGGAAGCCGCGCACGATCTCCTGCGTGAAATCCCCTCGCCCACGCGGCGCCTCTGGCTGGGCTTGTGCGTCACGCTGGCCATCTTTGTCATCTTTGCTTCCTACACCATCCACGAAATCCGCTGGCTCCAGGATTTCCAGGTCAACGTGGTGCAGAAGAATCGCAAGGCTTCCCTCCAGCTCTTGGGGTTGCAGGACGACACCTACCAGCTCGCCGTGTCGCTTCGCGACATGACTCTGCCGGAGAGCCGTTACCCGATCTTCTACTGGAAAGGAAAATTCTCGGGGCTGCACGAGGACATGAACAAGCGGCTGGCTCTGGAGGCCCAATACGCCGCCAACACTCCTGCCGGCGATAAGCTGCGGCAGCAACTGCGCGACATCCTCGACAACTTCTGGCCGCTCTCCGACGAAGCCTTCAATCTGGCCGACCAGGGCCACGAGGATTCCGCGCGCTACCTCATCCGGTCGCAACTGGAAGAGCAGCACCAAACGATTTCGCAGTGTCGTCTCGCAACTGCTCAACCTGAATGACCAGGCGCAACAAGAGGCCGGCCAGCGCGTCAGCCTGGTGTACGGACAGGTTTCCAAGGACATCCTGCTGCTGATCGGCGTGCTTTTCCTCGTGGCGCTGGGAACCGGACTCTACACGCTGCAAGCCAACCGCAAGACCTTCGAGCGATTGCACCACCTGGCGGAAAGACTGCAATCGCAATCGGAGCAGATGCGCATGCTCTCCTGGAAGTTGATTGAAGTGCAGGAGCAAACCCTGCGCCACGTAGCGCGCGATCTGCACGACCATTTCGGGCAGATTCTCACGGCGATCGGCCTCATGCTGGGGCGCGCGGGGCAAAAAGCCGCGGAAAGCGACCCCGTGTTTGTGCAGGACGTGCGCGCCGCCAAGAAGATTGTGGAAGATACCTTGCAAAGCGTGCGCGACGAGTCCCAGATTTTTCGCCCCGCCATCCTGGATGATTTCGGCCTGCAACAAACTCTGGGGTGGTTCGCGGAACAATTCTCGCGCCAGACGGGTGTGCAGGTGCATTACGCGGGAAAGCTCGCGGACGGACTTTTCCCTCCCGAGGCGGCCATCCACGTTTATCGCATCGTGCAGGAAGCGCTGAGCAATGTGGCGCGCCATTCCGGCGCGCGGGAAGCGTGGGTAACGCTGGGAGAAAAAGATAATCATTTGGACCTGGAAATCCGCGATAATGGCAAAGGGCTTTGAAGCCCCTACGGAAATGAAAAGAGCCGCCGGCCAGGGCATGGGGCTGATGGGCATGCGCGAGCGCGCCGAGCACCTTCAGGGCTCGTTCTCGATTCGCTCCGCGCCCCACGAGGGCACCACGGTCAGCGTGCGCGTTCCCTTCCGGCGGCCCTCTGCGCATTCTCGTCCCGAGGAGATCAACTAAACTGTGGCTACCACTCGAAACCGGAAAGAAAATTCGCGTCTTGCTGGCCGAAGATCACACCCTGGTGCGGCAAGGATTCCGCCGCATTCTGGAAGACGATCCCATGGTCACCGTGGTGGGAGAGGCGCGCACCGGGCTGGAAGCCATCGAGCAGTGCAAGACTTTGAAGCCCGAAGTGGTGGTGATGGATCTTTCCATGCCCGAACTCGGCGGCCTGGAGGCCACGGCGGAAATCCTCAAAGCCGATCCTCAGGTCAAAATCCTCATCCTCAGCATGTACTCGAACGAAGCCTACATCCGCAAAGCCTTCGAGCTCGGCGCCAAGGGGTACATGCTGAAGAATGCGATTGAGGTGGATCTGAACCGCGCGGTGAAGGCGCTGGCGGAAGGCGAAGCCTATTTCAGCCCGGCCATCTCCCATATCGTACTCGAGAGTTTAAAGACGCGGATCGTTCCGTGACACGACGCAAGACCCCTACGAACGCCTCACCCTCCGGGAAAAGGAAGTCCTGCAACTCATCGCCCAGGGGAAATCCAACAAAGAAATCGCCGTGCTCCTCAACATCAGCGTCAATACCGTGGCCGTCCATCGCGCCCGGGTGATGGACACCCTCGGCCTCCACCGCACCGCGGAACTCGTGCTCTTCGCCGTGAAGAAGGGGCTGGTGCAGACGTCATAGCCCTACTTTCATACTTCTTTGTAGTGGTGTCGACACGAATGGGAAGGGATTCCAAATCCACGAGAAACTGATGGGCATCCTCGGGAGAAATGCGCTTGCGACCAACCGCAATCAGCAATGCATTGGCAACCTCAAGTGGCCAATGTGCCGGGACAATGGCTTCATCACCCGTCCGCAGGCGGGTCAGTACCGCATTGCTTGCCTCGGTGGCTTCATCGGCAAAGCACCGGGCAGCGTCGCCGAGGCGTCGATTGCGAACGCTGCCATCAGTATTTGCGCCCTTCGTGAATCAAATCTTTGATTTTGAGTCTGCCCAGGCGGTTACGCTTCTGGATCTCCAGAATGTCGGCGACCGCTTCCGCAGGAGATTTAGTTGCGGGGCCAACATGGACGGGAATGGACTCTTTTTGCTCGAGGGTTTCCAAAGCCCGCTCGATGACCTTTTCGGGCAAGCGATAAGGACCGTGTGTGAGGTGCTTCTGTAGCAGTTCCTCGCTGTGAGGTGTCAGGCGAATGGTACTTATGGGTAAAGTATACGCGAAGGGTCCGATTCCTCGCAATGAAAAGGCCTTTCGGTTTTCTTGACAAGCCCCCCTTGCAGGTTATAATTAGGGTTTTGTGTCGACGAGGCTGGGGTGCGCATAACCCTTGCAGAACTAGAACTTCACCGGGTCATTGCGTCTGAGAGCTATGCCCCGGGGTCGCTTGACTTTCACGGGGCCGAGTTCCGGCAGACGGCGCCGCTCAAGCTCGACGCCACGGCGGAGCTTCTGGGAGCGGAAATCCGCATCCGGGGGCACTTGGCGACCCGCCTCGAAGCCAGTTGCGACCGCTGCCTGGCGAGCGGTGGAGATTCCGGTGAGCTGCGATTTCGACCTTTTCTACCGGCCGATGGAGACGCATCGCCAAGGAAGAGGAAATCGAAATCCCCACGGAGGAGATGGAGATTGGCTTCTACTCCGGGGACGGAATCGAATTGGCGGACGTGGCCACGGAACAGGTGATACTCTCTGTGCCCATGAAGGTGATTTGCGGTACCGAGTGCCGGGGCTTGTGCCCGGTTTGCAGGGTCAATCGAAATTTGACGCAGTGCGACTGCGCACCCCCGCAGCAAGATTCTCCTTTTGCTTCGCTCAAGGAAGAGTAGAGGGAAACTGAGTCACTGAGTTAGTGAGTGACTGAATCATTGGAAAACAAAATGACCCACTGATTCACT
Source organism: uncultured Acidobacteriota bacterium (assembly GCA_963810005.1). GTDB lineage: Bacteria > Acidobacteriota > Terriglobia > UBA7540 > UBA7540 > Bog-366. The sequence continues at coordinate 309,589 of CAWELY010000017.1, forward strand.
GGTTCAGTGATTCAGTCTAAGGAAAAAGAAGATGCCGAATCCGAAACGACGACATTCTCACGCGCGGAAGAATCGCCGGCGGTCCCACGATCATCTCACGATGCCCGCGATCGCCGAGTGCCCGCACTGCCACGAATCGAAGATGCCTCACCAGGTCTGCCCCCATTGTGGTTACTACAACGGGCAGGAAGTAATCCTGGTGAAGGAATCAGCTTAAAGTGCCAGGTCTTGGCCCACGGAGATTTGCCTCAGCGCGATCATTTCTTCCCGCGCCGGCCAGATTCCACCGTTTGAACTGATCACCATGCGACGCATTGCTGTTGACGCCATGGGCACCGACTCGGCGCCCGAGGCGGAACTCGAAGGAGCGATTGAGGCCGCGCGCGCGGGTTACGCGGAGGTCTTGCTGGTCGGACCGCAGGATCGCCTGAGCCAGCGAACTCAGCAAGCGCAAAGCCCAGGGTCTCCCCATCGAGATCGTCCACGCCAGTGAGGCGGTCACCATGGGGGACAAGGCCACCAAGGCCTTCCGGCAACGGCGCGATTCCTCCATCCGCGTTACGGCGCGTCTGGTGCACGAGGGCAAGGCGGACGGCATGATCAGCGCCGGCAACACCGGCGCGGTAATGACCACCGCCAAAATCGTGCTGGGGGCGCTCGAAGGCGTGGACCGGCCGGCCATCGCCCAGGTCTTCCCCACCTCCCAGGGCACGGCGGCCGTGCTGCTCGACGTGGGCGCGAACGTGGATTGCAAGCCGCATCACCTGGTGGAATTTGCGGTGATGGGCGAAACCTACTACCGCGTCATCTTCGGGGTGGAGCGGCCCCGCGTCGGGCTGCTCTCCATCGGCCAGGAAGAACACAAGGGGAATGAGTTGACGCGCGAAGCGCTGGTGCTGCTCAAGCAACTCCCCACGAATTTTATCGGCAACGTGGAAGGCCGCGACCTTTACAACGGCCGCGTGGAAGTGATCGTTTGTGACGGCTTTATCGGCAACGTGGCCCTGAAGATCAGCGAAGGAGTCATCGAAGCGATCTCCAGCATGCTGAAAGAAGCTCTTTCCAGCACGCTCTCCTCCAAGGTGGGTTACGTGCTGGCGCGAAAAGCCTTCCAGAATTTCAAGAAGCGGGTGGATTATTCCGAATATGGCGGCGCGCCGCTGTTGGGCGTAAAGGGCGTGTGCATCATTTGCCACGGCGGATCGAACCCCAACGCCATTAAGAATGCCATCCGTGTGGCGGCGGAATTTTCCGCCGGAAAAGTGAACGAGAAGATCGAACGCGAATTAGCGGCTGCTTCCCAACGGAATTGAGTCATTGAATCATCGGATCATTGAGGCTCGGTCCGTGGTCCGTTGTCAGTCGTCAGTAGCTTAAGGCTCTTCGATCTCCGCGCATCTCTTGCAAGGGACAACGGACTACGGACAGCGGACAGCTTTTCACTGACCCAATTCCCAGGAGTTTCTATGTGTGTTGCAGGGGTGCTAGGAACGGGCTCGGCCTTGCCGGAGAAGGTTATCACCAACGCTGATCTGGAGAAGATGGTGGACACCTCCGACCAATGGATCACGGACCGCACCGGCATCCGCGAGCGCCGCCAGGCCGCTCCCCACGAGACCACCTCCACCCTTTCGGTGCAAGCCTCGCGCCACGCTCTGGAGAAGGCGGGGATCAAGGCCACGGATCTCGACCTGATCATTTGCTCGACGATTTCGCCCGACATGCCTTTGCCCTCCACGGCCTCGCTGATCCAGCGCGAACTCGGCGCGCACGGCTGCTGTGCGTTTGACTTGGCCGCCGCTTGCTCCGGCTTCCTTTTCGGCATGACCGTGGCCGAGCAATTCATCCGCACCGGCGCCGCGCAAGTACGTGCTGGTGATCGGGGCCGAACTGCTCTCGCGTTACCTCGATTACAAGGACCGCGCCACCTGCGTCATCTTCGGCGACGGCGTGGCCGCGGCGGTGTTCGGGCCGGTCGAACCGCCCTCGGGAATCCTGGCGCACGAGTTGCACACCGAAGGCCAGTACGCCGATCACCTTTTCATTCCCGCCGGCGGCACCGCCATGCCCGCTTCCTGCCAGACCGTCGAACAGGGCGCGCACTACATCAAGATGCGCGGCAACGAACTCTTTAAGGTGGCCGTCCGCAGCCTGGAAGACGTGTCGCGACAGGTGCTGAAGAAGGCCGGGCTCACGGCGGATGACATCGACCTCTTCATCCCGCACCAGGCGAACCAGCGCATTACGGAGGCGGTTCGTGAACGGCTGGGGCTGAGCCCGGACAGGGTCTATTCCAATATCAGCCGCATCGGGAATACCTCCTCGGCCTCGATTCCCATCTGTCTGGATGAATGCGTGCAGAGCGGCCGCTTGAAGAAAGGCGACTTGGTGCTGATGTCCGCATTCGGCGCCGGCGTTACGTGGGGAGCGGTGTTGATGCGGTGGTGAAGGGTAAAGCTGTCAGCGTAAGGTCCGTGGTCCGTAGTTCGACTCCGAAAGCTATAGCAAAGCCGGACACCTGTCAACGGACCACGGACAGACTCAAAGGTGAGCTTGGCGAAGACTGCATTCATCTTTCCCGGTCAAGGTTCGCAGTACCCCGGCATGGGCCGGGAGCTGGCGCGAGAATTTTGCCTGTCGCGCGCGAGGTCTTCGCGGAGGCTGACGCGGCGCTGGGTTTCGCCATCTCCAAGCTCTGCTTCGAGGGCCCGGCGGAGGAACTCCAGCTCACCGCCAATACCCAGCCCGCGATTCTTACGGTTTCCGTGGCGGCAGCAGTGGTCTTGCGCGAGAAAGGGATTGCATCCGGATTTTGTTGCGGGCCACAGCCTGGGCGAATACTCCGCCCTGGTGGCGGCGGGGGCTCTGAAGTCTGGCCGACGCCGTGCGACTGGTTCGCAAGCGCGGCCAGTACATGCAGGAAGCGGTGCCCGTGGGCCAGGGCGCCATGGCGGCGATTCTGGGATTGGACGGCGCGGCGCTGGAGGAAATCTGCCGCGAAGCCGCGCAAGGGGAAGTGGTTTCCCCCGCGAACCTGAACTCGCCCGGGCAAGTCGTCATCGCCGGAAGCGCCGCCGCCGTGGCCCGAGCCGTGGAATTGGCCAAGGGACGGGGCGCCAAGCGCGCCATCATGCTCAACGTCAGCGCACCTTTCCACTGTGCCCTGATGAAGCCCGCGCAGGACCGCCTGAGCGTTGACCTGGATGCGACCCACGTGCGATGACCCGCAAGTGCCGCTGGTGAACAATGTGAGCGCGCAGGTGGTCACTTCCGCATCCGCCGTTCGCGAGGGACTGAAACAGCAGGTCACCGCTCCCGTGCGCTGGGAAGAATCGATCCGCCGCCTGCGTCAGGAGGGCGTAGAGTTATTTGTGGAAGTCGGACCCGGCAAGGTTCTTTCGGGGTTGGTGCGGCAAATCGATCGCGCCGCCGAGTGCCTGCGCGTCGAGGATTCCGCCACGCTGAGCGAGGTCACGGCGCGTTGGCGCCGCAGGTGTACGCAACTGATTTCGCTGGTAATCCAATCAGATGGGAGCTGGTAAAAGTATGCTAAGTTTGGAGGGACGCGTAGCGATTGTGACGGGTGGCGCGCAGGGAATCGGCCGGGCCACGGTGATGGCTTTGGCCGGAGCCGGCGCCAAGATCGCTTTGACCAACATCCGCTGCGCCAAGCTCGACCAGACCATCCAGGAACTGAAGGACATGGGCCGCGAGGCGCTGAAGTTTTGCGTCGATGTGACCGACGTCGCGGCCGTCCAGGAAATGGTCGACCAGACCATCGCCACCTGGGGCAAGATCGATATCCTGGTGAACAATGCCGGCATTACCAAGGACAATCTGGTGATGCGCATGAAGACCGACGATTGGGAGGCGGTGCTCAAAACCAACCTGGATGGCACTTTCTACTGCACCCGGGCAGTTCTGCCTTCCATGGTCCGGCAGCGCTGGGGGCGCATCATCAACATCGCTTCCGTGGTGGCCCAGGCCGGAAACGTGGGCCAGGCAAACTATATCGCTTCCAAAGCGGGCATCATCGGCCTCACCAAGGCCGTGGCCGCGGAAGTGGCCCGGCGCAACATCACCGTGAACGCCATTGCCCCGGGCTTTATCGCCACTCCCATGACCGAGGGTCTTCCTCCGGAAATTAAGGAGAAGATGCTCAGCGTGATCCCCATGGGCCGCATGGGCACGGATGCGGAAGTGGCGCACGGCGTGCTTTTCCTGGCATCGCCGGAAACAAGTTATATTACCGGTCACGTTCTGAATATCAATGGTGGCATGTACATGGCATAAGTAATAGGCGATTGATGATTGAGCGGTTGCATGATTTCTGCCTCCGCCGGCATGCTCTTCAATCGACAATCGACAATCGTCAATGCTAGAATGAGCGGCCCCCATGTAACCTTGAGGAGGATAGACTGATGGCTTCGCCCGATGAGAAGGTAAAACAGATTATTGTGGAGCAGCTTGGAGTGGATGAGGCGGAAGTAACTCCCACCGCGCACTTTGTCGACGATCTCGGCGCCGATTCCCTGGACATCGTGGAATTGGTGATGGCCTTTGAAGAGGCCTTCGAGATCGAGATTCCTGACGAAGACGCGGAGAAAGATTACCACCGTCAAAGACGCGATTGACTACATCCAGGGCCACACAAAAAGAACTGAGCCAGCGCTAGGCTGCAGTGATTCAGTCCACAGGAGGAGTACAGCTTGAACCGGAGAGTCGTCGTGACCGGTGTGGGATTGCTCACCGCCGTCGGCCTCGACACGGCGGAGATCGTGGCAGAATCTCTGGCGGGCAAGAGCGGCGTGGCGCCCATCACCCATTTTGATACCACGGGCTTCGCCGCAACCATTGCGGCGGAAGTCAAGGGGTTCGACCCCTTTCAGTTCATCGAGAAGAAAGAACTGAAAAAGATGGGGACCTTCATCATGTTATGCCCTCGCCGCCGCGCAGGAAGCCATGAAGCAGTCGCAGCTCCAGATCACGCCCGACATCGCCGAGCGCGTGGGCGTCTACATCGGCTCAGGCATCGGCGGATTCGATGTCATCGAGCGCGAGCACACGGCGCTCCTCCAGGGCGGCCCGCGGCGGATCTCACCCTTCTTCATTCCCGCCTCCATCGTCAACCTGGCTTCCGGTCACGTCTCCATTCGCCATGGCGCCAAGGGACCGAACTCCGCCACCTGCACCGCCTGCTCCTCCAGCGCCCATGCCGTGGGCGATTCCTTCAAACTGGTCCAGCGCTGCGCCGCCGACGTGATGATCTGCGGCGGTACGGAAGCCGCCATCACCCCCATGGGCGTGGGCGGATTTGCCGCCATGCGCGCGCTCTCCACGCGCAATAACGAGCCGGAAAAAGCCAGCCGCCCGTTCGATAAGGAGCGCGACGGCTTCGTGATCGGCGAAGGCGCGGGCATCCTGATCCTGGAAGGATTGGATTTCGCCGCTCAAGCGCGGCGCGCCCATCCTGGCGGAAGTCGTCGGCTACGGCATGTCGGGCGACGCCTTCCACATCACCCAGCCGGATGAAAACGCCGATGGAGCCGTGCGCGCCATGCGGGCGACCCTGGCCGACGCCGAGATTCTTCCCGAACAGGTCAGCTACATCAATGCCCACGGCACCTCGACGCCTTACAACGATCGCCTGGAAACGCTGGCCATCAAGAAGGTTTTCGGCGACCACGCTTACAAGATGCCCGGTGAGTTCCACCAAGTCGATGACCGGCCACCTGCTGGGCGGCGCGGGCGGACTGGAAGCCGGCATCACCACCCTCGCCCTGCGCGATCAGATCGTTCCCCCCACCATCAATCTGGAAAACCCCGACCCGGATTGCGATCTGGACTACGTGCCCAACCATGCGCGCAAGGTGGAGATGGAGTACGCCCTCTCCAACTCCTTCGGCTTTGGCGGCACCAACGCCGCGCTGCTGTTGAAGCGGTATACGGGGTAGCGCGGTTCTATTTTCGGTGGGACGACACGGCTTTGATCAGTGGCCGTGGCGTCGCTGAGGTCAGACGTGCGGAGGTCAGCCGATGTAATGCGATTTGCTGCTTCGAACTCGCCATTTGTCACTCGCCACTGCCTTTAAGATTCCAGTCCCAAAGGCGGTAGGCGGTGGCGGGGTCAACGCGCAGTTTAGCGATCTTGAGATGCAGGAGGATCTGCCCGCGGTGGTGGCCCTCGTGGGCGAGCGCGTAACCTAGAAATCCCACGGGGCCCAATTTGGCGCCTTTGATGGTTCCGGTGCGCTCGGCTTCGGTGAACAATTCCCCCATGGCCTTGCCGGAATCGATCAGCGCCTGCCGCACCGTCGCCCGAGGAGCCGTTCCGCCCGGGATTTTCTTCAAGGTCCTGGCCAAAGCCCGCGCCCGGCGCTCGAGCCAATAGAACCGCGCCATGTGAATGTGCACGAAATAACTTGTCACCGTCCTGCCTCGGGGGAGAATCGTCGCCGCCAGTTGCTCGTCGGTCAGAGCATCGAGCAACCGCAGGTTGGCGCGGTTATTGACATGCCAAGTATCGGCGAGTGCGCACGGAATCGTCGTTGGGTCTGCCATAGGCCTCCGGTGATATCTTTATCAAATTGACCCTACCCGGCGCGAGCGGCGGATCGCGATGCGGTGTATAATCGCACGATGACGGGCTGGTATACGTCGAGGAATTGAGCGTGGCGGTTCCCCCATGAGCCGTATGCCGCAGGGCCGTCGGGCATGAGAAAAGCGCACGCGACTTCACCACCTGCCTCGGCGGCGACCGATCGGCTTCCAAGCCAACCGGCGATTACCGCAAGTCGAGAAAATCAGCCCTGACTGCCTCTTGGCCGAAGAGCCCTTCCAGCATATTAATCGCCCCTGGCAGGAGGCCATGCAACGGGCTTCGGCTCTGCGCTCGAGAGACTTAACCAAAGAACCGGGCTTACACCTCGCGGGATGCGAAAGCCCTGCTTCGGGAAGACACCATGAAAACCTTTTGCCGCGCCGTGCTGATCGTCGTGATTGCAATGATGCCTGCCGCCGCGGGTTCCGCCGGCTTCGAGACCGGTATCATTCAGCGCACCGATGGCGGATCATTCCAACTGAACACCGTTCCGGCCGTGGCACGCCTGGCGAGCGGGAAGCTTCTGGCTGTCTGGTCGGCTTATGCCAAAAGTGAGTGGCGCGGCCGCATCGTGGGCGCATTCTCGACCGACGGAGGCCGCACGTGGTCGCCGCCCCAGGAGCTCATCAAAACTCCCGGCATGGATGATGCCGATCCTAACATGGTGGTGGATGGCAAGCGCGTATTCGTCTACTCCACCACCGTCCCGCTGGGCATGAAGCACATCACGGGAAGCCAAGTCTTCATGGTTCAGAGCGACGACGAAGGGGCCACTTGGACCAAGCCGGTCCTGATCTTGCAGCCTTATAAATACTTGGTGGGCAAATGCCATAACGGCATCAAGCTGATGAACGGCACGCTGGCCATGGGATTCTCCTGGGACCTCTGGGCGCAGAATGACGATCCTGCCCGCACCGAAGGCGAAATGAACCTCGCCTCCGGCGTGCTCCTTTCGCAGGACGGCGTCCACTGGACCCCTTACGGCCAGTTGCACGTCTGGCTGGAGAAAGTAACTTCGTTCTCGACTAACGGACTCGCCGAGCCCGCACTGGTGCAATTGGCCAACGGCGACCTTTTGATGATCATGCGGACCGGAACCTGGTTCCACTACGAAAGCCGCAGCCATGACGGGGGACTGAGTTGGGATCCCCCTGGCCCTTCCACCGTGCTGGGCCACAACAATCCGGTGGCCCTCTGGAAACTGGAGCAGAACCCGGAGGAAATCATCGTCGCCTTCAACAATTCCCCGATTAATCGCTGGCCGCTCAGCGTGGCCATTTCCGCCGATGGGGGCAGGCGTTGGAGCCCGCCGCGCGACGTCGCCACAACCAACCGCCTGGATGTTTCCTACCCGAGCATCACCCAGACCCAGGACGGAACCTTAGTGGTCGTCTGGCAACTGGAACTCGAGGAGGGCGTCCGAGAGGAAATTCACTGGGCGCGATTATCCCGTGCCTGGGTTTTGGGGAAGGAACAGTAGCAGATCACGTGGACCTGGTTTTTTCTGTAGCGACGGTCGAAGCCTGCCCGATGGGGGGCAGTTTGGACAGTAGGGGCGGTTCGCGAACCGCCCCTACGCGATCTCGGAAGTAACGCGGGCGGAACGCTCGCGCTACCTCCGCTTTTCACTCTTATGTCGCGCGTCCCCGAAGGATGAGCCCATTGCGTTTCGGTATAACCCCGGTCATACTCCAGGCATGAAAACATCAGTCTCCATTCCCGATCGCATTTTCCGCGCGGCGGAGCGGGCCGCGAAGCGCCAAAAGGTCTCGCGCAGCCGCTTTTATGCGCAAGCCGTCGAAGCTTATCTTAATACACATCGTAAGATGCAGCCGGCCAAGGAAGTGACAGAGGCGTTGAACGCCGTTTACGGAACCGAGAGCTCCGAACTCGATCCGGACTTGGATGTCGCTGCTTGCCACCTTCTCGCCAAGGAGAAGTGGTAATTCAAATCAAGTAGGTAAAATGGATCTGCAAACCCAAATTGAAGAACTTTACGCACGCGAGACAAAGGAATTCGGCGAGGAATACTTTCGCGCCTTTGACGAATTCAAGACCGCGCTGAACGAGGGCCGCGTGCGCGCGGCGGAGCCGGATGCGAGTTCGCCTTCCGGATGGCGGGTGAATGGCTGGGTTAAGAAAGGAATCCTGCTGGGGTTCCGCATTGGGCGAATCGTAGAGATGCCGCTGGCTGTAGCGGCGATGTCCCCATCGCCGCAAACGCGGGTCGCCGGTGGGGACACCGGCGCTACAGAACCCGCCGGTCATGGACCGGCGCTGCCGCATTCCCAGTTTCGCGACAAGCACACTTATCCCTTGAAGCAACTCCCGGACGGCCAGAACATCCGCGTGGTGCCGGGCGGGTCGTCGATTCGCGATGGCTGCTACATCGGCAAAAACGTGACCTGCATGCCGCCAATGTATATCAACGTGGGCGCTTATGTGGACGACGACACCATGATCGATTCGCACGCGCTGGTGGGTTCCTGCGCGCAGGTGGGCAAGCGCGTCCACATCAGCGCCGCGGCGCAAATCGGCGGCGTGCTGGAACCGATTGGCGCGCATGCCCGTGATCATCGAGGACGAGGCGCTGGTGGGCGGCAACTGCGGCGTGTACGAGGGCACGATTGTGGGCAAAGGCGCGGTGCTCGCCGCCGGAACCATCATCACCGGTTCCACGCCCGTCTACGACCTGGTGCGCGACACCGTGCATCGCCGCGAGGGTGAAACTCCGCTGCGGATTCCCGAGGGCGCGGTGGTGGTCCCCGGCTCCCGCGGCGTCACCAAAGGTCGAGGCAAGGAGTTGGGCATTTCCCTCTACACGCCAGTCATCATCAAATACCGCGACGAAAAAACCGACCAGGCTGTCCGGCTGGAGGACTTGCTCCGCTAGCAATCAAGTGTAGCGGCGACCTGTTGTGTGGATTCCGCGGCTTTTCTGGCCATCACATCCCTAGTAAGGTACAATTGTAGACATGAGAAAGCGGCGAAATAATTCGACTCCGAGGCGGCTTGCGATCAAGAATCCCGTAAGCCCCGCAGATGAGCACTTCTCCCCTTTTCCTCACTTGGTGTCTCTGCCCAACGCGCCCGGCGTCACAGCAATCATGGAACGCGCAAGAATCCCGTATGAAAAGCGCCCGCTGAGCGAAGATGAAGCGCTAAATCTGATCTGCGATGCCCGCAAGCATGAGCCCGTCCAACCGATCAGCAAACTCCTGAAAAAATATAAGCATGAGCTGGGAGATTAGATATCGGGCATCGGTCGAGAGGGACGTCGACCGACTCCCCACTCACATCCGCGTGCTCGTGCTGAGGAAGATTGTTGACCTTGGCGAAAACCCCTTCCCTCCCGGATGCAAGAAGTTAAAGGGAACCACCGACCGCTACCGCTTCAAAGTTGCACGTGACGGGCGGGTTGTTTACTCGCTCTTCCAGGGAATTCAACCTCATCAAAATTGAATTTGTTGGGCACCGCAAAGATGCGTATCGCTGGTTTTGAACTGGTGGCACGAGACGGTATGGCCTCAATGGTACCGGTTTGAGGTTTTGACCAAAGGGGATGGCGGCTTCTTTAATACGAAGGTCCGTTTGTAATATTCATGTCAAACTTGCCAGCTAGAATAGATGGCCAGCTAGAATAGATGACGAGGAGGAGCATCCAGGAGAGAAAAGCACCATGAAAACGGTCACGATATTTGGAAGCTCCCTGCCCGCGGCAGGCAGTAAAGCTTATGTTGAGGCGCAACGCCTGGGCCGGCTGCTGGCGGAAGCGGGCTTTGCGGTTTGCAATGGCGGTTATGCCGGCCTGATGGAGGCCTCGGCGCGGGGCGCGCGCGAGGCCGGCGGGCACACCATCGGCATCACCTGCGCCATCTGGCCACGCCCGGCCAATCCCTATATCGCCGAGGAAGTCCGCACGCAAACTTTCCCCGCGCGCCTGATGGCCCTCATCGAACGTGGTGATTCCTACTTGACTCTCCCCGGCGGCACGGGAACGCTGGCGGAACTGGCGCTCACTTGGGAAATGATGAATAAAGGCAGCCTCTCGGAAACCGTGGGCGGGCGCAAGCCGCTGCTGGTGATGGCTCCCTACTGGCAGCCGGTCATCGATTGCCTGCGGCAGGAAGGCCAATTAAGGAACGGCGACCCCAACTGGACAGCTCCCGCCATGGACATCGTCACCCTCATCCAGACCCCCGAGCAGGCGGTGGATTATTTGCGCGCCAGGTAGGGCCGAACAGCCTTCGGCCTGGGCCCGCCCCGCGGGCCCTGCTAGTCCCCCCGTCCTTCCCGTCCCCTCTTCGTTGGGGATACTTCTGCAAGCTGCGTGCCCAAGTCTTTAGCGACGACGCCGAGCGATTTCAGTCCCCTCTTCGTTGGGATGCTCCTGCAACCAAACAGAACCAATACATCCGTGACACCATGACATTTCAGTCTCCTCTTCGTCGGGGATGCTTCTGCAACGGCGGCGCTCGGGTAAATGAGTTGGCGATCCAAAAGAATTTCAGTCCCCTCTTTGTCGGGGATGCTTCTGCAACCGAGCAGGCGCTCGCGTTCGGCCAACTCGCGGACGTATTTCAGTCCCCTCTTTGTCGGGGATGCTTCTGCAACAGTGCCTCTGTGTCTCAGTGGTTCAATCTTTCCGTATTTCAGTCCCCTCTTTGTCGGGGATGCTTCTGCAACGCCTTCGCCAGCCAAGCCTCGGCCGGCCTCGGAAATTTCAGTCCCCTCTTTGTCGGGGATGCTTCTGCAACGACGGGAGCGGGCTATACCACCGTGGCGCTGGTCGCGTATTTCAGTCCCCTCTTTGTCGGGGATGCTTCTGCAACTCGTTTCCACTGCCCTGCCCGGCCGAACTGCTGGCGGATTTCAGTCCCCTCTTTGTCGGGGATGCTTCTGCAACAAAAAATCAACCGCTACGGCGCGTGCGGCGAAATATTTCAGTCCCCTCTTTGTCGGGGATGCTTCTGCAACCCGCCAAGGGTACAGTTTTGCCGTCCTGATACAGTATTTCAGTCCCCTCTTTGTCGGGGATGCTTCTGCAACCGCACCACTCTACGCCTGTTTTCAGCGGGATACAAGCGACCATGGCAACAAGACTTCGCAAACCCCAAACCTGCACAAGACCCCCGTAGGTTTGCGAAATTTCGCCATGGGATGGATGCAAGCCCGTCAGCCCTCAGCTTTCAGCGGTCAGCAGAGCTTATTTCGGCCGCGCTTTTCTTCAAATGAATCAATGCCCCGATGAGTCAATCACTCAATCCGGGTCTGGTCCCCTCTTCGTCGGGGGTGCTTCTGCAACGGCCCCACCGGGCCGGGAAATTTCACGGGATATACGTTTCAGCCTCCTCTTTGTCGGGGGTGCTTCTTCAACTTACCTTGCACGCGATCGCCCCCTCAGTTCGTTAACCCTGGTTCGCAGACGGTGCGTCTAACCTAAGCCCGGATTCAGGGTCATAAGGGAAATCTGCGATTCGAATCCCAAGGCTTGCATCGCGAACGAATCTTGCTGGATTGCGCGCAACCTGCCGCCAAGGCACTGGGACAAGTAGTTGTCCGGCATTGAGACTCGCTCTCTCTCTTAGCATTCGGTATTCCGCGAATTTGGAAACTGGCACAACTTCCGTACCTTGAAACAGACTGTCGAATGAGTCCTCCAGTTGATCGTCGGCATCGAATGCTCGCAAGGTATCAAGACAACTGACGCGAAACTCCTGACGGTTTCTCTTGACTTCTTCTAGCCACCGAGCTTGTAACTCGTTGGCATAAACCTTATCCAGCCATTCGCTGACTTCTTGCTCGTCAATGAGCGACCCGCAGTGTGATTTGAGAATGTCAAGACCACGCGTCGTTAATTCTCGGTCGTATATCCATTTATCGTTGAGCGACTCGGTGAGAATGCGAACCGGGACGATTCCTTTGCGCCGGGCGCGGTTGACCCTTCCAAATCGTTGCACCAGAGCTTCGAGTGGAGCCGGTTCCGTGATGATAGTGTCGAAGTCCAAATTTAGACTCACTTCGATCACCTGAGTCGCGATCACGACCAAGGGGATGGAGGAGGAGCGAGCCGGGTCAAGCTGGGCAAAAATACTAGCTTCTTTCCGCAGGCGATCCTCCAAAGTGAATCGTCCGTGAAGTACATGCAAGCTCTCGGAGGGAATCAGCGGCCTAAGCCTTTCAAGGAGTAGCTGTGCGCTACCCACCGTGTTCGTTGCAAGAAGGACTGAGCGGCCTTCTTTATATTCCTTAACCGCCAGCTCCGTCACCGAGGCGTCGAGAATGTTTCCATCGAGAATCTCTATTCGATGCCTGCCGAAACGCCGGAAGAGTCCCTGATCGGGAGGAATCTGCTCTGCCGAAAAGGCCTCTGCCAAGAGTTGGCGGAGCCACGTCGGCATCGTGGCGGTCATAGCGCAGACCCTAGCATTCCAGCGGGTGACTACTTCAACCAGAAACTCCAGTAGCAGGCCCAATCTGGCAGGTTCGTAGGCGTGAATCTCATCCAGGACGATGAGGGCATCGGTAAGAGAGGTCCACACCGTCTCGTAACCCCTCAAACGATAGGCGGCCTTAAGCAATTGGTAAGGGGTTGCCACGCGGATGGCCGGTTTGTTGAGCCGACCCAGGTTGTCGTATTCACGCGCCAGCTTAGCGGCCTCTGTTTCCATGTTGCCTCGTTCCAGGAGCAGCCGATACAGCGCTTGCAGGCTCTTCGCGTGAAGTAACGCGACCTCCTTGCGGAGGAGCTTGCGTAGTCGCAAGGCCATGGCATTGAGGCTCGCTTGATACGGCAATATGATGACAAGGCTTCGAGGAGTTCCTGAGATTTCTTGTTGGCGGCGAGCCCAGAAGATAGCCGCCTCTGTCTTCCCGCTCCCGGTGGGCGCGGAAAGCACCACAGAGCCTGAATGAACACATACGGCTTCCTGATGTGGAAATAAATCGGTCTTGCTGATTTGTAGCCTGGAAAGAATCTCTTGCTGGCTGGGCAGCAAAGTTTCATCAAGAGGTTCGGCATGGGCCGAAGCCAAGTGGTCTGCTTGCATAACGACTCCGCGGAGCGCAATCGCCGCCCGATTAAGCGGATCATCCGCAGGAAGCCTTTTCAATTCCCGCAAAAGCCTTGCGTAAGCGCTCAGACCAGCAAGCAATGATTCTTTGATTCCACCATTCACGGACGGCGCGAGGGTACGAATGGGAAAGATGTTGATGCCATGATTATCAAGTTTCAGTTCTACAAGCTTTGCCGGAGCCGCCGCTGCGACCCACTCCACAAGAGCGTGCCATGCGCCAGCGTCCATTTCTGAAACAAGCTGATCGCAACCCCAATCATACGGGTCGAGGCGAGGATTGTATTTTTCGAGAATCTCTGACGCATCCCGGTGGTGGGACAATATTCCAGCGGCAATCCAAGGAAAGTCTTCACTATTGGACGAGCAGAACGCAGGAAGGAACGATAGGGATAGCACTTCGTGCCGGTGGTGCCAGACTTCTCCCTGTCCCCGAAGCGCCGCCTGAAAAGAGGTTGCCGCCTTGCCGAGATCATGGAACCAGCACGCCCAGAACGCCCAGTGCCACAACTGACGCTGTCGGACTCTCTCGGCTAACGTTGGATAGCGGTTTGCGAGCTGGGCGAGGGCTTCAACCACCAAGGATGTGTGGCGAACAAGGCTCTCTCCTGGTCCGCCATCTGATGAGCTTTTCGCCCAGAGGGATTGAAGCTGCGGTCCGCACATTGCTGTCTACACCCATGAATGCCAGACGACAATGCGCCGACCTTCTCCCCAGCGTGGTGATAGTGGATCTATCCATACAGGGTTTTCACCGTCATGCCGCAGTGCGATGCGAGCCCCGGGAGGATTGGCAACGCCTTTGGTGGGCCACCAAAGGCGACGCTCCAATGCGATGTAGCGATCCCACGAGACCCTTCGACGATCTTCAGGATTCACGAATTTGGGCATTTGAAAGGTAGTTCCCTCAGGGAGACGATCGCGCATCGACCACGGGAGCAGTGCGCCTTCGAAGTATCCGAAATCGGATTGCTCGAGTTCAACCAGCTCGACGGATTCATACGCCGCCAAATCCTGCGACCGGCCCAGAAGAACGGGATATCGCGGGGAGCGAAAGTTCCCAAGCCACTCTTCCGTCTTACCACCCGCGTCTACATAAAGGATCAAGCGGGGGTGCAGGAGAATCTCCCGAGGGTAGACATTCGTTTGGACTTCGAGGTTTTTCACGTAACCCCACGCCTTGTCAAGCCGCCCGCTGCCTACTTGTGCCATGTGCAGCAACTCCAGATCATCTCCGGTACCATCACATTGAAAGGAGTAAGCGAAGCGGGCGGAGTCCGGCGGTATCCAATCACCGATAGCACTGCAAATGTGGCCATAGACCGTTGCCGGGGGAGGCATGGGAAAGCTAGGCTGGCGGCCCAGGTGTATATGAGGGTACCGAAATGAGGTCACAGTTCCCTGCAAGCTTACCCTTATTACTCGCATGGTCGCTTACCTCAGCCAATCTTCGTTTTTCTTCTCGCCGATATCTTTTGCGAGCTGTTCCAGGACTTCGCGCGGATGGCCGAGTACAGTCTCGATCCGGTCATTATCCTTTCTCTCGTTGTTGAAATCCGAAAGAACGGATTCGAGCCGCGCACGCTCATCGTCATAGAAGCCTTGAACCCATCCCACGTAGAGCTTGGAGAGAATCTGGTCTTTCCACACCTTGAATGCCTGCTGCACAGCCTCGGGATGAACGTGAGGTTGGCCCTTATCGCCAGGACCCAGAATATAATGGAGCGGATTATTCCCGCCTTTGGTGACCATGGCGATGAAAACAGCCGGTGTAACATCAGTGTAGTGCAAAGCTTGCTTGGCCCCGCCATAAATGATCCCGAGCGCACGAAGCAAAGCAGTGATGCGCTCAATCCGTTGTTCCCAGGAAAGCCGGTAGGACTTCTCATCGCCAAGGTGTTCGAGCTTCTTTTCCTTGGCGATCTCAATCCGCTTCTCGTCAAGATTGCGGAAACCGGTTCGATTTGCGTAACTAAACGTTCCTGCGGCCTTCAGGTTTAATGAAATTAGCCCTTTCAGTATGGCGCGATAGAACTCGTGCTGGTGCAGAACTGGATCCCCTTCATGCCGGGTCATAGAACCAAAGTCGTCGGTGATTGACACGGGGCCAAGCGAGACAAGCGTGCTGACTCGAAACGGCGACACACGAGTGATCACAGGTTTCTTGCCCTTTTGCGCAGGGCTGACGGGGGTTGCCCAGTTCCGACCTTCCTGATCACCCGGAGCACGCATATAGCCAAGAAGGTCGTCATCCCAGTACTCGATGGGGTTCCCGTCCGAGTAAGCAAGATTCTCGCTTTCTTTTCGAACGGGAGCAGCTTTCCATGACAGTTCTGCTGATTTCTCCAGTGTCTCTCTAATCCAGTAACGGAATGCTTGTGCTGAGACGTATGGGAAGGCCCCTTGTCGGGTGCGGATGCACTTAACGGCCATCGCGTTTTCGGTCCTAGCTTCCTCGGCTCTACCAGCATTGTTCAATGCAGATGCCGGGGCATCAACGAGAACTAGTCCAGTAAGAAATGCCATGTTCACACCTCCTTCGCTTCAGTTTCTTCCAGAACTTCTTTGTTTTCCTCAAACCACCTTTGTTCATACAGGCTTTCGATGGTACGGATCAGGACCAAGTCCCAAGCCAACCGCCAGTCAATTCGCGGGAGTTCGTCACCCTCTTCGAAAACCCGGAGGAACTCATCGAACGAAAGAATTGGGGCTTGGCCGCGCTTGAGTCGGTGCTCGCTGGTTCGAATCAAAATCAGCCGAACAACCCGATAATTTTCGGCACTGTACACGTTCCACCATAGGCGACGATCATTCTCTGTCGCGATCTCGTCAGCGATAACGTCCCCGAGTTTTCTGATAGCGTCAATGCGTTGTGCATCCATTCCCAACACCTCACTAAGGAAAAGTTGCGTAAGTTCCCATGTTCCCTTTATGCTCGATCTCCACCCAAGGTAAGACGGCCGGGAATCTCCCGGCCCCTGTGCGAATCGCGTTGCCTTTCTTAGCAAGTATCTTTGAATGAATCGTCCGGCTTGGTCCGGCAAAGAGAAAAGGTCCTCGTAGAGGAAGTTTCGAAGAGCCGTTGGCTCGGGGGTGGTTTCAACCTGACCTTTCTTGGCCTTGGGAGGAATTTCCCACGCTTGGTGGACCAGTGTGTTCCAAGTTGCTGCGTAACGGGCAGCCTTGGCCCTTTGGACGAAGCTCACCACGGAGGTTGGCAGGAAGAACAAGTCCACCTTAGGCCCTTGGCCACTGTTTGAAAGGTGGTACACGGTGAGCGAGTTTACAGCGGGCCTAAGGTGGACTTGTTCTTCCTGCTCTTCGCGCCGTGCGGCCTCAATGCTGACAAGCACCTCGATGGTTCTTGTGCGCGGGTGTGACATAATCGGGAGTCTCTCCCCCTTTTGCTGTGAGAGCTGAATTCGCTTCCGAATTTTTGGTTGCCACTCCTTTACAAGTTCCAGCGTCAGTTCAGGGTCATCGCAACCCACTATCAAGGCTCTACCGCCACACATCGGAGCGCCAATCGAAAGCGCCTGAAGAGCGAGAAGGCACTTTCCACAAAGTGGAATTCCCGGCGTTCCACCGGGATAAAAATTCACTGAATCTCGCGCGGTCAGCATAGGAACTAAATCTCGGTGGGCCAATCCGTTGGAAGGTTCGTCACAGTAAGCGCATCTCGAGAGGGCATCGTCGGAAGGTTCTCGGAAGGCACGGAGTAACTTTGCGGCTCTTTGCCTTCTGTTCTCGATACTAACGCTGGGATTCGTTGCGGGACCGTTCTTGGTGAAAAGGACGGTCAGGTAAGACTGAAGCTCGGGGGTGTAGTAAGCTTCCTCGGCATAGGCTGCAAATTCCGCGAGATCGCCCATGGTAAGTTCCTCAGGCCTAGTTCGCCTCGCGAAAACTACTAGGGCTGCAATACCCATGTCGGTCAACGGGTGATTCGTCCAATGATAGCCCGCGACCTGATCACCTTTGATTTTCATCGTACGCGCCCCTGACATCATACCACCCATTCCCCCAAGCGGTATGGCGGCCGGCGTGGATCATTTCACCGCAGATCAGCCACTTTAGTAATTCGAGATTTGAAATTGGAAACTCGAAACTCGAAACTGGAAACTCGTAAGTGCATTCGCCCACAAACCCGGAGAGTTCATGGCGCTGGCCGGTTTTGGAGGAGCGCCGGGAGCGCTCCTGCCAGTACACGTCGCACTTGAGGGTGCGAACCTTTTCCGCCGCCTGGCCCAATCTCTTAAAGTCGGCGTCGATGGGGCCGGGGCCGTAGAAGGTACACAAGGCGTTCAGGCGGTCGCGGACGCGCTTGAATAGATGATGGAATTCCGGCTGGCGGACGGGCTGGCCTTCCGACTTCAGGTAAGTGGGGGTGAGAAAGACAGTGGACAGTGAATAGTGGACAGTGGATAGTGAAGTACGAACTCCATCTGCGACGGCAGCGAGCTGCGCGAGGCGGGCTTGGACGTAGTCGCCCAGCGTGAAGGCCTGGGGGGTGCGGAAAAGTTGGTCCTTAGAGCTGTAAACAAGTGTTCTTTCCCACATAATTCTTGATGGTGAAGGCGCCGAGTTGACCCCCTCACCCCCGGCCCCTCTCCCCCAAGGGGGCGAGGGGGGAGTTGATTCGATACCCTCGCCCGATGCTGGGGGCAGCGGGTCCGGCATGCCGAATTCCGGATTCACAGTGCGCACCTCTTCCAACTCGCAGCGGGCGCGGTTGAGGCCGATCCCCTCGCGGGCCACTTCGCGAAAGGCCAGAATGAAGTAAGGGAGAAAATCCACCGCCTTGCCCATGAGGGTCAGGGTGAAGTCAAAGGCTTGACCCGGCTCGTAGGTGGTCTTTGTAGCGCCGCCCTTCAGGGCCGCCGGTGCCGGGCTAAAGCCCGGCGCTACGTCTTGTAGCGGCGGTCTCCGACCGCCGCGCGTCGATCGGAGATCGACGCTACAGCCTACATCGGGCGGCGCATCAAGCGGGGGCCGAAAAATGAAGGGCCGGGGGATGTCCTGGTTCTTGCTCAGGCGCTCGCGCCGGGGGGCGGGGCCGGTTCGAAAATGATCCGGTAAGGGCAGGTTTGACCGAGCGGGCACAGCCGCGCCTCGCGGCACTGGGGGATGCACACCAGCCGCCGGAAAGCCATGCCGAAGGCGCCTCGCAGCGTGTTGCTCTTGTTGAGGGCGGGGAGCTTCAGCACTTGCCGGGGAACAATCCGCAATCGCATGGGAAGAAACGCGAAGTGGGCCGCGGCTTGGCTCATATCCATTGGAGAGCTTCCAGGGGGGAACGATCCAGCCGCAGTGATTATCGCACAAAATGATAGCGGGCAGGGTAGTGGGTAGTATCCTAATTCGAACGTAGCGCCGCCATCTTGGCGGCCCGGTGCCGGCTGGAAGCCGGCGCTACATTTGAAATTAGGACACTACCGGGTAGTGGGATCGCCCGGTTTCGAGATTGCCCCACCGTGACACACTCCCCCACATCGGCTATCGACATTGTCCGTGGAAAAGATGAACCAAATTGCCGACTTCGAAATCGAAAATCCAAAATGATTCGATGACCCGATGGCTCGATGGTCCGATGATCCGATGACCCGATGGCTCGATGACCCGATCCTACTGGCCCGATGACTCCGCCGTGGCGAGAAAGCTTGGGGGGCGGCGTTGTTTTGTTGCTTGCTCGAAGGCATAAGCGAGCTTGAGGAGGGTGGGTTCGCTCCAGGCGCAGCCGAAGAAGGAAATTCCCACCGGCAAGGTCAGGACAAAACCCATCGGAACGGTGATGTGGGGGTAGCCGGCCACGGCGGCGGGGGTGGAGCTGCCGCCGAGGTCGTGGTCGCCATCGATGTGGTCGGTCAGCCACGCCGGCGCTCCGGTGGGGGCCACCAACGCGTCCAGTTTGAACTGGTCCATCACCGCGTCGATCCCCTGCGCGCGCATCAGGCTCTTGCTTTTGTCGAGATTGTCCAGGTACTCCTTCCGGTAGAGAGACCCTTTTTCCTGCGCTTTGAGGAACATGTCCTGGCCGAAAAATGGCATTTCCTGTTCGCGGTGCTGTTCATTGAATTCAATGATGTCCTTGAGCGTGTGTACCGGCGCGGCGTCGCCAAGCTGCGCCAGGTAGCTCTCGAGGTCAGTCTTGAGCTCGTACAACAGCACCTGCTCTTCCGCGTCGCCGAGCTGATCGAGGGTGGCGATGTCCGCGGGGTCCACCACCGTCGCTCCCAGGCGCTTCAACTGGTCGATGGCGTCGTTCATAAGCTTATCTACCGCCTCGTTGAAGCCGCCCAGCTTGCGCACTACCCCGAGGCGCGCGCCGGCCAAGCCCTTGGGGTCAAGAAAAGTCGTGTAGTCCGTAGGGGCACGCCATGGCGTGCCCGTGCGCTCGGCTCGCGGTGGTGGCCGCATCGTCGTTATCAACGCCGGCGAGCGCTCCGAGCAGAATCGCGGCGTCAGTGACGGTGCGCGCCATAGGTCCGGCGGTGTCCTGGCTGTGAGCGATGGGAATGATCCCCGCGCGGCTCACCAGGCCCACGGTGGGCTTGATGCCGACGATGCCGTTGGCGCTCGCCGGGGACACGATGGAACCATCGGTTTCCGTGCCGATACCCACGGCGCAGAGGCTGGCGGCCACGGCGGCGGCGGAACCGGAACTCGAGCCGCTGGGATTGCGGTCGAGCGCGTAGGGATTGTGCGTCTGGCCGCCACGCCCGCTCCAACCACTGGTCGAGTGCGACGAGCGGATGTTGGCCCACTCGCTTAGGTTGGTCTTGCCCAGAATGAGGGCACCCGCGTCGCGCAACCTCTTGACCACAAAAGCGTCTTTGGGCGGCGCCGACCCCACTAGCGCCAGCGACCCGGCGGTGGTTTGCATCCTATCGTGAGTGGCGATATTGTCCTTGATCAATACCGGGATGCCGTGCAGGGGTCCGCGCGGCCCCTTCGCTTGGCGCTCGTGGTCGAGATCGTCCGCGATGGACAAAACGTCGAGATTTAATTCGATGACGGAGTTCACCGTGGGCCCGCGCTTGTCCACCGCCTCGATGCGCGCCAGGTATTTCTCCGTGATCGAGCGCGCCGTGAGCTTGCCGGACATTATGCCCGACTGGAGGCCGGCAATGGCGACCTCGTCGAACTCAAAAGGGCTGACGCGCCCCGCCGTTTCGCTCCCTTGCGCGCCGAGTCCCACTCTTAGGCCCCCATTGGCGGCATATCCACTAAGAATTCCGGCCCGCAGAAAGCCCCGGCGATTTAGTCCTGAAAGGTGGGAGGATTTCGACATCGGCATCGGCCTCCAGCAAGGATTTCGAGCCCCTCGGTCCGCTAGCGTGAATTGAGGAGCAAGCATGCCCCGACAATATATCAAGGTTGAAGTCAATCTGCTCAATGGACAACACCTCATCCTCAAGCCGCATCCCGGCAGAGGACGGATTTTGGATGGACGATGAATCAGGCGGCAAAAATCGGAAGCCTCGCACTTCTGTTGTTAGCCCGACTTTCGCAGCTCGGAGCCATTCCAGGTGAAATTCGGTGTGGGCATCGCGGTAACTCTTGAAACTTCAATGGGGGTTGTACAAAAGGGCTTGTAGTGTAGACCTACCCCCTTTTCATCTCCGCTCAAGCTTGGCACAATGGCGGCCAGCCATGTACCTGCGTGCGAACAAGCGAATCAAAGACGGCAAGGAGCACCGCGATTGGAGCGTGGAGGAGAGTCGGCGGCTGCGTTCGGGGCGGGTGGTGCAGCGGCGGGTTTTGTATTTGGGCGAGATCAACGACAGTCAGCAGGCGGCGTGGCGCAAGACGCTGGAGGTGTTTGATGAAGCCGAGCAGCGGGCGGCGAGCCTGAGTTTATTTCCCGAGGACCGGGCGCTGCCGGCCGACGCGCTGGACGGCGTGCAGGTGAAGCTGAAGGAGATGGAACTGCGGCGACCGCGGGCGTTTGGCAACTATTGGCTGGGGTGCGAACTGTGGCGGCAATTGGGGCTGAGCGCGTTTTGGCAAGATCGTTTGGGTAAGGGGCGGGAAGAAGTGCCGTGGGCGAAGGTGCTGGAGCTGCTTGTGGTGAGCCGCTTGGTGGCGCCGGGCAGCGAGTTCCGTTTGCACCGGCAGGGGTTTGACCAGAGCGCCCTGGGAGATCTGTTAGGCACGGGCTTTGCCGTAGCGGAGAAGGACCGTTTGTATCGATGTCTGGACCGCCTGGGGGAACACAAGACCGCGCTGTTCGATCATCTGCGGCAACGCTGGCAAGAGCTGTTTCAGGCGCGCTTCGATGTGCTGCTCTACGACCTGACGAGCACCTACATCGAAGGGGAAGGCGAGGAGATTCCCAAGGCGAAGCATGGCTACAGCCGGGATCATCGCGGCGATTGCCGGCAGGTGGTGATCGCGCTGGTGGTGACGCCGGAAGGATTTCCGCTGGCTTATGAAGTGCTGGCGGGCAACACTTCGGACCGCACCACGCTGCGAGGATTTCTGGACAAGATCGAAGCGCAGTATGGACGGGCACGGCGGGTGTGGGTGATGGACCGGGGGGTTCCTACGGAAGAAGTACTGGAAGAAATGCGCACCGGGGGTCGAGAAGTTTTCTACCTGGTGGGGACGCCGCGCGGCAAGATTCAGCAGTACGAAAAGCGCTGGCTGGAATTGCCCTGGCAGAAAGTGCGTGAGTCGGTGGAAGTGAAGTTGTTCGCCGCGGATGGCGAACTGTACGTGCTGGCCAAGAGCGCGGGGAGGCACGCCAAGGAACGTGCCATGCGGCGGCGCAAGTTGGTGCGCTTGCTAAAGACCTTGCGCAAGCTGCGCCGCAGTGCTCCGGCACGCGATCAACTGCTGCTGCGGATCGGCGCGGCTAAAAAGGAAGCGGGACGCGCCTTCGGCTTCGTGCCGATCGGCTTGCCCCAAGAGGGAGAGGAAGTCACCCGTCAGACGTTTTCTTTTCGCTTGGACAAAGAGAAGTTGCGGAAGGCGGAGTTGCGCGACGGCCACTATCTGCTGCGCTCGAACCTGCTGGGAGAAAAGCCGGAAGTGCTCTGGGAACTCTATATCTTACTGACCCAAATTGAAGCTGCCTTCAAAACCTTGAAGAGCGAACTGGGACTGCGTCCGATTTATCATCAAGTGGAAAAGCGCGTGGAGGCCCACATCTTCGTGGCTTTCCTGGCTTACGCCCTGTCGGTCACGCTCCGGCACCGGTTGGCCCCCTGCGCTCCGGGGTTGACACCCCGCGGCGTGCTGGAAAAATTGGCGACAATTCAAATGCTGGATGTCTGCCTGCCCACCACCGACGGGCGCTGGCTGATCATGCCGCGCTATACGCAACCCGAACCAGAGCAGATGCTCCTGCTCCACCAACTTCACCTGTCACTGCCGTCGCAACCTCCGCCACGCATCAAGCCGGCGGAGACCGTCACCGACCAACAGGTGCAGCTCAAAATGTAGTGTAGACCTTCGAGACCGCTTTGCTGAAAATAAACTACTTAGCTGGCGCTTGTCGCCTCAACTGCGAAAGTTGGGTTAGGCGGGTGTTGGAGATTGGGCGCGCAAGTCACACCGCCCTTCTCCCGCGGCAAATCCGTGGCAGCGCCGCCGAGTGTGGCAACGTTCAAGGTGGCCGTCGACCTGGTGTTGGTGGAAGTGGGCGTCCACGATGAACATGGGCGCGCGGTCGGCAATCTGAAGCAAGACGATTTTCACGTTTTCGAAGACGGGAAGGAACAGCAAATCCGCGCCTTTTCCCACGAAGAGTCGCCGCTGGCGGTGGCGCTGGTGGTCGACAACAGCTCCAGCATCACCGCGGCGCTCGAGGAACTGCGCGCGGGGGCACTGGATACGCTGGCGCTGCTCAAGCCCGACGACCAAGTGGCCATCTTCAGCTTCGGCGAGAAGCCGGAAATGGTGGAGGGCCTGACCTCCGATCACGAGGCTCTTTCCGTCGATTTGTGGGCGCTCAGCCCTTATGGCGGCACAGACATCGACGGCGCGCTGTATGAAGCGGCGCTCTACCTGGGGCGCATGGCGCGCGAACGCCGCCGCGCCGTCATTCTGGTTTCTGACAACGAGCCTTCCGAGGAGCAGACGAGCGACGTGCCCCAGGTGGTGCGCGCCGCCCAGCAATCCGGAACCCCGATTTACAGCATCAAGGTGGGTTATCTGCAGCACTCGAAGGCGTTCTTCCTGGCGCACTCGGAGCCGCGGCTTCACGATGTGGAGAAGATCTGCCAGCAGACGGGCGGTGAGATGATCGACACGCGCGGCGGCACGTCCGTGTCCTCGGCGATGGAGACCATCCTCACCTGGCTCAAGCAGGGCTATACGCTCGGCTATTCTCCCAGCAATAAGCGCCCGGACGGAACCTACCGCACCATCGAAGTGCGCCTCAACAAGCCCGGTGAAGCCCACAGGCACAAGTACGCCATCTACGCGCGGCAGGGTTATTACGCGCCCACCGCCCCATAAAGCCCCGTGCCGGTACCTTGCGCCGGCACCAGCGTCGGCACCTTCCGCTTGCGAAAGACTTCATTTCATGATACGCGAGTGGAGGAAGGGGCAGTTCCATCCGGCAGGCTCGGATGAATGGCGCTGCCTTGGCAATCATTCCGCGGAATTCAAATCAGGAGATGCAGCGATGCAACGTGCACGGAAAGCTTCCGTTGGGATTATCGCCGTGACACTTTTGTTGGGCGCCGGATTATGGGCGGGCGGCGGGAGAGCGGCGCCACCTTCCGGCCCAGCGATGGAACTGGCGCCCACCCCGCCCATGGGATGGAACAGCTACGACGCTTACTGCGGCGACGTGACCGAACAGGAGGTGAAAGCCAACGCGGATTATATGGCGCAGCGCATGGCTCGCTTTGGTTGGAATTATGTGGTGATCGATTACTACTGGTATTTTTCCCACACCGACGCAACCGACCTGCAGGATACGTGGGGATTCAACCTCGACGACTATGGGCGGCTGGTTCCCGCTCCTAATCGTTTTCCCTCGGCTGCCCAGGGGCAGGGATTCAAACCCCTGGCCGATTACCTGCACAGCAAGGGGCTGAAATTCGGGATTCACATCATGCGCGGAATCCCGCGCGCGGCGGTCGAGAAAAACCTGCCGATCCTGGGCACCTCCGCGCACGCAAAAGATGTGGCGGACACGCGGAATGCGTGCAGCTGGTCGACGGCCATGTACGGAGTCGATGTCAGCAAGCCCGCGGGCCAGGCTTACTACGATTCCATCGTGGCTCTCTACGCGAAGTGGGGCGTGGACTATATCAAGGCTGACGACATGAGTTGGGCGGACAAGCCGGCGCGCGAGAATTACCACGGACCGGAAATCGCCGCGCTGCACCGCGCCATCGTGAAGTCGGGCCGCCCCATCGTGCTGAGCCTCTCCCCCGGCCCCGCTCCCCTGGCTCAGGCCGCACACCTCAAGGAGAACGCGAATTTGTGGCGCATTTCCGGCGATTTCTGGGATAACTGGAAGTCGCTGAAGAAACAGTTTGCGCTCTGCCGCGCCTGGGCGCCATACATCGTGCCCAATCACTGGCCGGACGCGGATATGCTGCCCCTCGGGCGGCTGCGCATTCGCGGCTACAAGGACCCGGAGCGGCAGACGAATTTCACCCCGGCGGAACAACGAACTCACCTTACCCTTTGGGCGATTTTTCGCTCGCCGCTGATGATGGGCGGCGATTTGCCCACCCTGAATGCGGCGACGCTGGAACTGCTGACCAACCCGGAGGTGCTGGCGGTGGATCAACACAGCACTCACAATCGCGAGTTGTTCACGCGCGGGAACCAGGTGGCCTGGACGGCGGATGCTCCCGGGTCGCGCGACAAGTATCTGGCGGTTTTCAACCTGGACGATCGGACGCCCGCGGAAGTCACCGTGCGTTGGAGCGAGTTGGGCTTGGGCGAGAAGTGCGCGGTGCGCGACCTCTGGGAGAAAAAAGACTTGGGAGTTGTTGATGCCGCGTTCGCTCCCAAGATCGAGCCACACGGCGCGGGGCTTTACCGGATCACGCCGGCGAGCTAAGAGCTAGGTGCCAGGTGTCAGGGGCTGGGTAAGGGTGAAGGATGATGTGTGAAGTTTGAAGGATGAAGAGTAAAGGATAAGGTATAGAGGGTAAATGATAGAGGGCTTCAGCCTTCACCCTTCATCCTTCACCCTTTACCCTTTATCCTTTATAACTTCCCAAACACGGTTTCCAGCACCCAGAACCCAGTACCTAACACCTGATACCTGGCACCTGACACCTGCTTATGATTTCGGTCATCATTCCTACGTACAACGAGGCACAGGTCATCGAGGAAACTCTTCGGCGCGCGGCGGCGGCACTGCGCAGCGCGGGCGAGGATTTTGAACTTGTCGTAGTTGATGACGCGAGCGCAGATGGGACGGCGGGACGGGTGGAATCGCTCGCCCACGAAATGCCCGCCCGTTTGCTGAGGCGCCCGGGACGGCTGGGACTGGCCACGGCGGTCATCGATGGATGGGCGATGGCGCGGGGCGATGTCTGGGGGGTAATGGACGCGGATTTGCAGCACCCTCCCGAGACGCTCACCGCTCTGGCGGCGACGATTCGCGAGGGAGCAGACCTGGCGATTGGAAGCCGCTACGTCCCCGGCGGCGGCACTTCGGATTGGACGTGGGTGCGCCGCTTTATTTCCCGCACGGCGACCCACATGGCGGCCACGGTGCTGCCGCTCAAGCTCGCGGCGGTCGGCGACCCGATGTCAGGGATGTTCATGGTTCGAGCTTCCGCCCTGCGCGGCGCTGAACTTAACCCGCTAGGTTACAAGATTCTCTTGGAGGTTATTGCCAAGGCGCATTACAGTAAAGTTGTCGAAGTGCCCTACATTTTTCAGGAACGTGAACGCGGCGCTTCCAAGCTGGGTGCGCGCCAATATGGAGAATATCTCCAGCACCTGTTGCGGCTGGCAATTCGAACCGGCCAGCTTTTCGCCTGGCTCCGCTATGGCTCGGTGGCGTTGGTCGGCGCCTTGATTGACGTGGGTTTGCTTTGCACGTTAGTCGCGAGAGGACAGTGGAGTGCGGCACTGGCGTTACCGGTAGCCATTGAGGCCGCGTTGCTGAGCAACTTCATTTGCAGTGAAGCCTTCACCTTTCGCTCCGTCGAAGTGCCCCCGTTTCGCCCGGGAGTATGGGGCAGATTGGCGCGGTACGAACGCATTTGCCTTGGCGGCGCGGTCCTCAACTTCCTGGTCACGCTCTTGTGGATGGCGGGGGGCGGAAGAATTTTGAGTGCGGCAGTGGCGGGAGTGGTGGCGGGGGGCGCCTTGAACATGCTGATGAATGTTCCCGCCATATGGAGGACGTGGGCAAGCCGCGCGCCGGGCGTGGCGTCCGCAGGTAGGGGGCCCATTTGATGTAGAGGCGGCTTTACGCCGCCATCTGGCGAGCGGTGTAGCGCGGACCTGTTTTGTAGGTCCGCGGCTCGTTCCCGATGGGCAAGGGAAAGCCGCGGACCTACAAAACAGGTCCGCGCTGCCCTGCTTTTCTCAGGGTTCTCTGTGCCTCTGTGGCGAGTTTTTGCTTCGAGGCGCAAGAAACATTTAGGAATGAGCAGAAATGGACCCTTCATGACGCGGAAAAGCGTGCCGCTCGACACCATCAAGCTTTCCATCGTGGTCACGGTGTTCTCGGAGACATTTTCCATCGACGAGACCGTGAAGATCCTGCTGGGCCGTGATCGCGGATACATCCAGGAAATCCTCCTCCTGGTATCTCCCCGAGCTTCCCAGGAGACCTTCTCGATTTGCCGGGGTTGGGAGGCGCGGGAATCCCGGGTTAGGGTGGTGGTGCAGAAGAACAACCCCGGCATTGGCTGGGCCTATCGCGAAGGGATGCAAGCGGCAAAGGGAAACTACGTGGCGCTGATGGCAGGCGATCTGGAAACAGAACCTGCCGCCATGGACCGCATGGTGGAGAAAGTTGTGGAAACGGGCTGCGATGAGGTCATCGCCAACCGCTGGCTGCCGGGCGGCGGATTCACCAACTACGATCCTTTGAAACTTGTCCTCAACTGGATTTTTCAGAAGGCCTTCCGAGTGCTGTTCTGGACCCGCATCGGTGACTTCACATTCGGATTGAAGCTTCTCAGCAAGGAAGTGGCGGAGGCCATCGAATGGGAGGGCACCACGCATGAAATCTGCATCGAGACCACCGTAAAGCCCCTCAAGAAAGGCTATCACCTGGAACAGGTCCCCACCGTTTGGGTCGGCAGAAAAGAAGGCGCCAGCGTCAATACGTTCTTCAAGAACTTCCGCTACGTGAAGCTGGGGCTGAGGGTTTTCCTGACGCCGGTACGTAGAGTAAAATCCAGTTAGGTGCAATGCTGTTCACTTAAGCTGAGAGTTCCCGGTATTCGACCCCCGCACCCCCTCCGCCTTGCGGTCCCCCCTCTCCCCCAAGGGGGAGAGGGCAGAAATCTTCAGTGGTCAGTTCGAGGTGGCCAGCACCGCCACCTTCTTGGGGCAGAGAAACTCGTGATTGGAGCATCAAAACTAAGAATTCTTCTTCCCTCGCCCCCTTGGGGGAGAGGGGGGACCGCAAGGCGGTGGGTGAGGGGGTCACTCGGAAACAAATTGATGAATAATTTCCTCAAACCTCTTAAGTGAACGGTATTGGGGTTATGTGACAGGGAACAGGGCACAGCGAACAGTAAAAAGATTTTCTCTATCACCTGTCACCTGTAACCTAAAGGAAGAAGGGAGTAAGCGCGTGAAAAAACCTTGCCACATTGTATTTACCACAATTCACCACCCGGTGATTCTGCATGACCTGTACGAGAACATACACCGTTACGGCCACTTGGAAGAGGTGAAGGTATGGGTGGTGGGTGATCGCAAAACTCCCGCCAGCGCGGCTGCCCTTGCCCGGGAGATTTCCGCGCAGGGCCTGGAGACCGTTCATTTTGGCGTGGACCAGCAGGACGAGTGGGGCAAACAATTCGCTCTCTATCCTCTGATCCCTTACAACACAGATGGCAGAAGAGTGTTCGGGTATCTGCGAGCGCTGGAGGACGGGTGCGAACTGCTCATCTCCATCGACGACGACAACTTTCCCACGCACGACGACTTTGTAGGTTTTCACCGTAGGACGGGGCAGGGATGGTGGCAGCCGGTGATTAAGGAGGAAAGGCGATTCCACAATATCTGCGAATACTTGACCTTCGAGCCGCCGCGCCTGGTGTTCCCGCGCGGGTTTCCGTTCCAGCTCCGTGGCCATGTTAATCAGCCTCAGCCGACGCCCTGCGCCGAGGGCGCTGCCATCGGGGTCACGGAAGGATTATGGCTGGATGAGCCGGACGTTGACGCCACCACCTGGCTCAACGGAAAGGTTAAGGGAGTGGATTACCGAGGTCCGGATGCTTTCGTCCTTGACCCGTCCACTTGGTCCCCGGTCAACACCCAGAACACCAGCGTGGTGCGGGAATTGATTCCCGCCTTTGTGTTTGTCACCATGGCCTGGCCGGTGCCTGGCGGCAAGCTGGATCGGTATGGAGACATCTGGGGAGGTTACTTCCTGCTGGCCTTGATGCAGGGGACCAGGTACCACGTGGCGTTTGGCCGCCCCCTGGTGGAGCACCGGCGCAATCCCCACAACTACGTCGATGACCTGCGCTATGAATTCTGGGGGATGATCCTTACGGACTGGCTGCTCGAAATTTTGCGCAGCTCCTTCAAACCCACCAGCCACAGCATGACGGAACGAGTTCTTGAATTGGCGGAATTCCTGGACGCCGAGGCCGCCACCCATTTGCCCACTTGGTGTCCCGCAGAAATTGCGGCCTTCCTCCATTCCACGGCCCAGAACCTTCGCCAATGGTCAGCGGCGTGCCAGCAGGTTGGGGTTTAGTCAGCACGCTTACGCAACGCCTTGGTAGCGTAGGATTCCTTCCTATCCATCACCTTCGGCAGTGGTTGTTTCCAGAGCTGCAGGAAGCTTAATCTGCTGCTCACATTGCCGTAACAAACCGAACGTAGTGTCTAGAGACCGCAGGAAAATTCTGCAAGCTTTATAAGGGAGCGAATATGTCAAAAGAGGCAGCAGAGCACCATATCAAAGCAGCGGAGCACCACGAGCACGCGGCGAGGCACCACCGCGAGGCCGCACGGCATCATCAGGCGGGTGACCACGAGGCAGCCGCTCACCACGCCCACACGGCGCAAGGACACTTACACCACGCAACCCATCATGCCGCCGAAGCGGCAAAACTGCACGTCCAGCACCATGGACACAAGGCAGCGGGCGAATGAATCGAAGTTGAAGGTTTTAAAGTAGTTGCAAGAGGGGCGGGTTCCTCCCTAGCCGAGGAACCCGCCCCTCATATTTGCCACAACGAAAGAGGGAGAGGGCGATATGGCGACCGAAGTTTCAGTATTAGACGGGAAGATGTCGGGCGGGGCGGGAAGGGCAGCCAAGATCGGGATGCGCGTCTTTGGCGTGGCGCTGGTAATCGGATTCATCTATGCGGCCGTGCGCCTGGCATCCGACCTCTCGCAAGTTCATTCCACCAGTGTGATGCCCTTCGTGTTGCTGGGAATCGCGCTCCTAACCGCACTGGGCTTTGAATTCGTGAATGGTTTTCATGACACGGCAAACGCCGTGGCCACCGTGATCTACACGCATTCGATGGAGCCGCATATTGCCGTGGTGTGGTCGGGCGCGTGGAACTTCTTCGGCGTACTGGTGTCGAGCGGAGCCGTCGCTTTCGGGATCGTTTCCCTGCTCCCCGTCGAACTCATCCTGCAAGTAGGCGGCCATGCCGGATTCTCCATGGTCTTTGCCCTCCTGATTGCCGCCATCATCTGGAATATCGGAACCTGGTGGTTCGGGTTGCCCGCCTCGAGTTCACACACGCTGGTGGGCTCGATCATCGGCGTGGGCATTGCCAACCAGTTGATGTCGGTAAAGTCCGGCACGAGTGGAGTGGACTGGGGTCAAGCGATGAATATTGCCAAGTCCCTGTTGCTATCGCCCCTGGTGGGATTTGCCGGTGCGGCCCTTCTGTTGCTCCTGTGCAAGGCCCTGATCCCGAACAAGGCACTGTACGAAGCGCCGAAGGGGTCCGAGCCGCCTCCGTTCTGGATCCGCGCCCTACTGGTTCTGACTTGCACGGGCGTCAGCTTTGCGCATGGCTCCAACGACGGGCAAAAGGGCATGGGACTGATTATGCTGATTCTCATCGGCACGGTACCTACCGCGTACGCGCTGAATCACGCCGTGAGGACCAAGGAAACCCAGGATTTCGTTGCGGTGTCGGAGCAGACAGCGGCAATGCTGGGGCGCTACGTGTCGCCCGGCGCCGTCGTCGGTGAGCCGCGCGATGAAGTGACGGATTACGTTCGCACCAAGAAATTCACGCCGGAAACGATGCTGGCGATGCGGGACATGGTCAGCGGGATGGGCACCGAAATGGCGATGTACAAGGAGCTGAGGGCAGTGCCGCAGGATAAAGTCCGCAACTTCCGCAATGACATGTATGTGGTCAGCGAAGCGCTGCGCTTGATGCAGAAATCGGGCAACCCGAAGTTTGCCGCGTCGGATGCGGCCGTGCTGAAAAACTATAAGTCGCACATCGACAACGCCACAAAATTCATTCCCACTTGGGTGAAGGTGGCGGTGGCGCTGGCGCTGGGACTCGGCACCATGATCGGGTGGAAGCGGATTGTGGTCACGGTGGGCGAAAAAATCGGCAAAGACCATCTGACCTACGGGCAGGGCGCCGCCGCGGAAATCACCGCGATGTTTACCATCGGCGCCGCGGATTGGTTTGGGCTGCCGGTGAGTACCACCCACGTGCTATCATCGGGCGTAGCGGGAACCATGGCTGCCAACCACACCGGACTGCAATGGAGCACGGTGCGGAATCTCGCCATGGCGTGGGTGCTGACTCTTCCCGCTTCCATTATTTTGTCCTCCTCCCTCTTCTGGGCCTTCAGCAGGCTAGGTGTCTAGTGCGACGGGGAGCGGCGGCCAGGTGGGACCGGGAGGAGGTCTAAAGAGGGGCCGGGAAATCCGTTGATAACTGCGCCCTTCTGGGACAGGGATGCGCAGGTCGGCAGGGGTAGTAACTGCGGGCCCTCGCGGTAGGCGGCAATCCGCTCGGCTACGTCGGCCACCCGCAGCGCTGCCCCCGATCGCGATTCACCCGCCCCCGCCCTTCCAGGGGCGGGGTCTCTTCCGGAATAGAGGCGATGGCGCCCGGCCAGCGCCGCTGCTGCGCTTCCTCGATCTTCGCCTCTAGGTGAAACGCATACAAAAACTGCGGCGCCGCCGGCGAACGCAACGCGTGGCCCAGCATCTCCGCCCGCCTCGCATCTTCGCGCCGGCGCTTAAAATCCTCCGGACATTCGCCCCGGCGGCGTTGAGGATCACGAAGCCCTCCCCCAAAGTTGCTTCATCATCCCCGCGCTCCCGCTCCTTGACGCGCACTTGCTCGCTCACACTCTGGGGCAGCCCCAGCGAGCGGAAGGCCTGAACCACCAGCGGGATTCCGCCCCGAGCCGTCAGGGTTTCTTCCCCGGGGTGGGGATCAATTTGGAAGAGCAAGGGCGATTCGGTAGGTGAAGAGTTGGTCTGTTTGCGCCTCGGTGCGATAAGCCTGCCATTCTGCACCCAACGGGTGAACAAACTGAGCCAGACTGCCTCCCCGCAGACGGCTACCGCTGGCCGTGTTTGCGGCCATCGACAAGCCTGTGCCACTGCCAACCTGAGGTGAGCCATGCGTTTTCGACGGATCAGGGGGTCACTATTATAACTTCGTCACACTTGACCAATGAATTATGCTATACGACTACTTCAAAGGGGGGCTCTGATGCAACGAGGGTTTGAACGCCGGGCAATTCTCGCGCTTGCGGTGGCGGCCATTCTGGGGACGGCGCTCGCGGCGGGCGCCTGGGAGCGCGAGCCGCTCTCCGTATTTCACCAGCGGCGCGCGAGCTTGATCCGCGACACGGGCGGCGATGGCGTGATCGTGCTCTACGGATATGGTGAGGCGGACGTGGCGGCCAGCGTCACCTCTTTCCGGCAGAATGAGGAGTTCTACTACCTCACCGGCTGGAACGAGCCGGACGCCATCATGCTGCTCGGCGCCGAAGGCTCATGCGCCTGGCGCGGCGCCGGAGCTGGGGGAGGAGATCCTCTATATTCCGCTCGCACAACCGCCTCGGAAGAGAAATGGACGGGACCGAAGCTGGCGCCGGAGGACGCTGACGCTTCGGCCCGCACGGGATTTCCTACGGTTCGCGACGTCGCGCAATTCCCCTCCGACCTCCAGCAAGCGCTCAAGAGTTTTCCCAAGATTTACACCGAGCTCACCCCGCAACCCGAGAGCGGGGAAGATTGCTTTCAGGCGGACATGGTGAAGAAGATTCGCGACCTGGCGCCCCAGGCCTCGCTGCTCGACATCCGCCTGACCATCGCGCGCCTGCGCGCGGTGAAAAGTCCGGGAGAAATCGCCCTGATTCGCAAGGCCGTGGACGCTTCGGTGGAGGCGCACTTTGCCGCGATGAAGGCGGTAAAGCCCGGCGTGTGGGAATACGAAATTGCCGCGCTGATGAAGTACGAATTCGAGCGCCGGGGCTGCGAGTGGCCGTCCTACCCGCCCATCGTCGGCTCGGGATTCTTCTCCACCGTGCTCCACTACGATCAGGACTCGAACCAGATGAAGGATGGCGACGTGGTGGTGATGGACGTGGCCGGTTCCTATAGCGGATACGCCAGCGACATCACCCGCACTCTGCCGGTCAACGGCCACTTCACGCCGCGCCAGCGCGAGATTTACGAAATCGTCCTGGGGGCGCAGAACGCCGCAATGGCCGCGGCCAAGCCCGGCGATGTACATCGGCCGCCACGGCGCCAAGGGCCTGAACGAGATTGCTTACGATTACATCAACACGCACGGCAAGGATTTGCACGGCCAGCCGCTCGGCCCGTACTTCATCCACGGGCTGAGCCATCCCATTGGCCTGAATGTTCACGATCCCATGGATTATAACCGGGCGCTCGAACCCGGCATGGTGATCACGATCGAGCCGGGAATTTACCTTCCCGAGGAAAAAATCGGCGTCCGGATCGAGGACGACATTCTCATCACGCCCGACGGCAACGAGCTGCTTACCCGCCGCCTGCCGCGCGCGGTGGAAGAAATCGAGAAGGTGATGGCGGGGAAATAGGAAGCCCGCATACGTGGACGGTTGGCTGCATACGGGACTCAGCTTCACGGCATACGGGGCTTGGCCCCGTCTACTGTCTGCCGTATGCCGTTTCCTGGTTCGTGTGAATTGCATTTGCAGGAGGGCACGGTTAGAATCACGCCTTCGTATACTTTTTGCCTCACCCCAGGTTCGAGCGAAAGGAGTTCACTGTTTTGATGAGCCGACTTGCCCTTCGATGCTTCGCCTTATTGGGTCGCTGGCCACGCTTCTGGCGCGGTGCCCGCCCTCCGCGCACAAGCCCCGAATCAGCCGGCGGCGCACGACAAGATTATTCGCTACGTCCGCGAGCACTTCAATATTCCTGACTCGGTCAAGATCACTATGACCGATCTGCGCGAAACCGCCTACCCGGATTTCCTCGAGACCACGGTCACGGTCGACGACGGCAAGGACAAGCGATCGCAACCATTTTTCGTTTCCAAGAACATGCGCTATTTGGTGGAAGGAAGCATCTTCAATCTGGGCGGCGACCCCCGCGAGGAAATTATCCGGCTGATCTCACTCCAGGACCAGCCGGCGCAAGGCCCCGCCAACGCTCCCGGTGACGCTGGTGGAGTACTCCGACCTCGAGTGCCCGGTTTGCGCGACAGTTGCAGGAAGAATTGGAGACGGACATCGTCCCCAAATACGGCGACAAACTGCGCGTGGTGTTCAAGGAGTTCCCTCTTGTCACCATCCATGATTGGGCGCTCACCGGAGCCATCGCCGCACAATGCACCTATCAGATCGATCCCTCCCAGTACGTGGCCTTTCGCTCCGCGGTTTTCAAGAACCAAGAGAGCCTCACCGCCGAACATGCCCGTGACATGCTGCTGCACTTCGGCGCGGAGGCTGGGGTCGATAACATGAAGCTCGCTGCCTGCATCGACTCCAAGAGCTCGCTTTCGCGCGTCGAAGCGAATATGCACGAAGGGGAGGCGCTCGGCGTCGCCCAAACTCCCACCAGTTTCATCAATGGGCGAATTATCGTCGGCGCTCCGCCCTCAACCGATTTTTACAAGCTCATTGACGAAGCCATGCGCGACACCAAGTAACAACTTGACTGCGCTTGCCCATCGGGTTTGGGCTTCGAACTTCCCTGTCGGGAAGATGCTTCGCCGAGGGTGAATTGGCGTGGGCCACGGACCTAGGCAAAGTCTGTCGCCGTCAATGCCGACAAAGAGTCCGAGGAACTTTGTTCCTCCACGCGTGTTAGCAACCGTGGAGGGACGCCAGTTGTTAACTTTGTTAAACGGGTGGCTGACTTGTTAACTCTTGTTAAATATGCAGTGTGCCGGGGACGCGGGGTAACGAGCCGGGTGTATACTGCGTCCAAGAGGTGACGGGAGGAGATTTGAATATGCGACGGAAAATGGCGATTGGGACATTAGGTCTTATGGTTTTGCTGGCGGCGGCGATTGTCAGTTGGGCTCAGGAAGGCGCCCCACAAGGGGCCGGTCCTGGGCAAGGCCAGCATCAAATGGGTGGCGGCGGACAGCGCCAATGGGGTGGCGGCCCGCATCAAGTTTGCGGGAGGCGGCCCGGGCCAATTCGGCAGGCAAGGCTGGGCGGGCGGGCCGGGAGAGCACCGGATGGGTTGGCAACGCGGCGGCCGGCACGGATTTGGTGGCGGCGAGCACCTTCTGCGCATGGCGGAAAATCCCCGCGTGCGCCAATACCTCGGTCTCACGGACGAGCAGGTTGGACGCTTGCACAAGATCGGCGTGGATGCGGAGAAAGCTTCCGTGCAGACTCGCGCGGATATGGAACTGCGCCACATTGAACTCCGTGAACTGCTGCGGGCGGATAATCCCGATCACGATGCGATCATGCAGAAACTTGATGAGGTGAACGCCCTGCAAGGAAAGATGGAAAAGCAGCGCGTGGAAACGATGCTCTCCGCGCGGAGCGTGCTGACGCCGGAGCAGCTAAAGAAGATCAAGACCTTTATGGAGAATCGCGGCCCGGCGGCGGCCCGGAACGCGGACAGATGATGGAGCGGCGTGGCGGCATGGGACGGCCGCCCGGCCGCCCTGGCGGTCCGGGCGGCGCTCCCGGCGGGTCTACGCCGAAACCGCAAGAACCACCGGCTCAGTAAGAACTGTAGCTTCGTAATGCCGCTGGTGGTTCGGCGTCCCCGTTCCACCGGCGGCTTCACGTTTACTTGTAAGCAGTGTGCATTTGACGCGCCATCCGGTTAAGGTGCTAGCTGGCGCTACCGCCCTCCAGCAAGGCGCCGTACGGCGCAGGGCAGGTAAACCACCTTCCTGCAACTCTTCCGCTTTGCACGCCGATTCCCTGCGACATATAATTGCTTGTTTAGGCTTTGGGGCTGGGGACTCACTGTGTCTGTCCGCCTGCGGTCGCCAGAACCGGCGGGCCGGCGCATTCCGGCTGAGAGCAGGCGATCCTTGAGCACAGGCGAAAATCAATCCCTCAACCCGGGTGCGCTGGTTGAAACTCCGGCAGGGGCCGAACGCCGTTCGGCCCTACCGGGAGCAGCGGAATCCGCGGGCGGGCGCGCTGGGGTGAGCAAATGCCGCGGCCGGGGCGCCAGCATCCGGCGCCGCGCGGACAAGTTTGCTGGGTGACGAGATCGTTGTCCGCGGGGCGCGCGTCCACAACCTGAAGAACATCGACTGCACGATTCCCCATAACAAAATCACCGTGGTCACGGGGCTCTCGGGCTCGGGGAAGTCCAGCCTGGCGTTTGACACGCTTTATGCCGAAGGCCAACGCCGTTACGTGGAGTCGCTCTCGGCTTACGCGCGGCAATTTCTGGAGCGCATGGAGAAGCCGGACGTGGACGAGATTTCCGGCATCGCGCCGCCGGTGGCCATTCGCCAGAAAAACACCACGCGCAATCCGCGCTCGACGGTGGCGACGGCAACCGAAATCTATGATTACTTGCGCCTGCTTTTTGCGCGCATCGGCGTCACCATGTGCTACCGCTGCGGCCAGGTGGTGCGAGAGGGACCATGTTGATGCCATCGCGGAAAGCGTCCTGGCGGGGGAACCCGGCCGCCGCTTTTATGTGCTGTTTCAGGTGAACCCGGGGGTTTCGGCGGAGCGCCGGGCTTCAGCCCGGCACCTGCCGCCCTAAAGGGCGCACAAGCCGGCATGCGGCGGGCGCGACGAACGGGGCGGTTCCGCAAAGCGCAAACGGCCGGCGGCCGGCGAGAGCGCGAGCCCTTCGCCCTCGTCGGCGGGGCCCGCGCCGCCCGGCGACGATTTGAAGCCCCGGCTCTTCGCCCTTCGCCAACGGGGCTACAACCGCTTGTACCAGCAGGGCCGCGTATTTGAATTCTCCACGCCGGAATCCTTGCTCGACGTGGATTTTGCGCAGCCGGTTTACATTCTGGTGGACCGCCTGGCGGTGGCCGCGGACATTCGCCAGCGCGTCATCGATTCCGTGGAACTTTGCTACCGCGAGTCCGGCGAAGCGATCCTGGAATTCGTTTCGCCTGATCCCGCCACACCGCCCGAGCGATGGGTCTTCAATGAGCGCTTCGAGTGCAAGACCT
Source organism: uncultured Acidobacteriota bacterium (assembly GCA_963810005.1). Taxonomy (GTDB): domain Bacteria; phylum Acidobacteriota; class Terriglobia; order UBA7540; family UBA7540; genus Bog-366. The sequence continues at coordinate 347,007 of CAWELY010000017.1, forward strand.
GCAAAATCGTTTATCAGGACCCCGAGCCGAGCCTGTTCTCGTTCAACAATCCCTACGGCGCCTGTCCGCGCTGCCAGGGATTCGGGAATACCATTGATTTCGATCTCGACCTGGTGATTCCCGACAAGAACAAGACCCTGGCCGATGGCGCGGTGGAACCCTGGACCAAGCCGCGCTACCGCGTGCCGCAGAATGAAATGCGCCGCGCCGCGCGCGCGCGGGGAATTCCCCTCGACGTTCCTTACTACAAGCTCGACTCCGACCAACGCCGCTGGCTGGTGGAGGGCGACGGCGATTTCGGCGGCATCCGCGGATTTTTTGAGTACCTGGAACGGAAGAAGTACAAGCTCCACGTGCGCGTGTTCCTCAGCCGTTATCGCGGCTACACCCTGTGCCCGGAATGCCAGGGCGGACGCCTGCGCCGCGAAGCGTTGAACGTGCGCGTCCAGCAGAAAAGCATTACCGAAGTCTGCCGCCTGTCCATCCAGGACGCCTACCACTTTTTCAATGAGCTGCGCCTTTCGCCCGCGCAGCAGACGATTGCCGAAAAGATTCTGGAAGAAGTTCGCTCGCGCTTGAAGTTCCTCTACCGCGTCGGGCTGGAGTACCTGACCCTGGACCGGCTGGCTTCCACGCTGTCCGGCGGCGAATCGCAGCGCATTCAGTTCGCCACGGCGCTGGGCTCCAACCTGGTGGGGGCGCTTTATGTTCTGGATGAGCCTTCCATTGGCCTGCACCCTCGCGACACCGGCCGCTTGATTGAGATTATGAAAACCCTGCGCGATCTGGGGAACACGGTGCTGGTGGTCGAGCACGATCCCGAGATGATGCGCGAGGCCGACAAACTGCTGGACCTCGGCCCCGGCGCCGGCGAGCACGGCGGCCGCATCATTTACGCGGGCGATATGGAAGGGATGCTCGCTGACCCGCATTCGCTCACGGGGCGGTATCTTTCGGGAGAACTGCAAATCCCCATTCCGGAGGAGCGGCGCAAGCCCGGCAAGTCCTGGCTGCGGATTCGCGGCGCGCGCCAGCACAATTTGAAGTCGATTGACGTGGATATTCCTCTCGGACTCATGGTGTGCGTCAGCGGCGTCTCCGGATCGGGAAAATCCACCCTGGTTCACGATGTGCTCTACAACGCCCTCATCTCGCGCCGCGGCCTGCCGGCGCCCCGCGCCGAGTACGAACGCATTGAAGGCGACCAGCAGCTCGCGGAAATCGTCCTGGTCGATCAATCGCCGCTGGGCCGCACGCCGCGCTCCAATCCCGTCACCTATATCAAGGCTTTTGACGCCATTCGGGATGTCTTCGCCTCCACTCCGGAAGCGCGCAAGCGCGGGTACACGCCGGGATATTTTTCCTTCAACATTCCCGGCGGGCGCTGCGAGACCTGCCAGGGCGACGGCACGGTGACCATGGAAATGCAATTCCTCGCCGACGTGGAACTGGTTTGCGAGGAGTGCCGCGGCCGCCGCTTTAAACCCGGCATTTTGGAGATCCAGTACAAAGGGAAGAACATTTACGACGTGTTGCAGATGACGGTGAAAGAGGCCCTGGCCTTTTTCTCCAATGTCCCCAAGTTGACGGGCAAGATCCGCGTGCTGGAGGAAGTTGGGCTGGGGTATCTGCGGCTGGGACAATCGGCCACCACGCTTTCCGGGGGCGAGGCCCAACGCGTGCGCCTGGCCGCCCATTTGGCGCATCGGACCAGCGAAAATAGCCTTTTCATTTTCGATGAGCCCACCACCGGTCTCCACTTTGACGACATCAGCAAATTGCTGACGGCTTTTCGCCGCCTGATTGAAACCGGCGCCACCGTTTTGATCATCGAACACAATATGGACGTTCTGAAGACCGCGGACTGGATCATCGATCTCGGCCCCGAGGGCGGCGATTCCGGGGGATATGTGGTGGCGGCGGGCCCGCCCGAAAGCCTGGTGAAAAACAGCCTCTCGCTGACGGGAAAGTTTCTGGCGAAGTATCTTCCCCATTCCAAGCCGCCGCGCGGCGTGGTGAAAACGAAGAATTGATGCCATGCGCACTTCCACGAGACACTGGACCTGGATTTCTCACCACACTTCGACGCTCTTAGCCCGGATTTCCCACCACGTTGGGATGCTCTTAGGGGATTGCCGGAATGGCGGAGGAACGCTCCACTGTGGGCATGCGGTGCGAAGCTTTGGAGTGCGGCAGCTTGCTGCCGCTTTCCTCCCCGCGAGCTTGCTCGCGGGAGTTCGAACGCATGCACAATTCCCAGCCAGCAAGCTGGCTGGTGAAAAAGCGGCAGCAAGCTGCCGCACTCCAAAGCTTCGCAGCTTACGCGGGGTATTGGGGTACCGGAATTACCAGAAACATCTTGCAACGGCGGTCTGCCTGGCCTTGCTGATCCTCCCCCCGGGGGCGGCACGTGCCCTGACCGGGCAGCCCGGCACGGGTCCATCCCCTTTGCCCGCACAATCCAGTGAGGAAAAGGGCGCGCCCTTATCGCAGGAACAAACCCTCAAGATGCTTCAGGCCGGCGTTCCCTCCCGGCAAATCGAGGCTTTCGCGCGCCGGGATGGAGTCGATTTCAAAGTGACTCCGACGCTCGAACACGACCTGCGCAAAGCGGGAGCCACCGAGGGCCTCATCCAGTTGCTGAAAAAGGTGGGCAACGGACCCGCCCCCGCGCAACCTCCCGCCCCGGCTGGCGCCGCGGATATGTCCGCTTTACTGCATACCGCGGAAGATGCGCTGGCGCGGAAGGACTTTGCCGAAGCCGCGAAGGCGCTAAAGACCGTCGTGGCAGAGCAGCCCGGCATGCCGGAGGCTTGGTTCAATCTGGGCTATGCCTACACGGGTCTGCACGAGACCGATGAAGCGGTCAAGGCCTACCAGAAAACCTTGGCGCTGGCGCCCGATCTTTTTCCCGCGCGGCTGAACCTGGGAATTCTGCTGATGGAGCAAAAGCAGCCGCAGGCGGCGCTGGAACATTTGCGGAAGGCCGCGACGCTCGAACCAGAGAATGTCCGCGCGCAACTGTATTACGCGCGGGCACTCGCCCAAACCGGCCAGCCGGAGGCCGCCCGGAAACAGTATCAGGAGGTTATTCGCCTGGATCCGCGCCTGGCCATTGCGCAATATGAGCTCGGCCAACTCGAACTCCAGCAGAAACACCCGGCGGAGGCGCTGGCCGCCTTCGAGCAGGCCCTGGCAGTGGATCCAAAACTGGTCCAGGCGGACCTGGGGGCAGCCTTGGCCGCCGAAGCCCTGAACGACAACGCCCAGGCGGTTACGCACTTCGAAAAGTACCTGGCATCGCAGCCGGATGACGTGGAGACGCGATTCCACCTGGCAGGTGTTTACTTGCAGCAGAAGCAAAATGAGAAAGCCCGCGACACTTTGGAAAGCATATACCGTGTCAAGCCGGATCTGCCCGGCCTTACGGCGGCGTTGGGTGATGTCAACGCGCTCCTGAAAAAGCTGCCCGAGGCGGAAAAGTATTATCGCCTGGCGGTGAGCGCGCAACCGCGCGTCGTGGATCTCCATCGCGCTCTCGGGCAGATCCTGTTGGACGAGCAGAAATATCCGGAGGCCGAAGGGGAGTTCCGCAGCTGTCCTGCAACTGGACTCGCACAATCGCGACGCCGCCATCGGGCTGGCTTCCAGCCTGGACTTCCAAAAGCGATACCCGGAGGCCATCCCGATTCTTGAACAGTTGGCGAGCGCCCCGGACGCGACGCCCTATACGTTTTTCGTCCTGGCCACCTGTTACGATCACCTCATGGCGCGCAAAGAAGCGTTGGCTAATTACGAACGCTTCCTGCAACTCTCCCACGGCGAGAATCCGGATCAGGAATGGCAGGCCACGCAGCGGGCAAAGCTTCTCCGCCGCGAGCTTTCAAAATAGCTATAATCTAAGGGTATGGCACGGGAACGCTGGACAGTCTTACCGGTCTGGTTGGCCGTACTGGGGATTTTATTCGCCGGCGTGTGCGCCCTGGGACGCGAGACCGAGGAGCAACTGCTCCAACGGATCCAGAGCGAACAGAATCCCGTCAAGAAGGCAAAGGACGAAATCAAGCTCGCCAACCTGAAACTCACCCAAGTCCAGGATGCCTACTCGCAGGGTCAGATCGAGGCGGGCGCGAAACTTCTTGGCACGTTTGTGGACGCGATGAAAACTTCCTGGAAGCTTCTCCAGGATTCCGGACGCAAGGCGTCGAAACAACCGGAAGGTTTCCGAGAGCTGGAGATTTCGCTTCGCGAAGATGTGCGCTCACTGCAAGATTTGGGGCGGACCGTGAGTTACTTTGACCGCGCCCCCCTGGTGAATGCGGCGCAGGAATTGGAGCAGATGCGGGTCGAGGTTCTCCACGCGCTGTTCCCCGGGGGCATCCCCGTGACCCGCAAAGGTTCGCCTCCTCCAGCACGACCACGAGCCCGGGGAGTCCCCCGGAAGTGCGGTGATTGCCGTATGCGTACCTTGATGACTTCGGCTCTGTTGCTCGCGGTTTCCCTGGCCGTCGCGTGGGGGGCGGAAAAAGGCGATTACCTCAGCGACGAGGAAGTGGACCAGTTGCGCGAAGCGCAGGACCCTTCGCAGCGCATCGAAACGTATTTGTCGTTCGCGCAAGTCCGCCTGACGCGGTTCGATGATTACCGCGAACCGGCCGCCGAGCCCGGATTACGATATTCCCGGTTACCTCGACACGCAACTCGACCAGTATATTCGCATCACCGATGCCCTGAAGGACTGGATCGAGGATCACTTCGATCGTCACGACGACATGCGCGCCGGACTGAAGAAGTTCCTGGAAATGGGCCCCCACCAACTCGAGCAATTGCGGCATATTGAACAATCATCGGACCCCTATGCCGCCGGTTATCGCAAATCGCTCGGCGACGCCATTGACGATTTCACCGACGCCCTCGACGGCGCCACCAAAGCGCTCTCCGAGCAGACGAAGCTGTTCGGCGAACTGAAGCGCGAAGAAAAAGCCGACGCCCAGACCGTTAAAGACCGCGAGAAGGAGGAAAAGAAGCGCACCAAGGAAGAAGAGAAGCTGCGGAAGAAAGAGCATGAGAAAGGCCCCCCCACCGACCCGGATGAGGACTGAAGGGGCAGTGGTTAGTGAATTAGTGACTCGTGGCCCTTGAGCGAGCACTGCGCAACTAACCACTATACCACTGTCACTAGCCACTGCCTCTATGAACAACCCGAACAACTCGCCCTGCCGCTCGGGCCTCCGCCCGACCTCAGCGAAGTCTTCCGGCGGGTTTTTTCCCGCCTGCGGATCAAGTCGCCCGTCGTGAGTATTGGCGCGCGGTTCCATCCCTTTGCGGGATTGCGCAGCACCATCACGCGTGCGCGACGGCGCGGTAAAAGCCCGCGTGTCCGACTTGCTGGCGGAAGCTTCGCCGCTGGTTCTCGAGGCCTTGGCGGAAATCCTTTTGGCGCGAATCTTCCAGCGCCGCCCTTCGCGCGAGGCGCGGGAGTGTTATCTCGCCTACACTTTCCGGCCGGCGATGCGCAGCCGTATTGACGCGGCGCGCCGCGAACGCGGTTCCAAGCGCCTATTGCCGGCGCGCGGCCGCCACCACGATCTGGAAGAGATTTTCCACGGCTTGAATCACCGCTTCTTCCACGGCCAAATCCCCCCATCCCGCCTCGGCTGGAGCCACCAGAATTCTCGCCGCATCCTGGGCCATTACGATTCCGGCCACGGGACGATCATCATCAGCCGCAAACTCGATTCCCCTTCGGTTCCCCGCTATGTGGTAGAATACGTCGTTTTTCACGAAATGCTGCACATCCGGTTTCCGGTGGAACGGCGCGGCCAGCGGAGAGTGGTCCACTCGCGGGAGTTCCGCGAGGCCGAGAAAAAGTTTCCCAAATACGAACTAGCCTGCCGGCAAATCAAGCACCTTTGCGCCTGACGTCCCGGTTCCGGAAAGCACCTTCTAGGAGGTAAAGCCCATGTCCCGCGGATTCTCTTCCCTCTCCCTCGCGACTGCCGCTTTGCTTCTCAGCTTTGGTCCCGGCGCGCTCCGCCCGCGCCGCGGATGACCTCTACCGTCGCGTCACCCGATGGCAAGGTGGTGATTTCCTTCGCCCTCAAGTCCAATCCCCAACCCTACCTTCCTGGTGTGCGCGCCTATTACCGCGTCAGTTATGGTGGCGTGCCGGTGCTCACCGATTCTCCCCTCGGGCTGGACTTCGAGGGCGCTCCGCCGCTCGGACCATGACTTTGAGATTACCGGCACCGACCGCCATTCCCGCGACGACAACGTGGACGAACCGCTCTCGGGCGCGCTGCGAGAGGTCCCCGACCATTACAATCAGCTCCGGATTTCGCTGCGCGAAAAGCAGGCGCCCCGCCGCCAGGTGGACGTGATTTTCCGCGCCTACAATGAAGGCGCCGCCTTCCGGTATTTTCTGCCGCAGCAAAGCGCCATGGAAAAGTTCACCCTCATGGCGGAGAACACCGGGTTCTATTTCGCTCGCGACGCTTCCGCCTTTGCCCTGAACAAGGGCCGCTTCAACACCGACAACGAAGGCGAGTACCGCCGGACCGATCTGAATATGATCAAGCCTGCTTCCATCATCAATCTGCCGCTGCTGGTGGAGATTCCCGGCGGCCCCTGGGTGGCGTTGCTGGAAGCCGACCTTACACGACTACGCCGGGATGTACGTGGGTGGCGTTCCGGGGTTTGACCATGCCCTGGTGAGCAAACTCTCCCCCGGCCCCGACCGCATGGACCAGGTGGTGACCGGTTCCACGCCCAAGGCTACGCCCTGGCGCGTGCTCTTGATCAACGATCGCCCCGGCGGCCTGATTGAATCCAATTATCTCGTTCTGGATCTCAGCCCGCCCTCGGCGATCGGCGACACTTCCTGGATCGTGCCCGGCAAGGCGGCGTGGGATTGGTGGTCAGGCGATTATGACGAGAACGTCAACTTCCAGCCGGGAATGAACACCGCCACCATGGAGCACTACATCGATTTCGCCGCCGAGCATCATCTTGAGTACATGCTGGTGGATGCGGGTTGGTACCCGGCGAAGGAGTACACGGACTCGGGAAATATTCTGACCTACGTCCCGGAGGTGAACGTCCCGGAGATCATCGCCTACGGGAAGCAGAAAGGCGTGAAAGTGCTGTTGTGGCTTTACTGGGGGGCGATTGACAAGCAGATGGACGCGGCGCTGGACCTCTACGCCAAGTGGGGCGCCGCCGGCATCAAGGTTGACTTCATGAATCGCGACGATCAGGAGATGGTGAATTTCTACGAGCGCCTGGCCCGCAAGACCGCCGAGCATCACCTGGTCGTGGATTATCACGGAGCGTACAAGCCCACGGGCCTGCGCCGGACCTATCCCAATCTCCTGACCCGTGAGGGCGTGATGGGCCTGGAATACAACAAGTGGAGCAACCGCGTGACGCCTGAACACAACGTCACCATTCCCTTCACCCGCATGCTTGGCCGGTCCCATGGACTACACTCCGGGCTGCTTCAACAACGCCACGCGCGAACAATTCAAACCTCGGAACCTCGACCCGATGTGCCAGGGAACCCGCGCGCACCAGTTGGCCATGTACGTGGTCTTCGAGAGCGAACTGGTGATGCTCTCGGATTATCCCGAAATCTACGACCACAACCCGGAAATGGAATTCCTGGAGAAGGTTCCCACCGTTTGGGATGAAACCAAAGTTCTAAACGGCGAGCCCGCAAAGTACGTCACCATCGCGCGCCGCCACGGCGAGCGACTGGTTCTTGGGAGCGATGACCAACTGGGACCCGCGCGACCTGGAGATTCCCCTCAGTTTCCTGGGCGACGGGCGAGTTCGAAGCGCAGGTTTTCGCCGATGGCGCGGACGCGGATAAAGTCGCCACCAGCGTGGCCATCAGCAAGAAGCCGGTGAAGGCGGGCGATAAGCTCGCGATTCACTTGGCGCCCGGCGGAGGCGCCGCGGTGATCTTTACGCGGCAGGTGAGCCGAGCTTCGCGGCAGTTCAGGCGGACGCAGTAACCTGCGCCGCGGGTGATTTACGTGAAGTGCGGGGGGGTCCCCCACGCTACTTATTGCGAATCTGAATCAAGGTGATGGCGATGGAAATTGCCAGCAGCGCCACCGCGCCTCGCCAAAAGAAAACCGGATCGCCAAGAAATCCACCATTGATCAGGCGAACTCCCAGCCCCAGCAGAATTCCAAGTGTCGCCAGAATGACGAGAAAGATTGGGAAGCCACCGCATAAACGCCTCCTTGCAAACCGAGTTTTGACTGCCGCCATTACCGATCCGTTTCGACCGGGACGCCGCAGGATTCGCCCGGCATTATAGCGCTGGAATGCACGCGTCGCAGAAATCCTGGGCGCTGCCAGTTGCAAGACGGTTTATACTAAGGCTGAAAGACCGAGGTTTCACCATGCCGTATTGCGCTGAATGTTTAATTGAATATGTGGAAGGCACTGCCCAGTGCGAAGACTGTGGCGCTGATTTGCTGCCCGGTTCGCCGCCCGAGGCGCCTCCGCGCGTCGATCTCGGCGCGGAGAAAGATGTGAAGCTGGTGCCGGCGCGCGTTTTCACCGGCTCCACCGCAGCAATGGACGCCGAATTGGCGCGAAACATTCTTCAAACCCAGGGGATTCCCAGCACTTTGTCGGGTGAGGGTCTGGCGGACCCGTTCCCCGTGGCGGAGGTGCACTTGCTCGTCCGCGAGGAGGACGCCGCGCACGCCGAGCGCATCTTGCAGGAATACCTCGACACGGAGGTCCCGTCAGCCCCGGATGAGCCCGATTCCGCTGAGGGCGCGTAGCGCCGGGCCTGTAAGACAGGTGCGCGCTAAATTTGGTAAGACGTAGTAGGGGCGGTTCGCTAAGCGCACGTAATCATTCACTCCCGTATTCGCGCGGGCGGTTCGCGAACCGCCCCTACTACAATCGTCGATCACGCGCTCCTCTTGCGGGTACGCGGGAACGAGTTTCGGACAATTAGACACCCCCTTTTTACGATTTTTTCCTACCGGTAGGAAATTGCATAATAATTTAGTTGACAAGCCATTAGCGTCCTGCGCTAGTCTACGAGGGTGAGAAGGGGAGCCGAAGGCAGAAGGCGGCAGGCGCGGGGGGCGGGCGGTAGGCAGTGGCCAGCATGCTGGCTCCTGGCTCCTGGACGCGGAACGCATGCGCGCGACGCTTCTTCGTTCGCACTAAACTGTGAGCTGTCGGCTGTTATCTGTCAGCCCCCAAAGCGAGGTTTCGATGTCTCTGGTAAAAAGCCCACGAATGACCGAGAAGAAAGTGGCCGCGAATGAGCGGAACCGGAAGCTTGCGCACGATTCGTTGACGGACAAGGGGCGGGAGCGCATCCGCGCCGCCCTCCTACGTTTTGGCTTCAACGCGCCGGCGGAGGAGATGGCGATGCGCGCCCTGGGCGAAGATCCGGCCCACTTCCAGAAACTGCTGGAAGTATTGTGGGAGGAGTGGAATCCCGCCGGCGGCTTGCAGGAGGGAGTGGTGATCCGTCTGGCGCGGGCCATGTGGCTCGTGAATCGCGCCGACCGCATGCAGGAAGGTTACGCCGTGCGCCAAGCCGAGGAAGTGAAAAGCGGGCGGGAGGACCGGGTGCATGCCCGGATGATGCGCCTCAAGATGACGGAGGAGAGGTTACGGCAGCTCGCCGCGTCGGTGGCGTGCGAACATTACGTGACCCCTCTGGCCGACCTGGAGAAGATGAAGAACTTGCACCAGGAGGGAGAGTTGAAGGATATGGGCGAAATAGCCCTCGCCCTCTTCTACCAACTTCAGGCGCCGGGCACGGGTGAGGACGGCATCGATCCCGAGGAGAAGACGCGCCGGGTCGTTAGGAAGATCAAGGCGGTCTTTGGCCTAAGCCCCGACCCAGAGGACGAACCGGCGAATTCCAGCCAGCCGCTGGAGGAAGGCCGGGATGAGCGCTATCCCAACATTACGCCGGCGGAATGGGAGGCGCGGGAGCGGCCGCGCCAGCTTCTGGAGAATCTCCTCACGCGGCAGGCGGAGACTTGCGAGGCGCAGCGCCAGGCCATCCTGAAGGAGTCCGTGAAGGGTCCGTCGCCCTACGAACGCGCGGCGGAAATCGCACCCACCCACCCCAACGTGCGGCTTATGCGGAGAATGCAGGATGCCAACTTTCGGGAAGTCCGGCGGCTCACCAACTTGCTGCTGAAGATCAAACGCTATGCGCGTCAAAGGGAAGCTCTAGAACGGGATGATGGGAAGGATGGCAGCGCCGACCTTTAGGTCGGCAGGTTGCGGACTCGCGGAAAATGCCGACCTAAGGGCGGCGCTACAATTGCCACGGCTCTCACGATGTACCAGAAAAAAAAGGGATTAGTGTTTAGCGTCAAAATGTCTCAACGCTTTATCTCATTCAAATACTATGAGTTAGCTGGAAAGTCGGGAGCCGGGGAGAAAAAGAGGCGCGGTTCTTCACGATGTACCAGAAACAAAAGGGGTTACGAATAACTAGCAAAAATCTTACAAAAATCTATCTTATTGAAAATAAAATGGTTAGTAAATCCTCGGGTGAACAGGGTCACGCAAAAAAAAGGGGTGAAAAATGACGAAAATCTTCTTTAAGTTATTGAAAACAAATGTAGAAAAAATGCCCGATTCGAGGCTTTTCGCGATGTTGATGAAAAGAAATGAGTTACGGAACCTCTCTCGCGATGTTGATGAAAAGAAAAGCTTAATTCAGATCCAAGGGGGCGGGTGTCAGGTTCCAAGTTTCCGGGGCTGGGTGCTGGACACTAGGGCCTGGGTTCGAGCAGAGTCGGGTGATTCGGTGATCATGTGAATAAACGGTTCAATCGTAGGTCGCCATCTGTGACTACCCCTTGGGTGCTGAGCCCTGACACCCGGTACCTGGCGCCTGACACCTGTCGTGCTGCCCGTCACTCGTCACTTGTCACTCGTCACTGCCTTGGGGCTCGACCCCAGTTCTTTCTGCAAGCGCGCCACGGCTCGCTGTGCGTCCTTGGCATCGGCGGCGTCTTTGGCGGAGGGAAGTTCGTCGAGGTAACGCTGGTAGGCCTCGAGCGCTTTCTGCTTCTTCTTCATGCGCTCGTACACCTTGCCCAACCCCAGGTATGCCGGCGCGTAGTGAGGGTTTGCCTTCACCGCTTCCTGAAATCGGCTGAGGGCCCCCTCCAGGGCTCCCTTGTGCAGATAGACATTCCCGATCTCCACGCACTTCGCCGGGCCGGGGCTGGTGTAGCTCCAATCATCATCGGTTTGGGAGGACGGAGGGTTTTCCGGGACCTGCGCGCGGACTGCGGGCGCGACCAAGAATATCCCGAACGCGGCGATCGGCAAGGCTTTCAGCCAGCGCTGCATAACTGGAATTTTCCCCGAGGTTGCAACGGTGTCAACCTACATCGGTTCCACAATCTTTGATGCGCGGAGGCAAAGGTTTGAGGAAACTACTTATCAATTTGTATCCGAGAGACCCCCTCGCCCCCACGACAAGCAGAACGTGGGGGTGAGGGCGGTCGAACATGGGGATTTTATGTGTAAAGCATTGGCTCTAATATCTAAGCTGTTCCCCATATCTCGCACGCTCCCCTTTAACAACTTTGAAGGGTCGGAGATAATGGAAGTTGAGGAACCGGTGAACCCGAACCTTCGCGAAAAAGCCGAAGCGCTGCCCGCCCAGCCGGGCGTTTACGTCTTCAAGGACGAAAGGGGCAAGCCCATTTACGTGGGGAAGGCGAAATCGCTGCGGGCGCGGGTGCGCTCGTATTTCCAGGAGTCGCGCTCGGCGGATGAGAAGCGCGACCTCATGCTGGACGCCGCGCACGACCTGGAGACCATCCTCGTGGACAACGAACACGAAGCGATGGCGCTTGAGAATAACCTGATCAAGCAGTACAAGCCGCGCTACAACATCCTGCTGCGCGATGACAAGTCGTACCCCTATATCAAATTCACCGCCTACGAACGCTTCCCGCGCGTTTATGTGACGCGCCGCGTGAAGAAAGACGGCTCCATTTATTACGGCCCGTACTTTCCCGCCAATCTCGCCTATCGAATCGTGGATTTCATTCACCGGCACTTTCGGGTTCCGTCGTGCCACGTGGACCTAACGCGTTATCATCCGCGGCCGTGCTTGCAGTTTTACATCAAGCGCTGCCTGGGACCGTGCGTGGAAAGCCTGACTACGCCGGAGCGATATGCGGAGGCGGCGCGGGACGCTCGGTTGCTGCTCGAAGGCCGCGAAAACGATCTGGTGCGCAGCCTGCACGGGCGCATGGCGGATGCTTCCAACTTGCTGGAGTTCGAAGATGCGGCCCGCTATCGCGACCAGATTCGGACGGTGGAAGAACTTCGCGAGCGGCAGAAAATGGCGGCGAACTCCGGCGAGGAGGCCGACATCCTGGGTTTCCACCAGGAAGGCCCGCTGGTGGCCGTCAACCTTTTTCACTTGCGCGGCGGGCGCGTGCTGGATCGGCGCGAATTTTTCTGGGAGGACCTGGAAGAATTCAACCCGCGCGAATTCTTTTCCTCCCTGCTCAAGCAAATCTATCTGGACCAGCAGTATTTGCCGGGCGAGATTCACGCGCCCGCCGACTTCGACGATCGCGAACCGCTGGAGGAGTTGCTCTCCGAAAAGCGCGGGCGGGCTGTCCATATTCTCACGCCGCAAGCCGGGCCCAAGCGGGCGCTGGCGGAATTGGTGGCGCGTAACGCCCGCCACTCGTTTGAGCGGCGCTTCCGCATCCTCCAACCTCACGCGCGGGAAGTGCTGGAAAGCCTCCGCGAGGCTCTGGACCTGGCCAAACCGCCGAACCGCATCGAGGCCTTCGACGTTTCCCACATCCAGGGAACGGATATCGTTGCGTCCATGGTGGTCTGGGAAGCCGGGAGAATGAAGAAATCCGACTACCGAAAGTTCATCATCAAAAGTGTGCCCCAAAACGACGATTTCGCCAGCATGAAGGAAGTGGTGGGGCGCCGCTACCGGCGGTTGCAGGAGGAGAAGAAACCGCTTCCGGACTTGGTGCTGATCGACGGCGGCGTTGGCCAACTTCACTCGGCGGCGGCGGCTCTGGAAGAGCTGGGAATCATCAACCAAGCGCTCGCCAGCATCGCCAAACGGGAGGAGATCCTCTATGTCCAAGGCCGCGAGAATGAGCCCGTCGTGCTCGATCACCATTCCCCGGCGTTGCACCTGGTCCAGCAAATCCGGGATGAGGCCCACCGCTTTGCCGTTACTTTCCACCGCGCCCGGCGCGCCCAACGCGAGGTCACAACCGAGTTATTGCAGATCCCCGGGGTGGGGGAAAGAACCGCCCGCAAGCTATTAACTCAGTTCGGTAGCTTCAGCAAGCTGCGGGGGGTTTCCCTGGAGGAACTGGCCCAGGTCGTAAAGCAGTCGCAGGCGAAGCGGGTGTTCGAGTACCTGGCCGGTATTTCTCCCCACCGTTGACACTTTCTGGAGACGGCTGGAAGGGCGGGGGCTTACAGGCTCCGGAAAAACCCTTCCCAGCGTCGCGGGATGAGACCGAACGGTCGGTTTTTGGCGCCCCGAAAGGGCACGAGTCAGTAGCCGGGGACGTTGCCCCATAAGCGTTAACCTAAGGGTTAGATGGGCTGCGGAAGAACATGTTCCTGGTGGCATTGGATGCGAAGCTTGGGAGTGCGGCAGCTTGCTGCCGCTTTGACACCAGCCAGCTTGCTGGCGGGGAATTGGGCTCTCGGGCGGAATTCCCGCGAGCAAGCTCGCGGGGAGGAAAGCGGCAGCAAGCTGCCGCACTCCAAAGCTTCGCCTGTCCCCACCAGCCGTCGTAGCACTCGACACCCCCCATTAACGCGGTTTCGGACCATGCGAATCCGTTAGGTTAACGCTTATGGGGCGTTGCCCCTGGCTACTGACGTTATCCCCTACGGGGATCAAGGCCGGGCAGCACTGCGAGTTTTTCCGCAGCCTGGAAAGCCCCGCCGTTCCATGCGCGTGGTGAAAAATCCGTCCCCGGCACAAGCGGGGCAAATAAACATAATCCGTCTGGACGGTCTAATATATAATGATAAGAAAAATTAGAATATTGTCTTGTGCTAGGATTTTTACGGTGCTAGATTAGAGACTCTGAGAGGAGGTCTATCATGGCAAATTGCAATATCGCAACCAAGGTATCGTTCTTCGTGGCGGGGGTAGGAATCGGGGCTGCGATTGCCCTGCTCTTTGCCCCCCAGTCCGGGGAAGAGACCAGGAAGCGGATCGTCGAGAAGGCACAGGAAGGCAAGGATTATGTCGCCTCCAAGGGCCGCGAGATCCGCAAACAGGCGGAAGATTTGGTCGATCAAGGCAAGGATCTGGTGAGCAAGCAAAAAGCGCGGTTGGCAGATGTCTTGGAGTCGGGCAAGCAAGTGGCGCGCGAAACCTTTTCGCGCTAGCGTTGGGGAGGATGGCAATGAGCGAAGAAAATGATGGATCGAAGGTTGGGATTTTTCCTTGCCGGTTTGGGAATCGGCGCAGTCATCGCCCTGCTTTTTGCGCCGCGTTCGGGAAAAGAAACCCGGGACATGATCGTGCAGAAAGCGGAAGAGGGCAGGGACTTCGTCAAGACCAAGAGCGAGGAAATCCGCAAGCAGGCGGAAGACGCGGTGGAAAAAGGCAAGGACTTGGTGAACAAACAGAAGGACCTGCTTTCCGCCGCGTTGGAAGCCGGCAAACAAGCGTACCAGGAAGAAAAGGCCAAAGCGAAGTAAGGCGCCTGAGGCGGCTGAGCCTCATGTGAGCGAACCATGGAGCAAAATACTGGGCTGACCGTGGCATTGATCCTGGTCGCGATCGCAGTTCTGATGCAGGCGGGGGCCATGCTGGGGATTTGGCTGGCCATCCGCAAACTTCCCGGGCAGATTGAAAGCGTGCGGTCGGACATCAAGCAGCGGCTCGATCCGCTGGCGCAATCGGCCCTGGAGATTGTCAACAACTCGCGCGAACCCTTGCGGACGATTACCGCGAACCTGGCGGAGATCAGCACACATTCTTCGCGACCGCACCTCCAATGCCGATCAGGTGGCCGCCGAGTTGCTGGAAAAGAGCCGGTCACAGATCGTCCGCGTGGACCGGATGGTTTCCGAATTGGTGGAGAAGGTGGAGACCACCGCGGACTCTGTCCAAAAGGGCGTGCTCGGCCCCATCCAGGAAGTCTCGGCGGTGGTCAAGGGCGTGCGTTCCGGCCTGGAGTTCCTGTTCACGCGCCGCCGCGTGACCAACGTGAGCGAAGCGACCCAGGACGAGCAACTCTTCATCTAAAGGGCCGCGCTGGCGGCAGGCAAGGTACGCCGGCGCCGGGGTTTTCCCCGCTCCCTCACGCGCTCTGCGGCGCGGGAGCGGCCTCGTCATCTTTCGTGCTCCCAAAAGCGTTTACCTGGCGGTAATCCTAACTCAATGGATATCAAACTAAGATATATCTCCTTTGATGAGTGGCCTCGCTCTGCTGGCCATCCTGGCGGGCCTGAGCGGGTGCAAGCAAGGAGCCAATCGCTCCGGTCGCGGAAAAGTCCGCATCCCAACAACCGCCGGTGCTGCCCACCGCGCCCGGCTCTGCCCCGGAGATGGGCAGCGCGCCCAGCCAGGCCGCGGGCGTTGCCTGGACGGTTCCCGCCGGTTGGGAGACTGCGCCCGCGCGGCAGATGCGCGTCGCCACCTACCGCATCCACGCCATCGTCGGCGATCCGGAAGACGCGGAATGCGCCGTCTACTTCTTTGGAGCGGGTCAAGGCGGGACGGTGCGAGGCCAACCTCGATCGCTGGGCGCATCAATTCACCTCGCCCGATGGCCACTCTCCCGCCCCAGCCGCGAAAATGGAAACGAGAGTTGTCGCTGGGCTGAAGGTTTCAACCCTCGCCGTTTCCGGGACCTATCTGGGAGCGGGCGGAATGATGGCGACAGGAAGAAGTGAAGAAGCCCAACTTCCGCATGAGGGCCGCTATCATCGAGGCTCCCGAGGGCCTGGTCTTCTTCAAGCTCACCGGTCCGCTCAACACCGTGGCGGCGGCCGAGGGATGATTTCAATTCCCTGCTCGAAAGCGTGCATCGACAGTAAGGGCAGCGGTCATTGGCGTGTGCTCAGTGACTAGCATATCGCCACCGTTTTCATAAGACCTGCGAAATCCACCCGCCACCTACCACCTCATCATCATCATAGAACACAGCGGCTTGGCCCGGCGTAATGGCGCGCTGCGGCTCGTTAAATTCGACGAACGCTTCGGAATCCGCATGCGCTTCCACGCGCGCGGCGGCACCGGGATGGTTGTGGCGAATCTTCACGTGCGCATCCACGGCGTCGCCCGGCGCAAGTGGGCGAATCCAATTCACCTCGCGCACCCGGAAGCGGCGGCGGAAAAGGTCGCGGTCCTCTCCCACCACCACGCGATTCTTCGCCGGGTCGATCGCAATCACGTAGAGCGGCGCGCCCACCGCCATGCCCAATCCTTTGCGCTGGCCCACGGTGAAGTTTTGAATGCCCGGGTGTTCGCCCAGAACGCGTCCGTCGGTGGAGACCACCTCGCCCGCCGCCGATTCCGGTTGGCGCTGCTGCTCGGCCAGGTAAGCGTCAATGAACTGGCGATAGCTTCCCGTGGGCACAAAGCAAATCTCCTGACTATCCGGCTTCTCCGCCACGGGCAGGCGCCGGGCGCGAGCGATGGCGCGCACTTCCTGCTTGGTCATTTCTCCCAGGGGAAACTCCGAGTGCGCCAACTGCTCCTGCGTCAGTCCGAAGAGGAAGTAGGCCTGATCTTTCGAGCGATCGACGCCGCGCAGGAGTTGGTAACGGCCGGTCTTCGGGTCGCGGCGGATGCGCGCGTAATGGCCGGTGGCGATGCGCTCCGCGCCGATCTGCCGCGCCGTGGTGAGGAACTGCGCGAACTTGATCTCGGTATTGCAAAGGCTGCACGGGATGGGAGTTTCGCCGGCCAGGTAGCCCTCCACGAAAGGCCGCACCACGGTAGCTTCAAACTGCTTTTCCAGGTTGATGACGTAGTAGGGAATGCCGAGGAAGTTGGCCACGGCGCGCGCGTCGTAGACGTCGTCGAGCGAGCAGCAGCGCCCGCTGGCATGGCCGCCCTCGCCCGCCTCCTCGCCCAGCAATTGCGGCAGGCGGCGCTGGTTCCAAAGCTGCATGGTCAGCCCCACCACCTCCGGCGAGGCGCCGGAAGGGTTTGCCGAATTGTTTTCCGCCAGCAGAGCAGCGGCCGTCGAACTATCGACCCCGCCGCTCATGGCGACGGCAATGGACATAACAATAGCTTTCAGCGGTCAGCTATCGGCTTTCAGCTCTTGCTGACCGCTGAGGGCTGAGAGCTGACCGCTTCTTTTCGGTAGTGCGGCGACACGGCGCGCAGTTGTTCCACCACTCCGGGCAGGATTCGGAGCGCGGCGTCAACATCCTCATCCGTATTGAAGCGGCCCAGGCTGAAGCGAATGCTGGCGCGCGCCTGCTCGGGCCTGAGCCCGATGGCCGAGAGCACGTGCGAGGGTTCGAGCGACCCGGACGAGCACGCCGAGCCGGTGGAGCACGCGATGCCGCGCAGGTCCATGGCAATCACAAACCCTTCGCCCTCGATATAATCGAACGTCAGGTTGGTGGTGTTGGGCACTCGGTGCGTGCGGTCGCCGTTCACGGCCACGCGCGGGACGCTCGCAAGAATGCCCGCTTCCAGGCGGTCACGCAGGGCAGCAACGCGGTCATTTTCTTCCGCCAGGTGCGCGCGCGCAATTTCCGCCGCGGCGCCCAGCCCCACGATCCCCGCCACGTTTTCCGTGCCCGGACGCCGGTCGCGCTCGTGGTGCCCGCCGTGCAGGAGCGGCCGCAGAATCGTCCCCTTGCGAACGTAGAGCGCGCCCACGCCTTTGGGGCCGTTCAGTTTGTGCGCGGAAAGCGCCAGCAGATCCACGCCGAGTTTTTCCACATCCACGGGAATCTTGCCGACGGACTGCACCGCGTCGGTGTGAAAGTAGATGTCGCGCTCGCGCGCGATGCGGCCGATTTCCTCCAGCGGCTGAACCGTGCCGAGCTCGTTGTTGGCGTGCATCACGCTGATCAGCACGGTCTCCGGCCGAAGCGCGCTGGCCACATCCGCCGGGTCGATCACCCCGCTCGCGCCCACGCGCACATAGGTCACACTCACGCCGCGCTTCTCCAGCGCCTTCGCGGTGGAGAGCACGGCCGGATGTTCGATGGCCGTTGTCACCACGTGCTTGCGCTCGCCGCGCGCCGCCTCCACGATGCCGAGAATCGCCGCGTTGTCAGACTCCGTCCCGCCGCTGGTGAAGACGATTTCGCTCGACCGCGCGCCCAGCAATCGCGCCACCTGCTCGCGCGCTTTCTCCACACCCGCTTTGGCGCGCTGCCCGAACCAGTGAATCGACGAGGCGTTGCCGTAATCTTCCAGCAGGTACGGCCGCATCGCCTCGAATACTTCCGGCGCCAGCGGAGTAGTGGCGTTGTTGTCGAAATAAACCCTGTTCATCATTCAACCGCGGACGGGCGCGGAAGCGCCCGCAACTCCTGCTGTCTAACGAGAATCGCCCTGAAATCCAGCGTAGCCGAGCGACTGCGAGAAGTCAATCCAGGCGGATCGGCTCATCGGATGATCGGGTGATCGGGCCATTGAATCATCGGGTGATGGAGTGATTGGATCATTTGAGATCTGCGGTTTGAGATTTGCAATTTCCATAGTCGGCAAATTGATTCATCTTCTCACCTGGCACGACCGATAGCCGGTGTGGGGGAGTGTGTCACGCTGGGGGGGAGTGGCACGGACATCCTGGCCGTGACTCCAAAAGGCTCGCGGCCCTGGGGCTGCCCGCCTCGCCGCTTCCGGCATAACCGGCTGAAGGTTCATCCGGCGCCTGCCAGGACGGCGAGAACAAGTCAATATGCAATGGACGAAAGGCAAAAGTAAAGGGCAAGGAAAGTGGAACCTTCGATGCGCATCATCTGTCCCGGACTGGCGCCCTCGGGCCTCAGGATGGCGTAGCAGCAGGAGGGCGGATTGCATCCGCCCGGTTCTTTTCCCACGGTGGGCGCTGGCCAGCCGATGAGGAGGCGAGGATCGGGAACTGAAAACCGCGGTCCTTCATACCAGGTCCGCGCTCCCTCGCCGGGCAGTGTTTGACCGGGACTCGGTAACCTACCTCGACGTTAAACTAAATATTCCCTTGGAAGCGCGATCGCCGGTAACCACGAAATACTTCTTCAAAAAGGCATCTTGATCGCTTGCCAGCAATGCTAGGGCTTCACCGATCGGCTCGGCTTGCCCCTCGTTCTGTTGGTCCGCCTTCAAAACCCCCGTCATCTCCTGCCGCATTCGGTCCGGAACGGATGCTCCCCTCTCGCGAAGTCCGCGCATCATACGCGCCAGGTTCGTCTCGCGCAGGTGATATACATAGGCAAGAGTGCGTTGCCTGAATCCTGCCAGTTGCCTCAAACCCTCCGCAAAATCGGCCTGAAACTGTGGGGGGATTCCTGGCCTCACGCGCTGTCCCAGGGCAAGAGCCCGGCTCATCCGCTCCACCGCCAGATCACATCGTAACTGCACGTCTTCCAGCATCCAAGAATCGGATTCCTGGCTGTCCGTCTTCATAAAGATGGCATGACGAGTGGACTCCCATGCCGGGGTGTGGGCCTGTTGACCACGGATGATAGCCGCGCTCATGCTGTGTACAGGATCGCTCCGGCCGACCTCCCGGATAAACCAGGACGCATCCCAGGGGAACAACTCCATGGCCTCGCTGCTGAGCTTCCAGAACTGGATCATATCGGCCTGCGCTGTTCCGTATGAGGATGCCAGAGTCGCGAGCGCCGTCTCATCGTCAATGTCCGGATGGGAAAAGAAAAGTGCGGTCATGTGAAGATTGGGGTCTTCGATGGTCGGAATCAGGCCGTAGTACTCCTTCATGCCTTTCAATCCCGGCACCGACGCAAATGTTCTGAGGCCGTGCAGCGTGACGAGAGGATAAGAAAGATAACGGTAAGGCTCCAATTCCTCGCTGGCGCCCCCCAAGAAGGTTTCCCCCACCACGGGTATGCCGCGTTGCGATGCCAGGTTACAGACATTCTTGAACCATCGGTCCACCGGCAGGGTTGACATGGCCTCCGCCACATTGGAATGAATCGACAACCCGAATCCTCCGGAATCCATGCGGACAACACACTCATAGACCTGGCCGGCCGAGAGCTCCCAAGGCTCCCACCAGACCCGGCCTTGTGGGTTGATCTTGGACCAGGTGGTGACCATCTTCTGCAAGAATGGAACCACCCGGTCATGCAATGGTATGCCCAGGCAACGGGGGCAGGTTCCAAACTCATTGCACAACCAGGCATCCTGATCATAGGTATAGATCAGGATATCATCGACGCCGGGAAACTCCTGGCCGAACACCTCCAGAAGATGGGTGTAACGCTCCGGTGTCTTACCATCCATGAGGCAGTTGGGGGGAGCATCGCCGTACCTGCTGTGCGCGTTATAGGGAGCGCCGAAGTGGAAGATGGTGCGGAACCCTGCCGTTTTCGCCAATTGGATGCGCTCGCGCAAATCGGTTCGGCGCTGCCGGATCCGCTCCGGCGTCTGCTGGGAGCGCAAGGGAACAGGCTGCGGATATTGGTCCCGTAAGCCCGGTGGTAAGTCGACAACATCCTCGATATTGAGAGGCTCGTCGTTCGGCCGATAGCCCCAGGCAAGATTCAACTGAATGGTATTGAACCCCAGCGCCTTCAGCTTTTGCAGGTTCTCCCGGCTCCACTCAACTTTCGGAGCGGCGAGTGACTTCATGTATTCTGCCATCGGATTCCCCGCATCCCACTCCACCGCGGCGTTGGACGGGTATCCTAAAATGGCGATCCGATACTGAAAGCGGTTGGAAGCAGGATTCGACTGGGCAGCGACTTGCGTAAGCGACAGAAAATGCAGCAGGATCACCGCGAAGAACCAATAACCTCTTTTCCATCCTCTCGTAAAGAGTCCCTTCATTTGTCGCCCCTTTCACTGATGTGACCACTCGGAATGCACGGGAGGCGCGGAGATCGTGCTCGCATGTCTGAGATTTTTCGTATGTTCAGAAGTGACCCTCCGTGGCAATGACGTTCGCCCAAAACATCCTGACGGATTCTGTTATGGAGTCTCACAACCTATACCGGCTTGCAGCAAGTCGCGCGCCCCGTTCGCGGACTGCCCGGCGACGGCAGCGCCACAGATGGGATAAGAACAAGAATTGTCTCGCCGGGGAATTTCCTCCCCGCGGCTGCGCGGCTGATGAGATGCAAAGGCAGGTCAGTGACTTTGGAGATCATCTCACCCGGCCGCTTCGTATCAAAACGGCAGCGATTCTATCGGACCGGGCGAGGCATTGCAACCCCGGCCGCGGTGGACGGGTTGGTGCGCCGGCGGGCACATAAAACCGCAGCCCCGCTCACAGGTCCGCGCTGCGCATACCTGTGAGCGGGGCTACTTCAACTTACCGCTGAGCGGGTGGGCCAATGCGGTCGGAGCCGTGGCGATTTCCGGTGTGTCCTCGAAGGCGATGAGACGAACAAGATACTGTCCCTGGCGAAACGTCAAGCTGCCCTTGGCATACCGGCCGGCGTCGTCCAATGTAAGTGGCTGGCTTCGAAGGTACGCGTCGCGCTGGATTTTACCCAAGCCGGCACCGAGTCGCTGGCGGGATAGAAGTCGACGGCGACCGCAGGCGCCGGGGAACGGCAACCTGCCCAGAGGCCGGCGAGGCCAAGGATCAAAGTGAGGGTAAACGTCTTCACCCAGGCGCTCCTCCGGTTTGGCGGTTCAACAATATCTGGTTAGTATTCGAGCGGCTCTCACCGATGCATGTGACGTAAACCGCCGGGTGGTCTTTGATGGGGCAGGCGAACTCGCACGCCCCGCATCCCACACAACGGTTAGGATCGACATATGGCTGGCGAATTTGTTTTACGTTCCCCAGGGAATCCGTCACTTCGATGGGACGCAGGTAAATGGCCTTGGGGGACGTGGGGCACCATTCTTCGCAAACGATGCATTCCGTCGCCATCGCCCAGGGCAGGCAGTGCCCACGGTCGTAGAAAGCCGTGCCCAGTCGAACGGGTTTCGCATCCTTGGTGGCAGCGGCTGGTAGCCAGGCTTTTTCCGCTTGGGTGATTTCCCAGATGGCGCCTGTGGGGCACACTTCGCCACAGAGCACGCAACTGGGCTCGCAATAGCCGATGCGTGGCGCGAGCACGGGGGTCCACAAGCCCTCCAGTCCCGCTTCCATCAACGCCGGTTGTAAGGCATTGTTGGGGCACACCTTCATGCACTCGCCGCAACGAATACAACGCGCCAGAAAGCTTTTCTCATCGAGCGCCCCGGGCGGCCGAATCAAGCGCGGATCTTTTGCCACCGCGAATCCCGGGGCCGAGCGCAGAGTCGGCAACAGCGCTACGCCCGCCGCTACTCCGGTCAGAGTCCGACGACGCTGGAGGCTGGGCCTATCGATACTCGTCGGCGTTGGGGGGAAAAACTCGAAGTGGATTCCACTTTCCGGACATTCGCCCACACAGTTGAAACAGAGGTGGCATTCTGCTTTGCGCCACTTGACGCCGGGATGGGGATCGTCCCCGCCCTGGCAGTCCAGCAGGCAGCGATTGCAGTCGTCGCAAAGATCGGGGTGCTTCACCAGGCCTAGAATTGACCAGCGCGAAACCATTCCCAGCAGCGCGCCCAGGGGGCACAGCGCCCGGCACCAGAAGCGGGTGATGCGCAGGTTGA
This sequence comes from uncultured Acidobacteriota bacterium, assembly GCA_963810005.1. Taxonomy (GTDB): domain Bacteria; phylum Acidobacteriota; class Terriglobia; order UBA7540; family UBA7540; genus Bog-366. Next base: position 369,784 of record CAWELY010000017.1, read on the forward strand.
GCACGAGGATGGCGATGAAAATCGCTCCCAGGACGAACGCCTGGCGATAGTGCGGCTGCCGAAAGCTGAGCAGAGTTTCATTCAGGACCAGTTGGGCAATGTAGCCGACGGTCCGTACCGGCGCAATCGACGAATGATTCAGTCCGCCCAGCATTGCGTCCAGCGTGTAGTTCATGGCCGGGAACAAGGATGTTCCCAGCGACCGTACCGTGAGCGAGATGGGGTCAAGGATTCCGAGGAGCGAGCCGCCGAAGACCGCCGAGACCAGGCCGGCAATCAGGAGGTAATACTTAAGGGTCTGCCATTTCTTGTAGCGGTTCCGCTCGAGGCGCTCCGGGCCGCGCTTGCGCTCGGATTTCCAACTGCTGAAGAAATGATTCAGCGTTCCCAGCGGGCAAATCCAGCCGCAAAAGAAGCGGCCCAGGAAGAAAGTGGGAATCAAAATCGCCAGGCTCCAGAGGAGTCCGCGATAGAGAGTGTGGTTGGCTAGGGCACTGGTGAGCGCCGTTAGGGGGTCAAGCTGGAGGAAAAAGCTGACGGGGTAGGGAAGGCGCGCTCCTTCGCGCATGGCGCGCAACGAGCTGAAGCTTTCCGTCTTCATCATCAGAAGGAGAAAGAGCAGCAGAAACAGAATCTGCACTAGCCGCCGGAGCTGGGGAAACTTATGTTGGGTCATGGAAGATGATCTGGCACCTCGCTGCCAGTAGATCCGAGCAGCTATAGGACCAATGCCGGGATTGGAGTTAACCGTAGTTTTTTCAGAGTATTGACAAGGCCGTGTTCCCCGGCTGGAGGGAACCATGAGGGGCGCCTGGGGTTTATGGCCCAATAGGGCGGGTGTGAAGCATGACGATTGAGGCACCAAGAACCAGATAGTTCAAAATCGCCTCCCCTCCTCGATCAAGCTCTTAATCGTGACACCTTTGGGGAGGTTTGTCCGGGGGCGGCTCCAGATAGAGTCGAAAATCTCTTTCAAGGTTCGCCCGCGCTTGGCCGGCATCGGAACCAACCGCGCCTGCTCCTTCCCACGGCGGGTGATAACGATCTCTTCGCCCTTGGCTGCCGGCGCAACCAGTTGCAGGAGCTTCTGCTTGGCCTCAAGAATTCCTGCCGTCATTTTACCGAATCTCCTGGATAACTAACTTAACGCTTATGCCCGTTTGTGGCGAGCCTCTTGGGCGACCTTCTCTCCGCGCCCGGAGCGAAAACTCCCGCCAATTGGGAAAGCGGATTGCCAACGGAAAATTTGTAGGGGCTGCTCGCGTGCTGCACTAAAGTTCGCGGGGCAGGATTTGAGGCGCAGGCAGGCGCTCCCCGGGTTCTGATCTGAGCAAGCGCTGCACCTGGCAATGCCATCAAAGGAATATTACCCCGCGAGGGAGCGGGGCAAGCACTGCGGGCCGTCCGTCGGCAGCGGGGGCTCTTAACTCCTACTGCGAAGAAGCTAGTGCCGGTCCAACTTATTGGGGCTACGCATTCCGCTTTTGCCGCACCCAGACTCCGTTTGCCATTAGCCTCTGGCGGAGGAGTCGCAAAAAGTCGGACCGGCGCCAGCCGCGCGAGCTTGCAGGCTTTGGGGCCGCTCCCTTATGCGTTGGTGGCTTTGGCGAAACTGCTGATCGCCTTGGCTTCGTCGTCGTGGACGTCAAAGACCGTATAGAGTTTAGTAATCTGCAACAGGTCATGAACCTTCTTCGTAAGGTTTAGAAGTTTCAAGGCTCCGCCCTGCTTCGAGACACCCGTGTAGGCGCTCACCAATTCGCCGATGCCCGAACTGTCGATGTAGGTGACGTCGGCAAGGTTCAACAAGATGTTCTTGTTTCCCTTGCTCAATTGGTCGCGGATCAGCTCCCGCAACTGCGTGCACCCTTCTCCCAAAGTGATTCTGCCGCTGACATCGACGACCGTCACGGAATCAACTTGTCGTATTGTGGCTTTCATGCTCACGGTCGGTTCCTCCTTGTTTAGTCTGAATTCCGGAACTCAGGCGTTTGACCATCGTCACTTCTGTCCCCGCGCCGTTAACATGTTCCACCCGGAACTCGTCCATGAAGGTGCGGATGAGAAAGATTCCGCGCCCGGACACGTTCAGCAGGTTTTCACTTTCCAGCGGATCGGGAATGTGTTTCGGATCGAAGCCGGTTCCTTGGTCCCGGATGCGTATTTCCAGCCGGTCGCGATGAATCTTAAACTGCAACCAAACGCTCTTGCTGGAATCATTCTTATTGCCGTGCCAGATGGCGTTAATCATCGACTCGTGCACGGCCATTTCAATGCGGTGCTGTTCGTCCTCATCGAATCCTGCGGTGCCTGCCACGCGGCGGGTAATCTCCTCCGCCACCTCAACATTCTTGAGGTCACTTTCCAGTGTCACCTCAACGACGCTGCTTTCAGGAGTCATAGGGTACGGGAGGGGACGCAAGTCCCATACCTGAAATTACCCCAGGGGTGCGGGAAAGTCAACGCGGGCGTTGATTTTCTTTCGGCCTTCGACTTCCTCTCGAGACTTCCCCCCGATTCGTTATTGTTGAGCCCCGAGAAATTCTAACTTCTTGAGGTTGGCGATGGCGTCGGCGTTATGGGGATCAAGTTGCAGCCCGGCCCGATATTCGCGGATGGCGTCGGCGTTACGGCCGGAGTCCATATAGAAAAGTCCCAGCATGAAATGCGATCGGCTGTCGGACAGGCTTAGTTCCTCAGCGCCCAGAAAAGCGCGCTCGGCGCCCTTCCGGTCTCCCTCGAGCCACTCCACCAATCCGAGGTCCCAGTACCCCTCGGTGGTGGGCTCGATTTCCACGGAGCGGCGCGCTTCCGCCTCCGACTCGCGCAGTTGCCGCCTATCAAAATAGAACTCACTCAAGGCGTTGTGCGCCCGAACGTTGAGGGGGGAAAGATTTTCGGCGGCGCGGAACTGGGCCTCCGCTTCCTGCAATCTGCCCGTGGCTTCGTAAGTCTCCCCCAGATCCAGATGGGCGTCGCTGTAATTCGGCCGGATCGCCAGGGCGCGCAAGAAGAGGGTTTCCGCTTCGGGATAATGCTTCTCCGCATTCGCCGCCAGGCCGAGATTGTGCAGGGCGTATTCGCTGGTGGGCGCCAGGCGCAGCGCGATGCGCCATTCCTTTTCCGCCGCCGGAATGTCTCCCTTCGCCCAGTATACGGTTCCCAGATTATTGTGGATGTAATAGGCGTCCGGTGAAACCGCCAGCGTCGCGGTGTAGAAGGTGAGGTTATCCCGCCAGTCGCGATTTCGAGTGACGATGCGAAACACCCCAAGCGCGGCGATCAGGCCGGCCGCGAGGGGCAGCGCGACGCGCCATCGACTGCCCCGAGCCGAAAGCGAATTCCACCCCCGGACGCCTGCCCAGCCCACCATCCAGCAGAATCCCACCGAGGCGAGATAGAGGTAGCGCTCCGCAAAGGGGTTGCTGGTCATCCAACGAACATTCAATACCGGCGCCAGCGTCGCGAGCAGCCAAACAACTCCGAAAGCCGCTTGCCGGTTGGACTTCCAGAGGACCACAAAGGCTAACGCGCCAATCGCCAGAGCCACGACGCCACCGAGCGCCCAGGGATATGAGCGCGGCGACGTCGGTGGGGAAAACGTAATAGGCGCAGAGTTCGGCTGGCCACACGAGTTTCCAGCAGTACCGGCCAATCAGGGCCAAGGCCGAAATCGCCAACTCTTCTGTCCCAAACCCCGGCCGGTCAAGTCTGGGCGCGAATCCGCCCAGATAACGGGCGCGAAGCGCCAGATAAACCGCGGCGAGCAACCACAATGCGCCATAGCGCTGAAACTTCTGGGCCTTGGTGGTTTCCGCGCGATCCTCGCGGAAGAGGTGCTCGTACAGTGCGGCGAGCAACGGAAGCGTGAGCGCCTGCTCCTTGGAAAGCAGGGCGAGCACAAAGCTCCCCGCCATGGCGACCTGGAGTGGGGCCGAACACTTGCCTCCGCGCGCGCCGGAGGCGAGGAAAAACCCAAAGGTCAGAAGATAAAAGAGCGCCAACTCGAGTTCGGTGACCGCGGCGATCCAATCCACCGCTTCGCTGTGAATGGGGTGGAGCGCAAAGATACACGCCGCCGCCAGCGCCACCGCGGCGGAGCGAAACATTCTGAGCGTGACCAGGAAGACGAGGAGAACCACTCCCACGTTCGCCAGAAGATTGGCCAGGTGGAACCCCAGCGCGTGAGGCCCGAAAAGCTGGTAGCAGAACAGGTATCCCAGCGACATTACCGGGCGGTAATAATTGGTGGAGCCGCGGAAATCCCCCATGAACGACCACACCGAGGAGGTGAAGATTTCCCGCAGGTGATGGAAGTTCCGAATGTAGGGATTAACCAGGACTTGGTCGAAATCGTCATAGACAAAGCCGTTGCGCAGAGAGTTGAGATAAGGGAGAACTGCAAGGGCAGCCAGGATGAGGAAGTACGCCACCCTCTGCCGGTTTCGCAAGACGGGCGGAGATGGTGTGCTTGCCGCCGAAGATGAGGCGGCGGAGCGAGATGTTCATGGGGCGGTCTGGGGTCACGGAGCTAAACTCTTTCGATTCGTTTTAGGCGGCGGTTCTGGAGCAGGCTTGTCCAAATTAGGGACAGCGAAAGATAGGGGCGGGTTCGCGAACCGCCGCCATCCTACGCCTTCCCATCGGCGGATAGCCGGCCAGCGCCGTTCCGCCGGAAACCTTACTGCCCAACCACCAACAGCGAGTGTAGCAGACCTGTTTTGTAGATCCGCGGCTCGTCCCCTTGGCAAGGAAAAGCCGCGGACCTACAAGACAGGTCCGCGCTACCCTTACTTTACTGCCCAAACACCAGCAGCGTAAACGAGCCGGGGACGGCCTGCGGCCGGGGATGAGGATGGTCCGCCGTGGGCGCGGGTGGCGGGCCGAATTCCGCCGTCACGAGAAAGACATGATGCGTCTTCACATCCAGCGCCATGGTCCGCGCGCCGCGCTGGGTCGGGACGCTCGCGACGGGGGTGAACTTCTCCGGCGAGTCTTCGTGAACGACGGTCAGCGTGCCATCGCCATTGGAGCTGAAGGCGAGCTGGGTTCCCGGGTCGAAGCGCATTGGCGTCCACACCCTGGCCGATCGCCGGCGTCGCCAGCACCTTGCCGGAGTCCGCGTCCACCACCGCCATCATCTGGTTATGGCAGCCCGACGAAGAGCCGGCGATGTTCCCTGTCCATCGCCAACCCCGAGGGTGATTCGACCCGGCGCGAGCGGCCAGCGCGCGGTGACCGTGAGCTTCTGCGAATCGATCTGGAGAAGTTCGCTCTTGTCTTCCAGGTTGTTGTAGATGTGCCCCTGCCCGTCCGCGGCGGCGAACTCCGGCCTGCCTCCCAGCGTGATCGTTCCGGCGGGTTTTCCCGAGGCCGCATCGATGGCCGTGGCGTTACCGCCATGACCGTTAAAGGTGAAGACGCGCTTGGAGGCGGGATCGTACACAATGGCGTCAGGCCCCTCACCGGTGGGCGCCGTCCCCAGAACCTTCAGCGTCTTAAGATCAAAAATGGTGACGGTGTTGGTCCGGCCGTTGCTGGTGAAGCCGCGGCCGAGTTCCGGCGCCAAGGCGATGCCGTGTACTCCGTCCGTGCCGGGAATGTCTCCCACCACGGCGTAGGTATCGGCATCCACCACCATCACGTGCGTGCCCCGCGAAATGTAGACGCGGCGCGCGTCACTGTCGCAAATGAGGTAGTCCCAAAATCCTTCTCCCCCCAGCACAACTTTCTTGAGAAGATGATAATCTCCATCCGCCGCCGCGAGAGGGCGGGCGGAGAACGCCGCCAATCCCAACACGGCGAGGACAATGGCCCAAACTATTCTTGCCACCGGAATTCTCGCTTCGGTCCTTCGCATTGATGCGCTGATCCATAACTCCTCCTAAGGGAAATTCGCCTAATCTCATCTCTCATCACGCCCTATCTCCCTGGATAAGCTGCACGCCGGGAACAGGGGGCGCGGCATAGAAGGGAAAACGCGGATGTAGCGCGGGAGTCCCGCCCTACAACCAAACCCGGAGCCGGGAGCGGCATAATACGAAACCGGGGTCCGACAACACGGACGCACAGGCAGGATGCTCGCCCCACAGCGGGCAGGATGCCTGCGCCACGTCCGAGCGACCGGCTTTCACTCTGGGTCTCCCATCCAACGGCTTTCTCAGTTTCTTACTATGACTTATCGGGTTTGCTGCGAAAAGTCGGTGATTCCCCTTCCAATGATATTACGGGTTCGAAGAGAGTTTGGTTACAGAACTTCTTAAATCTTGTCTGTTTCCAGTAATATACATGATTTCATCTCGATTGTCGCGTAACCCATTTATTTTGAATGAACCATTGGGAGCACTTTTTTTGCCCCTTTATTTTCAATCAACCATTGGGAGCACCCTTCATTTTTAACATCTTTTGGGTCAGTGCCTCGTTCCCGAACCTCATCATCATAACTTGTCTGTTTTCAGACTCTGGATCTTTCAACACAACCATCGAAATTCACCCAATTACTCACTAACATCCTGTGTTTTCATAGACTCATCCGGGTCGCGAAGGCGGTCAGAACGTAGGAGCCAGGAGTGAGGGGTCAGCATTCAGCAATCACCAATCCTCAATCGGCAGTCCACCAGTCTCCTACGCTAGTGTATGATGTTTATTGCCGCTGTCAAGAATAAAATGAGCCTACATGCTGTAGCCCATAAATCCACAAAACGTCAAGACAAAAGATCAGGACAAAACCTCCAGACAAATGATCCAGACAAAACATCAAGAGTGATGTTGGGGGCGCTACGGCGACCGTTCGGCCATGAGGCGACGGGCGGGCAACATGGGAGGCTGAGCCCGAGGTAGTGTCCTAGTTTGAAGCGGACAGGCCTAGGCTTTGTTCCTCGAAGGGGAACAATATCCTCAGCCGTGGGTGAAACCCACGGACCGGGACCCTCAGATGTCTTCGGGGTTGTAAATCATCGGTGCGCAGTGTTTCCGTGGGTTTCACCCACGGCTAATGACATTGGACCTCTTCGAGGTCCCACCTCTTCCAGGTCCCCCAGGACAGCCGCCATAGCAAACCGTGCGCCTACCAAACTGAGGCACTACGTGTGCCGGATATCCCCGCGTCAAGCCGTTTAAGAATGTAACTTTCGGGTAAGTCGTCGCGCCATTTAAAATGTTACCGGGGACCCGCCGCCGGGGGTGTGGGAAAGTGGGAATCCCGCGCTCTTGGCGGGATTTCCAAGCTCGGTGGGAAAGCCGCTTTCGGGCTTTTCCCCGGAGCGTCTTTTACCCACCCCTCCGCCGGCCGCAACCACTTGCGATGATCCGCGTGCAGCGGGCAGTTCCCGGGGCTGAGCCGGTGGTTCGCTACTGCGTAGATCCGTTTCAGCTTGCGATCCATGCGGCGGGCCAGCTCGAACGGATCCAGGCGACTCTGGAGCTTCATCAACTCTGCCAAGCGGCCGGGCTCGGCATCCCCGGAGGGCGCCACGCGCGGCAACGGGGTCTGCGGGGCATCGTAAACACGCCGGAGTTTCGACCCCCCCCGCGTCTTTTTCACCAGCTTCACCGAGGGCAGACAGAGATTCCGCAACCCGCGGAGTTCCTGACGGTACCGATCGTTGATGGCCTCGATCGCCGCTACCGCATCGTAACGGTCCCCGCCCCGGAGCTTGCGCCCGTGCGTCCCGTTCTTCGGCTCGACGTGGGCATGGTCGTCCTTCTGGTAAGGGCGTCCGCGGGTCCGTTGAATGTTCTGGCCCTGGCACCCGGCCCGCCAATTCCCATTGATGAATTCCGAACCCTTGTCGCAATCCAACCCCCGCAACGCAAAGGGCAGCGCCGGCTCGACCTCATGAATGGCGGTTAATACCGCGAGTTGGCTACGCCCCAGGAGGGCGCGCGACTCGGTCCACCCGCGGTGAATGTCCGTCACGTTCAGCGTGTGCCCGAACTCCCCCGCTCCGGAATGGCCCGCGTGTGCGACCCGGTCGATCTCCGTAAACCCCGGACCGCGCCCATCCCCGTGTTCCGTCTTTACCGCCATTGGGCGTTTCCGCCGCAAGCCCGGCGGGGTGCGTCCGTAAAGTCTCCGGCGCGCCGGCAGCTTCTGGCCCCGCAGCCGGCGGTCCATCTGCCGCGGGCTGATCGCCAGTCACTCCCGCTCCGTCGGGCGGCTTATCTTGAAGCGCTGGCGAATCCACGGCCTCCACGTCGGCAACCTCGCCTTCAGCCGCACCGACCGGGATATCCCGCCGCTTCCCACCCCGCCGTCAAAACGGCCAGCGTTTGCGGCGGAGCTGTACCTGCATCCCGATACCGTGCGCGCCGCGCTCGAAACCGATCGCTTCCGTAGCCATCCCCGGCGGCGCGACCGCCTCACCGACCCTTATCTCGACTTCCTGCGCCAGACCCTGCAGCAATATCCTCGCCTGCGCGCTACCCGCCGCCTGCAGATGATCCGCTCGCGCGGCTACCCCGGCAGCATCACCCAACTCCGCCGCGTCGTGGCCGACCTGCGCCCGCCCCAGCGCGAGGCTTTTCTGCGTCTGCACACCTTCCCCGGCGAGCAAGGACAGGCCGACTGGGCCCACTTCGGGGAAGTGGCCACGGGAGTCCTTCCTCGATCAGACGCTGGAGAATTTTCTCCTCGGCCACGTCCATGCCTTCGCCGATTGGGGTGGGGCCGCGCGATGGTCGGAACGGCGCGCTTTCGATACAGCCGTTTGAACGAAGCCGCGTCACGACCCTATGGGATTTGAATCGTGCTTGTCGTGCAAACGTTCAAACGGCCTTCTTGTTAGCCTCATCCCGCCGCGCGGCGCGTCGCCGCGACGCCATGCCCCTCGGACTTATTCGCTCCCTACATTACTTCCTGCCCGTGATCGAAGAACTGCTCGCCCAGGCGGTCCCTGAGTCCTATCTTGCCTACCTGCGCAGCAAAGTCCCCCTCCACTCCGCAACCGGCAAGACCGCCACCACCACGGGCTGACATTAAACCCCACCCGGAAAACCGGCCTCTGTTCAAATTTCTACGTTTTTAAATGCGCGCCGACACTTCGGGACTCCGCGCGTTACCGGAAGCGGGGATGGATCAGGAGGCCAAGCACGTATCGAGTTTTTACGAACCCCTGCTTTGGCCATCTACTCCCCCTGCGGATATTCCTTTTCCCCAGTCGGACCTTCTGAGGGGGATTCGATTTACCGGTCGGCACAAAGAATATACAGAAGATACCGATGCTGACACCTGGTTCCCAACCTGGGCACAAGATGGAGATCTCTATTCACCGTTTGAGGATGGCTCTGTGAACGCGCCGGGGGGCGGGAAAATCGAAGCCGATGGCGCGCAGGGAAAGAAGGCCAACCAAGGTTCCGCAAAGATCATCGGCAGCGATATCGTGCTCGTGTCGTCTCCTGTGGCAACCAAGGTCATTGAGTTCATGCAAAACAAAAACGAGTGGACGGGCACAACTGGGGAGCTGCTTAAGAAGTTAAATATCCAGATCAGCGATGAACCCCGGGGACGCGCACGGCCAATAACCCCAAGGGCTCTCTCAAGTACGCTGGCGCGCCTCAAGCCCAACCTGAAAAATGCTGGTATCAAGATCCATCGTCTGCCGCGTGAGGCCGATAGGCGCCCGATTAGGTTGGAAAAGAGGCCAACGGCGGAGCCACAACCATTTCAATCGCCATAACCACGGGCGGATCAGGAGGTTTCGCCTGACGGTAGTTGTGACGTAAGGCGTGACGGTGCCGGTGGGACGGAGATCGCATTTTCGGAGGCCTGTGACGATGTGACGGTCGGTGACGATCTAAGCCAATCTAGTCCTCCGGATGGGTTAAAGGGGGACATCCCAGAGGGAGATAAGACCCGGGGCGGCGGCGCAATGTGCAAGCCGGGGGCATATGCCAATTCAACCCAAGTGGTAGGCAAGGAATTCTAAGGTGCTAAGTCGGGAACAACAAATCGTGCTGCCCGCGGAACACAGTGGTCTAGATACCGGCCTGTGCGGCAAGCCATCCCCATCAGGTGTGGAGCCGGTGAAGTTACCGCAGTTCGGTGCGGAGCAATTCGCGGCCTTTTTGTTCGCGCAAGGTGCGGATCCTATTGCCCGCGTAAGTGCCGAGCTTGATAGCCCGCGAAAGCAGTGGGCTGATAGCCACCCCGAACCATCTGTGGGTGCTTCTCAAGACCCCTTAACCCCGTGCGTCAGCATTCCGTCGAGTGGCAACACAGCTAGGGAGAGGTTGCTGGGCTGGCAGTCAACCGCTAGGCAGGGTCGGCAAGATGTCGCGGGGGACACAAGCACTTCGCAACAAGCAGAATTGCTAACCGTTGCAGAGCTAGCGGCACGCCTCAAGTGCAGCCCGAGTTTTATCTACCGGAGACTCCATCAGAGTCACCGTCAGTACATTCCGCATACACGCCTTACGCCCACCGACATCCGGTTTGACGGACGGCTCGTAGCGGACTTGCTTGCACAGCAGGAAAACAGTACAGTTTCTAAGTTGGACTCGGCGATTCGAGGAGGAGTAGAAATGACTCGACGCCGGGATCGGCAAGGCAGCCTCCGCATTAAAGACGGGAGCTGGTACGTGCAGTGGACAGAAGGAAACCACCGTCCCTCGCACTGTCTGGGGCGGGTAAAAGAACTCGCGAAGAGCGAAGCACAGAAACTCAGACGCGAATGGATGAAGAAACTGAACGATCATCGTGAAGTCGCTGGAAGCTCCCGCACCTTGGCGGCTTTCTGGTGCGAACACTTTTACGATGAAGAGAAGAAGGAAACAAGGCACGAACTAAAGGACAAGAAACCCAGTACGGTGCGTGACATGAAATGCGTGGTGAAACAAATATGGCTCCCGCGGTTTGGCGCACGCCTGCTCGATGGTCTGGCCACTGCGGAGATCCAAAAATACCTCGACAGCCTCAACCTCAACAGAAACAACGCCGTGAAGTACCGGGCGTACCTGTCAAGTATCTTGTCATCGGCCATTCGACTTGGCCACGGCTTGACATACAATCCCGCTCGCTTTGTCAAACTTTCGGCCGAGGGACCCGAGAAGCCCTATGTCATGCCAACCGCTGAGCAGGTTGTCGACATCCTGGACGGATTAAAAGCTCCAGGTCATAGAATGGCCTGGCAACTGGCAGTCTGGTTGGGGAACAGGAGCGGGGAACTGCGCGGACTACGCTGGGAATCGGTCGTCTGGGAACACAATACCATCTTGATCCGGGAATCGGTCTGGGAAGGGAAAAGCACTTTACCCAAAACCAAGAAAGGTTACCGGAAGGTCGTGCTTACCAACGAACAGATGCAGGTACTGCGGGAGTATAAAGAGAAGAACTTTCCGGATGCCCAGCCCAATGCTTGGGTGCTCCCTGGCAAACGTGGCAGGCCCGTCGACCTGGGCTGGCTAATGTCAAAGCACATCAAACCAGTGGCGCGCAAGCTCGGCATTCCAGAACTTCACTGGCACGCCCTACGGCACTTGAACAACTCGCTCATGTTGAACGAAGGGGTGGATCTTAAAACCCGCATGGACCGACTGGGACACGCGCACGACAGGGTGAACATCATCTATTCGCATGCAGGGGATCAGGCTCAGTTAGCGGCTTCAGAAGCGGTTTGGCAGAAGCTCAAGACAGCGGAGTCTGAACTCAAGCAAGAGCCGGCCGTCGCTTAAAGTAGCCGGAAATAGTAGCCGGAAAAAGGAGTGCCGGTGCAAGTCCTTGAAAAGATGGAGGGCCTGGGGGGATTCGAACCCCCGACCTACGGTTTAGGAAACCGTTGCTCTATCCGTCTGAGCTACAGGCCCGTACTTTCCTTTCAACAACTTAGCACAATTACACTTGCTTATCGATCTCTGCGGCAACATTTACGGCAACACTTTCTGGAGCAAATGCGATATAACTTCTGCGGCCTCGCGCTCCCCTTCCCTAGAGAACTCCGACATACCAATCCGCGGTAGTTTCCCATTTTGAGTGTCCCAGTCTGGCCTGAATCACCTTCACCGGAACCCCAGCCCGATACAGCATCGTCCCTGTCCAATGCCGTAGCTGGTGCCAGATCAGCTTAATTCCGACCTTTCTTCCAGCGGGCTTAAGACCAACCCTGAGAGCGTGCCACTCCGTCATGGCCTTACCCGGGTGCTCTGGGTGTGGGAACACCAAGTCGTTTTCCGTGGCGTTGGGAGATAACGACTTGAACTTCCTGAGCCGTTGAATCTCTGCCTCACTCAGGTACACAGGCCTATTGCTCCGATGACCTTTCGTGAGGTGCATATGCCCGTGATAGCTGGCCGTTAGAAACCAGACGAGTTTATCCTCGAAATTGATGGCTCCCCACTTGAGACCGAGAGCCTCACCAATACGGCAGCCGGTAACGAGAACGAACCAGGCGAGTGTCCCGTAAGGCTCCTTAAGCGTATCCAGGAGTTCTTGGATCTTCTCCTGGCTCGGAACCTCTACGGGGATGCGCGCGTTGGCTTCCGGCATCTGAATGAGTGTCGCGGGGTTGGCGGTGACGTACTCATCCCGAATAGCCTGGCGGAACAGAGAACGAATAACCGTTCTCACGTTATCGCAGGTATGCCTAGCCCTGCCTTCGCTATGGAGGCGGTTTATGAGCAGTTGTACATCCCGCCTGGTAACTTGGTTGAGCTCCATGGCGCCCAGGGTTGGCACAATGTGAGCTTTGAGAATCTGGAGATACGCCAAGCGCGTGCTGGGTTTTCGCTTGCTCACGAACTCGGGTTTGTAATGGTCTTCCACGTAAGCATTCACGGTCATCACCGAGCGCGGCAGCCTGACAATCTCCGACTCCACCCTGGAAATAATCGTCTGGAGCCGACGCTGCGCTTGCCGCTTCGTGATTTCATCTTTGTAGCCGAGATTATCTGATTTCCACTTTCCCTCTGGCTGGTCCTCGGACCGAACCCGATAAAGCCCCTGCCCGTAAGGCCGTTTCACGTCCTTACGAAGACGAACGTGACCATCTTGGTGGCAACGCCGCGACATTTGTTTGATCCTCCTGTCACGGGCAGCCACGCTTCCATCTGCAAGGTTAACACAGTTCTGACTGGGCTTGCGAGCCTGGAGCCAACCCTGCAAAAACTACGCAAAAACTACGCGGGCAAACATTCCCTACCCGCCCAGCGCGCAACTGTGCGGGTTGGCGGCCGGCACACTGAAGATTCACTCGGCAAGCAATCTGGCATAGAAATCTTGAGCTTTGGAACTTGGTCTAAATGAGTCATGTTCACCGTTTCCTCTTATAGATCCGATCCGCGATCCACCTGACTTCGGGGAGAAGAGAATGTGGAACCTTCGTTTGAAAGCGCCCGCCGGTGTGGTGGCGGATTACTTCCGCCTGCTCGTGAACCGGCGTGCTTACACCCTCCAATCTAACCGACCGCACCCCGAAAGTACCCGACATTCCTATTACCGTCCCAAAGACAAGAAGACCGGCCACGGGCTGGGCCTGGCGTTGGACACGATTCACCGCCACCTCGAAGGCGAAATCACCATCGGGCTGTACGCCATCAACCCTGCCACCCAGTGCTCGAAGTGGTGGCCATCGACGCGGACTATCAGGAGGCCCTTATGGATTTCCTGAAGCTTCGCTTCCTGGAGTTTCTCTTTCCCACGGCGCCGACCGCGGTGAGAGGGCGCCAAGGGAGCTGAATATCGGCAGCCCGCCACTCCGGGTTTCCTACCGGCAGGAAAAAGGGCGGCTCATTTGGAAAATTCTTTCCTACCGGTAGGAAAACCGCCCGGATTTCTGTTGACAACACACCTGGGCTCTGACTTACCTTGGGGGGTGGGGAGGGGTGGGGAGCGCGCCACCCCCACTGCTTCACCCGGGGGAAAGGACGAATGCCCAGACCGACGCGGAAAACGCAGGACAAATTATCTGACGTAGGGGAGGTTCCATCGTCGGGGCGGAGGGGAAAAGTCGCGTGGGGAGCGAGCACTGAAAAAAAGATGTTAATAAATGACGAACGAAGCCGGAATGTGTATGAAAACAAATGAAAAGGTGATAATTCGCCCGATAAAAAAGCGACATTTCTACACAACGGAGCGACATTTTCTACCGAAGCACAGGTATTTTGCTGAAACCGTCGGCTTTTTTGTCACTATTCGAGCGCTGGGGAACGAATCCCTCGCTTCAAAATGTACAAACTCGAGGAGTGTGTCGGAAACAACAATTTGTCAACGAAGAATCAACAACTTACAGACACTCGAATCTCGCCAAGTTATTGATTCTACGTATGACGAAATCTATCTCCGACCGGCTGCTAGTATTACTATGTTAAGTTTCCTTTGCCTTTCTCCTCCAGAAGGCATAGCATGGGCGCATGAAGCCCCTTGCCTGGAACGCCAAGCTTTGGAAAGAAAGCGTGACGCAGTTGCATGAGTTTCTGCGTCCCCTGATTGCCGGGCTGGGCCGAAGTGAGCGGCGGGTGGCGGCGACGCGATACGTGGAAGGGCTGCTGATGCCGGGGCAGCGCAAATCGATCATCCCCATGGCGGAGCGGCTGGGCGTGGACTCGCAAAGTCTGCAACAGTTCGTTACCGACAGCCCCTGGAGCGAGGAAGGGTTGTGGCGGGCGATTCGGCAGGAGATCATTCCTCACTTGGAGCCGCTGGAGGCTTGGGTGGTGGACGAGACCGGCTGGGTCAAGCAGGGCTCCCACTCGGTGGGAGTCGCGCATCAATATTGTGGGGCGGTGGGCAAGCAGGCCAACTGCCAAGTGAGTGTGGAAGTGGTGGTGAGCGACGGGGGGATCGCCGCGCCGGTGGGCGGGCGGCTGTACCTTCCCGAGAGCTGGACCGAGGACCGGGAACGCTGCCTGGCTGCGGGAATCCCGGCGGAAGTGGAGTTTGCCACCAAGCCGGCGCTGGCGCTGGAGATGCTTCGCCAAGCGCAGGACGACGGCGTCCCTCCGGCGCCGGTCTTGGGGGATAGCGCCTACGGCAACAACGCGGAATTTCGCGCCGGGGTGCGCGCCTTGGACCTGGAATTTTTTCTGCAAGTCGATGGGCACGCCCTCAAGGGATGGGATCACAAGGTGGGAACGGAAGTAAAGCAGGTCCGGCGGCATGTCTGTGCGGGAGAACCTCCCGCCGCCACCTTGGCGGAGTTGACCTGCAGAATCCCGGAGCACGAGTGGAAGGAGTGCGGTTGGGTGACGGCGGGCGGGCAACCCCGGCGCACGCGACTGGCTTGGCGCCAGGTTTTTCTGCAACCCGACTTGCGCCACGCGGGGGGCAAACTGGAAAAAGTCTGGCGGGTGGTAGACTGGCCGGCGGGGGACCCCGAACCCTATCACTATTACTTGGCCCATCTCCACCGCCCGCCCACCCAAGCCCGCTGCCTGAAACTGAGCCGTTCCCGCGGGCACATCGAACAATACTTTCAGCGCTCCAAGGCGGACTTGGGTTTGGACCACTTCGAAGGCCGTTCTTGGCGAGGCTTTCATCATCATCTGGTGCTTTCCGCCGTGGCTTACCTATTTATCCTAATCGTCTACTCACGCCGTAAAAAAAACTTTTGGTGCGACGTGGGAAGGGATTCTTCACGCGATCCAGCCCTGGCGGGTGAGATGGAGCGGACTCGGTCCCTGCTGCGGAACCAAGTTCAAGCGAATCTGGAACGACACGACTTAACATAGTAATACTAGCAGGATGCTGAAAAATTCGGCTTTTGACTTTGTTCGTCATACTTAATTGTGGTATCTAATCCTCCAGAGTAATCCTAAGGAGGATATCAGATGCGCGGAGAAGACATCCCTCAGGCCCCCCTTTACAGTTATGTGTCGTCCGAGCAACGAGTTCCGGCCGATCACCCTCTGCGGGCCCTCCGGCAAATGGCCAATACCGTCCTGGAGCGCCTTTCTCCGCGACTGGACGCGCTCTGTTCGGCCGTGGGCCGGCCCTCGATTGCGCTGGAGAAGTTGCTGCGGGCCTTGCTGCTCCAGGTTCTCTATACCCTCCGCAGCGAGCGGCGGCCGATGGAGGAGTTGGATTACAACCTCTTGTTCCGCTGGTTTGTGGGCTTGAACCTGGACGATCCGGTCTGGGAGGCGACGGGGTACGGCAAGAACCGGGAACGCCTGCTGAAAGGGGAGGTGGCGGAGGCTTTCTTCCAAGAGGTTCTGAAGCTGGCCGGAGCGCACGATCGGCTGAGCGATGAGCACTTCACGGTGGATGGAACGCTGATCGAGGCCTGGGCCAGGCGGAAGAGCTTTAAGAAAAAGGAGGAGGGGGAGACGGCTCCCCCTCCCGACGATCCGGGCAATCCCACCGTGGATTTCCGGGGAGAGCAACGCTCGAATGAGACGCATCAATCGACTCCTGGCCCGGAGGCGCGGCGGCCGTGGCCATGATGACCGCTCAGGCACCCAACGGCGGCGTGAATCTGGGCGCGGACAAAAACTATGACACTCAGGGCTGTGTGGCCGACCTGCGCGCGGGGAACGTTACCCCGCACGTGGCGCCAAACACCGCTCGCCGGGGAGGCAGCGCGATTGACGGACGCACCACTCGGCACCCGGGCTATGCGATTAGTCAGCGGGTACGCAAGCGGGTGGAAGAAATCTTTGGTTGGCGGAAGACCGTGGGGGGATGCGCAAGACGCGCTTCCGGGGAAAAGCCCGGGTGGGCTGGATGTTCACTTGGGCGCTGGCGGCCTACAATCGGGTGAGAATGCGCAATCTGTTGGAGGAGGCCGTATGACCAGGGAGAAGTGGGTCCGCAGTCCCCAAAAAGCTGCGGATAGGGGCTCACGGAGCCGCCGCAAGGGGACTTTTGCTGGCTACCGAACCCCCGCAAAAACACTTGCCTCCACGCAGGCTTACCGAAAGCACACCAAGCTCCACGCGCCGAAAGGGATTGGCGCGCTGTACATCCGGCGCAAATCGCCATTTTCGCTTCGGTCTCCGGTGGACATCAAGCGGTGGGGGCGACCGAGATTTTCAACACTATTAGCACTTTCAGCATTTGTTGAAAATACGCCGTCCAGTGGAATTGATTCGAGGCGCGTGCTGTACCCGAACTCTTTGTTATTGGACATAATTGCGTTCCTCCCGAAAGAGATTGCGACATTCTCGCTGGTGGCGATCAGCGGGCCGCATTATGCCCATCACATCATTTCTCATTCCCTACAATGCCTGACAAAGCCCCACTTACGTCTGTAGGTCTTCTTACAAGTGCATACCGCCATGTTCCATAGCTGTCGTCGGCGTTCACTGCCGCGACCCATCTCTCAGCAGCGGCGCGTTTGACGCCTTCCAGTGGGTCGAACCCTTTGGTTTCTAAAATCAGGTGAATCGGCGGTTCGGTTTTCAGACGGATAATGAAATCCGGCATGTAGTCGTGCATCTGTCCGTTGTGCAGGTAGGGAATGGCGAAGCCGAGGCCGGCGTTCTTGACCATGGCGTCGGTGGCTGGATGCTTGTCGATAAAGCACGCGGCGGACTGTTCCCACCTTTGAGTGTCAGGGACAATGTAATTCACGTGACTGTTCAGGACCTCGCGCGGCTCGCGGCTTGTCCAGAAATCGACTTCCGCGGTCGAACCTGGCCCGGGGCTGGCTTCGTATCGGGGGACTTCGGCCGCCTCGCCCTGAGGTGCGTCGGGGCGGATCGCTTCCGCGAGAATCTCTACCAGCCAGCCGTAGTAGGGAGCCAGAAACAGGTCCTTGATGTCAGCGGGGGGGGACGTGGACCTTTTCCGCTATATAGCGCTGCAAGATTCTGATGACTTGCGGAAACAACACATGGGCGGGAGCCTCGCATTTCGGTTGGGCCACGTAACTTTTGATGAGCGTGCGTCCCAAGTCGAATATAAGCTCTTGGACTCTGCGCTGGGCGCGAAACTCCGCGAGAGTCGCTTCACTGATCGCGCCCGGCCCGCTGAGCGACTGCTTTCCAATGTTTGTCGATGATGACCAGTCTCAAGAGAAGGGCGACGATTCAAATGAGCGGTCCTGTGATCATCGCAGGGGGCAAAGAGGAAGAGCTAACGTGCCCTGCTGGTGGCAAGACAATCGTGACGGCGGAGGAGATGGTAGTTGTTCATACCAAAACGGACTCCCCTTTCAGCTCCAGTGATGCTGTTGCCGCTTCCAGCAATTTGATAACGCGCAATCCCGCCACGCCGTCATTAAAGGGCGTCTGGTTGCTCTCGATACAGTCCAAGAAGTACTCCAATTCGATCTTCAGGGCTTCTGTCTGCTCGATCTTGGGCGCCCACATGTCTCCCGAGCGGTAGCTGACGAGCAATTCATAGACTCCTTCCCCGCTGGTCATTTGCACGCCCTTGTCGTAGACCTTGACTTTCTCGTCGGCTTCCAAGTCATTCCACACCAGCATCTTCTTCTCTCCCCCGATCAGCGTGGTTCGGACCTTCACGGGAGATAACCAGTTCACGTTGATGTGAGCAATCGTGTTCTGCGGGAAATAGACCGTGATAAATGCCACGTCGGCATGGCCGTTCAAGTGCGCCTGGCCGGTCGCAACGACCGCCTCGGGTTCCTTCCGGATGAGATAGTCCATGATGGACAAATCATGCGGCGCGAGATCCCAAATCACGTCAATGTCGTGTTGGAAAAGGCCCAGATTGACCCTCGTGGAGTCGTAATAGTAGAGGTCGCCCAGTTCACCTTGATCGATCAGTTGGCGGATCTTCTTCACCGCTCCGGTAAACAGAAACGTGTGGTCCACCATAATCTTGAGGTTTTTCTTCTCTGCCAACTCGATCAACTCTTCCGCCTGGATCGACATTCGAAGTAAGGGGCTTTTCGAGGAAAACGTGCTTGCCGTTTTCCAGGGCGGCTTTGGCCAGCTCGAAATGCGTCCAGACGGGAGTGACGATGGCCACGGCATCGATGTCTGGAGAACGCAGGACTTCAGCTGCCTCAGAAGTGACCTGCACGCTCGGATAAGCGTGCTTTGCGCGCCTTTGAGCCACTAGGGCTTCTGTCGCATATGGCAACAACCTGCGCCGAATCGAGGCCGCACAGGTTTCTGACGATGTTTGGACCCCAGTAGCCGTAACCGATAACGCCGATCCGAATCATGGTTTTCCCCGCCAGGTTAAAGTGGCGACTGCCTTCACATATGCGCCGTATCGAGATGCGACCGATCCTCTTGCTATCCTGCTGAACTGCCCCGAGCACCAACCCCTTAGACTGTCAGCACGGTGGGCGCTCTGTTGTCCGCTCCCCCATCCTTCCTTGGGGATTGTCCATGTTGGTAGTGTTGGGCGTATTTCCCTGAGCGTCAAGGGTACTAAAGTACTACTTACCCTATTCAGAATCGTGGGAGAACCCATTTCGGATATGGCTCGCGGCTGGGAGCCCAGACCAGGCGGCGGTAAATGGATTGCGAATGCACATCAACCAAAATCGCCGTCTTCAACGAGAACCGACGATTCATGTAACGAATGGGGCGGATCACTACGTGGAGACCGAACTTTCGGGTAGAAGAGCTTAGGCTCCTATTGGAGCAATGTGGAGCAACGCGAAAGGCAAGGGCGATTGCTAAATTATTGAAAGCAACGGTAGGCCCGTGGGGACTCGAACCCCAGACCTCTACCGTGTCAATTCTGAAACCGGTAATAGCAAGAAACGGCATAATGATGCATAAGGGTATAGCGCATCGTGGGTTTGCTCACATTTTGCTAGAGTTTCTTGCGTGCTGCATTCTGGTGCATTCTCCTGCTATCACAACCCCCTTATGTCACAATTTACGTCGCAAAATGGATTGTGCCGTTGGCTCCTAATTCCGCATCCTTTGTCAGCCTCTAGGTGAGATTGGGTTGACCTTTTGCATGCGTGTCCGTGGCACCAAAGCTCGCGGCGGGCAATTCTGGGCGATGCTGTGGCGGCAGCTCGCATCGCCCAACTCGCATACTTGTAGGTCCATATTTGGCTCATGAAAGGTGGCCATTTTAGACCGTTTTAGTTGTTTTCCATCGCCCGCTTAAACCTCCAGCAGTTTCGTAAACGACAGATAGACCGCTGCAACCGAAGCCAATCATTAGGCCTCTTTCGGCATTTCCGGCGAAGTTCACCTCATCCCTCCTATTTTCGCATTCGCAAAAAAGCTTTACTTTCGCTATTGCTTATTGTATATATACCATAAGATAATGAGCGAACACGAACCTCGAGGTGCCCAAGCCTCTCGTCTCCGGCAACGCAAGTTTGAACTCGTGCGGCGTTTCCCGCTGCCCGACGATCTACTGCCCGGATCACTTTCCCTCTCCCCTCTCCGCGGTGGCAAGCCCACCTGCCACTGCGCCAAGGACAAGCCGGGGCATCCCGCCTGCTCCCTTACCTTCATGGGGCGTGGCAAAAAGCATGTCCCGCACCTTCCCAGCGAGTGGGTCGAGGACGTCCGCCGCCGGGTGGAAGCCGGACGGGAATTCCCGGCGGCGGTACGGGAAGTCTGGGCTGCCAACGCCCAACTGCTGGTGCTGACTCGCCAGCCAAGGCGTAAACCGCGGTGAAGGGGCCGACGGCACGTCACCGGAAGAAGTATGTTTCGAAGGGTCTGCGTCTGAAGTCCTACTTACCCTCGCCGGGCGCTGGCCGCCAGCAGGGGCGCATTCCCGCCCCCGCCCTGGTTTGGGCATTATGGATCGGGGGGTTGCTGCGTCGCGTGGCCTGCGCGGCGATTGAAGCGCGGGTGCGTTCATCGGCCCGGCGGGCCTTGGATGTTTCCCAGAGGTTTGGGAATGACGCGCTCGCTTACTTTACCGAACGGCTCGACCCCAGCGTGACGCGCCAAGCGGCGGTCACCGCCGTTCGTCCGGCCAAGCGCCACCAGGCTTTCGATGCCGGCCGCTTCATGGGCTTGGCCTGGGATGGAACCGGTGCCGGACGATCGCAGGGAAAGGGTTGCGATGGGTGCCGTCCCGTGCGCAATCAGAAAAGGGAGATCCTCAGCTATCATCATAAGTTGGTCGTGAGCAGTGTGGTGGGAACCGGCTTAACCTTGCCCTGAGATGTCGCGCCCTACGGCCCTGGGGACAGTGAGTACAGCGCGGGTCGCCGGCTCCTGCCTCGCACCGTGCGCAACTTAGGCCCCCGCTTTGCCGACTACGTGGTCGCGGACGGAGACTACGCGACCGCCCCCTTTCTGCACGACGTGGGGGATCTGGGACTCCACGTGGTCGCCCGCCTCAAGAACAATCTCCCCGAATTGTTCACCGCCGCCCAGAAACGGTTTCGCTCCCAGCCTCCCCATCCAGTCTTTCGCTGGGGGAAGGACCGGGTGGAAATCTGGGACGCCGACGACTTTGACCCTTGGCAAACCTTACGTTGGGAAACGGTGCGGGGGGTTCGTTATCGGCAGCACAAACCCGACGGCACTCTGTGCGAGGCATACGGGCTGACCGACTTCCCTCGCCCCCGAGTCAGCAGCCGGGCCATCTTCCGCATAGCCAGAAGTCGATGGGAAATCGAGAATCAGGGGTTCAACGATGCCAAAAACCGCTACGGCTTCGAACACATCCGCCACCCTGAGGCCCACCGCCTGCTCGTGGTGGGGCTTCTGACTTGCTTGGCCCTGACGGTCGAACGACTCTACCGCGTTCGCTACCTCCACTGGGGCGCCCACCCCATCCTTCCAGCCATCACCCTATGGCAACTCCTCTGGCTAAGCTTGTCCCGCTCGGTCCCCGACAACACGAGTTAGTTTTTCCCTCCCCGCCCGGTTGGCCCTCTCACAACTGAGCTCCGCGTCGGCACCGCCGTTCAGCCGCCGAAGTGCCCTTGAAAATCCCCCCACCTTTGCACCACCCCACCTAAAGCATCTGAACCGTGCTGTTTCTACTTCCCATGCGCTGCTGCCCGCCAGCATTCCGAAGTTGCTGGAGCGCGGAAATAACGAGCGCGGACCTGTTTTGGAGGTCCGCGGCACTTGGCCGCGGTCGGTGAGAAGTGCCGCATCATGAAAAACAGGCGCTACCAGTCTGAACCCCGATGGCCGCAAGGCCATTCGCCGTAGGGGGACGGGTTGCCGTCCCCTCTTTGTACATTGCCGCCGGACCGGAAGCGTAGGTGCACTCCTCGTGGGTGCCTAGGGCAGGCACGAGGCCTGCCCCTACGTCTGTTTGGTGATCGAGTTGCGATAGGTGGGAAGCACAGATCGCAGAGATTGCAGTTCGGACTGCGCCTGAGGTTGTGTGACCCGGAGGCGGCCACGGCCGGTTCATTTTGGGAATTGAGTATGGGTTGGAGATCAAAGGAAAGCCCGGGGCAGGAGAATCCTGCAAATGGAGGTTGAATTCGCTACAATGGATCTGTGGAATGGTGTGTAGCCTAACGAGCGGCCGGCGGCAGGATTTATTGATGAGTGACATATTTCACCGTATTCTCGACTTGATAGCGCGACAGCAGGTACTCATCTCGGATCACGGGTATGATGAGCTTGCGCTCGATGGTTTTCTTGTGAGGGATATCATTAACGGAGCCGGAGAGGGCGCCGTGGTGGAAGAGTACCCGACCTATTACAAGGGGCCGTGCGTCCTGGTGCTGCAAAAAGACCGCGAGGGTATCCTTCTTCTTTCGGAAGCATTCCGGGTCGGTGCAGATGTCAGGCCGCTTGATCGCGTCGGCAAAGAGTAATGGGTTGCTGCCGGACCGCTTGGGGCAGGTCGTGCAAGGCCCTGCGGCAGGGAGAAGATTGGGGTCGTTCACGTCGAAGGGGGCCTGGGCGAGACTCAGGTGGATTTCGCGCCGAATCCAATCCCGCAGCTCGCGAACGCTGATGGGGCGCGGGTCTTTGTCTTTGAGGATCGCGGCGGTCGTGCGGTGCCCCGGAAAGCACTCGCTTAAGGCCTGTTCCTGATCTTTGGGTTGGAGCCGGGCGATTTCCATCGCGTGGCCCACCGTGAGCTTGCCCTCGTAGAAGGCTTTCTGGAGGTTGGGGGTGAGTTCGGCAAGCTTCAGCCGGCCGTATACGTACTTCGGAGAGCGGCCGACTTTGGCCGCAAGAGTTTCCACGGTGTAAAGCGTTGGGTCCTGTCGGATGAGGGCGTTGTAACCAAAGGCTTCATCCAACTCGTGAACACTTTCACGCGCACGTTCAATGACGGCGAGCTCCATCGCTTCGGCGTCGCTCAGGTTCATGATGCGGGCGGGAATCGTTTCCCTGCCCGCCGATTTCGAGGCCCGCCAGCGGCGTTCTCCGCAAACGATCTCATAACCGCGCCGTCGAAGGGGCGGACGAGGATGGGTTGGAGGACTCCCCGGACTCGGATATTCGCCGCGAGTTCAGCCAAAGCCGTGCCATCCATCCGGCGGCGGGGGTTGGTTTTCGAGGGTTGGATTTGGTCGAGACGGATTTCCTCGACCAGGACCTGACCAGTCGTGCGGTTTCCAGGTGTTGCCGTGAGCTTCCACCATGCTCATTGCTTATTCTCCTTTCGGTTGGGTGTGGGATGCGTCGTGCCAGATAAGCTTGAAAAGCAGGCCGTTTTTGCTAAGGGGATGACGGCCAACCCGTTTACCAAGGGGCTTGGTTCGGAAGGAGGGGCTTCCGGGCTTTGCCGGCCGGCGTTACCGGGCTGCGTGCTGGACGGCTTCCAGGAAGGGGCCGAGTTTTGCGGTTGCTTTGAACTGCGGGATGGGGTCAAGTTCCTTGAAGGCGGACGTGAAGGCGTTCGAGAGGCTCCAGATCGTGCGGGGAGCGAACTCCGGGAACCGGGGATTGAAGTACAGGTCGTGCATCGGGCGCGCGAGATGGCGGGGCGCTTCGAGGTCGCCTTCAATGAAGGCCCGGTAGATGACCATCTTCGCGAGGGTATCGGGCAGTTGGATCTCTTTCCACGCTTCCACTTGGCGTTGCAGGGGATCGAAATTGCGCTGCATCCGGTCGACGCCCACGGAAATGGCGTCGATCAGGCTGAAGTGCTTCGAGTGTTTGGCGAGGACGGGAGTGAAGTCGCCGTAGAAGGCCATGTTGTCGCAGACGAACACGCGATAACCGACCGTCATGGCGAGCCGCATCGATTTGTCATTGGCATTGCGGATGCCGATGGAAAACCGGCACTCCGCAAAGCTGGTTTCCAGGTCGAGGACGCCGAACATCTTCATGCCATCGCCGGAAACCGCGTACTCATCGCGAACCACGCCGATGTTGCGGAAGCCCAGGGTTTCAACAAGAGCTTGCACGATTTCAAAGTGGGGCACCGGATGGTGCGTGGGAGTTCCTTCCGGGGTCAGAACGGCTTTCAGTTCTTCGCGGCTGATCTTTCGGTTGTGCCGCTGTGGGCGAGAAGCGTTGATGGTTCCATAGTATTCTCCTGTTAAGGTGCGATTCGGGCTTGAGGGCCCGCGTCGGAAGGAAGCCGCGCCTTTCCTTCCGATGCGGACCTTCAAGCGGAATGATCTGCGTTCCGCGAATGAGCGTCCGGGGAGAATGCAGTCTTGGTCCTGCGCAGGGTGCGGAAGTAGGTGAGGCCAAGGGCAACCGCGTCAAAGATGCTCATGCGGCTGTCCTCGCTCTGCCAGGGTTTGCGCTTCGGCGGCAGCCTCACCATGAGTTCGGGAAAGGCCCGGACTAACGCTGTCGCGATCCCGTACTTCGTGCCCGCGCCGGCTCCCGCAAAGGCCCGGTAGACGGCTGCGAGTGGAAGGGTCGCCCTTCGACGCCGAACTCTCGGGCCGCGGCGAGAATGCTTTCGGTGAGCTGCCTGACTCTGGGGTTGCGCCGAGACTTCCCGTGGCCGCAGTCCTCGACGACGATCACCGCGGGCCGGTATACCTGGACCAGTTCTATCGATCTTGTGGAGTGCGACCTGCTCCTTATCCTTGCGGACGTCCTTCGTGCCCCAATCCACCAGGCGCGCCGGTCCCTCGAAGACGGCGTAGCCGAATCCCCGCGGATGGGGATCGATGGAGAGGACCCGAATTTCTGGTCGCGCGTGGTCCATCATCGATTCGGAAACAGGTTCATAGCGCAGATCCTTCGGCTCGCCTTCGACGACGGCTCGGAGACTGGCAATCTTCCGAGCCAAGGCGGGGCTCTCCTGGCGCTTCCTGAGGCGGCTGACGAGCATGCGGAGATTGCGCATTGTTTGGCGTTCGGCGCGGGCGTAGATTCCGGCAAAGAGTTCCCGTGCGGGCTTCTGGAAGATGGCTTCGTAGGCGAAGATGCGTCCTGAAGCCGGGATGCGCCCCGACCGTTCATAGCGGGATACCTTGGCGCCGCTGTGGCAGCCCAACAGAAAGGCAACTTCACGCTGGGTGAGGCCAAGTTTCTTTCGGTAGGTTCGCAGGTAATTGTCGAGCTTGTCGTTCTGCATTGGGGAAAAGGGGAGGCTCGCATCGGGGGCGACCTCTTTTCTCTAGCGTAGGCGCGGCAAGGAAGCGGCAAAAGGCGGGAAAAGTTGCCGGAAGCGGCAAATTTTGAGAGAGTAAAAATAAAGACGCCGGAGTCTTGAAATGAGGCTCGGCGTACTCGGGGCTGTGCCGGAAACAAAGCAAGCGGTGACACAGCTCCTATTACTACAACGGAGGTGCGCGATTTGTTGCGCTCACCCTGGTCGCGGGGGGACTTGGACGATACCCTCCCGGCAGCGTTCTGTCTTCAATGCCCCTGGTGCCGCCCTCCGGCACGAAGTCCTGAAGTCCTGCCAATGGCCGGGAAGCCGCGTATTTGCTGGGCAAAACGGCGTAGGACTTCAGCATGACTTCAGGACCCCAGGACTTCGCCAAGACTTCATCCGGCCAAGTCCTGGCGCGAAAAGCCGCGTAAAGGCTTGTTAGGGGGGAATACCGGGCTTTCCGACTCCTGCCGGGGAGGGCGCTTCCTTCTCGGCGCGGCTCTTGCGTTCCTCGAGCCACTGCTTCTCCGACCACCGTGATCCCATACTTTTCGAGGAGCCGGGTGAGCTTTGCGTTCTCGCGACTCAGCCACGTAGTAATTCCGTGCCGCTTTTAGGTCTTGAGCCCCAGCTTCCGGCGGACGACATACCCGATCCAGTGGGGCGTCACCTTGCGCTCGAAGTCGTTGCCGTGGCGGTCCGCCATGCGTTCGGCGATCTCCTTGATTGAAAGGCCATCGGCATACGGCGAGTCCCGAAGTTCCTGAATGATTTCAAGCACCTGGGCCTCCATATCCATGCCCCGGTCGGCCACCAACTCCCGGTGGTATTCGCGCGCCACCTCCCTCAAGCGCCTGCCGGGCCTCGGCGTCGTCGATCACGCTGAGGAGCGGTACGAAGATCTGCGACAGGCGCGGCTCAATGCTCCGGTCCACCAGGGTGGCATCGATCGCCCGCCTGCCGAAGTTGCGGATGCGGAACATCAGGAGCTTGTTGCGGATCGCGAGCGCCTCCCGCTGGTACTCGGCGGTGAGGTTCAGCGGGATATCGTCCCGCAACCGCCGGCCTCCGGTTTCCTCTGTCAGGCACCGGCTTTCGAGCGCCCGGTCCTGGAAGAATCCGCGCGTGGACACCAGTTTCGGGCCGAAGACGGTGTAAGCGCGGGGGCTGAATTCGCGGCTGTTCACGGACTCGCTCCGCAGGACTGGAAAACCGCGCGCATTGCCGTTGTTCAGGATTTTCACGATTTCCGCTTTTTCATCGGAGAAGCGGAAGTCTCCCTCATCGATGATGAGGGTTCCATGAATTCCGTCGAGAATACGGAAAAGCGGGGACACGGTTGACGCGCCGCTCGCAAAGATGGGCTTGTAGCACAGCGATCCCGCCGTGAGGAGAAACCGCGTCTTGCCGGTTCCGGTGTCGCCGCGCAGCCGAAGATACGGCAGTTCGTTGAAGGCGTCATAGACCCAGCTGAAAAGGATGTAGTAGCTCGCGATCTGTTCAAAGAGCGGCGAGATGTCCACGTAGCGGTGGATGAACTGCCGGATCTCCGCGATGAGCGCGTGGTCGGATTCGTACTCCGCCGCCCACCAAGGGGGGAGAATTTGCCGGAAACGGCGAGTTTTCCCGCCTTCTGTCTCAACCTGTGCCCCCGCATTCTGAAATGCAATGATCCTCGCTGACCAGCTGGAGAAACTCAAAAAGTTGTTTGCCGAAGACGGAATCACGCTTACCGACGCGGAGGCGTTGGAAATAGGGCTGTGGCTCATGGCCAGGGTCCGGCCTTTTCTAAAGGCTGTACCACTGGGCAAAATGGCGCTGTTTGGCACAATCAGGAGTGAGACGAGAACGATTTGGCGCAGGGCCCCTTTCGTCAACCTCTACGAATGGAGGCGGAAACAATGTAAGAAACAATAAAGTCACAAGCAATTAATGTATCCCCTTGATACCACTAAACTCAAAATCGTCAAATATCGGCACAAGTCCAGCGAGGACGAAGACAGGCAGGTAGCGTCGCTTGGCGACCAAGCGACCGCCCTCGACGAAGTGGCGGCACGCTTCCACATTCAGCCCTCGCAGATCGCCGCCGATTTTGGCGAGTCCCGAAGCGCCAAGCTCTCCCACACCCGGCCCGCATTCCAGAACATGGTCGCGATCGATCGATCGCGGCGAAGCCAACGCCATCCTTACCTGGCACCCCGACCGGCTCTCACGCAATCTCGGGGATGTCGACACGCTCATTCGCCTGATGGAAGGCAGGAAGCTCACCGTCATCATCACGCCGCAATATATGTTCGGGAATGCGCCCCTCGAAAAATACATCCTCATCTCCGAATGCACCCGCGCCAAATTGGAGAACGACAACAAGGGAGTGAATGTGAAGCGCGGCCTCGCCGGCAAAGTGCGCAAGGGGTGGCGTCCGGGGGTCGCAAAGATCGGCTACCTCAACAACACGTCACGCGAACGCGGCGAGCGCGACATCCTGCCGGACCCAGAGCGCTTCGAAAAGGTCAAACGGTTGCTTCACCTTTTTCTCACCGGCAAATACTCAGTGCGTCAGCTTCGTAAGCTGGCGAACGAGCGGTTCCTACTGCGCACGCGACGTACCAAACGACAGGGCGGCAAGCCCCTTTCGCTTTCCCACGTTTACTACATTCTGAGCGACCCGTTCTATTGCAGGAAGTTCTGGTGGAACAACTAGGACACGGGGGAGAAGGAACTCCAGCAAGGCAAGCATCCTCCCATGATCACCGAGGACGAATTCTGGCAAATCCAGGCGCTCCTCGGCAAGCGGGCGTCCCCGCAGTCCAAGAGGCACCTTTTTGCCTACACCGCGCTAATGACCTGCGGGGAATGCGGCGCCGCTATCACCGTCGGCGAGAAATGGCAGATCATTTGTGGAGCCTGCAAAACAAAATTCGCCTCGCAAAACAGGGAACAATGCCCAAGATGCGGCGTCAAAGATCGCCGACATGGAAACATGAAAGCTTTTGCATTATGTCTATTACCATCGCACGAAACAGAAAGGTCCTTGCTCGCAGAAGAGCGTCCGGGTAGAAGCTCTCGAATCGCAAATTGGCCGGACTCTCGCGCGATTTACTATCGGCGAAAAGTACGTAGGCTGGGCCTTGGAGACGCTCGCACGCCAGGCGAAGGACGACGGCGTTGCGGCGGCACAGATCGGGCGCAACCTCAAACGAGAACAGACTAAACTGAAGGAAGAACTTGCGGAATTGAACCGCTTCATCATCAAACAAGAGAGCGCGGGCCGGATCCTCAGGAGCAAAGAGGAGGCCCTGGCCGAAAAGCAGCGGCTCGTCGCGCAACTGAAGGGACTTGATCCGGGGCAAGCCGAAAACCACGAGATGGGCGACGGTTTGGACGAGACAGCGGGCGCGCTCGATTACGCAGTGCCATGCCCGCTTCTGGCTCAAGGAAGGCACGCCGGAACAGAAGCGCGAGGTCTTCGCCGCCCTTGGTTCGAACCTAACCCTCAAAGACAAAAAAGCGAGATTTGATCTTACTTATCCGCTGCCCGAGATCGAGCGAATGATCGAAATTGCTCCCCAGATTATTTCCACGTTCGAACCTAGAGAAATGGTAGGAACGACGGGCTCAATTTCGTCTTTTTCGGAAAAAATTCCTGCCTCTGCTGCCGGGGGCTGAACCCCATTCGAACCTACTTCCGAGACTCCAGTAAGAAGTTCTGGCAGCCCCGTCATACGTTTTCCTCCGACGATTCGGGCTCATGCGGTTAAGGATAGCGCAGGGAAATGGCAGCGAAAAAGGGGAGAACTTGCCGGATGACGCAAATTACCCACCCCTCGCGGAAGCGGGTTTCGAAATCCGAAACGACTTTCTGGGCATCCTTTGGGGCCATTCCTAACCGTCAGACCGGCGCTTAATCCCCACGAACCCCTCGAGCTCCGTGCGTTGTCCCAAGTACGTGGTGAAGCGTGGCAAGACCCCCGTCCTTAAAGCCGACCAAGCCCGGACCCTTCTCGACTCCATTGAGACCGATATGATCGTGGGCCTCCAGGACCGCGCCCTCGTGGGGTTGATGTATTTCACCTGTGCCCGCGTGAGCGCCGCCGTACATATGCGAGTCGAGGACTACTACCAGAACGGCAAGCGCTGGTGGTTCCGGTTGCATGAAAAAGGCGGCAAGCGCCACCAAGTGCCCGCGCATCACAACGCGGAGGCATAAATGGATGCCTACCTCACGGCGGCCGGCATCGCTGACCAGAAAAAACAGCCGCTCTTCCGCAGCGTGGACAAGCGCCGCCACCTCACCGACAATCCGATGACGCGGACCGACGTGCTGCACATGATCAAACGGCGGTCGTTGGCTGTAGGTCTCCCCTCTGCCACTTGCTGCCACACCTTCCGGGCCACCGGCATCACCGCTTACCTTGAGAACGGCGGCACGACCGTGAACGCGTAGGCCATCGCAGGGCACGAATCGCCGAGGACCACGAAGCTCTACGACCGCACAAGCGACAAAATCACCCTGGACGAAGTGGGAAGAATCGCGATTTAGGTGCGCTGGGCCAATCGTTTTTTTCTCTTGATAGCAATCCGCTCTTCGCTACTAAACAAGTTTCTTTTATATGCCCTTGGTCCTTGTGGAGAATCCGACAAACATGAACGACGGGGACGAGTGGAAGGATATTGAAAGCGAGCACTAAATAACGTTCACGGAATGCACAGTATTGCGGAGTTGGGCCTTTCCATTTCCAGAAAACACCACCAGCGTTCATTGAAATCCGCGTCATAGTACATCGTTCGATTAGTGCTTTATATTATTCCTCCGCGGCTGTCGGCGTTTGCGTTTGGGCGGATGCTCGGCTTGGTACTGCTGGGTTGCTTCGATGATCCGCTGGAGTTTTTCCGGTCCCTTCGTCCACACGAAGGGCTGACAGGAATCGTTGTAGTGAGTAAGGAATTTCAGGAGAAAGTCCTTAAGCTGCTGTTTCGAGTGATGAACACTTTGCGCCAAACCGCGCTTGCTGAGAATGCTGAAGAAGCATTCCACCAGATTCACCCAGGAGGCGTGGGTGGGCGTATGGTGGAAGTGCACGCGCGGGTGGCGCTCCAACCATCGCTGCGCGGCATCATTTTTGTGAATGTTCAGATTATCCAGGACGACGTGAAGGTCGCGGTCGGGAAAAGCGGCAGCCACCTCGTCCATAAAGCGCAGGAAGTTCACCGAGGTCCGGCGTTGCTTAACATGCGCCATGACCTTGCCGGTCGCAATCTCCAGCGCCGCCAGGAGCGCCTGCGTGCCATGTCGGACGTATTCGTTGGTCCAACTCCGAGGCTTCTTGGCGCTGAGCGGCAGCAGGGGCTGGGTGCGGTCGAGGGCTTGGATTCCCGTTTTTTCGTCAACGCACAGGACCAGGGCGTTTTCGGGAGGGTTCAAATACAGTCCTACAATATCCAGCAGCTTGGCTTCGAAGTCGGGGTCGGGGCTGAACGTGAACGTCCGGAGGCGATGCGGCTGCAGCCGGGAGGCCGCCAGAATTTCGTGGACCGTCGTGCTGGGCAAGTGCAGGTCTTTCGCCAGCGTGCGCACGCTCCAGCGGCTCTGAAACTCCGGCTGCTGGCAGACGCGGGTTTGAACCCGTTGCCAGGTTTCACGGTCGTGTTGGCGGGGGCGACCGGACCGCGGGGCGTCCTGCAATCCGTCCAAACCCCTTTCCGCAAAGGAGCGCCGCCACTTTCCAACCGTGACTTGGGGCATTCCCAGAGCGACGGCAATCTCCTGGTTAGACTGCTGCGAAGCCGCCCCCAGCACAATGCGGGCACGCGAGGCCAAGCCCTGCGGCGTGGAAGGAGATCGAACCAAGTGTTGCAATGCGGACTCCGTCACAGAATTCAAGGTGATCGTGGGTGCGACTCTCGGCATGCCCATGACTCTAACATACCGCCGAGAATATTACAAAGAACTTTACGAACGATGTACTAGTGTAAATTTTGCCAACCAGCTTACAGGTAGCACCAGCGCACCTCAAACCGTAACTCTGAATAACCCCAGCAGTATAACCCTTAATATTACCGCTATCGGAATCGCGGGAACGAACACCGCCGACTTTACTCAAACGAACACCTGCGGGAGCTCGCTTGCTTCGAGTGGTATTTGCACCATCAGCGTAACCTTTGCGCCCACGGCGACGGGTATCAGAAACGGCTCGATCACGATCACCGACAATGTCGGCGATAGCCCGCAGAGTGTTAGCCGCAGCGGCATAGGAACGCCGGTTGCCCCCACGGTAACCATCAGCGCCCCCTCGGTTGGTTATCTAGCCAACGGCTCGGTGACAGTCACGGTTACATCTTCGGCGGGCACAGTGACAGGTAGTGTTTCCCTTTCCGTGGACGGCCGATCTTCCGTCACCCAAGCCCTGTCCGCAGGATCTACCACGTTTGCCCTTACCGGCCTCACTGCGGGCGACCAAAGCCTCAGCGCGAGCTACGCGGCGCAAGGCAAGTTTGCCGCTAGCTCAGCGACAAGCACTCTGCAAGTCAATCAGGCCACGCCGACAATCACCTGGTCCACGCCGGCTGCGATCACTTACGGCGGAGCGCTGACCGCAACCCAACTGAACGCCACCGCGCCAGTTCCAGGCACCTTCGTGTACGCGCCCGCCGTGGGCACAGTGCTGGGCGCGGGGAGCCAGCTCCTCTCGGTAACCTTCGCTCCCACCGACTCCACGGCAGCTTCAGCGTGACAGTGGTCCCGGCCGCTTTGATTTCCCTCAATCTCAACCCTAGCAACGTGCTCGGAGGAATCGAAAGCACGGGGATGGTGACGCTCAATGGGGTGGCACCGGCAGCCGTCCTAGTGGTGACTCTGGCGAGCGCCAACACGGCAGCCGCCACGATTCCGGCTAGTGTCACGGTAAGCGCTGGTTGGAAGACCAAGGTTTTTGGAGTGACGACCTTCGGGGTGGCGACCGCCCAGACCGTCACCATAACGGCATCCTACGGAGGGGTCAGCCAGCAGGCTACCCTGACAGTGAACCACTGATCGTAAGAACCTATGAGGATCTCGTTGTAGCGGAAATCGGCACCCGCGCCGATTGGTTTACGTTGGAAACACTCAGGGTCAAAAACAAACCATTCAACCTGCCAAACGGCAAAGCTATGGCGATGGATGCAAGTTTCGCCGACTCCTCCGAAACCCTGGACAAACCTGCGAACGGTTCGAGACCAAATCACAGTAATTTATCCGACATCGTGGCTACGCCTTACTCCTCGTAAAGAAAAAGAGCCATGTTGCAAGACATGGCTCAGAGACTACTTAAGCCTGAAATCCGAAGTTGGGCGTCGATTTTACCTGCTGAGTGAGGTCTTCGGGTAGGGATTTACCCTCCCGCGAGCGGTTGAAATTCCAACTTCGGCGAAGTTGGAATTTCATACTGCAAGAGTTTGTGGAACAGCGAGTTACGCTCGTCGAGTCCTCCCCGAGCTGAGGACAGGTGGAGCACCGTACGGCGACCGGCTCGTCCCAGAATGGCCCCGCACCGGAACTCGCCCACCGCGTAGGTCTCGTCCAGCGCCCGCCGGTCACATAAACACTGGTCGGGATGCTGCCCCGCACATCCAACAAGGTGTGCAACTTGACCGTGCTCTTGCGGCGACGAAACTGCGCCCAAGGAAACAGCGACAGGCACCAATCGACGGTGGTGGAGTCGACAGCATAGACGGTCTCGGACCCGTCGACTCCGCAAGCGGCCTCGCGGTAGAGGTCGCGGGCCATGGCGATGAGGACTTGGGCACAGTCGCGATAGATTCGCCCGTCGCGAACCTCGTGGGCATCGGCGCGCGTGGTGCGAGAAACTTGACCGCGGAAACCCATAGGATAGAGCTTCGGTCGCTGCGCGCGCAGACAGGTTTCGCTGTCGCGGAGACTGTGGCGATCGGTGCGCTGCGCCAAAGCCAAACAGAGGAACTGATCCCAGCAAGAGAATTCCTTGATGTAACGGTTGCCTTGGTATCGATCGACGCAAAGCTGAAAATCGTACGTCGGAATGAACTCCATGAGTTGAGCGAAAACCGTTTGACCCAGGTTCATAGACTGCCTCCCTAACAGAGCGGTGAGCAGTTCCATGGTCGCCATAAAGAGGCAAGAAATTGAAATCGAAAAATTTCATTTGGGCACTTTACTTTCGCGCAGTCATGCAGTTACAACGAATCAACGGAACTTTTACCGGACAGTACTGATTTGAAATCTCAAATTTGAGAGAAACCGGGGCTCGCGGCTTCAATCCTGAGATTTCAGAAAGGAATTCAATAAGCGCTGAAGCAAACGATTTAGCAGGAGGTGAGCCGGGTATCTCAAATTTGAGATTTCAAATTTGAGATTTGAGATCGTGGGCAGTGGGACTCAACCCACGCACGGAGAATTGGCCATGAAGTACACCCGTTTCGAGGAGCTGCCGGTGTGGAAGTCAGCACTTCAGTTGGCGGCGCACACCTACTCCCTGACCGCCCAGCCGCCCTTTCGCGGGCAGTACAGCTTGCATGACCAGCTTGAGCGCGCCGCCGTTTCCGTTTCCAACAACATTGCCGAAGGCTTCGAGCGGGGCACCACCAAGGAACTGCTGACTTTTCTCTACATCGCCCGCGGCTCCGCCGGGGAAGTGCGCTCCATGCTGTGTCTGCTCGAAATCCTGCCCAACTTCGCCAATTTCAATCTGAAATTTCAGATTTGAAATCCCAGGCCGAAAACATTTCCCGCCAACTTCGCGGCTGGGCGGACTCGTTGCAAGAGTCGCCCATCACCGGCCAACGATACTTGACGGAAAGGGCTCGGCGCGCTTCCCAAGCCCGCCAGGAGCGCGACAACTTCCTCAAAGAACTCAAGCAGATTCAGGTGTCCGGCTCCAAGTGTCCTGCCAGCCCTATTCCCACTCCCAAGCCCATCTCTAACCCGCCCAAGCCTTGAAGCTCTCGCGGCGAGGGCGGCTATTCCTGGGACCGCACACCCACTTCGTCAAGGTGCCTCAGAAGGTCGGCGGGGTCTTGATAAACGCGGTAAGCACCCGCGCGCTCCAGTTCATCCTGACCATAGCCGCCGGAAAGCAGCCCCACTCCCAAGGCCCGGCAGCGTCGCGCTGCGAGGAGGTCCCACACACTATCCCCCACGACGACGGCATGGGTAATCGGTACCCCAAGGCGTTCGGCGGCGGCGAGGAACAGATCCGGATCAGGCTTGGCGTGGGAAACTTGATCCCGGGTGATGACGGGCGCGTTGCGCTTCAACCCCAGAGAATCGAGCGCGCCTTGTGCGGTTTCCAGCCGGCCGCTGGTGGCGATGGCCCAGGGAACCCCTGCCTGGGATAGATAAGCCAATAATTCGCGGGCTCCCGGAAGCGGTTGGACCTGTTTCGCCTGGCGGAGGTACGCTTCCTTATGCGCCCGCACCAATCGCGCTGCCTCTTGGGGAGTGACGCGATGCCCGGTTTCGCGGAACAGCGCGTGCATAAACAGTCCCCCACTCATCCCGATGCGGCGATGGATACGCCAGACAGAGATCTCGATGCCCGCTTCTTCCAGCGCTTCCCGCCATGCCAGCACATGCTGATACACACTGTCGATCAGCGTGCCGTCGAGGTCGAATAGGAATGCCACGCCTTCTTTCGCTGTTCCCCGCCGCTTCACATTCTCCTCCTTAGCCACCGCTCTTAACGCTTTACCGTAATCAACACCACCCCATGCGACGGCACTTCGGCGGAGAACTGGTCTGCGACTTTGCCCAGGTCCTTGTGCGCCCACAGATCGCGGACTTGCAGCTTGCCGTGCAAGCCGAGATCCTTCCAGGTGACGCTCATCTTTGCCGCCGCATCTCCGCGATTGAAAAGTCCCACGGCCCAGGTTTGGTGCATGAGCGGCCGTGCCGCAACCACCAAGGGGCCCTGTTCTGAGATTTTCTTCACGGGGCTGGCGTCGGGGTCCTGGTCGATCGACAATGACCTCGGAATTCATCAGAATTGATTTCGTTTCCTCGCTCATCGTGCGCACATCGTTGCCCGCCAGCAGCGGAGCCGCCAGCAGCGACCACAGGCTCATGTGGGTGCGGTATTCCTCCGCGCTCATCCCGCCGTTACCGATTTCCAGCATGTCGGGATCGTTCCAGTGGCCCATCTGCGCATAGGAGGCGATTTCAAATTGGTGGAAGCCGATTTCCTCCAACCTCTTCCAGGAATCGTCAATGTCTCCGGTGGTGCGCCAAAGATTGCCGCCCACCTTGGCCCCCCACTTCCAAACGTCGCCCATCCCATACTCGCACAGGCTGAAAACCATGGGGCGGCCGCTGGCGAGCAGCGCGTCACCCATTTTCTGATAGACGGCGCGCAAATCGGAATCTTTGTAGATGCGGCCGGCGCTGCACC
This sequence comes from uncultured Acidobacteriota bacterium, assembly GCA_963810005.1. Taxonomy (GTDB): domain Bacteria; phylum Acidobacteriota; class Terriglobia; order UBA7540; family UBA7540; genus Bog-366. The sequence goes on from CAWELY010000017.1 coordinate 405,502, forward strand.
AATCGTATTTGAGGTAATCGAAGCCCCAGGCGGCATAAGTCTTGGCGTCCTGCGCCTCATGGCCGTAGCTGCCCTCATAACCGCCGCACGTTTGCGGGCCGGGGGAGGAGTAGAGACCAATCTTCAACCCCTTGGAATGGACATAGTCGGCCAGACCTTTCATATTGGGGAATTTCAGATTGCCGGTGATGTTCCCTTGCGCGTCGCGAGGGCCTTCCCAGGTATCGTCGATGTTGATGTAGGTATAGCCTGCGTCGCGCATGCCGCTGGCGACCATGGCGTCGGCAATGCTCCGGATGGTTACGTCATCCACCTTGCCGGCGAACTTGTTCCAACTGTTCCAGCCCATGGGAGGTGCAAGGGCCAAGCCGTTGTCGGGGACGTCATGCAGTTCGGGCACGGGCAGACGCGGGGGAGGAGCCACCGCCTCCGCCGTCGTCCGCTCCGCAATGCCCACGGCGTCATCCCAATCGGGAAAGTGTACCCTCAGCCGGAGCTTGTCGCCTTCCATCGTGCCGTCGGCCACGGCTTGCTGCCGCGGATCCTGCGCCGAGAATTTGACGACAACGTGCAATTTGCCACCACGAAAACTCCCCTCGCTGATGGCCGTCTTGTCATAGTCAATCCAAACTGCGCCCGCAACCTGCTCGCCGGACGGTTTGAGCTCGAAAAACGTCTTCATGAAGGTGCCGTCACCCCGAGGAGCGCTCAGGACCCAGAAACCGGTCAAGTCCGTTTGCGCCGCAACCGGAAGCGCGCCGATAAGAAACGATAAAGCCACAAATATGCCGATAAAGATCCGCCGCCCATTCGGGCCGGCCGATGAACTCGCAGTGTGTTTCATAATTTCCCCCGATGATCGAGTGTGGACGCCATGCCGTGAGCCATTCTACCCCAGATCGAGCCGCGATGTGGCACGGGCGTCCCGCCCGTGAACAATCATGGCCAGGATGGCCATGCCACGTGCTACGTCCAAGGGATCTCCGCAATCACTCTTATGCCGCGCCGCCTTGACGTTGTGACGTTAAAGCGTCATGATGGCCGAATGAAAGCCATGCAAAAGCGCGGCACAGTTTATTTCGATGCCTCCCTCCATCGGGCCTTGCGGATCAAAGCGGCGGTGACGAAACGAAGCCTGTCGGAAATTGTCAACGCGGTGGTAAGGCAAAGCATGGCGGAAGATGCCGAAGACCTGGCAGCCTTTAAGGAGCGAGCGAAAAAGCCCAGTCTGGCGTTCGAGGCGGTGCTGAAAGTAGCACATCGCCGGGAGGTTTACCGATAAAGCCGCCGGCTGGCACAAGACCCTCAACCAACCTTGAAATTGCCGATGGTCGATTGACGATTTCGATTGCAATACGTTGTCATCCTAAGCGCAGCCAAGGACCCCTGTAGTTCGTGGCGGCAGGTGGACTGAGCAAACTACAGGGGTTCTTCGGCCATAAGGTCGGGCTCAGAATGACAGTGCATCCGCACGCTGCGATTTGCAATCGACAATCGGCAATCGAAAATCGGCAATTACTTCTCACCCATGCAACTTATGAAATGCCGCGAGACACCGCTGCGCGGTTTCCATTTCGGGGTAATCGCTGCCTTCCTGCTCGATCAGGTAGTACTCGATTCCCCCGGTTTTTTCGGCGGCCGCGAACAGCTTCTTCCAAGGGGCAATTCCTTCGCCGGTCAGCACCTTGTATTCCCTCTGCGGAGACCAATCCTTCACGTGCATGGAGCGGATGCGGCCGGGGTTCCGATTGATCCAGGCTAGCGGGATCACTGCCGGCGGCCAAACAGGTTCCCACATCCAGTTGCAGCATAATGCTCTTGTCCAGTGTCGCGGCCAGCACCTCCATGGGTTTCTGTCCATCGATGGGTTTCCATTCGGCATCGTGGTTGTGATAGCCGGCGTGCAGACCCTGTCCTTTCATGGTGTCGTTGGCCTTGTTCAGGGTTTCCGCCACGCGCTTCTAGCCATCCAGGCCGTTCACCTCGCCGGGATGAGCCAGCACGATGTAGCGAGTCCCGAGGATTTTGTTTAAGTCAATCGCTTTGCCAATCCCTTCCGGGGTGAACGATTTCAACTCGTTGTGAGTGGAGTAGCAATGGATGCCGAGTTCATCCAATTCGGCGCGAACCTGCCGGGCATATTCGGTTGTCCAGTCGTAGTAAGGCGCGTAGAACTCCACGCACTGGTAACCCATCTTCGCCACGCCCCGAACGGTTCCCATCAGGTCTTTCTCCAGCTCGTCGCGAACCGAGTAGAGTTCCAGTCCCACCGGAATTTGTTTTGAGTGCGCCACGGCAGCCGCCAGCGGCGCCGCCGCCATAAAACCCAGAAAAGAACGACGTGAAATGACATTTTTGTTGTTCATAATGCGCCTACCATATCACAAATTGGCCCGCGTGGCTGACCGTTGGAGATACCCTCAAGGCAGAATTATTTCCGCCGATAAGAAACATAAGAGGTTGATGGATGTTGGACCTTCAAAACGCGGAAATCTTCCGCGCCGCACTGGAAAGCTTGCAGACGGGCGTGTGCATGGTGGATCAGGACCGAAAGATCTGCTTTTGGAATGATGGCGCGGAAAAAATAACCGGCTATTTGCGCCAGGATGTCCTAGGGCGCTTTTGTGGCGAAATCCTTTTGATCAAGTTTCATGAGAACAAGGACGGCCTTCTGCGAGCACTCCTGCCCGCTGGTCGCCGCCATGCGGGACGGGAAGCCCCGTGAGTCGCGCGTCTACCTCCACCACAAGTCCGGGTACGCCGTCCCCGTCAGCCTGCGGGCCGTTCCGATCCGGGACGCTCACGGCCATGTGATTGGCGCGGTGGAAAGCTTTGTGCAGAGGCCCGGTGTGTCCACGCCGCGCCGCCCGGAGTCTGACTTGGCGGTGGGCCACGGGTTGGATGCGGTCACGCAGCTCCCCGACTATCCTTATACAGAATCACACTGGTCGGCCGCCTCAAGTTTGCCTCTGAACACATCATTCCCTTTGGTCTGCTCTGCATTCAGGTGGACCAGATGGACACCCTGACGGCAACTCATGGCCTGGAGGCAGCCGAGGCCATCTTGAATGTCGTCGCGCACACGCTGCGCAACGGCCTCGACCCCCTGGACTTTTTGGGCCGTTGGTCGGATGACCAGTTCCTGGCCGTCGTCGCGAATTGCGGTAACGGCGACTTATTGACCACGGCCGAGCGCCTGAAGACGGCTCGCCCAATCCTCCGAGATCACTTGGTGGGGCGATCAATTATCGGTCACAGTGTCGGTGGGTGGAACGGGCTTGACAGCCGGGGAGCACCTCGTCCCACTTCTGGACCGTACCGGGAACGCGCTTCAACAGGCCGTTGCCCAGGGCGGCAATTTCGCCGTCGTCGTGCTTTGTGCACCGGAAACACCGTAATTAAGGAGAGATAACCCAGGTGTTCGCGATCATCGGAATCGTGGTGGTGTTCGGGTGCCGTCCTCGGCGGCTACTTAATGGAGCACGGAAACATCAAGGTGCTCGTGCAGCCGGCCGAACTGCATTATCATCGCTGGGGCAGGTTTAGGGACGCTCCTGATTTCCAACCCCCTCCACATCCTCAAAAGCGTCGCGAGCAGTCTGCCGGCCGTATTCAAAGGGTCCAAATTCACCAAAGCCTGGTACCTCGATTCGCTGAAGATGATGTACGAGCTCTTTAGCCGCGCACGCCGGGATGGACTGGTGGCGCTGGAGAGCGACACGGATGACCCGGAGAAAAGCAGATCTTCTCCAAGTACCCTGACTTTCTTAAGGACCATCACATCTTATGCTTTGTCTGTGACACCATGCGCTTGGTGGCGAGCAACGCCGTGGAGGCATTTGAACTTGACCAGATGGTGGAGCTGGATATGGACGTCCATCACCATGACTCCACCCAGCCCGTGTCCGCGCTCAGTACCGTGGCGGACTCACTTCCCGGCCTCGGCATCGTGGCCGCAGTGCTGGGTGTGGTCATCACCATGGGGGCATTGGGCGGCCCGCCGGAAGAGATCGGACATAAGGTTGCCGCGGCGTTGGTGGGCACGTTTCTGGGCATTCTGCTCTGTTACGGTTTGGTGGGACCGCTCGCCTCCAATATGGCCAAAACCGCGGATGAGGAGCACGCCTACCTGTACGTGCTCCGCGTGGCGATGGCTTCGTTTATCAAAGGAACCGCACCGATCATGGCGGTGGAAGTGGCGCGGCGGGCCATTCCCGGTCACGTTCGCCCCACGTTCCAGGAGCTTGAGTCCTTATTGCCGCAACAAGGGTGAGGCGGCTGCACCGCAAGAGGCCGCAGCGTAAAGAAGGAGCGAGCAACGCAGAAGTTCGTGATGGGTGATTGGTGATAGGTGATTGAAAAATCCGGCGCCGGCGCCAATTGGCAGTGAGAAGCCTTCGAAGAACCGGGAATGACTGAGCTTGGGGTGCCTGCGTCTGACGAAGATGACACTGCGACCAAAATCCGCAAATCACCAATCGATGCTGCTAACTCCTGACTCCTAAATTAAGGTGGCAAATCACTATGGCGGCAGCTCGACCCATCATTGTCATCAAGAAAAAGAGCGGCCACGGCGGACACCACGGGGGCGCCTGGAAGGTGGCCTACGCCGATTTTGTAACGGCGATGATGTCCCTTTTCATCGTCCTCTGGCTCATGAACAGCAGCAAGCCCATCAAGGAGGCCGTGGCGGGGTATTTCAAGGATCCCGCCGGGACTTCCAAACTAACGGGTGGCAATGGGAAGGGGCCGGGCGAGAGCTCCGGAGAGGGCCCCGGGGATAGCCTGACTTTATCCAAAGACAACATGTCAAAATTGAAAGAGGACCTCCAGGGCGCCATCCACAAGATCGAAGACCTCAATAAGCTGAAAACCAGATTGAGATGACCGTTACGTCCGAAGGATTGCGCATTGAGCTTTTGGAATCGGCCAAGAGCACATTCTTCGACAGTGGCAGTCCTGAGCTGAACGACAGCGGCAAGGAAACGCTCATTGCGCTGGCGAAGGAGTTAGGCGGCGTTCCCAACAAGATCTCGATCGAGGGACATACCGATTCCAAGCCCTTGGTCCGGAATGGGGGTGAATACGGAAACTGGGAGCTTTCCGTGGACCGCGCTAACAGCGCCCGGCGGCTGATGCAGGAAAATGGTTTGCGCGCGGACCAAGTGACCCAGGTGAGGGGTTACGCTGACCAGCACCTTCGTAGAGCCGACGCTCCTGAGGATCCCTCCAACCGGCGAATCTCAATCCTCGTGCAGTATGCCTTCAAAGATCGCCGCCCCGAAGCCCCTGACAAAACTCCAGCCAAGGACCCCGGCAAAGGCTCCGGCTAAATGAAAGTCCCTACTTGGGGGTCATTGTGCGGCGGTGACCCCCCTGCCGCGCTCACACCTAACTATCTGCGGGGAATCGCAGGCTTCAAGGATAACCACATGAGCCCGCGCAATATCTGGACGCCGAACCCTGCTCCCCGCCGGATTCCATGCGCGATTCGCGGTCCGGCTCTGCCGCAGCCTACCGCGTGGAGAATTTCCAAACCGTCGTCGAGTGGTAGGTCTGGCCGGGTTTTAAGATCGTGGATGGGAAACTCGGCTTATTGGGCGAATCGGGATAGTGCTGGGTCTCCAGGCAGAAGGCGTTGCGCGCTTTGTAAGATGTGCCGTGCTTGCCGTTGCACGCCGTCCAGGAAATTGCCCGTATAGAACTGTACTCCCGGCTCCGTGGTGTCAACCTCCAGCACTCGCCCGCTGGTGGGATCATAAACGCGGGCCGCCAGCACCAAGCCCGGGCCCTGCCGGTTGATCACGAAATTGTGGTCGTAGCCCACCCCGAAGACCAATTGCTCATACTTGTCGTTGATCCGGGCTCCGATGGCGGTGGGCTTGGTGAAATCGAGCGGTGTTCCCTTTACGCTCGCGATTTTCCCGGTGGGGATCAGGGTGGCGTCAACCGGGGTGAAGTGATCGGCGTTGAGCATCAGTTCTTCGCCGAGAATACTTCCGCTTCCCTCGCCCGCCAGGTTGAAGTAGGTGTGGTTGGTGAGGTTGATGGGTGTGGCCTTGTCCGTCGTGGCGTGATAATCGAGGCTGAATTCGTTCTTGTCGTCGAGCGTGTAGGTGACGGTCACGTGGAGGGTCCCGGGAAAACCCTCTTCGCCGTCGGCGCTGGTATACTTCAGGATCACCCCAACTTCGGCGCTCTTCTGGAAGGATTGCCGCCTGCCACACAACCTTGTCGAAACCCCTTCAGGCCTCCGTGCAAGGCGTTGGGGCCATTATTTTTCGCCAGCGTGTATTCCTTGCCATCGAGCGTGAACTTGGCATTGCCGATGCGATTTCCATAACGTCCCACGAGCGCCCCGAAAAAGGGACTCTTGCCAAGGTAGCCGGCGAGCGTATCGAATCCCAGCGTGATATCAGCAAAGTGCCCGTTTTTATCGGGGGTTTTCACTGAAACGATGATTCCGCCATAGGTCATCACGCGAACTTCGATGCCGTGCGTGTTGGTCAGGGTATAAAGCTCGACGGCTTTCCCGTCGGGCGTGGTTCCAAAAGCCTCTTTCTTAACCATGAGCGCCCCCTGCGCAGAAGATGAGACCCCAGAGCCCGGGCAAAAAGGAATCAAGGCTAGGCACAACAAGAACAATAGAATCATGCGGCGAATCATGTGGGTCCTCTGGTGGTTGGATTCGAAAAGGATGGATTGGAGAGAATTCTTTGTCATGTCACAATGGCGTTCCAAACAACCGGCCGCAAGGAATTCTCCTCGGAGTGTAGCCGTGAGTCAAGCGCCGAGTGACGCCTCCGCCGTGACTATGCGTTTCCGGCGATACTTAAGGGCGCGCGGCCAGCCCCTTCCGCGACATTTCCTGAAGCTCATAGAGTGATTTCGTGTCGCGAGGAAAGCGCGGAATCGGAAACGAGCTTAATCCGAACCGCGCCACCGCGAGCTCCTGCCCGCGCACCAGCCGGCGTGAGGCCTCCTGAGCTTCGGTTCGCACGTTCAGATGAATCGGAAAAGCGTCGGCGGCGCGGTAGGACATAATCAAAGTGGTCCGGGACTTGGGAGACAGGTTGGGAGCGGAGGAGTGAGGCGTCAAGCAATGCATGAAGATCGCAGCTTCCCGCCTTTGCTTCCAGAAATACCGCTTTCGAGGCATCGACTGTCTCGGTGACGCGGCCTTGGAAAATCCCCTTCGAGGTGTGGTCCATAACTCTTTGCTGGGCGCGGGGAATAACCTGCAAACAGCCGTTTGAGGCGTCCGCATCCTCCAGGTAGAAGAGCACCGTGACCGAATCGGTGTTGGTCAAGCGGATAGTAAGTCAGGTCCTGGTGCCAATCTACTACCGAGCCCAGGGCCGCGGGCTTCATGTTGACTTTGCTGAGATGAAAAACCAGGTTCGGCCCGATCAACTGCTCGATGACATCCAGGAGGTCCTTCGATTCGGAGAGCGCACGAAACCGGGGATAATAAGTGCAGGGCTCGTAAATCCGCCGCACCTTTCTTCCCTCCGGACCCTGGTTCGGCTCCATCTCCAGGCGGCTGGAATCGTGATGCGCGACGGTAGCCGTGGACGTCAGGGCTTCAATGTCGGCAAGGATCGCGTCCACCGCCGCGCGGCTGAGGAACTCATGTAGAACCGTGTATCCTTCCTCATGGTACTGGGCAATTTGGTCGGGGGTAAGCATTTTCTTCCACTCCCTTCGCAGCCAGAGGCAAGGCTCTCGCCTCCGCTCCCAAGGCCCACCCATAGATTTTGGCGTCCATTCCCCGGCTTTCGTTTTGAGGATAGCTGCGCTCCCCCGGAAGTGTCAACCGTGAGATGCAAGTCTGTGGCTGCAATTCAAAATCACAGCAGATTGCGGTCCCAGCAAGTGGCCACCCGGCGTGGCGTCGTTCGCCCAGAAAATAGGATTGCCGTCGCGAATTCCTCGCCTTGATGATCGCGCCCACCGTCATTTTCTTACCACCATCCGCGACGCTATTTATTATTCCCATTCGCACGATATTTATCTAAGTCCTTTTATTTTCATACATATCGTGGAGAGGAGCCTGTAAGTCGATTGTTTTCATCAACATCGTGGAGAGGCCATAATCGGACATTTTTTCTCCATGTGTTTTCAATAACATCCAAGACTTTACGCCCAATTTTCACCCCCTTTTTTTCGACCCCCCACTTAACTTCGTTTTTTTGTTAACTTGCATGTTTTCATTGGCTTGCGATTTTGCTCCCACCATCTCCGATTTCCGTAACCATCTTTGTTATCAATCATATCGTGGAGAGACGCCGCATTTTCCTTGATTTTTCTATTTTTTAAGAGCAGTTTCAAGGCTAACACCATTTATTATC
>CAWELY010000018.1:0-96856 GCA_963810005.1 uncultured Acidobacteriota bacterium
ACGTGGGTCATGCAGGCACGAGGAGTTCATCAGCTTCCGAACTGAGGGAACGCTCCCTTGCCCTTAAACTCAAGAACCACAGCGTTTGAAACGAAGGAAGCGCGGTCCGGGATCTCGGGGCCGCGCTTTTTTTCGCCGGTAGCCAGAGGCATGTGTTGATAAGGCGAACCTCCCGTAGCACCTTCTAAGCACAGGAGCCGGCGGGACGGCGGGCTCAAATGCACTAGGCAGGGTGGACTTTTGCGAACCACAATGCTAGTCTCAAACCATGAAATTTGTTAATCGGCTCTATTTACTCTATTTAATTTGGGCAGAGCAATGGGGCGAGGGACCAGATCGAAGAACACCCCCATTTCGACAGCACAGGCAAGGTCTGGCAAGGGGATATCAGCCTTAATAGATGGGGAGGATTTGTGAGTAAGTGGAAAAGGGTGTTTGTGTCAGGTTTAGCCGTTTTGGCCATGGCGCTAATCGTTGCGTGCGGATCGAATGGCGGGGGTGCGGCACCGACTTCGTTCAGCACGCCCGCTGGAGCAGTTGTCATTTTCGGGACCGATGCGCCCATCTGCGATGTGGAATCGTTCTTGGCGACAATCACTTCCGCCAGCCTCGTGCCGCAAAGTGGCGGAAATTCGGTCCCGCTGATTACCTCCACGACGCCGGCCACCGTGGATTTTGCCCGCTTGACGGATTTCACCAACATTCTCAGTACCGCGAGCGTCACGCCGGGGACTTACAACCAATTGCAGATGACCCTGACCAACCCGCAACTGTTTGTCCTCAATACCTCTACCAGCCCACCGACTCCCCAGGCGGTGCCGGCAACCCTGACGGCCACATCCTTCACGATCACGATCAGTCCGGCCCTGGTGGTTACAAGTACCACCACCAGCGGGCTCATGATGGACTTTAACCTGCGCAAATCGCTGCAAGTTGATGGCACCGGGCAAGTTACGGGAACCGTTGACCCGCAAATCACCGTCGCCGCCACCACCACCTCCGGGGCGACCGTGGGTGAGGCCGATTCGCTGTACGGAATTGTCCAAAGCCTCAGCACCACCAATCCTCCCAGCGGTTTTACGGGCAGTTTCGGGCTTGCCGTGCACGACGGCACGGGGCAGACATTGACGATCCTTGCCAACAGCAACACGGTTTTTGAAGGAGACGGCGTAACGAGTTTTTCAGACCTCACGGCAGAAACTTTTGTCGAGGTCGATGCCATCGTCAACACCAGCGGTCAGATCATCGCCCAAACCGTCGATGCGGAAGAGCAAACGTCCTACCGCCAGACCAGAAGTCGGCGTTCCTGGGAAAGATCATCAACGTCACGCGTGACGCTTCCGGCAACGCCACCTCCTTCACCCTGCTCGTCGATGATGAAATCCCTGATCTCAGCAGCTCGGTTCCGCTCCATTCAGGACTCAATGTCACTTTGGCGGGCACCACCCATTACTTTACCAACTGGCAACATTGGAATCGCCAGGACTTCACCTTCGGCCCCAAGACGCTGGGTGTGGCGGAAAAGGTTGCTGTATTCGGTACTCTCGGAGCGGGCTCACCGCCGGCAATGACCGCAAGCCACGTCTTCCTGAGACCGCGAAACGTACTGGGGAACTTCATTGCCTTGCAGGTGGCGGGATCCGACGGCGTGACGGGCGGCTTCACCATGACTCCTTGCGGCGCACTTTTTGGGGGGCAGGCCATCACCGTGGTGACTTACTCCGACACCAATTTCAATGGGGTCAGCGGGTTGACCGGCCTTGACCGCCGCCCCCACGCTTGACACGACTGGGGTTTTGTTCTACCAGCAAACAAGTGGGAGAGCAACCACGGGGGCCTCCTGGACCGCGCCGACGTGGGTCATGCAGGCGCGAGGAGTGCATCAACTGCCGAACTAAAAAGGCAAAATGCCAGCGCAGGCGTGCTTGCAAAAGCGACGCCGGGGCGTCAGCGAAGCGGCCGGTAGCGCAGGGCTCGATTACTTCCGACCCATGCGGCGGTTTTGAGCTTACACGCTGAAGGAACTGCCGCAACCGCAGGTCGTCTTCACATTGGGGTTCTCAAATTTGAACCCCGCGCCTTCCAAGGTTTCCACGTAATCGATCTTCGTCCCGTTCAGGTACATGAGTGAGGCTTGGTCGATAAAGACTTTCAGGCCATCGAATTCGTATACTTTGTCGATGGGATTGCTCTGGCTTTCGAAGTTCATTTGGTACGAGAATCCGGAACAGCCGCCTCCGGCGACCCCGACGCGCAGCCCGAGCGGCTGGGGTTCCTGCTGGGACATGATCTCCTTGACCTTGGACACGGCTTTAGTTGTAAGCTCGATCGGCATAGAAGCTCCTCCTCGGGTTAGTGTTCGGGATAATCCCCTGCCCTACCCACAGTTCAAAGTTACCAAACAATGACGCGGAAATCAAGCGGCGCAAGTGGTCCCAAATCCGCACGTAAGAATGGCAGCGGCGACGTTGACGCGATTTTCTGTGCGTCACGAGGCGGGCGCGTTGTGGGTGGCAGGTATTATTTGCACCCAGGAGCGGCTGGCTACGCGGAAAGGGGATTGGGTCGGTGAGGGAAGGGGCGCGGGTACTGCTGGGCGACGGCCAAGGAAGAAACCTGCAGGCCGTCCGAGGAGGACTTGCGCAAGTTGACAGGGGGATGAGGTGGGGGTGGACGCTCGGCGTTTAGGTGAAGGCGGTGGCTTGGGTGGGCAGGGCGAAGACGGTCCAGACTTTCTGCACGCGAGCGATGGCTTCCGGGCGGGCGCAGAAGCGCAGGCGCAGCTTGCAGCGGAAGCGGCTCATCCGTCCCGCCAGATGCACCAGCAGCAGTCGATACTTCTTAAAGCGCGCGGTGCGTTCTTCCGGCGCGAAGCACAGCCCCTTGATGGCGCTGGCCAGATTGTAGGTCAACAACGCTAGCTTGAACCAGGCGGCGTTGACGGCGAAATGTTGGCTCGGCAGGTGGCCGCCGCCGGTTTCGTTCTTGACTTCATCGTGCACGTGCTCGACCGTGCCGGCTTTCTCCCGGTGCCACCGCAGCAGCCGGTCCCCGGCCCATTCCAGATTGGTAATCACCGCATGATGATGGCGGTCCGAGCCGTCGGCGAAGAGCCCTCCTTGCGGCTTGAGCAGGCGCAGGCCCACATAGCGCAAGGGTTGGGTGTCCTTCTTTTCTCCACGTTCGCCCGGGACGAAATCGACTTCCGCCCATTGCCGCAACGTGCCGTCGGCTTCCCCATCATAGGTCCGCCACTGCGAGTCGGGAACTTGCGTGAGGGCGGCGGTCAACTCCACGCTGCGCTTGGCGCTAACGGCAAAGCCAATGCGGCCCCCCGGTTCCTGGGCGCGGTCCGGATGCCCAAGCCAGCCCAGCAAGCCGTTCTCGTGACAGGCGGAGTCGCCGCGAAAATAGCGCTCCTGAATATTTTCCGGCAGCGCGGCAAAGGCCAGCTTGGCGCAGGTGAGCGGCTCCTGCTGGGCGGGCACATTGCCGTCGCGAAACTCGTCCGCCAACACCAGATCGGCTTCCGCCCAGACCGCCACCATGGGTTGGTAGCCTCGGCCGCCTTCATAGTGCGCCTGCGCCGCCGCCTTGTGACTCTCGATAATCGTCGCATCCTGGTCCACCGTGGCGATGCGCAAGGCGGTTTGCTGCTCGGCGTAAAGCTGGGCAATGCGGCGCACCACGCCGGCTTGCACCGCCTGCAATCCCTCCACCGGCGCACTGCTGGGCACAATGAAACTCTTCTGCACCGCGCGCGGAGGGCGGGATTCTTCCAAGGCCTCATCGTGAAAGCGCGCGAGAAAACCCCGCACCGCACTCACCTTGGGAAGCGGGAAACCCAAGCCTCGTTCCAGGCAGGGGTCATTCCCCAGCAGTTGCATGTCCTCGGGGCAATCGCCGCCGGCGGTCTGCAGCAGGACGATTGCTTCCAGGTATTGCGCCTCGTCAAACCCGCGCTGGCGCTGCTTGAGTTGGAGATGCGCCGCGGCCAGAGCGGGAATGCCGAGCGAGCGAAAGGCGCGAGAGGTGGCCAGCAGCCCGGCGTGAGGACTGGACATCTCGTGCAAGGGCCGAGCGTCGATTTCAAAAGGCGACTTCTGTTGCGTTGGGATGCGAGCGGACATAGACACCATATATACATAATATCTATAACATGTCAAGAGAAAAATGCACTCCCCATAAGATTTTTTCGCCCTTTCACTAAATTACGTGCGGATCAGGGGTGGTCGGCGGCGGGCCAATTTGGTGTAGGGGGGGAACGCCATGCCTGCAAGGGCACGCCATGGCGTGCCCCTACTCGATGGGTGTGGATGGTATCCACCCGCTGCGATCTCCCCAAGGGACTCTCTTCCGGGAAGGCGTTGGCGCGGGTATAATCTACGGCGGCGTGCAACTCCCCCAGCCCACTGAGGTGAGTTGCGTGCTTCCACATGTCAATTCGGGAAATCGAAGACCCCGAAGGGGCGGCTCCGCGCCAGCCGGCTGATGAGAGCGCGAGAATTTGAGGCGGAAAGCCGCGGACTACCCCAGCAGATTCGTGCTACGCTTGCTTAAGAAATGAGCCCTCCAGATCCAGGTGGTCCTTCGGCGAATCGCTGGCTGATTGCGATCGCGGTCATGTCGAGCGCCATCATGGAGGTGCTGGACACGTCGGTGGTGAATGTCAGCCTGCCGCACATTGCCGGAAGCATGTCCGCCAGCGTCGATGAAGCCACCTGGGTGTTGACCTCGTACCTGATTGCCAACGCGGTGATTCTGCCCATCAGCGGGTGGCTGGCGAACTTCATCGGACGAAAGCGGCTCCTGCTGACGGTGGTGAGCGGGTTCACAATTTCCAGCGTGCTGTGTGGCCTGGCCCCGAGTTTGGGAGCGCTGATCTTCTTCCGCGTGCTCCAAGGGACGACGGGGGGAGGGCTGCAACCGCTTTCGCAAGCGGTCCTGCTGGAAGAGTTCCCTCCCGAGGAGCGGGGCGAAGCCATGGCGTTCTGGGGAATGGGCATTGTGGCTGCCCCGATCCTGGGGCCGACGTTGGGTGGCTGGATTACCGATACCTACTCCTGGCGCTGGGTGTTTTACATCAACGTGCCGATCGGCATCTTCAGCCTGGTCATGATCTCGCGGTTTCTTTACGACCCCCCCCACATCCGCCGCGGGACGCTGCGCGTGGACTTGTGGGGATTAGGCATGCTGGCGGTGGGCATGGCCGCGTTACAAATCATGCTGGACAAAGGCCAGGAGGAGGACTGGTTCGCTTCGCACTTTATCGTGGCGCTGGCCGTGATCGCGGTGGTCATGCTCACGATCTTCGTGATCCGCGAACTCTACACGCCGCAGCCCATTGTGCGTTTTAGGTTGCTGAGGTACCGGAGCTTTGCCGCGGGGATTGCCCTGGTTACGATACTGGGATTCGTGCTGTACGGCAGCCTGGTCCTGCTGCCGCTTTTCATGCAGACGCTGCTGGGGTGGACGGCCGTAACGGCAGGCATCTGGACCAGTCCGCGCGGGGTTGCCACCGCCTTGTGCATGCCGCTGGTGGGTTATCTTCTGGGCAAGGGCTGGGATGCTCGCTGGATGCTGATTTTCGGGTTTGTCGTATCCAGCCTGGCCTTCTTCGGCTACTCCCACATGAGTCTGGAGTCGGGCACCTGGGACATCCTCTTGCACCAGATCAACCAGGGAGCAGGCATGGCCTTCGTCTTCGTGCCCTTGACCATCCTCACCATGGAGTCCATCCCCAAGGCGGAAACCGGATACGCCACCAGCTTGTACAGCGTGATGCGCAATATCGGCTCGAGCATGGGCATTTCGTTTGTGACTACGTGGGTGGCGCGGCGGTCCCAGTTCCATCAGTCGATTCTGGTTGCTCATGTAACACCCTACGACCTGCGGAGCCAGGAGTTTCTGGGGCGGGTAAGGGAGCTCTTTTTCCGTCAGGGTTTCGACTGGAGCACGGCGGGTCATGGTGGCCTCGGCGTCCTTTACGGAATGCTCCAGCAGCAGGCGGCCTTGATCAGCTTTGTGGAAGTGTTCCGGGTTATGGGTTTTCTGTTTTTGGCAACCGTTCCCTTGGTGCTGCTCATGAGGAAGGCCAAACAGCGCCGCACGGTTCCGGTCGCCGATTAACACTCACCCAACTCCACGAAAGGGTCGCCGAGGCAAAATCGTGGTGGTAAACTCTCTCTCATCTCACCTTGGAGGGCTGATGATGAGCAACGAAGGACTCTCGCGGCGGAGCTTTCTCCGCAGCACGGCTGTGGGCTCTACGGGTGCGGCTCTGGCTTCCCTGCCAATGGCGCGCCGCGCGGCAGCGGAAGCGACATCCGAACCGCCCTGGCCGGTAACGGTGGAATCGTATCCTCTGACTGAACCCCGCCCGGCCTCGAGTCAGGCGCGCGTCAAGCTGGTGACCGACTGGGACGGACTCGCCAGCACCTACCAGGAAAAGCTGCAAGCCTATGCTCCCAACCTGGAGATCAAGTTCTGCCAAAGCCGCAATGAGTTTCAACAGGAAGTTGCCGACGCCCACATCGTTTTGGGCGGCCTCAGCCGGGAAGATTTTCTGGCCGCCCGGCAGTTGCGCTGGATCCAATACCCCGCCGCGGGCGTGGAGGGAGTCCTATTCCCGGAGCTGGTGGAGAGCCCCGTGGTGCTCACCAACATGCAGCGCATGTATTCACCCACCATCTCGGAGTCGGTCATCGGCCTGCTAATTACGCTTACCCGCCGCCTTAACGATTACACTCTCCAAACCCGGGAGCGGCGATGGAACGCCCTGGATGGGCTCACGGAAATCAGCGGACTCACCTTGGGCATCGTGGGCATGGGCGGCATCGGCACCGATACGGCTTACCGTGCCCACTACGGCTTCCACATGCGGATCCTGGGCGTAGACCCCAAGCCCTTGCCGAAGCCCACATTTGTAGCGGAACTCCACTCGCCTGAATGGCTCCCGAAGATGGTCCCGCAAGTTGACGTGTTGCTCAGCGCCGCGCCGCACACGCCCATCACCCATCACATGTTCAATGATGAGATCTTTCGTTTGATGAAGCCCAGCGCATACTTTGTCAATGTTTCGCGTGGCTGGCTGGTGGACTCACCCGCCCTGGTCAGAGCTTTAAAAGAACGTCGGATCGCGGGCGCGGCGCTCGACGCCACGGAACCGGAACCGCTGCCCGCGGATCACCCATTGTGGACGGCGGGCAACATCATCATCACTTCGCACACTTCGGCGGTGTCGGCAGGTTCAACGCAGAGGTCCATGGATCTTTTCTGTGAAAACGTCCGGCGCTACATGAACGGCTTGCCCCTGCTGAATGTCGTGGATAAGAAAAGGGGGTATTAGCGCGCAAGATACGATCGTGTGTGGAAAACGGACGAGGGTCATTGCGCACTTTCCCGGTTGTTTTGTGGACCATCGGGATCGAGAGCGGGGCTGTAGTACTCGTCGGTAAGCTGCTGCAAGGTCAGGCGCGGCGTCAACCTTGGGGTTAGAATCGAATTCACGTCGCCATAAAAAAGACACTGAAGGGGTACGCCCACGGCCTCCGCCAACCTGTCGAGCATCTCCAGAGAAGGTACCGCCTGGCCGTTCTCGAAACTAGCGATGAGGCTCTTGGATAGCCCCACTTTCACCGCGAGGTCCACCAGGGATAGCAAGTGTTCAAGCCGCACCTGTCGAATTCGCGCTGCGATTTGCATATCAGCTCACTTTCAAGGAACGGCCAAAACCGACCTATCATCATTACCTTTGGGTAAGCGTCGCCTAGCATCATGGCGTGTTAGGTATAAGCAAATCTGTCCAAAATTGAACACTTATTTAAATTAATTGTGAGGGACATTTAGTCCATGTCAATCGTGCAGTACCCCCCTGAGGATTAAAGCGTTGACCAGACGGCCACCACTGTAATTAGTGCGAATCGCACGTGCCTTGGGACGACCCTTCAGGCGCAGGGCCATACTGCCCCATTACCCGCGTTTCCGGGTATATTTCCGCACGTACTCCGGGACGGCGATTTCCTTGGGAAGTCGGTCGTCGGGGAGTGGCGAGGAGGGAGTCAACTCAAGGGGAAGGACTCCCGCCCAAACGGGAAGCGCGTAATCATCTTCGTCGTCGAGAGGCGGTCCGGTGCGCACCTTGGCGGAAACTTCTTCCAGCGGAATGGCCAAAACGGTGGTGGCCTGCAATTCCTTCTCAGAGGGCTGGCGGATTTCCTGCCACCGCCCGGGCGCCACATGCTCGGTGAACACATGCAGCGCTTCCCTTTTCGCGGCGGGATCTTCCAGCACCGTGGCCTTGCCGAAAATGACCACGGAGCGGTAATTCATCGAGTGATGGAAAGCCGAGCGCGCCAGAACCAGCCCGTCCACCAGCGTGACGGTAATGCACACGTCCGCGCCCTTGCCCAGCGCGCGGAACATGCGGCTGGCCGGCGAGCCATGGACGTAAAGCGTGTCGTCCTTACGGCCGTAGCCGGTGGGAATTACCACCGGTTTGCCGTCCGCCACAAACCCGACGTGGCAAACCAAGCCTTCGTCGAGAATGCGATAAACCGTCTCCCGTTCATAAACACCGCGCTTGGGGAGGCGGTGTACTTGCGTGCGTTCCGTGGGAGTGAAATCAGTCATGGGTTGAGAATCCTTATGATCGAGGTAGTCCTTCTTCGACGAACCTCCCGGATGGATACTGGAATTCGCGGCAACTCCGTGGCAACTTCTCAAGGGGGTCCGCCCGGCAGCCAGGCTTACAGCAACACGTCAGAGAGCGGAAGCGAAAACCCAGGGAGCAAATCCGGCTCTTCGAACTTGCCCCCGTCAGATGCGGCCCGTACTTCTGGTTCCAGCTTGCCGGGAACGTAGCGATATGCGAGGCGTGGCTTGGTGTACATGAGCCAAACTGCCCGCGCCCCTGCCTGAAGATATTGGGATACCTTCAGCATCAGGTCATCCGCCCGGTCATTCTTGGATACGATTTCAATGGCCAAGTCCGGAGCAACTGGCAGAGGGGATTGGTCGAGGTCAATGCCTTCAAGACGGTGAGCTTGAATGAAAGCCACATCGGGCCTGCGAACGACATCTCCCACCAGCTTTATGTCCGTTTCGCTCAAAACGCGGCCCAACTTATGCTCTTTGACGAAAGTCCGCAATCGACTGTTCAACTCATCGCGAAAGTCATTGTGAAAGGCGCTGGCAGAAGGCGTCACAATCAGCTCTCCTTCACTCAATTCGTAGCGCAAACCCTCGGGTTCGTCCAGGGCAGCATACTGTTCCACCGTCAGCAAGGTTTTTGTTGCCATGCGTCAACTCCGACTGATTACAGATTAGCATGGGCGTCGATAAATGTCAGCCAGACTGGGCAGCGGGTGCTGTCCTGATTTGAACGTAGCGCCGCCATCTTGGCAGCTCAATGCCGGCTCGGAAGCCGGTGCTACACCCGAAATTAGGGCAGCACTGGACGGCGTCGCAATCTGCTGTAACGGCGCTCGATGAGCGCCGAACAGTAGCGTCGATCTCTGATCGACGTTCGGGCGGCCATGAACCGCAACTCCAAATACCGTGCTTGATGCAGAAATCGGGGCGGAGTTCACGGCACTCTTGCAGCAAGTGGTGCAGACGCGCTGGCGGCGGTGGCGCCATCGGGCATATTCGCGTAACCGCCGATGTACTTTCCCTTGCGGAAGAAGCAGACTCCGCCCAGATACTTGTCCTGCAACTGGAGGGCATCGTCGGCAACCTGCGCAGCCTGGGCGGACGGGTAGCGCAAGCGGAGTTTGGTCATCACCGCCGCGGCGGACTGGGGCGATGTTTCAAGCACCAGGAAAGCCTTTCCCTGATCGTACTGCGCGACGTAGCCGCGCTTGAGCAGGCGAACACCCAGGACGCTTTCCGGAATCATGCGAGCGCTCACCAGCTTTTCCGGCGGGAACCAGGCCAGCGCGTCCGGAGTCGTAGTCCGCCCCTCCAGCAGCTTCTCCATGGCAGCGACGAAGGCGGTTAACGCAGGAGTGTGGTCGAGATCGGGAGAGGCGGAAATCTCGACATAGTAGTTCCCCTTCGCGAACGTGCCCCGGCGCGGCAAGACCTGGCCCCCCATGCCAATCTTCTCCAGGGGATGGCCGGGATCGCGATTGCCGCTAAAAATCCCGTAGGCAGCGTCAGCATCAACCATTTCCGAAATGTCGATCACCAGTGTATTTTCGCCCGATTTGCACGTGACTCCCCGCATTTCGGTAAATCCGTAAGCCAGGTAACTCTCGGCGTTACCGTCCATGTATTCGTACAGGTTGTCGGAGGTGAAGTGACGCGGCGCGCCCGCCTGTTGCCATCCCGGGACCAACGAACAATTGGCTACCTCCGCCGCCGGGGCGGGTGGCGCTACGAACAAGGTGCAAACAAGCAGGAAAAGTGCGAAGCGAGAATGAGGCAAAAGAGGTTTCATGACCGGAACAAAAGAGGTGTCAGGCGTCAGGCGTCAGTTAACACGTGCGTTGTGTTAGGGTTTAACCGAAACCTGACACCTGATACCTGGCACCTGCTCTTACGCAAACATCTCCTGCGCGCGGCTGAGGCGCTCGGGCACCTTCACGCCAAAGCGACACTTCACGGTGCACGTTGGGCAATCGCCGCAGCGCACCGCGGCCAGTTCCACCGGCAATTTCTTAAAGTGGTCGCGGCCCAATTCGAACTGGCCGTACCCGTCGGCGTACATCGCGTAGCGGATCACGTCCGCCACGGGCAGGCCCTTCGCGCAATGGCCGTCGCACTCGCCGCACATACGGCAATAGAGCGGGGTGATGAAATCCAAATGCTCGGCCAGAAGCTGTTCTTCACGGGGCGAATAAGGCTCCGTCATCGCCTTCAGGTTTTCATCGAGTTGCTCCATATCGGTGATGCCGGGGATGGTGGTGTGGATGTAAGAGTCCTTCAGCACCCACTTGAGCGCCGCCAGCATGGCCCCCTCGCGCTTCAGCTTGGCGCCGTTTGGATCGTCCGGCTTGGGCCGGCGGAACCCGCCTGCCATTACCTTCATGGCCACTACACCCAGGCCCGCGGCATTGGCCTGCGCCATCGCATCGGAAAAGGCCTTGTCCATGGTGAAGTTGTAGGCCGCCAACACCACATCCGTCGCGCCCCTCTTCACCAGGAAAGGAACCATATCCTTGGCGTTGTGGGTGCTCACGCCGGCAAAACGAATCTTGCCTTGTTGCCGGGCGATTTGCTGCGCCTCGAAGAGTTCGTCGGGCACGGCACTGGGATTATCCTTCCCATGCAAATACCAAATGTCCAGGTGGTCGGTCCCCAGTTCGCTGAGCGACGTGTCAAGCTCTTGCAGCGCTGCTTGCTTGGTGCTTCCATCGGTCTTGCTGGAAAGATAAATATTCTGCCGCTTGCCTTTGAGGCCGGTGGCCACCAGCCGCTCGTTGTTTCCGTGTTGGTAGCTGCGGCATGTGTCAAAGTAATTGATGCCGATGTCCGCCGCGCGCTCGATCACACTGGCGTCGGAGGTCACCATGCAGCCAAATCCCACGCTGGTCACTTTGAAGCCGGTCTTTCCCCAAAGTACGATAGCTGAGACCCTTGGCGGAAGGTGAATCCCCATGCGCCCAAGCACTGGGAGCTGGAACAAAACCCGCCACGGAAGTAAGAAGCCCTGCCGATAAGAAATCTCGACGAGTGGACATTTTGTCTATACCTCTCCTCAAAGCATTGACGACTGTCATATCCTTCGAACGGTGATATCATAGAGCGCAGGGAGGTATTAATCCAGTGATTTTCTCACGCCGCAGATTTTTGCAAGCCACCGGAACGGGCCTGCTTTTGTTGCCTGCCCACCGCCTGAGTTCGCAGGCCCCGCCCGCCCTTGCCGTTGCGCCTATGGTGAAAGAAGTTCCCGGGGATTTCACAGGTCGCGATCGTGCAGGGTGACGACCGCCGCAAGAACGTCTGCGCGGCGCTGGCGGCGATCGATGACCAGATCTTGCCGAAATTGCGGCAGAAAAAATACGTCGTGATCAAACCGAATATCGTGAACACGGTCAATCAGCTCGCCTCCACCCACGCCGACTCCCTGCGCGGGATCGTTGATTACCTCGCGCCACGATTTCGCGGTCCCATCGTTATTGCCGAGTCCTCCGCGGGCGACACGCTGGAGGGTTACGAAAACTTCCATTACACGCGCTTGCCGGGCGAGTATCGCGATCAGAAGATTACGCTTGTGGACCTGAACCGCGAGGGAAAGTTCGAGACCATTCCCCTGATCGATTTTGACCTGCACGTGACGCCGGTGCGGCTGGCGGCGCGTTTGCTCGATCCTGATGCTTTTGTCATTTGCTCGGCCATCATGAAGACGCACAACGCCGTGGTGGCGACGCTTTCCGTGAAGAACCTGATGCTGGGCGCGCCGCTGCACAATCCGCCGGGCGAGAAACACTGGAGCGACAAGCGGAAATATCACGTGGGCGTGCGCCAGAACCACTACAACATGCTGCTGACCGCGCAAAAGCTTCAGCCCAACTGGGGCGCCACGGTGATCGACGGCTATGAAGGCATGGAAGGCGATGGTCCCAATTCCGGCAATCCCGTGCCTTCCCGCATCGCCATTGCCTCGACGGATTACATTGCGGCGGATCGCGTGGGGCTGGAGGCCATGGGCATCGATCCGTCATGGGTGGGCTACCTGGTGTATTCCGGGCAGGTGGGACTGGGAAACTACGACCTGAAGAAGATTCAGATTCAGGGCGCGGCGCTCGACGCCGTGCGCAAGAAGTATCGCCTGCACCCCGACATTGACCGCGAGTTGCAGTGGATGGGGCCGATGGAAGATCTGCCCCCGAAACTGGGTTTCCACCGGAACGCCGAGACCAGGATCTTCGGCTGAGGCGTGCCCGGCCCGGCCAGTCGAACCTCAAGCTTGCCGGGCTTTTATCCCCGGGGCCGTGAGAAAGACATTTGTGGTGCTGGGGCTGCCCTCCGCCCACAGGCGGCAAGTGTACAGCCCGGAGGGTCGGTGCTGGGTCATCCAATCCACTGCGTGCACGCCGCGGCGAATTGAGCCTTCTGCCAGCACGCCCACCCGTTCGCCAAATGCATTGTACATTTCCAGTCGCGCGTCCGTGTCTCGCGGCAGGTTGAATTCCAGCGTGAGCGATGCGGCGCCGATTTCCGGCCACGGTTTGGCCCAACACCCGCAATCCTGGGGACTCACCTCCCCTGAGGCAGGCGGCCTGCGGTTCGGAGGGATAGGCGTAAGGTTCATTGCATAGGTGATAGAGCGGTTCACCTTCTCTCCCCAGGTAAGGAGTTGCCAGCGGCGTGCGCGCCAGCTTATCGAGCGGGATGAGCTTGGGCCCGGCGTCTTTCCAGCGATAAAGCGGAATGTTGCGAGGATTGAGAGCCGTGGAGACGCCCCGTTCTTTGCCGATGTGAAAGAGGCCGAAATTGCCGGGCTCTTGCCCTCCCAACCAATGCCCGATGATATCGACGCGGAAAGCATCCTTGCCGAAAATCAGAACATTGGTCATGAAGATTTCCGGCATCGCCGCCTTGTCCCGGGCCCGTCGGTGAACCCGTCACCGTTCTGCGCATAGACGCCCTCGATAATATTCAGCAGGACGGACGAGCGCAGGAGCGAGTAGGAGTCAATGGTGCGCTGAATCCACATTTCCATCCAGCCGGCCTTCGCCGTATCCCAGCGCGGAATCCCCGCCTGCTGGTGCTTGTCCTGAAGGTCGTCCACGTGACTTTGGGCATCGGGTTGGAAATCCTGTGCAATCGCCTTCTGAAGACCCGCGCAAAACTGAATGTAGGGGGGGATGTTGGTGCCTTGCAGGTTCTTGACGCAGAGCGTCAGGCCCATCGAATGGGTCTTCAGTTTGGCGACATTAATGAGGTGAGCGTCCGGATAGTTGAACGGGCCGAGGTATTTCGTGCGGCGGAACACCACGCCGTCCGGGCACTCCTTGAGCATGGGTGAGCGGCAATCATCGTCGCTGTAGTGCACGCCGGAGCGCTGGGACATTTCCTCATAGCCGATGCCGGGTTGGTCCACATTCAGAGCATCGCGAGCATAGATGTTTCCGGCCCTGACGCCCGCCTGGCGCAGCCCATCGATGAGGCCTTCGACCACGTAAGGGTCGGTGATGATCGCAAAATTAAGCCCTCTGCCCTGCGACCGCGGTAAGGTTCGGCTTGATGGCAAATTTATCGGAGGGACTCAGCCCGGGGGAATCGCGGCGGGAAAAAATTCGCCGCGCCAACTCGAACGCCTCTCGCCGCTTGGCCTCCGAATCGTTTCTTGCGGACACATGGGTCTGGCGAATGAAGACCGCTTCCGGGTGCGCCTCAATGAATGGATGGAGCCCGAAATAAGCGGGAGCAGCGCCGTCATGTCCTAAGCAGCCCGAGGCCGGGCCACGCGCTGGAAGCAAGACCCACTCCCGCCGCGGTCTTCAGAAAAGCTCTGCGGTCCATCGCTGCTTTCTTCTGACGCGCCGCCAAGTGCTGAAACTGGTCTCACATCTGCGCGTCAACTTCCAATCGACGGCTAATATACACGCAGAGTGTTGGGCGCACAAGCCCCGAGCGATAAGCACACAGATTAGTTGTAGAATCTCTATGGGGGGATGCGGCGCCGGCGCGCGATCGGATTTCGCGGATGCGGGCAATCGCCCCCCCGGTCGAAACGGCTTAATATTTGCGGCAACACCGATGCCTGGCGTGGCATCAAAGCTATGACAATGTCCAGGGCGGCCACAATTCGGATCATGGTGCTCCTTGCAGTGCTGTTGTGCGGGCTCGGCGTTGTTCTCTTCCCCGCCCCGCTCGCGGCAGATCAATTGCCAGGCGAGGCGCTTAATACTTTTCCGGCTGACACCCTTCAGGTGGCTTTTACGAATCTCGCCACCCTACGTTCGCTTTCCATTTACCCGCAAATTCGCCAGCGCATTCTGAACCGCCAATTGCACGCCTTCGAGGATTTCCTACGCCCGATGGGAATCGAGCCGGAGAAGGATATCGACGAGGTAATGCTGGGATGGCGCGGTGAGATGGTAGGGCCCGCGGGTTATCTGGGGTTGGCGGCGGGGCGCTTCCAGCCCGCCCTCGTGCAGCAGTACTTTGACCACACCGGGATACCGGTCCGCGAGTACGATGGCGCAAACCTTTACGCGTTCGGCTCCGGGGGCGACCCGGACGACATCTTTTTTACTTTCATTCGATAGCACCCTCGCGGCTTTCGGACGGCTGGGCGACGTAAAAGCCATGCTGGACGCGCGGCAAGGTTCGGCCAATGCCCTGAATGCGAATTCCGACTTTGTGAATTGGCAAGGCGAACTCGACGGGACCGCTCCGCAATGGGGCATCTTGAACGGCAAGTCCGCCAGCAATCTGGCGGGGTTGTGGCTGGCCCCCAGCGGTCAGAAAAATGTGGATCTCAGTTCCCTGGGGCGCTCCGTGCGTGCCCTCCTCTACCGCGTGCAGTGGGACTCCGGCTTTTCCACTCAACTCTTTATGGTCTGCAACACGCCGGAAAGCGCTGCGGGCTTTGCCACCCTCATCGGCCTTTTGCAGCAGGCCTCGAAGCAACCCACCAAGGCAGGCGGCGTGGCCCTTCCTCCCATCCTTCAGAATATTGAGACCCACCGCGACGGAGCTCGCCTGGAATTGGATGTGTCCGGGCCACCGGAGATGCTCGACCAGATCTTGCCGCAAGGCGGGAGCTGAGGGCGGCGGAGCCGCAAAGGAAAGTCAAAAGGCAAAACGCAAAACTCAAAAGGCAAAAGTGAAAAGCCCCACACCGAATAATTCTTGCCCAAAAAGCAAGGATTTATAACCTTGAAATCCAGAGGCTTTACGAAAAAGGCTCCTTCTCTGCGTCTCCGCGCCTCAGCGGTGAACCCAGAATTATCGACACGTCACGCGCCGGTCCGGCTCAATCGCTAATTGATGCGCGCCAGGCGCTGGTACTCCGCCTCGGCGCCCTGCGCGGCCAGCACCCAGAGCGTGTAGATGCCCAGCGCCGTCCCCAGCGGGAAGTCAATCAGCTTCAGACAGCCGACGACAATGGCAAGCATCCTAGCCCAAGGCCGGTGGTCGAGCAGGCCCCAACCCACGACGATCCCGATCACCGCGGTAATCCCGAGGAAAGCGCCCACCGCGCCGATGAAAGGCATGAGGAATCCGCGCATGGGCATCGCCAAAAAGGGGAAACCCATGTGGCCGACGAACACCATCGCCACCGCGGGAATCAAACGGAGAAACGACAGGACGATCCATATGATGCCCAGGATCTGGAGGTTTCTGGCCATCCGCGACGGTTGGGGGATGCCGCTGTATTGCGCCACAGCCACGGCCGCCGCTCCAGGCGCGGTCGCATTCGGGGTTGGGAACGGGGGAGTTGGCGGCCCCGGGGTGGGCGTCGCGGATGGGGTGGGGGCTGTCGCCTGGCCGCAGCGATTGCAGAAATTCTGCCCCGGCTGAATGGTGCCGCCGCAATTTGCGCAGTACATGTTTCCCTCCTCTGGGGGAGCGTTTCCATTCTAAGGATACGCCCAAAACGGCCGCAAAGTTCCCATGAAAGCAGAGAGAACGGTGGAAGGGGGTTGGCACAGCGGACAGGCCCCCAAAGCGCCTTCCTTGTTACTTCAAGTTCGGGTACCTTTCGAGCATCTCCGCCAAGTCGCGTGCGCCCAAGGCATCGGCGGCGCGGGCGTGCTTCCAAGCCAGTTGGTATTCGCCGCGAAGGGCATAGATGCGGCCCAGGCTCAGGTGAGGGGCGGCGTTGGCAGGATCAAGTTCGATGGATTTCTGGAAGTACTGCATGGCTCGCTCGATCTCGCCCTGGAAATGGCTGAGCGTCCCCAGGGCAAAATAGGCTTGGGCATTATTGGGGTCATTCGCCAGGATGGTTTGTTGTTCGGCGACGGCCGCTTCCACGTCCCGGTTGAGCCCGGGCTGGATGACTTCCTCACGCCAAAAGCGGTTGGGCATACGTGAAAGGTGACTGCTAACAGCCCCCAGCCGATAACGACTGTAAGCTGTCGGCTGTTAGCTGTCAGCTTAGGTTGGAATGAAAGCTCTGATTTCCGATTCCAACTGCTCCGGGCTTAATTTCTCGCCTTCGTTCATGCGCGCGAGGATCTTCTCGATCATTTCCTTTGCCTGGTCCTTCCGGTAGGCGCGAATAAAACCGTCGTAGAAGTGCTCGCCCGCCATGGCCCGGCTGATCTCGGTTTCCTTGTTGTGATCCTGCAACTCGGTAAAGTAGACCACACGATACTTCCCCGTGTAGGTCGTCTCCCGGTAAATTTCAAACATGATTTTGTCAGACTCAAATGGCATACAAACCTCGGGGCTCGAAACAAGGGGTCAGGGATACGGGGTTCGGGATTCGGGAAAATTTGAAGATCCCTGATCGCGTACGCCAAGTTGCGCTCAGTTTAACCGCTGCCCCATGATCTTACACAACCATGAATACCAGAGGCGCGCACGGGCGTCAATCGTTTGGTTGTTGAAGCGCAGATAGGCAGATTGGTATCAATGGCAATCGAGCACGCGTTCTTTCTGCATCCAATCCCACATCGTGCCGCGGCCGGAAAGGTCGAGCCCGGGCGGCAGCCCCCCTTCCGATGTTACCCAACGAATCCGGTGAGGACGGCGTGGCGGTCGGTTGTCCGTCTGCCTCAACTCCCGCCGCAGTACACGCTCCAGGATGGCGTTCAACGTCGTCGCGGTTTCGACTACCTTCCGCTTAGCTTCGAGCAGAAGGTCGTCGGGAAGTTCAATCGTGATTTTCATATAGGTTCCCATATTACGATATTTATGGGCCGGTTTATATTCTGCAAGGGTACGAAGCACAATACAGCGTCAAGGCTTCACCACTCTGCACCCGGGCGCAGGATCCCGTCATGGGGATTTGTGGCATCGCCCGGGTAAGGGCCGCAGACCTCAAAGGCGGAGGTCTGCATTGCAGTACCGTAAATTCTTGTTTTCTTCGCAAACAATTTTCGCGTTTCGTAGGGGCACCCCTCGTGGGTGCCCTTGTGGAGGGCACCCACGAGGGGTGCCCCTACGAAACGCGTTGGTTGCGGCTCCGCCGCGCTGCGCTACACTCGCTTAACCCTGTTTGGCGGTCTTTGCCTGCTTCGCTGCCATCTGATCGCGGATCGCTTGCATGCGTTCGCGAGCCTTGGCCGTCCGGTTCCGGCCCTCGGGTGTCGCGTCAATCAACTTTTCGAGGTTTGCCGCGAATTGGGGCGCATAGGCGCTGCGGATTTCGCTCAGCAATGACTCGATTTTGGAGAAGACGCCGATGTGTTCGCCATTGGTTTTGGTGAAAAGGTCCAAGCCGATGGCTCCTTCATTGACGAGCGCCGCCGCCATGTCCCAATAGCTCACCACCATCCGCAAATGACCGCTGTGCTCACCAAACATCGCTTCGGTGAAGTCCGCCAACGATTGCGGGTTAAATTCCCGAAAATACCAATCTCGCGCTTTGCGCATCGTATCTTCCCTGCGCAATTCATAAAGTTTCAGGATGAGACCGGCTTCGTCTTGTATCGACATAGAAATGACTCCTTCGTTTGGGATTGCGCCCTTTGCGCAAATCCAATGTAGCAAACAAGCGCGCGAATCGTCCAGCCGGGGCTTGACAGCAAGCCGCGGACCTACAAAACAGGTCCGCGCTACCTTTAATAACAAGGAGGTCAGGGCAAGGCAAATGATGGGCGCAGGGGGGAAGCTCACTCCCCTCCCGAAATCATTCTTCCCGTCTAATGGCGTTGACTCCGACGGGTGTCTCAATCTCATACGGCGCGGGCGGGGGGCTGGGCATCAGGCCATCAAGTTCGGCGCGGAGCTTGGCCTCGAATTCCCGCATCTTGGCGTCAATGTCCGCCTGCTTATTCTTGTTGCGCACCATATCTTCGCGATAGCGCTTCAGGAAATAGCTGATGGTCTCGACGCGAATTTTGATCGAACCGGTGGGCTTGTTCTCGTCGATGTCCTTGAAGGAAAAGTAGGGCGTGCCGGACTTGGTCACGGTTTCTTCCACGGCGGTATAAATCGGCGCGTCGTGGCCGCACTTGAAGCTGGAAAGTTCCAGCGCCACCAGGTTCGGGTGGCGAGCGGTATACTTGGCCGCCCAAATCTTTTGCGTGGTGTTCTCGCTGTAACTGTTCTTCCACGCATCGCTCACGTCCATGGGGTCTTTGATTAGGCCCGACTGGACGTCTTCACCGAAGAGGCGCCAGAGAATGTCATCGTCGATGGGCAGCGAGCCCAACGTCAGCACCGGGTAGCCAATCTTCTGGAACTCTTCCATAATTTCGTGGTTGATGCCGGGGTCGTTGTGGTACGGCCGGCCTAGCATCACAATCCCAATGCGGTCTTCCGCTTCCAGGCGCTTCAGAATCTCGCGGCCCTGGGCGCGCATAATCTTATTTTCGAAATCATGCTGAGCTTGTAAACCTGCCTCTACAGCGCGGGCGTTCTCTTCCCAGGAGAGGCCGAGAATATCCACAAACTGTTCGTACAACTGTTTGGTGAGCAGCGCCGGCTTGCCGGGGTTCACGAAGGTATCGAGGAATAGGAGGTTATTCTCCTTGAAAAGATCCCCTTCCTTGGTGAACGCCGCCTTGACGGCTTCCGGTGTGCTGGCCACCGTGGGGCACGAGCGATGCGACTGCGCGTGCTTCATGTCGCTCGGCAGGTCGTCAATCATCGGGCAGAAGATGATGTCGAGAGGCTTCTTCTTGTGGTGTACGGCCAGCATGTTGTGTACGTGCGGAATGCCCACCTTGGAGGGGAAGCAGGGATCGATGGCGCCGCGCTTGGCGCCTTCCTTGTACAGTTGCTCGTTGGTGTAATCGGAGTAAATCAAGTTCTCGGCGGGAATCCCCAGCGCTTCAAAGTAGGCGCTGAAAATGGGGTTCACCGTATACATATTGAGGATGCGCGGAATACCGATGCGTAGCTTCGCGCGCCGCTTCATCAATTCCACGCGCTTCTTCTGCTTGGCCGTCAGTGCATATTTGGGCAGCGGGTCCGCCACCACTTTCGGCGCGTAGGACTTGAACGCCGCCTTGGCGGCCACTTCCACCATGTTGGGGTTCTCTTTCTTGGCGGCGTCCAGGCCCTTCTTGATCTCCCGCATGTCGGCGACGTCTTCCACCAGGCCCTTTTCGCAACTGTTGCCCACAATCAGGCGCTTCACCCCGACAGGTATGGGAATCTTCGACTTCTTCCAGGATTCATCGGAGCTCGAAATCTTGACATCAATGAAGGTCCTCATGCACTTGTTCTTGCAGAAGTAGCAGCGGGTACCCTCGTTGCGGTGAGTGATGTAGGTAATCTTCTCGACGGCCTCGAACCCCACAAAGCTGGTGCGGTGGCCGTTATTATACAGGCGGCGCGCTTCGATAGCGGAGCCGATGGCGCCTGCTTCGCCGCAGTGCTCGTGTACGATGACGTTAGGCTTGGCGCCCTTGTCCTTAAAGCGCGACTCGATGAAGTCCACCTGCGATTTCACCGCCGCCAGGTTGTGCTGCGTGCCGCCCTGGAGAATAAAAGTGTTTCCGAGCGAAGCCAGGTTGGGAATCTGCGAAACGTACAACCAGATGTTTTTCGGCAGCACATTGGCCAGACCCGCCATGATCTCCTCGGGCTTCCACCCTTGGCGCTGGAAATCGACGATGTCCGATTGCATGAACACCGCGCAGCCATACCCAAACATAGGCATAGCTTTGGCGCTGAAAGCGAGGTCAGCGTAATTCATCACGTCGTGGCCAAACCCCACGCAGGTAGATTGCAGGAAGTAGCCATTGCCGGCGGAACACTGGGTATTCAGTTTGAAATCTTTCACCCGGCCGTCTTGCAGGATGATGAGCTTGATGTCCTGGCCGCCCACGTCGCAGATAACGTCCGCGTGGGGATAAAAGTGCAGCGCGGCCTGAGTGTGCGCCACGGTCTCGACCAGCGCCACATCCGCGTTCAGCACGTCTTTCAGGATGTCTTTGGCGTACCCCGTCGAGCCCACGCCCAGCAACTCCAACGTTGCGCCCTGCGATTCCACCTGCTTCTTCAGGTTCGCGAACATCTCCATGGTGTCTTCCAGGGGATTGCCCTTGGAAAGCTGGTAGCACTTCACCATCACCTCGCCCGCGTGATTCACCAGGACGGCTTTGGTGGAGGTGGAACCGCCGTCGATGCCCATAAAGGCCTCGACGTGCTGGCCAGGCTGGAAGGTGTGGGGTCGAAACTTCTTGGGCTTATAACGATCCTTGAACTCTCCCAGCTCGTTTTCGGTTTTGTACAACCCGCTGCCACCCTTTTTCTGCTTCTCTTCCAGGCGGCCATAGTTGATGTACCACTCCAGCTTCTCGTAGCCCTTGTAGATGCCGATATTCGCGTCCTCATCCATGGCAAACCGCACGCAGCCCAGGGCGGCAAAATACTGGGCGTTGTCAGGAACCATAATGAGATCCTTGGGGTCCTTGCCCTCGGGCAGGGGGAAGTTGCGCTCCTCCCAAACTTTCGGGATGTTGAACTTCCAGCAATCCTGCATACCTTTGATGTAAGTGTTGGGGCCGCCGAGCAGCAGCACCGTGGGACGCAACGTGTTGCCGCGCGTCAGCACCGCCAGGTTCTGCTGGATGATGGCTTCGAAGAGGGATGCCATGAGCTCCGAGGGTGGAACACCGCTCTTCTGCAAACCGTTGATATCGGTCTCGGCGAATACGCCGCACTTCCCTGCTACCGGGTGCAGTTTGAGACCCAGATACCCCATGTTGCAGAGCTCTTCGGCAGGGATCCGCACCTTGGCATTGATTTTGTCGATCACAGCGCCCGTGCCACCCGCGCATTTGTCGTTCATGGAGGGAATTTTCTTCTTGCGGCCGGTCTCCGGGTCTTCCTTGAAGATGATGATCTTGGCATCCTGCCCGCCCAGTTCCACCACCGAACCGCACTCGGGATAGAGCTTCTCGACGGCGAGCGAAACGGCGTTCACTTCCTGGACAAACTTGGCGCCAATGTGGGCGCCCACCGGCCCGCCCCCGCTGCCCGTCACAAATACGCGGCTCTCACCCGCCTTGATGCCGGCTTCTGCTTCCATGCGCTTGAGGAATTCCAGGCACTTTTCCGGCTGCTTGGTGTCGTGGCGCTGGTAGTCGCTCCAAAGGATCTGATCCGTCAGAGCGTCCACCACCACGGATTTCACCGTGGTCGAGCCGACATCAAAGCCGACGATCAGGTTCTTGGGATTCGCTTCGGGCATCGGGATACTCCTTCCTCCCCGAGGGGGAGGTACATGAGTAGCCGTGGGTGAAACCCACGGTGAATCTGGAAAATTCTCAGCCCGGAAGGGGCCGAACAATTCGACCCCTGCGGGGTCGGCAGAATTGAAAAACGCAACCCGTGGGCGGCGGGCACAAAAAACGTGCCCTTGCCCACGGCTACTCAATTTGAACCCCTTCGGGGTTCCAGTTCGCCTCAAGACTAAAGGCCAATCGTCCCTACACACCAACCTTTATCGGCATCTCCGCGAAGCCAGCGCAGCGCGCCTGTCTTGAAGGTCCGCGGCCTTTCCTTGCCCATCGGGAACAAGCCGCGGGCCTATAAAGTAGGTCCGCGCTACCCTTCTTCTTTGCTCTGCCGAGCAGGTATCTGGTGTTATTGTTCTTACTGGCACCTGACACCTGATACCTGACACCTTCTCCTCAGTTCACCGCCACCAACTCGCGGCTTTCGGCCTTCATGCGCTCGGCGGCGTGGAGCACAAAATTTGCCGCCACTCCGACCACGCCCTTCCTGTGTCCGTACTTGTACATGGCCTGCTGCATTTCGGGATGGTCCTGCACAAAGGCGCGCACGTCCTCAAGGGTGGTGCCCGTCTCGTCGAGCACGCGCTTGATTTCGTTCTTGGCGCGAACCTTCGCTTCGCCCAGCGCCATTTGCACGCGGCTGTGGGCGTTCACGTCGCCTTCGCCGGAAGTCTCAACGGGAATGAAGATCATGTCCTTGTAAGTTGAAACCACCGCGGACTGCGCGCCGTCGGACTGCGTGGAGGGCATGCAGCCGAAGGGCTTCAGGCTCAGGACCATGTGGGCAAGGTCTTTGTTCGAGTAGTAAATGTTCTTGGCGACTTCCAGGTGGCCTTCGCCGCCGCCCGCGCGCGAATTGTAGAAAGGATGGCCCAGGCGTTGCAGTTCGTACTGGTCGGTCAGGTGATGCGCAATGCCGCCCAGGGCGTCAATCAGGCGGTGGTATTCGCGCTTGAAGATGCCTTCCGCCGCGGTCAGCTTGGCCAGCCGCTGCTGCGTGTTCAAGTGGCTGCCGAAAATCTCCTTGAGGTTCCACTTGGGAACGTTTTTCTGAATCAAGTCCAACCCGCGCTGGTCGCGAATCTGCTGCTTGGCCTGGTGAATCATGTACATGATCCAGGTGCCGATGGGCTCCACCAGAACCTGCGCGCCTTCCTTTTCCAGGAACTTGAACATGTTGAAGTTGCCGTCGCCCTCGGTGGTTTGCGCCCAGAATTCGCCGGTGATCTTCACGATAGGCTTCACGCGCGTGCGGTCAATGGGGATGGCGTTAAAGCGGTCGCGCACTTCATTGAGCGCCGCGGTGTAATCGTCGCCGTAAAGCTGGTTCAGGAATTTGCCCAGGTATTCCGCGGTTCCGGCAAAGTTCGTCTTGCTCAGCAGCGAAGCCAGCTTGCCTTCCAGCGTCCAGGGACGCTTGCGGCGCATGACCTCTTGCAGCATGTCCATGCACTCGTCCAGGACGCGATCGGTTTCGCCGGCATTCACTTCGAAAGGACGAATCTGGTAGGCAACGTCATTAATGATGTCGCCGATGTTCATGGCGTTCAGGATGTTCAGGAAGAAGTCGAGGTTCATTTCCAGGCCGGCTTCCGCTTCCGCCTGGTTCAGCCCGCCCGATTGCTGGAACAGCAGCACGCGGAAACCGTCAAAGCCCGCGTTGCGCAGCGCCAGGCGATACTCGGCCTCGTACATGCCGAAGCGGCAGGGCCCGCAGGCGCCGGCGGTGAAGAAGACGTAGCGGTCGATGATCTCCTGCTTGGTCAGGCCCTTCTCTTCCAGGCTCTGGGCAAATTGCACGAGGTTGCCGACGGTGAAGTAGGTGGGGTTGCACTGGCCGTTGTTGCCGTACTCTTTGCCCAACTGGAAGGCCCGCTTGTTGGGCACCGGGACCGCCTCGCACTTGTAGCCCAGGCCTTCCAGCGCGCCGTGGATCAGCTTTTCGTGCTTCCAGGTGAGGCCGCCGAAGAGAATGGTGGTGTGGTCGCGCTGGGATTTGGTAAAAGCGCGCTCGATGGGTTTGTGGAACTGCTGCACGGCCCGCCTCTCGAGCCCCGCCTCTTTTTCCAGGCGGCGCCTTTCGTCTTCGAGCTTCTGGCGGATCAGCTCCTCTTTCGACGAAATTTGAATCAAGCCCCCGCTGCCATGGGGCGCTTCATTGAAAGGAACAGTACTCATGCGTCACCTCGTCTGGAAATCAAAGATAGGAACTTGGGGCCGAAATACACGAACACCCTTTCTGCTTCGGGGATCAACACTCCGCTGCGTTGACAACGTATCAATAGAAAACAAATCTGATTAAAGCCCCTGAATACAATTCACCCTGAAACCCCCAGGGTAAGGTACTTTTCCTGACGCACGGCATAATCCTACTTGATGTATGGCAAAGTAAATTCCATTTCAGTGAACGGGGAATTTCCCTACTCCAAGTGGTTGGAGCGTGAGTCGAAGGGTAACTGCTGATTATTCAAATTGTTAGCGAAAATGAGAGGCTTTCAGGAGGGAGGGGCGTGGGGGCCAAGGGGCGCTGGTTCAGGATCATGACACGGACAAAATATCCCTATGTCCCTGCACAAAAACAAATTGCCTCGAAACATCACGCATAATAGTCTAGTAGCGCCGTTGCGCACCGCATCCCACCTTTCAGCGAGGCCCCGGCTCATAATACCAAACGGCAAAATGAAGATATTTTCTTCCCCCGACTCACTGCGTAACGGTGGACTCCTCGGCTCCTTTGGAAGACGCAGCGGACCCTTTCGGGTTCCCAATCTTTTCCGTAGCTTCCACGTTGAAAAGTTTGAAGTCGGAATACTCGTGCGTGTTGCGGAGGACCCTGCCGTTCCAATCGATGGTCACGGTGACTTGCCCCGGCAGCCAAAAGGCGTCATTCAGGTGTTTAAAGTGTACCTCATTGAAGTTGATATTCATGGCTTCTCTTTCCAGCCGAAGTTCAGGCAAGGGCATCAAGAGGTCCGTATGGAGACGAATGATCTGGTAGGTGGCAGCATCGAACCATGCCAGCCCTTGGGAAAGCGTCGTCAAAGAGGTCCCCCCCTGCCGAAAGCCTCCCATTAAGTGGGCCCTCCCGGGAATTTGCGCGAATGCCACTACGAACGTACGCCGGCCATTAATATCCTGTCGCCCAAGATACCGGAAAGTGCTCTCGGTGCGGTACGTCGGATGAAAAATGAGCTCGGTCGAGGCAAACCCCTTGGTTAGCATGAACCCTTCGTCCACCCCCTTCGGTAGAGCTTCTTTCCCAACGAAATCAGCGCGAAATTCGTCGAAGCCGGGCCCCCACGCACGATGCGGCACCGTGCACAAATACCGAAATTTTTGATCCTGTGAGCCGCGGACCTTCCCCTTGTTGCCCAGCTTCTCCTGATGGATCGCTTCGAGCGAACTCGTATTGGGGAAATTCTGGGTCATTTCCAAGATTTTCGTGCCCACCCCGTCGAGGATGGAATTCAAGAGTTCCTGGTCCTGGGCGGGTTCGAGTCCGCGGATCAGGTCCGCGGGAGGGTTCTTAAGAAAGTCGATGCGAGCTTGGGCGCTCTGCCGCCTGGGCTTGCTATAGGTGGCCTCGAGCTTTTTCCGATCCTGAAGGCTCATCCACACTTCGCGAACCCGAAGCGGCATTCCTTTCACGTCGCGCCCGGCGAGATAACGGTTCATTTCAGCGCCGGCCTCGGTAGTGCGGCCTACGCCCAGAAAAGATTCCACATAAAGAAGTCGCGCCTCCGGCCCCGCGCCAGCGGCGAGAGCCTCTTTCAGGTACTCATTCGCGGCCTCGAACTGCTGTAGAGTTACCAGGGTGCGCCCGAGTTCCTGAAGGGCCAGCGCATTCAGGGTCGCATACTTGACTGCTTCCAGGAAAAAGGGCGCCGCCTTTTCCGGCTCATGCTGCCAATTTAGCCAAGTCCCGTATGCCACCAGCGGTTCGGGACGTCCCTTGTCGTGATTGGCCAGCCCCGCGTTCACGCCTTCGACGAAAGTTGCCTTGGCATCGTCCCAGTCGCTCCAGCCCAGCTCGGCAAGGCCCAGCATGGCCCGGCACCCGATGCACGAGGGATTATTTCCCACGACTTTCGCCAGAAGCGGCACAGCTTTCTCGGAATCCTGCTGGTCGAGAAAAGCCGCCACGCCCCGCGTGTAATCTTTCTCGCTTTTGGGGGCCAGCCCGTCCGCAGGCCCGAGTTGTCTTAGTTTGGGCGCCAAGCCGGAAATCAAATCCGCCGGTGAGAGCAAGTGGGGGTCCTCATCCCCCGTCGCATGCAACGTAAACTGAACCCACCAGGGTTTATCCGAGGGGCCATAATTTACAAAGGCATGCGCCGTCTGAAACCCCTTCTTTTTCACCGCCACGACCGCGCTGAAATCACTGCCCCCCTCCCTAATCACCGCGAACTCAGAGCGGAACTCCCCCTGCGCATCGGTAGCGAGGATTCTAGGACTCGTGTACATTGGGGGTGTCACCGTCACCGTGGCCCCCCGTACGGGATCGCCCTGAACGGTCTTTACCTTGCCCGCCACGATCCAGAATCTTTCCCTCATCGTCAAGTCATCCGTTGTCCTTCCCAGACCCTGGGCCATCCCGGATACGGGCATAAGGCACGCTGACAGGAGAAGAATCCCTCGGAAGCAGGTTTTCATAGCATGACACTCTTGCAGACGGGCACGATAACTACCTTCAGCTCGCGCACGTATCTTACCCGCCCGGCCCCCCAAGAGCAAGCGTCGTGAGATGCAGGCAGCGATTCCGCATGCGAGGTTGGAGGTGGGCGAAATAGTTAGTCCGGGCGCAGGGGAGGCGGTCGGGCAGATTCGCATTGGCATTGTTGGCGGGGGCAGGGCGGGAAAATACGCCCGGTGGGGTCGACACTATGGTGAGATGGGCGCAACCCGCCGCACGCCACAGGGATATGGGGCCGAAGCGCAGGGCGGAATTCCGGGAGGGGAGGGGAAGACTTTTAGGGGGATGAACCCTCGGCGAAGCCGGGGTCCTGGCAGAGTTCGCGGGCCATGAGGCGTGCCCAGTAGCGGAGTGTTCTGCCGCGCCGGACGGCCGGTTTCAGATTGAGAACCCAGAAAGCATGAAAGAGGTTGTAGGCCAGGAAGGCGACGAGCAGAAACGACTCGATGGCCTGCGGGTGGTGTTTATACACATGGTCGGAGTGCCACTCGTTGGCGAGTTCGTTGAACCCATAGTTCTCGATGTCCCAGCGACGATGCCCGAAGCCGACGGCTTGTTCCGTCGAGGCCTGCGCGGCCGGTAGCGTCGTGGCCCAAACCCACTCGGTCGTCATCGACTCAACCTGCATGGTAATCTGGCGGCGCACCGAGTAGGTTTCTCGCGAACGGATGACCCGCAGCGGAGCGTGGACTTGGGGCCAAGTGGTGAAGTCCGATACGTCCCACCACTGGCAGTGGCGCGACCGATACTTTCCCGCTTCGGGCGGAGTCAGCGCAAACAAACCGCAGGCATCCTGGTAAAGGTCCCGCCGCTCGTCCTTGAGAACCACCAGTGCGTGCTTACCGTGGGCGAGCAGAAGATTGAAGAAGGGGGCCTGGGCATAGAGACCATCGGCCAACAGCAACTGAAAGGCGCGGGGGTAACGGGCCAGGACGCGCTCCAGCAAGCGGCGGGCCGTGGTCACCTCGTCTTCGCCGGGCCGTTGGGGTTCCAGATCGAGCAGGATGCGCAACTCCGAACCCGTCAACAACTGCAGCGTGACGTTCCGATGGTAGTACTGAATCCTCTCGCCTTGCTCGGTGTGAATCGTCCGCTGCAAGCATCCCGAGCAACGACGGCGATAGCTGGCGTGGGTCTCGTGACCGTCGAGAACCGCCACGCTCAGTCCGCCGATGCCCGGCAAGGCTTTGTTCCGCTTCAGGCGGGAGTAGACATGATGCAGCCCCTCGCGCAGTTCCTGGGCGGCGAGACCAGCGTGGACGCGCCCCAGGGTGTCGCTACTGCCGGGCGAACGTCCCAGCCACCGTTTCCAGAACCGCGCGAGGCGGTGCTCTTCCAGCGCGTGCAGGCTGCCCAAGCGGGACCAGAACATCACCAGGCTGGCTTTCAGGAGAACGGCCACCGGGATACGGGGTTGTCGTCGGGGATCATGGACCGCCGCGACGATCCGTTCCGAAAGACCGTAGACGGTCTCGCCATACCGGATCAGGCGTCGGAGAACGGCATCACCCCTTGCGATCGAGCAGCCGCTGCCACTCGATCTCCGAGAGTTCCTCCAGCAGTTGCTGGATTTCCTGATAGCCCTGAACGCTCTGGCGGATGCGCGCTTCCCACTCCTTAGGCACGAACCCCTGGCGCGGCTTGCCTCCCCGGCTCTGCACGAGGTACAGCGACGCGTGCAGTTCGCCGTGGGCACAGCGACAATTCGGTTTCCCGCACCGGCGCAGACGAGGCGCCAAGGTGCCGCGGAGAAAGCGCTGGCTAGAGACCATCTGCGTCAGGCGCGAACGGCGTTTTCGCTCGCCTGCCGGAAGACGGGAGCGGGATAGTGGAGGGTTCTTCATCTGATACATTAATAGTATATCAGGCAGAACCCGCGTTGTCAAGCAAAAAGCGAATGCGAATCTGCTCGGTGAGCGGGGACGGGGGCAAAGTAGTTGCAATTTCAGAGGGTTAAATCAGGTGAAAAAGCACGCATGCGGAATCGCTGAGATGCAGGGTAGCGCGTCCTGTTCTGTCCGCGGCTTATCCCTGCTTATGGGGGACGAGGTGCGGACTTACAAAATCGCTCCACGCTACACTTGCTTCTGGAGCCAAGGTGGAAGACAAAGGAAAGAGCCTCACGTCTCGCTGACAAACGTCGCCAGACGGCGAAGCTTCTCTTGGCGGCGTTTCAGGAGATCGGCCACAGACAATTTGCACAGCCGGTCGAGGCAATTGCGGAGGACCGGCCGCAGGAGCTCCGCCGCCTGGGCGTGGTCCATTTGCGAACCGCCGGTGGGCTCAGGAACGACTTGATCCACAATCTGCATACGATAAAGGTCTTCCGCCGTCATTTTCAGCACGCGCGCGGCTTCCTGCTTATGGTCCCAGTCACGCCACAGGATCGACGAGCAACTTTCCGGCGAGATGACCGAGTAGATGGAATTTTCGTGCATAAGAACTTCGTCGCCCACGGCGATGGCCAGCGCGCCGCCGCTGCCGCCCTCCCCGTGTACCAGCACCACAATGGGCACGCGCAGCTTGCATATTTCCTTCAGGTTGTAGGCAATGGCCTCCGCCTGGCCACGCTCCTCCGCCCCGATGCCCTGGGTACGCTCCCGGTGTATCGACAAAGCAAATGATGGGCAGGCGAATTTGGAGCCGAGTTCCATGACCCGCATGGCCTTGCGATATCCTTCCGGATTGGCCATGCCGAAATTGCGCAGGAGCTTTCTGTTTGGTGTCGCGGCCCTTCTGGTGCCCGATCACAACGATGGAACGATCTTCGAATTGGGCAAAGCCCGTGATCATGGCGGCGTCGTCGGCAAAGCGGCGGTCGCCATGCAACTCCAGAAAATCGGTAAAGAGCATCTGAATGTAATCGAGGGTATAGGGCCGTTGCGGATGGCGGGCCAGAAGGACGCGCTCCCAGGCGTCCTGCGGGGGACCGGAAACTTTCTGCCTTAACGCTACAACCTGCTGGCGCAGGCGCTCGATTTCTTCCTGGGAGGCCGCCGAACCCACCGTGCCCTCGAGTTCCGCGATTTGCTTCTCCAGTTCCTGCGCGATTGCCTGGTCGTTTGGTGCATTTGCCATATTGTTGCGAACTCCTGGTACTAGCTACACGGATTTCAAATCGGCGTTCCACCGCTCAATGTGATGATCGTATTTAGAAATGCCTTCAACTCCGGACATTTCGCAGCCGCGATGGCTAGATCCTTGTTTCGTAGTATTCGATTAGCATCCCTCGGCTTTGAATAGTCGTCGCGACCAGTGCCAATCCGGAAGATCTCCCGGAGATGGTGTGAGGGTGGGTTGTTGTGATCAACACTCTCGGGAGCACCCGGCGGCGCTTTATGATTGTGCCCAGCCAGCTTTTGGATATCGTTCCAGTAAGGGAGGAGCCAAGCCTCGAAATCGTGTTGGGCGACGTGGGGATAGAATGAGACATTGGGTCCCACCCATTGCCGCATTTTGGCCTTCGCGTCGGCGGCATCCAAGAAGTCGTTTGTACCGGTGTATACGTCCGTTAAGGCAATGACCGCATCCGACGGTTGACTGCCACTCAGCAGGTTCTCTATCTTGCGTCGCAGGTCCTCTCCGGTTGGGATTCGGCCATGGTATGGAAACATGTCAAGCCGGGGCATTCTGCCCACTAGCCTCTTGGCAAGAAACGCTGTCAGGTGAGGTTTAAATGCCGTCTCAGTTTTTCCCTCCACCAGAATTGTGATTTTCAAGCGCGCGCTCCGAGACGGCCATTGCTCCATAATTCGTCCAGAGAGTAGTCTTTCAGCCATTTATCCAGATCAAGTTCATCGGCCCATTTCACCGCAGTCATTCCGTCTTCGGTCCGAATCCATGAGCAGCACTTCGTTTGGCTGCAGAAATCGAATAAGCCGATCGGAGTGTGTGGCGACGATCAATTGTGTGCGGTTCGAAGCCTCGCGCAACAAATCTGCCAGCAGACTCAGCAACTCCGGATGCAAGCTGACTTCCGGTTCGTCCAGCAGGGTGAGAGCGGTCAGGCCCGGACTTTGCAGCAATGTGGCAAGCCACATGAAGCGAAGCGTGCCCTCAGAAAGCTGGTGCATGTAGAGAGGCTTGGAAAAGCCAGTTTCTCGCCATGCAAGGGCAAGTGTTCCTGCCGCCACGGGCGGAAAATCAAACCGATCAAAACGTGGAAAGGCAGCGCGAAGCGCGTCTTCAATCGCCTCGAAACGATTTCGTTCGGTTTCCCGCAGATAGAACAGGCAGGATACCAAATCCTCGCCGTTGCGCCCCGGCAGAGTCGCCGGACGCATAGGCTGGGGCAATCGCACCGGTGATCGCGGGTCAACGTTCAAGACATGGTAGAACGTGGACGAAGATAATCGGTTGCGAAAATCCTCCGGTTCTCGAAACATCTTAGGCACCTGCGACAAAGAAGTTTCGAGCGGCTTGTGTTCCCAGTTGGGTTGCTGAAGTTTTTTCTGTTCCACTTCGAAGTACCTGATGTCTGGGCCGTCGGAATCAATGTGCAAGAACGGTTGCGTAAAACCACGGTCTTGGCTCAGCTTTTCTTCGCTTATTAAATAAGCAATACCCTGTAACCTCAGCGCCAAGGAGTATTCCAGCGGTTCATAGCCTGGTACCGTCATGGAGATTCCGAGGCGGAGCTCTTCAGCCCGATCATAGGTCAATACGCTGCTCAATCCGCCAAGGTCTGACATGAACTCACTGAGTTTGGTTTGGGCTGAGTTGGCTAACAGGGAGAGTATTTCGAGCACGGACGTCTTGCCAGTTCCGTTGGCCCCGATCATCACGGACAGTGGTCGAAGGGGCAACCGAACTTCGATACAAGCGACGGAAGCCATGAATTGATAACTCCTTAAAACGGGGCGTGACAGCAGGCATTATTCCTTGCTTCACATTTTCCTCCCAAAATCGGGCTTTCATCTGTGGTGATACCGCTACTCGCTCCCCAACCCTACATCCCTGGCGCTTGTTTCTCCAGCCGAATCGCCTCATCGCCGCAGAGTTCGCGCAGCCGGTTGAGTAATTCATCATCGGTTCTTACGCCGCGGGGGGCGCGGGACTGGATGCGCACCACGAAGTCGCCGGGGCGCGCCAGTTCAAACACCACCGGACTATCCCCCGGATAGGCGGCCAAAATAGTCGGCGAGTTCATCCAAGCGGCCTTCCCGCAGCGCATCCAGGTTGATGCGAATCCGCAACTGGGCTTTGGCGCCATTCACCGCGGCTTCCAGCGGCCGGGCTTCGCTCACCACCACGCGCGGCTTCTGATTTTCCTCGTGCCGCACGCGGCCCTTGATGAGCAGCGCGGCGTCGGGTTTCAGCACGCTCTGCATTTGCAGGTAGGCTTGCGGGAACACCAGCAACTCGGCGGAGCCTCGCAGGTCTTCCAGTTGCGCGCTGGCCCAAAGGTCGCCTTTCTTGCTGGGTTTCACGCGCAAGCCGCGCAGAATCCCCGCCAGCGTCACGGGCGCTTCGTGCGCCATCTCCTCGATGGAGGACGTGTCGTGCCGGGTCAGCGCGCCCAGGCGCTGCATATACTTTTCCAGCGGGTGGCCCGTAACGTAGAACCCCAGGACTTCCTTTTCCGCCGCCAGGCGCTCCGCCTCGGTCCAGTCCGGGCACATCCGGCATCTCGAAGGGCGGCGGAGGCGGAGTGTCCGCGCCGCCGATGAACAAGCCATGCTGCCCGCTCTCGGCTTCCCGCTGGAGCTTCTGTCCTAACTCCATGGCGCGGTCGAGCACCGCCAGCAATTGCGTGCGCCGCGCGCCGAGGGAATCAAACGCCCCGGCCTTGATGAGGCTCTCCAGAACGCGTTTGTTCAAGAGGCGCAAATCCACCTGCTCGCAAAACTCCACCAGGTTATCGAAGCGCCCCAGCTTCTGCCGCGCCGCCAGCACCGATTCGATCGCGGTCGGCCCGACGTTCTTGATGGCCGTCAGGCCAAAGCGGATGGCGTTGCCGGCGGGCGTGAAGGCCAGGTCGCTCGAGTTGACGTCGGGCGGCAGAATCCCGATGCCCATATCCTTGCATTCGGCCAGGTAGCGCGTGAGCTTGTCCTGGTTGCCGATTTCCGACGTCAGCAGCGCCGACATGAACTCCACCGGATAGTGCGTTTTCAGGTAAGCGGTATGGTAGGCCACCAGCGCATACGCGGCGGAATGCGACTTGTTGAAGCCGTAGCCCGCGAACTGCTCCACCAGGTCCCAGAGCTTCTGCGCTTTCGCCGCGGACACGTTGTTCTTGTGCGCGCCCGCCAGGAATTTCTCCTTGTTCGCCACCATCTCTTCGATCTTCTTCTTGCCCATGGCGCGGCGCACCACGTCGGCTTCGCCCAGGGTAAAGCCCCCCACCTTGTTGAAGATTTGGATCACCTGTTCCTGGTAAACGATCACCCCGTAGGTTTCTTCCAGGATTTCCTCAAGCTGCGGGAGTTCGTAGGTGACCTTGCGCTTGCCCGAGCGGCGGGCGATGTAATCGTCAATCATGCCGCCCTGGATCGGGCCGGGCCGGTAAAGGGCGTTCAAAGCCGTGAGGTCAGCGAGACGGGTGGGTTTGACGCGGCGCAGGATGTCGGTCATGCCGCGACTTTCAAACTGGAAAATGCCCGCCGTCAGGCCTTTGCTGAGCGATTCGTAGGCAGCGGGGTCGTCAAGCGCCAGCGATTCGAGGTCCAGCTTTTCGCCGCGCGTTTTTTCGATCAGCTTCACGCAGTCGTCGATGACCGTGAGGGTGGTGAGCCCGAGAAAATCCATTTTCAATAAGCCGATTTTCTCCAGGTCGTCCATCGCGTACTGGGTGGTGATTTCATCCTTGTTGCTCTTGTGGAGCGGAACGATTTCCTGGAGCGGCTGGGGCGAAATCACCACGCCCGCCGCGTGCGTGGAGGCGTGGCGAACGAAGCCTTCCAGGTGCGACGCCACCTGCAGCAGGTCGGCAATGCGTTCATCGGTTTTCTGGAGCTGCGCCAGTTCCGCCGACTGCTTCAGGGCGTCTTCCAGCGTGATGTTCAGCGTGTTGGGGATGAGCTTGGCGATTTTGTCGGCTTCCGCGTAAGGCATGTCGAGGGCGCGGGCGGCATCGCGAATGACGGCTTTGGCCCCCATGGTGCCGAAGGTGATGATCTGGCTCACGTTCTCGCGCCCGTACTTGTCGGTGACGTAGTCGATCACCTCGCCGCGTCCGCGCTGGCAAAAGTCGATGTCGATGTCAGGGAACGAAACACGCTCGGGATTGAGGAAGCGCTCGAAAAGCAATTCGTTCTGGAGCGGGTCGACATCGGTGATGTGCAGTGAATAAGCCACCAGGCTGCCTGCGGCCGATCCGCGGCCCGGGCCCACCGGAATGCACTGCTCGCGGGAGTAGCGGATGAAATCCCAGACGATCAGGAAATAACCGGCAAATCTCATCTGCTTGATCAGGGCGATTTCGCGCTCCAGGCGCTCTTCGTAGGCTTGCAAGGGATACTTCAGGCGGCCCGCGGCTTGCAAGCGGTCCAGCCGCTCGCGGCGATGGGCAAAGCCTTCGCGCGTGACTTTTTCAAAATAACTGTCGGGCGTATCGCCGGCGGGAACTTCAAAGTGCGGGAAGACGTGCCCGTTCGTTTCCAGGTGCAGGTTGCAGCGCTCGGCGATTTCCAGGGTGCGGGTCAGCGCCTCCGGCACGTCGCGGCCAAAGACCGCCGACATCTCTTCATAAGTCTTGAAATAGAACTCGTTGGTGCGAAACTTCATGCGGTTCGTGTCGCTCATGGTCTTGCCGGTCTGGATGCAAACCAGCACTTCCTGAGCGCGCGCGTCCCCCGCGGTGATGTAGTGGGTATCGTTGGTGGCCACCAGCGCGATGCCCGTCTCGCGCGAGAGTTGCACCATTGTGCGGATTGATGCGCTTCTCTTCCTCCATGCCCTGGTCCTGAAGCTCGAGGAAGAAATTCCCTTTGCCGAAAATATCGCGCAGATCGTAAGCCGATTGGCGCGCCACCTCGTAACGGTCGGAAGCCAGCGCCACCGCCACCTCACCCCGCAGGCAGGCGGAAAGCCCAATCAGGCCGTCGGCGT
Source organism: uncultured Acidobacteriota bacterium (assembly GCA_963810005.1). Taxonomy (GTDB): domain Bacteria; phylum Acidobacteriota; class Terriglobia; order UBA7540; family UBA7540; genus Bog-366. Next base: position 35,065 of record CAWELY010000018.1, read on the forward strand.
GCCGCGCCAGCAGGTCCTTATCGATCCGCGGCTTGTAGTAGTAACCCTCGATATAGGCGGAGGACGCGAGCTTCACCAGGTTGCGGTAGCCGCGCTCGTTTTCGCAGAGCAGGACGAGATGGTTGGGGCGGTCGGTGTCGGCAGCGCGGTCAAACCGGCTGGCCGGGGCCACATAGACTTCACAGCCGATGATGGGCTTGATGTTGCGCTTCTTCGCCGCCTCATAAAACTTCACCGCCCCGAAAAGGTTGCCGTGGTCCGTCATCGCGACGGCGGGCATTTTCAGGCTCGCGGCGCGGTCCATGAGCTTTCCGATTTCACAAGCGCCGTCAAGAAGACTGTAGTCGGTATGAAGGTGCAGATGAACAAAATTTTCGGAAGTCATTCAATAGGATTGTAGCAGAAAACGGTTCCGCGAAGGCGGACGATGTCGGTGTACCCGTCATCAGTCATCAGTTGTCACCTTTCAGTCAGGGCTGGCGCACCAACACTGAGTATTCCTCTTCCCGCGCCCCCTTGGGGGTGATCGTGTCCCACATCTTCGGCTCGACACCGGGGGTACGTGCATTCAGCCCCAAAGGGGCGGCCTAATGAAGCCCAGGTTTTTGAGCCCCAAAGGGGCGAAATAACGAAGCCCAGGCCAACGGCCTGGGTCAACGGGACCCAAACCGATACCCCCAGCCCCAAAGGGGCGATCTAACGAAGCCCAGGCCAACGGCCTGGGTTAACGGGATCCAAACCGATACCCGAGCCCTGAAGACATCTGAGGATCGATGTCAAGCTTTTTTTGTTCCAGCGCGGGCCGGCGGAGTGCGAGCCGGCTCAGGGTTTTGGCTAAAGGCGAACCCCGGCGCTTGAGAGCTTGCTGGTAGCGGGCCTCGTCGTAGGGCGTACGGTCTTGCCAGCAACGAAACATAATGCGAATCCACTTAAAGGCCAAGGCGCGGACGGCGGGGTGATGGTCGACTCCCTTGTTGCGCATTTGTTGGTAATAGGCCTTGGCCCAGGGAGATTTCAGGCGCGATTGGGCAGCGAACTCGTGAAAGGTTTGACACAAAAAAGTCGGGCAGGCGAAGCGCCGGTGCACCCATTTACTCTTGCCGCTGCGCACGGTGACGGGGGCGGGTCCGGCGAAACACTGCATAGTTGGCGGCGTCTGGAAAGCGCTGGCGGTCGGATCCCCAAGCGGCCAGCAGGCGGGGCGCCAGAGCCTTCCCGGCTCCGGGGAAGCTCTGGAAAATCGCGTGGTCGGGATGGGTGGCAAACAAGTCGGCCAACTGCTGCTCCACGCGCTCGATGCCCGCCCCCAGCACGCGCAACTGCTCGACCAGAATCTCCACCATCAGCACCGAGCTGGCGATGATGGCGCGGTCGGTGGTGAGCGGACGGGCGGTGCGGATTTCGTCGCAGAGGGCCTCGAGTTGCTCGGGGGGACGGCGGGTGTGGGCACGATAGACCTTCAGCACGTCCAGGCGCGAAGCCTGCTGCGCCCGCTCGAGGCTAGGAAACTGGGCAAGAAAATCCCAGGCCAGGGGGGTGCGCAGATCTTCCGCCCAGCGCAACGCCTCGGGGAAATAGCCCTTCAGCAGCGCGGTGAGGCGGTTGGTGAGGGCGGTGCGATCGTCCACCAGTTGGCGACGATGTTCGTTGAGCAGCGCGAGTTGGCGCGTCTCGACATCGTCGGCCACCCAGGGACGAAAGCGCTCGGGATGCTTGCGCAGGAACTCCAGCAAGAGCTGCGCATCGGTGGGATCATCCTTGCCGCCGCTGGGGTAAAGGGCTTTGCGGTAGTCCGCCAGCGCCTTGGGCGGAATGGGATAAAGCCGGAGAAATTCGTAGTTCATCAAGGCATAAAACAACGAGCCGCGCGACTGTTCCAGGGCGATGGCGATGGGGCCGTGGGGGAAACGGCGGCGCAACTCGGCGACCCAGGCGTGCAGGGCTTCCGGTTTCTGCTCCACCACCAGGTGCTCGACCTCGGTAGAGCCGGTCGCCTGCAGGCAAACATCATGCTTCTGATCGGCCCAGTCCAGACCAATCCAGGCAACGATCGAGGGGGTAAGCGAAGCGGCATGAGTCCATGGTAAGTCCTCCGGGAAAAGATGGGAGAACACGCTTGCTCGGAACCTGCACAGCCCTTATAGTAAAGTCCTCACGGGACGACATCTGAGTATGCGTTGTCGGTCCGAGCGCCCGGCCCCGCTCGAAGCTCTTCGGGTAATCGTCGAGCAATCGGGGCGACCGATTCGTAGCGGGGCGGGGCGTGTCCTTCGCCATCCCTCTTACCTCTTTCCGACTAAGTTTTCCAGCCCGAAGAAACGGGCTTCTATATGCGCTAAGGATTCAGCGCCTGCGGCGCTGAACCCTAATACCTATAAGGGGTTGAATGTGGTTTGGCACGGAGTTGGTTTCGAAGGCGTTCGACCCCTTCGGGGTCGATAGGCATTGATGTTGGAGAATCCCTCCTCCGTGGGTTTCACCCACGGCTAATGATATTGTTTCCCTGCGGGGAACCTGGTCGGCTGACGCCGCGACTTGCCGGGCCCCCTGCCCGCCTAAGCGCTAATCGGGTAGCTGCCATATTTCCGGGCAGCTTCTGCCATGGCCAGAATATTTTCGGGTGGCACGTCGGCTTGGATCGAGTGTACCGCGCTCAGAACAAAACCGCCTCCGGGCGCAAGGTCGCGGATGCGCCTGCGGACTTCCGCCGTCACCTCACCCACGGACCCATGCGGCAAGACTTGTTGGGTGTCAATTCCGCCCCAGAAGGTGATCTTGTCCCCGAATTGCGACTTCAACTTGGCGGTCTCCGGCAGGGCGGACACCTGTACCGGATTAATGGCGTCAACGCCGATTTCCGCCAGATCATCAATCAGGTTCGCCATGTTGCCACAACTGTGGTAAAGAATCGCCGCCGAGGTGTGCGACTTGACAAAGTCGAAATACTTCCGATGATAGGGCTTCAGCCGCGCCCGGTACATCGGAAGCGACATCAGGAGCCCGCTTTGCGTCGCCAGATCATCGGCAGCGCGAAAGATCTGGATAAACGCTCCCGCCTCTTCGAGAAACCGCTCCGCCACCGCAAGGTTAATCTCAAGCACTTTCTCCATCAGCGCCGCGAAGAACCTTTGATTCACGATCAAATCCATCAGCAGTTGCTCCATGCCTCTCAGATTACATGCCCCTTCCCAGAAAGAGCAAAAGCCGTCGCTGGCCTCAATGGCATATTCGGTGTTGGTGAAAAGCGATTCGGCTTCTGCTCGCAGGCCGGCGGTAAAACCCGGGTCGAGCGGGTCGGGCCAGGGAAAGTGGTCGAGATCCGCGAGGGTGGCGTTGGCGAGAGGATTTCGAACCGCCTCCCAATAGTAACCACTCTCTCCAAAGGGTTGTCGCTTCCAGGTGACTCCCCAAATATCGATCATCGTGCCCGGTGCGGAGGGGGGCGGCGACCATCGCTGCGGCGATTTCAAGCGCAGAGGACGGCAATCGCTGCCGAGCCGCTGCATGACTTTCTCATCCAAGGCCGCGACGCGAAAAAGCTTACTCAGCTCAGCACTCCTGCCCTCCACCCCGAGGCGCCGCTTAGCCTTTCATTGGCTTCCACCGAGATACTGGTGCTCGAACCGCCACCGATGTCAACCGGAACCCGGTCCGGCTCGCGGTGGTTTAGGGCGGCAACGACTCGTTCGCGGGAAGTCATTTCAGTGTCCTCTTCTTGGATCTAACCGGAATTTCCAATAATACAATCCTGCCCCCAGCACAATCGTCAGCAGCCCGAGCGCCGATTCCTTGGGGCGCAACGATGCCGTGTAAAAGAGCATCCAGGCGCTCGCCACGATAAAGAGGGCGGGAGCCAGAGGGTAACCCCAGCTCACCACCGCGAGTTTCTTCCATCCCGCCCGCCGGCGGAGGCGAATCATCCCTGCCACCGCCAATGCGGCAAAGAAGATCAGGGCGAAGCCAATGTAATAAACCAGGCTCTCAAACGTCCCGGTCAAGATCATCAGGACGGCTGCCAACGACTGATAGATGATGGCGTACATCGGCGTTCCCCATCGCGGGTGGATGCGCGCCGCCGTGGGGAAAAAGCATCCGTCCACCGCCATGGCAAAGTAAACGCGCGGCCCGGCAATGACCATGGCGCTTACACACGAAAGCAATCCCACCGACATGATCGCGCTGAAAAAGTTCCCTCCCCGCAGCCCGAAGAGCGCGCCGGCGGAGGCCTCGCCGATCGCCACGACGCCCTTCATCGATTCCAGCGGCAGCGCGTAGATGAACGCCACGTTCAACAGCAGGTAAAAGGCGGCGACGGTGAGAGTCCCCACCACCAGCGAGGCGGGGATAGTCCGCTCGGGCGTTTTCATTTCACCGGAAACGTAGGTGGCCGCGTTCCAGCCGCTGTACGCGAACATCACAAAGATCAACGAAACCGCAAACTGCGCGGGCAGGCTGTGGGTTGAGGTTCGAACCGCCACTTGTGAAAAATGGCCGACGCTCCCGTGGCCAATGGTAAACGCGAAGCCCAGAAATAGCAGCAGCACGCCGAGCTTGAGCCCGGTGAGAAGGTTTTGGACCCTGGCCGCCAGTCGGAGCCCCACCACATTGATCACGGAAAAGACCACCACAATTCCCACCGCCAACCATTGCCCGTGGCCGGTGTGGAACCATCCCTGCGCAGCCTCCGGAATTTGCCGCCGATCCCGCTACCGCGAAGGAGGGGAAAAAGTGGGCGAAATACTCGGAAAATGCCAGGGCCGCGGCGGCAATCGGCGCGGCGAATCCCGCGAAAAAGGAAATCCAGCCGCTGAGAAAGCCCCAGAGCGGACCCCAGGCCTCGCGCAGGAAGATGTACTCACCGCCTGACTCCGGAAGGTTGACGCCCATTTCCGAGTAACAAAGACAACCCGCCACGGCGACGATGGCTCCCACCACCCAGATTCCGAAAACCAGGGAGGGCCGGCCCAGATCACCCGCCAGAAATCCGGTGGTGGTGAAGATGCCGGTGCCAATCATGTTGGCGATCACGATGGCCGTGGCGTGGGTGAATTTCAGTTCTCGGCGTAATGAAGGTTGAGCCACGCTAGGGTTCTCCGATGTACTTGATATCGTTTGCACTCGCGGGCGGCCGGCGGCGAGCTGAAAATCGTGCAAGCAGCAGTAGCTCACAGCCTAGGGGGAAACGCCGGAAGTGCAAGAGGGTTTGTGGCTGCATTTCACACGTGGGGAAGCGCCTACTGCTTGACTGCCGGTGCCGGTTTTCATCCTCTTTCCCACCTCGACAACCTCCGCCGGAGGCCGGTAGAATCAAGTCATGCGGAAAACTAACGCACTCGCTTCCCCTTCCGCATTTAGCTGGATTCTTTGTTGGCTGGCAGCGCTGCTCCTCCTCGGTCCGGGCAACCGCGAATTGCCAGGCGGCAGCGCCAATCAGGCACAAGGCCTTGCCGGCACTACGCTGATCAAGCAGGTCCCCTACGTGCCGACACCCCAGGACATCGTCGAGAAAATGCTGGAGCTGGCCAAGGTCACATCCGACGATGTGGTTTATGATTTGGGGTCGGGGGACGGGCGCATTGTAATTACCGCGGCCCAGAAATATGGCGCGCACGCCGTGGGCGTGGAAATCAATCCGGACCTCTATCGTCAGTCGAGCGCCCGCATCAAGGAATTGGGCCTGGACGACCGGGCGCACATCATTTGCGAAGACATGTTCGATGTGAGCGTGCATCGGGCCACGGTGGTCATGCTTTACCTGTTGACCTCATTCAATGAAAAACTGCGGCCCAAGCTGGATCGAGAGCTCCGTCCCGGAGCGCGAATTGTTTGTCACGATTTTCACATTCCCGGATGGGATCCCGAAAAGATCGTCGACGTGACTTCCCAGAACGGGATTCCCCACAAGCTCTATCTCTACATTCACCCGTAATCGTTCACTGCTTGCCGGCGGCGTAAGCGGGCTTATCTGCTCGCTCTGTAAGTAAGTTCCCGCTCATCACCCTCGCCGCCGGACCCGTCAGCGTGACCTCGCCATCCTGCCGGCCATGCCACCTCCAGCGTGCCGGCCTCCGTCCGACACGCACACGCCGCGTCCGTAAGGCCGTTGAGAATGGCGGCCACCGTGGCGGCGCAGGAACCCGTTCCCGACGACATCGTGTGTCCAACTCCCCGCTCCCAAAACCTCACTTCGATTTCGTCCTTCGGGAGACCAGGCGGACGAACTCCACATTGGTGCGGTTGGGGAAATGCTCGTTTTGCTCGATCTCCCGGCCCAGTCGCAGCCAATCGACCGTTTCGAAATCCGCCACAAACACGCTGCAATGGGGATTCCCCATGGAAGTGACCGTGACCGGCAAGTCGCCCCGATAGGTCTCCAGCGGAAACCGCAGGAGCGGAGACGCCGTCTCCGCCGGCTGGAAGGGAATCTGCTGCCGCAGTGAGAATCGGGGCGCCCATGCGCACGCGAAACATCCACTTCCCTTCGCTCGACTTCCCTTTTTCGAGCGTCTTCAGCCCCGCGAGCGTTTCAATTTCCAGCGTGCGCTTTTGCGGCTTGCGTTCCGCTGAGAAACGCCCCGGCACAGCGAATGCCGTTTCCTGACATCTCCGCTTCACTGCCGTCCGCGTTGAAGAAACGGATGCGCGCGTCGTGGCCTCGCCCTTCGGGTTTCATGACCACGATAAGGCCATCAGCGCCGGCGCCGGTATGGCGATCGAGGATTTTGCGCGCGAATTGGGCAAGACCGGAGGGAAGGTCGCTCGCCCGGACGACGAGCCAATCGTTCCCCAGTCCGTGATATTTAACGAAAGGAATAACTTTGATCATGTTGAAATGAGCCCAAAACAGTGTGCGCGCGGCACGATGACCGCCAAGGCAACCGAGCGATTCGACCAACGTCACAGTTTCCGTAAGCCGGTAAATTTTAAAGCTGCCCTCGCCCGGAAATGTCCCCTGATCTACGACTTCGAAATCCGTAAACGCCTGGGGGTAAGCCTGCATCAGGCTATCGATGGCGTCGCCATCACCGCGGATAATCCACTCCACCCACTTTTCCGGCTCCGTGTGCATTTGGGCCCAGTATTTGCGATTCTGATTCGTGAGGGTATTGCGAAAATAGATACCGACTTCCGGCATCACGCAGGGCCACTTCCCCACCGCCACCAGGACGCGTTTCCCGTCGTAGTGCCCGCGCAGGAATTCGATGATAGCTCGCTGCCGCTGGGCAGCGGCAAGGGGTATTCAGGATTCCTTCCTTCACCACCGGCAGTTCCCGTGGGCCCGCCGCCGTCATGCCAGCAAACTGCCGTCCCAGCACAGCCAGGAAAACAATCAGCAGGGTTAGGCGGAGCTTCTTTCCCAGACGCGGGGAGAACACAAACGACGGAAACAGCGCGACCGCCGCAATCATTTCCACGCCGTACCGCAGGTTGTAATACGTGTGCGGGAAAAGCGTGGGGACATACAGCGGGACCGCGGCGTACGCCATGGCCTGAATATAGAAGGGCAGCGGAACGATGAACAGCACGGCCACGGCGCCGCGCCGGGATTCGCGCAAACTTGCGCACCACGCCACCAAACCCAGCACCGCCAACTCCAGCGCCCAGACGCCGATCACCAGCTTAAGATCTTCCAGGTAATAGCGCGCGGAAAGGAGCAGGCTGCCATCGGTGGGATAAGGGAACGCCGTCGTTGCCAATTGGTGGGCGTAGATATCCTTCGCCGAGCCGAGGCCATTGTAGAATTCCAAAGGGTTCTTGAAGCGATAGGCGTTGTGAATAAGCCACAACAGGGGCCCGCTGCCGGCGACGGCGGCGAAGAACAGACGCGCGAAGAAAGCGCTGCCTCCACGGGTAGGGGCGGATCAGGAATACCAGCAGGGTGGCAAAAGGCAGAACGTTCCACCCCTCGTAGCGCGTGAGCGTTCCCATGAAAGCGGCTGCGGCTGCGCCCGCCAGCGATTTCCACGAGCCCGATTGCGAATAACGAAAAAGCGCGTAGGCAACCAGCACCGACCACAGGAGCGCCAGCGGCTCCGTCAGCGGCGTGCTGGCAAGGTAGAGGAAGCTGGGGCACAGCAAGGCTCCGGCCAGAGCCACAAGCCCCGCCGCCAGGTTGCGATTGATTTCCGCCCCCAGCCGGAAGAGCAGATAAGCAGGTCAACGCAAACGCCGCGGAGGAAACCAATCCCCCCGCCAGGCCCGTGCGCCAAAGAAAATCGTTGATGGCAAGCGGGGCGCAAATCAGGTGGTAAAGCGGCAACCAGACGCTGCCAATTTCTTCGTAGCCCGGCGTGAGGGAATCAAAGATGCGGCGCGCGCCCTCCATGTGGGCCAGCCCGTCGCCATAAAGGTTTGACAGGCCTCGGGTGTAGAAAAAGTGGAGGCTGGCGCAGGTTACTCCCAGAATCAGAATGGCGACTGCGCCGTGGGCCAGGGCGGGAATGCGCCAGGGCTCATCGTGCGATGCGTGGGATTCGACGGCAGAATCATGCATCAAAATGTGTCAAGTGTTTGATTTCGCGGTAGCGCGATTCAATTTCCCCCGGCGTCAAGCGCAAAAGGCGGCCCAGACCGAATTCTTCCACCGCAAAACTTCCCATGACCGACCCATACACAGCGGCGCGCCGCAGGTTGGCATCCGACAGGTCACCGGTGCGCGCCAGATGGCCCATGAATCCGCCCGCAAAAGTGTCGCCCGCGCCGGTGGGATCGTAAACTTCATCGAGGGGATAAGCCGGTACGGTGAAAATGGATTCCGGGCCAAAGAGCGTGGCGCCGTGCTCGCCGCGCTTGATCACCACGCACGCGCGGCCCGAGCTTTTGAATGATCGCCGCGGCTTTTTTCAAATTGTGCTGCTGGGAAAGCATCCGGGCTTCGCCTTCGTTGATGAGCAGAATCTCCACCGTCGCCAGCACCTTTGCCAAATCCTCGGGCATGCCCTGAATCCAGTAGTTCATGGTGTCAAGGGCGCTGGCGCGAAGGTTGGGAAGCGCGCGGCGAACGTTGAGCTGCAAGGCCGGAACGATATTGCCAAGAAAAAGGAATTGGCTGTCGAGGTAGGCGGCAGGAATCTTGGGCACGAAATTTTCAAACACGTTGAGCTGGGTGTCCAGCGTGTGCGCCTGATTCATGTCGCCCGTGTATTCGCCCTTCCAGCGGAAGGTCCGGCCGGGAACTTGTTCCACTCCCGCGGTGTCGATGGAGCGTTCGCGAAAAACCCGGAAGTGCTGTTCCCCAAAGTCTTCCCCCACCACCGCCACGACGGAAACCGAAGTGAACCAGCTCGCGGTGACGGAAAAAAACGTCGCCGACCCTCCGAGAATTTCCTCCACCTCGCCGTGAGGCGTGCGAATAGAATCAAACGCAATCGAACCGACCGCCAGTAGCGACATAGGAATACCGTTGACCTCGCGAGAGTGGATTGACCGACAGCTTTTACTTCAGATACTTGCCCACCAGCAGGGCCAGCTTCTTCTTGGTCGCGGCGGGAATCTTCTTGCGATCGGTGAGGATCGCGTGGGCAAGCGCCGAACCGCATTTGCAATTCCGCGCCTCAGGGAGAGAGCGCACCGCGCGCCGCACAATCTTCTGGGAATTCTCCACGTTGCGCGAAAGATAGTCAAGGACTTGCGTAACCGTGACGGCGTCGTGATCGGGGTGCCAGCAATCGTAGTCGGTGACCATGGCCAGCACGGCGTAGCAGATTTCCGCCTCACGCGCCAACTTGGCTTCCTGCAGGCTGGTCATTCCGATGATGTCCATGCCCCAGGACCGGTAAAGGTTCGATTCCGCCTTGGTGGAAAACGCCGGGCCTTCCATGCAAAGGTACGTCCCACCCTGGTGAAACGCCACGCCGAGGCCGGCACACGCTTCCGCGAGCACATCGACAACCGTGGGACAAACGGGGGTATCGAACCCCACGTGCGCCACCAGTCCGCCTCCGAAAAAGGTGGAAATGCGCTGGCGCGTGCGGTCAACGAACTGCGTGGGCAGCGCCATGTCCGTCGGGTGGAAATCCTCACGCAGCGAGCCCACCGCGCTCACCGAAATGATTCGCTCCACACCGAGCTTCTTGAACCCGTAGATGTTGGCGCGAAAATTGAGCTCCGAGGGAGTAATCACGTGGCCGCGCCCATGGCGGGCAAGGAACGCCACCTGCCGCCCCTCGAGCGTGCCGACAATGTAAGCGTCCGAAGGTTTTCCAAAGGGCGTGGTGATCCGCACTTCGCGAGCCTTTTCCAGACCCGGCATGTTGTAAAGACCGCTGCCACCGATCACTCCAATTTGTGCTTTGGCCAAACTTCCTCCTCTGCCCTCAGCCGGGACGATTCGAAAGACTATTCCACTGGCTGCGGTGGAAATCTTGCCCTCAATGTTTTACCAAGCGCGCCCACGGAACGCAAGGGTCATGGGGGAAAACCAGGAGCGCCTTGGCCTCAGCCAGTTCCGGCAAGAAGCGTTTCTTGTTGGCAAGCGTTTCCAGGGGATAAAGGTCAAAACTGGTCATCCAGGGATAGGCAAGATGGGAATTCGTGGGTACAAGATCCGAGGGAAAGAACGCCGTGTCGCCTTCCGATTCCACCCGCACGCATTGCATACATCGGGTGTGCCCCGCGCCAACTTCCACCCGCACGCCCGGAACGATTTCCGCGTCCCCATCCAGAAACTCCGTTTGCGCCTCCGCCGCAGCGAAAAAATGCTCCACATAGCTGGCCCGATTGCGCTCCGTGGGATGGTGGGCGTCTTCCCATTCGCCGCGCTGCACGAAATATCGCGCGCGAGGGAAAGTCGGCACAAGCTTTCCATCCTCCGCGCCGGACATTCCACCCGCAATGGTCGAAGTGCAAGTGGGTATTGATGACGATGTCGATATCCTGGGGTTCAGGTGCAACTTTTGGAGTTCACCGGGGAGGGTCCGGGAGTGATCGACGCCATAAATCTCGTTGAATTTTGCGTCGAATTTATCCCCGATGCCGGTTTCCACCAGAATGTTATGGCGGCCCGTTTGGATCAGCAGGCAAGTCAAGCTAAGGCGGATGCGATTGCGCGCGTCGGCGGGGATTCTTTTCTCCCACAGCGCCTTGGGAACAACCGAGAACATCTGCCCGCCATCGAGCAGGAAACTTCCGTCGGAAATAGCGTGGAGGTCGAACGCGCCGAGTTTCATGATTCCTCAATCAATTCGATCAGCACCCCGGCGGTGCTCGAGGGATGAAGAAAGGCAATGTGCTCGTTGCCGGCGCCCACGCGGGGCTCGCGATCGATCAGACGCACGCCGTCGCTCTCTAACTTCCGCAGCGCTTGCGGCAAATCAGGGACGGTGAGCGCCAGATGATGAATCCCCGGGCCGCGTTTGGCGATAAAACGCGCGATGGGAGAATCCGCCGCGGTGCTCTCCAGCAATTCCAGGCGGCTATCGCCCAGGCGAAAAGCGGCCACGCGCACCTTCTGGTCGGCAACGCTCTCTTCCGCTTCGGGAGCTTTTCCCAGCAGTTTCTGAAAAATGGGGACGGCCGTCGCAAGTGATTCCACCGCGATGCCCAGGTGATGAATCTTCACTCCCACACCGGGCGAGAACATGGCGTTGGGGGAGTCCGCCCTCCCCGGCAGCAGCGCCGCGATGATTTCCTCCACGACCTGATGCGGATCCCTTTGATGCGATAGCAGATCGGCAACCTGCCGGTCAAGTGACCCATCGAGAAGCGGCGCCGCAACGGCTCTTTCAAAAAGGGTTTGCCGCAGCAAATCCAAAAGCCGCGAGCGCCAATGCTCCTTGCGCCGGCATCGTCGTGACATCGCCTTTTTCGCTGAATGCGTGAAACTGATCGAGCGCCTGCACCAACTCCGAAATGCCCTGCCCCGTGGTGGCAACGGTTTTGACAATGGGAGGGCGCCATCCATCGGGGCGCGAAGCCAGGGAGAGCATCGCCGTGACTTCTTGCTCGACGCGGTCGGCCCCGGCACGATCCGCCTTGTTGATGACATACACGTCGGCGATTTCCATCACTCCGGCTTTGAAAGTCTGAATGTCATCGCCCAGGCCGGGCACCAAAAGGAGAACCGTCGCGTCCGCAAGGCGCGCGACTTCCACTTCGTCCTGCCCCACCCCGACGGTTTCAATCAAAACGATTTCGTAACCCGCGGCGTCGAGAATCGTTACCGCATCCTGAGTGGTGGGCGCAAGACCACCGAGTTGCCCACGCGTTGCCATGCTGCGGATATAGACGCCCGGGTCATTGGCGAGGCTTTGCATGCGCACCCGATCGCCCAGGATCGCGCCACCGGAAAAGGGGCTGGTGGGATCGACGGCAAGGATTCCGACACGCTCACCGCGGCGGCGATACTCGGCCGCCAGTTTCTCCACCAGCGTGCTTTTCCCCGCCCCCGGCGAACCCGTAATCCCCACCACTCGTGCGCGACCCGCCCGGGGGAAAAGCTCGCGCAGCAGCGGGGCCGCCGAAGGGTCCCGGTTCTCCACCGAAGAAATGGCCCGGCCAATGGCGCGCCGGTCACCTGCAAGAATCTTTTCCACGCCGTCGTGATCTATCTCGGGCATGACAAACTCTTCGCCGGAAGGGCAGCAACCCAGTCGTTCAGGACCCTTGAGGAAATGTGTCGAAATCCCAAATGAGTCGCGGGCAGAGGTGGAATACCCTTTCATCTGCCTATAATTCAGGCTATAACACAACCCGGAAGGCGTCAAGAAAACGCCTCATTCCAAGCCTCTCGCAAGGTCGATTTCCAAGCTCCTCGAGTCACTTCCGACCGGGGCCTGATCCTGGTGCGCGAGTTCGACGAGCGACCCGGATTCAGAGAAAATAGTCTGGGACCGAGGCGCCGGGCTGACCTCGCGGTTGCAAACCTTCGCGGCATGGCTCAGGATGGCCGAGCTGATGCTCGGCGCACAGCTTTGCTGGAGCAGGAGCTTCCCACTTCGCTACGACACCCAGAAAATCCCAGAAAATCCCCCATTGTCAATGCGGCAATAATCCGGTATGATGTTTTTGCGGGGTGGAGCAGTCTGGTAGCTCGTTGGGCTCATAACCCAAAGGTCGCTGGTTCAAATCCAGCCCCCGCAACCAAAAGCTCTTATATTTCTTCAATATGAGGATACATGCGGAGGCCACTCGAAGGAGAGTGGCCTCTTTTTCTTGGGCATTTTGGGGTCGGCCGAAACGAATCTCAATCGTTCCGTTCGCCAAAGTCCTTGCCCTGCCATTGGTCAGAATTTCCTAGAGAACCGCGCCCTTTGGGAATTGCACCCACCACGCCACTTCCGCCCGTTGTTGTTCGCATAGAAGCCTTCCTCGGCATCAGTGAGGTTACGGGCAAGGTGGCTCATCCCCTGGCCGGTCACCTGCCTCGCCCTTCCGGCGATCTCCAGCCGTCGGCACGTCAGGTCGATGAGGAAGAGCCCAAGCGCGGATCAAGCAGAACTGAGTACCCTATCGGCTGCAAAATTCGCGATAGCTCATGAGCCTTATCCCTCGGTCTGCCACTATTCGCTTGATCCGAGGGCTGGTATAAGCCAGGGTTTCAGCGGCGCGGTTCCTTCCCACCCCCAGTGTCTGGACGTCTTTTGGATCGAAATGAACCAAAGCATCATTCTCAATCGACGGGTAACCGGGGTGCCCGATCAAGAGATGGACGCCAGGTTCAAGGCTTTGCAAGAGTCTTGCGAGCGCACCTTCCTTTTCCTCCGGGGCCGGCGAATATATGCCAAAGTCGTCAACTTCGTGTTCACCCAACAAGCATGAAATCGGAATTCCATCATCACTTCCAATGCGCTCCAAAATGGGGCGGAACTTGGGGTCATAGGGCATGATGTAATGCGTGTCGAGATAATCCACTCTCACTCCTTTCTTCTTGGCAAGGCCGAGCTGGGCGCGGAATTCCTTCTCCAATTCCGCCATATCCGGATCGTGTTGCCAGAATTCGGCCGGCGATCTCCAAAGGAAACCGTCCTCGTCCACCAAGGTTCGGATCTCGGAATAAGGCAGCACGGGTCGCCATCGATAGCCCCTCCATTCGCCGATGATCCCCAAGTGCACGCCGAAACAAAGGTCCGGATGCTCTTCGAGCAATTTGCGCCGCTTCCTCAAACCACGGTGAAATTACCAAGATCGCCGCTGATCTGATGATGCCATTGCGGAGACAGTCCAGAATGGCGAGATTTCCCGTATGCGTATAGCCCATATCATCAGCTCTGGTAATAAGAACTATTTGCTTGTTTCCATTGTTCATCGTCGTCTCCCTCTATGCTTGATACTCTCGACATCGGGCCCGGGTTCAAGCGCTGCGCTGCCCGCCGGGATGAAGTTGCCCATTACTTTCGAAGTGAAGCCAGGATAGCTTGCAAATCATCGGGAGCAATTTCGTTCTGGGGCTGGAAACGGTCCGACTGAACGTACCGGGTGAATTGGTCGAGCAAGTAAGACCCCTCCGGCTTGCCCGACAACAAATCCAACCCCGTCGCCAACAACTCTCCCGAGCCTAAGCGCGCCTGAAAGACACTCATTGAGTAGCCCCCACGGCTTAGCGTGACCATAAGCGGGTCCACATGATTGGCCAACCCACCCTGCAAGAGCACCGCGTCGTGAAAGATCCGGAAAATCGCGAACGATGGCATTCCCTCTTCGCCGGGAAAGTCTCCGAAGGCCGGGCTCTCCGCCATGGCGGTGCCTCGCTGGTCGTTTGGACCCCACCACCCAGGCCAGACGCCCGGCTCCAACGGCGAAAAGTCGCCCAGGCCCAAAAGCAACACTTTGCCACCCGCTTTGAGGAAACCGAAGGCTTGATCGTCCAGCCGTTCCGTGATCAGGAACCCTTGCGCCCTGCCTTCCCTGGAGGCCAAGTGTGGGCTGGCCGGTCTTAGGCCGGGGTACGTCGCGTGCAGCATCGGGTAGATGGCCGACGAAGCCCACCAACCTCCCAGCTTCGCATGTGGCCATTTCGTCGGAAAACAGATGAAGTCCCAGGCGTTTTCAATGTCACGGCCGTCGATCTTTACCCGCAGCTCGACTTTTGCCGGATGCTCGACTTGCGGCATGGTCAACTCGATGCGCCCGAGTTCAGCAATCGCCCCTTGAGCGATGTTGACACGCTCCAGGCTTCCCTGCGAGCGAACCTGCCCCCCGGTTTCCGCGCTCCAGGAAACAGTGGCGCCATCGATGGCGTCGGGAGAATAATTTGAACATTCAACGCGAAAAGAGGCGCGCTCGCCGGAGGTGAAGACCCGGTCTTTCCCGTCGGGCAACAGGTCCGGCAGAAGTAAGACGGCGGCGCTATTGAATTGTCGAAAGTATTCCGAGGTACTACGCTTGGGCTGCCAGAACATGTTCAGCAGGCCTTGTGGCATCAGACCGTTGACGTCCACGATGGTCCAGTAGTCGTAGCCTTTCACTCCGGGGATGGACCGGGCGCGCTCGATCCCAAGCTTTTGATAGATGGACTGGAGCTGCTGTCCGCCCTGGATGACCTTTTCCGCCAGATTCGTGCTGATTCCCAAGGTCGTGCGGTTTGCGCCTAAAGGCCTCGGTTCGGTATTGACGAGAAGCTGATGGGGGATATTTTCGTCGAATTCGGGACCATGAAGGCTTTCGGTAAAGGGCGACTGTTCAGCGCCAGTGAATAACTTGGCCAAGCGGTAGTCCGGAGGGCCGCTCAGGTTGAGGTATTCATGCAGGATCACCGGCATCGTTCCGTGGATCTCCTGGCTCGTCACCGGCCTATCGCCCACCGGGCCTCCCCACAAGTCCGAGATCCCTTCGTAAGCGATATCAGTTCCGTCCTGCGCATAGACCAAGCGCGTTGGATCAAGAAGTTTGGCAAATTCGAACAACGGGGCCTGGGTCTCTCGGTAGTGCCAACCCTCGTTGCCCATGCAATATGTCGTCAGGGACACGTAGCGCCGGTAGTGATGGATCAGTTCGTTCAGGTCGTCCAGTGGGGCATAACAGCCATCCCTTGTTGCGGGTTGATCGCCTTCATAGGGAAGAGCGGGTTGCACCATAATACCGACTTCATCCGCAGCCTGGAAATATTCCGGAGTTTCTACATGGGTGTGTAAACGGACGTAATCGAAACCATAGGCGCGCGCGAGCTCCAAATGCGCCTTATGCACCTCGCGCGAAGGGGGGGAAGCAATGGTAAGGGGATAGACGTAGTCGTCGCCGAAGCCGCGCAAGAAGATTTTCTGGCCATTCAGGTAGATGTCTGTGCCTCGGCGTTCAATCTTCCGGACTCCAAAACGCTCCGGCCAACTGTCAATGGCCTTGCCATTCTGGTGGAGTATTACCTCGGCCTTGTAGAGGTTGGGGTGCTCCGGGCTCCAAGCTCGAAAAGGGTCCAAGCTGACGGGAACGCTCACGCGAGCGCCGGTACTCGGAATTTGGTCTATCGAGATCTCGGCATGGCCGGCCTTTTGGTTTCCGGGGAGAGTCCAAACGTCGATCGAGCAGACGATAACCGCCTGCCGCGGGCCTATTTCCCGGCGGGAAAAGAGTTACCAGAAAATCTGCCCGATGCGTGTCAAAATCGGGACGTGCCCACACATCGTCGACGTGAGCTTCGGTGGTGGCCTCAAGCTCCACGCTCCGATAGAAACCGCCAAACTGGTCCAGCCAGTTTAGCAATCCCTTGCGGCTCGGCACCTTATTACTGACGCGCGCCACAAGGGTGTTCTCGCCCTCCGCCTTAAGCAACCCGCTGATGTCGAACTTATAGGCCCCACAATAACGGTTGAGGGACCCAATATAAGTGCCGTTAACCCAGAACCACCCCTGCGAATTGACCCCCCCGATTTTCAGCCACACGTCCTTCCCGCCCCATCCTGCCGGCAAACGGAACATCTTCCGATACCACGCGCTGCCCACGTATTTGTTCCGCAAGGGAATAGGATATCCCTCGATGTGGGTAGGGTGGCTTAAGCCCGGTTGGCCGACCCCTTCGGCTTCCCAAGTTCCCGGGACTCGAATCGTTCTGGAAAAAGGCCGATCCGTGGCGAACCATCGCTGACTTTCACCAACCTCCTCGGGATCTAATGCGAATTCCCATTCGCCATCGAGCGGGAGAAAGCCGCGCATCTCCGAGCGAAAGATCGGATTCACAACCGTAGGGGTTGGCTCAGGAGGTGTAACTTGAGCGTTGGCCGTAGCGGCGGTAACCTGCACGACCAAGAAGACCAAGAAGGCCTGGACGAGCCGCGTCAATAGGTATCTCACTTTATGCCTCTGTAACTCATTTTTCGCAGCAGCGAGGGGCGAAGAAGGGGAGAAGATTGGGTTCCTGCCTTTTTCCCCACGATGGGGGAAAGTGTGGGCAGACCGGTTGGCCTTATTGCGGGAGGCCATATGGAACACTTTGTGAAAAAATTCGGAGAGTTACACCCAATCAATCTCGACCGAAAACACGGGCGAGGCGCGTGGGCTAATTTCGCTCGCGCGCCTCACCCTTACAGACTCAAGAGCTAACTTAGAAAATGACTTTCAGGGCGAGCTGGATTTCACGCGGTGCTCCCGCGCTGAAAATCTGTGCTGCCGAAGCCGTCCCAATGGTTCCGCTCGGCATCCCAAAGCTCGGATGATTGGTGAAGTTGAAAAATTCCCCACGAAACTGGATGCGCATCCCTTCTCGCACGCGGGACAAGCTAAAGTCCTTGAACAGAGCAAAGTCCCAGTCTCGCAGCCCCGGGCCCGTCAGAACGTTGCGTTGGGAATTGCCGTACGTATAGAGGGCTGGAGTCGTAAATGCAGAGGGATCGAACCACTCGTTAATCGTTGGGTCAGACAGCTTTCCGTTCGCAATCCGGTCGGCCCGCATACTTGTGCCGGTGTTGGCAGGGTCGGTGGCGGGGACCGGCGTAAAAGGCGACCCGGTTTGAAGGGTGATAATGTTCGACACCGTCCAACCTCCAAACGCGCTCCCTACGAAACCCTTTTGGTTTCTCAAGATCGGCAGAAGGTAGGTGGAGGACAAGGTAAGACGGCTGGCGACATTGAAGTCTGCGACTCCATACTCGGCGCGCAGATTGTTACCTGAATCCGGCGTGAAGACGCAGATTTTTATCGTGGCAATGGTGAGAGCTTATCGATCCTGGCAAGAATTTGATCGGCAGTCTTTTGAATAAACGGAGAGTCCTTAAGGCGGAGCACGGGCCGGTTTTGGGGGCGGGTAATCTCGCCGGGAAGTAGGAAGAGCTTGAAGCGGAGTTTCTGCAAGGTCAATGATTGCCAAGCTGGGTCCAGGCAGGTTCGCTGGAAAGCCGTGACGAGGTTATAGGCGAGGCGGATGATCTCAAGGTAGAGAGCGTTGGCCGGGAAGGAGCGGGTGGGGATTTTGCGCAGGGCGTAGTCCTCGCGCAACTCGGCGATACGGATTTCCATGGTGGCGCGGTCATCATAGAAATGCCAAACGCCCGCGGGAGTCAGGGGCAAGTTGGTGACCCAAGCGCGATAAGCGTAGCGGCCCAGAGCAAAGAGGGTAGTCTGTGCTTCCTCCTCGGGGATAAACCGCCTGGCGACCACGAAACGACGGGCTTGGGGCCAGCCGTGCGGGCGATGCTCAAGGTCGGCCATCTCCCAATCCCGGTTGACGAATTCATACCTCAACCCGGGAAGCAATCGCCGGAAAGCTTGGGTCAAGCGCGCCACCACCGCATATTGCGTGGGCCGGGATTCGAGAGCTTCGAAAACCGGATTGAAACCGAAGCCGGCATCGGCCCGCACGCGAACCTCGCGGATGTCAGGAGGCACATTGGCGAAGCAGGTGTCGAGTAACTCGGCGCTGCCTTCCCAGGTGCCGGCATTACCGGGGCGCAGTTCGGTGTCCCACAGGTAGGAAGAGTTGGCCTCGATACAGAGCAGCGGGTTGTAGGAGCGCTTGCCGCGATAGCGGGGATTGTAGCCGACCTCGGCGCCGTCCTGATGTCCGAAGACCGTGACCACGGTGCTGTCGAGATCAAAGATGAGGCGGGAGCGGCGATCGGGTAAGTGGATGAAGTGTTGCAGCAGTCGATCGTTGACACCATGAAGCTGTTCCCAGAAGCGGGGTGGGGCCTGAAGTAAGAAGCGGCGCAAAGTCTGCGGATCGGGAAAGCTCTGGAGGCCGGTGAGGTATTGGAAGGTGCCGTTGGAACGCAGGAATGACGCGGTCTCGATGCGATCCAGGCCTAAGACGATGGGATACACCAACGCCAGGATCATCTGGGATAGATGGTAGCGGTGGTTGCGCCGGGGATAGGTCAGATGACGGGCAAGGAAATGCGAAAGTGCAGCACCCGAAGAAATTCGATGGAAAAAGTAGACACCACCAAAGTGGGTGAAGCCCTGATGATTACAGGCGATTCTTATGGTTCGAGGAGAATAGCGCATTCCACGAATTCCTAACCAAAGGTTAGGAATTCGTCAGAGTTGAACTACCTAACTCAAGAGGCTCGTCAATAGCGCATCCGCTGCTCTTTCGAACAGAGAGAATGCGCCGGATTCAGGTGTTAGGGTCTTGCACCGGAGAACCTTGGTCGTCCCCAGTCTGGTCATCCAACGCCTTGCCAAAGGTGTACGCCCCGAGCAAGTAGAGTCCGTGCCAGGATCGAGTCTCCGCCGTCACTTGTAACGCCTGATAGTTCGAAAGTCCACCGTTGCCCAGCTCGGCGCCTTGGGCAAAAGTCGGATTGGGACGCCTGTCGTTGATGCTTCCCGGGCCCGGCAAGGGAACGTTGGTAGGGGCAGCAAACGTGAGCTTCGTGCCTTTGGTACCCACGTAAGACGCTTGCACGGAGAGTGCCGAACCGATCAGTTTTTGCAGCGTGAAATTCCATTCTTGCACATAAGGATCGCGCTGCCACGGGTCAATCGTGAAGTTGAGAAGTTGTCCCAGTTGTTGCGCCGTCACGCTGCCAGCGACCAGGTCTGGAAACATGTTCCCCAGGTTTTTGGTGGGAATGGGGGTCGTGTTGTAGTTCCCCAGCTCGTCGGCAAGAAAGGGGATATTTGCCCCTCCCGTGCTAAACTCCTGGTTCTGCTGCTCGAGAGGATAGAAAACGCCGTACGCAGCGCGCCCGACGAAGCCGTGCCCGAACTGATAGGCGAGACCTAAACGTGGGGCAAAGTTGTTAAGGTCAATATGAATAAGGGAATCGGAAAGTCCAACCTCGGAAGAGGGGATGAGCAAATTACCGAACAACGGAAGGAGAAAAGCCTCCATCTGCTGCGTATTGGTGTTAATCTGCCCGTTTTGGTTACTGGAGACGATCACGGTATCCCGGGCAATGTTGGTCGAGGCATACATACCGTGCATGGGGGTGTCGGGGTGAAGCAAATCGTATCGGAGACCGCCAATCACCGTAAGCTTGGGGGTTACCTTCCAGGTATCCTGGACGAACCCATCTTGAGTTTGCTGATAGAGTCCAAACCAGTTCCGGGGAAACCCCCGGGCTCCTTGAAATGGGAGTCCATACATGTAATCGGCCAGCCCATCGCCCGTGTACACGCCGGTGAACCAGAACTGCCCCCGGCTCCAAGCACCGTTAAGATTGAACCCCGCGTACCAGCGCGCGTCCCCCCCGATTTCGATGGTGTGCTTTCCTTTGACCCAGGTCAGGACATTGCCAAAGATGGTTTGATTATACGTTTCCGGCAAAGGCACGAAGGGATACCCATTAAGGCCGCCGTAACCCGAAATGCTCATACCCGGAGGTCCCGGGTAATCGGCGCCGGTGAGGTCAAAGCCTCCGATCCCAGCTTGGGAGGTATAATTCGTTGTGCCGATGCCTTGGCCGTTGTCAAGGGCATGTTCGCGGGAGTATGCAACGTGCGCCTGGTTCACTTTGGTGGGTCCGAAATTGTGCGTCCAACTGATATTGCCAAACATTGCCCGGCTAGGTCCGAATGTCGCTCCGTTGAGGGGGAAAGCCCCAGGGCTATAGACGTACGTATCAGCAAGCCCGTAGTTGGCCGTGAGGAAGTCGGAGGAGCCGATCTGGTGGTCGATCTTAACATCAAACTGGTTGACGCTGTCCGTGGCCACTGGACTCTGAACAAAGGTGCCCGCCGAAGTGTTGGGAAGCGGAAAGAACTGGTTCAGCAAGTATGCGGCTTGCGGCGCGATAGTCGGAATAATGTTACCTTGAAGCGGTGCGCCGGTGTAAGGGTCCGTGAGCTGCGTCGTCGGAAGCAATTGCGAAAAGTTCCCGTTTCGCTCTGCCGCGGAAGGAACTATGGAGTCGGACGTTGTCCCCGTCAGGTAGCGGGTGCCTTCGTAATCGCCAAAGAAGAAGGTCTTGTCTTTTCTGATCGGTCCGCCGAACGTACCGCCGAATTGGCTTTGCTTCAGGGGCGGGGTCGTGGGGGCGAAGAAGTTGCGCGAGTCCATGGCATCATTTCTCAGGAATTCGTAAGCAGTCCCATGGAGTCGGTTGGTACCGGACTTCAACACGGCGTTAATGACCGAGCTACCACCGCCGTATTTTGCATCCATGTTGCTCGTTTCGACCTTGAATTCCTGGATGGCGTCAGGGGCCGGAGTTAAGGAGGTGCCGCTGGTGAACTGCTCCATGACATTGGTGCCATCAATCACATAGTTCGTTGCCGATGCCCGCCCGCCGTTGACGACGATGTTATTCGTCGGCAAGTTGAAAAATAATACGCTGAGCCCTTGGGATGTCGTCCCCGGCACCAGCGTCGCGAGTTGCAGGTAGTTTCGTCCATTCAAGGGCAGGTTTACGACACCGCTCTCGGCAACGACACTGCCCACGGAAGAGTCTTCCGTCTGAAGCATTGCTCCGGAAGCCTTGACTTCCACCGACTGGGTGACTTCTCCAAGCTCCAGCGTTACGTCCACCCGGGCGCTTTGGGCAACATCGAGCCTGACCCCGGATTTGGTAGTGGTTTTGAATCCAGCCTTGGAGACGGTCACGTCATAGAAGCCAGCGATCAGAGGAGTCACGGTGTAGTTCCCATCGGGATTTGTTACCGTGGTTTTCTTGACGCCAGTCTGTTGGTTGCTCACGGTGACATTTGCCTCTGGAACCACCGCGCCGCTCGGGTCAGTAACCAGCCCGGTCATTTCCCCGTACTGCACTTGGCCAAAAAGCGGACCGACCAGCAAGCAAAACATTGCCACCACAACACTTGCTCCAATCATCGAGACATTGGTTCTCTTCGTTTGGCTCATAACCCACATCCTCTCTCCAAAAAGATTCCCAAACCCGACGAAATGTCAACATTGAAAAGTGATAGATAGCAGTACTAAACAAACTTGTCAAGGGTCTCATTCAAAGCCCTATCCGTCGCATTCATTTCTTGCGCTGTGAGCCCAAACTTCACCAAGATGGCGCGATTTCAAGCCATCTACGGTTAACATATGAACGCACCATAACCATTTCAAGGCTCATGGTTACCATGAGAAAATTCGCTTGTCAAGCCATAAATTCATGATAATTTACAGGTCTCTATCCGTCGTTGGCAGCTTTAGGTCCGAGGTATACTTTCGCATTATATCGCAAAAACTGGCTCTCAGCGGCATCTCCGCAACCTAGGAAACGAAGTCTCGGTTTTCGCCGGCAACCGGGAACTCGAAACCTGCGTAGCGCGGGCCAAATTAGGCGGGAAAAAACATCCATTGACTCAAAGGGGCATCACGTAATAGAAGGTTAGCGCTGAACCAACAGTCTGCCGGCCAGGTTAGAATTCAGGCCAATTCCCATGGTTCCTTGGAGGTAACGGTGATGCAGAAAAAGTATATAGCGTGGGTGGTAATGGCAGCCGGCACGACGCTGGCCTCCGTCGCGATGATCCTCGCGCAAGCCGGCGGCGAAGCGCCAATCTATCTCGATTCCAAGCGGCCGGTGGAGGAGCGCCTCGACGATTTAATGAGCCGGATGACGCTCAAGGAGAAAATCGGGCAGCTTAACTTACCCGCTGTTTTTGTCGATCAACTGGGGAAAGACATTCCCTCGAAAACGGAGGCGTGCAGGAAATTCACGGCCGGAACGTATACCCAGGAAATCGGCCCGGGCAGCGGATTTTTCGGCCTCGCCGGTCAGATTCTGCGCGAAGGCGCGCGCCAGCAGGCGGAATACTTCAACGAACTGCAAAAGATCGCGCTCACCCAGACGCGGCTGAAGATCCCGCTGATGGAAGATGAAGAGGGCACGCATGGCGCCATGTTTCCCGGCGCAACGGTCTTCCCCGAGGGCCTGGCCGTGGGCAGTTCCTTCGACTTGGATCTGGTCAAGGCCATTTACGCGGCGGATGCGGCGGAGGCGCGCGCGGTCGGCATCCACATGCTTTCCACCCTGGTGATGGAAACGCTTCGCGACCCGCGCATGGGGCGCAACGAAGAAGCCTACACCGAGGATCCTTACCTTTATATGCGCATCGGCGAGGCCATCGTGCGGGGGACGCAGGGCTACGACATCTCCGGCCCGGACAAGGTCATCGCCGTGCTGACCGATTTTCCCACGCAAAGCGAACCCGCGAGCGGCCTCGAGCGGGGAGCGATTGAGGTCTCGGACCGCTCCTTGCGCGAGAACTTCATGCCGCCCTGGATCGGGGCGATTACCAAAGCCGGGGGCTTGGGAGTGATGGCGGGATATCCGGAAGTTGAGGATGTGCCCGCGCACGCCTCGGTGAAGTGGATGAACGATGTCTTGCGGGGGGAAATTGGTTTCAAGGGAGTTGTCGAGAGCGAAGGCGACGGTTTCTCAACCTTGCAATATGAGCACATTGTTCCCACCCAAAAGGAAGCGGGACGGCTGGCCTTGCGGGCGGGGGTCGACTTGAATATCACTTACGAGCCTGCCTACATGGGGCCCTTGGTCGAGAGCGTGGAAGAGGGTCGCGTTCCCATGGCGCTGGTGGATCGCGCTTTACGCAGGGTTCTGGAGCAGAAGTTCCGCCTGGGCCTTTTCGAGAATCCGTACGTCAATGTGGACCACGCCGTCCAGGTCATGCACTCGCAAGCGAATCAAGACCTGGCCCTGCGCGCCGGCCGCGGAGGGATCGTATTGCTGAAGAATGATAAAAACCTGCTGCCGCTCAAGAAAGATTTGAAATCGGTGGCGGTGATCGGTCCTAACGCCGATGACGTGATGAACCAACTGGGTGACTATTCGCCGGTGAAGGTTCTGCAGCACGTAACAACCATGATTGAGGGAATTAAGGCCGCGGTCTCACCCCAAACCAAAGTGAGCCAGGTGCGCGGCTGCGAAATCACGGGCACGGATAAGAGCGGGTTTGCCGAAGCCGTGAAGGCCGCCCAGGGCGCCGAGGTCGCCATTGTGGTGGTGGGAGAGAGACAACACGAGACGAACGAGGCCGGGCGCAAGGGCCAGCCCACCGATGGTGAAGGACACGACGTGGCCAGTCTGGATTTGTCAGGAGTGCAGGAGGACCTGATTCAAGCCGTCTTCGCGACCGGGACTCCCACCGTGGTGGTGCTTATCAATGGCCGGCCGCTTTCCACGCGGTGGACGTCCGAACACGTGCCCGCGCTGGTGGAGGCCTGGGAGCCCGGCGAGCGCGGCGGCGAAGCGGTGGCCGACGTGCTCTTTGGCAATTACAACCCCAGCGGACGCCTGGCCATCTCGGTGCCGCGGCACTCCGGCCAATTGCCGGTCTATTACAACTTCAAACCCTCGAAGGCTTATTGGACCAACGAAGGTTGGTCCACCGACAAGGGGTACGTCGACATGCCGGCGACGCCCCTTTACCCCTTTGGTTACGGGCTGAGCTATACCCATTTTGAGTATAGTAACCTGCGCGTGGAGCCGGCGGAGATCCATCCCGGGGGCGAAGCGCGCGTGACCGTGGACGTGAAAAACGCCGGCGACCGGGCGGGGGTGGAAACCGTCCAACTTTACCTTCACGAGAAATACGCCCCGATTTCAACTCCCGTCAAGCAACTGCGGGGGTTTGAGCGCGTGGCGCTCGATCCGGGAGCAACCAAGACCGTAACCCTGAAGCTTACCCCGGAAGATCTCCAGTTGCTCGACATCGACATGCGCTGGCGGGTGGTGCCGGGCGATTTCGAGATTATGGTAGGAAAGTCGTCGGCGGATATACCTCTCGCAGGATTACTGAAGGTGACCCCCTAGCGGAGCGTGGTTTGACCATTCCGGAGGCCGGCCCGCTGCCGGCCCCGGGATTTTCCATTTCAGAATCCCACCCGAATCGTTTTCACTTCGAAAGGTTTCATGGGCACAGTTACTTTTGTCCCATTGATGGCAAACGATTTCGAAGGCACAAATTTATCCCATTCCATCATGTCGGTTTCCCGCGCGGCGCGTGGAGCGCGGTTGAAGTTAAGGACGGCGGTCGAGGCTTTGTCCTCGGTTTCATACAGCCGGACGATGTACATGCGCGTGTCCTCGGCCTTCTTTACGGATTCCACGGCGACGCTGGAGGGGGCCACGTCAAGCCCGCTGTAGGAGGCGTCGAGATTCCCGGCGTGGGCGGATTCCGACTTGGGGAGCAGCGGGGTGTTGAATTCGGCGCCCCTTCGGGTCGCATCCACGTCCTGCCAGTTGCCGCGATGCGGAACGAGCGCGTACTTGATATGGTGGATGCCCACAATCGGGTCGTCCGATTGATCCGACCAGGTGTCGGGCATGTCCGGGTACCCGCGGCGCGGACCGCGAATCAGGCTCATGCGAAGGGTATTCTCCTGGTAGGAAAACCCATACTTGCAGTCGTTGAGCAAGGTGACGCCGTAATCACCGGCCTGGTTGCTCGCGTCCGCCCAGCGTTGCCCGGCCACTTCAAATTTCGTGCGATCGGCGATTTCCCACGCCCGCGGCGGCGCCATTAAGCGAACCCCGGGGGCCTCTTTCAACGTGTAATCGAACCGCTGGATGGCGCCAAAGGGAATTTCGTACGTCGCATAAACACTCTTGAGGTTGAGGGGGAAAGCCACTTTGGCGAAACGGTACTTTTCATGCCAATCGACGCTGAGCTCGAAGTCCACGCGATCCGCGTGGCTATACAGGACGATGTTCTCCACGAACGCGGAATCTCCAAAAGACTTCTTCACTTGCACGACAACGCGGATGGGGCCGGTTTCGACGACCTTTACACTCTCGGCTTTATCCAGCTTATTATCTGCTCCCAGATTAATATTCCACGCCGGCTCGCCGCCCGGCGCCTTGGGGGGCTTGTCTTCCCAGACTTCCAGCGCCGCGCCGGGATTGTCCTCGCGCAGGAAGTTCGTATCCATGCCTTTTTTCTTCAATGACTTCAGGTTGCCGGAGTCGGGGTCGATGGCAACTTCCACCTGGCTGTTGGCCAAGGTGAGCCCCGAGACCACGAGGTCGGTGGAAAACTTGGGCGGCTCCGCGCTCGCCACGAGGCGGTATTCCTTGTACCCGATTCCCGGCACTTTCTCGGCGAAGAACAGCGCCTTTGCCGCTCCCGCTTCTCCCTCGAGTTGGTAGGGCACGGCTTGCCCCGCGGCATCGACAATCTTGAAATGTCTGAGGTCGGCGAAGTATTCCGCATCGAGGGAAACAAGGCCGGTTCTTTCCCACGGCAGGGAGTTGAAGACCAGGACTGCATGCCCCTCTCCTTGCGTGTTCACATGCTTGGCAATGGTGGCGAGAGCCGAGTTCAGCAGCTTTCCGCCCGCATATTTGATATCGCCATAATCCGTCGCCGCATCGCGATAGACTTCGGCCACCGCCGAACCATCAATGTTGTCGTGGACCTGCCCGAAGAGCACCTTCTCCCACAATTGCTGAAGGCTTTCCTGGGGATAAGACTGGCCGAATTGCGAGGCGAGCAAGGAGAATTTCTCCGCGTTCATCAGCAGCACTTCGCACCGGCGATTGTCGCGCTTGACCTGCGAGTCGGTGGTGAAGGTCCCGCGATGGGTCTTAACGTAGAGTTCATCGTCCACCACGGGGAAATCTTTGCTCTGCGGGAGCGCTTGAATTTCATGGAAGTAATCCAGCGCTTTGCTGAAGCGTACGGTGGGGTAGTTGGGGTCGTGCATCAGACGTCACGGCGCGATCCATCATCTCGGGCATGGGCCCGCCCCCGTGATCGCCCTTGCCATACAGGACCAAGAGCTTATCCACATTGTGCATTGCATCGAGGGTTTTCAAGTGCTTCCAGCATCTGCGCGGGCTGGACATCGCCCGTTGTAGGAACCCACCGTGAGGAAGGATAGAACCCGCGAGCCATCCGGTCCCTCCCACCAGAAGAGGTGATAAGGGAAGGGCACGGGCGGGTCATTGCGCTCGATTTGCCATTGCAACTTGAACGTTACGAAATAATCGATCCCGCACTTGTGATAGATCTGGGGCAAGTTCCAGTTGAAGCCGAAGGAGTCCGGCAGCCAGCCAATCTTGACGTCCACGCCGAACTTCTCTTTGAAATATCGCTTGGCATAGAGATGCTGGCGCACCAGGGACTCGCCGCTGGGAATGTTGGTGCTGTGTTCGGTCCACGACCCGCCCACAACCTCCCATTCACCCGCGGCAATCTTCTTGGAGATTTGCGCGAAAAGATCCGGATAGTAGCGCTCCGTCCACTTATAGGCTTGGGCTGCACTCTGGGCATAAACCATGCCCGGATGCTCTTGCATCATCTTGAAAACACTTTCAATGGTCCGCGGAAGGATTTCATGAATGGTTTCACTGCGGGGCCAGAGCCAGGAAAGATCCGTGTGGGCGTATCCCACCAGATCAATTTCCCCTGGGGGCTTGGTTTGCCCGGTCATGCTCGCGGTCAAGCAGGCCACAGCACTCCGCGATCACAACATGTAAGCCGTAAGAACGGAACCTGAACACAGACGCCTCCCTTGGGCACCCTCCACAGCGCGCTCCCCTGCGGTTCGCGGGAGGAAGGATGCGGGATCGATCGAGCGGAGATCTTCTTCATCCGCCGCCCGATAATGTACGACTGAACGCCGTTGCGTGCAATCCTCTATCGCAGCTTTTTCACTTTGCCCTCCCGCGTTGGAGCAAGACGTTAGGATATAGGTAAACGCGGGGCGACAAGGCAGGAGTAATCCGCGAAGGTATGGACCAACTTCCGGGTGGCCCACCATCCTTCCAGGACTATCTGCATGGCTGGGCAATGTTTCCCGCTGTTTGCCTTAATCTGCGGTTCTTAACATGATCAACTCAAAGTGTTTACCGGTCCAACAGTTTTCTTGGGCGGTAACACTTTTGAAAAGGGCAATGCTTCCAGTGCCCCCTGGTCAAGGGAAAAGGAAAGAGGCTCAGGGAGCGATTACTTCCCCGACACAACGGAACCCAAAGTTGTTGAGCCTGTCGATTGGATTGTACCTGAGGCGGTCCGAGACCCGGACGAACCTGGGACTGCTGAGCCAGGACCCGCCACGCAGAATGCGCTCCTGACCGATTGCCGGTCCCGCAGGGTCATGAGGCGGACTGTTTTTGTAATAGTTCTCGCCGGACCAGTCATTCACCCACTCCCACACGTTCCCGAGCATGTCGTACAACCCGAATCCGTTGGCACGCTTCTGGCCGACTTGGTGCGTTTTTAGGCCGCTGTTGTCTGCATGCCAGGCAACCTCATCGATTGACCCATAGCGTGCCCCGGTGTTCCCGGCCCGTGCCGCATACTCCCACTCGGCTTCCGTGGGCAGCCTCCCTCCTGCCCAGGCGCAGTAGTCGTGTGCGTCATTCCAGGTTATGTTTACGATAGGCATCTGCTCGTTGCTCCAGCCTCGGTTGATGCCTGAATCAGGGGGCATAGCTTTGCCTGTTGCTGCCGCAAAGCGCTTGTAAGCGCCCACCGTAACTTCCGTCTGCCCCAGCCAGAAACCTCTCGTGATCGTCACTGGGTGCGGCGGTTTCTCGTCATCCTTACATTCGTTGTCCCCCGGCGAGCAACCCATCATAAAAGTCCTGGGTGGAATCCACACGTACACTAACCCGTCCTTGGGATTGACCTTCGCCTCCCCCGGCGCAGGCGTGAGGTTGGCCAGAGGGGCTTCGACCTTGGCCGCATTCATGGTTATGGTAGTCGGGGTCGCCGTAGGACCGGCAAGGGGCACGTTCGTATGTGGCGGCGAAGCAGGGTTGGGCGGTTGCCGGCTTGCCGCTTTTGGCGGTTGGTGGGCTGTGGCAGCTGCCTTTCGTTGTTCCTCTCGCCACATACTTTCCCGCTTGCTGTAGGCCTCCTCCAGAGGGCCGGAGCATCCAGGTGGGGCCAAAACAATCTGTGTTCCTCCCGATACCCCTTTGATGAAACTTCCGCCCCTCTGCTCTTGCAAATTGATGAAGTCGAGTGGGCTGCCGATGGGGTGCTTGCGTTCCCATTCCCTGCAAGGCCTGGTCTGCTTCCACACCTCTCTCCACGTCACGTACCTCGTCCATGCGTAGGACCCGCCCCGCCCAAGGACCCCGAGTGCGCAGAGCCCGGCAAGGCCCAGGACTAGGTTCCTCCAAATGTGGTGCCTTGCTTTGGGGGCAGCCGTGTCGATGGTCTGCGGCTGCGGCTTGGCGGTTTCCCCTTGCGGCTCGAGCTGTGCAGTAAGGTGAGAACCGGCTCGGGCCGCCTGGGCGAACTCCAGGGCAAATTCCCACACCGAGTTGTAGCGCTGGTTGCGGTCCTGGTTGAGTGCCTTCATCACCAGACTTTCGATTCGGGGCGGTGCGGGGAGACCAGGTTTGACGGCACGGAATGGCGGCGGTTCCTCCGGCGTGTGCTTTCGCCAATAGCCGAGTGACGTGTCGGAAGGGAAGGGCGTGCGGCCCGTGAGCATTTCGTATACCACCACGCCCAGCGAATAGATGTCGGACCGAGCATCCAGCTCATCGCTCCTCAGGCCCGATGGCTGCTCATAGGACATGTAAGCCGGCGTGCCCAGTACCTTGCCGGTCGGTGTGGGGGGGGAGGAACTCGAGCCGCTTGGCAATACCGAAATTCACCACCTTGACGATGAGACCGCCTTCGTCACTGTGCGTCAGAAAAATGTTATCGAGTTGGAGGTCACGGTGAACGATGCCGAGCTTGTGCGCAGCATTCAGGAGCCTCGCCGCCTGCTGGAGAATTTCCGCAACCTCCGGCAGGGGAAGCGTCCCCCGCTGCTTGAGGAACCTCACGTAGAGGTTCTCCTTCCAGAAATTCCATGGTGATGTAAGGCGCGCCATTATCCCCTTGGGAAGATTCACATAGGGCGACGACATGGGGGTGATGAATGCGCCCTGTGGAACCCGCCTCATTCGGGAAGCGCAGTAGGAGATCCGTATCATCCAGGAAATTGCGGTTCAATACCTCGAGCGCCGCGGGGCGGGTTACCACCCCAATGTTCTCGGCGGGGAAAACCGTACCCCTAACCACCTTTCCCAGGCGGCGGATGATGAGATCACGGCGAACGGGTCCTCCGTCAAGCTGCGCCTCGGTCTCCGTGGCCTGGGCGGCGAGGTGAGTGCCGTCGCGGGGACAGAACTCCAAATCGTCGGAGTAAGTATGCTGGCAAGTGGGGCAAGTCTTCATCAGCGCCAGCGAAACTCTGCCGCGGAGCGGATTCGACCAGAGGGATTGCCGCAAAAGGAGCCAGGCGTGGGATGCTACCGTCAGCAGAATCCGCATGCCCTTTTATCCCTCACGACCCGGCAATCCGCCCATGGTTAATACGGACATAATAAACTCCTAACATCACGGTGTATCAAGGAAAGTCATTACCCGCAATAGTACGAAAGTAAGGGGGATTCGCAACAGGCACGGGTACAGCCAGGGGGACATGATGGGCTTCGGGTCCTCGGCCCGCCACGGGCAGCCGATGGAAGCTGGAAGCCCCGTCACCGCGCTGGCTCAATGGGAGGACTTATGAGGTCAGGAACAGCTTTCATTCTCAAGTTCATGTTGTGGCTGTCCGCCGTGGCAGACCCCGGCAAAATGAAAGCGTGAGGCAACGTGGGGGAAGATGTGGCCCGGCGTGCAGCAATCCCTGTCTGGTGGTCACTTGACTGACGTATTTGGGCCAACCTGAAATTCCACATGTTCCCATTTTCTTGACGTTTTTTATCACCAATAATTCAGCAATATGCAGCGGCAGCCAAAGGTGGCGGAAAACAACCTTTTGAGACAGAGGGGCAAAAAGACCGGGGTCAGGTCGTCCGGTGGTGTGGTGGCACAGGCACTCTTGCCTGTGACCAAGGCGGATGCATTCCGCACCTTGGACACAGGCAAGAGTGCCTGTGCCACACCGCATGCCGCCCATGATAGGCCTTGCACCCGCGTCCCACAGCGGGCACTTCCCGATCTAGTGCCCCACCCCCCGCATAATGGCCGCAATCCTCAAGGGCACAGAATTACCCCACGTTACAAATGGGGCGAGTTTTGGCGCGTCACCGGAAGGCCCGTCAGTCGCCAGGACTCAATCGCTGAATAGACACTCGCGCGTGGGCGAGGTACAATTCGGTAAAGGCATTGGCATCGGCTCTTGAGGAGTGAGTATGTTGCGCACATATAAAGCGATCTTGCACGGTGACCATGTGGAATGGCTCGACCAGCGCCCTGAGCAGACGCAGCCGGTGCCCGTACACATCACGCCGCTGGAAGACACCCCTCTTGAACCAGCACGCGAACGGGGGCGGCTGATGGCAGAAGCTCTCGCTGCCCTGGCCAGCCGAGGAGCGTTTGCCGCCATTACCGATCCTGTTGCCTGGCAGCGCGAGTTACGCCACGAGCGCACGTTGCCTGCCCGTGAGGGGTAATGCTCCTCGATAGCAATATCATCATTTACGCCGCGCAAGCTGGGCACGCCACGCTGCGGCAGTTTATTGCCGATCATACCCCCGCAGTCTCGGTCATCAGCTACATCGAGGCGCTCGGTTACCACCGTCTGAGTGAAGAGGAACGACAGTTTCTGGAGCGATTGTTCCAGGCAACGGAGGTGTTGCCGGTGTCGGATGCGGTGGTGCAATGGGCTGTCAGGTTACGGCAGCGGCGCAGGATGACACTGGGCGACGCCATTGTTGCCGGCACAGCCGTGGAACATGGGCGTATCCTTGTCACCCATAATACGGAAGATTTTGGCTGGATTGGCGAGATCAAGTTGCTCGACCCGCTAGTAGAGCGCCCCTGACCGACGCGTAGAGTTGGTAGCGGGCAGCGCGGTGGCGTCGCCGCCGCCACATGCCGCCCATGATAGGCCTTGCCCCTTCGTAGCGGCGGGTTTACCCCGCCATTTTCGCGGCGACCCTACGCCGCCATCTGGCGAGGTAAACTCGCCGCTACTTTCGCCTGGCCGTCCAACGCGGGTAGCGCCAAGCGGCGCAGCCGCAACCCGGAGCGTGCCACGACCGTCCCGGCCGTGCCCGAACACGGGCGGGACGCCCGTGCCACGTCGCGTGTAGGGGCCAGCAGCGCTGGCCCGGCGCCGAACGCCGTTCGGCCTTACAATATCGGCCTTGCACCCTCGTCCCCAAGCGGTCATTTCCCCGTGTAGTGCCGCGGAGGAGGGTCAACTACGCCCAGCTCTGCTACCTGCTGATTGGGCGCCGGGCCTCCCTGCACTAGGCGGGGAGGTTGAAGGGTGAATGATGGTCCGCCCAGGCGCGGATCGAATCGATAAGTGGTGGAACCTCCGCGTTCCATCGTGAGATTCCACGAGGCGAGCCTTGGTCGGGATGAGCCCAAAAGAATCCCCGAAGGACGAAGCCCTCGGAAAAACGCCAGGACTTCGCCCAGCGGAGGAGTGTTGCTTGACAAACCCGATGCCGTTATAGACGCGCTACCGTTTCCCCAGGCCCAGCGCAAGAGGCGCGTCCCCAACCCTGAATCCCCGACCCCGTTTCCCGTGTCCCGTTTCCCGAGTTCTTACGGATTCCCGTGTTCCAGTTCGTCATCGAAGGGAAAGCCCACGGTTACGAGGGCCGTAACCAGGCTACCTGCTCCGCAACCCGTGTCAGACAGCGCCCCATTCCGCATTACTGCTGGTCCGGGTTTTGAATTGTTTGTTTTATGACTTGAATCGCGTCGATGTCGCCAAAGTTCAATAGAACACCGTCGCCGTCGAGGGGGGCGTAGTTATCCTGTTCGGACTTCCTGTAGAAAACGTTCACCAGATAGATATCCTTCTGTCTCTCTGAATCATCGACAATTGCAAACATCTTCAATTCTCCAGAATAAAAGCCACCAGCGTCTTTCATTCTCACTTGGACGAATGTAAGTTCATCGCTGCTCCGCTGCCGCAAGACCTCATACCAAACTGGCTCCTCCCTCAAGAAAGAGAAGATGCCTGCTTTCGGAAGGAGCTTTCTCGCCCATGCCCGACCGACTATCCATTTTCTAAGTGGCTGGCTCAGCGAAAGGGATCCCCTCACGAGGCCCAATAAGACACCCAATAGCAAGGCGGTGGAATAGTAGATCAAAACTCGTAGTGATGCTGCCAACCCCACCGCAACAGCTTGTTCTGGTCAACAGCATCATTAATCGCGCGGAGGGAAGATGGAGAAAAAAGAGAGAAGGCGAGCCGAAAAGCTATTAACAAGAAGGCATGGATAAAGACACTGTTAAGAACGGAGTCGCCGGTTTCTTCGAGAACCGTCCGCGGTTGGACTGATCGAGGAGTTATGGAGTGTCGAGCTTGCTGGGCGACGAACCCTGGAACAATAGCGAGGAGAAAAATCAGTATTCCCGAAGCGTCGAACACCATCTATGGTCTATTTCTTATTTGGACTTATCGCCTTGACCATCACCACTGGGCGCTGGGCTCTTTCCCTGAGTAGAGCCCTGGTTTTGGGCTTGAACGAAGGGGTTCGTTGCGGGGGCCTTGGGGTTTGATGTTGGCAGAACGTTTCCACCCTTTCGCAATTCGATTCCGGACGAAAGGAGCTGAACGGACGTACCGTGGATTATATCCACCCGATTAAGAGGCGGAGCCTGCTGATTAGACCCTTTACCGCTTTCGCTTCCCTTTGCTCTGTTCAGGTATGCCTCCCACCAACTATCCTATCATAAACATGCATGACTTTAATCGGGGCATGCGACCGGCTGGCGCATCCTCTGCGCTTCAGCGCGCCATATTAGCGCTGACCTTGCCCCCCCACAAGCGCCATTTTGCGCCCGGACGCCTCCGACTCTTGACCGACGGCGCGCCATGCCAGGCTTTTTGAGGGTGAGCGGTTCCGCGTTATTTCAACCTTGTCTGCGGGCTGTAGAACTGCGCTTTGCGCCGACACGCTGAGATGTAAGCGCCCACTTAAAAACGTAGAAATCTGAACACAGGCCGGTGTGGGAGGGCGAGTCATCATCATCGCCGAAGGCGGGCTTGGATTTGAGCATCATCGCCGCAGGCGGTTTTGGGTTTGAGTATCATCGCCGCAGGCGCGTTCGGGGACAGCGGGATTTGGTAGGATGAGTTCCTGGAGATGTAAGGAGGAGAACCCCGGTTGTTTGCCCAACCGGGGTTTTTCATTGGTGGCCCCGGTCAAAGGACCTCCAAGTTCGTCAGCGAGAGTCATCCTGCCATGATCGTCGCCGGTTGTCCAGTGCCCTCTCTCGAAACCGGTGCCGGTTGCTTGTTCCGCCGTTTTTCGCCAGCGCGTGTGTCACTTTCCTCCCTGTGGCGCGGTGTTTTATCTCTGCCCCCACTGTGACCGCGGCCAGCGTTATTGCCGTCCCCATTGCCGGGATAAATCCCGCCGTCTCCAGCGCCGCGAGGCTAACCGCCGCTATCACCAAAGTCTCGGCCTGGACGGGCGTCTCGATCATCGCCAGCGCCAACGCGAGTATCGCCAGCGTTTAAAGGCTCGCGTGACAGATCAATCTTCCCTTGGTGCTTCCCCCTATGTGAATCTGACGGCGCCTCCGATTGCGCAACCGGCCGAAGCCCCTGTGGCGGCGGATTTTTCCCTGGGGTTGGAGGCCGAATGCACAGCGAGCGGGGTCGTCTGTCAGATCTGCGGGCGCCGGGGGCGATGGGTGAATCCTTTTCCCGAGGTGAAACATGATTGCCGATGAACAAGTCGCTCAAATCCGTCATCTGTTTCATGCCGAGCATTGGAAAATCGGCACCATTGCGGCGCAACTGAACCTGCATCCCGATACCGTGCGCGCTGCGCTCGAAACCGATCGCTTCCGTAGCCATCCCCGGCTGCGCGATCGCCTCACCGATCCTTACCTCGACTTCCTGCGCCAGACCTTGCAGCAATATCCTCGCCTGCGCGCTACCCGCCTCTTCCAGATGATTCACTCGCGCGGTTACCCGGGCAGCATCAACCAACTCCGCCGTGTCGTGGCCGAACTACGCCCGCCCCAGGGTGAAGCTTTTCTTCGTCTGCGCACCTTCCCCGGCGAGCAAGCACAGGCCGATTGGGCCCACTTCGGGGAAGTGACCATCGGTCGCGCCCGCCGTCGTTTGTCCGGCTTCGTCCTCACCCTCTCCTACAGCCGCGCTTTGTGGCTGGAGTTCTTCCTCGACCAGACCCTGGAGAATTTTCTCCTCGGCCACGTCCATGCCTTCGCCGATTGGGGTGGGGCGGCGCGAACCGTTTTGACCGACAATCTCCGCAGCGTGGTCTTGGAACGCCGCGGCGAGGCCATCCACTTCCACCCCCGTTTTCTCGAACTCTCGGCCCACTACCATTTCGCCACTCGCCCCTGCCGCCCTGCCCGGGGCAATGAAAAAGGCCGCGTGGAGCGCGCCATTCAGTATGTCCGTCACAACTTCTTCGCCGCCCGTCCCTTCACCACCCTGACCGATTTCAACCGTCAGGCTCTCGACTGGCGCAACCAGGTCGCTCATCAGCGCCCCTGGCCCGGTGACGACTCCCGCACCGTCGCTCAGGTTTTCGAGGAAGAGAAACCGCGCCTGCTGCCACTTCCTGCGCATCCTTTCTCCTGCGACTTGACCACCACCGTGCGCGCCGATAAAACCCTCTGGGTCCGCTTCGACCTCAACGACTATTCCGTGCCGCCCCAGGCCTTGGGCCGCACGCTGACCTTGGTGGCTTCCCCCACCCGCGTGCGCCTGCTCGATGGCGCCACCGAAATCGCTTCCCACCCCCGCTCCTATGACCGGCATGAACTCGTCGACGAACCCGCACACCATCAGGCCTTGCTGGAACAAAAACGCAAGGCTTTGGGCTCCACCGCGGGAGGTCGCCTGGCCATCCTGGTCCCGGAAAGCCCGGCCTTTCTTCAAGCCGCCTTCGAGCGCGGCGAATCCACCGCTCGGCTGACCGTGCAACTTCTCCGCCTGCTCGATGACTATGGGCCGGCGGAACTGAGCGCCACCCTCCGGGAAGCCCTCGACCGTCACACCCCGCGCCTTTCCTCCGTGGCCTTTATCCTGGCGCGCCGCCATCGCCAACGCCGGCAACGCGCTCCCTTGCCCGTCAATCTCTCGCGCCGCCCCGATCTGGAAAACTTGACCGTCTCAAATCCCTCTTTGGAGGCTTACGATGAACTCACCCAGGACCCCGACGAAGAACCCGAGCCCGAATCATGATCTGGCCGCGCAACTGAGCCATATCGGCCTGCTGGTCACCGCCCAAGGTCTGGATGATCTCCTGGCCCGCGCCTCGACTCAGCCCTGGAGCCCCCGCCAATTGCTGGAAGAAATCGCCCGCTCCGAAACCGAAGACCGGGCTCGCCGCAGCCTCGAACGCCGTCTCGCCCAAGCCCGCCTCGGCCGCTTCAAACCTCTGGCCGATTTCGATTGGCACTGGCCCAAGAAGATTGACCGCCCCTTAATCGAACGCGCCCTCACCCTGGACTTCCTCGCCTCCGGCCGCAATCTCATCCTCTGCGGCACGAACGGGCTGGGCAAAACTTTAATTGCCAAAAACATCGCCCATGCCGCCGTGCTCGCCGGCCACTCGGTACTGTTTCGCACCGCCGCCGATCTGCTCGCCGATCTCGATGGCGATTCCCCCGGCTTACGTCGCCGTAAGTTCCGCTTCTACGCCCGCCCCACTCTGCTGGTCATTGACGAATGTGGATATCTGGCTTACGACGCCCACGCCGCCGACCTGCTCTTCGAAGTGATTAACCACCGCTACGAACGCAATTCTATTCTGCTGACTACCAACAAGGCTTTCAAAGACTGGAACACCGTTTTCCCCAACGCCACCTGCATCGCCGCGCTGCTGGATCGCCTCACTCATCATGCCGACGTCACCCTGATCGAAGGCACTTCCTACCGCGTCCGGGAAAGCGAACTGGAAGCCGCCGCGCACAAGAAAAACTCCGAAAGGAACCCCCGTGCCCAGCGATCTTGAAACCTATCGCCAAACCCTGATCGATCTCTATCTCCGCCTGCCCGATACACCCGCGCCGTCTGAGCCGCTTCGACCTGCGTCTGGTCCGTCAACTTTGGGAGCGCCAGATTCCCCTGACGACCGTGGAAACAGCCTTCTTGTTAGCCTCATCCCGCCGCGCGGCTCGTCGCCCCGACGCCATGCCCCTCGGACCTATTCGCTCCCTACATTACTTCCTGCCCGTGATCGAAGAACTGCTCGCCCAGCCGGTCCCAGAGTCCTATCTTGCCTACCTGCGCAGCAAAGTCCCCCTCCACTCCGCAACCGGCAAGACCGCCACCACCACGGGCTGACATTCAACCCCACCCGGAAAACCGGCCTCTGTTCAAATTTCTACGTTTTTAAATGCGCGCCGACATGCTTGCGACAAGTCGGTCTTTTCGTTCTTGGCAAACACGTTCAGCAAAAACACGGGAACGTCTTCACCACGGTAATAGGACTCTGTTTCGACAACGGTTTGCACGGACGAAGTATACGTTAGAAACGGATACTGGTCAACCATCGCGAACCTTCGGTAGTGGGTCAATTTGATGTAGAGGCGGCTTTACGCCGCCATTTGGCCCGTCAGTTGACAGATAAACTCGCCGCGACAACATCAAATTGACCCACTACCGCAGCGTGAGGCACGCGGAAAAGCCCTCGGGCTTTGTGCTACCATACCTTCCGCGGCTGCTCCGGTGGAATGACTTTTCATCACGCGGCGGTGGAGGAGTTTTGCTTCATGCTTGCGGAGGTTCGTAAATGGGTTCTGACATCGACGCATTAATTGCTGCTTCGATCCAGGAAAGTATCAAGGTCAAGCAAGCGCTGCTGGAGGACCAACATCTCCTCCGCCAAATTGCGGACGTGGTCAAGGAGTTCGTCGCGGCGTTGAGCCAAGGGCACAAGATCCTTCTATTTGGCAATGGGGGCAGCGCCGCCGACTCCCAACACATTGCCGCGGAGTTTGTGGGAAGGTTTCAGATGGAACGCACCCCGCTCCCGGCGCTGGCCCTGACCGTGAACACTTCCGCGCTCACCGGAATCGGCAATGATTACGCCTACGAAAATGTGTTTTCCCGCCAAATTGAAGCCTTGGGCTCGAGCGGCGATGTGGCCGTGGGATTCTCCACGAGCGGAAAGTCCCCCAACGTTTTGAAGGCGCTGGCCGCGGCCAAGGCCCAGGGATTGGTCACCGTGGCTTTGACCGGGAAGTTTGGCAGCAGGTTGCAAGAAGTCTCACGCTACTGCCTTTGCGTGCCTTCGGACCAGACCCCTCGCATTCAGGAATCCCATATCCTGATTGGCCACATCATTGCGCAGATTACGGAAAGGGAACTTTTCGCCTAGTCGTGCGTTTGGAAAATGCGTTTACCTGTAGCGACATGGTCGATGCCGATGTGCGAAGCACCTTGGACTGCGGCGGCTCGACGCCGCCTTCCTACTGCGCGCTGCATATTGACCCGGCCCCGAAGGAATGCTACGCGGCGGCATAGCTCACATCCTGGTGCTGGAAGTAATTCTGGACGCGTTGCGGTTGTTTTTGAATGCTCCGCAAAGCGCGCACAGCGGTTCGCTTGAGAGCCTTTCCGGTTCGGGCCGGAGCGGCCGTGGTGACTCTTTGCTTGAGATCGGCGTTGAGCAATTCGTCCGGATTCAATTCCGGAGAATAGCTGGGCAGATAAAAGACCTCGATCTTGTCGGCGTTCTCTTCCCGCCAGCGCTTGACCAGCTTCGAGTGGTGAACCCGCAAGTTGTCCAGGATCAGAAATATCTTCCTCTGTTGCGGGCGCGTCAGCCGTTCCAGAAAGCCGATCAGTATCTTGGCATTCAGGGCTCCGGAAAAGACCCTCCAGCGCATCTGGCCTTTATTGGTCACCGTCGAAATCACGCTCAGGCCCTCGCGGCAGGCGTTGACCCGCAACACCGGAGTTTGTCCTTTAGGCGCATAGCCGCGTCCGCGCACGTCGTCCGATCTCAACCCCGACTCATCGCCCCATTGGATCTCCGCGCCCTCTTGTTGGGCGCGTGCGGCGATAAGGGGGTACTGCTCGTTAAGCCACCTTCCCACCGCCGCGGGGGACTGCTCGTAGGCCTTCTTCAAGGGCTTCTGCGGCGTGTATCCCCAACGCTTGAGATACTTGCCGACATTCCTGACTTTCAATCGAATCCCGTAACGGGCTTCGATTAACTCCCCGACGGCCTGCCGCGTCCACAAGGCATAACCCATCTTTAACTGGTCCGGCGTCCGGTCCTGAATCAGACCCTGAACTTCCCGCGCTTGCTCCGGCGCCAGCAAACACCCTGAACCCTTGGGACGGTGTCCGTGCTTGACCTTCACCGCCGCCCAGCCGCCACGGCGATAGGCCTGATGCGCTTTCACCACCGTGGTCGCCGACAGTTCGCACTGCCGTGCCGTCTCGCGCACCGAAACTCCCGCCCGACACAGCTTCACAGCTCGCCGCCGCCGCTCGTTCAACGCTGCTTCAGGCAACTTCCGCGAATCGATTCTCTCCATGCGCTGTTAGATGCATGAACACCCGAAAACGTTACATCCGTTTAGGGCCGAATCAGTAATACGGTGACGGACGAACCCCCTCACCCGTCTCGCCCCGGCTGATGAAGGCGCCGGCGGCGAGCCACCCTCTCCCCCAAGGGGGCGAGGGCATAGATTTAATTTAACTCTCCCCTCGCCCCTTTGGGGGAGAGGGGCGGGGGTGAGGGGGTAGTCGTCACTCAATTGTGCAGCGCTCACTAATCGCTCCGCCTCATTCCAAGGCGGCGTCCAGCCGCCGCAGTCCAAGGTGCTTCGCAGCGCTTTTTTCGTGGGCGGGCGCAGCGCGACCAGCGAACTGTAATTTATTGCCCCGTGGACACGGCGGCCAGGATTTCCTGGGGTGATGCTGTTCCCGTGCCTTTTTTCATGACCGTAATCGAGGCCACGATATTGCCGAAGCTCGCCGCCTCCACGGGGTCGTGGGTGACGGCCATGGCGAGCGCCGTTCCGGCGGCAAAGCTATCGCCGGCGCCGCAAATATCCACGGGATTTTCCACCGGTCGCGGCCTCGACCAGGTTTCCTTACCCTCTTCGAAGACCATGGCGCCCTTGGAGCCGTGCGTCAGAAAGAGCGCCTTCGCTCCCAAACTTTCGCGCAGGCGCTTGAAATCCACGCTTCCGAAAAGCGCCTGGCAGGCGGCCTCCGCCTCGCTGTGGTTCGGCTTTACCATCAAGTGGCGAAACAGGTGTACGCGCCGGCGTGAATCCGCCAGAAAGATCTTCTCCGGATACTTTGCCGCCAGGGCGATGAGCGCCTCGCGCACGGCCGGGGTTACGACTCCGCCGGCCGAGGTCTCCGCCTGGTCGGCCACCAGCACGGCGTCAAAGCCTTCAAGGGTGGAGGAAAGGCTGTCGATAATTCTCTGTTCCGCTGCCGCCGGGAGAGGCTTGGTGTTGATGAAGTCTGCTCGCGGTTGGTCCTCGATGCCCGTTTCACTGTTCAAAAGCTTGGTGTAAGTGAAGGTTTGCCACTGGCGGACTCCCACCATGAGGCTGGCGTCGATGCCACGCTCCGTCAAAGCGCGGTCCAACTCGAAGCCAAATCCATCGTCGCCGCGGACTCCCAACACCGCGACCTTGGCCGGGCCCAACGCGGCGAGATTATTGGCCACCGTGCCGCCGCCTCCGGGCGTAACCTCCGAGGCTACGATTCCCAGACGCGGGATGCCGGTTTCCGCCGAGGGCTCGGAGGTGGCGGGATCGTATGTACACCAGCGGTCCAGGCAGATATCTCCTACTACCAGGGCCCGCACTTTCTTAATGCCGTCGAGAATTTCAGGAATGGTCATGGATGCAGCTCCAAAAGGGCGCGCCGCAGGGCTGGCACGGTCGCGCGATGATCTCCACAAAAATAGAAGCTCTCTCCCCCGTCAGCCACGGTCCTTACCAGGATCGTTTTGTGGGGGCGAAAATAATAGCCGGGATCGGTTTTGGGTAATTCGTGGTGAATGTCCCCTTGAATCGGCACCAGGTCGAATACGGCGGTGGTGAAATTCTTGATCAATTTGTCCCCGCTGGTGCGCCACGTTGCGAACCATGGAAAGCGCCTTCAGATAAACCTCGGGACCCATGATGGCGGACCCGAAGTTCAGCATGACGCCGCCCTCCAGCTTTTCCATGGCTTTTGGTGAAGATCAAAAAGTCACGGTAGCTGGCGGCGCCCAGCGCCTGGCCGTCGCAATTCGGGTGCTCGTGGATAATGTCGTAGCCAATCCCCACATGCACGGTAGCAGGGACAGAATGTCGATATGCCGCGGCCAAGATGCTGACCTCCTGGTATGGGAAATCGCGGCCTGTCGCGCGTCGTCCCACATTTTCACCCAGTCCGAGCGAAAGTTCCGCCGCTTCGCGAATTGTGTCATTCAAGCCACCGGTTTCGCGCCAAAGGCCGAATTCGCCGCTGCGGATGTAACGCGCCACGCTTTCCGTGGTGGCGCCGATGCGCGCCAGTTCGTAATCGTGAATCGCCCCCGCGCCATTCATGGCGATATGCGTAAATGTAGCCGCGCTCGATGAGGTCGATCACGTAGCGGCTGGCTCCGGATTTGATGACGTGCGCTCCCATCATCAGGATGCG
Source organism: uncultured Acidobacteriota bacterium (assembly GCA_963810005.1). Classification (GTDB taxonomy): domain Bacteria; phylum Acidobacteriota; class Terriglobia; order UBA7540; family UBA7540; genus Bog-366. The sequence goes on from CAWELY010000018.1 coordinate 76,916, forward strand.
GGCCGCGCCTTTGTTCCGGGCCGCAATCAGCCGTTGCGCTACTCCCGGCAACTGCGGATGGGAGAATTCGGGCGCGGGCTCATCGAGCTTTAAGATGTAATCGAGACCCATGTCGTGCTTCCGCTCGCTCAAGGGCTTGATCAGCAGTTGCGAACGGTCGAAGGTTTCATACTTTGATTTCATAACGCCTCAGGGATTCGGAAACAATGCTTGCAAAAGCTCTTCGCGAGGGAGGAAATTGGGGATGATGAAGTCCGCGCCGACGCTCACCAGCCGTTGGCGTTTCCACTCATCCACCACCTGGCACTCCGGCTCCGCGGTGGCGAGGCCCACGGCGGTTCCGCCCACGTCTTTCACATTCTTGATCTCCACAAAGCCGTCGCCGAACCCGAGCAATTCGTCTCCCTTGCATTCGAGTCCGGAAATCATGCGCCGAATCAGGATCTCTTTGGAAAAGCTCTTGTAGTCGTCCTGCGCGCCGTAAATGCCGCCTTGGAAGTATTGCCGAACCTCCAGCAGCCCGGCTTCTTCCAGCGTGTAGACCTCATCGGTGCCGCTGGCGCAATACAATTTCAGGCCGCGATCGCGCAGGGATTCGAGAAAGGCCCGCGCTCCCGGCACCAGGTATTTCTCCGGCGAAACGGCGCCCCGCCGAAGGTCCTGGCGCCGATATTCGATGTTGGCCATCAGCTTGTCATGATACATCCGCTTGTAAGCGAGGGGTTCAAGGGGTTTGCCACCGCGCAACTCCACCTGGCGGGCAAGCTCCATCATTTGGTAGATCGTCTGTTCGCCGGTCAGGCGCGCGACGAAATCTTCCACCAGCGCGCGCAATGCGGCCTCGCTCTCGCCGGTGTGGAGTTCCAAGAGAATTTCCACCATCATCGGCACCATCACGTCCACCCAGCCCGAGCGAATCAGTGAGATGGTGCCATCGAAATCAAAAAGGCCCACGCGCGCGTGGGCAGCAGAAGCATTGGGATGCAGGCATTCGACCGTGTTATTCAAATTGATAATTCACTCCATGCATAAGATTTGTTCGGCTCGGCTTACATAACTCCAACGTCCAGCGAATGACATTATAGAGAATCACGGGCAGGCCGGCTGCCTGGCCAACACGTGTGTAGTATTCCACAAAACCCTCTGCAAAGGGGCGAAAGAGATTTTGGCGAGGCATCACCTGTAAACCTTCCACGTCCATATCCTTCGCCGCCAGCGCCAGATCCACGGATCCATCGGTGGTGTTGGGGTTCATTCCCCCTAACACGGGCACGCGGCCACGGGTATCCGTATGACCGGCGCCGATAGCAACGCGAATGTCGAACATGTCGCGCAGCCGCAAGGAATGTTTCCTGAGGAACCCGTGTCCGGGGAAACCTGGAGGTTGGTACAGGTTTTGGAGCACTTTTGGAACACCCGTCAGCAACAGATTGGAAAGCCGACGCCAGTCGAACGAGAGGGCATCAGTTGTGGTACTCTGACGTCTCGCGAGGAGGCATGGCTCCATGAGTGGCAAGGTTACCCGGCGTGACTTCATGACGCAGGTGGCGCTGCTGGTTGGGAGTAAGACTGCGCTGCTGCGGTGCGCGGGAGCTGCGTCGGCCACAGACAGGCAAGTGGATTCCGGTAGCCTGCTGGAACCACTGCGGAGGCCGCTGCCCCAACTACGCGTACGTCGTTGACGGCGCGGTGGTGAGGCTGAAAGCGGACGACACCCATCCCGACAGCCCCGACTATCCCCAGCAGCGCGGGTGCGCCCGCGGACGCGCCCAACGATTCCAGGTATTTGGCGCTGACCGTTTGAAATACCCCATGAAACGCCGAAGGTGGGAGCCAGGCGGAGGCAATCGGGAACTTCGAGGTCGGGACGATTGGGTACGCATTTCCTGGGACGAGGCGCTTGACCTGGTCGCTTCTGAAATCAAGCGCATCAAGGAGACTTACGGGAACACGTCCATCCTGTTCGCGAGCCGGGGCGAGGTGCGCCGAGCCTTAGGGCTTTACGGGGGATATACGGAAACGTGGGGGAGTGTTTCCTACGGCGCTTGGCCGGATACGTATCAGCACGTTACGGGAATACCGGTAATCCCCTTTAATAGCGGGAACGACCGGATGCGGCTTCGCCAGTCGAAACTCATCGTTCTCTGGGGCGCCAACCCTGCCTGGAGCAGCGGGGGATCGCCTTCCTTTCATTATCTGCAAGCGAAAAAAGCCGGAGCCCGTTTCATTGTCGTTGACCCGCACTACAGCGATTCGGCGCAGGTGCTGGCAGACGAGTGGATTCCCCTACGACCGGGAACCGATTCGGCGTTGCTGCTGGGGATGGCCTATCACATCATCGCCCATAACCTTCAGGACCAGGCATTCCTGAACAAGTACTGCGTCGGGTTCGATGGGGACCACATGCCCGTGGGCGCGGACGCGGGGGAGAATTTCAAGGACTATGCCATGGGCGTCTACGATGGGGTTCCCAAGACACCCGAATGGGCTTCCGAGATTTGCGGTACCGCGCCGGAGCTTATTCGCCGGTTTGCGGAAGAGTACGCGCGGACCAAGCCGGCGGTGATTCAGACCGGTGGGGCTCCCGCCCGCGTCAATCGCGGGGAGCAGTTTCCCCACGCGCTCTTGACCCTTACCTTCATGACGGGGAACATTGGCATTCCCGGGTCCGGTGTCGGCCCCAACATGTTCCTGTATGCCGGCAACTCTGGACCCGCATTGGTCGAACCGGGTTCCACCGGGGTTCCGGCCGTAGCCAATCCTCTCGATTGCAGAATCAACCATTGCGAATTGTGGGATGCGGTGTTGACCGGCAAGTGCCGGACTGCTCGGGGCGTCAATAAAAACATCGATATCCGCATGATCTATCATGAGCAGGGTTCAGCGCTCAACCAGGAGCCCGGGGCAATGAAGGCGATCGCGGCACACCGGAAGGTCGAATTCGTCGTCTCGCAAAACTATGTTTTGAACCCGAACGGGCAGTACGCCGATATCGTGCTCCCCATTACCACGCCCTGGGAAAAGTACGCCACCCTGGACACGGGCAATCGCGACATCCTTCTCTTGTCCCGCCAGGTCACGCCGCCGGTCTTCGAGGCGCGGGATGATATCTGGGTGGCCCGCGAAATCGGAAGGAGGCTTGGAATCGATCCGCAAATCATCGACCCGGCATCGCTGAAACAACAGGTTTTCAATGGGCTGAAGGGCGCCCGAGTTATCAAGGAGGACGGCAAGGCCTGGGAGGCGCTGCTCACCATCACCGCCGGGGATATCGCGGAAATGGGTGTCAAAGGCGATTCGCAAACCGGGCGCTTTCCACTTAAGGAGTTCTGGGAAAAGGGGATCTACCAGGTGCGCCGCAGTCCCGGCGACAATCTGGGCCATACGGCGCTTGAGGACTTCCGGAAGGACCCGGTGGGTCATCGGTTACCGACCTCCAGTGGCAAATTCGAGATACACTCGAGGTCTCTCTCAGACCTCGTCCGAACCATCGGATTCAACAGCAAAGACCCGCTACCCAAGTACGAACCGGCGCCCGAAGGCTACGAAGAGACCTTCGTCGACTGGAGCAAGAAGGAAAAGGGCGAGTACCCTTTACAGCTTGTCACCATCCATTACCCTCGCCGGGCCCACACCGCCTTCGACAACATCCCGCAGCTTCGCGAGGCATTCCCGCAGGAATTCGTGATGAATCCACAGGATGCTGCACCGCGAGGGATCCGGAGCGGGGACATCGTGTTGATTCGGAGCCGGCACGGCAAGGTGATCCGCCCGGTTCTTCTCACGGAGAGAGTGATGCCGGGCGTTACCCTCCTGGGCCAGGGAGCCTGGATCGATCTTGACGAAAGCACCGGTATCGACCGGGCAGGCTCGGCGAACATGCTGAATGGCGCCATTCCTACCGGTTCGGGTCACATCGGTTTCAATACGTGCATCGTGCAAGTGGAGAAGTGCGGGGAGCCGTTGCCTCCGGACTCCAAGCGGCCACAAAAGATCCCTTTCGAGGTCCGCCATGCATAAGCAGATGGCCTTTTATGTGGACACGAGCACTTGCGTAAACTGTAGGGCTTGCCAGATTGTTTGCAAAGACAAGAATGACCTACCCCTCGGGGTTCAGTGGCGCCGTGTCATTCAGTACGGGGGTGGAGCCTGGGTCGCGAAAGGCCAGGGGCTGGTTCCGGATGGCATTTTCACTTACAGTGTGTCCATCTCCTGTATGCACTGTGCAAAGCCGAAGTGCGTCGAGGCGTGTCCTGCGGGTGCCATCAGCAAGCGCGCGGACGGCTTGGTGTTGATCGACCCGAAAAAATGCGTGGCCTCGCGGTTGTGTGAACATGCCTGCCCGTATCGGGCGCCTCAATTCCATGCCCAACTAGGGATCATGACAAAATGCGACTTCTGCCGGGACCTGCTGGCGAAAGGGGAAAACCCGGCCTGCGTCGACGCTTGTTCGATGCGCGCGCTGCATGCCGGGCCACTCGGAGAACTGCAAGCCAAATTCGGGCTGATGAATGCCATCGAGCCTCTACCGCTGCCCAGGACCGGGCCCTCGCTGGTCATCACACCGCACCGGCACGCCCAACCGAGCGGTAAGGGCACCGGCAGCGTAATCGCCCTGCCGGTCAAGACATGAAAAACTCCATGATCAGTCTGGAATGGGCCTACCGCTTCCTGGCCACAGTCTTTCATGAACCTCCCACCCACGCTTTCATGTCCAGCCTCGCAACGGAGAGTTTGATCGCCGAGTGGCCCCTTAGCTCAGCGCAGGAGGAGACGCAAAACGGACTGCGGCTCATGGGGGCATTTTGCGCTGCCTGGAATGAATCCATGCTTCCCGACCTGGAATCTGACTTTAACCGGTTGTTCGTTGGGCCGGGGCAGCCCTTGGCTCCTCCCTGGGAGTCCTACTACCTCAGCCGTGACCACCTGCTCTTTCAGGAACAGACCCTCGCGGTACGTCAGGCATACCGGACCTTCGGCTTGGAAGCTCCTCACCTCCATAGTGAGCCCGACGACTCGCTTAGCCTGGAACTGTCTTTCATGGCGGAATTGTGCGCTCGGCACGTCGCGGCCCTTGATGCAGGTCAGGGTGGAGGGCAGGTCAAGATCCTCGATGCCCAGCGCCAGTTTCTGGCGTCACATTTATTGCCCTGGGCTCCGCCCTGCCTGCGGCAGATCATTGAAAGCGCCCGGCTCGACTTCTATCGCGCGGATGCATTTCTCGCGTTGGGGTGCCTGATCGAAACCGGTACCGCCATCGGTATCGAGGTTCCGGCACTTTGGGAACACACCGTGCGCGGACAGGACGACATCGATGATAATTGAGGTCTGGCGCCCTGGCTGAATGCATACGAGGAACTCACAAGTTCCTTAAGGATGGTTGCAATGTTTGCCCTGAGAAGGGTTTTTGAAACTATCGGACTGATCTTCGTCAGGGCGCGGTTCGAGAGATCGGAAATCCTTCTCGATCAGTATCAAGAGGTTGACTTCGCCATCTATCTGCTGAACATGTTTCAATCCGACCTGCTCAGAATGCGCCCATCCTTGTGCTAAGCCGTCAGGTACGGTAATCTTGATTTCACTGTCAGCGAGGCGGGCCGTGATTTCCTTCTCGGTAGGCGAAGTGACCACCGTGTAGCTCAAATGGCTTTCCGGAAACGCTGAAAACCGGATTGATGCCGAAACGCGCGCAGCCTCCACCAACTGGGCAACTTCACTTTGGCCTAACCGCAGGCGAATTGAATTCCCCCGAATACGGAGTTTCATCGGTCATTCCTTCCTGATGGCGATCGGTTCCTGCGCCCGCTTTGGAGTTGCCGTTTCCTCAGTCGGGATTCCTCCTGTTCAAGCGCTGACAATCCCATAAAATGTCCGCCTATCTTGTGCTTCCCTGAGCCAACACTCTAACACGCAGTTGGAGCAAGGCAGAAAGAGTTTTGCCAAGAACGACCACCGTAAGATTAGCGATTATATCATTGTGGTAATAACCGGCAGTATCATCTGCGGCGATATGAGTCCCTGGATTTAGAATGGACAGCCCGTTCATCGACAACAAGGAAATCTGGGATGGATTCTGAGTTGCGTCACCGTATTGAGGAAACCCTATTTGATGCCGCGAGGGTGGCCATCGAGCCGTGGAATGATTCTAAGTGGCATATGAGAGGGACAGTCTGCGACACGTACCAGCCAAACTCCCCGCCGGCGATGGCTACCGACCTTTTCGGCGAGCTCAAGACGGCATTGGAATTGGAGCGCAATGCCACCCTAGGGCAACTATCAGCACGTCTCCGCTTACTCGAAGCCGGCCCATGGCGGATTTATCTTGAATGGGAAGATGACAGAAACCGACCTGGAGAATCCCGGAAGCGATCGCAGGTTGACGCCGTCGCTAAAAGCAGGTCCACTACCATCCGGTTGGAAGGCAAGTTCGGAGAAACGGATGGCGGGGCATGTGATCAGATGCGGTGGGTTCGCGGCAAGCTCCACGCTGATATGAAACAGCGCAATGGTAACTATGCGATGCAGCTAAACCCTGTGAATGGGATAGAACCCTGTCTCAAGCCCCCAGACCGGTAGTGGTGCAGTTTGACGTAGAGGCGGCTTTACGCCGCCATTTGGCAAGGTAAACTCGCCGCTACAGCCCAAACTGCACCACTACCCCCGGACCCGCTTGGGCGCAGGAATCTCTCCAGAGGTGTATAATTTGGGGCTTTCAGCGGCTAAAATGGATACTCTGGTTTGGGGGGAAGGAGGGTGAAGGATGAAGGCCAAAGACTGTCAACCAGGTAAATCCAGCACCGGGAAAAGAGATGTGACACGCCGCAACTTTCTGAAAGCAGCAAGCTTCGCTTTGTCAGGCGAACTATTGATCGAGCATGATGCGACCCTGGCGGCAAGCCAGGGAGGTACCCTGCGGGTAGAAATCCGGGACCGGGCAACCCATCAAATCGTACCCGCGATGGTTTGCCTTACTTCTCTAGCCGACCACAGGTGGCGCACGCCACCGGACGGACGGTCCGCCCCCCCGTACTCGACTGTTCCGGACTTTGTTGACGGTCCTTTCACCTGGCGGCCAGGTGACATTGGTCCTGTAAGGGTCACGAACGGCGACTACCATGATAACAACACCCGTTGCTTCGTCTACGGGAGCCAGTCTAGCTACCCGTTTTGGCAGGAACCCGCCACCTATTTCGTTACCAGACCTTTTTCGATATTTCTTCCCGTGGGAAAATGGAGGCTGGCGGTAGCGCGGGGGATTGAATACGAGCCCATCTTCGAAGAGTTCGAAATCGCTTCCGGCGAAACCCGAGAGCGAAAAATCATTCTCACCCGCTGGGTGGAGATGACGAAACGGGGTTGGTATTCCGGCGACGATCACATCCACATGGTACGGTTAACACCCGAACAAAATGAGTTCCTCATCACTTGGGCGCGGGCTGAGGATGTGCACGTCTCGAACATCTTGCGCTATGGTGACTTGGATAAGGTCTATTGTGAGCAGGTGGGTTACGGTAAGGACTTCCGATATCAACAAGGCGATTATGTGCTGGTGTCGGGCCAGGAAGATCCGCGCATGGAAATTCACCAGCAGGGACACGCCATCGCCCTGAACATTAAGGAGCCCGTCCGCGACACGGCTCACTACCACCTTTACGACCTGATGTTCGATGCCGTGCATGCGCAGGGGGGCTTGGCAGGCTATGCGCACATTTCCTGGGCGCTCGAATTCTACCGGGCTACACGTCACGAGACCTACGCCATTTGGGATGCAACCATAAACGTCATCCGGGGTAAGGTGGACTTCCTTGAGATCCTGCAGTTTCGCCATCTCGGCCTGGAGGATTTTTATGACTTCTTGAATCTTGGCCAGAAGCTTACCGCTTCGGCGGGCTCCGACTTTCCGTGGGGCAATACCTTGGGGGAGGTACGAATGTATGTTTATACCGGCCCTGATTTCTCCGCCGATGCCTGGTTTGCCGCGATGAAAGCAGGTCGCACCTTTGTTACCAATGGACCGATGATGGAGTTGACCGTAAACGGCGCAATTCCGGGTGATGAATTGCAGGTTGCCAGGAACGAGATCCTTCGAATCCGTGCCCGAGGCTGGGCACCCGCGAGCATAGGGTCGCCAAAAACCCTGGAGATTATCGCCCACGGTCAGGTGATTCGCTCGAGCGAATCAAACAGCCCGGACAAACAGGAGTTAACGATCGATCTCTCTCTCAAAGCTGATAAAAGTCAATGGATCGCCGCGCGGGTCACGAGTCACAACGGTGCCTTCGCCCACACTTCCCCTGTGTATGTATTGGTGGATGGGGAGAGCTTCCGAAACAAGAAAGAGCTTCCGCAGTTGGTCGACAAACGACTCAAGGTGCTTGACTTCATTGCCAGCCGGTTGAACGATCCAAAGTATACTGCCCAATATCGGTATAGTATGAGCGAAGTCGAGGCCCTTACTTCCGAAATGGACGAGGCTCGCACCCGGTACAGGGAGCTACTTGCTCACGGGTAGAATCCAGACCTAAATAGGGCTCCAGCGTAAGGACGCTCAATCGCCTCGCACGACCCGGAGACTTTTCATACAGCCCCTTAAGATTCCCGCACCGTCAGAATCTGGTCGGCTTTAATGTTCCGGAGGGTTTGCTTCACTCCGCTTGGCCACGAGAGTTGGAGTTCCTCAACCGTAGTCTGCCCACCCAAACCGAAGTGAACGCGCCCGTCCGAGGAAGAACTGAGGCCGACCGCCGTCGTTACGTGGTTGTACTGGACCCCCTCGGCGGTGACGAGCTTTAGCTTCGCGCCAATTCCGTCCCTATTGCTCTTGGTCCCGATGGTCTTGACGAGAAGCCAGTGGTTCTTCGCCGGAGAGACGTTGCGCCACACCTCCAGGGACCCATCCAAAGCGGTAACCACGGCGTCAATTCGACCGTCGTTGTCCAGGTCTCCGAACGCCGCCCCCCGGTGAACCGCCTTTCGAGCCGCTAAGCCCGCTTCCAGGCTTGCGTCAATAAACGTACCGTTTTTCAAGTTAGCGAAGACCACATTCGGTTGCAACGCACGCTCGGACTCACTACCCAAGGGGTCAGTTACCCCTCCCCCGGCAACGAACAGGTCCTTCCAGCCGTCATTATTAAAGTCGAATATTCCCGTGCCCCACCCAGACCTTGGCAGGGTAGGCCCGGTCAGGCCACTATCGTAAGTGGCGTCGTTAAAGAGCCCGTTCCCCAGATTTTGAAACAAAGGCCACGATTCGCCCACCAGGGCGGTTACAAAGATATCCGGGCGACCATCGTTGTCGATATCCCGGGCGTCAGCGCCCATACCGGAGATGGGTGAACCGTTTTCGGTAAAGGCAACGCCGCTCCCCAGAGAGACCTCTTTGAAGGTGCCATCGTGTTGGTTGCGAAAAAGGCTATTGGGGAGAGTGTCATTGGCCACGAAGAGGTCCGGCCAGCCGTCGTCATCAAAATCGGCAACCGAAACCCCCATCCCTTTACCGACGCTGCTGCGAATGCCGGAAGCCGCCGACACGTCTGTAAAGGTCCCATCGTGATTATTATGAAAAAGGGAGTTGGGTAGCGCCTGGTAAAACCTGGGATGGCAATAGTCCCGTCGGCCGTTCAGACCGCAGGCGGGCTCCTTGTCGGGGTTCCATACACAATAGTTCGACACAAAAAGATCCAGCCAGCCATCCCGGTCGTAATCTATCCAGGCTCCTCCCATCGCCCAAAGGTGACCATAAACCGGGTCGAGGCGCTCCAGGCCGGCAGAGGAAGTGACGTCAGTGAATGTTCCATTGCCATTATTGTGGTATAAGATGTTGCCTTCGAGCCCGGCAACAAAGATGTCAGAGAATCCGTCATTGTCGTAATCGCCAATGGCCACACCAAGGTTATACCCTCGGCCCTGAACTCCTGCTGGTAGCGTAACATCCTCGAATGTTCCGTCGCCTTTGTTCTTGAAGAGACGGTTGTAGTAAGTCGCACTGTCCTTCTTTAAGCCGGGAATCGTAGCGCCGTTGACAACATAGATGTCCAGTAGGCCGTCGTTGTTATAATCAAAGAGCGCAACCCCCGAGACCATGGTTTCCGGCTGGTGCTTTTGTTCCGTCCGGCACGAATTGGTCACAAAATGCAGCCCGGCTGGCGTGACATATTCGAACCTTATAGGATCAATCCTTTCCGCAGCAGGAGCCCACCTGGCGCTCAAGGCTGCTCCACTTCCGGCCAGTGCTCGAAGCATTTCGCGTCGCGTCATGACCACCGTACCTTTTGATCGCTGGTAAAAGATCGTGAAAATCTATTCACTGCCGCGTTTCCAACAAACCCTGCTCGTCCGGGCCGGATGGGGATTGACGTACAGTCTCTTTATACCGGAGCTCCAGAGCCTCGGCTTTCCCGTCTTCTTTGAGGATCCGGTAGCACTGAATGAGTGTTTGATTCGCTGCCGCCCAGCCGGGGGCGCGCTTGACGGCCTCTTCCAGATACTTCTCCGCCAAAATGTATTGGTGCGCGCGGTGCAAGTAGAGAGAGCCAATCCAAAAGTAGGTAGCAGGGAGTTCGGGATTCATTTTTTGCGAGCGGAAGAAGCACTCCAGCGCCGCGTCAGTCCCCTTGGGCAGCCTTGGAGTAGGCGATCCCTTCGTAAAAAACTGGCTGAGGATTTCTCGGATCAAGCTGCCCAGCCTTCTGGTATGTTTGGATTGCTTGCGAATAATTCCCGTTCACCATCTGGATCTCCCCGAGCAGCTTCCAGGCAATAGGTGAGTTCGGGTCCGCTTGAATTGCGGTTTGATAGTCCTGCATGGCCTCTTTAACGTTTCCATCTTCCACCTCCACCAGGCCCAGGGCGACCATAAGGGTCACCGAACTCGGAAACCTCTTCAAAGCTGTTGCCAATACCTGTTTCGCCTCGCTAAAGGCTTTTTGATAAAATAGCAGCGAGGCGAGGGAAACGTAATATGTCTCCTGCGCCGGGTCAATCGAAATGGCCTTGTTGTACTCTTCGTACGCTTTCCCGAATTCCAGTAGCCTCTCGGAGCATTGACCTGATAGGTAGTGGAAGGAGGCGGTGTTCCTTTCCTGCTCCCCGACCCGCGACAGAACCTCAAGAGCTTCTTGGGGCCTGGCCTCGTCCAATAGGACCCCAACGTAACCACTGGTCACATCAGAGGACGGGTGGGCAGAATTCGCCGCGAGAGCAAACTCCTTTTCAGCGGCCTCAAGATACCCGCCTTGGGCGAGCCATTTGCCCATCTGGGCATGGAATGCCGTATCCTGGGGCTGTATCGCCCGCAATCGCCTTTCGGTACGATCTACCGTCGCGGGATCATGGTTCTTAATGCCACACTGGAAAAGATAGACCAGGGCCTCCTGATCCGAACCATTGAGCGCCAGAAAGTCTTGAAGAGCCTTGGACGCCGGTTCATACTTCCCCTCGTCAAACAACACTTTTCCTAAGTTATAGAGAGCTGCTGGGTTATCCGGAGATATTTCCAGGGCGCGCCGGAACTCCTTTATGCCGATCTCACTATGTCCAAGTAATACCTCGACCACCCCCAAGCTGAGGTGGGCAGATGCGGAGTTCGGAGCCAGGGCGACAGCCCGCCGTAGCACCTCGCGGGCCTTCTCCCTCTGCGAGTTCTCTGTGTAACTTCTCCCCAGAATAATATAACCCTGGGCATCCGTAGGGTGCTGGCGAACGTACTCTTCCAGCTTTGCAATATCGTCCTTGGTTGCTTCTTGATTCGGGGGTGATTTTGGACGCTGTGAAGGGGCAGGTCCCACCTGCAGAGCGGGGAGCGGTTGAGCCAGGGCGAGCACTAGGGTGGTCATCAAACTGAGCAGCTTTCCCTGGGTCAATCTCAATGCGGACAACCGGCGGAAGACCTGCATACCCGTTGGCGTGACTCCTACTCATGCCCAAAAAAGCATACACGAATAACAAGCACGCGAAAACATTAAAAGTAAAATTTGGACAATACGAGTTTGACATCAAAATTAGACGACAATATCATGCCGGCGGCGTACAAAACCATGATGAAAAGAAGGAGTGGGTTATGGGAAAGAAGCAAATGGCAACGGTAAACCCCTGGTACACGAGGCTGATCGTTCCCGCTTTCTTGCTCGCCTGCGCGGTGGGTTCAGGCTCCGCGCTGGCCAGCCAGTTTCGCGCCTCGGTGGTCAAGATTGATATCACCCCGGACAAACCGCAATGGCTGCTGGGTTACGCCCCGAGACAATCGACCGGCGTCCACGATCATCTCTTCTACCGCATCGTGGCGATGGACGATGGGAAGACCCAGTTCTTCCTAATCGCGACGGACATCTGCATTTACTCTCCTTCGGTTTATGACGAGATTGCCAAGGAACTCAACCAGCAGACGGGAATCAAGCCCATACAGGTGTGGTGGAGCACTACGCACACGCATTCCGCGCCGGAGGTCGGGCCGCCAGGGCTGGGACAAGCGTTCCTGAAGGGACGGTATGATCACGACCACAATACGGAATACACGGCCAAGGTGAAGCAGCAATTGCTCGATGGAATCAAGGAAGCGCGGGACAAGCTGGAGCCGGCGCGGTTGGGGGTGGGCTGGGGATACGCGAGCGCCGCCATTAACCGCCGGGCGCGGAATGAGCAGGGTCCGGCGTTTCTCGGTCTGAATCCTGACGGCCCCGTCGATCACCAGATTGGGCTCCTGCGATTGGAGAAGGCCGATGGAAAATTGCTGGCCCTGATTGCCAATTACAGCATGCACGGCACCGTCCTCGGCGGCGAGAATACTGTGATTACCGGCGATGCCCCCGGCATCGTGGCGGATTACGTCGAGGAGAAATTAGGCGCGCCCATGCTCTATATCAACGGGGCGGCAGGTAACCAGGCTCCCATTTACTCGGTCTACCCCGACTTTAAGAGCGCGCACCTGGAGCAATTTGAAATGCTGCTCGGTGACCCGATTCTGGCGGCCAATGCGCGCCTGGGCCCCACGACTTCGGAGGTTGAACTCACCCTGGGGGAGACGACCGTGGAAACTCCCCGCAAGGCCGACATAGGCTGGGCCCCCGACCTCGGCGACTACCTCCGCACGACCAGCACGGGAGCTACCATGGTTCGCCTTCCCGTGCGCTTTCTGCGCATCAATAAGGACATCGCCATTTGGTCCGCGCCCCTGGAACTCTTCTGCGAAATCTCCATGGACGTGCGCAACCATTCACCCTTCCCCTACACGTTCTATTTCGGCTATACCAATGGCTGGCTGGGTTATCTGCCCACCAAAGCTGAGTTCGCTTACGGGGGCTATGAGCCCAGCGTGTCACCTTACACCGAAGAGGCGGGTGAAAGTCTCACCCGCGCGGTGCTCACGTACCTCGGCGGCCAAGTCCGGTAGCGTTCCGATTATGTGAACAGAATTGGGGCTAGGCAACTTGGATCCTGGCCAGGGCGAGTTTCCCCAGAAGGTCTCTGGCCAGCATCACGACGGCCCCTAAGACCGAGGCGTTGTCATCCAGTTGGGAAATTACCACCTGCGTAGCACTGGCGGATCGTTGGAAGGCGCGGGCGCGAAGAAAATAGAGCAGCGGGGTGAGTACCATTTCGCCGGCTACCCGAGGCACAGCGCCGCCGAGGATGATCTTCTCCGGATTCAGGAGGTTCACCAGTCCAGCCAGAGCCGTTCCCAAATGGGTCCCGGCCTCCGAGAGGACGGTCTGCGATAAGCGATCCCCGGACTTGCCTGCCTCCACGATCATCTCCACCGACAACTCCTCCGGATGCTCCTCGGCCGTTTTGGAAAGGGCTGACGTCACGCCGTCGGACAGCGCGGAGCGAACCCGATTGACGATGGCCCAGGCGGAGGAATAGAGTTCCAGGCACCCGCGATTCCCGCAGGAACAGAGGGCTCCATTCTCATCGATGGTGGTATGACCCAACTCGCCGGCCAAGCCCGAGGAGCCAATGTACAATTTGCCGTCAACAAAGATGGCGGAGCCGATTCCGGTCCCCACCATCACGTGCACGAAGTTGGTGAGGCCCCTCCCCTGACCAAACGCCTGTTCGGCCACCGCCATGGTACGAGCCGAATCTTCAACAGTAGTGGGGAGTCCGTGCTCACGCTCCAGTATCGCTTTCAGGGGAACATCCTGCCATCTCCGGACTTTGGGCCAGAAAAGCACCGTGCCCGTGATGTGCTCAACCACGCCCGACATGGCAATTGCCACCGCCATAATTCTGGGGAATTCCCGGCGATAGCCATGTATTTCCTGATGAATCAGCCCCAGCGCACTCTCTGGCCCTTCTTGCGCCCGCGAGCGGAATTTCTTGAAAGCCAGGATATTTCCCAGGAAATCCGTAACCGCGACGCGGCAGTGCATGGTGCCGATGTCGATGCCGATCAAATGTGCCAGCTCCGGGTTAATCTGCAAGAGCCTTCCCGGTCGACCGCCACTGGAAGGGGCTACGCCTGTTTCACATACCGATCCGCTGGAGAGCAGTTTGCGCACCAGGAGGCTGACATAGCTTGGGACAAGGTCGAGGTCGCGCGCCAAGCTCGTTCGCGATACCTTTCCCCGCGCATAAATCAGCTTCAAAACATCGTGTAGCTGTGACTCATCCATGGTCAGTGTCTGCCCCTCCCGCACGAACGACTTCTTCAATGTGTGTCCGCGCTATGACCTTACTTCCGTGCCTCCCTCCCGCCTGCGGAAGGAATTATCGGCAATACGATGTAGGATGGCCGCGCACTGTCGTGGTAAATCGTCTGGTGGGCCACGGCGAGCTCGTCGTCTACGTATAGAGTATGTCCGGTGTTGGGGTTGCGATCGTATTGAGGAAAGTTGCTGCTGGAGACCTCGATTCGAATCCTGTGCCCTTTTTTGAAAAGATTGCTGCTGTTCAAAAGATCTACCGTGAATTCATACGGCCGTCCGGGCTCGAGCAACTCCGGCTTCTCCAAGGAAACATGGAAGCGCGCTCGCAGGATTCCGTCCGCCACGTTATACGCCGACTCGCCCGGTTGGGGAAAAACGTCAATCAGCTTCACGGTCCAGTCTGTATCGGGCGCAGAGCTGGAGGCCAACAGTTTGGCGACGATAGGCCCGGTTACCTCGATATCTTCGGTCAGCGGTGGCGTCGAATAAACCAGCACATCCGGCCTGGTTTCAGCACCGCGGTTGTCGCGTGGTCCATCCGGAACCGAGGTCCACCTTGGATCGCAGCAGGCGTGGCCACTCAGGGTTGGTACCGGGTCATGCGGATCATAAGTATAGGTGTCGGGCGGCTCCGAGCCGGGCGGCGCCGTGCTCAAGCTTCCGTCGCCCCATAGGCCGTTCGCCTTGCTTCCACTATGGAGGTAATACTTGGTGTATTGGGTACGCGCCAAGGGCCACTCCCTCTCCTCGCGCCACTCGTTTTCACCCATCACGAAAATATGGATCGCCGCCTCCCGGTCCATGCCGTTCGGAATTCCCTTCATCCAGTAATCGAACCAGCGCAGCTCACTCTCCACGATGGGGAAGGGACTGTGCGGCCCGAAATCAAGCTCCCCCGTTACGCTCGATTTACCGTCGCGGAAGTCATGTACCCAGGGTCCGATCACTAACGACGTCCCGGTTTGTGCGGCAGGCGTCTTACCATATTTCCTGATGCCGTTAAAATTAGTGGTTGCCCCTGCTACGAAGGTATCGAACCAGCCGCCAAACAGATAATTAGGAACGGCAACATTCGCGTAGGTGTTCTCCAGACTCGACGCCTTCCAATAATCATCGTAAGCCGAGTGCCGGAGCCATTCTTTCCACTTCTCGATGTGCCGGCCGGTCGCCTCAGCATTGGTCATGATGGGTAGATGCCAGTAGTCTTCCGGCAAGGGGCCTAACGCTCTTGACTGGACGCCGGGCGTGTTGAGATTCACATAATTGCTTTGCAGCGTGCGCGTGGGCATCTGAACCGCTGCCCAGGTTTCGACCTCGGCCAGGGCAAAAGCGCCTCCAGTAAAGTGCCACTGCTTGTAGGAATCCGAGTCAGCGGCCTCCGCGACAATACAGACAAGATGCGGAGGGGCTATGGCCGCAGCCATTTGCGCGGCGATTCCCGGATAGGAGTGTCCAATCATGCCCACCTTCCCATTGGACCAGGGCTGTTGGGCGATCCACTCGATCGTGTCGTATCCGTCCTTGGCCTCAGAGCGCATGAGTTCCCACCCGCCCTCGGAATCGTATCGCCCCCGGACGTCCTGGAGTGCCACTGCATAGCCTCGCGTCGCATAATACATCGCCTGGCTGACCATCCCCTCGGAATTGTTGTTGTAAGGGGTCCGCACTAGAATTGTGGGAAACTTACCAGTACGGGATGGAATGTATAAATCGGTAGATAATTTCACCCCGTCCCGCATGGGCGTTTTCACGTCGATGTCTTGAGTAACCGAATAAACCGGCGGCGATAACTGCTGAGTCCAATCCGCTCCCCAGGCAGATAGGACGGCCGCTGGCAAGGCGCCGAGCACAATCTCCAGGCATACTAACACTCTGATGGGTTTCATATATCCTCCGGAATTTCCCTTTTGGCCTTGGACGGCTGATACGGCAGCATGGACTCGCGCTTCGGAACGCGGATTCATCGCACCCCCCTCGCAGTTGGAAATCCACCCCGCTGCTCCACCCGCTCTCGTCGCTCTCCGCTACGGCGTCACCTTCAGGATTCCTTGGAGAGGTATATCTGCCGACGATTTTCCCACCATGATCTCAAAATCGCCCGGCACCACCCGCCAGTGCATGTCGATATCGAGCAACTGGAGATCTTCCGGGGTAAGCTTCAAGGTTACGGTCTTGGTTTCTCCCGGGTCGAGCGCCACGCGCTCAAACCCCCGGAGTTGCTTGACGGGGGTTGAAACCGGGGCGTATTTCTCGTGAATGTAGAGCTGCACGGTTTCCACCCCCGCGCGGTCACCGGTGTTTTTCACATCCACGGTCACGCGCGCCTCGCCGCCCGGATGGATCTCCGCCGGCTCAACGCGCAGATTGCTATACTCAAAATGCGGTATAGCTCAGCCCATAACCAAAGGGGTAAAGCGGCGTCGCCGGCATGTCGACGTAACCCGGCCCCAGAGGGTAACCTCCCTCCACGATCATGTAAGCCTTGGAAGGCTTGTAATTGTAGTAGACCGGCAATTGGCCGGAGTGCCGGGGCACCGAGATGGCCAGCCGTCCGGTGGGGTTGTAATTGCCAAAGAGCACGTCGGCCACCGCTTCGCCGCCGCGCTCGCCGGGTTCCCACGCCTCCACCAGCGCCGGCACGTGCTCGGACGTCCAGCGCGTCGAAAGCGGCCGGCCATTGATGAGCACCACCACGGTGGGAGTCCCGGTCGCGAAGACCGCCTGAATCAGGTCCTCCTGCACTCCCGACAGATCCAGACTGGCCACATCGTGCCCTTCACCATCGGTGGGCCCGCCCTCGCGGCCGCCCCGTTCGTCTCATGCTGTCTCTCTCCCACCACCACAATGGCGACCTCGGCGCCCTTGGCGGCCTTCACGGCTTCGGCAAACCCGCTCTTGTCCGTGCCCGTGATTTCGCAGCCGCGCACGTGGGTGACTTTGGTTTGGGGTGAGACCGCGGCCTTGATTCCCTCGATCACGGTCGTCACGTGCTGCAAAACCCCCTTGGGCGAATAGTCGCCCAGTTGGTTCATCACATCGTCGGCGTTGGGGCCGATCACCGCCACCGATTTCAAATCCTTCTTGAGCGGCAGCAGGTTCTTGTCATTCTTCAGCAATACGATTCCTTCGCGGCCGGCGCGCAGAGCCAGGTCTTGATTCGCCTGCGAGTGCACCACCTGGACGGCGCGGTCCAGCATCGACGTAGGGATTCTCGAACAGGCCCAGGCGGAACTTCAGTTCCAGAACCCTGCGCACGGCGCGATCCACCAGCGCCATGGGGACTCGCCCCTCTTCCACGCTCTCGACCAAGGGCCCCATGTAGGCGGGTTCGTAGGTGATATTCAAATCGACTCCGGCCCGCAATCCCAGCAGTCCCGCTTCCTTTTGGGTGGGAACGATGTGCTCATAGAGCAACGTCCGAAAGCCGTGGCCTTCGCTCTCGACGACTCCCTGGAAGCCGATTTCCTGCCGCAAGACGTCGTTCATCCACTTCACCGAGGCGTGCGCCGGTACATCCTCGATTTCCGGATAACCTGCCATCACCCCCAAGCCGCCGGCTTTGGTGATGGCGCCGATCCAGGGCGGCATGAAAGTTCTCGCGCAGGGAGCGGTCCGACACTTCAATCGCTCCCCGCTCGAGGCCACTGGCGGGTTCGCTTTGCGTGGGGAAATCCGTGAGCACGGCGATGACCTTGTCCGGGGCGGAGATGTCGTAGCCTTGCGTCGCCCGCACGATGGTTTCGCCGATGCGCATATAAAGGTAAGGATCTTCGGTGTAGGCTTCCTCGTTTCGGCCCATGCGCGGATCGCGAAGCGTTTCCATCACCAGCGTGGAAAGCATGTGGATGCCCACCGCCCGCGCTTCCGCCGCGGCCGCCGCGTAGATCGCCTTCACCAGATCCAGGTCGAAGGAACTGCCCACGGCCAGGCCCTCGGGGAAAACCGTGCCGCCCGGAAACATGGCGCCATGCGTGCCTTCTTCGTCTTCCATCACCGGGATTTTCAGGCGCGTCTGGGTGAGCGCGATTTTTTGCAGCTCGTTGAAGTATTCCGCCTGCTGGCGCGCGCCTTGCTTCAGAATCTCATTGGCAAGGGTGAAGAATCCGCAGGCCGGGCCGATTTCCTGGGTGTAGGTTCCGGCCGTGAATCGCTTGCACGCCTCGGTCTTCGAGGGAATGTCTTTTCCCAGTTCATCCAACATAAACGCAAGGCAAATTGAGCTGCCCGACTTTCTCCTTGAGCGTCATCCGGCTCATCAGGTCATCGACGCGCTCCTCGACCGGCCGCTTCGGATCGAGATAGATTGGCGCTTCGCCGCCAGCTTGCGCGAGGATCATCGAAACTGATGCCAGCGCTGTGCCGGCTGCCATTACCACCCACGCCAAATGTCGTTTCTGCATCACCTTTACCTCCAAGGAACAATCGGTATTAGCCTGAATTCTAACATGGCAGGCACCGTGCTGGCTCATCGCCAAGCATCTAATCCTTGGATTTCCTACCGGCAGGAAATATCGTGTCGAATATTTCCTACCGGCAGGAAAGCATGGCGCTGGGTTGGTCATTTGCAAGCGCGTGCTAGGGGCATTTTGCGAGCCGCCACCAGGGCACGTTAACCCTTGGCGGGTCGAACCAAGGTTGCATCCCATCTCGGGAACTCGGTGCCTCGCCACTACTACCAGGCTCGCTCCGTCTTGCGTCGATTCCGCCGTGTAAGCTAAACTGGAGTCTCAGGTAGTCGGGGAGTTCAAGGCCGGTTCAGGGGAAAGACAGAATACAATTCAAATGGAGGAGCATCATGCTTCTGCGATCTTCGCATGTCCGTCGGTTTCGCTCGCTGGTGGTACTCGTTGCACTCGGGGCAGCGCCATTGCTGGCCGCCTCTGGCATCTACAATTTCACCCTTCCTTCCATCGATGGCGACCCCACTTCGCTTTCGAGTTACAAGGGCAAGGTTATTCTGCTGGTGAATGTCGCCAGCCGATGCGGTTTCACGCCGCAGTATTCGGCTCTGGAATCGCTTTATGAAAAGTACAAGGACCAGGGCTTTGTGATCCTGGGTTTCCCTGCCAACAATTTCGGTGCGCAGGAGCCCGGCACGAATGCGGAGATCAAGAGCTTCTGCACGCTCAAGTACAACGTCACTTTTCCCATGTTTGCCAAGGTCTCGGTGAAAGGCGACGACACCACTCCCCTCTATCAATATCTCACCCAGCAGGCGAATCCCGCCGTGGCCGGCGAGATCAAGTGGAACTTCACCAAGTTCCTGGTGGACCGCAACGGCAACGTCGTGGCACGG
>CAWELY010000019.1:0-102293 GCA_963810005.1 uncultured Acidobacteriota bacterium
GACAGCCCTCGCGCCGCTTCGGGTTCCCAAACGCTCGTCGCGGTGTAAACTTCTACATTCCCCGGTAGCTGGAATTCATCAGCCGGGGAAAACCTAACCTTATTAGTCAAAGGAGCACTCATGGCGGCAAAACGAATTGGGATTCTCACCGGTGGCGGCGACGTTCCCGGCCTGAATTCCGTGATCAAGACAGTGGTTTATCGAGCCAGCGACGCCGACTGCGAGGTCATCGGCATCCGGCGCGGGTGGGAAGGCCTGACGCACGTTGATTTGAACGACCCGGCCAGCCGCGCGCACTACATTCTTCCCCTCGACCGCGAGAACACCCGCACCGTCGATCGCACGGGCGGCACCTTCCTGCACACCTCGCGCACCAATCCGCAGAAAATGAAGAAGCTTCCGCCGGTTTGCGCGGGAGGGATTTCCCCAAGGTGGAAAGCACCAAGAAGGGCGTGACGTCGCAGGTCTACGACATCACCGCGCAGGTATTGAAGAACGTCGGCGCGCTGGGTCTCGACTACCTGGTGGCGATTGGCGGCGACGACACCCTGAGCTACGCGGCGCGGCTCGACAAGGAAGGCGTGAAGGTGATCGCCATTCCCAAGACCATGGACAACGATGTGCGCAACACCGAGTACTGCATCGGATTCTCCACCGCCATCACGCGCGCCATGGACGCCATCGACCGGCAGCGGACCACGGTGGGCTCGCACGAGCGCATCGGCGTGTTCCGCGTCTTCGGCCGCGACGCCGGTTACACGTCGCTTTACACGGCGTATGTTACCGCCATCCGCTGCGCCATTCCCGAGTACAAGTTCGATCTGAAGAACATGATCGAATTGCTCCTTCAGGATAAGAAAGACAATCCCAGCAATTATTCCATCGTCGTCCTGTCGGAAGGCGCCGAGTGGGAAGGCTACCAGATTCGCGAGTACGGCGAGGCCGACGCTTTCGGCCATCGCAAGAAGGCGAACGTGGGCGAAGACTTGAGCGACGAAATCAAGAAGGCGAGCGGGCAGGAGACGGTGGTCAGCGACCTCACCTACGAACTGCGCAGCGGCAGCCCGGACTTCGTCGATAAGCTGGTGGCTTCCACGTTCGCCAGCATGGCCATGGATTGCATCGCCAAGGGCGAGCACGGCAAGATGACGGCGATCAACAAGGGGTGTTTCGCCATGGAGCCCATTCCCGATCCCAAACTGGGCCCGCGCCACGTGGACATCGCGAATATGTA
This sequence comes from uncultured Acidobacteriota bacterium, assembly GCA_963810005.1. Taxonomy (GTDB): domain Bacteria; phylum Acidobacteriota; class Terriglobia; order UBA7540; family UBA7540; genus Bog-366. Next base: position 1,235 of record CAWELY010000019.1, read on the forward strand.
CGACACCGAGCGCTACTTGCCGAAATACGAAGGCAAGCTCGGACTGCCGATTTTCCTGACGCAACCGTAGGGGAGCAGGCAGTAGGCAACCTGGCGGCTTTCCTTGCCGTAGGTTTCACTTACGGGCTACGAGCGCCACAGCATTTTGGATAAAGGGCGAATGCCCGTAAATAAGGGCGAATGCCCGTGACGTTCTTCGGTCTACCCGCGACGGTCAATTTGTCCATCGCTACCCCGGCGACAGATGGGTGGTAGCACTTGGGAGCAGTCGTTGAAAGGATTTGAAAACAACTCAGGGGAGCGGTGGCCCAGCGCGGGCCGCTCGCTCCCGTTCCCCGCCCAGAGGCAACGGGGAAAATTTCCTCTATACCGCAATTGCCCTTCGAGACCGCCCGTCACCCTCCCTCTTCCTCCGACGACCTTGCGGCGCTTCTGCGCCGCGCTTTCGGTTTCAACTCCTTTCTTCCCAATCAGGAAGCGGTTTGCCGGGCGGTGATCGAGGGGCGCGACGTGTTGTTGGTCATGCCCACCGGGTCGGGCAAATCGCTGTGCTATCAGTTGCCGGCCATCGCGCGCGGCGGGACGACGCTGGTCATCAGCCCCCTCATTGCTTTGATGGAAGACCAGGTGGCCAAGCTCAAGGCGCGCGGTTTTGCGGTGGAGTGCATTCATTCCGGGCGCCGCCGGATGGACTCGCGCCAGGCTTGCCGCGACTATCTGTCCGGAAAATTGCAATTCCTGTTCATTGCGCCGGAGCGGCTGCGCGTGGACGGGCTTCCCGGAGATGCTCGCCAAGCGCCAGGTTTCGCTGATCGTGGTGGATGAGGCGCACTGCATTTCGCAATGGGGGCATGACTTCCGGCCCGATTACCGCCGCCTGGGCCAGTACGTGCCCAGCTTGCGGCCGGCCCCGGTCATCGCGTCTGACCGCCACCGCCACGCCGCCCGTTCAGGACGATATCGTGGAGCAACTGGGGCTCGATCCGGCCGGCGCGCTTCATTCACGGCTTCCGCCGCGCCAACATCGCGATTGAAGTGGTGGAAGTCCCGCCCTCGGAACGTTCCCCCCTCACGCGCGAGCTGTTGGCCGACCCGCGCGCCGCCCGGCGATTGTCTACACTCCCACGCGCAAGCAAGCGGAATCCCTGGCCAACGAGCTTGGCGCCTACCATACGCGCGGCCGCCTATCATGCCGGGCTTGGATGCCGAGCGCCGCAAGCAAGTGCAGGAGGAGTTCCTGGCGGGCAAGCTGGAAATCATCGTGGCCACGATTGCTTTCGGCATGGGGATTGACAAGCCCGACATCCGCACCGTCATCCACACCGCCTTGCCGGGAAGCATTGAGGCTTATTACCAGGAAATCGGGCGGGCCGGGCGCGATGGCAAACCCAGCCGCGCGCTCCTGATGCATTCCTACGCGGACCGCTACACGCACGATTTCTTCTTCGAGCGGGATTATCCCGACGTCGCGATTCTGGACGGAATCTTCGCCCTGCTCAGGGCCCAGCCCCAGGAGAAGCGCGAACTCCAGAAGCAATTGCCCATGGACCCCGAGGTGTTTGACCGGGCCCTGGAGAAGCTGTGGACGCACGGCGGCGCGGTGGTGGACTTCGCCGAGAACGTCAGCCGCGGCCACGACGCCTGGCGCGAACCTTACCTTGCCCAGGGCGAGCACAAGCGCGAGCAGATTGAACGCATGATCCGCTACGCCGAAAGCAATCAGTGCCGCATGGCCAGCGTGGTGCGCCATTTCGGCGACGTCGCCGACGGCGAGAAGCCCTGCGGAATCTGCGACTATTGCGCGCCGGCACAGTGCAATGCGCAACGCTTCCGCACCGCCACGGCGGCGGAGCACGCGGCGCTGCTGCGCGTGGCGGCGGAGTTGCGCGCGGGCGGCACGAAATCCACCGGCAAGCTTTACGCCGAATTGTTTCCCCACAAGGAGATGAGCCGCGATGATTTTGAGAACTTGCTGGGAGGCATGGCGCGCGCGGGAATTGTGCGCCTGGACGATGCGGTTTTTGAAAAGGACGGGCGGCAGATTCCTTATCGCACCGCCAGGCTGACCCGCGCGGGCTTGGAGGTGGACGCGCAGACTCCCCTGGAGCTGGTGATGAAAGATCGCGAGCCGCCTACCCCCCGCAAGCGCAGGAAGAAGGTAGGGGCCCGCGGCGTTGGCCCTGGGCCGAGCGCCATTCGGCCCTACTCGTCAACACCGGGTGCGGCTCCACCGGTGAGTTCGGAAAAGAAACCCCAGCGGTCGCCGGCCGCCAAGCCGGACCTGGACGTGGAAGAGGCACTGCGCGCGTGGCGGCTGGCCGAAGCCCGGCGGCTCGGCGTGCCCGCCTTCCGCATCTTTACCGACCGGGCTTTGAGCGGGCTGGTTAACCTTAGACCCAGCACGACCGGCGAAATGCTCGCGGTCCCGGGCATCGGGCTCCGCATCGCCGAGAAATACGGTCACGAAATTCGCCGTATCCTGCACGGGTGATTTGTGATTTGCGATTGGTGATGGGTGATTTTCGATTGAGCGCGCAACGCAGGTTGTAGGATGTCATAATAGTTGACAGTACGGGCGCTGATTTCAAGGGACTTGCAGATCTCGATGCCACGATTCGTGACAATTCCCGCCCCGATGGTTGGCAATATCCTATGTGTTTGTCACCATTCCTGGCAAGAACCTACACCCCGACTCTTCCGGCCTGAGGCAACTGGCTGAGAAGTTGATGGGTAAACAGTCGGCGAGAAGGCAGGAGAAATATGCGATGGCGTGGACCAACTTCCGAGTAGCCGACCATACGCCCGGAACTCAGCGGGCGCCGCATCCGCGCATAGGCCGTTTACCGGCAAGGTGAATTGCTTAGCTCCTGGCTGCAATGGGTTTCGTGTCGCGTTTCAATGGGAAATGAAATGTAGCGCGACAAACCCAAGTCTGGCATAGTCCGCCGTGGTCCTTGAGCCCCAAGAGCCCGTCCTGAGCGAAGCGAATGGGGGCGGTCCGACGAGGCTCAGGCTTTTGAGCCCCAAAGAGGCAATCTAACGAACCCCAGCCGGGCCAAGTCCGCCGTGGTCTTTGAGCCCCAAGAGCCTGCCCTGAGCAAAGCGAAGGGGGGCGACCTAAGAAAGTCCAGGTTTTTGAGCCCCAAAGAGGCAATCTAACGAACCCCCGCCGGGCCAAGTCCGCCGTGGTCTTTGAGCCCCAAGAGCCTGCCCTGAGCAAAGCGAAGGGGGGCGACCTAAGAAAGTCCAGGTTTTTGAGCCCCAAAGGGGCGAAATAACGAAGCCCAGGCCAACGGCCTGGGTCAACGGAACCCCCATGAACCCCGAGCCCTGAAGGGGCGACCTACCCAATCCCCCAGACCAACCTTCACCATCCGTCAGTAGACGGATCTGGCGACAGAGGCACGGAGGCACAGGGGAAGAGGGAGTGTGCTAAAATCCTTTACGGGTGCCGTTAAGGCCTCTGCATAGCACGCGGGATCCGGCATTGAGCGACCGGCAATTTCAGTTCGAATGGGACGAGAGCAGGGCTGCCGCCAACATCCGTAGGCACGGTGTGAGAGTACCATCAACGACGATCCGATGCCCGAGGAAATCGACTTCCGCAAGGGAGTCCGGGGATTGCACCACATTCCCCCGGACGCGAAGGTCTTTCTGCCTGCCTCCATCGAGCAAAGTGTGTGGCAGTACTTTTCCGCCAAGGCCCAGCAGAAGGGTGTGGGCTTGTCGGAACTGTTGACCGATGTGCTCAAGCGGGACATCGAAATTAACGAAGCGCTGAAGTAACACACGCCATCCTCCTGCCTTCTTTCAGAAGGGGAACGGTACGTGGCACCGTTTCCCTGCTTCCCTCCGTTTCTCCCTTCTAGCGCATCATTCCTGAACGAAAAAGGTACTTGACCCCTTTTCCCCTCCGAGCCCTGACGGGGGCGACCTACCCAATCCCCCAGACCAACCATCACTGTTCTTTCGCGCTCGTCACACGTCACATGTCACTCGTCACTGCCTTTGAAACCGGCGGATTCTCCGCGCCACAGGCTGCCAGGGCGGGCGGACGGGCGGGCTCCCCTCCTGATTCAGAGCTTGTCCTGAACGCAGTGAAGGAAGGGGGACGGCGCGTTCGCGCCGGGGGGTGGTTGCAGGACCCTAATTCCCAATTCGTAATCCCTGGTGGAAGGCGGCGGAAGCTATGACGTTGGCAAATCGGAAATGTGGTGTCCCGGTTTCCCGGTTTTCCTCGGGAAAAGGACACCTTTTCCACTGACCCCTTTTCCACCCGCGGGGCTTGATAAACCGGATCAGAAAACGTACAATTGTACGGTATGGCTTCTCTGGTCGTTGATACTTCGGTCCTGCTCGCGGTGCTGCTGAACGAACCCACGCGGCGGGCGCTGGTTAAGCGCCACGGAAGGATACAGTCTGGTGGGGGCGCCCTCCTTACCTTGGGAGATCGGCAATGCCCTGGTGGCGGGCGTTCGTCGCAAGCGGCTATCGGCGGCGGACGTGCAGCAAGCTTGGGCAAGCTATCAGTCTGTGCCGGTGCGCCTGGCCCATATTGATGCCGGCCGCGCGGTTAACCTTGCTTTGGAATCCGGGCTGTACGCCTATGACGGCTACGTGCTGCGAAACCGCGCTCGCCGAAGGGCTGGCGCTCCTGACCCTGGATCTGGGACTGGCACGGGCCGCACAAAAGATCGGCGTGAAATTGCAGGAGTTTTGAGATGAAAGTATATAACTATTCGGAAGCAAGGCAGCAACTGGCGGAACTGCTGAACCGCGCCAGCCGCGAAGGGGGAGTGGAGATTCGCCGCCGCGATGGGCAGGCCTTTTTGGTCCGCCCGGCCGCGCGTTCCGGTTCACCGCTGGACGTGCCGGGCATCGATGCGGGTCTCTCCCGGAAAGAAATTCTGGATCTGGTGCGCGAGAGTCGTCGATCGACCGGCCGGCTCCTGCCCAAGAGCCGCGCGCCGCACAAATCCCCGCCCCGCGGAAAGCGGTCGCCGAGCCGCCAAGGTTCTGCCCTCAATCCCACCTAGGAGGAAGAAAACGGTTCCTGACACCGTTTCTCCCAATTTCGTTGATACCGCACTCATTCGCTCTGCATTGACGAAATACTGCCGATCAAATCCTTAAAGGAAATCACTTCGGTATGCAAGGCTCCGATCTCACAGACTGCCTTTAGTGAATTTAATTGTCCTGTATCAGCGGTAACGAATCTATTGCAGAACGGCAAGTATACGGCGCTAAAGAGATCAAATTTCCCAGCTTTGTACGATGGCTCAGTCTGCGCGGACTTTACCGAATATTGAAAGTAAGCCACACAAATCGCGAGCAAGAGTGCCCGAAACGGCGGACATGCTGCCGTGAACTCCCTAATGGGCGCTTCGCTCAAATTGTGTTCTTCGACTCGGTCATAGAGAGTTTTCCCGAAGCTCCAGTATGCCCCGCCGGGTTGTTGCAGTCTCATGATAAGGTCCCGAAGGTCTGATGGCTGTTCGCTTGGCAGTTGCTCGAAAATTTCGGCAAGACTGTCGCGCGCACTGCCAAAGGTGGAGACAAATTCTCGATTCTGTTGCGCCGCGTGGGGTTGCTGCACCTTGGCAAGTTCGTCATCGAAAATCTCGTCTTGTATTAGCTCACGGTTAAGAGCGGGAAAAACGATGTCGACAGCCTTCCAATCGAAGTCAGCAGGATTGAGCTTATGCGTAAGAGTCATCTGTTGTACGATCCAATGGTAGGGGCAAATACATTCTCCTGCCGGCAGCAATCGACGGCAAAGGTTCAAGAGTTCTATCCTGCGCTCCAACCGTTGTGTGGCCGCGATTTCCGCGACCGTAGTTTCGGTCTGCCTAAAGAAAAAGGCAGCCTTTAGACTTGCTTCCAAGCTGGCCAATCTTTCGTCCGCTAAGGCATTTATCGCACTCGTGTCAAATATCACTATCTGTTTCATTCGAACCTCACTTCCCAGCCATTCAATTATAGGCGAATGAAAAGAGAATATCCATTTGGCCCGGTGACGGCAGATCAACTGCATATGACCGTGGGCACGGGAAACCCGGGGACAGGCACCTCGTTATATTGATTTTCGGGTGAGCAGGTAGCGAGGAGGTGCGCGCTCTTCAGCGCTCCTCCGCGGCTCTTCAAACGGAAATGCCAATCACCACCAGAGCACGCCCACATGAACCCGCAGGGAATCGGGGAAGGGCCGCAAAGGGGCGCAGAATACGCGCACCTTTGCGCTACCCTGCTGCGACCCAACCCGAAAAGAAATCGTTCGGAAGGGCGGCTTCTTGCGCCAGCAAATGAAGGATTGAAAAGTTCAAGTTCGCTGATCGACCGCCGATAGGAAGGGGTATGGACGATTGTTCATACTCACTCCCGAATGCGGATTATCTGGTAAGATCAGTTCCAGTGCAAACGACGCTTTTCAAGACATCCTCGGACGTAGATGTTGCGGCCCGGCTCAGCAACGGGTTCCGGGACTCGGCCTTTACTAGCAATAAGGTCTATCCAATTCATAGGTGGGTGCCGTGGATTGCCGGATTTTCCGCTGAGTTTGTGGACGATTGCCTGTGTAAATATCTCGGAGCGAATCACCGCAAGGAAACTTGGGTTCTTGACCCGTTTGCCGGTGTCGGCACAACTCTCGTCCAAAGCTTCCTGCGTGGCTACAACGTCGCGGGATTCGAGATCAACCCATACGCCGCATTGGCTTCCCGTCTAAAATTGAAGGCGCTGGAGGTGTCGGTAGACGCTTTCACTGAGGAGATCGTCGAATTTGAACTGTTCATGCATGAGCGTTGCCCCGATGATGGCCCTTGCAAGGAAGAGCCTGTTTCCAGACCACCGGAGGGATTTACTGGGCGCACGCAGTTGTTCAGCCCAAAGGTCGAGAGGAAGGTCCTTTTCGCATTGGACTTCATCAACTCCTTAGGGCAACCCACGAATAACTGCCAAAGCAATTAAAAGTCTTGTCGAAGCGCGTTCTCTGGGAGCTTTAACGTCTTGAAAGGCTTTGGGCCGAGTTTATCGAACTCGCTTTCCAAGAATCTCTTCGCCGCCTCGGTCAGCGTTTCGCCGGTCAAGTCTCTTTTTTTCTCCCCTGGAGGGTAAAGGACATTAAGTGTATGTCCTTGACCGTCGCCCCAAGCAATAGAGGCCATTTTCATTGCTTCAAAAACATGATACACAGAGGGGCCTAGCGGCGAATGCGCGTCATGTCTTCTTTGGTAGAGAACGCTTTCTGCGATAGTCACCCGTTCCTATAGCAGCAAAATGTTCGCACAGTTCTACGGTTCCCAAGGTGTCAATCTTGTAAATTTTGGGCCTTCCCTCCCAAAAGAACGGAAGAATTAGCCAGCAGCCGAGTTGGATATTCGAGATTTCTTCCATAGTCTGATTCGCAACCAAGGGATCTATTCGATGCGATTGTACAGAGACTAAACTCCTCGTATCCCAGACCAAATTTGAGCGATGTGTGTTCGCCAGCAAGTTGCCGTTTGAACATCGCAACAGGTCGTTTGATGAGGTTTGTGACTTGATATTCGGTTACGGACCCGGGTTCAGGATTCTCACGGTAGTACTGATCGAGATAATCCGTGATCGTATCCCTAAGTTCTATGCCCCTATGAATCGTGCCCGCAATCAGCACGGGCACGTTATCGTTAATCCAATAGAGCTTGTCCTCATCATCAGGGGTCGCAATTGCAGCTCCCACCCTCCAATCTGTCGATATGACGATGCGGGCTTTGCCTCTGTCTTGGCAGGCAGCAGCAATGCATAGCGCCATTCTATGGCTCCAAGGATTGACCTGTGGTGCAGAGCGCTTTCGGGGTGCACGCATATAGCCTCGCTGGTGTGGATTTCATCCCCTGCCCGTTCTACCTTGCAAGTAGTCGTACGAATTGCGCGGCTGCAACCAGAATGACCATGCCAAGCAGGGTTTTCTTTATCGAATCATGAACGAGCGGCTGACGGATACTGAAACGTTTGCCGTTGATCGTTACACCGACCAGCCAGTTACCAACCCATCTGAAGTCCGTGACCATGGCATGCTCCAATTGCGCGTGGCAGTTCGGGCAGAGCACGAGCAGGTTAGTCGGGTGATGTCCGATCTCAGGGTCAAGGTGGTGCACGCTCAAAATATGGCCCACCGTTCCGTTTCTCGAAAGTGAACGAGCAGAGCTGACACTTTCCATCATGCAGTTCGCGAAGGAGAACGCGAATTACCGACGGCACCCCTTCGTGGCGTTCAGCAGCGCCAGGATGTATCTTAGGACGTGGGCGGCGTGCTGATATCTGAGCGATTCGGCTCAACTCGTCGTGAGCCAGTTGGCGCGGTCGCTTCCTGGTGATGCGCGAGAGTGTATCTATCTCTTTCTCGGCTTCCGAATCCGTTTGTGCAGCCTGAAGTTGTTGTCGTGATTTTTGTTCTTCTCTCTCGCGAACGTATCGGTCCAGCGCGATCCTGTAAAGCCGCCTATTAAGGTCTTCAAGGGTAATTGAGATCTGGTCTCCCTCCCGCACGCCTCTCTTGGAGAACCAATGACCGAGGCCGAATATGCGACTCTCTTTGACTACAGGATCATACGGATGAAAGGTCAGCGGCTTGGATTCCTGCTCGTCGTCAAAGACGATTTGGATTGGTCCCCTCTCGCCAGGAAACCGGTCGTTGAATCGCTGAGGTATGGCGATTAAGCCCTTTTCGAGTCGGCTGGAAGATGCGCGGATTGTAAAGCGTTCCTTTTCGGTTGTCACAGCACCAGGCAAATCCGCCGACTTGGTACGGGCCAAGCCGTGACTGGATACCGACCCAAAGCATATGATAGTCGTCACTCCCGTGCAAGCGGACATTGCATGCTCGTCTGACTGAGCATGTAGGCAAGATCAGCAGCCGGAAAAACATCACGCTGGACGACATGAAATGTCGTTATCTGACGTTTTCCAGCGAGTGGTGGGTGTTTGCGGCCGAGTTCGCCCTGATAACTAACTACAGTCCCGAATGGAACGGGAGCGGATTTGGCAGCAAGATCGAGGGCGTAGGTCGTCCGGGAACGGATCGCGTAAGCCGATGGAATGACTCATTTCCCAAGAAATCGAGATAGTGGGAGCAGTCCACAGTTGTGCCCTTGGCATACTCATCCGCGGTTCTCAACACGCTGAACCTCAAGAGAATTCGGGCACGATATTTCCTATTTCCTGTGGCCATCCTGCAGGATTCCGAGCTTCACGCGGCGTCGGCCCTTGCCTCCCCGGCACCGGGTCACGGCCCCGGCTTCACTTGGGAACAACGAGGAATTGAAGGTACAATGGACGCGGGTCGATAGCCGGGAGGTGGTTATGAGTTTTGGTCTCAAAGGGAGCGGTGGTTCTCCCGCCGGACGCAAACTTGCCGGACGGTACCGAAGTGCGCGTTAAGCCGCTACCTGCCAAGCCCCTGTCGGAACGTCTGAGCGACGTCATTGGCATCGTGCACGGAGGCCCTCCCGACCTGGCGGAGAACCACGACCACTACCTTTACGGAACGCCCAAAAAGTGAAGCCTCTGCACCGAGGTTCGCTGCCCCGCCCTCCAGGCCCTGCTCGGCGAGAACCGCTGCATCGGCCGCGGGGCTCTCGGCCAGAGGGGACAGGTCCCAGCGCTTCGGATCCGGCTGCCGCATCACGGGGTGTGGGCAGGTGAGCCCCAAAGGGGCGAAATAACGAAGCCCAGGCTGAAGGCCTGGGTCAACGGGACCCAAACCGATACCTGAGCCCTGAAGGGGCGGAACAGTCCTTTTCAATCCCATACGTACCGCTCGTCGTAGGCAATTCCGGAATGGGGGAAGACCTATTTCGCCCTTTCAGGGCTGGCGGAAAAATTGGGGGGTAATCTTAACCCAGGCCGTTGGCCTGGGCTTTGTTATTTCGCCCCTTTGGGGCTGAATCATCGCCCCTCTGGGGCTAAACCAACGCCCCCTGAGGGCTCAGAATATTGGCAGGTTTCTCGGCGACCAGCAAGCGCCTGGACGTATAGTCGCCCAACCGTAGACGTGGTCTGCGTGTAATCTCTGACGGTCAAGCCTGGATGACGGGGCACTCGGAAGTTTGTCCTGCAACCGGCTCGCAGCGACGACTCTCCGGCGCGCCCAAGGCTATCGCTCCCGCCTAACGGCGTACTGTAGACCTAAGCGCGAGACTCCCGATTCGTCGGGCCGGAAGCTAACCCGCCGAGTCCGTGACCGGGCCGCTAACGATTAGGCCCAGGAAGTCCGCACCTTTGGGACGGACCCACTTCTTCAGGACGGATCCTCATCTTCTCGCCCCATGGACAATCGAAGTCAGGGGCAAAAGCCTTCTCAGAGCTGGGGCCGATGGGTGAGAACGATGTGAAAGAGCGGATGCTGAAGGCCGATATTCAGAACCGCCCGCATCGTAGGCGGAGGCGGTTCTCTTGTCCGCCGCAGGTCGGGTCCCAGCATCTATACAGAGCGACATAAATTGTAGCGTCGATCTCCGATCGACGGCGGCGGTCGGAGACCGCCGCTACATCCGGATGCGCAAGCATTCAAGTCGCTCTGTATAGCAAGTAGGATTGTGCCATGAATCGTGGCGAGTTTTGTCACGAATGGTGGCGAGAATTGTCACGAATCCTGTCAACCTACACAGGTAATGCGTTCTCCCTCGCGCTTGACCTAAATCGCTACCCATGGGAATAGCCTGCTTCAGGCAAATAGCTTCATGCCAATCGCTTATTTCCAAACTTGCCGGGTGGGTGTATCCTGTTTCACAAAAGAGGGTTGCCTTGGGAGAGAATCCCCAAGGAGAATACAAAGGCCCCTCATGGTACTCGGGTACTATTGTGGCAAGGGGTTGATAATTCCACAATGTACCGAAGGAGTTTGTTGGGCCTTTGTTATTGAGAAAGACTCGATTCACGGCGATCTCATGATGCTCCGGCATCTCGCCATTTACGGTTTGAGCGGGGAAAATGTTTCGATTACTTCGTCCTAAAAACGCGGATGGGGAGGCAGGCTTTTCGCTGATCGAAATAATGATGAGCATTGCGATCATGGCCGTGGTGAGCGCGATGATCTATGAGTGGGTCTATAACGCTGTGCCCACCCTCCAAGCGGACTCCGGGATGCAATTCGTGGAGGCCCAGTTGCGCCAGGCCCGCGAAACGGCGGTGGACCAGAGGCGAAACATCCTGGTCACGTTCCAAGGTACGGCCGAAATAGTAACCCAGATCCAGAATCTGAATGTCACCACGACTCCCCCTACGGTGACCTCAACGACTACCTTAAGCGATTATAAACTCGATCCCAATCAGATGGTGTTCACGGTACTTGCGGGGATTCCGGACACCCCCGACGGCTTTGGCAAAACCACGGCGATCAGTTTTACCGATACAAGTACCAATACCCAGCAGTGCTCGAGTTTACCCTGCACCATCACCTTTCAGAGCGACGGCACGGTGGTGGACAGCTCCGGAAATTACGTCAACGGGACGGTATTCATAGCCATGGTGAAAAACAATTTGATGGCGCGCGCCATCACCATCCTCGGCGCCACGGGGCGCATCAAGGGTTACCGGTACCACGGAAATGTTTGGTTCTAAGGGGCAATTTATGGACCGGGTAGTGCCACGCCACGAGCATGACGAGAGCGGCTTCACCCTCATGGAGGTGATGATTGCCGCCGTCATTTTGATGGTGGGCCTCCTCTCTCTGGCTTATGCCTTTGGGCTGGGTCTAGGTGTCATTGGGACCGCCCAGGAGGATAGCATCGCCCGCCAGAAGGCCCGGCAAGCCATGGAAGATGTATTTACCGCTCGCGACACGGGAGGCATCTCTTTCTCCCAGATTTGCAACGTCGGCTCTGGCGCATCCTGCATTTTTATAAGTGGATTTGAACCCTTGTACACCGCCGGGCCCGACGAACTTGTGAACACCAGCGACGACGGCACGGGTACCCTCCCCACGGGATGTAGTACGACGCCTTGCATCGAGACGGTGGACACCCCCGGGCCGGACGGGATCCTGGGAACTGCGGACGACGTCTTTGTTCCTCTTACGAACTTTCAGCGGCAAATTCAAATCACGCCGATCACCACGGTCCTGAATCAGATCACGGTGACCATTAAGTATACCACTTCGACGGGGATCACCCGCAGCGTCACGCTTGTGGCGCTCATAGGGCCTTATGTCTAAGTCATTGCACAAATCGCCCCAGGTTCACTCCCCCCAGGGATTCACCCTGATCGAGTTGATGGTGGCCCTGGCGCTGACCCTGATCTTGCTGGGGATAGCTTTTAACATCTTCGATGGCCTCACCAACGCCGCCGACGTGGCGGGCACCATGGCCGACGTCAACGAAAACCTTCGCGCCGCTACGAACTTGATTGCGCGCGATGTGAGCACGGCCGGGGCGGAAATCCCCCTCAACGGCATTCCTCTCCCCAGTGGGGGTACACCTTGTGTGCCCCTGCAACTCCCATTGCCCTCATCGACGTTAAACTCAGTTTCGCCGGCGGTCTTCACCCTTGCGACGCAGTATTTCGACCCCGGTTGCGTCGGCAACTTGAACGTCATCACTCCGGGATCAGGATTTGGGCCGACGAGCGGGAGCGGCGGCACTGCCATCCCCACCGACACGATCACTCTGATCTCAGTGAATCCCCTTTCACAATTAGGCCAATTTCAACTGTCCAGCATCACTCCCGTCACTACCGCCAATCACGCCTGCTGTTTCCCCGCCGGGACAACCAGCGTCACCATCACCGTAAATGCGTCCACCAACGGCGGTAACCCCATCAATGCCGCCAGGGCAAACTGGGTCCAGGTCGTTCCCGGCCAGTTGATCATGTTGACCAACACCTACGGCTCGATCTTACTTGCCGTCAGTTCGGTTACGGCTTCCACCATCACCTTCACCAGCGGTGACACGACGAATGACCCACTGCCCTTCAATCAATTCCCCCTCACTGCCGCCTCCGCCCCGACGAGCGGAACCATCGCTCAGCTTCAAACCCTTCAAGCCGCGGGGAATGTCTACCCTCCGACCTACGCGTACCAGATCACGATGACCACTTATTATTTGGACAATGTGACGAGGGCCCCCTACTGGATGCTGATGAAGCTAGTCGGCACGGGGGCTCCGATGACGGGAACACCTGCGGTCCAATCGATCCCGGCCCATGCGGTGGCCATGGGGATTGATGTCTTGCAGTTCTCTTTTAGCCTTTGGCCCGCGGCGGTGCCGACGGACCCGACGCGGACGTTCACTGCTTCTTATCCCCCGAGTACCATCCGCAAGGTGAATTTGTGGCTGATCGCCATAGCGGATCATCTCAATCGAAAAAACCGTCAGTATTATACGAATTCGATCGCCACGTCGGTGGTGGCGCAGAACTTGGCTTATTACAACAAGTACTGAGGTAATCACGTGGGGCATTCGGCAGCGGCCGCCAGAAAGGGGCCAAACATGAAAAACCGCGCAACCAACGAATCGGGGGTGGCTCTCGTTGTGGTCCTGCTGCTCATGCTGGTCTTTACCATCATGATCCTGGGATTCTATTTTGAGACCACGGGGGAGCAGAGGGTTGCGGCGAGCGACCGTGACAACTCGGCGACTTTTTACGCGGCGCAGGGCGCCCTGGAAAATATGAGCTCGAACCTGGCGTCCTTATTCGCCTCCACGCCCTCCCCCGTACCCTCCCAGATTACCGCTCTGACCGCCTCCACCTACCAGCAGAGCGTCCCGATTTATAACAGCTTGGGCACTTTGACCAGCCAAGCGGTCACTTATTCCGTTTACACCATCGCCAACCTGGCGACGCCCGCCACCACCAACCCCACGACCGCGGCCTGCACCCCGAATACCTCCACCCTATGCTCGACTCCCGGCATCATTCCCGGCAACGGCCCCTTAGCTGGACTTGAGGGTATCCTTACTCCCTTTTTGCTTACGGTGATCGCTGATGGCCCCAACAACACGGAAGTGAAGATGACGCGGCAAGTCCAGGAAGTGGCGGTGCCGGTCTTTCAGTATGGAATCTTCTCTCAGAGCGATCTCTCATTCTTTGCCGGCCCGGACTATGGCTTCGGCGGCCGAACGGCCACCAACGGAAACCTGTTTCTCGCGGAAAACGGGGGAACGCTGACTCTTAACGATAAGGTAACGGCCTTTGGGAGCATCATCCGCGCGCAGCTTTCGAACGGCCTGGCCACCGGCGCCGCGGCCTACGGCACATCGGTGGATGTGACGATCGGCCCCCCTACGGGCGCGGGGGCTGGAGGTTGTCCTACGCCGGAATGTCCGACTTGTCCTACCACCACATGCCGGGCCCTGGGGTTGGCAGAGGGTAGCGTAACGGGCGGGCCGGGGAGCGCCGCCAACCCGAACTGGCAAACCCTTTCCATGACCACCTATGGGGGTTACATTCGGAGCGGAAGTACGGGAGTCAAGCAGTTGAATCTGGCCTTGGCGTTGGCGGGGGCTTCACCCATCGCTACGATTGAGCGCCCCCCCTCTACTGAGAGTGCCACGTCCCAGATCGGCCAGCAGCGCTTTTTCAACCAGGCCAGCGTGCGCATTCTGCTTTCGGATACTCAAGCCCAGATCACGGGCTTGCCCGGCGTTACGAGCTCCGCCCCTTATCCCCTTACTGAGCAAGTCACGGCCACTGGGTATACCTCAGGGATGGGCACTAGTGCTAGTAATTACATCCAGCGCACCACCTCAACCGGTACCAATTATCTTCCGCCGACCGATAGCTGCCATCCCCCTATTGCGCAATCCCCAGGATGGACGGCGGACAACGACTACATGCTGAAACCTTACACCACGCTGCTCGGCGGCTACATCAAGATTGAGATCCAACTGAACTCCAGTCCCGGGACATGGCAGGACGTGACCAAGGAAGTCCTCAGTCTGGGAATCTCGCGCGATATCCAGTCCTCGGGGACGATGTCGCCGGCGGGATGCACCAACATCTCCATCTTGCACTTGGAAGAAGCAAGACCGTTCCCGCCGGAGGGAGCGCCGACGCTGGCTGCCGGCTCTACCGGTGGGTCGTTAACGAATGGGACAAAATACTACTACATCGTCACCCCCATTACCGCTGCGGGTGCGGTCCCGGGCACGGAGGCGTCTTTTACCGCCACGAGCTCCAAAAAAATAAACCTCACTTGGTCAGCCTACACAGCCGCGACCGTGACCGGCTACTATGTCTATCGGGGAACGAGTGCGGGAGGAGAGACCGGGTATATTAATGTGGGTAACGTGACGTCTTATACTGACACCGGAGGAACGGCACTCACCGCCGGTACACCTCCCACCACCATACTGAACACGTTGACTGCTGCTACGACGCCCACAAATTTCGTTCCCATCAATATTTACGACCCGAGGGAAGGGGAGCTGCGGGACAGTAACAACTATACAACGGTGTCTTTAAACGGCGTCATGAACCTTCTGGATGTGGACGTGGGCAACCTCCAGATGTGGCTTGCCAATACGCTTTGCACGGCTTCCACCACCCCCACCTCCTGCCCCAGTGGTGCTCTGGCCCTGAACAACTCGGGCTATATCCTTTACGTTTCCGACCGGCGGGGCAACTGCAACCAGACAGCCGCGGGGGCCTGCGCGGGCGCTGCGGGCAGTGACACCGGCGCCTATGGGTACGAGGACATCGTCAACCCCTTGTCCGGCACCGGCGCCCCCAACAACACTCTCGATACCGGCGAGGATGTCGACGGGGACGGCGTGCTCGATCTTTATGGGGGAATTGCACGCCCGATCAACGCCGCGAACGTCGATTCGAGCGGCAGCACGAATTACCCCACGGGTTCGACTACCACCTTGACGACGTTTATGGCCAGTCTCACCAGCCCCGGCACTCCCAACGCCGCCCCACTCACCCGCATCACGTCCGCCGCGACGGGGGTGGGATATTACGAGGCACAGAAGAACCCCGTGCTCTTCTTCCGCCGCGCTGTGCGCCTGGTGGATGGGACGTTGGGGAATTTACCCCCTCTTGCCGCGGCGACCTTGGCGACTTGCCCCAACGCGGCGTCTCCTGCCACCTACCCCTCGGGGGGTGGATTCAGCGTGGCGACGGAGAATCCTCTCTATATCCAGGGTGATTACAATGCCAGCAATTCGGTCGGAGCGTTTAGTCCTGACCCATCCGGCGATTGTCACGTGCCGGCGGCGGTGTACGCCGACGCCGTCACGCTGCTCTCGAATGACTGGGTAGACGGAGAGACCTTCGCCAACCCGACAAACGAAGGCAGCCGCCCCGCCACCACTCATAACACTTGGTACCGGGTGGCGATCATCGGGGGTAAAAACATTTCCTTCCCCCTGCCCACCTTTACTAACCCTGCGGCTCCGCCGCAAGACTTCGGGACCGACGGAGGGTCGCACAACTTCCTTCGCTATATCGAAAACTGGAACTCCACGCTGAATTATCTCGGCGCCATGGTAAGCTTCTACTACGCGCAACAGGGCACGGGTATTTACAAGTGCTGTAGTACGGTCTATAACCCCCCCACGCGAGCTTATGCTTACGATACGGACTTTACCAACATCACCTCGCTGCCGCCCGGCACGCCCCGCTTTACCGACGTGAACGCGCTGTCTTATCAACAGGCGGTTCTGGCCACCCAGTAGCCTATAGCGGGGAGCGCAGCGCGGCGGAGCCGCCACCCAACACGTTTTGTAGGGGCGGGGCTTGCCCTGCCCAGGGCACCCCAACGGGTGCCCCTACAAGGGATGTTTGGGTGCGGCTCCGCCGCGTCGTGCTACCCGGCTGTGAAGGAGTTACGTCTTGTGGCGGCCGCGCGTAAGAAGACGATGAACGTCCGGCCAAAATTCTTTCATCTCGAAGCCGACGACATCCCACCCGATTTGTGTCCCCCATACGTTCAAATTGCTTCCGAGGGTCCGGGGCCCGGGATGGTAGGCATTGGAGATGGCTGCGGCCGTGCCACTCCCGAGGATTTCAGAGAAGTTGAACTCCGTTTTTCCCGAGTCCGAGCGTGTGATCACCGCCCGCATAGCAGCATACCCGGCACGGTAGAAAAAACTGCCTTTTCCCAATTGGTAGTAGCGTGGGTCTTGTCGGAACGCCACAGGGAATATGGCCTCTGCCATATAGTTCTCGATGGTGTTGTCGACAAACTCCAAGGCGTAGCGTTTGCCATAGCCTTTAAGCCCCTGGCCAAAGGTGGGGTTCGTATTGGTGGCCTGATTGACTCCCGCCTCAAGGCCGAGGAACCCGAATTCAACGGGGTCGAAAGTCTCCTCAGTCGCCAACTTGAATTTTTGCCGGGCCGTGATCGGAGGCAACGAGGAGGCATTTTCCACGGTCAAGTAGTTGGGCAACGTCCAAAGGATTCGGTCATTCTGTGGAACTTTGGGATCTGGCGCACTTTCTGGCCTTGGGGGGGGCTGGGATCATCCGCTGACTTGGCCTGGGTTGGTGGCGTACCCGGAGGGGGTGATTGCCCCGCCTGTTGTGCCCGCAGTCGATGTGGCAGCCCCAGCGCAAAAACAAGGAGTAAGTTCAGAACGCCGACGCGCGGCGAGGGGTTTCGGTTGATCATCAGCTTGGTAATCTCCCTGTCTACGGAACGGAACAACTATGCCTTACACTCTAGCACGCTATGCGGGCCGGCCACGTTATTCAGTTTGACGCTTTAAATCTCAAAGGAGTTTCCTGTGGTTCTATCTTATTGAAAACAATTTACATTATTTAACGAGTGGGGACAACAACTCTGGGGAGGGGTTACGTCTTATGCTTGCCGCGCACAAGAAAACGACGAATGTCCGGCCAGAACTCTTTCAATTCGTAACCGACGGCATCCAGCAAGATTTGTGTTCCCAAAACGTCGGCGCTGCTGGCGAAGGTATGGGGGCCGGGATGGTACAGTATTGGAGAGGCCTGCGGCCATGCCATTACCGAGGAATTCGGAGAAGTTGAACTGATGTTTTTCCCGACGATTCCGAGCGCGTGATACAACCCGTATGGCGGCGTACCCGAAACGGCGGAAGAAGTTTCCTTTTCCCATCTGGTAGTAGCGCGGGTCTTGCCGTAGCAAAGTGGGGAATATGGCGCCCGTCCCGAAGTTTCCGATGATGGCGTCGGCATAGTCCGTCCCGAAACGTTTGGAATAGCCAAGCAGCCCCTGGTGATAGGTGGGGTCGGTGTTGTCGGCTTGGCCAATGCCGGCTTGGATGCCTATGAACGCGACTTCAACCGGGTCGAAGCACCCCTCCGCCACCGTCTTGAATTTTTGCCCGGTCGTAAGCGGAGGTAGCGAGGAGGCATTTTCCACGGTCAAAAGGTTGGGCAGCGCAAAGAAGATTCGGTCATCTTTGGGAGGTTGGGGGGCTGGAGCGGGTTGGCTTTCGGCGCCACCGGGATCACTCGCAGGTTGAGTTTGGGGTGTCGCTGGAGGCAGTGTTTGCCCTGTCTGCTGGGCCCGCAATTGATGAGACAGCCCGAGGGTGAAGATGAACAGGACGGTCAGCACACAGCCGCGCGGCCAGGGGTTTCGGTCAATCATCAGCTCAGTAATCTCCAAACTTACTTATCGGCACGCCACACCCACTATTCGGGACGCCTTGGGACCGGCCACGTTACTACTTTGATTCGTAAATCGCCATGAGGGTTATCCGTTGGCCTGTCTTTCCGTGAAACACTACCACCCCGGGTGCCGGCCACCTCAGCGCGGCGGGGGGCAAATGCAATACACCTCGCAGCGTTATGCCCGCGAGGTTGGGGAACTCCACAAATCGTTCAAATCCGGGATTCTTTAAAGAACCCTGACCTTCTGGCACCCTTAACTTTACCAGATTGTGTCAAGGGGTGGGGCTCAATAATGATGCAGAGGGCTATTCCCCATGTATCCAATCGCCGGACGACGTTGTAGAATCGTTGCTGTATTTTATTCAGAACTTCGACAAAGTCGAGCCCAAATTTCTTCTTAAAGGAATTCTCCCTTGCCACTAACTCGCGCCGATTGCGAAAAAATCCATCAAGCTGCTCTGGACGTCCTGAACGATTTGGGCGTTCGTGTTGACGATCCGGATACCATCCACATGATGCAGGAGGCCGGCGCCACGGTGGACGCGGAGAATCGCGTCCATATTCCCGCTCGCTTGGTGGAATGGGCTCTTCAGCAGGCTCCCCGCCAAGTTAAGATTGCCGACCGCAATGGTCATCTCTGGCAACTGGGTCCGGAAGGCGGGACGCTGGTTCTGACGGGGAACGCGCTTTACATCACGCGCGGCCGGGTGCGTAGCGATTTGCAGGCGGCCGATTTGGCCGAACTGGCGCGCGTCGTCGATGCCTGCGCGAACATTCACGGCATGGTGGGAACTTCCCTCGCCGACTATCCTCCCACCAGCCGGGATTTCGTGGGCTTTCGCATTATGGCGGAAAACACCGGCAAGCATCTGCGGCCCTGCATCTACACGCCGGCGGGCGCGCGCACGGTGATAGAGATGGCCAAGGTTCTCCTGGACGGCGCAACTCTGCGCGAGCGTCCCATTGTCAGCACCGGATTCAGCATCCTCAGCCCCCTGCACTGGACGGCCTTGGCGCTGGGCGTATTCAAGGAGACGGCGGGCCTGGGCGTTCCTGCCACGATCAATTCCGAGCCTCTGGCGGGAGCCACCGCGCCGGTCACCCTGGCCGGTTGCATGGTGATTGGCGACGCCGATACCCTGAGCGGACTGGTCATCAATCAGTTGTTGGAGCCCGGGCGGCCGTGCATTTACAACGTGGGATTTGCCCACGTCTTTGACATGTCCGCGGCCTTGGCGCTGACGGGCGCGCCGGAGAATTACCTCCTTCAGGCGGCGGGGGCCGACATGGCGCGTTTTCATGGCCTACCCTGCGCGTCCTGGATGTCCACGGAATCCCCCTGCGCTGATGCGCAGGCGGCCTTCGAGAAAATGATGGGCGGCTTGGCCCACGCCGCCGCGGGTGTCAACCTGATCTGGGGGGCCGGCAACCTGGAATCCACGCTGGCGATGTCGTGCGAGGCGCTGGTGACCGATGACGAAATTGCCGGCTATTTCCTGCGCTTTCAAAGGGGGTTTCCGGTGGATGACGAGGGGCTGGCTCTTGCCGACATTCAAGAAGCGGGCAGGTCGGGGGACTTCCTGAATTCGCCGCACACCCTGAAGCATTTTCGCCAAGTCCTGAGCCGGGCACAAGTGGCCGTGCGCGCGCGGCGCGGCGACTGGGAGGCCAGAGGTTCGCACACGTTCGAGGAATCGGCGGAGCAGAGGGTGCGCGACATCCTCGCGCGGGAGCCCAGGCATTATCTGGACGCGCACCAGAAGGCCGAACTGGAGCGAATTGAGCGCGCCGCGATGGGGAACTGATGGCGGTGCGATTGGGCCCACGGGGTTAATTTTCCGGCGAGATGCGGATGATGGCTTTCACCACGCCGTCCCTCCGCGCGCTGACCAGTTCAAAGGCGCGGGCGGTTTCTTCCAGAGCGAAAATGGTGCGTGACCAGTGGCTGGACGTCGACGCGCCCGCTGGCCATGAGTTCGATGGCGCGTTCCACGCATTCGTTTTGGCGGCGCACGTTCAGGATGCGCAACTCGTTCCGGCGCATCAGATTGATGTTGAAGCTGATGCGATCAACTTCGGGAATGCCGACGATCAGCAGCGTGCCGCCGGGCTTCAGGAGTTCGAGGCCCTGGTCGAGGGCGTCCTGCTCACCCGCGCATTCAAACACGGCGTCCATGCCCAGCGGTTCGCGGCCATGGATGGCTGCCACCACGTCTTCGCTCCGGGGATTGCCGGTCCAGGCCGCTCCGCAGGCGCGCGCCACCGCCAGGCGCTCGTCCACCAGATCGGTTACGTAAACGGTGCGCCTGCGTCTGGGCGCGAACCGCCAGCAGTATGCACAAACCGATGGGGCCTGATCCCACAATGCCCACGCGCGCGCCGGGCTTGAGTTGGGCCAATTGCGTGGCGTACACGCCAATCGAGAGCGGTTCCACCACTGCCGCCTCATCGTCATTGAGCGCGTCGGGAACAGGGCTTAAACAGGCGTCGGGCATCACCAGGTACTCCACCAGCGCGCCCGGCAACTGTCCGGGGTTACCCAGGAATTGCTGTTGGCGGCAGGTGTGCTTGCGTCCGGCGCGGCACTGGTCACATTCGCCGCAAGCTACCAGCGGGTCAACGGCTACACGCTGGCCAGGATGGAGGCTCTTCACCCCGGCGCCCACTTCCTGGACCGTCCCGGCAAGCTCATGGCCGAGCAATTGCGGAAACACCGGCACTCCCGACCCGATCTTCCCCTGCGTGTAATAGTGGATGTCCGATCCGCACACTCCCAGCGTGTCTACCCGCAACAAGACGTCGTGCGGCCCCGCGAGGCGAGGCGCAGGGACCTCGCGCACTTCCATTTGCCTTAAACCGGTAAGGTAAACTGCTTTCATCGTTGTCTCTGCTCCGCCGGTGAGAAATTCCCTATTCTTGAATCATCCTAAGTGAACAGTTCCCTGGACAAAACACCAAAGAGCATTAATAGGGGCAAATACGCAGCACATTGACTTCTAGTCCGGCGGCTGCGGTTGAGTGCGGCCCTTAGGGACAAAATGTCTGTGGCCCCGGGCTTAGGACGGTGGCGACGAAGTTACGTCCAAGGCCAAGGTCGTGGTTTGGATCACGGCGGTGTTGGAAATCAACGTACCGCTGATGGTAATGGTATAGCCGCCAGTGGTCGTCCCGGAGACGGCCAGCGTCGACGGGCGGCAAGCCACCAGCGCCAGGTTGAGCGCCAGGATCAGACTGAGGGTTGCCAGGCGCACCCCCTGCCAGCCTGTGCCCAGCCACCCGGGGCGGGCTCGGCGTCGATTGCCCAACGCCAGGGAGGCCAGCGCGGCAAGGCTGAGGAGCCCGAAAATTAAGGGTGGAAGCTTGCCATCGGGGAAGCGGGGCGGAGTATGGGTGGGAGCGACATACTTCACCGTGGCTGATCGACAGTTGTGACCTGCGTGGGGCTCGTGGCCATCGATCGTTGGTTGGGAATTGGAGAAGCTACAGGTAGCATCCGGCGGCATCCCCTTGTAGCAGGCCAGTTGGATTTGCTGGTTAAAGCCGTACAGGGGATTGACGATGATGTTGTAGCTCGCGATGGTGCCCGCCGCAATCGTGCGAATCGACGGGGTAGCCGTCAGGGTATAGTCCTCGAACTCGAGACTAAGCTGGAGCGTATAGGTCTGCGAACCGCTGGTCCCCGTCACCGTAAAGATATAAGGATTTGAGGGGGGGTTAGCCGTAAGGTTGCTGACGGTCAGCGTAGAGGTTGCGGCGCCCGCATAAATGGTGGGCGGGTTGAACGTGCAGGTGGTGCCGGCGGAACAGGCCAGGGAGATGGCGCCGTTGAAACTCGTGGGCCCCAGCGCCTGGATGACAAAGTTTGTCTGGGTGGCGCCAATCACCGCGGGGTTGCCGGGGTTGTTCGCGGAGGGTGAGGTGAGGGTGAAGGCGGCGGCGCCTATTCCCGTAAGCGCCACAGCCTGCGGACTGCCGGTGGCGGTGTCACTGATGCTCAACGGCCCGATTCGGGTGCCGCTGGCGGCGGGGTTGAAGATCACATTCACGTGCAGCTCTGGCCGACGGCCAGGGTGTTTTGCACGGCAGGCAGTTGATTGGTCGCGGTGAAGTCGCGCTCGATGCCCGTCGAGATTGCCGTAATATTTAATATTTCCGTGCCGGTATTGGTAATGGTGACACTTTGGGGCGGGCTACGGTTCCCACATCCTGACTGGAGAAGGAGAGGCTGGTGGGTTGAACCGTGACCGCGGTAGCCGCCGTCACCCCGGCTCCCGTCAGGGTAATTGTTTGCTCGGTGCCGGCGACTCCCCCGGCATTGTCGGTAATGGTGATGGTATCGTGATGTTGCTATGATAGCGTTGGGCGTAAAGGCCACGTTCATCGTGCAGTAGGCGCCGCCGGCGGCAAGAGTGCCCACACAGTTGTCCGTTTCCGTATACACGGTGATGGAGTTGCCTACCTGTCCGACTTGAATCTTGGTAATCGTCAGGGGCGCCGTACTCGGGTTGGCGAGGGTGATCTGCTGCAAGGCGCTGGTGACGCTGATCGTTTCGTTGCCGAAGTTCAAGCTGGCAGGCAGGATGGAGATGTTGGGGTTCGTGCCGGAATCGATTTTGGCCATAAACGCGTTGCCCGCCGTCCCGGTCAGGGTGGACTTATAGGGGGGCACATATTGTGTACCGGCGGTCACTGAATTGGGCGGGGAAATGACCGGGAAGTTCGTGGAAGAGGTGCTGCCGGTGATGTAGGGGTCGCCGGTATTATCCACCGCGATGGCTTGGCCGAAGTCGGGGCCATTGCCACCCAGATAAGTGGAGTAGGTCAAGGCGTTTCCGGCGGCATTGAACTGGGTGACGAAAGCGTCGGCGCAGGGAGCCGCCCCGCAAAAGGTGTTGTTACTGAGTCCCAGGATGGCTTGAACCGGATTCTGCGTGGGGAAGTTAGTGGATTCGGTGAAGCCCGTAACGAAGGCAATTCCGGCGGAAGTCACGGCGATGGCGTTTCCTTGATCGGCATCGCTGCCCCCGAGATACGTCGAGTAGAGCAGGGAGGACCCGGCAGGGTTAAATTTGGTGACGAAGGCATCGGAAGAGCCCTTAAGCGCGGGCTGGAAGGCGCCGCTGGTGGTGGGAAAATTCGTCGAAACCGTCGAACCCGTTAGGTAGATGTTCGCGGAGCCGTCCAAGGCGAGCCCATAGGCGCGATCATCGCCCGAGCCGCCCAGGAAAGTCGAGAAGGTTAGGGCGGAGCCCGCCGGGTTGAGCTCGGCGACAAAAGCATCCGCTCCGCCCCCGATGGTGTTTTGGTAGGGATTGACCAGAGGAAAGTTACTCGAGAACGTGTAGCCGGCGATAAAGGCATCGCCGTTGCTATCCACCTGGATGCTCTGGGCAGAGTCGGCTGCCGAGCCTCCCAGGTAAGTGGAGTAGATCAGCGCCTCACCGGTGAAATTCACCTTGGTGACAAAGGCATTCTGGGACCCGTTGAGGCTGGGTTGCAGAGGACTCGCGGGCGGAGTACTGTAATGGGAAAGTTCGTTGACTGGGTCGAGCCCGTAACGTAGGCATTGCCGGAGGAATCGACGGCGATTCCCTGACCGAAGTCGGCGCCGCTGCCGCCCAAATACGAGGAGTAAACCAGGGAGTTGCCGGTCGTATTGAGCTGGGCGACGAAGGCGTCGGTACTGCCGCCGTAAGTCATCTGGAAGGGATCCGTCGTAGTAGCGCCAGCCGGGGCTCGGATGGGGAAGTCCACCGAGTTGGTGTAACCGGTGATGAAGGAGCTCGCCGTTGCTCACGGCAAGGGCCGTGGCGGTGTCGGACTGGCTGCCGCCAAGATAGGTGGAATAAATCAGCGCGGTTCCCGCGGCATTGATTTTGGTCACGAAGCAGTCGCCATTTCCTCTGTAGGTGGACTGATACCGGTCCCCCGGCGGTGGGGAAGTTGGTAGAGTTGGTGACCCCCGCGATGTAAGCGTCGAGATTGGAGTCCACCGCGATGGCGTAACCGATGTCGCCTCCACTGCCGCCCACGTAGGTGGCGTAGACGAGAACCGGGTCAATGACCAGCGGCCGGTTGTGGTCATAGGGGCCGAGCTCAAAGCGAACGTGATTTTGCGCGTCCAGGGCGTAATGACCCTCAACGAATTGCCGATGGTCGATGGTCGATTGCCGATTGACCGACTTTGGAGTTTCGTCCTGAGCTTCGGACTTCGGACCTCGGACTTCCGACTTTGCTTCCTGGTAAACAACCGGCTTGTGCAATTGCACATCGCCGCTCGGGAGCTGACGACCAGGTCGCCCTCGGAGTTGATCTGTAGCGGCGGCTTTACGCCGCCATTCAGGCTCGATGGTGGCGGGATAAACCCGCCTCTACATCCAGCGTGATGGCGGCGGGGTCGGCGCCCGGCGCGACGACAAAGTCATACTCAAGTTCTCCCCCTCGGGTCCCGTAATAGACCAGGTCGACGCCGGGATAAACGCCTTCGTACTTGACCTTGGCGTAGGTGGGAACATCGGTGCGCCATTTGCTGGGGTCGTTGCCAATGAAGTAATTGGCTTTGCCGGGCAGGTCATCCGTGCCGGTCACTCTGGCGCTGGCATTTGCGCCGACAAGTTGGATGCGAAGGACCGCGTCCGTTGTCCGTGGTTTATTGTCAGTCGTGCGTTGCCCCGCCTTCGTTGTCACCGGCACTCGTCCACTGAGCGCGGAGGAAGGACCATTGGTGGCAACTGAGGACTGATCACTGGCAACTGACGACTTCTTAACGTCAGCACGGCCTCGCGGCCGGTCAGGAACAAAGTATATCCTCGTCCGCGCGAGAGGAAACTCACGCTCGGGTCGGTTTGCCCACGATTCGCCTCGAAACTCAGCGGCAGGGCCGCATAGAGGTGTGCCCATTGGGCGTTAGAGCGAGGTTTGGCCGTGGGGAATCCCGCGCCCCCGTCCTTTTGCAAAATGGCCGCGCCGAGCAAGAGTGCAATCAACAGCAGGCAATACGGGAGGCGCCGGCCTCTCTTAATCGCGCTTGGGTTTGCGCCTAGGGCGCAGGTGGCAGTGCCGCTCCTTCCACTCACGACAGTCCTCCTCGGAAATAATCCAGATTCTGAGATTCTGTTTCTGTTTCATCAACTCGTCCAACGCCCTACCCTGGCGTGACGAGGGCCAGCAGGCGCTGGGCGCTGGGGTTACGGTAGAACCGATAGGGTCACCGTGGTTGTCCGCGTAACGCCGCTGCCGTTTCCCAGGGTTCCGGTCAGCACAATGTTAGTGGTGCCAGCGGGTGTCCCATTCACCTCGGGATTGATATTGATCGGATTCACGTAGTTTTCGCATCCCACTCCCAAGGCAACCAGAGCGATCGCGACCAACAGAACCACCAACCTTAAGCGGGGGCGCATCCAGGGCCCGGACCGGCTGAAGCCTGAGACGATCGCGCCCAACAACGTCAGCAGGGCCAAGAGCAAAATCCACCGCGGCCATCCGGGCGGAACACTGGGTGGCCGCGGGCGGGGGAAGAGCCGCGAAGTACCTCAGCCTCCGTCGTAATCGTCAGGGTGCTGGTGACGGGTTGCGTCCCGTTCACGGTCAAGCCACCGGGATTCCAATAACAACGGTGTTCCTCGGGGATCGTGCCACAACTCAAGAGCACGGTTTGGTTGAATCCATTCGTGGGGGTAACGGTGATCGTATAAGTGGCATTGTTTCCCGCCGTCACGGTGGTGCCGGAGGGCGTAGCCGCCAGCGAGAAGTCGGCGAAAAAGACCGACAACGAAACGGCCGAGGCCCCTGGGGCCGCTGGTGCCGGTGACCGTGAAGTTCAAAGGATTCGCGGTGAATGAAGTAAGGCCCGTAACGGTGAGCGTGCTCGATCCTCCGGCGGGAATCGACGCCGGGCTAAAGGCACACGTCGCGCCACTGCTGCAAGACAAATTGATGGCTCCCAGGAACGTACTGGGGCCCGCAGCGGAGATGGTAAAAGTTGCGGTCGTGGAGCCGATGAGAACGACACTCGATCGCGCGTTGGAGGAAAGCGAGAAGACCGGGCTCCCCGTGCCCGACAATTGAAGCGCTGTGGTTGCTTTCACCGCGTTCGACGTGACTTGGACACTGCCGGTGACAGTCCCCGTGGTGGTGGGAGTAAAGCTCACGGCGATGGTGCAAGTTTGGCCCACGTTCAACGACGCGGGGACGGTGGGAAAGTTGGTTCCACAGTTATTGGTTTGTGCGAAGCCGGTCGCGGCGGTGATGTTGGTAATCGTGACCGTTTGATTGCCGTTATTGATCAGAAGAGCCGTCTGGGCCGGGCTGGTGGTGCCGACGGTTTGCGCTGCAAACGTCAGCTTGGTCGGGGTGAAGAGCAATGACCCGCCCGTAAGGACACCGTTTCCGGTGACCGTAATAGCCTGCGTTCCGCCCGCGTTGTCGGTAATGGTGATTTGATCGGTCTGGAGCCCCACCGAGGTGGGCGTAAAAGTAATCTGGATAGTGCAGGTGCCTGCCCCCCCGGCTACGGAAGTTCCGCAGGTGTTGGTCTGCTGGAAGTCCCCACTGGCGGTGATGCTGGTGATATTCAGCGCGGCGCTTCCCGCATTGGTCAGCGTGACAGTGACCGCAGTGCTGAGGCTCTCCAGCGGCTCATTCCCAAAGTTAATCTGCTGGGGAGTCAGCGCCACGGAAGGAGCATCCTGGGGACTGATCTTGGTAAGGAAGGCATTGCTGTTGGTGCTCGAGCCTAGGAAAGCCACTGGTAGGTCCCGGAGGTGGCAGGGAAATTCGACGAGAAGGTTCCGCCCACCACGTAGGCCGCCCCCGAGGAGTCAACGGCAATCCCTTGGCCGGAATCCGTGCTGTTTCCCCCCAGGAACGAAGAGTAGCAGGAATTCCCGAGGGTCGCGAATTTAGCCACGAAGGCGTCAGCGCAGACATAATCGCGGCAGATTAACGAGGTTGGTTGACCCGCAGTTCCCGGCGCCGGATATGCCCAGGACATTCTGGAAAGAATCCAGCAGGGGGAAATTGGCCGACTGCGTAAAGCCCGTGATGTAGATATTCTCCGCGGAATCCAACGCCATCGCGTTTGCCTGGTCCGTCCCACTGCCCCCGAAAAGCGTGGAAAAAACCAGGGGGAGCGCCGGGAGCAACCTTGGTAATAAACGCATTTGTCGTGCCCAGAAGCGTGGACTGATAGGCGTTGGCAGTTACAGGGAAATTTGGGGACTGGGTGTTGCCGGTCAGGTAAATATTTCCGGTAGAATCCACGACCATGGCCAAGAGATTGATCGTTGGACGATCCGCCCAGATAAGTGGAGAACAGCAAGGCGCTGGAGCCCGGCGTAAATTTGGTAATGAAAATATCGGAGCCTCCCCCCAGCGAGCTTTGCAGCGCGCTCTGGGTGGGGAAATTCGATCGAGTAGGTGTAGCCGCTGACGTACACATCGCCGCTGCTGTCCACGGCGATGCCGGTGCCATAATCGGATAACGACCCACCCAGGTAGGTGGAGTACACTAATGCCCCGGTGGGGCTGACCTCCGTCACGAATGCATCATAAAGACCATCATTGCCGAGCTGAAACGGATTCATGGTGGGAAAGTCCGTTGACTGAGTGGATCCGGTCACGTAAGCGTTCCCGGACGAATCGAGCGTCACGGCAGTGCCGAAATCGATGCCCGTACCGCCGATGTAAGTGGAGTAAATCAAAGCGGAACCGTCCGGCTTCATTTCGGTCAAGAAAGCGTCCTGATTGCCGCCGTAATTCGGTTGAAATACCGTCGGGGGTGGTGGGGAAGTTGTTCGAGGTGGTGCTCCCCACGAGGAAAATGTCTCCGGCGGCGGTCAAGAAGAATCTGGGAGGGCGTATCGAGCCCCGTGCCCCCGAGGTAGGTGGAAAACAAGATCGCCGGTGCCGGTGGGGTTGAATTTGGTGACAAAAACGTCGCCGTCGCCCGCGTTCGTCGTCTGATAGACGCCGGAGGTGACAGGGAAGTTGGTGGAGGCCGTGACGCCCGTCACGTAGGCATCGCCCGCGGAGTCGACCGCAACGCCGTAGGCCGCATCGCCGCCCGTGCCCCCCAAGTAAGTCGAGTAGGTCAGGACAGGGTCAATGACCAGATTCTCGATGCCGATTGTACTTCCCCAGCGCGAAGCTGACTTTCTGGCCATGAACCCGATAGCGGATGGGGATTTCCCGCTGTTGCTCGCCGTCCAGTTGATATGCCCGCGGCTGTTGCAGGCGCACTTCACTTCCGCCCACGGTCAGGACCAAGTCCCCGGTCGAGTCGACGCGGATCCGTTCCGCCCCTTCCAGTCGCCAGGAGATGACCTTGGGGTTGGTTCCGGCGGCTACCTCGAAATCATTTTCCAGCCGCCCTTGCCGGCCGTAATAGATCAAATCCACGCCGGGATACACTTGCTGGTAGCGGATGCGGGCAAAGGTAGGGATGTTCGTCCGCCACTGCGGCCGGATCGTTCCCGACAAAATAATTGCTCCGGCCGGCGAAGCGGTTCTTCCCCGGTGATGGCCGGGCGCTGGCAGGCGCCTTGCAGGACAAGGCGTAGCCACTGCGGTGGGCTTCCCCGCACCCTCGCTTCGCAGGCCGAGCACCGCGGCGCCAGGGGTCAGGAACAGCGTGTAACCCTGTCCTCGGGCCAGATATTTGACCTGCTCATCCACTTGCCCCTGGTTTGCCTCGAAACTCAGCGGCAGCACGTAGGAACGGATTGCGGACGGAACCCAGGTCTTTCGGGGGAGGCGGGGTTGCCAGCCCACCCGGGGCTGGAATGCACCAGGCAAATTCCAACCACGAAGGAAAGGAGGGATGATCTGAACCGGCTCTCAGTTTTCAAAGGTCCTCTTGTCATTACTTCGGGGTCGCTCGGTTGGTTGGAGTAGCGGTTTTGCGACGGGCGACCGCCGGAATCATTCTTTGATTCTGTGCGTCCTCGGGCGATGGGTTCGCTACTCGCCGGTCGTCAAGTTCCGCAAAATGCCCGTGAAGTTATAGCGCAACATGATGAAAGCGGAACCATAATCGTAGTGGACGCTCCTGGTATAGCCGAGCTCGACGGTGAAATTCTTGTAGCGGGTGATCTCAAGATGCATGCCATAGCCATTGTCACGGGCAATCCTCGAGGGCCCCGCACCATACGTGTTGAAATACTCGCCGCCCGTTTCGAAGAACTGATCCCAAAATCGGTTGTGGTGTCCATCGCCACCGAGGAGATTATCCGGCGACACGAACCGGCTATAGACCTTCTGCGGTCCCACCGGGGAGAGGCCGTAAGCGGAGCCTTCCAACCTGTAAATTTCTTGATCGTAAATGCCCCGCCGACTTCACCCGTTCCCGATCTGGCCCAGGGTTTCATAAGGGCGGGCGAGTTCATAAGGCCGGGGCATGACCTGCCGGTCTATGGTCCCCGTGCCGGCGCCAAAATTCAGAAAGGGGGTGAAAATGGCGTCATAGTTGAGAATCTGGTAGTTGCGATCGAAGTGGTTGAACCAGTCCACCGTCATCCGGCCGTCGGAATACGTCTTGACCATGTTGATGCCGGCCGCACCCGTCAGGATGGTGGTGATGTTCGTGCTGTTGTGCTTGGTGTCGTAGCGGATGTCGATATACGGCGTCCCCAGGATCGTCGTATCCCGCCAGTCAACCGGTGGTGATGACGGGGAACGGGGTGCGAGTGGTATAGAGCGGCAGGCCGATATCGGCCGAGACATGCGCATTGAACTTGTATCCGAGATCGAAGTCGTAGGAGATCACCATCCCCATGTTAAAGTGGTTGCCTCGACTCTGCACAAAGGCCGTGGGCCCGGGGGCCTCGGGAGTCTCGTTGGCGGGTTTGGCCTTTTCCGGCGTGGCGGGCTTTTCCGCCTTGGCGGTTTTCTCCCGCCTGTGGAATATATTCACTCTGTGGAGTATCCCTGTCTTCTGGGTTTGCTCCGGAGCGGCAGTATTCTCCGGTGTGGCGGTTTATATTTTTCCGCCGGCGCGGCAGTATTGTCCGGCGCGGCAGGTTTTTGGTCGGGAGTGGATTGCGCCATCCCGATTGGTGCCATCAAAAAGGCAACGAGCAGGAACGTGTAAATTAGCCTCACTTCACGTGTCCCCTTCCCAAGCAAATTTCTTCCGAGGCAAACTCCTCAGCCGGGGGTGGGTGGGGGCCTTGGCGTTGAGCGCTTTCTGCCCTGCGCCTTTCCCACTCCGCATCTCGGCCGGAGGGCTCGACTGACTCTTGGTTGCAACCTTTAAAAACAGAGCTTGATGAAATCGGATCGCACTTCTCGTCTCTCAGATTCGATGCCAATTTATGGAACGTGGTGCGGGGGACGGCTGCGAAACTGCCGGACCGTGCGTGCCCCCACGACGGTGGCTCGTTCTGAGCGGCAAAGCACTTTCCTGATTCTGGTCCTGCCGAACAGAGCGGCTGAAACTCCCCTCTGTTTCCGCCCCTGGCCGCACGGCATCGCCCGTGCGTTCAGATGTCCACAGGGCGTGGGCGATGCAATTCCTCTACCCACAACTACGAGAAGCTTCCGGTTCGTTGAAGTCCCCGGAGAAGGTGCGCGCTTCCAAACCACCGCACGCTGAGATGCGCGTTTGCCGCGTAGAGGTTTGAAGGAGGGCGAAAAATTTTGTTAAAATCTCTTAACAAATCTCGCCCATGCATCTTTAGTGCTTTCACCTGAACGCGAGACCCGCACTCTCGATGATCACAACTCGCGCAGACTCGTGCGCCAAAAACGATACCTCAAGAATTATATCAGCACAATAGGAGTTTGTGAACCCGCACCAGAACATTGGTCGAAGTTCATGAGGGGATCTCTGGGCGCAGGTAGTCCTCTGAAGACTCAAAGTGCCGAATGACTAGATCATTGCGGGGCTAGTTCTCACGCCGTCAAAACTCGATGCGGGCCTGGAAGGCGATCATGCGGGGCGAGTTGTCGCCGCCCAGTCCTACTCCGAGCAAGCCGGTGGGGGGAGAGGTGGTGGAGGTGAATGCGCCAAATCCCGTTTGCGTCGACGGCGTTCCGGGAATGCCCGCCAACAACATGTTGGGGAGCGCGAAATTCGGATGATTAAACAGATTGAAAAATTGCGCTTCCACCCGCAGCTTGGCGCGCTCCGTCAAGGGGAAATACTTGGTAAGGTAGAAGTCACTCCACGCGAAACCAGGCCCGCGCAGGGCGTTGCGGCCGAGGTTTCCGAATTGGCAGGTTGTCGGGCTATCTCCGCCAACGCAGGCGCCGGTGCTAGGGTCAACAGCCGAGGCAAAGGCATTGGGATTGAGCCATTGAATTGTGCCGGGCTGCGTCGCTCCGGCAATGGGTTGGTGTTCATACAAAGGCACGCCCGGGACGAGGCTGGCGAATTGCGGTCCACTGCCCTGGACAATGCCATTTCCATCCGCGGAGTACGGTGTGCTCAAGACGGAGAAGGGAACCCCGCTGTGCCAGAACATGGTTCCCGAAACCTGCCACCCGTTCAGCGCATACCCGAGCCGGGGGCTATGGACTTTGATCGGCAGCTCATACACGTACTGAGCGGTGAGATTATGCCGGATGTCGTAATCGCAAGGGCCGTAGTCCCGAGACAGATCCCCGGGCAACGGAGACAGAACCGCGCCGGCGGAGAACTGGAGAAATCCGCCATTCGAGACGGTGTCCATGCAGCGGCTCCAGGTGTAGTTTAACTGTCCTTGCAAACCGTGCCCGAGGCGCTTGGCGCCGGTTAGTTGCAGGCCATGGTAGTGACTGTTGGCGCCGGTGGAAAATTGTGTGACGGAGCCAAACCTCGGGTCCGTCGGCTGCGCGTAAGGGAATGGGGCAAAGCACCCCTGGCATACCGTTTGATAACCGTTGGCTTGGGTCAAGTACGGCTGGTTTACCGCGCGTGTGCCGACGTATTGAGCGTGCACGCTCCCCGCTCCCCCGAACTGATGTTCGACGCCAAGGCTCCACTCCATGAAGTACGGCGCGTGAAGCTCGCCATCGGGCACCGCCGTCATGGCGACAGGGGGAAGGCACGCTGTGGGATTCGCCATGGGCGACGCGCAAGAGCGCCAGCCCCGTGAAAATCCCAAGCCGAAGGCCTGATTCGCGGCCATGGTTGCGTCCACGGCGCTGTTCGGAACTCCCGGTGCGATAGCGGTCCCACCCACTGTGCCCAGCAGCCCGCCTTGGAAGGTCCTGACGTATGGCGGATTGGCGCCGATCACATCCGCAACGCTGCCCGGTAGGATATCGCTGAAGAGGCCAAAGCCGGCCCGCAGCACGGTATTTTGCTGAAATTGCCACGCCAGGGCGGTTCGAGGCTGGAGAATGGCCAGCGGCGTGGAGGAGAATAGATTGCCCAGGTGAGTCTCAATCGCGGCGTTCAACGGCTGATCGACATCATGGGAAATTGAGTTGAAGGAGCTGCGAAGACGCGCCACGCCGTAATGCGGATTCAAAGGATTGGAATTCAGCGTGTCCCGAATACCGAACGTCCAAGTAAGTTTGGAGGTTACTTTCCACGTGTCCTGTGCATAGAGATCAAGGTTGAGGAAGTTGAAAGGCTGGTTGGCGGCAAGGGGGAAAGTCTCCGTCGCGGTCGAGGCCACGCCGTAAATAAATTGCGGCAAGGTGGTGTAGGTCGCGGTTGGGACCGTGCCTTCGCCGAAGTCATAGTCATTCAGGCGGAAAACTCGAGTATTGGTGCCGAACCGAAACTCGTGCGACCCGTGACTCCAGGCAAGATTGTCATTGATGAAGAGCCGCGAAGCACGCCTTCCCTGGACCCAGGTATTGTCGAGCCCTCCGAGGGTCGTGAACGGCGCGTTGGCGCCGCTGCCCTGCAAAACCATCGGAAATGCGGTTAGCGTTTTCTGCAAGTCGCTGGGCCCGAACAAGCTTTCATACCAGGAAAAACCGGGATTGAAGTAATTCACCAGATTCTGCGAGAAAATGTGTGTGTACCCCGCCGCGAAGGAGTAAAGCGGCTGGGGGGAAAGCGCATTGAAGAGCGGGTTGATTGGGTCTGTGTACGCCGCTTGCAGGCCCGCGTCGGTCTGGAATCGAAACCAGGTGACATTGTTCTGATTGATATTGTGATCGATTCGAAGAGTCTGCACCTGTTCATGGTCGTCGCTGGAGTGCGAAACGCTTTGCCGGTTGGCACAGCCATTTCCATTCGGCGGGTTGCCTGTTATGGCTGCACCGCTGGAATCAAAGGGACACCCGAGCACGGCCAGAGGCGTGCCGCTGGTATTTCCGTAGAGTGAGAACATGTTTTGATAAAAAGGCTTTAATTGCGGCGCCGCCGGATAGACTGATCCTGTTACGGAGTCCGTTCCCCCGAGCGGTAGTTGTTGCAGAACATATTGCTCGAACGCAGTGGTGGGAACGGTGGTTGGCGTGACGATGGGCAATGCAATCCGAACCCATTCGCTGTCGAAGAAGAAAAACAGTTTGTCTCGAACAATCGGGCCGCCCAGACTGCCGCCAAAATGATTGACCGTCGATCGGGGCTTGTGGTTACCGGGTGTAGCGTTGGTGAAAAAGTCCGCGGCATTCAGCGCGGACCCGTTCCAAATTTCGTAGAGGTTCCCGTGAAGGCGGTTGGAGCCCGATTTGGTAATGTAGTTGACCTGAGAGGCTCCGTATCGTCCCTGATCCACGGAATAGGATAAGGTATTGACCGTTACGTCGGAGATCGAATTTAGTCCCAGGACGAGGTTGGTGGAGAGGCCGCTATTCAAGTTGGTTAACGGGTCGTTGGTTTCCAGTCCATCGACGATGTAGCCGTTGGACAAGGCGGGCAAACCGTTGAATTCGACGTTGCCGTATCCATTCGTCCCGCCCACGAAATCGTTGCTGCTCCCTGCCGTGTTAATAAGGGCGCCGGGTGAGAATTGCAGTGGGTAGGTTAAATCGCCACCCGGATTCGGCAAGTCTTCCAGGGCGGTCGCACTCAGCGTTGTGGAGGTGTTCGCGTCTTGGAGGTTGATGGGCGGGGCTTCGCCACTGACCTCAAGAGTTTGTATTGATTGCGCCACTTTGAGCTCGAAATCGACGGACTGCTTCTCGCCAAGACCCGCCACCACATGGTCAACCTGCTGTGCCTCGAAGCCTTCCGCTTCCACTCGAACCGAGTAGGCGCCCGGTTTTAACTGGGGAAAATTGAACCGGCCCGCTTCGTCCGTCATCACCCTGCGCTTGAGGCCTGTTTCGCCACTCGTGACGGTCACATTGGCCCCCGCCACGGCCGCGTTGGTGGCATCGATCACTTGGCCGATAATGGCGCTGGTGGTTTCCCCTTGTGTCCAGCCCTCGCAGGGGCAGAGAGCCGATGCACTCATCATTAAAAGACTGCAAACCGCAATGCGCCGCATTTTCCTGAAGCCTCCCACGGAAGTGTTATCTCGTGCCGCCCTACGCCAGCCCAACCTCCGAAATACAACTAAACTACGGATATCTTGTATTAGTTAACCATAGTTAACTATAATCTGCGAGGGATGTCAAGAACTTTTTGCATCTTGTGATTAAGCGCCTACGGTTATAGGATGTTACTTCCGTTCCTCGCCGCTTAGCTGACGAGACAAGCAGGAACTCCAAGAGGTGGACCAGGGATGCCGGCAATGAAACTCACCATATCGAAAGAGGATTACTTGAAGGCCATTGCCGAGGCACAGTCCGAAGAAAGCACGGTTTTTGCTGCCACGATTGTCCGGTGGGTGGGGGTGAGTGCGCCCGCCGTAGCCTTGGCTCTGCGGCGGTTGCGCAGAGACAAACTGGTAGAGGTTGACCGCAAAGGCCGAATTTCCCTGACCGCGCTGGGACAGCGAGTCTCGGATAAACTTCGGCTCCGGCACCACCTCGTGGAGCGCATGCTTCACGAAATGCTGGGAGTGGAATGGTACAAAGTCCATGATGAGGCAGAGCGTCTGGAGCATGCCATCTCGGAGGAGGTGGAACGAAGGCTAATCGGCAAACTCGGCACGGGCAAACGCTGCCCGCATGGCAACCAGATTAATAAGAGCTCGAACGAGCGGCGCAAGTCGGGCCTCCAACGGCTATGGGAGGCTTCGCCAGGGTCGGTGGTCCGGGTTGAAAGTGTTGACGAACGGGATTCACAACTCCTTGAGTATTTTGATGGACTGGGCATTAGACCTGGCGCCCAGGTGAAAGTAGTCAGCCCCAATTATGATGGTACCCTCGGTCTCGAACTGGGCGACAAGCCCACTAATTTGGCGGAAGCTGCCGCCAAAAAGATCTGGGTTTTGACGATTACAAAACGTTCGGAGCACGCTGCCTGACGCGGACGAGTCACTTGTCTTGATATGATCCTCGAATATTGCGCCCTTCAAGAAAGACTCCAGCAAAGGAAGAGCGCTAACGATTAGGTTAGGGGCTAAGGGCGTCCGGCTTTTTGGGTCTGGCGCTCGATTTCCGTTGAAACCTCCGGGAATGTCGAATGGCAGGCAGCGAGAAGGTCGCGAAGTGCTTCCTCGCTCGAGCCTTCAAGGCGCATGGTGATGATAGGCTCCGTGACGGACTCTCTTACCAGCACAAATCCCTGCGGCGTTTCGAGCCTGAGACCGTCAAGGGTGGTTTCATTCGCGGCGGGAAATAATTGCCGCAAGCGCCGGGCAAACTCACTATAGGGCAAGACGCTGGCGGGTAAGCGCAGGTCCGGCGTTATGAACAACGGGGTAAGAGCACTGCGAAGTTCCCCGAGAGAGCCCGTCTGGGTCACTATTTCGGTCATCAGCAATGCGGAAAAGAGTCCGTCGTCTCCTCCCCCCAGTTCCCGATAGAAGTAGTGGCCGCTCGCTTCGCATCCGAACAAACATTCCTCTTCCATCATCCTGCGTTTGATAAAGGCGTGGCCGCTCCGATCCAGGATGGGGGTGCCGCCGCACTCGAGGACGGTTCGGCGGATCAGGTTGGACATCTTGATGTCGTGCACGACTTTGGCCCCGGGATGACCTTGGAGCAGGTAACGAGCGAAAAGAGAAGAGACTTCGTCACTGGTAACAAATGCACCCGCCTCGTCCACAAAGGCCACGCGGTCGCCGTCACCATCCCAGGCAATACCCAGCGCAGACTTCGATCTTCTGGTTTCCGACCTTAGCGTTTCAAGATCCGAGGGCCGCGCGCAGTCGGGCGGCCGATTGGGATAACTCCCGTCGAGATGGCAAAAGAGGAGATGCGTCCGGATTCCGAAGCCGTGGAAGATGCGCGGCGCAAGCTCGGACCATGCCCCGTTTCCGGCGTCGAGAACCACCGTGGGCAAGTCGGCTTGCCCGAGGTGTTTCCATCGCTCCGTGACCCATTGCTGGTAAGCCGGGACGGGATCCACCGCTTCTCTTAAACCTTGTTGCGCTCGGAACCCGCCTTTCGTGAGCCGGCTACGAAGGTGCGAGAAGTCATCCGCCTTGGGCGGCAGGCTGCCGATCATCAGCTTGAGGCCATTGTGAGAGGCGGGATTGTGCGAAGCCGTAACGATCAGGACCGCGTCGGTCTGGAGATGTTGGTGGGAGAAGTAGGCGACTGGAGTTGGGATCTGCCCCGCATCCAGTACACGAGCTCCCGACCCGGTGAGACCTTCCACGAGCCCATTCTTCAGGATGGGTGTGCTGGTGCGGAAATCACCCGCGACCATAATCCGTGCTCCCATAGGCAACAATGAAGCCACGGTGTGCCCAATGAGCCGAAAGAGTTCCGGCGACACTTCCTCCGGGAACAGTCCCCGAATGTCGCATGCTTTCCAAGGGTTCATCCCCAATAACCTCGTCGCGTGCAAGCACCTCGAAATGACGTAGAGGCGGCTTTATGCCGCCAACGGGCGAGGTAAACTCGCCGCTACCACATCATACTGTAGCACCACCGAAACGACGTGTGGATTTCATTGCCGGCGGCGACCATCTCTGCCGCCCGACCGTGGCTTTCGTTGGTGGTGGTCATGGACAGGATGGCATCGAGAATGTTTCCGGAGAATAGGCGATGCCAATAACTTCAAGGACTCGAAACACTGGCGGAGAGGCAGGGATTTGAACCCTGGGTACAGCTTTTGACCGTACAACGGTTTAGCAAACCGCCGCCTTAAGCCACTCGGCCACCTCTCCGTCGTTTTGCTTGCAGTAGCTTACCATAAAATCTTCTTCCCGACCATCGCTTACGCCAACAGTTACGCCAACAATTTCCGGTGAAACGGCTGGGACAGAGTCCCAGCCGTCTACCAGATTTGAAGCTACCTGCGCAGCCTCTCGTCCTGCTTTGCCGTTGAAGTGAACATACCAGTTGGCCGTGGTACGCGTGTCGGCATGGCCCAACCTTGATTGGATGGTTTTCAGATCCACGTGTTCATAAAACAGCATGGTCCCTGTCCAGTGCCGAAGTCCGTGCCATGTCAAATGCAGTCCCAATTTCTTTGCTGCCTTTTGCAGTCCACAGCGGAGCGTATTCTGCTCCGTCATAGGCCGACCAGGATGCTTTGGGTCAGGAAAGACCCAATCGTTTTCAGATGCATTCGGAAAACGCGCCTTGAGCTGTTTCAGGAGATCAATTTCCTTCTCGGTCAGGTCCACCGGCCTATCACTCCGATGCCCCTTGGTTTTGTGCTCTTCTCCCATGTATATTGCTGAGATAAACCACACGTACCGATTCTCAAAGCTGATAGCACCCCACTTCAAGCCGAGTGCCTCACCTATCCGGCATCCGGTTACACAAACGAACCAAGCCAGCGTCCGGTAAGGTTCATCGAGAGCATTCAATAATCGTACGATAGTCTCTCGGTCGGGCACCTCCTCGGGCGGTTTGGAAACGTAGAGCGGAAGATTAATATCCGAGACGGGATTGCTGTCCAGATATTCATCCATTATCGCTTCCCTGAAAATCGAACGGAGACAGTTTTTGATGATGTTGTTGAGTGTCCGCCGCCCGAGCTTCTTCGCCACGAGGCGATCCGCGCAGGCCTGAACATCCCGCCTTCGGATACGATCAATCTCCATCTTTCCGAAATACGGGAGCAGGTAACATTTAATGATCTGCTCGTAGCTTCTACGAGTACTTGGCTTACGGTAAGGGAGGAAGCTCTTGAGGAAGGAGCCCTCCACGAATTCCTTGAAGGTCAGGGCGGTGCGTGGAGCCGACACTTCATCCACCTGCTCTTCTGCTAAAAGCTTTTGCAGGCGGCGATCAGCTTCGCGCTGACTGATTTCATCTTTATAGCCCAAGTTACGCGACTTGAAGTACCCTTGCGGGTGCTGGTCGTCGTAAACCCTCCACAAACCCTCGTAGTAATGTCGAGTCACATTCGTCCGAAGACGAATGTGACCATGCTGGCTGTGACTCCGAGACATTCTTCGTATTCTCCTGTCTCGGGCACTGGTACTTCCGCTGATTCGTAAATTATCACAACTGGGAGCCGAGCCGCCAGCATTTAACCAGGCTTGTACCTCGTCCCAATTGAATCTCACCGCCTTTCCCAGACGGACGACAGGGAGCGGGTCAACCGCTCCATGCTGCGTCCTTCTGTAAACCCATCCGACTTTGACCTTTAATTTCAAGGCTAGTTCCTCAGGGGTCAGAAGAATCTGATCTACCATGGGTAGACCTTTGTGTGATGGATGCCTGATATTCTAGGCGCCCCTCACACTTGCCGAGCCCCCTGATTCGTGTTCTCTGACATTTGGTGATAACCCGGCGGAATCTCAAAGGTTGCAGAACCCTTGCTTCCCTCCGGGCCGAAACCATCCGCGCCGGACAATACAGACGAGGGGGGAGGGGGGGATATACCCTCCGAATCGCCTGCAAGGCTGCAAGACTTAGCCAACGACTCAGGGGTCGGGAGGACCTCCGAATCGTCGGGCAATGGGTCGCCTACAACCAGCCGGAACGGCTGTCCTCGTTTGGTTTCGCGGTTCACCAGGTAGCCTTCCTCCAAACAGGCATTGACGCGGCGAGACACGGTAGAGCGATTCAGGTGGAGGATGTTTGCGACGTCCATAAGTGACGCCCCGCCCATTGCCTTACCCGAATTCCCTACCTGCCTCTTGCTCCGCTCCTGCTGGAGTTTCTCGACCGCCTGTACAGTTTCCCGCATGGTGGCAGGAACCGTCATCTGCACACCTCGTGACACAATACGAGCCACTAGGTCCCAGACGGCCTTATAATCCTCGATCGTAGCAATAATCCTGCCGCGATCGTCTTGCTCTCGGCTTGCCTGGTGAAGAATCGCGTGCGACATGATCAAGTACAGAATGGCCTTGAAGTCACGCCGCAAGCGGACAGCAACAGGCGGAATAATTTCAGCCAAGCGCATGGCATACGGGATCACAACTTTGTGCTTGGCTCCCGCAAGCCACTCTTGGAGGGCGAGGAACTTGCCAATCTCTTCCTCGCCTTCGCCCCTGTTGTCCGTGTTGATGTTTTCCGCCGTGGCCAAGAGCACTCTGCTAGTCTGTTCCGGAGTGTCATCTACCTCGACGGAGAAGTATCGGGTTTCGTTTTCAGGGTGGAGGCTGTTCTCGGTTGTGGTCGTAATGAGGCCGGTCGGACCTTCCCGCTCGATATGCTTTGGCTTTATCCCGTCCTCGGTGCACCTCCACAGTGTCATAAGAGATGCGGCCCTCACTCAACAGTGAGCGGATGAGGTGTAAGCGCCCACTTAAAAACGTAGAAATCTGAACACAGGCCGGTGTGGGAGGGCGAGTCATCATCATCGCCGAAGGCGGCCTTGGCTTTGCGCATCATCGCCGGAGGCGGTTTTTGGCTCTGAGTATCATCGTCGCAGGCGCGTTGGGAAGCAGCAGGATTTGGTAGGATGAGTCCCTGGAGATGTAAGGAGGAGAACCCCGGTTGCTTGCCCAACCGGGGTTTTTCATTGGTGGCCCCGATCAAAGGACCTCCAAGTTGGTCGCGAGAGTCATCCTGCCATGATCGTCGCCGGTTGTCCAGTGCTCCCTCTCGAAACCGGTGCCGGTTGCTTGTTCCGCGGTTTTTCGCCAGCGCGTGTGTCGCTTTCCTGCCTGCGGTGCGGTGTTTTATCTCTGTCCTCATTGTGATCGTGGTCAGCGTTATTGCAGTTCCCGTTGCCGTGACAAATCCCGCCGCCAGCAGCGCCGTGAGGCTAACCGCCGCTATCAACAAAGCCTCGGCCTGGAGGGGCGTCTCGATCATCGCCAGCGCCAACGCGATTATCGCCAGCGCTTAAAAGCTCGCGTGACAGATCAATCTTCCCTTCCTGCTTCCCCCTGTGTGAACCTGACAGCGCCTCCGGCTCCCGAGCCCGTCGAATCCCCTCCGGCGGTCGATTTTTCCCTGGGGGCGGAAGCCGCGTACGCGGCGAGCGGGGTGGTCTGTCAGCTCTGCGGACGCCGGGGGCGTTGGGTCAATCCTTTTCCCGAGGTGGAGCATGATTACTGAGGAACAAGTCGCTCAGATCCGTCACCTGTTTCACGCCGAGCATTGGAAAATCGGCACCATTGCCGCGGAGTTACACCTGCACCCCGACACCGTGCGCGCCGCGCTCGACACCGAGCGCTTTCGCAGCCAACCCCGGCGGCGCGACCGTGTCACCGATCCTTACCTCGACTTTCTGCGCCAGACCTTGCAGCAATATCCCCGCCTGCGTGCCACCCGTCTCTTCCAGATGATTCACTCGCGCGGCTATCCCGGCAGCGTCAACCAACTCCGCCGCGTCGTGGCGGAGCTGCGCCCGCCCCAAGGGGAGGCTTTTCTCCGTCTTCACACCTTTCCCGGCGAGCAAGGACAGGCCGATTGGGCCCACTTCGGGGAGGTGGCCATCGGTCGCGCCCGCCGTCGTTTGTCCGGCTTCGTCCTCACCCTCTCCTCCAGCCGCGCTTTGTGGCTGGAGTTCTTCCTCGGCCAGACCCTGGAGAATTTTCTCCTCGGCCACGCCCACGCCTTTCAGGATTGGGGGGGAGCGCCGCGCAACGTCGCCACCGACAATCTCCGCCGCGTGGTCTTGGAACGCCGTGGCGATGCTATCCATTTCCACCCCCGTTTTCTCGAACTCTCGGCCCACTACCATTTCGCCACTCGCCCCTGTCGCCCCGCCAGGGGCAATGAAAAAGGCCGCGTGGAGCGCGCCATCCAGTATGTCCGTCACAATTTCTTCGCCGCCCGTCCCTTCACCACCCTGACCAATTTCAACCGTCAGGCTCTCGATTGGCGCAACCAGGTCGCTCATCAGCGCCCCTGGCCCGGTGACGACTCCCGCACGGTCGTCCAGGTTTTCGAGGAAGAGAAAGCGCGCCTGCTGCCACTTCCGGCGCATCCTTTCTCCGGCGACTTGACCACCCCCGTGCGCGCCGATAAAACCCTCTGGGTCCGCTTCGACCTCAACGACTATTCCGTCCCGCCCCAGGCCTTGGGCCGCACGCTGACCTTGGTGGCTTCTCCCACCCGTGTGCGCCTGCTCGATGGCGCCACCGAAATCGCTTCCCACCCCCGCTCCTATGACCGGCATGAACTCGTCCAAGAACCGGCTCACCACCAAGCCCTGCTGGAGCAAAAACGCAAGGCTCTCGGCTCCACCCCCTCCGGTCGCCTGACCATCCTGGTCCCGGAAAGTCCCGCCTTTCTTCAGGCCGCCTTCGAGCGCGGCGAATCCACCGCTCGGCTGACCGTCCAACTCCTCCGCCTGCTCGATGACTATGGGCCTGCCGAACTGCGCGCCACCCTCCGGGAAGCCCTCGAGCGTCACACCCCGCGCCTTTCCTCCGTGGCCTTTATCCTGGCGCGCCGCCATCGTCAACGCCGGCAACGCGCTCCCTTGCCCGTCAATCTCTCGCGCCGCCCCGATCTGGAAAACTTGACCGTCTCGAATCCCTCTCTGGAGGCTTACGATGAA
Organism: uncultured Acidobacteriota bacterium; assembly: GCA_963810005.1. Taxonomy (GTDB): domain Bacteria; phylum Acidobacteriota; class Terriglobia; order UBA7540; family UBA7540; genus Bog-366. Next base: position 43,671 of record CAWELY010000019.1, read on the forward strand.
CTCCGCCAAGATTCCGAGGAAGAACCCGAGCCCGAATCCTGATCTGGCCGCGCAACTGAATCATCTTGGCCTGCTGGTCACCGCCCAAGGTCTGGACGATCTCCTCGCCCGCGCCTCGACTCAGCGTTGGAGTCCCCAGCAACTGCTGGAAGAAATCGCCCGCTCGGAAACGGAAGACCGGGCTCGCCGCAGCCTCGAACGCCGCTTCGCCCAAGCCCGCCTCGGCCGCTTCAAACCTCTGGCCGATTTCGATTGGCAGTGGCCCAAGAAGATTGACCGCCCCTTGATCGAACGCGCCCTCACCCTGGACTTCCTCGCCTCCGGCCGCAATCTTCTGCTGTGTGGCACCAACGGGCTGGGCAAAACCTTAATCGCTAAAAACATCGCCCATGCCGCCGTGCTCGCCGGCCACTCGGTGCTGTTTCGCACCGCCTCCGATCTGCTCGCCGATCTCGATGGTGATTCCCCCGGCTTACGTCGCCGTAAGTTCCGCTTCTATGCCCGCCCCGCGTTGCTGGTCATTGACGAGTGTGGATATACATCCGCGCATAATTAAAGGGACATAGATAGCTCCTGTATGGCATACTTCTCGCAGGAGGAGTATGCCATGCTTCCTCGCCTGCTGCGGTTGCACCCCAAGACCTATCGTCGGTTGATCCGATTGTGTAAGGAGGCGGAGCAGGAAGGTGCGTACCGCGTGGCGAAGCGCCTGCAGGCCGTGGTCCTGAATTCCGAAGGCCGCACCAGCGGCGATCTGGCCAGAATTCTGAAGGCGCCGCGATCCAAGGTTTCCGAGTGGTTGGCGCGGTATCAGGCGCAGGGGGTGGAGGGCCTCTTGGAAGGTTACCGCTCCGGACGGCCCGCGCGCTTGAGCGAGGCCCAGCACCGCCGCCTCGGCGACATCCTCGATAGCGGCCCGGTGGCTTATGGGTTGGACACCGGGATCTGGACTTCGCCGATGATCGCCTGGGTGGTCGAAGAAGAGTTCGGCGTCGTCTACCATCCTGGCCACGTGCGCAAGTTGCTGCATGACCTGGGTTTCTCCGTGCAGCGGCCCCGCCGGGTGCTGGCCCGTGCCGATCGCCACCAACAGGACCGCTGGCATCGCTACCTTTATCCCCGCCTTAAAAAAAAGCCCGCACCGAAAATCGGGCGCTGATTTTTACCGATGAAGCCAGTTTCCGTCAGGACTCCACCCTGCACGCCACCTGGAGTCGGCTGGGCCATCCGCCCGAGATCCCCGTCAGCGGAGAACGCAAGAGCGTGAAGATCCTGGGCGCTATCGAACTCTGGCGTGCCCGCTTCCACTACGCGCAAGCCCCGGTCTTCAATGCTTCCACCTACCTGGATTCCCTGCATCGCCTCGCCCCTCATTATCGCCGCCGCGGGGCCATTCTCATTCAGGACAACGCCTCGTATCATAAGGACGCTGAGGTCTGGAGCTGGTTCAAGTCCAACCGGCAATGGCTGGAAGTCCACCAACTTCCGCCCTACTCGCCCGAGCTCAATCCCACCGAGCGGCTGTGGCAATACACCCGCAAGAATGGAACCCATGATCGCTACTTCGCCAGCCCGGGGGAGTTGCTCGCCACTTTAACCCGTGTCTTTACTGATATACAATCCTACCCTGATCTAATTCGACCCAGGCTGTTGCCTTTTTGTTAGTCCTTATGTCCCTTTAATTATGCGCGGATGTATATCTGGCTTACGACGCCCACGCCGCCGACCTGCTCTTCGAAGTCATCAACCACCGCTACGAACGCAATTCTATTCTGCTGACGACCAACAAGGCTTTCAAAGACTGGAACACGGTTTTCCCCAACGCCACCTGCATCGCCGCGCTGCTGGATCGCCTCACTCATCATGCCGACGTCACCCTGATCGAGGGCACTTCCTACCGGGTCCGGGAAAGCGAACTGGAAGCCGCCGCGCCCCAGAAAAACTCCGAAAGGAACCCCCGTGCCCAGCGATCTTGAAACCTATCGCCAAACCCTGATCGAGCTCTATCTCCGCCTGCCCGATACCCCGCGCCGTCTGAGCCGCTTCGACCTGCGTCTGGTCCGCCAACTTTGGCAGCGCCAGATTCCCCTGACGACCGTAGAAACGTTAGTGCTGTATCGGAAGCGCGCCGGCGAAAAAGTGATGGGCCGCGCGATGGTCGGAACGGCGCGCTTTCGATACAGCCGTTTGAACGAAGCCGCGTCACGACCCTATGGGATTTGAATCGTGCTTGTCGTGCAAACGTTCAAACGGCCTTCTTGTTAGCCTCATCCCGCCGTGCGGCTCGTCGCCCCGACGCCATGCCCCTCGGACCTATTCGCTCCCTACATTACTTCCTGCCCGTCCTCGAAGAACTGCCCGCCCGGCCGGTCCCAGAGTCCTATCTTGCCTACTTGCGCAGCAAAGTCCCCGTCCACTCCGCAACCAGCAAGACCGCCACCACCACGGGCTGACTTAAAACCCACCCGGAAAACCGGCCTCTGTTCAAATTTCTACGTTTTTAAATGCGCGCCGACATCCCCGTAGTCGAAGCGGTCATCTTCGAAAGTGACGCAAGGTCCGGAAAATACCGATTCGGCATCCTCGAAACTGAGGCCATGCTTGGCGACGTTCTTCCGGTTCTTCGCTTCGTCCCATTCGTATTGCATTTCCGTTTCATTCCCCAATGTAGCTCTTTTTGTAGTTACACGCAAGCCTAACCTCGCCGTCAAAGGAGGCGGCGCTGCCTTCGCCGAAATCGAGGACGTGCAAAGCGGCGTAACCACGGTCACAGTTTTTGTACGTGGCCTTTTCCTTCGATGACGAACCCACGGTCAATTCCCAGGACGAATTGGCCGTGGCTACCTCCGGGTCACACAACCTCAGGCGCCGTTCGAATGGGTGAATGCAATCACGAGATGTAGGGGGTAGGGCTTGCCCCATAAGCGTTTACTTAAGAACGTGCCTTTTTCGTTTTCTCTTCGACTCTGCCAGTTGCCGGGCGATCTCCTGCCAATGGCCGAGTGTGTTGGCCAGTCCTTCCGTGGGAAGGATGGCGGCGTGAATTTCCCTCAGCATATATTCGCTTTCACGCCAGCGGCTCCGTCGGTCGGTCCAATTCATAGCCCCAGGGGGAAAGGGTTCGGGCCGCGCCGATCAACCGTTCCACCAACAAGCTGGTAAACAGCTTGCCGTGCAGCCAGGCGCGGCAGCTTTCCGGATCCTTCTTGGGCAGGTGTCCGAGTCCCAGGAGCGATTTCATGCGCTTGAACGCCAGCTCGATCTGCCAGCGGGAACGGTACAACTCCAGCACCCGAAAGCGACCCCAGGAGGCCATCAAGCTGGTCCACAGAAAGAAGAATTGGTGCCGCCTCCAGCGATTCGGCCGTGACCGGCTTCTGCTGTTTGCTGGCTATCCGCAGCAGCCGCTGGCGCGCGTAGGCGGCCGCCTGCCGACTCTTGCGCACCGCCACCAGGCGGCCCGGAATGGCGCGCCCCGAGTCGGGTCGCACCCAAGCGGCCCATTCCCCCGTCTGTTTGGGGGATAAAGGGCGGGCGAGCTTCAGCACCGCTAACCTCCTGCCTTGCGCATCCCATAAGGGAAGAGAGCTACGGTTCAGGCGGACGGCGACATCACCCCCCGCTTCCACCACGTGCTGCACGCCCGGGGGATTCGCATAGCCGCGGTCTCCCAGCATGATGTCCCCCGCCAAGACGGGAAAACGCCGCCACGCCTCGCCCCCATGTCCATCGGTCAATTCGAAAAAATCGCATTGCAGGGTCTGCAGGTTAAGCGCGTAGTGGATCCGCCAATCCGTGCCCGTGCTTCCCGGTTCCGACACCGCCGTGGCATCCACCGCTCGGACCCGTCGCTCCACGCGCGGAGCCACCATCCCTAAGTCGCCGCGCATTTGCTCGGCCAGCCACCGCAACCATTCCTCCGCCGACCGCAGGCGCTTGTACACCGCCGCCGCGTTCAGCCGCGCCAGCCCCATCTGCCGGGCCCGCACCGAGGTCTCCGCCAGCGAACACCCCGTCGCGATATGGATCAAGAGCGTCCGCAGCAGCGCCGGCGCGTCCGCCACTCCCCGCGCCCGCACCAACGCCCCAGACTCACGCGCCTTGCCTTCCCAACCTTCGGGCAGAAATGAACACAACACTTCCCAATCATCCAGTTCCTCAATCACCGCTGTGGTTTGGCTCATGGACCCGAAGCATAACTGAACCCCAACTCAAAAGCAATCCTTAAGTAAACGCTTATGGGGCTTGCCCTACCCGGCGTTCCGCATGGTGAATGCGGAAACCAGAGGGCGGCAAGCCGTCCCCCTACACCTTGCGCAACGCGATCTCGAAGTAGGAGCAGGCCTCGTGCCTGCCCTCCGCAGGGGCGCCCACGAGGGGTGCCCCCACTCTTCTTGGTCCGGCGGCTAAGAGATCTAAGGCGTGGGCCCCGCAAACTTCGGGCACTTTATGGATGGTAAAAGCTATGCTACCATCGCAATGATGGTTGACATCCGCGAGTATCACGACCACGTCGGTCACAGCCCTTTTCGCGAATGGTTCGACAGGCTGAATTCCGAGGCGTCGCGGAAGGTGACAACGGCTCTCTATCGCATGGGACTCGGAAACTTCTCCAACACCAAAGGTGCGGGGCCTGGCGTTTACGAATGCAGGATTAATTTCGGCCCTGGATACCGCGTGTATTTTGGCAAGGACGACGAGCGGATCGTGATCCTCCTCGGCGGCGGAACGAAACAACGGCAGCAAGACGACATCAGACTTGCCGTCGAGCGATGGGGGGACTACAAACGGAGGAAGAAAGAACAGAAAGAAGGCGAATGAAGATGGCTTTGACAAGAGATTTCAGAGAAACCGTTCAAGCGCGAGCGAAACGCGACCCTACATTTCGAAAGGGGCTTCTTAGCGAGGCGCTTGAAAGCTATCTTTCTGGCGAGGCGACACTCGGAAAGGAGCTGTTGCGCGATTACATCAATGCCACAGTCGGCTTTCCCCGGTTGGCCGCGCATACCGGAATCCACGTAAAGACTCTCCACCACATGTTTGGCCCTCACGGTAACCCGACCACCAGCAATCTGTCCGCAATCGTTGCCTATTTGCAGCACGCGGAAGGGGTGCGATTTGAAGTCCGACCGGCGCGCACAAAGTCTCGCACCAGGAATCGGCCATTGCCGCACCGACCGATCCGGGCGACTTCAGACGCGATGAGTCGCTGAGGAGTGAAGGGCTTTACGAGCGGCACCATACCCTGGGTACGAGGCGCACGGGATCGGAAGGAAGGAAGGAATTCAAACTGAAGCTCCCTTTGCTGGATTGAGGCATGAGGAGCAAACCAAGGCGACGAACAAAATTCGGAGTCTGCATTGACAACACGGGGTATCCGGCCTCGCTCGAAGCCGGGAAGTTGTATCCGGTGATAGCTGACGAGGAAGCCGCAAGACATGGGTACATTCGTGTGATTGACGAGAGCGGCGAAGACTACGCTTATTCGGCAGAGCGTTTCTTCATGTTGGACGTACCCGAGGCTCTGGCGAAGGCTCTGCGGAATCCCTCGGACACGAGATTGCCTCGTGCTCACAATGGGTTGCAGCCGACCGCCGACCGCGCATGAATGGGTGGCCATAGCTGAAGATCCGTCGGCCAACCCCGCACTGGTCAGAAGCATGTAGCCGTGGCCACCGCCCTCGTGACTATGGGCTTTTCCTATGATGACAAACCCACGGTCAATTCCCAAGACGAATTGACCGTCCCCAATCCGCCGATAGCGGAGGAGTTTTGGGAAATCTGGATGAGTCACCAGGGAATCGATACTGAGGAGACTCCGTAGGAGGGAATGCGCGTGCCATCACGGTTGGAGTAATCGTCAGGAGGCCACCTGCGGTTATGCGGTGCGAAGGATGAGGATACTCCGGGCCGATTTTCGAAAAGGGGGTTGGAAAATCCGCTGATAACGATGACATTTTGGGCAGGTGAGCTCACGGGCTCACGGGCAACAACCGCAGGCCCTGCCCATAGGCTGCCGCCCACTTGCTCACGGCGGCCACGCGCAGGATCAGTCTACGGGCATGGTGAACCCGTCGCCCCGGCATGTTGAAGAGCAGGAAGCGCAAGCGCTTGGGACGCGCCGTCAGCAGTTCCGCGGGCAAGGCCAGCCGCTTCAGCGCCTGGAGGACGTTGTGCGCGATCACCGCCAAGCGCAGCCACGCGGCGTTGGCTCCGAAATATTTCGAGGGCAGCACGCCGCCCCCCAAGTCGTTTTTGATCACGTCATGCACGAACTCAAGGGTGCCGGCCTTTTCGCGATGCCATTCGATCAAGCGCGCCGCTTTCAACTCCCACCGATTCGACAACACCGCGAAATGGCGCAGCGCGCTCCCATCCTCGAAGCGTTCCCCTTGCTTCTTGCGGATGCGGATGGCCACCTAGCGCAGCGGTTGCAAATCCTTCTTCTCCGTTTTCTCGCCCGGCACAAACGGGACGTCGGCGCACTCGCGGATTTCGGCCGGATGCGGATCACCGTAGGGTTCCCAGGCCGATTCGGGAAGCGCCTGAAGGGCCGCGTGCAAGGGCTCGCTCCTGCGCGCACTGATGGCGAAGCCAAGGCGCCCGTGCGGTCCGCCAGCCCGCTGCCCATCGCGCAACCAATTCCCTAGGCTGCTTTCGTGACACGCCGCATCGCCGCGATAGGAATACTCCCCCACCGTGCTCGGCAGGGCGGCAAAGGCGCGCCGCGCCACTTCCAGCGGCTCCATTTGCGCGGGCACGTTGCCATCCCGAAATTGATCGCCCAGCACCCGCCCGGTCTCCGCCCCTACGGCCAGCATGGGCTGATAGCCGCCTACGCCCTCATCGGTAGGTAAGGCCTGCTGCTTATGGCTCTCGATGATCGTGGCATCCTGATCCACCGTGGCGATGCGCTGGTCGGGCGAGCGCTCTCCGCAGCGCTGTACCAGATCGCCGTTCACCCTTCCCAGCCCCTCCAGCGCGGCGGTCTCTTCCGGGATATAGGCGATCTGCCCCGGTAAGCGTCGTTGCGGGGCTTGCGCGATCTTCTCCTCCTCATGAAACGCGTACAAAAACTCCAGCGCCGCGCGCCCCGAAGGCAACTCGTGCCCGATCATTTCGGCTAGCCCGGAGTCTTGCCGCAGATGCTCAAAATCCTCCACATCCTCGCCCCCCGCCGCGTGGAGAATCACGAAGCTCTCCACGAACGTCGCCTCGTCGTAACCGCGTGGCCGCTCTTTCACGCGCACGTGTTCTTGGATACTCTGGGGCAGGCCGAGCGAGCGGAAGGCCTGCCCCCCCAGCGGGATTCCTCCCAGCGCGGTCAGGGTTTCTTGCAGAGGCTCGGGATCAAGCTCGAACAGCAAGGGCGACGCGGTGGGCGAAGGCTTGGGGATTTTGCGCATAGGGGAATGAACCCCGCAATTCTCACACCCACCGGGTGAAGAATCTGAGAACATCCCGGCACTTCCCCCCAGCTCCCGCCGCCCATGTTTGCGGCCCGCGATCACGCCGCACCACCGGTCAGCTTAGACAAGCCGCCTCTTATCGGCGGATTGGGGTGCTCCTGACGCAAGGTCGCTCGACCAAGATGGCCCCGATGTGTGGGAGTTTAGATGGCGCGAGCCTGGTTCCGACGGAAGACGCAAACATCGAAGGATGGTCATCGGTCCTGTCGACCAACTCGCGGACGAACTAGTACATCGTTCGATTAGTACTTTATATTATTCCTCCGCGGCTGTCGGCGTTTGCCTTTGGGCGGATGCTCGGCTTGGTACTGCTGGGTTGCTTCGATGATCCGCTGGAGTTTTTCCGGTCCCTTCGTCCACACGAAGGGCTGAGCGGAATCGTTGGAGTGAGCAAGGGATTTCAGTAGAAAGTCCTTAAGCGGCTGTTTCGAGTGATGAACACTTTGCGCCAAACCGCGCTTGCTGAGAATGCTGAAGAAGCATTCCACCAGATTCACCCAAGAGGCGTGGGTGGGCGTATGGTGGAAGTGCACGCGCGGGTGGCGCTCCAACCATCGCTGCGCGGCATCATTTTTGTGAATGTTCAGATTATCCAGGACGACGTGAAGGTTGCGGTCAGGAAAAGCGGCAGCCACCTCGTCCCTAAAGCGCAGGAAGTTCACCGAGGTCCGGCGCTGCTTAACATGGGCCAGGACCTTGCCGGTAGCCATCTCCAGTGCCGCCAAGAGCGCCTGGCTGCCATGGCGGACGTATTCGTTGGTCCAACTCCGGGGTTTCTTGGCGCGGAGCGGCAGCCGGGGCTGGGTGCGGTCCAGTGCTTGGATTCCGGTTTTTTTGTCGACGCACAGGACCAGGGCGTTTTCGGAAGGGTTCAAATACAGTCCTACAATATCCAGCAGCTTGGCTTCGAAGTTGGGGTCGGGGCTGAAGGTGAACGTCCGGAGGCGATGCGGCTGCAGCCGGGAGGCCGCCAGAATTTCGTGGACCGTCGTGCTCGGCAGGTGCAGGTCTTGGGCCAGCGTGCGGACGCTCCAGCGGCTCTGAAACTCCGGTTGCTGGCAGACGCGGGTTTGAACCCGCTGCCAGGTTTCACGGTCGTGTTGGCGGGGGCGACCGGACCGCGGGGCGTCCTGCCATCCGTCCAAACCCCTTTCCGCAAAGGCGCGCCGCCACTTTCCAACCGTGACGTGGGGCATTCCCAGAGCGACGGCAATCTCCTGGTTAGACTGCTGCGAAGCCGCCCCCAGGACAATGCGGGCACGCGAGGGCAAGCCCTGCGGCGTGGAAGGAGATCGCACCCAGTGCTGCAATGCGGACTCCGTCACAGAATTCAAGGTGATCGTGGGTGCGACTCTCAGCATGCCCATGACTCTAACATGCCGCCGAGAATATTACAAAGAACTTTGCGAACGATGTACTAGGCGCTTTATCACAGTCTGCCGCTGGTTGGAGGTGGTGGTGGTAAGGCGCGGAAACACGAGCAACCTCCGATAAGGCGAGAATCAGGTGGGGCGCACCAACTCTATTAGTCCGAGGGATTGAATGTCAAGCCTCAACACTATGTACAGACATGATGTCAAGGTAATGAAAATTACACAGACAGATTATCCCTTGATGGAAAAGAAAAAGCTTGCACGCAGAAAATTGCGAAGGACTTAAACAAGCGGTTAGTAATCCGGCTCGGAGCCGGATAACTCTGCATAGCAATGTCGTAAATTTTTGTCTTTTTAGCAAACATTTTGCGCATCTTGTAGGGGCAGCCCTCGGGGGCGCCCTTGCGGAGGGCAGGCACGAGGCCGCCCCGAAAAACGTGTTTGGTTGCGTGTTTGGTTGCGGCTCCGCCGCGCGGCGCTCTGTGGTATACTTCCCCCCTGCCGGAGAGACTACAATGAAAATCCATGATTACTACGAATTCCTCCAAATCAGCCCCAATGCCGAGATCTCCACCATCCACCGCGTTTATCGATTTCTGGCGGGCCGCCATCACCCGGACAACCCGGAGACCGGAGATGCGGAAAAGTTCGTCCTGTTGAAGCAAGCCTATGACGTACTTTCCGATCCGGAGCGCCGCGCCGAATACGATGCGACTTACAAAAAGGAGGCGCCCGAGCCAGTCCCCCTATCCGCTTCGATTGATTTTATGGATAGCATCGAAGGCGAGATGAACCGGCGGTTGGCGGTGCTGGGGCTGCTCTACCTTCAGCGCCGCACCAACCCCTACGCCCCGGAAGTTTCCCTTTCCGAGGTTGAAACACGCATGGGGTTTCCCCGCGATTATTTGCAATTCACGACGTGGTATCTTCGCAACAAGAATTACATCACTCAGGCGGACAACTCAGATTTCACCCTAACGGCGCTGGGCGTGGACTTCGTGGAAGCGAACCGCGCGAGTGTCCCGGTTCTGAATCGATTGCTGACCAGTGGCACGGGACCCTCCACCGCAGATGAGATGGCGGCGAACCGGGCTTTGAACCCTTCCCGCACGCCTCTCATTGTGCCTGCGGCCAATGGCGCATCCAAGGAAATCGGCGCAAAAGGGGATGATGAGAAGTGATGGATCGCGTGGGCTCCCCGGACGGTCGAGAACCTCCCGGGCCGGAATCGGTTCCGCAATGCCTGGCCCGAGGCTCTTGTGGTGGCCCCTGATTATCGTGGGCCACCCCTTCTAAGGAGCGCGGAGGTAGGCGCAGTTTACCCTACTCCGCGGCTCTTGGCGCGTCGCGAGCGGCAAGGGGCAGATCGCAGATTCAAACTTGTCAAACCCTCAGGATGACCGCGCGGAAAGATTTTTCCGCAGCCGGTAAAGCCGGCCGCTACGAAAGCTCCGTGGCTATATTTCAAGGACCGGTCCCCACCACTGAGGCACCACCCAGCCCTCACATTGAATCTCCACCTCGGGTGGGAGGTACGCACTGAGGGCTAGTTCGACATCCTTTCCCGACCAGTTCGCGTTGGTGCGGATTCTGAACACCAGCCAACCGCACCACTCGTTGTTTCCGGTTTGGCGAAAATTGGGCACGGTTTCAAAGTGCAGGATGGGCTGGTCAGCAATCATGGCCTTCGCCTGCATCAGATCGGCGGGTTGCTGGTATCGCCACCACTTGCCCTCCTTCCGTAGGCGCGCGACGAAGGCAAGCATATGCGGCCCCGCGAACTCGGGTAACTCGGCCCGATGCGCCAGCACGCGCTTCCGGTATCCCCGGCTCGCGAATTCAGCCAACCTGGGGCGCTGCATGGTGGATCGAAAAGAAATGTCCGGCTCACTGAAGTTGATCTCCATCCACGGGGCGAGGGCTTCCGGCTGCAATTCCAGACGGTGACTTGCTACTCCGGCCTGCGGTGCCGCCAAGTCCCGCGCCGGCGACGGTCTCTCTCCTTTTTCAACCTCCCCCTCTGGCGACACTTCCCACATGGCGACTTCAAAGGGACGCAGGCGGGTCTCAATCGTCTGTCCCTCCTGGAATTTGCTCTGTCCACGCACGAGCAACTCGGCCCGATCAGGAAAGTGAGAAACGATCCCGAGGCCGGCTCCATGATCGGTGCTAAGCCCGATCGTCTCATCCAGGCGCAAACGCACCGGGCGTGATTCAAAGCTCACATTGTTCATGAAGATAAAACCGTGAGCACCGGTGAAGTACGAGTAGCCGTAAACCTCGTTGTTCCAAGGGTCGCCCAGGATGGTATGGCGCTTGTAGAAAAGTTCCTCGTTCTGTTTCGCCAGCTTCTGGATGCGGGCGAGAAAGTCCACGTCGTCGTCGTTGAACCACCGCAGCTCACCCCAGAACTGCGGAAACAACAGATTCCCTCTTCCCAGGTCCATTACCAGCGCTTCGCGCCAGCGCTCTTTGCGCATGGAATTTCCCCACCAGGTATCGGTGAGCCAGATCCCCAGGCTGTCTTTGTTCATGGGTGGAATCAGATCGTTGAAGTGTCCTCCTTGGTCCAAAGCCAGGGTTACGGCATCGCGGAAATAAAGGGCGGGATAGTCGCCCGTGCTGGCCGCCTCCATCGCGATGCGGCTCTCGAAGATGGAATCACCGTGCAAGGCAAAGAAGGGTGAGCGAATACCCCAGTACCACATAATGTAAATATCGGGCGCGGCTTCGTGGGCTCGCCGGGCGATTTCGATCACGGCGTCATAACTGGCTTCGGTGGAGTACTTGCCGGGCAGATGGTGGTGGCTGGTGCGGTTGCAGTAGTAGCTGCCCACGTCCAGCTTGAAGAACCGAAGGTTATGATGACGAATATGGTAAAGGAGCGCGTCACGGAGGATGCTGAAGTAAGGTTCCGACGCCAGGCAAAGTTGCCGATCTGCGTTCAGCCCGGAGTCCACATTATCGCGGAATTGGTAATCCGGCCACTTGCCTCCCGCGACCATACATCGGCTGGGCTCCGTCTTCGGGTTGAGTCCGCAAGACCAGTCGGCGAAGCTGGAGGCAAACCAAAGCCCCCACTTCATTCCCAGTTGGTTCACTCGCTGGATAACCCTATCGGGACCTTGCGGAAAGCCTTGCGGCTGGAAGCGGGTCAAATCGCCCGTCCAATCCTGCCAGCCGACGTCAGGCACGTAATAGTCGAACTGGATGCCGCGCTTCTGCCATTTTTCCAGGACCTCGGTGATTTCCAGCATCTCCTCGTCATTCAAAACCCAGTTGGTTTCGTCAGGGAAACCCGTGATTCCCAGGGTATCGTAGATTGCCCGAATGCCCTTCCTGGGGCTATGCGCCTGGATGTAGTCCACGAACTGCTGGCGGCCACCCTCCTTAGGGCCCACCCCCACGATTGAGACTTTGCTGGTCGAGGTTTCACCGGCTCCCAGCGTCTTGCCGGGAAAGTGCCGCAGGCGGACGCGTCCCTTCATGCCCTGGCTGACCCCCGCAGGGTGCTCGATGGCGCAAAACAGTTCATTCTCGACGATCACGGGAAACCCCATGTCCCCTTCGCTGGTGGAAGCCTGAGTAGCAAAATCGTCCACGTCCACATCCAGCAGCAGCCGTTCCCGCGAGGAAGCGTTCCTGATTTCCAACCACTTTCTGCGAACGAAGTCATGCAGTTCATAATGAGCGGTGAGTTCCAGTTCCTGTTCCGGGTTGCTCAGTTCGAATACATATTCCGGCCGCTCCGCCGTCCCCGCCTGCCCCCAGCGGCGCAGCTTGAAATCCGAGACGTGAACGTAAGGTTGCCCCACGCTGATGAACTGGTCACATAGCCGGCCCTCAAAAATATAGCGGTCCAGGATCTCATCGCGCATGCCTTCAAACCGCCTGTCGACTTGGTAGGTGCGAATGGCCAGGAGGTTTTTTTCTCCCGGCCCAAAGCGCAAGGCTGCGTACTCCGGGGTTCCGGGCGCGAGGGTCAGTTCTTCCGGGTCTCGCCAACGGCCGGATTTTTGCCATTTGCCCACCAGCTTGCCATTGAGGAAAACCCAGTATTGGTTCCAATCCTCCTGGGTGCAGCCTCCCAGGCAGAAGACGATCGGCGCGCCCTCGGCGTCCTTCGGGCAGTTCGAACCACTGCCGGAACCAGGCGTAGCCATTGAAAACCGGCGGGCCTTCCACTCGCTCGCCTCCCCGCATCAGGAGATTGAGCGTCGTCCGCCACCGCTCTTCGCCCTGCGAAATCCACCCGGTGATATCCTGCCGCAAGTCCCGCTTCGTTTTCAGGCGATGAACGGTCGTTATCCGCACCCATCTGGACATACCACCAGGGGATCTCAATCCGCGACTTGGCTTGCGAAAGGGTAATCTGGAATTCCTTGGAATCACTGAGTTCATAATCCCGGCCCGTCAATTTGTTGCGCAGACCGATGCTCCGGATGGTTCCGCCGGTCATGAGGAGGTACCAGTCCAAGTATTGGTTCCCTAAGGTGAGTTTCCGGCCCTCCTCGTACTCTTGCTCGGCCACCGGTTGACCCAAGGACCCCGAACCAAGCGCGCCGGTCGATGCCAGCGCCCCCAAACCTGACTTCATGAAATCGCGTCGTTTCATACTTGCCCCCTTTGAACGCGAGGAATTCGCAAATCCATATGAAGACCTGATGTTGATGTACCATGCCTCTTCCGTACGCTTAAGAGCGGGTAGCCTCTCCGAAGTACGATGCCTTGTCAATCCCTATTTTGCATATTTCGCCATTGACCCCCTGCCGCTCACTGTGGGTCCGGCTTACCGTGGGTCCTTGATGCGTTTGGGCAGTGGTGCTAGCCTGTGGGCGCGCCGCTTGTTCAGTCGAGGCCGCGCAGGTAAGCGGCAAACCATTCCCTTGAGGTTATCGCTATGAAGCATTGCATGCTCATTGTGTTCACAATGATCTTGTCTCCGATCCTTGTGGCTCAGACGCAAAGCTCCGGCATCCCCCATCTCGAGAAGCACGGCACGGCCACGCAGCTCGTGGTGGATGGAAAGCCTTTTCTCATGCTGGCGGGCGGAATTGCTGAATTCCAGTTCCTCCAGCCTGGATTACATGCGGCCCGTTTGGCCGCGCCTCGCGGCGATCCCACTCAACACCGTGCTCACACCGCTATCGTGGGAATTGATTGAGCCTCGGGAGGGGCAGTTCGACTTCACCCTGCTCGATGGGTTGATCCAGGACGCGCGGCGTAACAATCTGCACCTGGTGTTTCTGTGGCTCGCCAGTTGGAAGAATGGCATGTCGAGCTACCCGCCGCTCTGGGTGAAGCAGAATCCCCAACGCTTCCCACGCGTGATGGAAAAGGGCGGGATCCCGGTGGAAATCCTGAGCACGCTGGGCCAGGAGTCGATGCAGGCGGACGCGCGCGCCTTCGCCGCCGTCATGCGCCATATCCGCGGAGGTGGATGGTGACGCGCACACGGTCCTGATGATGCAAGTGGAAAACGAGGTCGGCGTCCTGGGGGATTCGCGCGACCGCTCTCCCGCCGCCAACCGGGCGTTTGCGGGGCAGGTTCCCAAGGAATTGATGACCTATCTTCAGCAGCATCGCGACACGCTCCTCCCTGAGTTTCGGCGCGTTTGGGAAGCCGCTGGTTCGAAGCTCTCCGGCACGTGGGAAGAGGTTTTCGGATCCAGTCCGGCGACGGATGAGATATTCATGGCCTGGAACTACGCGCGTTATGTTCATTACGTCACTGCGGCGGGAAAAGCCGAATACCCTCTCCCCATGTACGTCAATACCTGGCTCACCGGGCCCCATTCCACGCCCGGCGAGTTTCCCAGCGGAGGCCCCTTGCCTGAGGTCATGGACGTCTGGAAGGCGGCGGGAACGGCGATTGATATTTACGCACCGGATATCTATGCGCCGAACTTTGCCGAGTGGTGCGATCGCTATAACCGCGCCGGCAACCCTCTGTTCATCCCCGAGGCCCACGGAGGAACCACCGGACAAGCTAACGTCTTTTACGCCGTTGGTCAGCATGAAGCGATGGGTTTTTCCCCTTTCGGAATTGATTCCTTTGTCGATATGGAACGCGATATGTTGAAGGACGCGAACAACGACCTGGGAAAAGGCTATGAGGTGCTGCGGACGCTTGCGCCGGTCATTCTCCCGCACGAGGGCAGGGGAAAGATGGCGGGGTTTCTGCTCGACAAGGATCATCCGCAGACCACCGTGGAGTTGAACGGCTACCAGCTCGACGTAAGCCTCGATCAGATCTTCGGGACGCAAGCGACGGCCGGATTCGGACTGGTCATCGCCACCGGCCCCGATGAATTCCTCGGCGCCGGTAGCGGGTTCCGGGTTTCTTTCCGCCTCCCAGACGCCGGCGCGGCACGCGTGGGGATCGGTTCGGTCGACGAAGGGACTTTTTCCGGAGACGCCTGGATCCCCGGCCGTCGGCTAAACGGCGACGAGAACGATCAGGGCAAATCCTGGAGATTTTCGCCGAAACGAATCAACATCGAGAAGGCCGTCGTTTATCAGTACCAGTAGCGGGTGGCGCGGCGGAGACGCAAAAGAAAGTCGAAAGGCAAAGCGCAATGTACACGCCACCCGCGATGGCCGCTGGGGTATTGCGACTGAGAAAGGCCCACGCACGGAACCGGCTGCCGCGGCGCAAGGTGCTTGTATCTGCCGCCTGAACAGCTCAAACCCGCCCCGCCGATTGCCTTCAGAGGCGGTTCGCTTTAGAATATTCGTCGGGGAAAACATTGATAACAGAAATTCGTGCTTGCGCGTGATCTGGTAGTGCTTTCTATCCGAGCCTGTGGTGATCGCCAGGTCGTAGAGTCGCCGTCAAGGAGCCTGAATGCGCCTTCTTAACTTCTGGACCTGCACTGCTCTGTTCTTCTGTTCACTTTGTTACGTCTTGAGCGCCCCGTAGTCCCCCCCGACTCTCGAATCACGACGCAAGGCGCTCAACGATCTTCTGGCCGAGCAGTGGGAATACAATCTGCGCACCAATCCGCTGTTCGCTTCTTTCTTGGGAGACAAGCGCTGGAATGACAAACTCGACGACTTCTCTCAGGAAGCCATCGATGAGGATTTACAGCAGACTCAGCAATTCGTCACTCGCTTTGAAGCCATCGACACTTCCGGATTCCCCGAGCAGGAGGCGCTCAACAAAGCTTTGATGGTTCACGACCTTCGGATGAAATTGGAGGGCGCTCGCTTCAAGGAATGGGAAATGCCTGTGGACCAACAGAACGGTATCCAGGTTGGGTTACCTCAGCTTGCCAACCTTCTCTCTTTCCAGTCGGTCAAAGACTATGAGGACTATATTTCCCGCCTCACCCAGATGCCTCGTCTATTGGATCAGAATATCGTCCAGATGCGCAAGGGCATGAACGATAAATTGATTCCACCTCGTTTTCTGCTGGAGAAAGTTCTTGACCAGTGCAAAGCCCTCGCTTCCCAGGATGCAGAAAAGTCTCCCTTTGCCCAGCCCTTCTCCGCTTTCCCCAAGAGTATCTCCGAATCCGATCAGAAGCGCCTGCGCGCGGCCGGGCTTGCGGCGATTAAGGAATCCGTCTTACCCGCTTATGCCCGCTTTACCACTTTCGTCCATGATGAGTACGTCCCCCAGGGCCGTAGCGAACCCGGCATCTGGTCTCTTCCCCACGGTGAGGCCTACTATACCTACCTCGTGAAAGAGAACACCACCACCAATCTCACTCCGGAAGAAATTCACCAGCTCGGACTTGCCCAGGTGAAGGAGACCGAAGGTCGCATGCTGGCTATCGCCAACGAGCTTGGTTATAAGGACCTCAAGACTTTCAAAGCGGTGATTGCCGCCAACCCTAAGATGCACGGCCAATCCCGCCAGCAGATTCTCGATCTCTACCGCAAGTACATCGCACAAATGTCCGCGAAGTTGCCCGATCTTTTCGACCGTCTGCCCAAGGCCAAACTTGAAGTCATGCCCATTGAAGAATTCCGCGAGAAAGGGGCACCCAACGCCGAGTATTCCCCCCCGCCCAAGACGGCTCACGCCCCGGCCACGTTATGGTCAACACCGGTGATTTCGAAAAACGTTCTCTCTTCGCCATCGAAAGTATCGCCTATCACGAAGGTGTTCCCGGCCATCACATGCAGATAGCAATAGCTCAGGAGATGCCGGACCTCCCTCCCTTCCGCCAAAACGAAGGCTTCACCGCCTATACCGAGGGTTGGGGCCTTTACGCCGAGCGTCTCGGCAAAGACGTAGGTTTCTACCAGGACCCCTATAACTATTACGGCAACTTATCGGGCGACATGCTCCGGGCCGTTCGCCTCGTTGTTGATACCGGCATTCACTACAAACATTGGACGCGCCAGCAAGTTGTCGATTTCTTCCACGAGCACTCGGGCGAGGACGAAGTCACTATCCAGTCTGAAACCGACCGCTACATCGCCTGGCCCGCTCAGGCTCTCGGCTATAAGGTCGGCCAATTGGAGATTCTCAAACTCCGCCAATACGCCCAAGACCAGCTCGGGGAGAAATTCAACATCCGCGCCTTCCACGGTGAGGTTCTCGACGGCGGCGCCCTCCCCCTGGATATGCTCGCGGAACGCGTCCACGAGTGGGTCGCCAAACAAAAGACCCCTCAGGCATCTTCTCCCTCCAGGCTCACTCCGCCATAGCGGGCACGTGAGACGCGAAGGGCTTCAGGCGCGAGCCCGCGTGGTAGCGCGAGCGCCATCCCTCAAGCAAGAACGCTTGACCTGGCCCGGAGCGAAGATTATTCCGCACCGGGCTTCAATGCCAGCGTCTGCTCTGTGTAAGGGACAACCTCGACGGGACCCTCCAGTCCGCACACGGCGATGTTGGCGAGCAACCTGTGGTACCGCCCCAACGCCCGGGCGTTGGCTTCGGTGTTGGTCAGACGAATCTTCAAGTGATTTTCGCCGGGTTTGGTAAACTCGGTGATATCCAGTTTGAACGGACTCCACACCAAGGTTCCCGCATTGCGCCCATTGACGTAAACCTCCGCCACCGAACTCACGCGGCCCAAGTCGAGGACGAGTTTCTTGCCGCGATAGGACTCGGGCAGGGTGAAGCTTTTCTCATAGATCGCCGTCCCCGAGAAGTTGGCCAGGGCCGTCTTCGTCCATGCTTGCAGAGTGAAGGGCGTCGTTCCACTCACAAACTGGAGCGGGGAACTCAAGCGGTCATCCTCTCGGGCGACGATGACCAGCGTGTTCTGTTCTGCGCGCCGCAAGTGGCGAATGTCGATGGGTGTTCCGCCCGCCGTCTTAAGCTCCTGCCCGTTCAAGATCATACGGTATGGACCTTGTAGCGCAGGGGGGACAACCGCCGTGACGCCGGGCGGAACTTCGGTCCGGTACCAACGCACGCCAGGGGTTGTGTTTGCAGCCGTCTGTACATCGTAAGGAAGCATTCCCTGGATGATGCCGCGCAGCGTCTTGCCCTGTTCGTCCGCAACCCGGAAAGTGAATCCGTAAGGATTCATGCCGCTGGCCGTCTCCCTGCCCAGGCCGACCTTCATGAGCACTTCATTCCAGCCCGTGTGCAGTTCGACGGGAATCTGGTCAGCCCAGACGTCGTTCATCTCGTACCAGAACGGGTGGCGCAGGCGGGCAAAGACCTGCTGGTGGTTCAACCACACCTTGACACAATTATCGGCCGCCACCACAAATTTGGCCGGCTGGTCTTTGGGCGAATACAGGTAAGTAAGGGCGTAGCTCGTGATCCAGGTTTGCCCCGAAGTTCCCAGCACCTTATCGAACTGAACGATATGGGCGGAATCGCCGAAGGAACCGCCTTCTATTTGCATCCAGCCGAGCCAACGGCCCAATGTCAGGTAAGGTTCGTCGCCGTAGTATCGCTTCCACCCCACCAGATCGCCATTCAGTCCGGGATACATCTTATCTAGCTTGAACTCCGTTTCCGGCGGGTAGACTGTCTCGAAGCCCACATCATCCGCATTGGGAAATGGACCGATGACGTTCCAGTTACGAACGGTGTTCTCCGCTTCGTTCAGCCAGAGTGCGGACCAGGAAGTGTCGTCGAAGTGCGCGCTAGACCACCCCAGCTTTTCTCCTTCCCCTTCTTTGGCATCTTTAGCTTTCGCGTAAGGGACACCGACGCGCTCAGGCTCAGGACGGAAGTCCCAATCCCCCGACAGCGGAAGGGGTTTTAGCTCGGCATTGGGCGAACGCGCCTGGTAGGTCTTTCCGTCGGCGCGCATCGTGACCTCGAGGTCGCGTTGGGTGGAAGGCGCCGAAACCCGTACCTGGATGGCATCAGCTTGGCGAGAAACAACGGCCAGGCTTTCCGCATTCGTGCTCACCAGTTCGGCTCTCTGACCGGGCCCCACGAGCGGGTTGAAGCTGACGAAGTAAGCGTCCCAGGGTCCAAAATCCAGCCGCACTTCGGTTCCTTCCGGACGGTTCACATAGAACAACGGCGAACGCTTGCCGCTCAGGGCATCCCATTTCTCGGGAATGCCTGCGACGGAGAAAAGAACCTGATTGGTGCGGGATCGGTCAGAGTCGTTGACTAACCAGTAGTAATTCTTTCCGAACTTCTCCCGGTGTTGGACGTAGAGGCTGGCGGATGAACCCGAAACAACTCGGACGTCTTTAGGAACACCCGAATCGAGTAAATCGATCAGGGTCTCAACGTCTCGAGCCACGAAATAGGCCCGTCCACCCCCGGCGCTTTGCTGCTCCGTGAAGGGCAGGGGGGTGCTACTCGCTCCCGCACCAAAGAGGTCGGCGATCCCTTTTTCGAGATCAGCATCATTGTCTCCCGCTTCAGGGGATGAACCGGGAAGCATGCGAATGCCCAGGACCGTGCCCCCGGCCTGGTAAAATTCTTGGATTTTGTTAAGGGTCGTACGGCTCAGCGTGCTGATGGGCGGAAGAATTACTGCCTGAAAACGCTGCGGGCCAATCACCAACTCCTTGCCCTCGATTCGGGCTCGATTAAGATAGTCGTCATCGGCAAGGTTGTAATCCCACTGCCGGTCGGCGAGGCGGAGGATGAGCCGCGTGTAATAGTCGTTGATGGTGATGGTGATATTTTTCCAAACTGCGGGATCGCTGATCTGATTATAGGGTGTGTTCGTGGAGAAAACAGGATCGGAATTCGCCCACATTGAAAGGATAGGGTAGTAAAGGAGCACATTGGTCGCATGGCGGCTTTCAGAATTCATGTAACTGAGGCGCCGGGTATAGTCGGCGTAGTAATGAAAGTAAGGCCAGTAGGGCTGATGGAACCAATCGGGGGGATAGTTTGCACGCCCCGCATCATAATTGAAGGCGTGCATCACAAAGAGGTTAACCCCCCACGCGCCAATGGTGCTGGTCGCCTTGCGCAGACCCTCCATGTCCAGGTACGAATCGGTTCCTTGCACGCCCTGGTTTTCACACATGAAACGACGCCCTTCGAAGTCCGCGACGGATTGGGCAACCTTGAAGTTCAGGGGCTGGCGGCCATAGTCAAAAAGGGAATCAACGCCCACCGGGTTAAGGCCCCGCTCGATAGCAAATAAGCTGCCCTCCAGCGCGGCGCCCCACTGGAGCGTTTCCTCCCATCCGTGACCGGTCCGGCCGATTCCCATCGTGGCCGCGTTGTCGGTGATTCCCCGCCAAAAGGAATCGTGATAGAGCTGGGTTACCGTCGCCAGATAGTCGCATCGGACCTTGATGGTGGAATTGCCACCCTGGTAAATCAGTAGCGGCAACACTTTGTGAAGATCGTAGCCCGATCGGCGCGCAAAGGTGTCAAATAGGGCCGGTGTCCAGGCGATCCGGTAACCGTAGTCACCTTCGTGGTCCGAAAAGGCATAATGAATGGTATTGCCAAAGTAGTTGCCAAAACGCCGGTGGAGTTCGCCGTAGGAGAGATCAAAAAACAATTTCATCGCATCCGTATTCATCAAGTCGACGGTCCCGCCATCAAATCCCCGGGAAGGTTCGAGATAGAACGCCACCACGACCCAGTCGCCTTCGGGAGCCTGCCACTTGACTTGTCCTGATTCCCCCGGTGAAGCCAATAATTGCATGCTCTCACCGTCAATCCGGTTGTTGCCGAGCCAGCGGGCTGCCACCACCGCCTGGAGATCGGGCGGAGCGGCCAGGGAGAACTCTTCCGGTCCCTTTACTACTTCCGCCTTGTAGGCAAGGCTCTTCATGCGGTATTCGGGTTTTCGCGCCAACACCTCACTCTGATTCTTGCCTGTCATCCAGAGGTTGCGGACTTCGCCCGAGGGCCAGTTGTATTCGTCGCAGAAGTTGAAGCTGAAGCCGCTGCGCTTGGACTGCTCGAGCCCGGCGCCAATGGCCTGCCACCACTCCTCGGAACGATAGGGGGTTTGGAGACCGTCGCGCGCGTGCAAAAACGCACCATAAACGTGCTGGTCGACCATGTCGCGGATTTGTTCCTGAATCTTCGGTCCATCCATTTTGCCGTTCCAAAACCAGAACGCCGTGGGGGAGTAATCTCGCGGTGGATCCAGGAAGCCGGTATAGAGTTGGTCTCCTTGCTCTTGACCCCCCTGGGCGAGGGGATGATTGGTGATGAGCAATAACGCCAACAAAATCAGAACTAAAAACAAGCCGATTCTTCGCAACATGCGTACCCTCCTATGGAAAACCCCTCCGGCCCTTTTCTGGAGTCCCTGCCCTCCGCCCTTTGCCTCGGCTGCAATAACCCTCAAGCAGCAGACAGCACGCAAGGCTCGGGTTATCTCCCGATTCCGGCTCTTCCCTTGTTTCCTTCCGATTCCAGGCCCCTTGGTATACTCTCGCGGTCTCGTCCCGTCAAGATAATTATCCCTCGCCTGTCGGAGGCTGTGGGTACGAAAATCAGGTTGGTCAGGTGATGCCGGATGCGGCGCATTTGGAGTACAATCATTCCTGCCGAAACAGATGCGTGGTAATTTCCACCGGCGGCTGGCACGTCCGCGGAGCGGGCTCTATGAGCCGGGCAAGCCATGGTGCAGGTTTAGCGCGTGAAACTAATTAAGCGAATTGCCTTGATTGCAGCGGGGTTGGTCGCACTGGTGTATGCAGGGGACTACGCCTCAGTGCGCATCCCGATTCCGAAAGGACGCGCCGCTTACAGCACCGTCACCGTGCGGCCCTATTACGACGTGGGACTGAAGAGCGGCAAATCAGATTTCTACTTTCTCGATCCTCAGAAGCAGACCTGTGTAAACTCCCTGCTTCCCCACATGGGGTACAGCCCCTGTTGGTACCTCCGCAAGCATACCCACCCACGCATCAAGATGTAGCCGCCCGACCTCAAGACCCTCTTGGATTCGCCAAAGCCCGGAGGGAACGCCGCTTCTCTTTTTTATATATTCCTTGGGGTATCCTTATGAATTATTTATGCCTCGGGGCATACGCTAGGAGTGTATGGGAGTTCCTCCAACCCAATTGATTCCCCTTCATCCCGGTGACGTGCTCGATCATTACCGGGTCGATAGCATGGTCGCCACCAGCGGCATGGCCACCATTTACCGTGCCACCGATCTCGCCACCGACCGCACCGTGGCCATCAAACTCCCACATTTTGAGATGGAAAGTGACCCCGTCTTCTTCGACCGTTTTCAGCGCGAGGAAGCGATTGGTATAACGCTGAGCCATCCCGGGGTCATTAAGGTCTTGGCCCAGGAGAATCGCAGCCGCCTATACATGGTGCTGGAATGGGTTGAGGGACGATTGCTGCGCCAGGTTCTCAACGAACAGGGAAAGTTTCCTCCGGAGCGGGCGGTTCGCATGGCGCTGCAAATCTGCGATGCGCTCGACTACATCCACGGGCAAGGGGTCGTACACCGCGACCTGAAGCCGGAAAACATCATGGTCGACGCCGGTGACCGCATCAAGCTGATCGATTTCGGCATTGCTGCCAAAGCCGGAGCGCGGCGTTTGACGTTCGGCAAGCTCTCCAAAACCCAAGGAACGCCCGAGTATATTTCGCCCGAACAGGTCAAAGGAAAGCGGGGCGATGCGCGCAGTGACCTATACTCCTTGGGGGTCATTTTGTACGAAATGTTGACGGGGGAAACGCCGTTCCCCGGACCTGACCCCTTCCTGGTCCTGAATGTTAAGCTCCACACTGATCCCCCCTCACCCCGGCAGGTTGCCCCGGAAGTCTCTCCCGCGCTGGAGGAAATTGTCCTGCGCGCGCTGGAGCGCGATCCCCTGAACCGCTATCACGATGCCCGCGAACTGGTGTGGGATCTGGAGCACCAGGGCCAGGTCGCGGTGGGAGCCAACGGGGAGCGCCGAACCTTGAACAAGCAACGAGTTGAGCAAAAAGGGAGCGTTTTTCCCTATCTGCTGCTGGGATTGATTCCCGTCTTCATTTTCGCGCTGCTCCTTTACGTTGCCGGTCACAGTTGAGCAGCATCTCCGCTCCATCTGTCTGTGTCCATCGCCCTTTAGCTTCCCTCGCAGCTCGGGGCGCTGGGGCGAGATGCGAAGGCGGATTTGGGCAAAAGGACGCACCCAGCCCCGAGCTATCGCTGAAGGAATCGACGAAATGTCGCGATAATCTCCCAGACCATGACAATTTGTCCTAATTCCGTCTTTGACCTAAGTCAAAATGGGTATCGAAATTGCTCTCTTGGAAGCAGGGTGGTTTAAAAGCACCGCAACCTTTTCCGGTTCGGATTGAATGCGGCGCAAGACACGCATCCGCCCGAGGAATGCCATGCCTTCAAAGACATTGTTTCTAGTCCTGGTTTTAGCAACAGGTTGCTTGTGGGCCCAAGAAGAGAAGAAGGCGACGCCTGCTCCTGACGCCGCCACAACGGCAGCGCCAGCGGCGCCTCACCCGGCAACGATTTCGGACGAGGACAAAGCGCGAAAGAACCCGGTAAAGTTCACCGAGGTTTCCGTGGACCGTGGCAAGAAGATTTACGGCTACCCAATGCGCTCTTTGCCATGGAGATAAAGGGGATGGGAAGGGTGAACTGGCGGCCGACATGAAGCTCAATCTGCCGGATTTCACCAAGCCTGATACGCTGAAGGATCGGACCGACGGAGAGCTCTTCGCGATCATTGGGGCCGGGAAGGATCCCATGCCGTCGCAAGCAGGGCGCCTGACCGACACCCACCGATGGAACCTCGTGAACTATCTGCGCGCTCTTTCCGGCAAGGTGCCAGAGAAAGCCACGGGGAAAGAGCCCGAGGAGAACATTATCCTGGTTCCGGTTCCTCCCAAGAAGTAGTCTGATGCGCGACCTTCATATCAGAGGGCTCACCTGCCCTACGGCGCATGGATTCCTCTGGTGGCAACGGGCGCCCGCAAGAAGTGGGGATTAGCGGGCCGCCAGCTTCTTGGCCAGGGTCAGCACCACATCGCGGTCGGGATCGCGGAGTTGGCCCAACACGTTCTTGAACTGTAGCAAAAAGCGCGCTTCCTCCCCGGCTTTCCCGGGTTGTGCAGCCAGATCGTCCAAGTTGTTGCGCCGCAGCAGATTGGGCGTGGGAGCATCACCATCACCCGAATAAAACAGTTTATAGAAGGGAACATCCAGGGCGCCCGCAAAGCGCTCCAAGGTCTCCAGGGATGGAATGGTGTGCCCATTCTCAATCCGGGAAATATAGCACCGCAGCACCCCGGTGCTTTTCTCGATATCCCCTTGCGATAGCCCTTTCTCCTCACGGAGAGAGCGCAGTCTTGTCCCGATAACCATATATTCAACCCCTCGCGAACTTTTTCTTCGATTTGACATATATTCCTTCTTAGGCATTGTGAATGAAAACCAGGGTGCATTCAACGTAACTGAGGTACTAGTACTGAGGTACTAGTCTGGTAACCTCATGGCGAGGCGGGGCAGAACAGGTGTCAGGTGTCAGGTATCAGGGGTTAGGGGTTAGGGGTTAGGGGTTTCGCTGGCAGAGAATGATTGTCAGGGATCAGGTGCAAGGGGGGTTAGGGATTTCCTGGCACCTGGCACCTTCTTTGCTGTGCGCTTACGAGAACACCATGGAGAGCAGCGCCATGCGCACGTACAAACCGTTTTGCGCCTGGCGGAAGTATGCGGCCCGGGGGTCGCTGTCAACCTCCATACTGATTTCATCCAGCCGGGGCAGAGGGTGCATGACGATGGCTTTCGCCTTCATCAAACTCAGCGCATGGCGGTTGATGACGTAAACGCCGCGGCACTCTTCGTAATCGGCGATGCGGTCGCCGAAGCGTTCTTTCTGGATGCGCGTCTGGTAGACCACATCGACTTCCGGCAAGACCTTGTCCAGGTCGGTCTCCTCCACGTACCAGATATTGCGTTCGCGCAGGTGTTCGAGGATATCCTCTTTCATCTTCAGCGGAGTGGGCGCGACAAAATAGATTTTGATTCCCTCGTACTTGCTCAGCAGGTAGGTGAGGGAGCGCACCGTGCGGCCTTGCGCCAAGTCTCCCACCATGGCGATATTCAGACCGTCGATCGCTCCAATTTCCTTGCGGATGGTGTAAAGGTCAAGCAGGGCCTGGGTGGGATGTTGGCCCGCGCCGTCCCCGGCATTAATGATGGGGGCCTGGGAGACGGCGGCAGCACGCTTGGCGGCCCCCACCTCGTAATGGCGAATGACAATCACGTCCGCGTAGCCATTGAGAATCTGGACGGTGTCTTCCAGGGTTTCCCCCTTGGCCACGGAGGAAAACTCGGCGGCGTTCTCCGTGGAAATCACCCGTCCCCCCAGCCGGTGCATGGCGGTTTCAAAGGAAAAGCGCGTGCGGGTGGAGGGTTCGTAGAAAAGCGTGGCCATGATGCGCTTCTGAAACTCCGAAGTGCCCCCGTGGGCCACGATGGTTTCCATTTCCAAGGCAGTATCAAAGAGATGAAGAAGGGTGGGCGGATTGAATTGCTGCGCTTCGATGACGTGATGTAATTTCATGGCAGGTCGTGACTCCTCCTCGAGCAGTGATGGCTGCCGCGCCGTCGCATTGAACGCGTTCCGTTGGGCGCGAAGGGCGTGGCGAGAGCGGGTATCCTTCGCCATCGGCGCCTGGGCAAAAATGCGCAGCGTGGGAGAATACCACAGGCGGTCCATTTCATTTCGCAAAAGCGGCCTTGGCCGCTTGCATGAACGCGTCCCGGCTCTTGGCGCCGTCGCCGGGGAAGTCCGCGTGCTGGACCATCCAGATGAAGACCAAGCCGTGCTGGGTATCGATGGTCATGTTGGTGGCGTAAGCGCCGCCGTGGCCGAACTCTCCGTCACCCACACTCCAGCCGAAGCCGTAGCTTGTCGTCGATGGCGTCAGAGGTTTGCTTGCTGGTCATTTGCTTTACGGCCGCCTCCGAGAGGTAGCGCTTGCCGTCGAGCATGCCGCCATTGAGGATCATCTGGCAAAACCGGGCGACGTCGGACGCGGTTGAAAACAGGCCACCGGCGGGCATCGGCTGGCGGGTCCGGTCGGTAAGCGGGTAGCGGAGTTGCGTAATCGTGGTCTCTTCCAGGCCGGTCTTGGCCGCGTTCGCTTTGTAAGACTTCGCCAGGCGCCGGACTTGCTTGGCGTTGGGCCAGAAGGTCGTGTCCTTCATCCCCAGCGGTTGGAACAGGCGCTGGTCCATGAACTGTTCGTACGGCATTCCGCTCACGACCTCGATGATGCGGCCGGCGGTATTGATCCCGGCGTTGGAATACGCGTACTTGCTATCCGGCTCGAACTCCAGCGGCAGCATGGCGTAGCTCCGAACGCGCGCGGCGAGGGGCAGCAGGTCGAGGGTCGGCTCCTCCAGCGGTGAGCTGAACGGCAGTCCGCTGGTGTGGCTCAGCACATTCTTGACGGTGATGGGGTGCGCCGGCCTCTTCAGCAGCATGTGTTCCGGTGTCTTGCTCTGCCTTCAACCACTGGCCTTTGAACTCCGGCAGATATTTCTCCACGGGATCGTCCACGTTGACCTTGCCCTCGTCCACCAGCATCATCAAGGCGGTGGCGGTCATCGGCTTTGGACTGGGAGGCGATCCAGAACAGCGCGTCCGTCCGCATCGGTTTGCTTCGCGGCAATGTCCATGATATCCGACCGCCTCCAGGCTGAGCACCCGGTCGCGACGACGCCACCAGCGTCACTGCGCCCGCCAGCGTGTGGTTGTCCACGAACGGCTGCAAGGCGGCGGCAATCGTCTGGGGCGATTCCGCCGCGGAATGACGGGCCGGCGCCACCATGGCGATGGCAACGAGCGCCGCCAGCAGCAACCCGATGAGGTGGATACGACGCATGATGGTTGACCTTCCTTCTTTTTGAGCCCCCAGGGGGCGACCTAATCTAGCCCAGGGCAACGCCCTGGGATCCGGGAGTGGTCACAGCCTTAAGCCCTAAAGGGGCGTGATATCGTCAATCTCTACAGCCGCGCCG
Organism: uncultured Acidobacteriota bacterium; assembly: GCA_963810005.1. Classification (GTDB taxonomy): domain Bacteria; phylum Acidobacteriota; class Terriglobia; order UBA7540; family UBA7540; genus Bog-366. The sequence continues at coordinate 70,869 of CAWELY010000019.1, forward strand.
ACCAGCGGCACGGATCCAAGAAACCTATTTCGCCCTTTCAGGGCTCGCCGCCAGATGGGAAGACGTGCCCAGACCCAGGCCGTTGGCCTGGGCTAGGGTAGTTCGCCCCTTCAGGGCTTATCGGGCACCGTCTCACGACTGCGCCATCACCCCGCGGATGTAAGCGAGATTCTTGCGCAGGTCCGCTTCCACTTGGTTCGGGCGCGCATCGGTCTCCAAGTTCGCGAAGCCCGAGAACCGGATGTCCCGAATGGCTCGCATGATGGGCGCAAACTGAATCTTTCCTTCCCCGAGGTAGTGGGGATTATCCTTCAGATGGAATTGGCAAATCCGGTCTTTCCCCAGCCAGCGGATCTCTTTCACCACATCGAACCCGGCCTCGGTGGAATTCCCCACGTCGTAATACACCAGGACGCTCGCGGACCGCGACCGCTCCATGATGCGAACGTTGTCCTCGGCGGAGATCGTGTCCTCGAGGCCCAGGATGACTCCCGCCTTGGTGGCTTCCGGCCCCAGGTCGCGCAGCGCATCGCCGACGTGGTCCATCTCCTCTCTGGTTTTGAGCGCCCAGCGGCCGAAGAAGGGCAGCAAAAGTACCTTCGCATCCAAAGCCATGGTCAGGCGAATGGAATCGAGCACCCACTTGGGACCCAGTGGGTCGCTTTTCAGGCCATTGTCATGCAGCTTATCGACGCAGGTTCCGTCGATAGGAATCTTATATTGCTTGGAAAGGCTGAGGTAGCGGGCAATCACTTCCGGATTATCCGTGGGCATCTTGCCGTCCACGAGCTTTCGCCCGAAAGACATCTGCACCCCCTCGAATCCGAGCTTGGCCGCCAGCGGCACCGCGTCGGGGCTGGCGCCTAGTTCCAGATTCCAATCCGTCACGCCAATCCGCAGCTTCCCTTCTTGGGCGAAGTTCATTTGCGAGCATAGGCTGGCAGCTAAGGCAGAGCCGAGAAATTCACGACGAGTAATTTTGAGCATCGGAAACCCCCTGAAGAACCGAGACGTTGTAGCGGTGGCTTTACGACACCACGGTGTCGTAGCGGCGAGTTTATCTCGCCACATGGCGGCATAAAGCCGCCCCTACATCTTTCCCACCACCCAGGATTTCCATTTTGGCATCCCGAGCGGCAGCAGTATACACCCCATAGTTCGTTCTCAGCCGCGATTTTGCACTTCACCGCGCTAGAGGTTCGATAAGGGGAGGAAGGGCACTTCAGCCACAACCGAAGTGCCCATTTGGCTTTGGTAACTGAACTTCCATGCTTGCAGTTGTTGAGGTGGGTTGCGGAGAATCGTCCGTAGGGTATAAAAGCCTGCGTTTCACAACTACGGTACCTCCGCTCACATGATTCCAACAATTTAGCAAAGTGACAATTTGTCTGTCTGTTCAATATTGCTCACTTTTTAAAAAACATGACATTTCGTCCATTACCGCTGAACTACCTTTCCGCCGGGACCACGGGCAGCAAAATGTGCGACGGATGCGCGGGGTCATGATACACCGCGTTGTCCGCCACGGCCCAGCGCCGGTTGTTGTTAAGCGGCTCGCCTGTGTTGGGGTTAAGGTCGAAGCGGGGGAAATTACTGCTGGAAATATCCAGGCGAATACGATGCCCGTGCTGGAAAACCAGCGAGGTGGGGTACATCTCGATGGTGAAACCATACACATCGCCGGGTCTCATCAGCGTCGAGTGCGCGAGCGAATCGCGATAGCGCGCCCGCAGGATGCCATCGCCCACATTCAGGTCAACGCCGCCGGGGAAATCGTGATTGGGGGGATAAACGTCCACCAGCTTGGCGGTAAAGTCGGTATCCGGCGCGCTCGACGACGCCCACAGCTTGACGATCAGCTGGCCAGTCACTTCCACGTCCTCGGTGAGCGGCGGGGTCTGGAACACCAGCACGTCGTTGCGAGCCGAGAGCGGACGCTCATCGTCGCACATCCAGAAATCCTTTCGGCAGCGCTGGTCGGCGGCGCCGCGAAACATCAGAACGCCTTCCGAGGAGACGTTGCCGCCCAGCGTCGGCACCGGGTGGTGCGGGTCGAACAAGTAGTGGGTGGGGATGGCGGCGCCGGCTTCATCACTCGCTGGCTTCGACGGCCGGAGGCTGCCGTCCGCGTGCAGGTAGTACGGTGTGCTCACGGCGCGCGCCAACGGCCATTCGTTCTCATTGCGCCAATGCCCGCCCACGAAGAGCCGGCCCTCGGGCGTCTTGTGCGCGTCGCCGCCGCCCATCACGAAAATGCGCACGGGCGGCTCGCGGTCGACGCCGTTGTCGATGCCCTTGAGCCAGTGGTCGAACCAGCGCTGGTGGAAAGCCGCGAGATCCAGCTTGGCCTCGGGGCCGAACTCCGCCTCGCCCGCATTGCTCGCTTGCTGGCCGCCGTGCGTCCACGGACCCATGATGAGGCGGATGGGTCCTTTCTTGTTTTTCGCCAGGGTCACGTAGTTAAGATTGGAGGTCATCAAATCCCAAGAGTCATACCAGCCGCCCACCAGGTAAACCGGGATGTCCTTGTACTCGGCCACGTGCTCAACCACATCGACACCGCAGTCCTTCCAAAAATCGTCGTAGTCACCATGGCTCATCGCCTCCACCAGCCAGGATTCGTAATCGGGAGCCAGCTTGAGCGGCGTGAGGCCGGGACGCAGCGGCAGCTTGCGAACATAGTCGCGCACCTGCTGCCCGAGTTCGGTAAGCTGATCGCGCACGCCAGGGTCGCGAGCCGGGGTGCCGCCGTTCGGCAGGCCAATGGTAAAAATCCAGTTAAGCCAGCGCAGCTCGAAGGCCCCATCGTGGCGAACGCCGTAGTGTCCGTAGTCGGACATGGCGTCAATGGGCACCATCGCCTTGAGGTAGGGCGGATGGGCGAGGGCCAGCGCGTGCTGCGTCCCACCGGGATAGGACGTGCCCACTGTGCCGATGCCGCCGTCCGACCACGGCTGCTCGCCGATCCACTGGGCCGTGTCGTATCCGTCGTTCCCATCGTCGCGGTCGGGACGCCAGCGGCCTTCGGAAGCGTAGCGCCCGCGAACGTCCTGGCTGATCACGACGTAGCCGCGCGGCACGAAGTAAATCGCCCAATGCTCGGAGAGATCTTTGTTGTAGGGAGTGCGTTCGAGGATGACGGGAAACTTGCCGGGGACGGGAATGCCGCCAGACCCGGGCCGGTAGATATTGGTGGCCAACCGCACCCCATCACGCATCGGCACCATCACGTCCTGCGAGACGATGATCCCGTAGGACGTCTCACCCTGCGCCCATAGCGGCGTGGAGCGAAGGGAGAGAGTGAGGCCCAGGACGCCGATCACGCAGAAGAAACGATAAAGTGAAAATGTCCGTGGTCCGTCATCCGTGGTCCGTTGCTGGAGACAAAGCCCTCGAAGGTCGCCAATCGACCTTATGGGAGACAACGGACAAAGGGCAACGGACCACGGACGCTTCGTACTGAGTTCCTTAGCCATGATTCATCCTTTCTCGTGGACGAACGGCTACGAATTATAGCCTCGGGCGTTCTGGCACGCTTGTCGAAAAACCAGCGGTTGTCAAGAATTCGGAGTAGGCGCCATGACGTGCCCCTGGAGTCTCTGCATTTCGGGCCGCACCGCCATGCACGTGGGTTGTTGCCGGTCCCCCGACCCGTAGCGGCGCAACGCCGAGTTATGCTTGCCTGGCCCTCCACCGGATGGTCGTAGCGGCGAGTTTACCTCGCCAAATGGCGGCGTAAAGCCGCCTCTACATCAAACTGCACCATTGCCCAGTTTTCGACCTCCGGTTTTAGCCAAGTCCCTTTCTTTTCATACATATCACGGGTTCATCAATATAAGGCATTTGTTTTCATAAACATCACGGCATGGGCAAGAACTGACATTTTTTCTATATTTGTTTTCAATAACATCACGGGATATACCTTCATTTCTTGATTGCCCCTTCTTCTGCGCCCCGTCGCACCGCGATGCGATAAGTAGCCTGAATTCAATGAGATGCATTTTGGCGAGAATCCTTTGAATTTTTACTAAGTCCTTGTGTTTTCATACACATCTAGGCATATACCGGTTCTTCCGGGGGTGTAGTCACCCATCCCGGCGCGCCCAAGGCTCCCATCCTGATTCAGGAGGGGCATCGAGTTTCTACATTTTGAAGCGAGAGGTTCGTTCCCCAGCGCTCCAATAGTGACAAAAAAAACGATGATTTCAGCAAAATGCGTGTTCTTTTGCATAATATGTCGTTCCGTTGTGTAGAAATGTCGCCTTTTTCCTCGGTAAAAGTGTCGTAGTTTTGTTTGTTTTCATACACATTCCGGCTTCGTTCGTGATTTATTAACATCTTTTTTTCAGTGCTCCCTCCCCACGCGACTTTTCCCCTCCGCCGCGATGATGGAACCTCCCTTGCTTCGGATAATTTGTCCTGCATTTCCTGCGTCGGTCGGGGCATTCGTCCCTTCCTCCGAGTGGCCCCGTGGGGGCATAAGCGTTAACCTGACGGCGCGAGGCACCCGAAATCCCGCATAGCGGTTGTCATTTAGCCCACGGCGAGCCAGCCGTGGGAACGCCGGCATGAGAAATAACAGTTCGAGCCCCGAAGGGGCGACATCGGGCGACAATTTGACCTGATGTCACCCCCTCGGGGCGGGAGAGGCGTTATTCGCAGCGCGTTGACCCACGGCTGGCTCGCCGTGGGCCACACGGTGTCGCCGCTACGCGGCTTCCGAATAGGACCGACGCCGTTAGGTTAAAGCCTGTGCCCCGTGGGGGCGCCGCGCTCCTCGCCCCCTAAGGCTAGCGCAAAGACAAGATATGTTGTCAACAGAATTCTGGCGAAATTTCCTGCCGGTAGGAAAAGATTTTACAATTCCCGCCGGCTATTTCCTACCCGTAGGAAAGGGGCGGCAAGACTCGCCGGCGATGGTGACAAATCGTCATCATGGCAGGGGACGCCGGACACAAGCATGGCAAGGCCGTAAAAGTGAAGCGGGCGCATCCACGATCGTGGTTTTGTCGTAATCATGATTCCTTGTGGTATCGACCCTTTATGCCAGCAATCATGCGGCCACGCAGCAGAAATGATACTTCTTGGGAAGGCGACTTTCAGGCGGAATTGGTTGGCGGGGCTGTCGTTCAGCTAAAAGTCGGGTAGCTGACAATGATTACCCGCTTACGCAGGGCTGTTCCCTTAAGCGCTTTCACGATGCCGGAACATGGGGCTGGTCGGCATGCTTGGGCCGACCGAGTCGCTGACACGCAGAACTCGTCGTGTGCCGCGCAACAGGAGTCGGCAGGCGGTATTGCAGGCTCACACGTTAGTCCTGTGAATCAATACGTCGAACAGCCTTTCTGCGTGGACTGATGCTTGTCTCAGAATTTGCGGATTGATCCGCGCCAGAAGGGCGAATGCGTGCCTTGTCTTGTGATAGGGGCCTTTCGTGGTTTTCTTCGATGCGTGTTTGAGAGCGGGAAGCAGGAATCGCTTCGGTATTTGCTCAATGTTCGGCTGACCGGGTAGTGAACCAGCCAGAAACCCCTGACCATAGAACTCGGCCAGGGCTTCGCGATCGGCCAGAAACCAGGCTTCCATGCATTGGACCATCAAATGGGCATGGTCTTCAACAGTGCCTGCCGGACGTGGCCACCCATCCCTCGCATGGAGATGAGCCCAGACGCCAAGCGCCTCGACAGGACCCTCCGAATCCACCAGGAGAACAACGAAGTCACCCGGATGCTGGCGCAAGGCCTTGCGAAAGTCATTAAATGTTTGAAAACGGCTGCCGCAGGCAATTACGCTGAGTCTTTTCGCTGGAAGTCCGAGTTTCTCGAAGATCTCCTGAAACCCGCGGCGGCAAGCGGTGGCATTATCGGTATGTTTGTAGTCACCGGCTCCCTCGACGTAGACACGGACCCTCACCAGCGGTTTCCCCCGATCTCACCCTTCCTCCAAAGGTGGCCGAGGCTGTACGTCTTGAGCCAGGCGGCGAGCCTTTTGCGCTCAAGGCGTTTCAACGTGGTTGAGCCATTTTCCTTCTCACACACGATGACTGCCTCGGGGATGTCCGACAGTTCGCTTACCAAGGCATCCGAATGCGTGGTGACGATCAACTGCATCCGCTGCGAGGCATCTCGCAGGAGCAGCGCTAACGGTGGAATGATATCGGGGTGTAAACCAAGTTCGGGTTCTTCGATGCATACCAGAGGTGGTGGTGTATCGTTCAGCAGAATCGTGAGAAGGGCAAGCCACCGGAGCGTTCCGTCCGATAGCCTCATAGCAGAGATCGAAACGCCTCCCCTTTCGACGAGACGTACATCAACAAGCCCCCCATGTATGGGTGTTTCAATTCCCTCGGCCCCGTCGTAAAACGTTTTCAAATGCTCTAGCAATTCGGACTTAGTGCGAGATTCGGAATTGAGCCTATTCAGCATCAACCCGAGGTTGCTGATGTCCTCATCCAGAAACTCGTTGCTGAGTTCCGGTCCGAACATATTCCGCGCATCACAAATGGGCCCGAACTCCCAGTTACGGTAGATTTTAATTTCACCAAATAGTTGACCTAGGTAGGTCAGTTCAGGGTATTGCGCGGGATCCTTGCGCTGGGCCAGGATCGACTGCTGGGGGTTGATCAGTTCCCGCGAAAGCTCCTGCTGCGTCCCGTTCATCCTCAACATCGGATGTCCGTTGACATATGCAAAGTAAGGCGGCGCGTCCCTCCGGCTCTTCTCAGTGACCTCGGGCTCGACCCGTTCGTCCTTGACGTCAAGCTGATAATTCACGCCCGTGAAAGACAGTCGGTAGTCAATGGGCGCGCTTAGGTGAGCGGGATTGGTCGAAACCTCGATCGTTGCCGTTGGTAAAGACCTCGCCGCCTTCTGACGGGCCGCTGGCAACTTCCATAGCCAATCAACGATGCCGCCACCCTCCCGAATGGGTCTCGCCAAATCCCGGGGAGTGCTCTGCAATAGCGCGATGACTTCGATGAGGTTCGATTTGCCCGACCCGTTAGGGCCAATGAGAACATTAAGGGGTCCGAGGGGGATTTTCGGAGAGTCCGGACCAAACGAGAGTAGATTCTGAATGTGCAGACTCTTAATCGCGGGTTTATCAATCATTGTCAACCAGAAATCTCCAACCAGACATTCCCGTGCCCGAGATTATAACCCCAATTTGTCCCCAGCCAAATCTTTGCAACCTCATCGCGCGAGCATAGCCGACCATGGGCTGATGGATACCCGTGTTTTTGGGGTACGCGAATTCGTTTTGGATTGCAACTCCTCTTCCGATGTCGGTGGTCACTTGGCCGTCGCCAAACCGTACGCGTACGCTGCGCTGTCGGCTTGCGGGCGTCAGGGTACAGGGTAGGGCCAACATAAATGTGGAAACTCCAGGCGGCGGTCTCCGACCGCCGAGTTTGTACGGGCACGCCATGGCGTGCCCCTACTCTACACTGGTGGTATGCTCACAGGGAACCGGCATTCAAAATAGAAGTCCGGGAAACACCTGATTTCCCATTTGCCGAGTTGAGGAAGAGGCCAAACATGCAAACAACTAAAGTGCTCTATGTGGGGGACTCGGAAATCGTGCTCAACCGTTATCTGGTGGGCGCCGACGTGATTGAGCAATCTTACTTCAATGACAACGCCCGCTGGTTCCGCGACGCTATGGCGCCGGAGCCGACGGTGGAGGTGCGTCACATTGCACCCCATGAGGTGCCCACCCAGTTTCCCGCCCGTCTGAGCGACTTGCGCGCTTACGATGTGGTGATCTTCAGCGACGTCGGCTATAACTCGATGATCTTCTACCCCGGCCTCACTCCGCCTTATGTCTATCCGCTGGGCCCCGACCGGGTGGGCATGGTGCGCGAGTTTGTCGAGCAGGGCGGCGGGTTCCTGATGGTCGGTGGCTATCTGTCGTTCGCCGGCCTGAACGGCATTGCCCGCTGGGGGGGAACGGAAATTGAAACTCTTCTGCCGGTTTCCCTCGCTCGCACCGACGATCGCGCCGAAATCGTTCAAGGGTTCCGGTTCGACCTCGTCCAACCCGAGCATCCCATCGTCGCGGGGCTGCCTTGGTCCAGCGCCACCTGGACGCTGTGCGGCTACAACAAACTTACCCTGAAGCCAGGAGCGACTCTCGTGGCACGCTATAAGGACGACCCCTTAATTGCGTGCTGGGAATGCCAGGGCGGGCGCACGGCAATCTTTGCCTCCGATTTCGCTCCCCATTGGGCCGGTGATTTTGTACACTGGCCGCACTACGGCATATTCTGGAAACAAATGGTCCACTGGCTGGCCAAACGTACCTGAAGATCAGCCCAAAGTTGATCTGCGCACTGACGTTTGACCCCCTCACCTGTCCCGCCCCGGCTGGTGAAAACGCCGGTTGCGGGCCACCCTCTCCCCCAAGGGGGCGAGGGAAAAAGAATTCTTAGTTTTGGCGCGTATTCATAAAGGAGCGGAGCGCGACCTGTTTTGTAGGTCCGCGGCTTTTCGCTGCCAATCACCGACTGCACCGAAGGAAGAGGGTGAGCGGGTCCAGACGGTCGCCTTTTGGCGTCTTTGCCAGCGCGCGAAAAATGAGGGGGACTCCTATGTCTGAACTAGACATTCATGAAGTGCTGGGAAGGCAGTACCGCGCATCGCTCGAGATGCTTTGGCAAGCCATCACCAAATGCCCCGAAGATCTGTGGCTCGCCCCTGGCTATGTAAATAAGTTCTGGCACATTGCCTACCACACTCTTTTCTACACCCACTTGTACCTGCAAGCTTCCGAAGCGGAGTTCAGCCCATGGGCCAAACACCGGCCCGACTATCAGTTTCTTGGTTCTGTCCCTCGGCCGCCGTACGATCGGCCGAAGATTGAAGTCCCGTATAGCCAAGCGGAGATTCTCGAATTTCATGAGGTCTGTCGTGCTGAGATCGAAAACCGAGTGCGATCTGTGGATCTCGACTCGCCTTCGGGGTTTTCCTGGCTCCGATTCGGCAGGCTGGAACTGCACGTGTACAACCTCCGGCACCTTCAACATCATACGGGACAACTGCTTGATCGGCTACGGACGGCAGAGAACATTGGAGTCACGTGGGTCGGTACGGCTTGACGCGCCTTGGCGAAATCCGCTCCGGGCCCCACGCTCGCCAATCTGTCCAATCTGACTTTCTTCTGTAAGCGAGTGTAGCGAGTTGTTCTGTAAGTCCGCGGCCTTTCCTTGCCTATCGGGGACGAGCCGCGGACCGCCTGAACAGGCGCGCTACGCCTGCTTTGATTTTCCTTTGCGGCTCGCCCACGCTGCGCTAAAGTTAGCTGGGCACATTCATCGACTTCGTGGCCCCTCGGCAGCCATGATGCGGCAACAAAGTGGTCGGGGATAGGGAAATGAGTCAGACTTCGGAACCCAGCCGTCCGCCCGTGACGACAGCCAAGGGATCGCTGCGCGAGGTCGAGCGCCGGCGCAGTGAGCGCTTGCTGATTACGGTGCCGATCCGCGTCGAGGGTGTGGACCGGAATGGGGAAAAGTTCAGCGAAGAGACCCGGACGCTGGTCATCAATCGGCAAGGGGCGCGAATCTACCTGAAGCGGGCGGTGGCTCCCGGCGCCACGTTGCAGGTTACGACCACGGTGGCACGCCGCAGCGCCAAGTTTCGCCTCGTAGGCCCGACCCAGCCTGTTTCCAGCGAGACCGGTGAATGGGGCATCGAGTGCCTGGAGTCGAACTGCGACCTTTGGGGCATCGGCTTCCCTCCTCCCTCGGCGGCGGACGGCGTGTGCACGGCGCTGCTCGAGTGCCGGCGCTGCCACGCGGTAAAGCTCACCCACCTTTCCATGGTCGAGCATGAAGTGCTGGGGACCTCGGGATTGCTGGTCAAGGAGTGCGAGGCTTGCGTACGCTCGACCTCCTGGAGCTATAAAGAACCATCCATCTCCCTTGCCAGTGATGACGCGGGCTTGGCGCTACCCTCGCCGGAAAACCTCGCCGCGCCGCCCGCCTCATCGGATCACCGTAGCAACCAGCGCGTTGCTCTCCAATTGCCGATCCGGGTGCGCAGCTTCTCGGGCACGGAAGAATTCACCCGCTCGGAAAACGTCTCGCGGAGCGGCATGTGCTTCATCTCGGACCGCAACTACGAGGTCGGGGAAGTCATTCTGGTCACCTGTCCCTACGAAAAGACCGGCCACAACATCGAGGTCCGCGGCCAAGTGGTGCGCCGCCGCGAAATGCAAGGCACCGGACGCAAGATTTATGGCGTCAGTTATGAGCGGTAGGAATGAGGTGTCAGGTGCCAGGTGCCAGGTGCCAGCAAAAACTTCACCACCGGATACATGACACCTATTCTGTGCCAATAAAACACTAACACCTGATACCTAAAACCTAACCCCCGACACCTAATCCCTGACACCTGATACCTGATCTCCCCGTTTAAGCTTATCCCCAGAAATCCGATATGCAAAAGTGGCGGCCCACTTGCTCGAAGTTGGCAGAGAGGCCGGCTGGGGGTTCACTGTGGATTTCGCCATGACGCCGGGGGGGTTACTCGTTCATTCGTGTGACGATTGGCCGTGTGCGGTCTGCCGCCCCAGCCAAATCTCGGAGAGTCGCGCCTATTGCCTGTGCCTGAATTGCGCCTATGCCATTGTGGCGGCGGCAAGTGCGGGCGAGCAGGGCGCGCGCGCCTTGCTGGACGAAATCTCCGATGCCTTGAGCCAGTGGAGGCCCAACAGCCGGAGCCGCGCTTGCCCGCCAACTGAATGCCCCGGCGGGTTAACTCTTTGGGGACTGGAAAATCTTCCCCAGCCAAGGTAACATCTGCCTAGCGAGCGTGCGGTTCGACCTGGGAGGATATGTCTATGGCAGGAGTTTCAATCCCGGCGCAGTTGCCGAGTGGCGCTGTCGGTTCCGATCCGCGTTTTCGGAATTGATTATCGTGGGGTCGATTTTACCGAGGAGGCCCACACCATTATCGTAAACCTGCACGGGGCCAAGATCCGAATGACCCATCAACTGCTGCCGGATTCGGAGATCCGCCTGGTCAGCCATCCGACGGGGCAGGATTCGGTTTTTCGGGTTGTATCCAAATTGCAAAGTTCTGAACTTAAGTATACTTACTGGGGTGTCGAGAATCTGAGCCCGGAAAAAAACATCTGGGGCGTGGGCATTCCTGAACTCGGCCCCGGGGACCAAGTCAAAGTGCGGGTGATGCTTGAATGCCCAAACTGCTCCGCCAGCGAGTCCCTGCACGGGGATGAAACCCTGCTGGTGGCACTTCAGGAAAAAGGCGGGGTGGAACGGACCTGCGCGGGCTGCAACACGCTTGGACTTTGGAAGCTCCTGCCCTTCCAGGAGGTTTAGAGGGTTGATGGCGTGTTGCCGCGCGGAGCTACCCGTCTACTGCTCGCGGTAACCCAGAATTTCCGCCACTACGCCGCGCAGTACTCGGCCTTTTTCCGGCGCATTCTTGTCGATACGTGAGGCGTACTCGATGCGCTGGATCATCAGCCGGTACTTTTGGAATTCGCATTCCTCCGGCAGAATCAGGTCGTCGCTGGTATTGATCTCGGCAAAGTGAATCTCCCGGGTGTCCCGGCGAACCTCTGGCCCCACCACTCGCGCCACGACTTGGCCCTCCTGGTAGATGGCGTCTTCTTCGTATTTCACCGTCCGCGCCGCCGGGGCTGGCGCGGTGTCTTTGGTTTCTCCACTCACGGTGTCGTTGTGCTCCTTACGAGAATTTTTCAGGTCCAGGACAATTCTTCAAGAAACTCGGCCCGCGGTCAAGAGCTTTGAGTGGGTGTAGCGCGGACCTTTTCTGAAGGTCCGCGGCTCGCTCGCTATGGGCAAGGAAAAGCCCCGGACCTTCTATATAGTCGGCGGCGTTGTCAAGACCATTTTGGGACGTTATGATCCACCTCCGAGGTTTGGAACCTTTACGGTGCGTCGTGGCAAGCGGTGCGCGACGGACGGGCATCGTCGGGCGCCGGGAACATGCTAAACGGAAGATCCATCTGCGGATGGCGCGCCGCGGCGGGCACTTCCCCGCGATTGCCATCCAAGCCGTAGCGCGTCGCGCAATTCCGCCAGCAGATGGGCTATTTTCTCCGGATATTCGCCGCGCAAATACGCCGAACGCGCATAGAGTTTCCGGTAGCGTTTGACCAGATGGGGAAATTCCCTTTCCAGAAACGGCATGAATTGCTTCATGGCGGAAGGCATCAGGAACAGGATGTTGCCGTAAAGGAAGCTGAGCGCCGGCTTGCGCCGCTTGCGCCGCCAGCGCTTCCAACATGCGCGGCGCATCATTCAGTCCCGGCAGGACGGGCATGGCGTTCACGCCCACGCGGATTCCGGCTTGGGCCAGCTTCCGCACGGCTTCCAGGCGCTGGGCGGGCGCGGGCGCTTTGGGCTCGAGCAGCCGCGCCAGGCGCTCGTCGTGAGTGGTTACCGTCATGTGCACGCTGAAGCGATGCCGCGCCGCGAGGGATTGAAGCAGGTCCACGTCGCGAAGGATCAGGACCGATTTGGTGGTGATGGAAAGGTCCAGCGCCTCGGAATTCCGCGAAGACTTCCAACATGCGGCGGGTGATTTCAAATTGCCGCTCGGCCGGCTGATAGGGATCCGTCGCCGTGCCCAGGGCGATGGGCAGCCCTTTGTCGCGCCCCTGGCGAAGCTCCGCGCGCAGGCGTTCCGGCGCGTCGGTCTTGGCGTAGATCTTCCGCTCAAAGTCGCGGCTGTCCCACATCTCCATGAACTCGTGCGTGTAACGGGCATAGCAGTAATGGCAGCCGAACTCGCAGCCGCGATAAGGGTTGATGGTCCAGGCAAAGGGCATGCGCCCGCTGGACTCGCGGTTCAGCGTGGAGCGCGCCGCCAGGCGGAAGTACTCCACCTCCGCCCGCTCGCGCACCAAAGGGCTTTGGGCCGCCATGCGGGCAATGCCCACAAGTGGCGTTTTGTCCGACTGGTCCCCGCAGTGAAGTGCAACCCATACGGAACCCCCTGTAATCTGAGTTCTAATGAGTTTCGCTTTTTATTCGCCTTTTGTCAAGGAGGGAATTTTGAGGGATTTAGAGGGAAAGTCCGGTTTAAGACTCGCAGCACCCGCGCGGTCTCAGCAAGAATAAAGGGGCACGACGCTCAAGCGGGCTGAGCGCCGGGCCCCTTTGAAGTTCGCACCCATCAATTGCGTCTTTCTGGCCGTTCCCCTACTTTCTGCTTATCGGCACCTATCGCAATTCTCTGCCTGCCTCAACTGCTCGATGGCTTCATGCACGGCCCGCATTGCCGCCGCCTTATGTCCGCAGAAATCGTGGCCGGCATCTCTCAATTCCTGCTCTGATGACCGGAGCCCATCGATGGCCCCATGGATGTTCGGACAACGAGCCGGTATCGGGACGGCCATGGGTATCGGGGCTGGGGCAGCGATGGCTGCCGACGAGTTGAAGTTTTGCGCCTTTTGATTTCCCAACTGAATAGCCAGGACCAAGGCGGCGAACACGATGTTCAGAGTGATTATCGTCCTCTTCATTTTCCCTCCCAGATTGGAAATTTGTACTACCCCAAGAAATGTGGCAACCCATCATAATCAGATTGAATCCCATTCGCAAGCATAAACACAGCAAGAAAAATAAAGTTGCGGGGCAGGGACCCTGGGGGATTTTGACAGGCCAGGTCTAGGAAGGTATTGTATTCACCCAGGCTTTGGAGCCCCGCCCTTCCGCCAACCCATAAAAACCTCCTCGTGTCATGAAAATCCGCGCTAGAATACCAGTGACTCATCAACCCTCAGGGGGTGCGCATGAAGGCCGCAGCGGTTCAAATGGACGTCAAGATTCTCGCCCGGGAGCACAACCTCGAACGGATCCTCAGCCGCGTGGAAGAGGCTGCGCAAGCGGGGGCGAAGCTGGTGGTCTTCCCTGAATGCGCGCTGAGCGGATACTGTTTAGTCAGCCTCGAAGAAGCAGCGCCGGTAGCGGAGGAGGTTCCCGGCCCCTCCACCGAAAGGATTCTGGCCGCGGCGCGGGCACTCGATTGCACGGTTGTGGTGGGACTGCTGGAGCGCGCCGGCGATCAGATTTTCAATTCGGCTGCGGTGGTTACGCCGCAAGGCATTATGGGAACCTATCGCAAGCTGCACCTTCCCTGCGTCGGCATTGACTGGCACACCATGCGGGGCGACACGCCCTTTCCCGTCTTCGCGACGCCGCACGCCAAAATTGGCATCAGCATTTGCTACGACTGTAGTTTTCCCGAAAGCGGCAGGATCCTCAAATTGAAGGGCGCGCAGGTCCTCGTCATTCCCACTAACTGGCCGCTCGGTTCCGATACCTGGCTGCACACGCCGCCGGTGCGCGCAACCGAGAATCATATGTACGTCATTGCTTGCGACCGGGTAGGCGAGGAGCGCGGCTTCCGTTTTGCCGGCCATTCACAGATTGTGGATTGCGGCGGCACAAAATTGGCAGAGGCAGGGGAGACGGAAGAGACAATTCTCTATGCCGAAATCGATCCCGCCACCGCCGACTGCAACCACGTGATCCGGCAGCCGGGCAAGTGGGAATACGATCGTATCGCCGCCCGCCGGCCGGAAATGTACGCGCCGCTTACCGATCCGGCTCGCAGACCATAGAAGGGTAGCGCGGACCTGTTTTGTAGGTCCGCGGCTTTTCCTTGCCCATTGGGGACGAGCCGCGGACCTATAAAGCAGGTCCGCGCTACACCTGCTGGTCATCGCAAAGGAAAAAACCAAGATCACTTAATTCCGGTAGGAGGCGCTGCCGGAAAGCCACCCAATCTTGCGCCTGCGGTCCCACCCGGCATTTTCCCTCGGAATTCTAGAATTTCCTGGGCTGCTTTTTGTATGCCCAAGGCATTCCAGTGAGTATCGTCAATTTGGTAGTTATACTGGCCGCGTGCAAAGGCTGCCGCCGCTTGTTGCCGCAATCCGGGCGTGAGGTCAAGAAAAGGTACCCCTGCCGCGCTGAGGTTCCGAGCCAAGGCGCCCATGAACGTTTTGTCGTCGGCTGGAATGGGGGGCGGATCTTTCACCAGCGGGTAGTAAATCTTAAATTTGTCCGGAACCAAAACAACCAGGAGTTTGTTGCCGGTGGATTCTACCAGCGACTGAAGTTGGACAAAGAAGTCTGCCCCCGTACGATGCGTCTCGCCGAAGACGTCGGTAGGCAGGAAGAGCATCGGTTGACCGTTCTTGAGCTGGAGTTCGACGACATTTCGGGCGGAGAGATTCGGCAACCACACGTCATCGCGAAGGTGATTGAAGGCGCGCGTCACCCAGATTCTTAGGGGAGAGTAAGCGTACCGCAAATTTACGATTCTCCGAATCGTTCGCAACCAACGAAACGTTGGCGAATCCGGAAGCAGTAAGCGACGGGCAATCCTGACCTCAAGACTCTCGCCCTCCCCTTCATGGTCAAATCCTAAGGGCGGGTCTTCCCTCTCCGATTGTTGCCATATGACCAGCCCCCCTTTCAAGTTAAGACGTTTTATCAAGA
The DNA here is from genome assembly GCA_963810005.1 of uncultured Acidobacteriota bacterium. Lineage (GTDB taxonomy): Bacteria > Acidobacteriota > Terriglobia > UBA7540 > UBA7540 > Bog-366. The sequence continues at coordinate 86,368 of CAWELY010000019.1, forward strand.
TCTTCGACGCCCCGCCCGCTCGATGGATCGCCAGCCGCGTTGTAAACTCCCAGTCTCCCCAAGCGGCTCAATTGCGCGCTGAGAGTATCCGTGTCGGTAACACCGGCCCCCGCTCCAAAGGAATCACCGACCAGAAGTACTGAGAGGGGAAGTTGGCCGGCGCCGGGCGGGTTACGATAACCCCAATGGTCGGCGGTCAGCACCTCGGGCTTGTATTGGCGAAGAGCGGGTAGATTGCCCATGCTCCAGAGGTCGCCCGATGACCTATCATTACTGCAACTGGTGCTGGGAGTGAAGGAGCCATCCGCGGTGGGGGATAGCAACATTACTTCCCAACACCTGAACGCCACGTACTTCGGCGGTAGGAATCGCAGGCCAAGATCAGCAAGGAAGCACAGCAGGATAAGCCCGGGAACCAAGACATGAAGTTCCAAGAGCCGGCGTTTTGTCGGGTCGTTCAGTGTCCGCGTAGACATATCCCTCAGAACTGGAAGTACAGAAAAGGTGACTGCTGCCCCCCGTAAAGTACGGCCAAGCAGGCGGCAAAGAGCAAGGCGAGACCCAGAACGGCTGCCCCATTCCAGCGGTGCGATATCTCAAAGGTATTGGGACAGAAATGGGCCAACCCCGCGGCGACGATAACCATGGCCAGCAGAATCGGCCAGCCAATGGGGATCGAGCCCGGACTCCAGAAAAACATGCGGCGGAGTAAACCCAGCGCCATGGTGAAGCTGTCGGAACGGAACAGTACCCAGCCAACGACCACCAGGAGGAACGTTCCACTGAGCCGAAGCCAATTTGGCCACATTCCAATGCGGGCGGACCAAACGCGGTTTACACAAAGTAACAGCCCGTGGTACCCGCCCCATAGTACAAACGTCCAATTGGCGCCATGCCAAAGTCCGCCGAGCAGCATGGTCAGCATCAGGTTCCGGTAGGTCGCCGCCACGCCTTCCCGGCTGCCGCCCAGAGGGATATATAGGTAGTCTCTCAGTACGGTGGAAAGCGAAATGTGCCATCTCCGCCAGAAGTCACTGATGTCGAGGGCTTTGTAAGGCGAATTGAAATTCTGCGGCAGGCGAAGACCAAACATCCTCCCCAGGCCCACCGCCATGTCACTGTATCCAGAAAAATCGAAATAGAGTTGATAGGTATACCCCAACATGCACAGCCATGCGCCCGCACTTGAGAGCTGCTGCCAAACCGCCAGCCCGGGATTAATCACGGTGGCAATCGAGTCGGCGATCAGCACCTTCTTGATCATGCCCAGAGTGAAGAATGACCAGCCAGTTTCCAGCATCTCTCGGGCATCATGGCGGTCGATATTATCGAGATCCTTTTCAATTTCGCAAAACCTGACGATCGGGCCGGCCACCAACTGCGAGAAGAGCGATACGTAACACGAGAACTCAAATAAGTTCCGCGTAGGTTTGATGACCCCCCGGTAGCTGTCCACGATGTAGGTGATCGTATGAAAGGTATAGAAAGAAATGCCAATGGGCAGAATGATATCCAACTTGGGAACGTTCAGGAGAAGATGGAATGCCCGCCCCAAACCCTGAACCGTGGAGAGCGTAAAGTTGGCGTATTTGAACACTCCCAAAAGGGTTAGGTCAAACACGATTGGGAGAACCAAACACAGCCGGCGCCGTTTGGGTTCACTCCACCTCAAAAAACCCAAACCCGCAAGATAGCTCACCCCCGTCGATAGAGCCATGAGCGCGCAGAACTTGTAGTTCCAAAATGAGTAAAATGCGTACCCGGTCACGGTGAGCCACACGTAACGCTTGGTCTTGGAGGTCAGCTTCCAGAAGACGAAGTAAGTGACGGGGAGGAATACGAAAAGAAACGGAAGGCTATTGAATAGCATCTAGTAACCGGTTCAGTCCGGGATCCCTCTTCCGGGGGTGGGGGGTGGCACTTCCAGCGGAGATCCCAAGCCCCTGGAGTTACGCCTTACCATCCGAGCCCGCAGGCTCTGTTCTCTGGCTGCCTGCAAAGAGATTCCCCGCATGCGCATGTGCAGCGCCATGACATAGGCAACAATCGGAGCGCTGAGCAGCCAAGCAGCGGAAAAATAAGCAAAAGTCGATTCCGTAATGGAAGAAACCGTCAAAAATAGAAAGATCGCAGGAATTTCTGCCGGAATCAACGATTTGTCAGACGGCTGGTGTAAGAAAAAGTAATAAATTGTATAGTACCACACGATTGCCAACCCAAGGAGAATCGCCATCCCCCCCACCAAACCTGATTGAATCAGGACGTGCAAGAAAGCATTGTGCATGTGCCACCCTCCCAGATACAACCGGTCGGCCTGAAAGCCAAAACCCACCCAAGGAGACTTCCAAAGAAGATCCCAACTCCGGTCCCAAAGCTGGGTGCGCCCGGTCATCGTGGGGTCAACCCCCTCCCCGCGGGTGATATAAAAATAAGAATCGGGAGTAGAACCCCCGCAAACCCAGGAGAATAGCAGCAGCGATCGCCACCAGGAAGTTAACCGTACGCTTGGCTTTTTCTGCAACCAAGATCACGACCAAGCTAGCGACAAACGCCAATGTTTCCGTCCGGCCATTGGCAAGGATCAAGGCGTAAAGCGAAGCGGCGAGCAATATCCCCCACCCGATCCGCACGGCAAAGCTTGCCCTTCTTCATAACCCCAGGGATCGCCACCAGAGCGGAGATGGCTGCATACCGGGCAAATCCGGTGTTTCGAGTCGAAGCCATCCCCATGATCGTGCCGGTGGCCGGCGTACGCGCGCGCGTGCCGGATGCTTCGCCTCCAGTCGAATCAGCCTCTCGCAACCCAGGAAAGGGATGGCGCCCAGCAGGCTGAGGGTAAGAATTGTGCCCACAATCCAGGTGAGCTTCAGCACTTTGCGCAGGTCGGGGAGGGGATCCTCAACCAGGACAATCGCCAGCAGAACCAAAACAATCGCCAGATAGTTAGCTCCATAATACAACGCAAATCGGGTCGAGCGATAAGGTCGCGGAAGAAACCAATCCCGTGACGGCGTACAATAATATCAACCCCAGAGGCCCCATGATCCAAGAAATCAGGCGGTTTGATCGTACGAAGATCAATAAGCAGAGCAATCCAACCGGCCAGCATCGGGGAAAAAGGCCCTGACGCCGTGGATCAATTCCATGGTATCGACAGGAAAATCCGGAATCATCAAGGTTGCAGAGGTCGGTGTTATAGCCTAACCAGAGAAGGAGCCACAGTCCCATGCCCAACAGGGCATTCGCGCTAACCCTCCGCTGTAGGCTTGGCAAATTTATCCTGCGGAAACGGCCTGCCGCCGCCCGTCTCAGCCGCAAAGGTTTTGCCACTTCAATGCCCATCTAAGCCTCGTGGGAGGGTGCTCCCAGCACTTCCTCGTAGATCTTCAAGAGCCGTTCACCTAAGTGATCCCAACTATAGACTTGTTCCGCACGCACCCGTCCCGCTTGACCCATCTTCACGCAGAGTTCACGATCCTGGTATAGCCGTTCCAGCGCCTGGGCCATGAGTTCAATAGTCTCATCGGGAGAACGGGCTGGAATCTTAATGCCGCATTCCTCGGTAACGTGCAAGCCCGGTCCGGCAAGGTCCATACAAATCACGGGCTTACCGGCGGCCATGGCTTCCACCACCACGGCGCCTCCTCCGTCGCGTAGGCTCGGGAACAAGAACACATCGCACGAACACATAGCGTCCAAAAGGGCATTCCGAGCCATCCAGCCTGGAAAAAGCACTTGGTGACTAAGCTGCAACGAACGGACGAGCTTCTCTAACCGTGGAAGATCAGGCCCTTCACCCATGATGACCATCTTTGCATCGGAGTGCTGGTCGGCAAAAGGCTTAAACGCCCGGATTGCGAGTCCGTATCCTTTGAGAGCAATCAGCTGGGCCGCTGACAGGACGCGAAATTCCTTCTGAGGCGTGCCGCCCGATACAGGAGCCTGGTCATCCCGCGACACACGGGAACCATTCCGACCGGCAATGAGGGTCAAGTCTTCTGGAGATATCCCATTGACCGGAAAGAGAGTTGCCTTTTGCTGAAACCGCTTGGGAATAGCCTCGAGCGATTCGCGATTGCAGACCAGAATCTTCCGCGCTCGCGATTGACCGAGAATGAAAAAGGGATCGTGGCGCAGAACCCAACCCATCCCGGCTCGAACTCGTTCCCAAAAGCGATTGTGCCACGCGTACTCAGAAAGAAACGGTCGAGGAGTTTTCTGCGCCCCGCCACACGGACCCCGGAGGTAGGGGATGGGCAATAAGGCCCCAACAAAGCTCGCGGCCCAGTCATTGGCATAGGTAAGGTGATGGAAGGCATCAAACCTGAATTTCCTATGGAGCCGCCGCGCCACAAAATAGGCTTGGATCTGCCACAGGTAGGTGTAGAACTGAAAGCCTCCCTGAAGTTTCCGCAAAACGCCCAGCCAGCGAGGTATATCGAAGTATTCGAAGCTAAGAGTGGGACGAGGCGCGCCTTGCAGCGCCTTTTCGATCCCCTCCCGGTTCGAAGGGTGGGTCAGGACGTGAACTTCGTGAAACCTGGCGAGTTGGGTGACCAGGTTCCAACCGAGTACCGCCTCCCCATGGCCCAATTGCGAATTACCGGAGGGGCCGCACACAAAGGCACACGTCAATACGCGCAGCTTACTCACCTCATTTGCTCCTGAAGGCATTCATCGGCAACCCCGGAGGTAAGCCTGCCTCTTTCGGCACACGGCATGTTCGACGATGCCCGATGGCCGGACATCGATTTCGACAAAGCCCAAGGATTCAAGCAGTTCGACGATATCGCGGGGCTGGAGACCCTTGGGCAGCAAGGTGGGGTGAATCTCGCAGCACACGAGCAGGCAAGCCGGATCGGCTAAGGTTTCACGGAGTCCCCGGATCACCGCATACTCGGACCCCTCGACATCAATCTTGACGACGACAGGTAGCGGAAGGTTCTTATCCCGGCGAAACTGGTCACCAGCCACCACGTCCACTGATTCCCCGCGCGACATTTCGTCCGTCTGCGGCCTCACCAATGCTGATCGCCAGGGATCGTTCTCAAACATATACAGGTGCGCCGAGGAAGTCCCTTCCCCCAACGCCTTGCCAACGGCGAGAACATTCATCAGCCCATTCAGCGCCAGGTTTTCCCGCAGACGCCGGTAGTTCCGCGTATCTGGCTCGAAAGCAAAGACTTGCCCCTGGCTACCCACCAGCCTGGCCATCACACAGGAGTACAGGCCGACGTTAGCTCCCACGTCGTAGACGGCGTCGCCAGGTTTGAGAAAACCCACCAGGAGGTCCAGAGTCTCCCTCTCCGTGTTGTTGCCCGTGGGATTGATAATGGGCCCTTCGAGCGACCGCAACTCCTCCGGCCGGCGCGCATGGAAGCGGTACTTGTGCGCCCCGATCTGGACGCGCAGCACCCCTCGCGGCGCGACCAAGAAGCAGTAAACTCTTGCCAATATTTTCCGCACGCCCAGACGGTCCACAAAGGAAACAAGGCCGCGGCGGTAGGTGAATTGTCTCAACTTCTCGATCATCATGCGGTGTGCGGGTTACCTCAACTTTCCGCCGGTCACCACACCCAACCCTCTAGCCGGCTGAGGAAAAGCCGTTCGGCACCACGTAGCGGCGGGTTTACTTTGCCATATCTCTATTGTTTTCAAAGCCGGATGGCAGCGTCCCGATAAGATCGGGACAGGTTCCGCCGCCTCTACGCCCTTTTTCATCAGCCTGCTAGGAGAAAGGCTGGGCCCCTGGAATTATTCCCACCAGCAGAAAGTGCTTTCTGAATGCAGGCAGCCAACGGCGAAAAACTATGCCTTGTAACAATCAATCTTCTGGTCAAGTCCGCAGGGGCTCAGCTCGATGCGGTTGAACCCCAAGGACCGCAACAGATCCATGACATGCTGCGTTGTAATCCCCGGGGGAAGGAGGTGAGGATGCATTTCGCAGCCCACAAACTGGCAGTGGGAATCACCCAGGGTCTCCCCCAGGCCTCGGATAACCGAGTATTCAAATCCTTCCACGTCGATCTTGACCGCCCGCGGCATGGGTAGGCCGTTGGCAATGCGGAATGAATCCCCGGCCTCGACTTCCACGGATTCAACCCCTGGCGTCCCTCCCAGGACCTTCTCCTGTCCCCCCACCAGACTTGAACACCAAGGCTCTTCCGGGAAGGTGTAAATCGGTAGCTTAGCCGCTTGCTCACCCAGGGCCTTCTGAAAGCAGCGCACATTTTTCAGGCCATTGAGTTTGATATTGGCCTTAAGCATCTCGAACGTACTCCCGCGCGGCTCGAAGGAAAAAACCTTCCCCTGTTCGCCCACTCTTTTGGCCAGGGTAACAGAATACAGACCGAGGTTGGCTCCCACGTCATAGGCGATGTCACCAGGGTTCAGGAAGGCCAGCATTGCTTCCAGGGCGCTTTTTTCCGACCACTCTCGGCCCGTAACCACCGCCCCTTCAAACCAAATCAAGTCTCTGCCTGTTTTGGCGTGCAACATAATTGAAATGCCCGCCACCTGGGCGCGAAAGATATTGTCGGGAGCCGCCCAATGATGATAGACCTTCCGCATGAAGGGTCCCAGCCCGAGCGCGCGCGCGAGACCCCTGATGGGAGCGAACGCGCTAAGCCACCTTAGAAACCTCCGCATTACGATGTTCTCCCCTTAAACTGCCGCACGCCCGGCATAGAACCCATGCCGCCACCCGGCATACTTTCGGAATAGCCAGCGATAGTTTGACGAACCGAGATAGGATGCGGTGAGACTGGCATAAGTCCTGGGCTGGAAGGGCCGTAGTTTCAGGGACGCAAACGCCATCTCCCTCCCCCGGGCGAGATCGTAATTCATGAGCATCGCCGCGAGGTCTGCCCAATGACGACCCAGCAACGCCGCGTCAAATTCCTTCCGGTGCTTTTCCACAACCTTCAGGTGCCCCTCGTAAATCCTCTTCAGAGAACCGGAGATTTGCCCCTGGCCAAGGTGCCGCCTCACCAGGCATTCCGGAACGCCCGCCACCTTCGCCAGCTTGGCGACCCTTAACCACATGTCCCAATCCTGGGCAGAGGGTAAGGTCTCATCGAATCCGCCCGCGGCCTCCAAGACCTCTTTGCGCACCGCCACCCGCGAGCACGAGCCGATGAAATCATGCGCCAGGAGTTGCCGATAGACATCTCCCTGGAGCGTCGGGAGCCGTCGCAGGAGCACGCGTCCGTCCGCGCCCACAAGTTCCTTGCCACAGTACACCAGGCCCACCCGCTCGCCCGACAACTCAAAGGCCTCGACATCCTGCGCCAGTTTCCCCGCAAACCATTCGTCATCCGAGTCGAGGAAAGCCACGTACTTTCCTTGGGCCAGGCGTATTCCGGTATTGCGCGCCGCCCCGCCGCCGCGATTCTGGGGGTGGCGAACGTACGCGAGGCGCCCATCGCCCGATGACCTTACCACCGCTTCGGTTCCATCGGTCGAAGCGTCGTCAACCACGATCAGTTCCCAATCCCCGTAGCTCTGGGCCACCACGGTTCGAAGGGCTCGAGCCAGGGCCGCTTGGCGGTTGTAAGTCGGAATGACCACGCTTACGGCGGGTTTAATCAACTCGGTCATTGGCGATATCTTGGCCACCCGAATGCGCATACGCGCATGCCAGCGGGCCGTCGCACCGGAATTTACTTTTTAGATATCTGCTGCAATAATTATACCTGCATTTGCCCCCAACCGATCAGATTTTCTTGTCGTGGGTCAATTTGGTGTAGCCGCGATCTCTGATCGCCGTTGGCGAATTCGGCGGTCAGAGACCGCCGCTACAACAATCTACTGCCTCCCGCCCCCTGTTCCCAGTAGCGCTTCAAAATCAATAATAGGGAACATAATGTGTGCCTGCTCCATTCACCGTAACCACGGAGCAACCGGCGGCATTCGCCAGGCTGCCGCAGTAGCTCGCGGCCACGGTTTTGCCGGTCGGCCACATGGCGGCGGGGGTGACGATATTGGTCAGATTCGCCTCGCTCGTGAGGGGAACCATCGACCATCCCGTTCCCCAACTCGCCTCGTCTTGATAGCCCACGATAAAATCCGAGACTTCCGCCCACGCGTAAGCCCAAGCTGTGGTCGTGGTTCCAAGCAATACGACATACTTATTCAAGCTGGTGTCGTAGGCCAATCGCACCGACGCGAAGGGCGGATTGCCGTAAACCGCGGCGGAATACTCACCCCAGGCATTGGCGGTGGGGAACCCTCCCATTCCCCCAATCATAACCTGCCAAGCGCTTTTCGTCGTGTGGTCGTACCCCATGATGGTCATATTGATTTCACCCGTCTGGCCGGAGAGCAGGGGCGACGGCAGGACAATTTCCAGTTCCGAAGGCTGGGCCCAACCGTAGGCAGAAATCAAGTCGCGATAATGGTAGACCAGGTGAGCGGGGCCGGTATAGACGGGGATATCCAGTTGCGAGCCCCCCGAGACTTCCAGGTTGACCGAAGTTTCCGCCAGGTTGCCGGTACTCTGATCGCCCTCGGAGGGGACCGGACCGATCGACGAGAACTGGGGCGAGTTGAAAACTTTATTAACGCCGGTAACGGTGGCTTCGCTGGTCAGAATGTTGATTCCCCAGCCCGATCCCAGGGCCGTGGGGTTCAGCGCCTCGATAGGAGTAAAGTCGGCCACCCGCACGTTTAGACGATCCCAGGCCGTGGTCGCCGTGCCCAGCAGCACAACGTACTGGCTTAACGCCGTGTCGTAGGCCAGACGCACGTAGCCGTAGGGGAACGCACCGGTGATGGATGCGCTGGCGCCGCACCAATTGTCGTTCCCGCCCGAGCACTGGCCGAATGCCACGATGCCGCCGACTTGGATAGTCCACGAGCCCCAAGGCCAGCTATAGCCGTCGATGATCATGTCGATGGACGGAGAACTATTCGGGGTAATGGCGGAAGAAAGGGCGATTTCCACGGTGCCGACGGGCCCCGCGTCACGATGGAAATAGGACGCCACGTCCTTGTAATGGTAGACGCCATTGATGAGAGTGTACGCTCCCGCCCCGCCCGCCCCCGACTGGCCGGCGTTGAACATGGTGCGCACATCGGTGATGCTGGTGATGGCGGTGGCGCTCGTGACCATCGTGGCAATGGGGATATTGTTGCCAAATCCCGTGGTATTCACCGCCGGGTAACACGAGGCCGTCAGGTCAAGATAAAGGTAGCTGGTGGCGCTCGGCGCGAGGGAAATATTGGCCCCGCCAAAGTTCACGATGCCGCCGCAGTTGGCGGTCCCGGGGGCGACTTGGAGCGTGAGCCCGGCTCCCGGCGTGGGATAATATCCCGGCCCCACGCCTTGGACGGTGCTCACGTTCGAGGTGGTGATGGGAGCCTGCGAAGTGGGCTGCTGCGCAAACGCGCTCGCCACCAGGGCCGCCGCCAAGATGAGCATGAACAAGCGCTTCATGAATTTCTCCTCCAATGGATTTTTCTGGTCCCTTAGACTTAAGTTCAAAAACCTCATCCTAGCCCCAATACTGTTCACTTAAAGCATCTCGGGAAATCACATCTCAATTTGCTCCTGGGTGACCCCGGAAAAAACTATTGATAAATTCGCCCAAACCTCTTATGTGAACAATATTGATCCTAACCCGGCATTCAAGTAGTGGGTTAACTTTAATGTTGTAGTGGGCCGTAGGAGCACCCCATGGCGTGCCCCTACGGCCCGTCGAGTCCAGCCGAAATCACGGCTCCCAAGATCTACTTGATTATGCGACAGGTCCGGCGCGTTGCGTAGCCACCGAAACCAACCCAACAATATTTCCCCAGGCGCGCTGGAAATGGGTCCCCTCAAAACTCGTAAGACCCAGAAAGGTGCTGATCAAAGCCCGAATGGAAAGCGCCACCCAGCAGAGGGCGGGCGAAAGCTCCGGATGCTTCCGGACAAAACGCCATCGGTTGGTGACTTCCTTTTTTCCAAATAGATACGGGCTGATTCGTCCGACCGAGGAGGGGTAGTGATTAAACCGGGCGTTGGCCACCACCGCCAACCGGTACTTTTTGGAGAGAGTGTAACTGAAATCCAAGTCCTCCAAATAGCTGTACCCACGGAACCACTCATCAAAAGAGCACGCTTCCAGAACTTGCCGCCGATATACCACCGCGCCACTGGGGAGCCACTGCACATACCGGGTCCCATTAACTATCCCCATAACGGTTTGAAACCCGGAGCGCATCACTAAGCCACCGCGGGAATCATAGAGGCCCAGGCGCGAGACGAGGGGGAGCGATTTCAATTTCGAGGCGTAGATGGGAGGCTGATTCATCCAATTGCAACTCGCTCCTCCCACATCCTCAGTTGCCGTTTTCCAGAAATCGAGCATCGCCTCAATAGCCGCAGGCTCCACAACAATGTCGTCATCCATGAAGCCAATCAGTTCGATTTCGCGAGCCACGCACTCGATGCCGCGGTTGCGCTTGGCCGAAGCCGACCCGCGGGGGAAAGTCGTTACCAGGATATTCAACTGGGGAAACTCCCGCGCCAGGTCATTTCCCTCGCCGTTTTCATCCACAATGACAACCTGGTCGGGCGGGCGCGACTGCGGGGCAAGGCTCGCCAGCATTCGCCGGAGATCGTCACACCGGCCCACGGTGGGAATGATGATTGCGATTTTATCCGTGGGAGCGGGCATTCCTAGATAATCGAATCTGCGAGGGGCGTCACGAAGGCAATAACTTCCCCTCACCCTTCAATATCGGAGTGGCTTCTAGCGGGCGTGCCCTAATGCGTTCCCTCCCCGAGGCAGGGATGCTTCACCCAATGCAACCTCAGAATTTTATCGAGCACCCATTGGGGTTGTCAAGACATGCCCAACAGCCCAAATCCGCACGTAAGAATGGCAGCGGCGACGTTGACGCGATTTTCTGTGCGTCACGAGGCGGGCGCGTTGTGGGTGGCAGGTATTATTTGCACCCAGGAGCGGCTGGCTACGCGGAAAGGGGATTGGGTCGGTGAGGGAAGGGGCGCGGGTACTGCTGGGCGACGGCCAAGGAAGAAACCTGCAGGCCGTCCGAGGAGGACTTGCGCAAGTTGACAGGGGGATGAGGTGGGGGTGGACGCTCGGCGTTTAGGTGAAGGCGGTGGCTTGGGTGGGCAGGGCGAAGACGGTCCAGACTTTCTGCACGCGAGCGATGGCTTCCGGGCGGGCGCAGAAGCGCAGGCGCAGCTTGCAGCGGAAGCGGCTCATCCGTCCCGCCAGATGCACCAGCAGCAGTCGATACTTCTTAAAGCGCGCGGTGCGTTCTTCCGGCGCGAAGCACAGCCCCTTGATGGCGCTGGCCAGATTGTAGGTCAACAACGCTAGCTTGAACCAGGCGGCGTTGACGGCGAAATGTTGGCTCGGCAGGTGGCCGCCGCCGGTTTCGTTCTTGACTTCATCGTGCACGTGCTCGACCGTGCCGGCTTTCTCCCGGTGCCACCGCAGCAGCCGGTCCCCGGCCCATTCCAGATTGGTAATCACCGCATGATGATGGCGGTCCGAGCCGTCGGCGAAGAGCCCTCCTTGCGGCTTGAGCAGGCGCAGGCCCACATAGCGCAAGGGTTGGGTGTCCTTCTTTTCTCCACGTTCGCCCGGGACGAAATCGACTTCCGCCCATTGCCGCAACGTGCCGTCGGCTTCCCCATCATAGGTCCGCCACTGCGAGTCGGGAACTTGCGTGAGGGCGGCGGTCAACTCCACGCTGCGCTTGGCGCTAACGGCAAAGCCAATGCGGCCCCCCGGTTCCTGGGCGCGGTCCGGATGCCCAAGCCAGCCCAGCAAGCCGTTCTCGTGACAGGCGGAGTCGCCGCGAAAATAGCGCTCCTGAATATTTTCCGGCAGCGCGGCAAAGGCCAGCTTGGCGCAGGTGAGCGGCTCCTGCTGGGCGGGCACATTGCCGTCGCGAAACTCGTCCGCCAACACCAGATCGGCTTCCGCCCAGACCGCCACCATGGGTTGGTAGCCTCGGCCGCCTTCATAGTGCGCCTGCGCCGCCGCCTTGTGACTCTCGATAATCGTCGCATCCTGGTCCACCGTGGCGATGCGCAAGGCGGTTTGCTGCTCGGCGTAAAGCTGGGCGATGCGGCGCACCACGCCGGCTTGCACCGCCTGCAATCCCTCCACCGGCGCACTGCTGGGCACAATGAAACTCTTCTGCACCGCGCGCGGAGGGCGGGATTCTTCCAAGGCCTCATCGTGAAAGCGCGCGAGAAAACCCCGCACCGCACTCACCTTGGGAAGCGGGAAACCCAAGCCTCGTTCCAGGCAGGGGTCATTCCCCAGCAGTTGCATGTCCTCGGGGCAATCGCCGCCGGCGGTCTGCAGCAGGACGATTGCTTCCAGGTATTGCGCCTCGTCAAACCCGCGCTGGCGCTGCTTGAGTTGGAGATGCGCCGCGGCCAGAGCGGGAATGCCGAGCGAGCGAAAGGCGCGAGAGGTGGCCAGCAGCCCGGCGTGAGGACTGGACATCTCGTGCAAGGGCCGAGCGTCGATTTCAAAAGGCGACTTCTGTTGCGTTGGGATGCGAGCGGACATAGACACAATATATACATAATCTCTATAACATGTCAAGAGAAAAATGCACTCCCCATAAGATTTTTTCGCCCTTTCACTAAATTACGTGCGGATCAGGGCCGATGGCGGTGCCTTGACTTGGCCGCCATTTGCGTCTATTGTCCATACATCGTCATTAGTCGTCAATTTTGGAGTACGCATGGTTGACTGGCTGACAATTGATGAATTGGCATCCTACCTGAAGAAGCCAAAATCTACTCTTTATAAGCTCGTTGTAACCAGAAGGCTGCGCGGATACAAAGTGGGGCGGAGCTGGCGATTCGACAGAGCGGAGGTGGATTCGTGGGTCAGGTCGTACAAACCCAGACCGAAGGAGCGGGCGAAGGACTGAAGCGGGAATGCTTGGAGAATGTCCTCAGAGCTGCTCATTTCTCAGAACACGTGTCCGGGCTGACGCACAACTTCTATCGTTACCCAGCCAGGTTCTCCCCTGCATTTGCAAAGGCTGTCATTCTCGCATTTACCAATCATGGGGATACTGTATTCGATCCTTTCATGGGAGGGGGAACTACCCTTGTGGAGGCCTCTGCCCTCGGACGAATAGCGGTGGGAACGGATATCAACCCACTTGCAGCGTTTGTAGCTAGAGTGAAGACAACCCCCCTGCCCGAAAATGATCTTCTGGCAGTGCGTCACTGGGCAGACTCTATGCTACCCGCCTTAAACCTGCGCAATCCCCCGGTCCGCGCAACCACATGGACTGAGGATGGCTACCAACGCAACATCGCCGATCGATCGACTTGGCCAATTCGAAAAACGCTAGAACTGGCCCTTGAACACATCAAGGACTTGAGCAACCAGCGGCAACAGCAATTTGCGCGATGCGCGTTGCTTAGAACGGCACAATGGGCACTCGACTGTCGAACGACAATCCCGTCTGCGAGGCAGTTTCGACAACGGCTTGTCGAATTCCTGAGGGAAATGACCGGGGGGAGCACGCGATTACTTTCGGACTCTTGCCGATGACAAGAAAAACATCGTCAAAACCAATGACCCCGCGCATTGCTTAACTCGGTCTGTTATCGGGGTTGAATCGGATCCTGCCCTCAAAGGGAGCTTCCCGCCGACGCTGATCCTAACGTCACCGCCTTACCCTGGTGTCCACGTCTTGTATCACCGATGGCAGATCCAAGGGCGAAGAGAGACTCCGGCACCCTTTTGGATTGTAGGTAGCCCAGACGGAAATGGCGCATCGTACTATACCTTTGGAGACAGAAACGCTCGCAATCTTGCCTCATACTATGAAAATATATACGCGGGGTATAGTTCCCTCGCCCGAATTTCGGACACGAGGACTATGCTAGTGCAGTTGGTGGCATTCTCCGACCCCTCATGGCAGCTTCCCAAATACCTCGACGTAATGACTCAAGCTGGGTTCCAGGAGGTGAAATTCCCTTCGATTATAAAGTCTCCGGACTTTCGCATTTGGCGATCAGTTCCTCATCGGAAATGGTATGCGGACCAAAGAGGCCGGACAATGGGGAGTAATGAGGTTGTCCTTTTCCACCGCTTGGCTTGACTGAAATGCGTTTTATACAGCCTCGCCCGTCGCACCGACGCTTGCCGCCCTTTCTACTTCAAGCGCAGCCAGAGATTCAATCATGGGAAGCAGAACTGGCGCTACCGCCCTCGAAAATCCCTCTATGCGGTCTTCTATGTTTGGTTCTTCCACTTCTGCATTGCGAAAATCATTTTCCTTCTCGGATTTGGTCTTCCTTTGTTCCTCATCGTAAAGGACGGCAAGGCCAACAAGCGCTAGCCCATTAATGAATCGTGCTGTCTTGAGTTGAACCTCTTCTCCCTCAGTGATCACCCAAAACCGGCCATATATGATCACCTGAAAACCGGCCATACGGAGACCTACTCCGGGACATTGACTGCGGCATGAGGCGTTATAGCCTCAGCCGATATGGCCAATGTCTTGAGTGATGAAAAGAAACAGCAAGTTATAGCTTTAGGGCGGCTCGGATGGACGCTGCGGCGCATCCAGGGAGCCACCGGTGTGCGCCGGGAAACGGCGGCGGGATATTTGAAGGCCGCGGGGATCCCGGTGCGACCTCCGGGCTGGGAGCGAAGGGCGGGTTCAAAACCGGCCATAGAGGTGATCACCGACTTTGGCGCGGGAAAACCGGTCTCTGGGGTTTCCCCTGATCTCGACCCCTCGCCTGAACCTGCTCCTCTACCACCCTGCGACCCTGCCGCGGCAAAACCGGCCAAAGGGGTGATCACCGACTCGGCGTTGCCCCCACCCCCTGCGGAAGCGACCGCTCTGTTGGGTGGACCGCCCGCCGCTGACGAGGTGATCACCGGCCCGGGCGCCGAGCCCGCGCCGGGCCTGCCGTGCCTCCCACGCGCAGTCCCTCCGCCAGTGCCTGTGAACCGTATCGCGAGCTGATCGAACTGGCTTTGGCCCGTGGCCGCAACGCCATGGCCATCTGGCAAGATCTGGTCGCGGAGGCCGGCTTCACCAGCGGCTATCAGAGCGTGCGGCGCTTTGTCGGCAAGCTCCGCGGAGCGGCGATCCCGCAAGCTCACCCCGTCATCGACACCGCTCCCGGCGAAGAAGCCCAGGTCGATTACGGCACCGGCCCCATGGTCCGCGACCCGCAGAGCGGCAAGTACCGGCGCACCCGCCTGTTCGTGCTGACCCTGGGTTACAGCCGCAAGTCGGTCCGTCTGCTCGTTTTCCAATCCAGCTCCCGCACCTGGGCGGAACTGCATGAGAAGGCCTTCCGCCGGCTGGGCGGGGTGGTTCGACTCATCGTGCTCGACAACTTACGCGAGGGCGTGCTGGTCCCCGACATCTACGATCCCACGCTCAATCCCCTCTACCGCGACATGCTCGCGCACTACGGCGCGGTCGCCATGCCGTGCCGAGTTCAGCATCCCGATCGCAAAGGCAAAGTCGAGGCGGGAGTCGGACATGCCCAGAAGACACCGCTCAAAGGGCTGCGCTTCGAAAGTCTGGAGCAAGCCCAAGCCTACCTGGATCGTTGGGAGACGCACTGGGCGGACACGCGCATTCACGGCACCACCAAGCGGCAAGTGGCCGCCATGTTCGCGGAAGAAAAACCGGCGCTGCGACCGCTGCCGCTCGAACCCTTCCGCTATTACCAGTACGGCCAGCGCACCGTGCATCTGGACGGCTGCGTGGAAGTCGAAGCCGCCTACTATGGCGCGCCGCCGGGCTGGATCGGGCGGCTGGTCAACGTGCAGTGGGACGACCTCTTCGTGCGTCTGCTCGATCCCCGCACCGGACAACTGCTGCGCGAGCATGTCCGCCAGAAACGCGGTCGCTACCGCATCAAGCCGGAGGATTACCCCAAGCGGGTGCCGCTCGGCACC
>CAWELY010000020.1:0-31465 GCA_963810005.1 uncultured Acidobacteriota bacterium
GACTCTGGAAATCGCTGGCAGTCGAGCCGGTAAAAGCCATCGGGCGCAACCCGCAGTCAAAGACCATCGAACGCTGGCACGCGAACCTTCCCGCGTTTGACCGTAACTTCCCCGGCTATTGCGGTTCAAGCCCCGATTCGCGGCCTGAGAAGCTCGCCACTGAAGAAGCGCAGCATCTCGCATGGCTTGCCGATAAAAAAGGCACCGCGCCCCACACGCCGCTTGTTTCCATTCCGCAATACATCCACGCCTATATTAACTGGGTAGAGAATACTTGGAATGCTCAGGCGCGCGGGTGCGGCAAGATGCGGCGCGGCATGACTCCGAACGAAGCCTATAACGCCAAGCGGCCCGCTGACGGCTTCCGCACGATCACCATTGAAGAGCTTGACCACCACAGCGCCGAACACCGTTTTGTGAAGATTGCGCGCGGCGGCCAAGTGAACCTGACTTTCTTCGGCCAACTGGTCGAGTACATTGCCCCCGAGCTTTTTGCATCAGGGCGAAGAGTGTGAAGTCATCATCAGCCGCCGCACCTTCCGCCAAGTGACGGTGATTTACCCTATCACCGGGGGAACGGCCTCATGCGTGGCTACGCTGAAGCCTCAGCTTGCATGGCTGCCTGAGAACCGCGATGAACTCCGCGCCGCCATGCGCTGCAAAGCCGCCGTGCATCGCGCCATCCGGCAAGGCGTCAAGGCATCCAAGGTTGCTCTTGCGGCAGCGAATCCGGTAGCGCTGCTTGAGCAGCAAAAGGTGCTCCCCGCGAAAGACATCATCGGGCCACAGAAGTTTTTTGATGCCCCGGTGATGGAGTCTCAGCATCCCGAAGTGGGCAGCGTGGAATACATGGCCACGCGGCACAAACGCGCGGGCTATTCCCGGTCTTTAACCTCTGAGGAAGTGGCACGCGAAATGACCCGAATGGAGAAGGAAGATGCTCCAAACTCGTGAGCAAGTACGCGCCGATTTGCGCGTCTACATGTCTCGGACGCAAATGAGCCTGCCGGAGATTGCCGCTCGCACGGGCTATCAGGCACAGACCGTGCAGCAATTCGTTTCGCGCGCCAAATTCGGCACGTCGGCAGAGACGGGCGAAACCGTGCAGAAAATCGCCGCCTTCATGGCGGAGAATCCGCCCGAGTTGCCCGCCTTCCCCGGTCGCATTTATGAGACGGAAGGAACGCGCGCCATGCGTGAACTCATTGCCGATGCCCGCGAGGGAATTTGGGGAACCTGCTATGCCCCTTACGGCGCGCAAAAAACCTTCCTCTTTCAAACCGTCTTTGCGGATTCAGCCCGCGAGGCTATTCCGTGGTTCGCCCTGGTGGAGGCGGTGGAACGCATGAGCCCGCGTATGTTGCTGGCAGCCATCGCGCGCGCCATTGCCGCGCCTTACGCACAGTACACCACGCCCTTGCGCGATGCCGTCTTGGGCGAGTTACGGCGTCGGAAAGTGCCTGTGGTCGTGGTGATTGATGAGGGGCAACTGCTTTACCCGATGATCGACACCCTGGAATGCTTGCGGCGGCTGGGCGACTTGGCGCGCGGCATGGTGGGTGTGATCGTCGCGGGAAATGAGCAGGTAGTGAACCTGTTTGAAGCGAGACGGCGCACGTCCATGGGTCAGTGGCGCTCGCGTGTCGAGCAGCGACGGTTGCGCGTCTATGGCCCCAGCGAGTCCGAAGCCCGCGAAATCGCCCGGCAGGAACTTGGTAGCGCTGCCTCTGACCGGCAAAGTGAATTCTTGATAAAGCGCTCCATCGACACCGACCCGCTACCCGATGAAAAGGGCAAGCAGCGGACGTATGTCAACTTGCGGCGGATGTTCAACGCCATACGCGATTACCGGCGCGAGCTTCGCAAAGCGGCATGAGTTTTGTAAATCGGCGCTGCTCGCTGCTGTCGGCAGCGGGCAACGCCTAACCCACAAAGGAGGCTAGTTTCCCATGAAGGCTAAATCCACTATACCAAAGAAAGGTAAACGGCTCGAATCTCCCAAAGTCGAGCCACCCGAACTGCCTGTGGCGCAGGCGAATGACGAACACCCAGACATCGACTTAGAGGACTTTCCTAGACTGTCTGCGGTCAACAATATCCTCGAAAAGCTCTATCGAACTCCAGCGCCAGGAGCTACGGATTGTGAGGATGAAAGCCACAATGCCCACAGGCAAGCCTCTGCACTTCTGAGTTACGTCGAATATGCAGAGTTGGGCTTGATGGCTGAAGGGAGCGGACTCGTGAACCCCGCAGCCGGGGCTATTGCGGACGCAATCCAACTCCAACTCGATATCATGCGGCTGGCTGGCAAACGTCTATACTCTCTATGCCAGGAACATCCCCGTAGTTCTCAAGACTCCCACGACCGCGCGGCGTAGCAGCCCCCTCACCGGAGGCTGGACACCCTGCCCAGCCTCCGGCCCCTCACCTTGCCGCTTTCTCACCTTGTCAGCTTGTTCTCTTGCCGTCTTGCCAGTCTGCTCTTTTCGCACCTTGTCAGGATGCTCTTTTCGCATCCTGTTTTGATACGCATTTTGCATGATCGTTTTTCATGCTTGTTTTGAGTATCGCTTTTGTCACCCTTCTCGTGCGCATCTCTTTTAGCATCGCTTTCAGCGTTGTCATTTTGCGCATCGTTTTCGCGGTCGCCCCGCCACTTTCAAAAACGCTGTCCTCTAATTGTCCTCCATTTTTTCATAGAACATTGCACAATTCTTGTGCTGTCCTCTAATTTTCTAGTCTGTTTTCATGCGCTTACAAGTAATTTCCGGTATGTCCTCTATCTCCGCCAAAATTAGAGGACACGCGAACGAAGAATCAATAACTTACAGATGGAGATAGAGGACAAAACCCCAATTACTTCTAAACTATTCTCCCCGCGCCACTTCCGCCGCGCCCGCCACTATGGCCCGTAAGTGTTTGTATTTAGGGCGCATCCATCCAACGCCATCCAACGCCATCTAACGCCATCCAACTAAACTACTCTCCGAATTGATACCGCCGAGGCGTAGCGGCCTAATTTGCGGGGAAGCCCCAAAGGGGCGGACTAACACAGCCCAGGCCAACGGCCTGGGTCAACGGAATGGTCCCGTGCGCCAAGCCCTGAAAGGGCGATCTACGGAACCCGCCATTTCATCTCCCAGATCGAGATGAAAACGCTTTTGAAAAGACGGTGGAGGTAACGATTAGCGCGCCCCTTCAGGGCTCGGGGCGGGAAACAGGGGGGGGTTCCCTTGACCCAGGCCGCTGGCCCATAAGCGCTAACTTAAGCTGTCGTCAAGTTCGCGCATCCGGGTCCCGCGAAGCGGGACACCGTGAGTAGCCGTAGGTGAAACCTACGGAACTAGAGCCCCGAAATAGCTCCGGCCCTGGAGGGGCCGAACCATTGTAGGTCAACCCCGTTGGGGTTGCGAAGTCGTGCGGGTCTGTTATCCGCAGGTTAAAACCTGCGGCTATTCACCGTTGGCCCCTGCCGGGGCCAGACCAAAACGGCTTAAGTTAGCGCTTATGGGCCGCTGGCCTGGGCTGTGTTAGTTCGCCCCTTTGGGGCTGGAAAGTCCGATTCTCTATTTCGTAATTACTACTTCAAACAAGGACACTGCCCGGCTGAGGCACTGAGGAGCATAGAAAAGCTTTCTTTTCGATCCTCAGCGCCCCTGTGTCTCTGTGGTGCCCCCCCCAAGGGGTTCTGCGCCGTGGAGCTTAGGCGGCGCGCTTTTCCGCGTATCGCGCGGCCATCTCCTCCAGCGGCAACGGGGCGTAGTCTCCGGCATGGCCGGCCTGGCCGAATTGCGTCATGCGCAATGCCACGACCTTCTTCATCGCTTCGCGAGCGGGTTTCATGTAGCTGCGGGGATCGAACTCCTCGGGCTTCTCGGCGAAGACCTTGCGGATCGCGCCGGTAATCGCCAGGCGATTGTCCGTGTCCACGTTGATCTTGCGCACGCCGTTCTTGATGCCGAGTTGGATTTCTTCCACCGGCACTCCCCAAGTGGGCTTCAACTTGCCGCCGTATTGATTGATGACGTCCTGAAGGTCTTTGGGAACGCTGGAGGATCCGTGCATGACCAGGTGAGTTTGCGGCAGGAGCTTGTGGATCTCGATCAGGCGGTCCATTTTCAGCGTTTCGCCGGTGGGCTTCGAGGTGAATTTGTAAGCGCCGTGGCTGGTGCCAATGGCGATGGCGAGAGCGTCCAGGCCAGTGAGCTTTACGAACTCGGCAGCTTGTTTGGGATCGGTGAGGTGGCTCAGGCCGTCAAGCCCGGTGCCGTGGCCGTCTTCGATGCCGCCGAGACAGCCGATTTCGCCTTCCACCGTGATCCCCTTGGCATGGGCCATCGCCACCACTTCGCGCGTGGCCTTGACGTTATAGTCGAAGCTGGAGGGCGTCTTGCCATCCGGCATCAGCGACCCATCCATCATGACGCTGGTGAAACCCAATTCGATGGCGGACTTGCAGGTTTCCACGCTGTTGCCGTGGTCCAGGTGCAGCACCAGGGGAATTTCCGGATAGAGTTCCGCGGCCGCCAACATGAGGTGATAAAGATATTTGTCCTGCGAATATTGGCGCGCGCCGCGGCTGGCTTGAACGATCACCGGGGATTTAGTTTCGCGGGCAGCTTCCATGATGGCCTGAATCTGCTCCATGTTATTGACATTGAAAGCACCGACTCCGTAGCCACCCTTGGCAGCTTCGTCCAGTAACTGACGCATAGAAACAAGAGGCATAAGATTTAATCTCCTTCGCTGTAGATGAATTTATTGCTCTGGAAATCAGACTATTGTCCCAGGGTTTAATAGTGCGGCTCCAGTAACCCTATAGGATACACCAGCGCCCATGGTTTTGAAAGTTTCAAGGGCGGGACGGCACGCGTGGCAATGGATTGTGGATAAAGCAAGGTTCCTTGATACTGCACAAGGAAGTGGGATGGGGTGCGAAAGCGTGCGAAAAGGTACGTCAGGTGGGACACGTCATGGACATATTGTCGTTGACGCTGCTTTCCCCCGCCCTTTGGCGAGTTAGACTCGTCGCCCATGATTCACCCTGACCCAGCACCGGTGACCTCCTTTGCCCTGGTCAAAGTCACTCCACTCCTGCTATTTCGGCAATAAGGCGTTCCAGCATGAAGGTTTTTGGGCTGAGGAGCCGGGATTCTTGCGCAGCACACGCAGGCCGTAGCGAACATCCATGAAAAAGTTCTCGAGGGCTGGCCATTGCCAGACTTCGCGGCTGCGCTCTTCGATCAGGAGCACGTTGCCAAACTCCCGCTTTGCGGCGAAGGCCGCTTCTTCCCGCGACATACCGCCGGCCACCAGTTCATCGAGCTTTTCCGCCAGGTGTTCTTGAATCTCTGCCGAGAGGTCGCCGTAACGACGCCGGCGCGAGAACAGTTGTTTGATCCAATTCATAGTTTGAGCTCTCAGCGTTCAGCTTTCAGCATTCAGCTACGGCCCGCTAACCAGATCGGTCCATAGCTGACGGCTGATAGCTGATGGCTGGCCGCTGATCGCTCCGTTGTTTGAGCTGTCATCCATCAGCTTTCAGCGTTCAGTTACTGCCCCAACCGCCCCCCCTGCGGCTTCCCCTCCTTATCACGGAGGGGGCTCAGGGGTGGTGGCACAGGCAGGAGTGCCTGTGCGACAAACGGTACGTGTGGGATTGATTGTTCCGCCCCTTCAGGGCTCGGGTATCGGTTTGGGTCCCGTTGACCCAGGCCGTTGGCCTGGGCTTTGTTAGATCGCCCCTTTGGGGCTCAAAAACCTGCGCTTCGTTAGATCGCCCCTTTGGGGCTCAAAAACCTGCGCTTCGTTAGATCGCCCCTTTGGGGCTCAAAAACCTGCGCTTCGTTAGATCGCCCCTTTGGGGCTCAAAAACCTGCGCTTCGTTAGATCGCCCCTTTGGGGCTCAAAAACCTGCGCTTCGTTAGATCGCCCCTTTGGGGCTCAAAAACCTGCGCTTCGTTAGATCGCCCCTTTGGGGCTCAAGGACGGTTGCCGCCAGGCCCGGCAACCGACGGGCGCGGAGATCCGTCCTCTGACGGACGGATAGATACCCGGGCGCTAACCGCTCGGAAAAAACCCCTGACCGGTTGTTTACGCCTCGCACACCCGATAGACTGGCGCCATGGGATCACGGGTCGTAGAGGCTGCATACGCAAAGGGCATGCTCAGGCCGAGCACGCCCTTGCCGCTTCGTTGCGTGTCCATCGGATCGTGATGCGGCAGCCGGATCCGAAGCGATGGGACCTGTCCCGTCTGGCCGAGAGACCCGCGGCCGATGCAGCGGTTCTCGCCGAGCAGGGCCCGGAGGGCTGGGCGGCGAACCTCGAGGCAGAGGATCGCCGGTGAAGCGGGGTGAAATCTGGTGGGCCGAGCTTGGCCCCTACTTCACAGCTCGCAAGTCAAAGCGGTGTTGACCTGCCGGTTCGCGCGAGCGCGCTACTTGAGCAAGGCAATGAAGCCGGCCTGCTCAAAGTGACGGTCTCCTGTCAGAGCCTCGTTCATGCCGTGCTCCCGCATGACGACGAACGAAATGCAGTCGGTGAGTGACCAAGCTTTATCCGGGCGCCGGACGTAGAGTTCGACTCCTGCGTCGAAAAGATCTTGGGTTGGCGGAACGATCGTGCAGGCAGGATCAGCCCGCAGCGCGGCGCGCAGACGGGGAAAACCCTCACGCATCGCCGGGACCGCGAGCGCATCACCTACCTCGGTAAGAATCCAGGCCGTGGTTATCAGGCGCTCGCTGCGGTTTTGGGAGGCTGCTATGGCTCGGGCGTGGGCGCTGTCTTCCCATCGCAAAAGGGCGAGAAAATAAAAGGAGTCGGCAAATAGTGCCTTCACTTTTTGGGCGTCCCGTAAAGGTAGTGGTCGTGGTTCTCCGCCAGGTCGGGAGGGCCTCCGTGCACGATGCCAATGACGTCGCTCAGACGTTCCGACAGGGGCTTGGCAGGTAGCGGCTCAACGCGGACTTCGGTGCCGTCCGGCAAGTTCGCGTCCGGCGGGAGAACCACCGCTCCCTTTGAGACCACTCCCACGAAACTCATAACCACCTCCCGGCTATCGACCCGCATCCATTATACCTTCAATCCCTCGTTGTTCCCAAGTGAAGCCGGGGCCGTGACCCGGTGCCGGGGAGGCAAGGGACGACGCCGCGTCAAGCTCAGAACCCTGAAAGATGGCCACAGCAAATAGGAAATATCGTGCCGGTCCCGGATTCTCTAGGATTGGCAACGGCCTAGACCAAAGCTGGCGCTGAAACTGTACGAGGAAGCGCTTCGGCGTTCAATGCAGCGAGCTGGGTAGCGCAGACTTTGTGCCGTTCAAAGTCTGCGGTTCTTAACATGGTAAACGTCCACTTTTTGTGAACATGCGGCTACGGCGATCAAACCCAGAACCGCGGATCGTGGCAGGGGGAAAGCCGCAGACTTTCTGAGATGCGAGAGTCTGCGCTACCCTGCTTCGGCCTGCCGGACCTTTCCTCCGGTATAGGATTCGCGCAATCATGAAATCAAAGGTGAAGAACGGCAGCGCCTTAGCGTACAATACAGTCCGGAGAACTACATCAGGAGGAATACCCGTGAACCCCATCCTCGAAGAAAAGGCGCTGGAGCTTCCAGAAATCTGTCGGCGGCGGCAAGTGCAGCGCTTGTCGCTGTTCGGCTCGGCCGCCCGCGGCGCCTTCGATCCGGCCTCGAGCGATCTCGACTTTCTGGTCCAGTTTTCCAAGCTGAGCCCCGCCCAACACGCGGGTTGTTATTTCAGCCTGCAAGAGGACTTGGAGCGGCTCTTCGGCCGCCCCGTCGATCTGGTTGAGCCGGGGCCCATCCGCAATCCTTACTTTCGCCAAGCCGTCGAGCAAAGCCGAGTGCTGATCTATGCCGCGCCTTGAATAGGAACCTTGCGGGATGAGCACCGCCCCTGACCAGCTCTGAATCCTTCTAAGCGAAGACGGACTGGGGATTGGTACCAGCCACTGACCGCTAGCCACTAACCACTGTTCACTATTCACTACCTCACTCATACCTCAGCGCCACCATGGGATCGACCTTCGTCGCCCGGCGGGCGGGCAGGTAGGCGGCGATTGCCGAGACAACTACCATAACAACGATAGTGCCGCCTATTGCCACCCAGTCAATAGCGGGGAGCCCAAAGAGAAAGCTTTTGATCCAGTGCGTGGCGCCGATGGCCAGGGGGAGCCCGAATGTGAGTCCCAGAAAAACCAGCCCGACTGAATCCCACAGAAACATCCAAAGCACTTGCGAGCACTGGGCGCCCAAGGCCATGCGGATTCCAATTTCGTTTGTCCTGCGCGCGACAGAGTAAGCCATTGTCCCGTATAAACCTATGCAGGCCAGCAGGAGTGCAAGCAGCCCAAAGAAACTGCATGACTTCGTGATCATTCGCTCCTGGTGCAAGGATTCATAGATTTGGTCATGAAGGGTCTGGACGCCGAGAATTGGAACCCGGCTGTCCGTTTCGCTGAGAACTCGCCGCACTTCGGCTATCGCCCCGGAGGGGTTGCGGGAAGTACGGATCATCAGCTCACCCGCATAAGCATCCTGGTCTTTGTCAGCCGCTGCCTGCCAGAGAGAAAAGAACGCCATGGGCTTCGGCTTCTCACGCAGGTTGTAATACTTCGAGTCCGCCACAACCCCAATGATCTCGGCCCCCGGCGCTTTGAAGGGTCTTCCCAAACGCATACGGCGCCCAATCGGATTTTGGTTGGGTAGATATTCCTGGACAAAGGTCTGGTTGACCACGGCTACCAAGGGTGAGGCAGGAATATCTTGCAATCCGATGGGCCGTCCCAGCAGCAAAGGAACCCCGAGCGTCTCGAAAAACCTAGGTCCAACTGGCAGACCGAAAACGATCATCACTTTGTCCGGGGAAGGCGCATACCCTTCCAAGGAAAAGTTACTATTGGAAGAACCGCCGCTGATCGGACTGAATCGCGTCATACTGGCGGAAGTCACGCCGGACAGGCTATTCAGCCTCTCCTGAATTTGCCGGTAAAGCGGCAACAATTCCGCCGGCGGGACCCGTGCCAGTCGAAAGCCGGTATCCACCAGCAGCACGTTTTCAGCATTGAATCCCAGGTCCTGATGTTCAAGATCGAGAAGGCTATGAGTGAGCAAGGCTGCTCCCACGAGCAGCACCGACGAAAGCGCTACCTGCAAGACCACAAGGGTGTATGCAGGCTTGAATGTTGACCCGCCGCTGGAGGCCGACGACCTCACCGCCGCGCCGCCCGCGAGTCCCGTCTTGCTGGAGCGCAGTGCCGGGATCAGTCCGAATAGAACCCCGGCGAGAACGGTGACGGCCATCGTAAAACCTAGAACCAGCAGGTCAGGCTTGACCTTGACCACCGCAGCCAGCGGAAGCATGGCGACAAGAAGGTGGACGCCCCAGCATGCCAGCACCGCTCCCGCTACAGCGCCGATGAGCGCCAGCAGGACGCTTTCCGTGAGCAGTTGGCGAACCAGGCGGCTTCTTCCCGCACCCAGCGCCAAGCGCACGAACAGTTCATGGCGGCGAGTTGACGCGCGCGCCAGCATGAGCGTGGCAACATTCGCGCACGCGATCAAGAGCACCAGCGCGACCACGGCCATGAGGACGTGGAGCGGCTCGGAATAAACGAACCTCACTATTGAAATGCCCCGCGCGCCCGGTTTTAGTTGGATGCGGGCACTTTGGATTTGCCGCTGCCGCTCAGGGGTGATCCGCGAGCCCGCCTGCGCCGTGTAGTATTGGTGAAGCTGCGTGTTCAGGTTCGCTTGGGCGTGCTCGGTCGTCACGCCAGGTTTGAGCCTTCCCATCAGGTTCAGCCAGTAGACCTCCTGGCTGGCGAGCCAAGACTCGCGCTGTATTACTTGTGGCTGGCGGGAGAGCGGCAACCAGAAGTCCGGGGGTGTTCCAACGCGCTCCCCAAAGAACTCCCGCGGGGTGACTCCCACGATGGTGAACACGGTCCCACTCAGGTCAACCGTCTTGCCGATCACGGACCTGTCGAGATTGAAGCGGCGCCGCCAGAAATCGAAGCTGATGACCGCGCCAGGAGACGCAGTGGGCATATCATCTTGAGGCGTCAGCAATCGCCCGGCCGCGGCCTGGACGCCCAGAACCGTAAAGTAACTCCCGGAGACGAGGTGACCCCGTACTTGCTCCTGCCCTGGCGTTTCAGAAGAACCGCCCATGTGCATGGTCAGACGGTCCAACTCCTGGCGGAAAGCACAGAGGCTTTCGAAAGATTCATTGTGGTCGCGAAAATACTCCCAAGCGGGGTAGGAATAGATGTCGTTAGGAATGCCCATGTCCGTTCTGTTAGTCCCTGTGGAGACTCCGTCGTAGAACAACACCAGTTGCCCGGGATCTTTGACCGGCAGACTTTGAAGCAACACAGCGTTGATGAGAGTAAAAATCGCCGTATTCGCCCCGATGCCGAGCGCGAGCGTGACCACCGCAACCGCTGTAAAGCCGGGGTTCTTGCGCAACTGGCGCAAGCCGAAGCGAACATCCATGAAAAAGTTCTCGAGGGCGGGCCATTGCCAGACTTCGCGGCTGCGCTCCTCAACCAGGAGCACGTTGCCAAACTCCCGCTTCGCGGCGAAGGTTGCTTGTTCCCGCGACATGCCGCCGGCCACCAGTTCATCGACCTTTTCCGCGAGGTGTTCTTGAATCTCTGCAGAGAGGTCGCCGTAGAGACGCTTGCGTGAAAACAGTTGCTTGATCCAGTTCATGATTCACCCGCTTGAGCTGTCAGCGCAGCGCGGCGGAGCCGCAACCAAACGTGTCTTGTGGATCCGAGTTCGATGTGCGCGTCCTTCATGCGGGCGCAGCCCGTTTTGGAGTGCGGTAGCAGCAGCTACCGCTTTTCTCGTCCTGCCGGTGGCGCGATGGCAGGTGGAAGCAAAGGCGGAAAGCGGTAGCTGCTGCTACCGCACTCCAAAGCGCTTCGCGCCGGCGCGAGAACAGTTGTTTGATCCAGTTCATGATTCATTCAGTGCCAGGACGCGCGTGATGCCTTCCAGCATGCGCTCAAAGCTCATCACCTCGCGCTCCAGGTGCCGGGCGCCTGCCGGCGTCAACTGGTAGGTCCGCACGCGGCGGTTGGTGGAAGACACGCCCCACTCCGCCTTCACCAATCCTCCCTTGAGGAGGCGCTGGAGAGCCGGATAGAGCGAGCCTTCTTCGATCTGAAGCAAATTGTTGGACATGCGCTTGATGTGCTGGGCGAGGGCATAGCCGTGCAAGGGCTGCCGCTTCAGGGTTCGAAGGATCATCATTTCCAGCGCCCCGCGAAACAGGTCGCGCTCCTCGGGCTTTTTCATGGCTCCTCCCTTAACCTATTTTTACCGATGCCTAGAATAAAACAGGGTAAGCTGCGTGTCAATTAAAATGTCCAGCGGGTAGCGCAGCGCGGCGGAGACGCAAAAACCAGTCAAAAAGGCAAAAGGCAAAAGTGAAAGGCCCTTGCCCGCGGCGCCAACCCGCTCTTGCGCCCCAACGGGGCGATCTAATCTAGCCCAGGGCAACGAAGGTGTGAGAAAATCTCTGAACGAGCAAAAACATTTCACGCAAAGGCGCAAAGCCGCGAAGGACGCAAAGAAAACAAAGTACCTTGTCTTGGCGAGTCTTAGTGCCTTGGCGTCTTGGCGTGAGATTGTTCATTTTTTCACAGCTTCAACGCCCTGGGATCCCGGAGTGGTCACAGCCTTAAGCCCTGAAGGGGCGCGCTAACCAACCCCACGTAACCATCGCGATCGAAGCGGAGAGTGACGATAATGGGTCGCCTCTTCAGGGCTCAGCGGATGAAAGGGAGGGGGCCGTTAAACCCAGGCCGATGAAGCTGTGAAAAAATGCGGTTTTTACCACTGAGGCACTGAGACACAGAGAAGGGGGTCCTTTGTTTTCTGGCCTCTGCGCCTCTGTGTCTCAGTGGTTAAAGGAACTTCAAGAATTCTTCACACCTTCAATGGCCTGGGCGGAGGTAGGTCGCCCCTTCGGGGCTCGATTTGGCATCACCACCGCCAGCAACTCTCGTGTCCAGCAGATGCGATGGGACACGATCAGCTCCCCCAAGGGATGGAGTGCTTTAAATTCAAATGCACGCCCCGCTCGGTTGCCACGCTGGCAGGAAGCATTGAAGGCGCGACTTTTCACTTTTGCCCTTTGCCTTTTGCGCCTTGCCTTTTGACTTGCTTTTGCGGCTCCGCCGCACTGTGCTACCCGTTACCCACTTGCCGGCTCGTGGACGAAGCCGCTACCCCGCCTCGGGGAGGGAATCGTCAGGCGACTGCACGTGGCGGATGAAGGCTTCGGCAAAATGGCAACCGCATTCGTGACCGCGGAAGCGGTTCATGTCATCGTGAATGGGGTAGAACCCGTCCGGGTCCTGGCTGGCGTGGACATAGCACGCCTCCCGCTTGCGCCCTACTGTGGCGGTGATGTCCACGTAGTGGGTTGGCCAGAAATGGGAAGTCTGCTCGCCCGTCATGACCTCGTAATAATAGAGCGCGAATTTCTTTCCCCCGCGCAGCCATGCGTCATAGGCCAGCAGCGACGTGGCTCGATGGTCTTCGTGCGTGTCAATCGGCCATTGGGTGTAAACCAGGTCGGGTTTCTCTGCCTCCAGAACCTTACGGAACTCGTCGTAGCGGGCGTAGGTTACCTCCACCATGCCGTTTACCTGTCCGGCAAACAGCGGGCGCGCCTTCAGGATTTCGCAGGCCTTCTGGGCCTCCGCCGTCCGAATCTTCCCGGCTTCGTCATAGGACTTCCCCTTGATTCCGCGCTCACCCCGAGTGAGATAAAGCACCACCACCTCGTGACCCAAATCGCTGTAACGCGCAATCGTCCCGCCACAGCCAGTCTCGGGATCATCGGGATGCGCTCCCGCCACCACTACCTTGAGCTTGCGAACGGGCGTGACGCCGCCCCCTTGCGCAGTTTCTGCGGCTCTGGCCAGGGGCAGTCCCACCTGGCGGCGGCCGCCAGCCCCGCCCCTCGATTCAGGAGTTCACGTCGCGTGATGCTCCTTCATGGTCGTCAGCCTCCTCGTGGAGATAAGAAATCCATCCTGAAAGGGTACACCACGGTGCAAGGCCTTGTCTTGCCCCCCCTACTGAGGATTGCAAAATATGGTGACAAGTACTTGCGTAGCGCGGGCATCTTGCCCGCTGTCTCGGGAGCGTCCCGCTCCCGCCCAATGCGCGGGCAGGATGCCCACGCCACCGCGGGCAGGATGCCCACGCCACCGCGGGCAGGATGCCCACGCCACCGCGGGCAGGATGCCCACGCCACCGCGGGCAGGATGCCCACGCCACGAAAACAGCACGTCACTATTTTGCAGTCCTCAACGGAGTTTCTCTCATGCCAAGCAAGTTGGGTCTCGCCAATGCGATTTCAGCTTGGGAAGGTGCGGACAATATGGCGCTGGGACCTTATGGCTCTCGACATCCTGCCTCACTGGTGTCACTATCTCCTGTACGGACGATCACGATCGGCTCGCGCGTTGTGTCCTGCACGGTCCGCCACATTGCGCCTGCCTTCGCGACTCCTACAGAAACTACGGTGCCCGTGGAAGCCTCGGCCCCTGAAAAATCTCCCCGCAATGCCCTGATCGAAATCCTGGCCCCCACGCATTGGACGGATTGCTACCAGTGTGGGAAATGCACGGCAGGCTGTCCCGTGGCCGCTGGCGTGGACATGGCGCCCAACCAGGTGGTGCGGGCGCTTCAGCTTGGCAACTTCGAAAAGGCGATGGCCTCGGACGCCATTTGGGCGTGCGTCTCGTGCCAGACGTGCTCGACGCGCTGCCCGCAGTCCGTCGATTGCGCCGGCATCATGGACGCCTTGCGCGAGGTTTCCCTCCAGCAAGGCCTCGCGTCGCCCGCGCAAAAGACCGTGGTGGCTTTCCAACAGGCATTCCTTAATAACATCCGCCGCAATGGCCGATTGGATGAAATTGAGCTGATCGCGGAATTCAAGCTTCGCGCCCTGCCTTCCGAACGCAGTCTGGGATTCCTGTTCAAGGACGCCGGCTTGGCGCCGCAGTTACAGAAACGCGGGAAGCTGCACCTGCGCGGCGAAAAGGTTAAGGACCGCGCCGTGGTGCGCCGCATCTTCGAGCGTTGCGGGGACGGTAAACACGCATGAAGCTGGCCTATTATCCCGGATGCGCGCTGCACGGCTCCTCGAATGACTACGAGCAATCGCTGCGGGCTTGTCTCGGGAAACTGGAAGTCGAACCGCAGGAAATCAAGGAGTGGATTTGTTGTGGCGCCACCGCGGCCCATGCGTTGAACCACAAGCTGTCGATCGCGCTGCCCGCCCGCAACCTGGCGCTGGCCGAGCAGCAAGGGTTCGAGGAAATGCTCGCGCCCTGCCCGATGTGCTCGATGCAATTGCTGAAGGCCGCCAAGCTGATGGATGAGGATGCCGGTCTGCGCCGCGAAATTTCCTCGGTGATCGAGGCCGAGGCCAACGGCCGCGTCAAGGTGCTGAACCTCATCCAGGTTTTCCAGCGTATTGGCCTTGAGCGGATCAAGCCGGCGGTGAAGAATCCGCTCGCCGACCTCAAGCCCGCGTGCTACTACGGCTGCCTGCTCACGCGCCCGCCGGACGTGGTGAAATTCGACGATCCCGAGCAACCCAGTTCCATGGAAGCCATCATGGCGGTGTTGGGGGCCAAGCCCGTCGACTGGAATTACCGCACCGAGTGTTGCGGCGCCGGCATGACCATGGCGAAGGAAGAAACGGTTTTGGAATTGAGCCAGCGCATCCTGGCTGACGCCCAACAGCACGGCGCCAACTGCCTGGTGACCGCCTGCCCCATGTGCCACGTGAATCTGGATATGAAGCAGGGCGACATTGAACGGCACTCGGGCGAGCGCTTTGGCTTGCCCGTCTATTACCTGACGGACGTGGTGGGCCTGGCCATGGGGATCAGCGCGGAAGAACTGGGGATCGACCGGCACTTTGTGAAGTAACGCCGCCATCCTGGCGGCACATGCCGGCAAGATGCCGGCGCTACGGATGAAAGCATAACGCCTATGTCGAGGATTGGGGTTTTCGTCTGCTGGTGTGGTGAGAACATCGCGCGCACGGTCGATGTGGCGGAAGTTGCCAACGCGGCGGCCAAGATTCCCGGCGTGCGTTGCTCCGTACACTACAAGTACATGTGCTCGGATCCCGGCCAGGCGATGATCCGCGAGAAGATCGAATCAGAGAAATTGGACGCGGTGGTGGTGGCCTCCTGCTCGCCGCACATGCATCTGAAGACCTTCCGCAAGACGGCCGAGAGAGCCGGCCTCAATCCCTACCTGGTGGAGATGGCCAACATCCGCGAGCATTGCTCGTGGGTCCATCACGACCGCAGCCAAGCCACGGCCAAGGCCGCGGAGATCATCCGCATGTCGGTGGAGAAGGTGCGGCAGGACCACGCGCTCCAGGCCATCCGCGTTCCGGTGACGCGGCGCGCGCTGGTGATTGGCGGCGGCGTGGCGGGAATCCAGGCGGCGCTCGACATTGCCGACGCGGGCTACGAAGTGGTGATGGTCGAGCGTGAGCCCTCGATCGGCGGCAAGATGGCCGGGCTCTCGGAGACTTTCCCCACCCTCGACTGCTCGCAATGCATTCTGACCCCGCGCATGGTGGAAGTGGGCCAGCACCCGCGCATCAAGCTCTACTCGTACTCGGAGGTCGAGGCCGTTGACGGTTTCGTGGGCAACTTCACGGCGAAAATCCGGCAAAAAGCGCGTTACGTCGATATCACCAAGTGTACGGGCTGCGGCGAGTGCTGGAACGTGTGCCCGCTGAAGCGCAATCCCAGCGAGTTCGACTTTAAGATGGGAATGCGCCCGGCGATTTACGTTCCCTTTCCGCAGGCGGTTCCGGCGCGCCCCGTCATCGACAGCAAAACCTGCGCCAAGCTGATCCGCAACGGCTGCGGGCTGTGCGAGAAGAAATGCCAGGCGGGAGCCATCAACTTTAAGGATACCGACAAGGTCGTGGAAGAGAAGATCGGCGCCATCGTGGTGGCCACCGGCTATCAGCTTTACGACATCGGCAAGCAGCAGACCGGAAAGCTCGCGGGCTACGGCGAATACGGTTACGGCAAATACAAGGACGTCATCGACTCGCTGCAATTTGAGCGGCTGGTTTCCGCTTCGGGCCCCACCAACGGCGTGATCAAGCGGCCGTCGGACGGCAAAGAGCCCAAGAACGTGGTGTTCGTCAGTTGCGTCGGGTCGCGCGACAACGCCAAGGGCCTGTCTTATTGCTCCAAGATTTGCTGCATGTACACCGCCAAGCACACCATGCTTTACAAGCACAAGGTGCACGACGGCCAGGCGCATGTTTTCTACATGGACATCCGCTCGGGGGGCAAGGGATACGAGGAATTCGTCCGCCGCGCCATCGAGCAGGACGGCGCCAAGTATTATCGCGGCCGGGTGTCAAAAATCACCGAGCAAAACGGCAAGCTCATCGTGCGCGGCGCGGATACGCTGGCGGGCACGCCGGTCACGATTGAGGCCGACCTGGTGGTGCTGGCTGCGGCCATGCGCCCGTCGGCAGGCGTCACGGACCTCGCCCGCATGTTGAACGTGGGTTACGACGAGCACGGGTTCCTGCTCGAATCGCACCCCAAGCTGCGTCCGGTGGAGACCAACGCGGCGGGCGTATTCATTTGCGGCGCGTGCCACAGTCCCAAGGACATTCCGGAATCCGTGGCGCAAGCTTCCGCCGCTGCCGCCAAAACGCAAATTCTCTTCGCCGCCGAAGAGCTGACGCGCGAGCCGGAGATCGCCCAGATCAACGAACAAACTTGCGCGGCTTGTTACGCGTGCTACCGCACCTGTCCCTATCACGCCATCGAACAGGCGGAGGTTCGCACCCCGCGCGGCGTGTTCGTGAAGAAGACGGCCCGCGTGAATCCCGGGCTGTGCATGGGATGCGGCACCTGCGTGGCGGTGTGCCCATCGAAGAGCGCGGAGCTGGAAGGCTTTACCGAGCAGCAGATTTACTCGATGGTTGAGAGTCTGGCGTAGCGGCGGGTTTACCCCGCCATTGTTGTAGCGGCGGTCTCCGACCGCCGTCGTCGATCGGAGATCGACGCTACCGTTGAGAGTTTGGCATGAGCGAAGCAACCCAATTCGAACCGAAGATCATCGCGTACGTGTGCAATTGGTGCACTTACCTGGGGGCGGACCTCGCCGGCACCACGCGCCTGGAATACCCCGCTAACGTCCGCATCATCCGGCTGCCTTGCACCGGACGCATCGATTTCAACTTGTTGATTAAGGCTTTTGAGATTGGCGCCGACGCCGTGCTGGTGTCCGGCTGCCATCCCGGCGATTGCCACTACACGGCGGGCAATTACCATGCGCGCCGCCGCTGGATGCTATTCCGCGAACTCCTGGACACGCTGGGATTCGATTTGCGGCGCATTTATTTCACCTGGATTTCCGCCGCCGAAGGGCGCAAGTGGCAGGAAGAGATCACGCGCATCACGGAAGAAACCCGCCAGCTTGGGCCGTATCGTGAGCTGTACAAAAAGAACGGAAATCATGATCAGCAACGACTCCCAGGGGAGAAAGGTGAGGTTTTGAATTCCAACCCTCTCCCTGGGGAGAGGGTGCCCGACGGAGGAGGGCGGGTGAGGGATCACTTTTCGCCGTCTGTCGTGCCCGGCCGGGAACCCTCACCCGCCACCTTGTGGCCCCCCTGCACCCGGGGGAGAGGGCAGAGGTTTTAGTTTCCAGCCCGCACCCTGCGAAGGGAGTGGCCGAAAATCCGCAAGTTGCCGTCCAGGAGCAGCAACTGCGCGAGACATGCTCCAGGCTGCTTTCTGAAGGAGCCGTGCAGGTGGTGATCGGTCATGGCGCGGGCGGGCCGGTGTTCATCCGGCGCGCTGAGGACGCGGGCAAACTGGTTTGGAATACGGATGCCAATCCAACTTGACGACCTACCTCAAGCGCAAGGAGATCAAGCGCCTGGGCAAAGCTGCGGTGGTGGTGAAGGGTTGTGACGAGCGAGGGTTGGTGATTCTGGAAAAGGAATCGCAAATGGATCGCCAGACGCTGCGCGTGATCGGCATGGCGTGCGAGGGCATGGGGCAGCCCAAGTGCGACTCCTGCAAAGTGCACCAGCCCCGCTTCGCGGATGAAATCATCGGTACGGCCGCTGACGTAGCGCCGGGCTTTAGCCCGGCACCTGCCGGCCGAATGGCCGGCGCTACAGCAGCAACACAACCGCTGGACGCCCTGATGCAGATGTCGCCTGCCGAACGGATGTCATTTTGGGCGCAGGAATTCGAGCGCTGCGTGAAGTGCTACGCTTGCCGCCAGGTGTGTCCGCTGTGTTACTGCGAGCGCTGCATTGCGGACAAAAACCGGCCGGTGGCGATCGATACCTCCGCCACACCCAAGGGCAACTTCGCCTGGCACATCACGCGGGCCTTCCATCTGGCGGGCCGCTGCGTGGGCTGCGGTGAGTGCGCGCGCGCCTGTCCCGCGGGCATTCCTCTGGGACTTGCTCAATCTCACCTTGGCCCGCGCCGCCGAGAAACACTTTGGATATCAAGCGGGCATGGATCCCAAGGTCGAGCCCTTGATTGGCTCCTACGCGCTTACGGATAAGGAGGACTTTATCCGATGAGCGAGATCCTCACCAAGGCTCTACTGGCCCCCGATGTAGCGCCGGGCTTTAGCCCGGCACGTGCCGCCCTAAAGGACGGCGCTACGACTCAGGTAATACTTCAAGGCCGCGCTGCGGGAACTCGCGAACGGAGTGGATTGCGCAGGGCAAGGTGGTGGCGGGGCCAGTACAGACCAAGCCCGGACTGGTTTTGTACGCGCCACTGGCTTCCGCCGATGACTGGTTTTGGAAGGGTTCGTGCGCCCGGCGAATTCCGCCAAGGAGTTCGTGTTTCCCCGGCACGAGTTGCTCTGCCGCTATAAGATGGAGGGCAACCGGGTGGAATTGACGAATGGCGGAGCGGAAGTCGCTGCGCAAATCCTGCTCGCCGTCCGGCCCTGCGACGCGGCGGCCTTGCCCATCCTCGACCATGTGTTCAATTGGGATTATCGCGACGAGTCAGTACAATCGCCGGCGTGAGGCGACGACGGTGGTTACGCTCGCCTGCGCGGCGCACGACGAGTCGTGTTTCTGCACCTCCGTGGGCCTCGGCCCGCAGGCGGAGCGCGGCAGCGATGTGATGCTGTTCGACCTTGGCGAAGAGTTCGAGGTGCGCTGCCTCACGGACAAAGGGCGAGCATTGTTCGCCGGGAAAACGCAAACTTCCGAACACACCGCGCTGCCCAGTAAAGGACCGGAGCGAAGGTTCAGTCCTGAGCACATCAAGCAAGTTTGTTGACGAGCACTTCTCGAGCCCCTTCTGGCAGGAGGAGACGCTGGCGTGCCTCGGGTGCGGTGCCTGCGCTTACAATTGTCCCACCTGCCATTGCTTTGACATCGTGGATGAAGGGAATACGCAACAAGGCGAGCGCGTGCGCAATTGGGACTCCTGCCAGTTCGCGCAATTCACCTTGCACGCTTCCGGGCACAATCCGCGGCCCGAGCAGGGATCGCGCCAGCGGCAGCGCGTCTTGCACAAGTTCTCCATTTACCCTGACAAGTTCGGTGAGATTCTCTGTACCGGCTGCGGGAACTGCACGCGCAATTGCCCCGAGGGGCAGGGAATGCTGACCGTGCTGACGGGGATTGAACGGTTGTAGCGGCGGGTTTACCCCGCCATCGATTGTAGCGGCGGTCTCCGACCGCCGTTGTCGATCGGATATCGACGCTACATAGGACCGAACATGCCTGATATTTACACACCCGACCTGATGGAAGTGGTGGGCGTCCGGCGGCACACGCCGGACGTGAAATCCGTGCGCATCCGCTTTCAGAATCCAGAGCGCGCGCGCCAATTCGATTTCCGCGTGGGGCAGTTCGGAATCTTTTCCGCCTTTGGCTTCGGCGAATCGACCTTTCAATATTTGTTCCAGCTCGAACTGGAAGGATTCTCTCGAGTTCTGTTTCCGCAAAGTCGGCCGCGTTACGGAAGCGCTGTGGCGAGTGGAGGAAGGCGACACCGTTGGTTTCCGCGGGCCTTACGGCAACGGCTATCCCATGGAGAAATGGGAAGGGAAGAACCTGATTTTCCTGGGCGGCGGAATTGCCATGCCCCCCATTCGCTGCGCCGTCTGGTATGCGCTGGAGAACCGCGCGAAGTACGGCGACATCACGATTGTTTACGGCGCGCGCACCGTGGCCGATCTGGTTTATGTGAATGAACTGGAGGAGTGGGCCAAGCGCGACCGCGTGCGGGTGATCCAGTGCGTCGATCCCGGCGGCCAAACCCCGGATTGGAAAGGCGAAGTGGGGTTCGTGCCCACGGTCTTTGAACGCGCCAAGGTGGCGGCGGAGAATTCCGTGGTGCTCGTCATCGGCCCGCCCATCATGATCAAGAACACCCTGCCGATTCTGGAAAAGCTCGGCATCGGCGCGGAGTCCGTTTACACCAGCCTGGAAAACCGGATGAAGTGCGGCGTGGGCAAGTGCGGACGCTGCAACGCCGGTCCCGTCTACGTCTGCAAGGAAGGCCCCGTCTTCACCATGGAGCAATTGCAAAAGCTGCCGCAGGATTACTAAAATGGTTTTCTACCTGTGCTTCCGGACACGTGGTGAGAAATTCGGGCTATAGGCAATGCTGATCACTTAAGCTGAGCATTTCCAGTATGCGACCCCCTCACCCACCGCCTTGCGGTTCCCCCTCTCCCCCAAGGGGGCGAGGGAAAAAGATTTCTTTGTTTTGATGCTCCCATCACGAGTCTCTCTGTCCCAAGAAGGTGAGGGTGCTGACCACTGAAACCTGACCACTCAAGATTTTTCCCTCGCCCCCTTGGGGGAGAGGGGGGACCGCAAGGCGGTGGGTGAGGGGGTCTGTCGGGAACAACGAGGACGAATTGATGAATAAATTTCTCAAACCTCTTTTGGCGCTACTCGTCATGGCAAGCCCCACTCCCGCCCCGGCGGTTTCTCCCCTTTTCACCCGCGGATACACAGTTCTTCCGGCGCCGCAAAGCGTAACCTTGGCGGGGACGGATTTTTCCCTGACCAGCGGCTGGCAGTTGGAGCTCACCGGTGATGTCAAAGCCGATGACGTTGCGGCGGAGACGCTGAAGGAAGATCTCGCGACTCGCTACGGGCTTACCTCGCGGAAGGCACTGCCCCCGCGAGCGCCGCCGGAGTGATTCGCCTCGCCGTGATTCCCGGTTCCGTCGCCATCGGTGACACGGCGGACCGCGAGCGTGCCCCGCTGGCCGAGCAAGCCTATTTTCTGGCTCTCAAGCCGCAGAGTATTTCGATTCGCGCCAACGCTTCCACGGGGCTTTTTTACGGCGTCGAAACACTCGTCCAACTGATTCGCTCCCAGGACGGGCGATTTCTCCTGCCCACGGCGGACATCACCGACTGGCCCGATCTCCCGTTGCGCGTCATCTACTGGGATGATGCTCACCATCTGGAGCACTTGGACGTGCTCAAAGCCGCCATCCGCCAAGCCGCCTTTTACAAGATCAACGGGTTTTCGATCAAACTGGAAGGGCATTTCCAGTACCAGAGCGCCGCACCCATCGTCGAGCCCTATGCCCTCTCGCCCGCCGAACTCCAGGAGTTGACGGATTTCGGCCTGCGTTATCACGTTCAGGTCATTCCTTACCTTGATGGGCCCGCGCATGACGCATTCATTCTGAAGCACCCGGAGTACGCGGCGCTGCGGGAATATCCCGAGAGCAATTATGAGTTCTGCGCCACCAACCCGGAACACTTACAAGCTGTTCTACCGGATGTTTGACGACCTGCTGGCAGCCAACAAGGGCTCTAAGTATTTTGTGCTCTCAACCGACGAGCCGTATTACGTGGGGTTGGCCAAGAACGCCCAATGCGATGAAGCGGATCGCGCCAAGGAATTGGGTAGCGTGGGAAAGCTGCTGGCGGAGTTCGTCACCCGAACGGCGTCCTACCTGCACGATCGTGGGCGCACGGTGATTTTCTGGGGTGAATACCCTCTCAAGCCCGACGATATCGCGGCGCTTCCGTCTTACTTGGTGAACGGAGAGGTCTATGGTCCCGACTTCGACCCGGTTTTTCGCGCCCACGGAATTCGCCAATTAATTTTCACCTCGACGGAGGGCGAAGAGCGGTTGTTTCCCGAGTACTACTTGCTGCCCTTCGTCGCGGCGACTCCACCCGCGAGCCGGATGGCACGGCCAGAGTGGAGGGCATGGTCCGACTGATTTCCCGTCTTTTGCGCGAGAGGCATTCGGTGCCAGAGGCCGGTCCGGCAAAGCTCTCGGGGCCGACTTGATGGGTACGTTCATTGCCGGGTGGGCGGACGCCGGTCTGCATCCGGAGACTTTCTGGTTGGGTTACGCCACGGGACCGGCGGCGGCTTGGAACCGCCATTCCCCCGGCGCACCGGAGCTGATGAACACTTTTTACCCACTTTTCTACGGCCCGCGCGTCGAGGAAATGGGCCGGCTTTATCAGCTCATGAGCGAACAAGCGCAGTTCTGGCAGGACAGTTGGGAGACCGGGCCATCGAGCGCGCGCAGCCCTATTTTTGGCGAATTCCGAGGGCGTCTTCCATCCGCCGCGGCCTGCCGACGATCAATACCTGCCGCTTCTTCCTGTGCCTTCACCGGGAACTCTGCGATTGGGGTCCGACTGGCAGCTTGAAAATCGACGGCGTCTGGAATTGGCGGGTGAGTACCTGGCGCAAAACGATCAGTTGTTGGACCTGCTGCACGAGAATCTTCAGCGCGCGGATTTCAACCGGTACAACCTGGAGGTTTTTCTTTCTGTCGCCTACCTCTGCCGGCAGAATCTCGAGATGCTCCAGGATTTCGCGAGGATCAACGAGGAGTTGAAGTCGGCGGAAGCCGCGGCCCGCGCGCCCGATGCCGCCGCGGCTGTGGCCGCGCTCGATCGCGCTCTGGACCTAGCCGAATCCATCCGGCAGCAGCGCAACCGGACGCTCGATGAAGCCACCGCCACCTGGTACCAGAGCTGGTTCCCACGCGTCGAGGAGGCCAACGGCCGGCGCTTCTTAAGCCAGGTCGACAACGTCAAGGACCATCAGCCCGGCCGCACCGTGGATATGAGCTACCTGGTTTATCGCGAGCTGCTGTATCCGCTGGACGATTGGGCGCAGCAGGTGATGGCAGTCCGAAACCGTTATGCCCAGGAGCACCGCTTGCCGCTGCGGAAGGGCCAACTCGACTGGAAGGGTACGAAGACATCGCCGCCCGCCCCGTGACCGCGACGGGGAGCCACGGACACGTGTACCTCCGCAGTCGAAGCGTTTTCTCGACATGCAACTCCGCCCCGTCAGTGTGACGGTTGAATTCGACGACGCAGCACGGCGAAGGCGGCTCCGAGCAGTACTCCTCCGCCTAATCCGATACTCAGCACCTCGATTAGGTTGGCACCGACTGGGATCTGATACGGCGAGCTGACAATATACAACCCCTTGTTAGCGGCCACCCGCTGCGCAACATAGAGGTTCTCTTCGATAGCGAAACGCTGCACGAGGTCCGCCGTCACTTTCTGGGCCTTTTGACTGTTAGGGTAGGTAAAGGACACCCTCCAAACCTGAGGGGTCCAACAAACGACGGAGATGTCGTGTTTGAATCGGTCCAGCCTATTTGCCATGGGTCGGCTTCTGAACTCACTCTTGTAAAGCCCGTTCTGCTCGATGAGGCGCGTTAGCGATTCATCGCTGAACACGTGCGGAGCGATCACAGCCCAGGTTGCGCGCGATTCATCTGGCCGGTCGGCCTGAATGCCGATCATGGCGGTTGATGCGTATCGCCTTGGAGCCCCGATGGACACCAATACCGCCACGAAAATGCCGAGAAGACCGAAGACAGCCGCCGTCAGACGCACGTTCGAAAAGTTGAATTGCATCAGCAGAGCTTCCTGCACAATGTCCAGGAGATCCCTGAAACCTGCGTTCATGTCTTCCAGGAGCGCGTCGAATTCGGGCCCATACCTGGCTCGCCACCGCGCTGGGTACAGTCTTACCGCGAATTGAATGATCTTCCTCATACGTGCTTCAGCCGCTGTAGCCCTGTTTTCACAACCTGGTCGAGGCCGGCGATTACTTCCTGGAGGTGGCGGCGGCCCTCCGCCGTTAGCCGATAGGGTCGACGGCGGTCGTTCGAGTTCAAGCCGCGAATCCACCCGCGCTCCTCGAGACGGGTGATCGCGCCGTAGAGCGTCCCCGGCCCTAGGCGGACCCCCGCAAAAGCTTGGATGTCCTCCATCATGGCGTAGCCATGCTTGTCGCCATCCGCCAAGCTCGCGAGTACCAGTAAAGTGGGATCGGACATAATTATTACGTACCGCGTAGTATCGTCGCACGTAATAGTGACGCCTGTCAAGCACAAATCAGGGGCGGGGAGCCACGGGCAGGACTGGTCGACCGCCATTAAGACCGGCGGACCTTTAGCCGCGGGTGCACCATGCCTCCCTGCTAACCCTACCGTGCCCGTACCATTACGACATGTACCATTACGAATGCCGCCGATTGGTCTTTTCTATCGCTCCAGCAGCCACACTTCCGCCACCTGGTTGCCGCGGCCGTTTCCTCCCCGGCCCGCCTCGCGGGTCCAGGCAAGGGTCAATTCTCCGTTCGCCGTGGCCTCCGGGGGGATATCGAATTCCAAGGGAGCGGGCGGCTGCGGCTTGGCGATCAGGGGATGGATTTCCGGTCCGCCCTCACATGCCAGCCGAATTTTCACGTGCGGAGCGTCGCCCGCGTAGATCACGCGCACCTTGTACCGCGCCTGGGGATCAAGTGCAGGGTAGTGCAATCGGAGCGGCGCATCAAACAGCGCTTCGGCCCAGCGCTTCCACGCCAAGGGCATTTCCGCAGGAAGAGGAAAGTCATGGCCGATCAGCACCGAACTTCGCAGTTCGGGGTCCTCCACGCTTCCCAATCCACGCACCAAACGTGACGGCCGCGCGATGTCACCCAGGTCGTCGTAATAACCTCCGGGCCCGGGATTGGTGCGATTCAGAACTTCTTCGATCGCCCGGACCTGATCGATTGCCGAAGGCAGGGAGCGAATTTCGCGCAGGCGCTTGGCAAGCCACGGACCATTGGTGACAGGGGCATCCACCGTGTCAAGGTTGCCGCCGCGGTCCACGGACTCCGCCTGGTAACGCTCCACGGACAACTGCATGCGAATACTTTGGAAAAGCGCTTCCGCAAGTTGGAGAATCCGCGTACGTTCTTCCTGCGCCACCGGCTGTGTGAACGCCTTGGCCAAAATGGTTTGTGTCTGTGCGATCACCAGCGTGGGGTCCATTCCGTTCGTGGGCGCCTCGTCGCGACTTCCTTCGTCGCTGAGCATCCCGGGATGGGAACCCACGGCGTGAATCTCCTCCAACTTGTCGAGCGCCTGGTTGTACAAATCCGTTTCATAAATCAGGCGGCGGCGCACGTAGGCGTCGTAATAGGCGCGGTAGAGCCCTTGCTGGAAGCGCCAATTCAGCAGCTCGGCGGGGGGCGCGGCGCGCTCCATGGTTGCAAAGCGCGCGAGGGTAGCGTCTACATTTTCGTTCGCAAGCAGCGGACCCTGCCAGGCTTTCTCCAGCCCCAAAAGACCTTGGGCAAAATCCTCGGCGTAGCGGTGGCTGATGAAGAAGCGGCAATAATCACGCAAGACATCGATGACCTTCGCCTCGGGATCCCACGCCAACGCGTTCCAAATGAATTTGTTGACGTCGTCGTTACATCCCTCCGAATACGTACCGAAGCCGGCGGAATAAGGCAAATAGCGCCGGGCAATGTTGGCGAAAGCCTCCGGCCGCGGACAGATCGATTCCCTTCCCTCCGTCAGCGCCAAGGCCACGTCCCAATCCGGAACGGGGAATTGGCACTCCATCGTGTGGGTAATGTCGGGATACAGGCGAATCGGGTAGCGCTCCGGGACGAACTTGCGCAAGGTGGGCAAGTCCACACGCGTTTGGGGCCCGAAAACCACGCCCCCGAGCCAGGCGGGTTGGCCTTTCAGGATGTCCAGGAACTCGTCGAGCCACGCCTGAGTGAATGACTGCGGCGACATCCACATTTGGCCCTGGGGATGGTATTGGCGCAGATTCCGCGTCTGCTTTTCCAGCAGAGCCATCATGTATTTGGGTTCCGTATGGCCAGGATCGCCGCCGGGCACAAACACGGCATCGACCCGCGGCAGGGCTTTGAAGATTTCTCCCCAGGCGGCGATTTCGCGGCTCGACCGTCGCGGGATCGGAATAGTCGCGCTCCATGGCCGGATACCAGATCCAAACGTCCAATCCATACTCATCACAGATCCGCGACATCTCAATCATCATTTCTTTTGGCGGAAGCGTGAAATGCGGACTGTCCGCATCGTCGTCCGAACGCGGGGGAATCAGTTCAATAAAGTTGCAGCCGAAAAGCGCCAGCTCGCGGATGTATTGGTCCCACAGGGCCACCGTCCAGCCGTCGTAGGAATTGGTTTTCGGGCGATACCCGAGCTGATGGCCGCGCAAGGGATACTTGGGCGAGGATTGGATTTCTAAATGACTCTCCACTTCCACCCGGAGTTTGGTCATGCGGAGCGAGCGCAGGAGTTTGCCGACGCCAAACAGCACGCCGCGCTCATCCGCTCCGGCAACGGAAACCACCGGCGCGCCTTTACCCGGAGCGACGCGAATCGCGTAGCCTTCGGCCTCCCGCGCCGCCTCCGCAGCGGGAATGCCCGCGGGCAAATGCCCGCGCAGACGGTCGAGTGTGGCGTTGGTTCCCGCCACCACCAGCGGCGTCGAGCCGGAGGGCCAGGAATGGATAACCGGCAAACGCAACTCCGTCCGCTTCTCCACCTCTTGAGCCAAAACCATCAACGCCCGCTCTTCGCGAGGTGAAAGGCCCGGCGGGGCAAAAAGGTTTGCGGCGCTGAGATCGAGCCACTTTTCACTTGCGGCGGAGCCCTCCCCGGCCCATGCGGACGAAGGCACCGATGCGCCCAGTGCCCCGCGGCCCGATGGCGCAAGGGAGATTCCCGCCGCCGAGCCCAAGAAGCTGCCCGCCTGTTTCAGGAAATGCCTTCGGTCAACCGCCATATCCACCCCTCTTACTTTAGATCAGGGTGTGGCTCATAAGCTGAGCACACCCAATCGAGAGCACTGTCCTAATTTGAACGTAGCGCCGCCCTTTAGGGCGGCACGTGCCGGGCTGAAGCCCGGCGCTACACCCAAAATTAGGACAGCACCCGATCGCGAGGCAGATTGTATCGTCAGATCT
Source organism: uncultured Acidobacteriota bacterium (assembly GCA_963810005.1). Lineage (GTDB taxonomy): Bacteria > Acidobacteriota > Terriglobia > UBA7540 > UBA7540 > Bog-366. The sequence continues at coordinate 27,338 of CAWELY010000020.1, forward strand.
TGGCGAGGCCAAGAGGTCGATGAAAGAATGTCGATGCGAGAAGGCTGGAACGCGAGCGGGTTCGCGTAAATGGCACGACCTGCGACGTCGTTACCTCCGGCCCAGGATTTGAACCTGCCGGTTTCAATTTTTATGATCTGCATGCACCGGAATCGACAGTAGGTGCATCATAGTATTGGAAGAACACTATTAACTCCAAAGGGCTTGGGATTACTGGACTCAAACCGAAAGAAGTGGGTTGCCGCACTCGATGAGGGAGCGTCGGACCATTAGAAATAGGCCGATTGGGCCCCAAGAGGGGTGACCGCCGAACGTTGAGAATTCAATGATAGGAGGAGGGAAAAACATGCGCAAATCGGTGATTCTCGGTACGCTGTTCCTGCTGTTTTGTTCCACGGCCTTCGCGATAACCGCAGTTGAGGGCAAGGTCGAGAAGATCGACCGCACGGCCAAGACCATCGTCGTGAAGGCGGCAGATGGTACTGAACACACCTTTCATTTTGTGGGCCGGACGGCGGTCCATGGAGCTGAGGTGGCGGGCGATGCCGCAAAAGAATCATTCCATGGATTAAAGGAAGGCAGTGACGTGATTGTGCACTATACCGCCAAAGGGAGCGAAGAGACCGCCGAGGAGATCGACCATCTTGGCGAAGGTGGCCTGAAGGCTTCCGAGGGCACGATCACCCACCTTGATCGGAGTGCAAAAACCGTGACTATCAAGTCGGAGGACGGAACCGAGCACGTTTTCAGCTTAACTGGCCACGCCGCGGAAGATGCGGGCAAAGACATTGGGGAAGGGACGGAGAAATCCGCCAAGGTCACCGTTTACTACACGGAGAAGGCCGGTCACCAGATCGCGCACTTTTTCAAGGCTTCTTAGGGCCAGCTCGTGTGCGCGGCGAAGGGTCGGCGCGTGCTGACCACAAGAACGAGGTCAAAAAATTGAAGAAGATAAAATAGTCGAAACCAGGGAGCGCTTCAACTCCTTTGACTTTTTAGACTCCTTCCACTTCTGTCTTGCCGCGCCCCGATGAATCGGGGCGCTGGGCTTGCTGGACCAAGCGCGGAACGCGCGGGATATTCCACCACATCCGTCGGCAGCATCTTCAGTGGACAGCGCGTGCCATTATATCAATTCGGAGAGTAGTTTAGTTGGATGGCGTTAGATGGCGTTGGATGGCGTTGGATGGATGCGCCCTAAATACAAACACTTACGGGCCATAGTGGCGGGCGCGGCGGAAGTGGCGCGGGGAGAATAGTTTAGAAGTAATTGGGGTTTTGTCCTCTATCTCCATCTGTAAGTTATTGATTCTTCGTTCGCGTGTCCTCTAATTTTGGCGGAGATAGAGGACATACCGGAAATTACTTGTAAGCGCATGAAAACAGACTAGAAAATTAGAGGACAGCACAAGAATTGTGCAATGTTCTATGAAAAAATGGAGGACAATTAGAGGACAGCGTTTTTGAAAGTGGCGGGGCGACCGCGAAAACGATGCGCAAAATGACAACGCTGAAAGCGATGCTAAAAGAGATGCGCACGAGAAGGGTGACAAAAGCGATACTCAAAACAAGCATGAAAAACGATCATGCAAAATGCGTATCAAAACAGGATGCGAAAAGAGCATCCTGACAAGGTGCGAAAAGAGCAGACTGGCAAGACGGCAAGAGAACAAGCTGACAAGGTGAGAAAGCGGCAAGGTGAGGGGCCGGAGGCTGGGCAGGGTGTCCAGCCTCCGGTGAGGGGGCTGCTACGCCGCGCGGTCGTGGGAGTCTTGAGAACTACGGGGATGTTCCTGGCATAGAGAGTATAGACGTTTGCCAGCCAGCCGCATGATATCGAGTTGGAGTTGGATTGCGTCCGCAATAGCCCCGGCTGCGGGGTTCACGAGTCCGCTCCCTTCAGCCATCAAGCCCAACTCTGCATATTCGACGTAACTCAGAAGTGCAGAGGCTTGCCTGTGGGCATTGTGGCTTTCATCCTCACAATCCGTAGCTCCTGGCGCTGGAGTTCGATAGAGCTTTTCGAGGATATTGTTGACCGCAGACAGTCTAGGAAAGTCCTCTAAGTCGATGTCTGGGTGTTCGTCATTCGCCTGCGCCACAGGCAGTTCGGGTGGCTCGACTTTGGGAGATTCGAGCCGTTTACCTTTCTTTGGTATAGTGGATTTAGCCTTCATGGGAAACTAGCCTCCTTTGTGGGTTAGGCGTTGCCCGCTGCCGACAGCAGCGAGCAGCGCCGATTTACAAAACTCATGCCGCTTTGCGAAGCTCGCGCCGGTAATCGCGTATGGCGTTGAACATCCGCCGCAAGTTGACATACGTCCGCTGCTTGCCCTTTTCATCGGGTAGCGGGTCGGTGTCGATGGAGCGCTTTATCAAGAATTCACTTTGCCGGTCAGAGGCAGCGCTACCAAGTTCCTGCCGGGCGATTTCGCGGGCTTCGGACTCGCTGGGGCCATAGACGCGCAACCGTCGCTGCTCGACACGCGAGCGCCACTGACCCATGGACGTGCGCCGTCTCGCTTCAAACAGGTTCACTACCTGCTCATTTCCCGCGACGATCACACCCACCATGCCGCGCGCCAAGTCGCCCAGCCGCCGCAAGCATTCCAGGGTGTCGATCATCGGGTAAAGCAGTTGCCCCTCATCAATCACCACGACCACAGGCACTTTCCGACGCCGTAACTCGCCCAAGACGGCATCGCGCAAGGGCGTGGTGTACTGTGCGTAAGGCGCGGCAATGGCGCGCGCGATGGCTGCCAGCAACATACGCGGGCTCATGCGTTCCACCGCCTCCACCAGGGCGAACCACGGAATAGCCTCGCGGGCTGAATCCGCAAAGACGGTTTGAAAGAGGAAGGTTTTTTGCGCGCCGTAAGGGGCATAGCAGGTTCCCCAAATTCCCTCGCGGGCATCGGCAATGAGTTCACGCATGGCGCGCGTTCCTTCCGTCTCATAAATGCGACCGGGGAAGGCGGGCAACTCGGGCGGATTCTCCGCCATGAAGGCGGCGATTTTCTGCACGGTTTCGCCCGTCTCTGCCGACGTGCCGAATTTGGCGCGCGAAACGAATTGCTGCACGGTCTGTGCCTGATAGCCCGTGCGAGCGGCAATCTCCGGCAGGCTCATTTGCGTCCGAGACATGTAGACGCGCAAATCGGCGCGTACTTGCTCACGAGTTTGGAGCATCTTCCTTCTCCATTCGGGTCATTTCGCGTGCCACTTCCTCAGAGGTTAAAGACCGGGAATAGCCCGCGCGTTTGTGCCGCGTGGCCATGTATTCCACGCTGCCCACTTCGGGATGCTGAGACTCCATCACCGGGGCATCAAAAAACTTCTGTGGCCCGATGATGTCTTTCGCGGGGAGCACCTTTTGCTGCTCAAGCAGCGCTACCGGATTCGCTGCCGCAAGAGCAACCTTGGATGCCTTGACGCCTTGCCGGATGGCGCGATGCACGGCGGCTTTGCAGCGCATGGCGGCGCGGAGTTCATCGCGGTTCTCAGGCAGCCATGCAAGCTGAGGCTTCAGCGTAGCCACGCATGAGGCCGTTCCCCCGGTGATAGGGTAAATCACCGTCACTTGGCGGAAGGTGCGGCGGCTGATGATGACTTCACACTCTTCGCCCTGATGCAAAAAAAGCTCGGGGGCAATGTACTCGACCAGTTGGCCGAAGAAAGTCAGGTTCACTTGGCCGCCGCGCGCAATCTTCACAAAACGGTGTTCGGCGCTGTGGTGGTCAAGCTCTTCAATGGTGATCGTGCGGAAGCCGTCAGCGGGCCGCTTGGCGTTATAGGCTTCGTTCGGAGTCATGCCGCGCCGCATCTTGCCGCACCCGCGCGCCTGAGCATTCCAAGTATTCTCTACCCAGTTAATATAGGCGTGGATGTATTGCGGAATGGAAACAAGCGGCGTGTGGGGCGCGGTGCCTTTTTTATCGGCAAGCCATGCGAGATGCTGCGCTTCTTCAGTGGCGAGCTTCTCAGGCCGCGAATCGGGGCTTGAACCGCAATAGCCGGGGAAGTTACGGTCAAACGCGGGAAGGTTCGCGTGCCAGCGTTCGATGGTCTTTGACTGCGGGTTGCGCCCGATGGCTTTTACCGGCTCGACTGCCAGCGATTTCCAGAGTC
>CAWELY010000021.1:0-190863 GCA_963810005.1 uncultured Acidobacteriota bacterium
TACGCGGGCCAGGTGGCCGACCACTTCTCCAAGCGCCGCGTGATCATTTTCATGAAGATGGTTGAGGCCACGCTTCTCGTCCTCGCCACCTTTGCCATGTTCGCCGGGCAGGTCATTGCCATGCTGGCGGTGCTCTTCCTGCTGGGGATTCACGCCTGCTTCCTCGATCCCGGCCAAAGAAGGAATTCTGCCGCAGATCTTTCCCGACGAGGCCCTCTCGCGCGCCAACGGGCTGATGCAGCTTACCGTTTACACCATGATTGTGTCGGGACCGGTGGCCGCCGGGCTGCTGCTCGACGCCTTTCTTTCCAAACCCTACATTCCCGTGGCCATGCTGGTGGGCACGGCTTTGTTGGGACTGGTGGTGGCCACCGGCATCAGCCGCGTCCCCGCCATCGCTGCGGGAGAAAAATTCCGTTGGAACGCCTTCCGCGAGTTCCGGCAGGACTTCGCGGAAATTCGCAGCTCGCGCCCGCTTTTCCGAACGGTTCTGGCCATCGCCTATTTCTGGTTTCTGGGCGCGGTCTATTTGCAAAACGTGATCGGTTACGGCCGCGATCTTTTGCACTTGAGCAATACCGGAATCAGTTACCTCACCGCTTCGGTATCGATCGGCATCGGGCTGGGCGCGTTTGTGGCGGGCAAGCTTTCCGCCGACCGGGTGGAACTGGGCCTGGTGCCCATCGGTTCGGTGGGCCTCGGCGTTTTCGGCGTGTTTCTCTTTTTCGGCCATCACTCTTTTGCCCAGGTTTTCATCGGGCATTTTCTGCTGGGCTTTTCGGGCGGAATTTTTATCATCCCGCTGCAATCCTACTTGCAGGCGAACGCGGGCGAGCACTCCAAGGGACGGATCATCGCCACCTCGAACGTCTTGACCTTCACCGGAGTGTTTCTGGGCGCGGGCATTTTCGAGTTCCTCTCCGGCCCCTGCCGCATGCAGGCGAACCAAATCCTGCTGGTCATGGCGGTGATTTCGTTTGGCGCCACGTGGCATATCTTGACGGTCCTGCCCGATTTCATGATCCGTCTGTGCTTCTTCCTGCTGACGCACACGTTCTATCGCATTGAGGTGCGCGGCGCGGAAAATCTGCCCCGGCGCGGGCCGGCGCTGTTGGTGTGCAATCACATCTCCTTTGCCGATCCGTTCCTGATTGGCGCCTGCACGCCGCGCTTCATTCGCTTCCTGATGTACCGGCACTTTTATGAGACGAGGGGAATTCACTGGCTGGCGAAGCTGATGGGCGCGATCCCGATTTCGGAAGCCGACAAGCCGCGGGAGTTGGTGGAGTCGCTGCACGCGGCGCAGGACCGCTTGCGCGAAGGCGACCTGGTTTGCATTTTCGCGGAAGGCGCCATTACGCGCACGGGAAACCTGTTGCGCTTCCGGCGCGGCTTTGAGCGCATTACCCGCGGCCTTACGGTTCCCATCATTCCCGTCCACCTCGACCGCGTGTGGGGCAGCATTTTCAGCTTCGAGCGCGGGCGTTTCTTCTTCAAGTGGCCGCGCCGCATCCCCTATCGCGTCACGGCGAGTTTCGGCGCGCCGCTCCCGGGCGATGCGAATGCCTTCCAGGTGCGGCAAGCGGTAATGGCACTGAGCGCGGAAGCCTTCGCGCGCCGCGGACGTTGCGCAGCGGCCGCTGCCGGAGATGTTCCTGGATAGCGCTCGCCGCAACTGGCGGCGCTTCGCCATGGCGGATTCCACCGGGCGCGCAGGTGAACTTTGGGCAGGCATTGATCGGTGCGCTGCTGTTCCGGCGCCATGTGGTGAAGCATTGCCCGAGCGAGAAAATGATCGGCGTCCTGCTGCCGCCCTCGGTGCCGGCAGCGCTGATGAATTTCGGCATCAGCCTGGCGGGCCGCGTGCCGGTGAATCTGAATTACACCTGCTTCAAAGCAGGCGATGGAAGTGGCCGTGGAGCGCTCCGGGCTCAAGACGATTTTCACGACGGAAAAGCTGTTGAGCCGGTTGGGAATCGAGAAGCAGCCCGGCATGGTGATGATCGAAGATGTGGCGAAGACCTTCACCCGGCGCGACAAATTGGTTTGGGCAGCCCTCGCCCGCCTTGTTCCCACCGCGATGCTTGCGGCGCTGGCTGATTCCGCGCGAGGTGAAGCTCGATTCGCTCGCCACCGTGATTTTTTCCAGCGGCAGCACCGGGACACCCAAAGGCGTGATGCTGAGCCATCGCAACATCGTTTCCAACCTGGAGGGCGTGCAGCAGACGATCAACGTCAACCGCAGCGATTGCCTGCTGGGGATTCTGCCCTTCTTCCACTCCTTCGGCTTCTCCATTGGACTGTGGCTGCCGGCCATTTCCGGATTCGGCGTGGCCTACCATACGAACCCGCTGGAGGCGCGCAAAATCGGCGACCTCTGCCGGAAGTTTCACGTCACCATCATGATTTCCACGCCCACCTTCGTGTGGGAATACGTGCGCCGATGTGAAGCGGAGGATTTCGCCTCCTTGCGCGTGGCGATTGTGGGCGCGGAAAAGATGAAGCCTGAACTCGCTGACGCCTTCCGCGAGAAATTCCATCTCGACCTCCTGCAAGGCTACGGGTGCACGGAGCTTTCGCCCGTGGTGTCGGTGGAGAATTCCGGTTACAGCGGCAGGGACCAGAAGCAGGTCGGCGCCAAACGCGGCACCGTGGGACACCCAATCCCCGGCGTCGCGGTGCGCATCGTGAATCCGGAAACCTTCGCGACGCTCGGCGCGGCGCAACCGGGCATGTTGCTGGTGAAAGGCCCCAGCGTGATGGTGGGCTACCTGGGCGAGCCGGAAAAGACGCGCCAGGTTTTGTGGGAGGATGGCTGGTACATTACCGGCGACGTGGCGCAGCTTGACGAAGATGGGTTCATTCAGATTACCGACCGGCTCTCGCGCTTTTCCAAGATCGGCGGCGAGATGGTGTCGCACGTCCAGGTGGAAGAAGCGCTGCACCGGGCGCTCGGCTGCTTCGAGCCCCGCATGGTGGTGACCTCGATTTCCGACGAGCAGAAAGGCGAGCGCTTTGTGGTGCTCCATACGGAGTTGGGATTGAGCGTGGATGACTTGCTCAAGCGCATGCGTGATTCCGGACTTCCCAAGCTGTGGGTGCCGCGCAAGGAAAACTTCTTTCCGGTGCCGGCGTTGCCGTTCCTCGGCAGCGGCAAGCTGGATTTGAAACAGGTTAAGGAGACCGCCAAGCTGCTCGCCACAGCGCAACCCGCCTCGTAGGGGCACCCCTCGTGGGTGCCCTCCCCAAGGGCACCCACGAGGGGTGCCCCTACGAGACGCCAGCGATTCCGCATGCGTGCTTTTTCACCTGATTTAACCCTCTGAAATTGCAACTACTTTGCCCCCGTCCCCGCTCACCGAGCAGATTCGCATTCGCTTTTTGCTTGACAACGCGGGTTCTGCCTGATATACTATTAATGTATCAGATGAAGAACCCTCCACTATCCCGCTCCCGTCTTCCGGCAGGCGAGCGAAAACGCCGTTCGCGCCTGACGCAGATGGTCTCTAGCCAGCGCTTTCTCCGCGGCACCTTGGCGCCTCGTCTGCGCCGGTGCGGGAAACCGAATTGTCGCTGTGCCCACGGCGAACTGCACGCGTCGCTGTACCTCGTGCAGAGCCGGGGAGGCAAGCCGCGCCAGGGGTTCGTGCCTAAGGAGTGGGAAGCGCGCATCCGCCAGAGCGTTCAGGGCTATCAGGAAATCCAGCAACTGCTGGAGGAACTCTCGGAGATCGAGTGGCAGCGGCTGCTCGATCGCAAGGGGTGATGCCGTTCTCCGACGCCTGATCCGGTATGGCGAGACCGTCTACGGTCTTTCGGAACGGATTGTCGCGGCGGTCCATGATCCCCGACGACAACCCCGTATCCCGGTGGCCGTTCTCCTGAAAGCCAGCCTGGTGATGTTCTGGTCCCGCTTGGGCAGCCTGCACGCGCTGGAAGAGCACCGCCTCGCGCGGTTCTGGAAACGGTGGCTGGGACGTTCGCCCGGCAGTAGCGACACCCTGGGGCGCGTCCACGCTGGTCTCGCCGCCCAGGAACTGCGCGAGGGGCTGCATCATGTCTACTCCCGCCTGAAGCGGAACAAAGCCTTGCCGGGCATCGGCGGACTGAGCGTGGCGGTTCTTGACGGTCACGAGACCCACGCCAGCTATCGCCGTCGTTGCTCGGGATGCTTGCAGCGGACGATTCACACCGAGCAAGGCGAGAGGATTCAGTACTACCATCGGAACGTCACGCTGCAGTTGTTGACGGGTTCGGAGTTGCGCATCCTGCTCGATCTGGAACCCCAACGGCCCGGCGAAGACGAGGTGACCACGGCCCGCCGCTTGCTGGAGCGCGTCCTGGCCCGTTACCCCCGCGCCTTTCAGTTGCTGTTGGCCGATGGTCTCTATGCCCAGGCCCCCTTCTTCAATCTTCTGCTCGCCCACGGTAAGCACGCACTGGTGGTTCTCAAGGACGAGCGGCGGGACCTTTACCAGGATGCCTGCGGTTTGTTTGCGCTGACTCCGCCCGAAGCGGGAAAGTATCGGTTGCGCCACTGCCAGTGGTGGGACGTATCGGACTTCACCACTTGGCCCCAAGTCCACGCTCCGCTGCGGGTCATCCGTTCGCGAGAAACCTACTCGGTGCGCCGCCAGATTACCATGCAGGTTGAGTCGATGACGACCGAGTGGGTTTGGGCCACGACGCTACCGGCCGCGCAGGCCTCGACGGAACAAGCCGTCGGCTTCGGGCATCGTCGCTGGGACATCGAGAACTATGGGTTCAACGAACTCGCCAACGAGTGGCACTCCGACCATGTGTATAAACACCACCCGCAGGCCATCGAGTCGTTTCTGCTCGTCGCCTTCCTGGCCTACAACCTCTTTCATGCTTTCTGGGTTCTCAATCTGAAACCGGCCGTCCGGCGCGGCAGAACACTCCGCTACTGGGCACGCCTCATGGCCCGCGAACTCTGCCAGGACCCCGGCTTCGCCGAGGGTTCATCCCCCTAAAAGTCTTCCCCTCCCCTCCCGGAATTCCGCCCTGCGCTTCGGCCCCATATCCCTGTGGCGTGCGGCGGGTTGCGCCCATCTCACCATAGTGTCGACCCCACCGGGCGTATTTTCCCGCCCTGCCCCCGCCAACAATGCCAATGCGAATCTGCCCGACCGCCTCCCCTGCGCCCGGACTAACCCAAGTTCGTCACGGTGGGGGCGGTTTTGATGATTTTCGCGACCAGGTGATAGGGTAAGGATTTTGTTTTCAGTCCCGCCGCTTTCAAAAGTCGATGTAGTGTAGACCAACCCCCTTGCGGTGGCGGAGCGCAGCATGGCACGATCGCCTCGATGTATTTGCGACCCAATCTGCGGCACAAAGACGGCAAGGATCATACTTACTGGTCTCTGGTAGAAACGGTTCGAACACCCGACGGGCCGCGCCAGCGCACATTGTGTTACTTGGGCGAGCTGAATGCCTCAGCCCAGGCGCGCTGGCTGAAGACGATCGAGGTTTTCAACGCCCAGGGGGAGAGTCAGCAACTGAAGCTGTTTCCCTCCGACGTGGCAGCGCCCGAAGATGATGCGTCGGTGGCGCGGGTGCGCCTCGACCAGGTACGCTTGGAGCGGTCGCGGCAATTTGGGGATGGGTTCCTGGCGCTGGAGTTGTGGAAGCGTTTGGAGTTGGACCGCTTCTGGGCGGGGCTGCTGGACGGGCCGGAAAATGCCGCCGCCGTACCTTGGTCGCGGATCGCGGCGTTGTTGGCGATCAACCGGCTGTGTGCACCGGGCAGCGAGTTGGCAATCGAAGAGCGCTGGTATCCGGCCACGGCGCTGGACGACGTGCTGGGGATCGAGGCTGGCAAGATCAACGACACGCGTTTGTATCGGTGTCTGGACCGCCTGCTGCCGCACAAGACGCAACTGGAGCGTCATCTGGCGCGTCGCTACGGGGAGTTGTTCGCGGTGGAGTTCGACGTGCTGCTTTACGATTTGACCAGCAGCTACGTGGAGGGGGCGGCGGCGAAAGATCCCATGATGCAGCGCGGCTACTCGCGCGACCATCGGCCCGACTGCAAGCAGGTGGTGATGGCGCTGATTGTCAACGCCGAGGGTTTCCCGCTCAGCTACGAAACCTTCGATGGCAACCGCAGCGACGTGACGACGGTGGAAGCGGTGCTGCGCATGGTGGAGCGCAAGTATGGGAAGGCGCGACGGGTGTGGGTTTTTGACCGCGGCATCGTGAGTGAAGAAAATCTGGAGGCGTTGCGGCGGCGGGGCGGTCAGTATCTGGTGGGCACGCCGCGGGCGAAGCTGAAGCAGTTTGAGCAGGAGTTGTTGGCCGGGGGTTGGGAGCAGGTGCGGCCCGATGTGGAAGTGAAGCTGGTGCCGACGCCGCAGGGAGAGGAGATCTACATCCTCTGCCGCTCGCAGGCGCGGCGGGCGAAAGAACAGGCAATGCGCAGCCGCTTTTCCACGCGGATGGAAAAGGCGCTCGCGGCGCTGGAGAAACGGGTGGGGGCGGGACAGTTGAAAGACCGCCATAAAATCGAGCGCGGCCTGGGGAAAATTCAGGCCCGCCACCCGCAAGTCGCCGATCTGTACGACGTGCAGGTCACCGAAAAGGATGGTGCCGTGACGCTGCAATGGCAAGCCCGCCAGGACCGGCAGAGTTGGCAACAGGCCCGCGAGGGCGCCTACCTGTTGCGGAGTAATCTGCCGCCGGAAAAGCCGGAAGCACTGTGGAAAAGTTACATTCAGCTCACGGAAGCGGAAGCGGCGTTTCGGGTGTTGAAGAGTCCGCTGTCGATCCGGCCCATCTTCCACCAACTGGAGCGGCGGGCCAAAGCCCACATCCTGGTGGCGTTTCTCGGCTATGCCCTCTGGGTCACGCTGAAACACTTGTTGCGAAGGAAAGGCTCGACCCTCTCGCCGAGCAAGGCGCTGGCGTTGCTCGCTACCCTGGTCAGTGCCGACATTGTGCTGCCCACGACCGACGGGCGGGAAATCCGGCTGCGCCGCGTCACCACGCCCGACGCCAAACAGAAAGAACTCCTTGACCAACTCGGGATCACGGTGCCGGACCGCCTCAGCTTTGATCGCCAATGTAGTGTAGACTTGGCAACAGCCTGAACTGATTCCACTCTACTTAGCTAATTTTTCGATGCTCTCGTGACGAACTTGGGCTAACTATTTCGCCCACCTCCAACCTCGCATGCGGAATCGCTGACGAGACGCGCAATTTGTGGAACCTCTTGCTCGAAAGCGGTATACTCCTTCGCGGCGTCCGGCAAGAACTTTATGCCGGCACTCGCTGGTTTTGGCCGGACTGGCTCCTTCTGCGGGCCAGTGATTTCAATTTCAACGATTGTTCAAGACTCAATGCTCCTTTCTCGTTTAACCGTTCGCCTCTGCCATTGGCTGCTGGCCCACACATTCTATCGAGTGGAAGTCCGCGGTGGGGAAAACCTGCCGAAGACGGGCCCGGCGCTGCTGGTGTGTAACCACATCGCATTCATCGATTCTTTCCTGCTGGGCGCGGGGGTAAGCCGCTCCATCTGCTTCCTGATGCCGCGGCGATTTTATGAGGCGCGCGCCATCAACTGGCTGGCGAAGCGGATGGGAGCGATTCCCGTCTCTGCCACCGACCCGCCGCTGGAAATGGTGCGGGCCGATCAGGCGGCGCAGGACCGTCTGCGCGCAGGGGAGCTGGTTTGCCTGTTTGCGGAATGCGCCCTGATGCGCGCCGGTGATTTGCCGCGCTTCGCGCCCGCCCTGGAGGCCCTCACTCGTGGGCTCAGCGTGCCGGTAATTCCCGTGCACATCGACCGCGAGTGGGGAGACATTTTCGGCTTTGAGCAGGGACGATTCACTTCCAAGTGGCCCCGCCGAATCCCCTATCGCGTCACGGTAACTTTCGGCGCGGCGCTTCCGGCAAGCTCCAGCGCATTCCAGGCGCGGCAGGTTCTGGCGCTGCGGGCGGCGGAGACCGCTCTCCGGCGCGACGCGGTGCAACAACCGTTGCCGGCGGCTTTCCTGGATTGCGCGCGGCGCAACTGGCGTCGCTTCGCCATGGCGGATTCAGCCGGACGCGAGCTCACCTTCGGGAAGGCGCTGATCGGTGCGCTGCTCTTCCGCCGATGGGTGGTGAAGCGCTGCGCTGGCGAGAAGATGGTGGGTGTGCTCCTGCCGCCTTCGGCGCCGACGGCGGTGGTGAATCTCGGCATCACCCTGGCCGGCCGGGTGGCCGTGAACCTGAATTACACGGCGCCCATGCAGGCCATGAACGCGGCCATTGAGCGCTGCGGAATCAAAACTATTTTCACCTCGGAAAAACTTCTGGAACGTTTCGCAATCCCCAAGCGGCCGGGCATGATCCTGATGGAAGAAGCGGCCGAGACCTTTTCCAAATTTGACAAACTGGTGTGGGCGGCTATCGCTCGCCTGGCGCCCGTCGGCCTTCTGCGCCGAACCCTGATTCCACGTGAAGTGACTTTGGATTCTCTCGCCACGGTGGTCTTTTCCAGTGGCTCCACGGGGACGCCCAAGGGTGTGATGCTGACCCACCGCAACATCATTTCCAACGTGGAAGGGATGCTCCAGACCATCAACGTCGACCGAAATGATTGCCTCTTGGGGGTTTTGCCCTTCTTCCACTCGTTCGGTTTCACGGTGGGATTGTGGCTGCCCGCCGTCGCCGGCTTCGGCGTGGTTTTTCACACCAACCCTCTGGAGGCTCGCACGATTGGCGAGCTCTGCCGGAAGTACCGCGTCACCCTCATCATCGGTACGCCCACTTTCGTGTGGGAATACGTCCGGCGCTTGGAGCGGGGTGACCTGGCCTCCGTGCGCGTAGCCATTGTAGGCGCGGAAAAAATGCGTTTGGATCTCGCCGACGCCTTCTGGGAGAAATTCCATCTCGATCTCGTCCAGGGCTACGGCTGCACGGAAACTTCTCCCGTGGTGTCCGTGGAGACCGCCGGGCGCAGAAGGCAAAGTCAGATGGGCTGCGTGGAGCCCGGAAGCGTGGGCCGGCCGATGCCCGGGATTGCGGTGCGCGTGGTGAATCCCGAAACGTTTGCGACCCTGCGGCCCGGCCAGGAGGGGATGCTGCTGGTGAAAGGGCCGTGCGTGATGGCGGGCTACCTCGACGAGCCGGAGAAGACGCGCCAAGCCATCTGGGAAGACGGCTGGTACATCACCGGCGACGTGGCGCAACTTGACGAAGACGGATTCATTACGATTACCGACCGGCTGTCGCGCTTTTCGAAAATTGCCGGCGAAATGGTGTCCCACGTCCACCTGGAAGAGGCGCTGCACCAAGCGCTCGGCAGCCTGGAGCAGCGGCTGGTGGTGACGTCGGTCTCCGACGATCAGAAAGGGGAGCGCTTCGTGGTGCTGCACCTCGATTTGGGATTGGAGGTGGACGAATTGCTGAAGCGCGTGCGTTACTCCGGATTGCCTCCCTTGTGGGTGCCGCGCCGCGAGCACTTTTATCAGGTCGAGTCGCTCCCGGTGATGGGCAGCGGGAAATTGGACTTGAAATTGGTGAAACAAACCGCGCAGAAACTCACCGCCGGAGTGACGGCGTAAGGATCTCTTCCTTCAAAACTCCACCCCCAGAGCTCGCAGGTCGCTTTCCAGTTGCCCCGCATTCAAGAACTGAATGGTGTGCAGGCCCAGCCGCCGCGCGCATTCCAGGTTCAGCGAGCGGTCGTCGATGAAGACGCACTCTTGCGGCTGCCGCTGCGAGATGTCGAGCGCTAGCCGGTAAATCTGCGGGTGGGGTTTGGATACGCCCAGGTAGCAGGAACTGAAGAAGACGGAAAAGTAATGGCGCAATCCGAATTTCTCAATGCGGTAGAGATTTAATTCGCGCGACTCGTTGTTGAGCGTTGCCAGGAAGACCTTCTGCGCTTGCGCGAGCCGCGCCATGAGGGCAAGCGAATCGGGCAGCGCTTCCGACTGGGAGTACATAAAATCGCGCACCTCCTGCTTGCGAAAGGCGCGGGGGCGGTAGAAGATGGTGCAATCGAGATACTGATCGAGGTCGAGTTGCCCGGCGTCAAACGCCGCGCTCAACATCTGGTGGCGGCCTTCAAAATCGTCGCCGTCCAGACCGAAATGCTCCACCAGCCGGGCGCGTTCGCCGCGATCCGAGCCATTGGTTAGCAACACGCCGCCCACGTCGCAAAACACGGCGGTGATTTTGGGCACGCTACACCTCCCGTCAATGATCTGACCCTTTTATGGAGAGCGAAATAAGTTTACGCGCTCGGTGCGAAGCTTTGGAGTGCGGCAGCTTGCTGCCGCTTTGTCGCGAGCCAGCTTGCTGGCGGGGAATTGTGCTCCCGGTCGAAATTCCCGCGAGCAAGCTCGCGGGGAGGAAAGCGGCAGCAAGCTGCCGCACTCCAAAGCTTCGCACCACGCGCCGCTACAATTTATGTCGCTCTGTATAGTTACCCCAACCATTCGGGGTTCTGATAGGTGCCATCGAACGTCGTGGCAGTCTTGAAGGGTTCGAATTGGCCATCGCGGCCGGCCGCGGCGGTGCGTTCGAAAAGTGCGGCAAGTTCCTTCTCCGTCAGCGGGCGAAAGGTGCGCGCCGCTTGCAATCCCTGCTCCAGCCGCTCCAGTGTTTCGCAACCGTTGATGACCACCGAGGTGGGCAAATTCATGGCGTAATGCAGGCACTCAATGGGAGTCACCGTATTGCTTTTCAGTACCTGGCCATCGCCCATCGACTTCATTCCCAGCACGCCGATGCCGTGCTCCACCAGCACCGGTACCACTTTATGGGCGAAGCTCTTAAAGTGCAGGTCCATGACGTTCAGCGGCATCTGCACGGCGTCAAAGGTGAAGCCGTGCTGGAATGCCATGTTGAGCATCTTCAGATGGATGTCGGGGTCCTTGTGGCCGGTAAAGCCGATGTAGCGAATCTTGCCGGCTTGCTTGGCGGCCAACGCGGCTTCCAGGCTGCCGCCGGGACCAAGGATGCGATCGGGGTCGCCGGGGCGAATGACTTCATGAAATTGCAGCAGATCGATGGTGTCGGTTTGCAAGCGTTGGAGGGATTCGTCAATCTGCCGCGCGGCGATATCTTTCAACTGGCCGTCGATCTTGGTCATCAGGAAGACTTTCTTGCGGTAACCGTCGCGAAGGGCCTTGCCCATGCGGACTTCGCTGGTGCCGTCGTTGTAGTCCCAGCAGTTGTCCATAAAATTCACGCCGTTGTCGATGGCGGTGCGGACAATGCGGATGCTTTCCTGCTCGTCGTCCTGGCCGCCGATGTGAAAGCCGCCCAAGCCCAGCAGCGAGACCTTTTCGCCGCTGCGGCCGAGGGTGCGATAAGGCATTTCACCGTTGGCGGCAGAGGCGGGCAGGGCAGTCAGGGCGCTCCCGGAAACGGCGGCGCCGGCGCCCGCCACGCCCAGGGTTACTTTCTCCAGGAATTCGCGGCGATTCTGCTTCGAATCACTCATCGAAGTGCCTCCTTTTCAAGATTAAATTTTGGCCGATCAGAGCCCCGTTCCGTCAGGATCAAGAATCTATGATACCACGAAGAACCGAGGGGAGGGGATGGGTGCAGTCCGGCAATTGTGCCGTTTGAGGTAGGGGCGGCTTTACGCCGCCATTTGGCGAGGTAAACTCGCCGCTACAATGGCAAACTGCGCCTCGCTTTCACCGGTGTTGTCACGCAGATTCCAGGGAGGCCGTGCTCACGAAAACTCCCAACCCCGGCACTTGTCGATTTCACACTGGCTGCGGTTGAGGTAATGCTGTAGCTCCTCCAGGTCGTATTGCCGGGCCAGTTCGCGAGCGCTGACGCCAGGGCGCTTGGCCTTGAGCACAAACCACCCTTCCATCGCCAGCCATTTATCCTGGGCGACGTCTTCACCATGTTCCTTGAGCAGGCGGTCGCGCTTTTCGGGGAGGTTGAGGTCCTGGTGAAAAACGCAGCGATCCAGATCCAGAGTGACCCGAGTGACGTTGGTTTGATCCCCCCGGTTATTCTGGTCGTGCGACGAGTTGCTCGCCGTCGATGTCAAACACCAGGCAGTCCGGAACATGGGTGGCGCTGACGATATAGTAGTGGAAATTAATTGCCTGAGCCTGGAGCGATCTTCCGGCGGAGTAAGCGCTGGGCCAAATGACCATCTCTGCTCCCAGGTTGGAAAGCTGCTCCCAGAGGGCTGCCCCAATTCACATCGAAGCAGATGGCCAGACCCACGCGGCCAAAGTCGGCTTGGTAGACGGTAGCCGAATCCCCCGGAGACACTGCTGGCGTCTTGAGGCATTCTTCTTGCCAGACCGGGTAAAGTTTGTTGTAGACGCAAGCCACCTGGCCTTGGCGATCGAGCAGGACTGCGGAATTGAAACGCCGCGCCCCTTCTTTCCTGTCGATGGGACACACAAGGTAAGTCCGATGCTTCCTGGCGAGTTGGGCCATGGCGCTAACGGTGGGCCCGTCCAGTGCTTCCACGCTCGTTTCATTCTGTCCGCGGCAGGTTTCGGGAATGGCAATGAGGTCGGCTCCCTTGGCCCCTTCCGCGTCCACCAACGCTGCTATTTCTTCCAAAGGGCGCCCGGGATGGAATCCAATACTGACCACGCGAACCAGCCGCCCGATCTGGTCGGGTTTTGCGTCCATCGCCGGGACCTCGGGTTTGGCCGCCAAGCCTGCATTTGCCCCTTCCATCCCCAAACCGGTGGCGAGGCTGCCGAATCCCACCGCCGAGCCCTTCAGAAAATGCCCGTCTCTCCATAATCGACTCCGCGTCGTGCCGAAGATTTCACCCTGAGCTGCTTGATGGTATCGCTGCGCCGGGCGGGCGTCAATGGCGGGGGTAATCATGGTCCCGGAGGCTACTTGGACGACCTGGGCGGCAGGAAGGCCAAAATGATTTCTTTATTAGCCCGTAAGCCCTCGCCTTCCACCTTCAGAAGGCTGGCGCCTTCAAGCCATTTCACGTCTCGCATGAGAGTCTTGGAGGACTTCCGGGCATAAAGCTTGGCAACACGGGCGCTTATCTCCGGAATTTTCGTGATGGGAACAGGCTTGTCGTGTTCCGACAGATCCAGGAGGAGATATCTTCGCCGGTTTTGAGGGTCCGATTTCTCCCGGAAGAAATCATGGACATAGTTCTCCCAGGATATTCTCCACTGCTGTTCTCGAATACCGGCGAGCTGGGAACGAAGCCCTTCGAGGAGTCCCGCCACCGCGTAGGAGAGGAAAGGCAGCACGTCCCCGCCCGACCTACTCGCCTGATCAAGTTGTCGGTAGTACTCGGTTCGGGTTTGGTTATAGTGATTGCTGAGGAGCTGCGCCGCCGGCGCGGGAACCCCGGAGCCGATCAGGATCTGATACTCAACGAGTCTGGCTGTTCGGCCGTTACCATCGCCAAAGGGGTGAATCCACGCGAGGTAGATATGCGCTAGAATCGCCTTAATAATGGCATAGGCGATCTCTCGACCCTGGCTTGCCACGAATTCGGAACCGTTCAGCCAGCCACAAAGACGATCCAGGAGATATTCGCATTCCTCCGCAGGTGGAGCCTTGTAGCGTGCTACTCCGACAGAGTGCCTGCGAATCTCGCCGGGCACGACCCCATCTTCCAGCGCAAGGTCCTTGAGGACGTCCCGGTTGAACTGTTTGAACCAATCCACGTTGAGGGTAGGTTTCCAGCCCGCCGCGATAGCATCGAGGATTTGATTGAAGGCGGCGACAATATTGTCGATTTCCTGCGCAAGATACTCGCGTGACGGGGGGAGCCGCCAGCCGTCCTTCAAAGTGCTGTAAGACTTCTTCTTCCGAGAGGGTGTTCCCTTCGATAGCTGTCGTGGCTAGCGCTCCCTTTGCCAAGTATAATTGGTATAGTCTTTTCTCCGTTTCGGGTTGCAACGGCACGCCGGCAATGTGCTCGCACTTTGACTGACATTCACCCAACATGATCCAGAAGTTTGCGTCCGCCCTTCGCAGGTCGGCGGAGAATTTTATCCAGGGATGTGTCTGTAAATATGTCTTTGCCATTGTCCGCAGTAACTTGCTTCGAGTGAGTAATATAGCATATTTATGTCCATAAAGATGTCCATAAGTTTGTCCAGCCATGTGGATACGACCGCGAACCACCCGTTAAGGGCCAGCGACCTGCTATAATCAACTTCACATTCCACGCGAGTCGACCTTGGTCGGAGGGGGGGCGTCGTGCCTCTGGAATTACACCAACTGCAGAAGCTCGATGAATACCGCTTTCTCGTACCGCGCGGCACGAAGCCGGGAATGTTGACGGACGCGCTCATCTTCACCGACGAACGGCTGCTGAAGGATCTGCTGAAGGACCTATCGCTCGAGCAGGCCATCAACGTGGCGATGTTGCCCGGCATCGTGGGGCGGTCGCTCGCCATGCCTGACATTCATCAGGGTTACGGCTTCCCCATCGGGGGCGTGGCGGCTACGGACCCGCACCGCGACGGCGTGGTCTCACCCGGTGGGGTGGGGTTTGACATCAATTGCGGCGTGCGTCTGCTCGGCAGTTCGCTGACTCGCGAGGAAGTGCGGCCCAAGATTCGCGAACTGGTGAACCAAATGTTTCGCGACATCCCCTCGGGCGCGGGGCAGAGCGGCAACATTCGGATTTCCTACCCCGAACTCGACAAACTGCTCCAGGAGGGCGCCGCGTGGATGGCCGAGCACGGTTACGGCCGCGCGGAGGACCTGACCCACTGCGAGGAGAGCGGGGCCATGGACGGCGCGGACCCCGGGATGGTGAGCGATCACGCCAAAAAGCGCGGTTTGTCGCAGGTCGGCACGCTCGGGTCAGGCAATCACTTTCTCGAGGTCCAGTACGTGGAGCGCGTGTTTGATCCGGGCCGCGCCGAGGCCCTGGGGCTATATGAAAATGAGGTAGTGGTGCTCATCCATTCCGGCTCGCGCGGGCTGGGCCACCAGGTGTGTACCGATTACCTGCGCGAAATGGGTCCGGCCATGCATCGCTACGGCATTGACCTGCCGGATCGCCAACTGGCCTGCGTGCCGGTGAAGTCAGCCGGAAGGGCAAGCGTATCTGGCCGCCATGCGCGCCGCGGCGAATTATGCCTGGGCCAATCGCCAGGGGATTACGCACTTTACCCGCCAGGCCTTCAAGCGGATTTTCGGCGAGCAGGAGGAGCTGCGCGTCATTTACGACGTGTGCCACAACATCGCCAAGCTCGAACGCCACCAGGTGGAAGGCCGCGAGCGCGAAGTGATGGTGCACCGTAAGGGGGCCACGCGCGCTTTTCCGCCCGGCCACCCGGACGTGCCCGAGGTCTACCAAAAGGTGGGCCAGCCGGTGCTGATTCCCGGTTCGATGGGGACATCCTCCTATGTGCTGGTGGGCGCGGAGGGCGCCATGCAGGAAAGCTTTGGCACCACCTGCCACGGCGCGGGCCGCGTGATGAGCCGTACCGCGGCCAAGAAATCACCTTACGCCCAGGACGCCAAGCAGCGCCTGGAAGACCGCGGCATCATCGTGCGCGCCGACTCGCGCGACGGAATTTCGGAAGAGATTCCGGAAGCTTATAAAGATGTGGATGCGGTCATCGACGTGGTCCACAACGCCGGCCTGGCCCGCCGCGTGGCGCGGTTGAAGCCTATGGGGGTGATTAAAGGATAGGGGCTCGGGACACGGTGAGGGCAGGCACGAGGCCGGCCCTTACGAGGCGCGTTGCTTGCGGCGATGCTGCAAAAGCAAGTCAAAAGGCAAAGCGCAAAAGTCAAAAGGCAAAAGTGAATGCCCGCTTCGCGGGCTGGAAATCACCACAAATTAACACTGAGGAAATTGCTTTATGCCCATGCACAATCCGCCTCATCCAGGAAGCGTCCTGCGGGAGTATCTGGTGCCGGTGTCAGTCACCGATGCCGCTCGGCACCTGGGGCTCACCCGGGCCGCGCTGTCTCGCGTCCTGAACGGCAGTGCCGGAATCTCCGCCGATATGGCTCTAAGGCTGTCCGACGCCCTAGGTACGAGCCCCGAGCTTTGGACGGGAATGCAGGCCCAGTACGAATTGTGGGAAGCGTCCAGGCGGCGAAGGAAGATCGCTCCCTTGGTCGTGGCGCACGGCGTTGAGGAGGAAGAACTCGATCGTAAGTACATCGAGGGTTACCGCCGCAAACCGGAAAGCGCCGCGATGGGGAAGTTGGGTGCAAGGTTAGCCAAAGAAGTTTGGCCTAAAGAGACTTGGGATAAGCCAAGGACGGCCTCATCCGACAGGTGACCACCCTGCCGCTGGAGGTCATGGCGCAGATTGATCAAGCCCTCAAGTTCGCCCTCGGCCTGCACTGAACCGAGGGTGCCGGAGCGCACATTGACAGCCAGACATCGGCACTGAACCTGCGAAAAAGTAAACAATCTCACGCCAAGACGCCAAGGCGCAAAGACTCACAAAGAACCACTCCTTGTTTTTTCTTTGCGCCCTTTGCGACTTTGCGTGAAATGCTTTTGCTCGTTGAGGGCTTCACACTTTCCTCTCACATGTCTGCCAGTCCATGGGGAGGCCGAACGGCCGTCACACCTGCTGCGCCAGATAGTTCTGAATGCCGATGCTCTCGATGAGTCCAAGCTGCTCTTCCAGATAATCGACGTGCTCTTCTTCATCGGCCAGGATCACCTGGAGCAGGTCGGCCGAGGCATTGTCCCCCGCTTTGCGGCAGGTGGCGATGACGGCGTTGTATTCGGCCACAGCATTCTTCTCCAGCGCCAAGTCGTTCTGGAACTGCGATTTCACATCCTTGCCCACGACGAGTTTGGGCATATCATTCAGATTGGGCGTACCTTCCAGGAAGAGAATGCGCTCGATGAGCTTTTCCGCGTGCTTCATCTCGTTGATGGACTCTTTCTTGGTGTGGTCGCTCAGTTTCTTATAACCCCACGTCTCGCACATTTCTGCATGGATGAAATACTGGCTGATGGCCCCCAGTTCCTCCTTCAGCATTTTGGCCAGAACCTCGATGACTTCCGGTTTGCCCTTCATATTTGCTCCCTTCGCTTTTGAGGTTAAAGAATCAAGGATGAATTATGAAGTATGAATGATGAAGGGTAAAGGGTAAAGGGTAAAGGATGAATTATGAAGGATGAAGGATAAATGGTAAATGGTAAATGGTAAATGGTAAATGTTCGGACATTGAGTGTATGGCAACAGACCAGGCCTCCACTATTTACCGATTTCGGGCGACCAACCTCTGGTTTTCATCCTTCACCCTTCATACTTTATAATTCATAATTCATACTTTATAATTCATCCTTCATCCTTGCTTATCACGTACGTGGGCGATCAGGTTGCGGACGCTATCGGCGAGCTCCACCACTTCGCCGTCACCTTTCACGTCAAATTCGATTTCGTAGTTTCCCGCCGCGGCGTGGTCAACCGCTTGCTTCAGGTCGGTCAAGGGCTTCACCACCTGGCGCGGCAGCAGGAAGCTGACCCAGATGCTCACCAGCAAGGTGATCGACGGAAATGATCCCGCCCACCACCTCGGCGCGAATCAGCAAGGCGCGGGCGCGTTCGTGGTCACTCTGAACGCGTTGCCAACTACGGCTTTCGAGTTCGGTGGAGAGGTTGATGATCCTCTGGCTGGCGGTCGTCAAATCCCGCGAGGTTTGGCGAATCTCCGGGTCGTTCTCTTCCACTTTCGCCGCCACTTCCGTGTCAAAGGACTCAACGCGGGCGCGCAGCATTTCGATCAAGCGCGTGCGGCTTTCGCGGAGCGAGTGCGCCAGGACGTCATCCAGGTCCTTCTGATAAGTCCGCACCACCTCCCGCAGGCTTTCAATGGGAGGCAGATTGCTTTCCCCCAGCCGCTCCACCGCGTGGTTAAAGCTCAACCGGTAAAACGTGATCTGCGCCTCCAGATCGTCGAAGGTGGGCTTTTCCTCCGGCTGCAAGGCGCGGCAGGCCTGGATGGTCTTCTCGAGTTGCCGCAGAGATTCCCGGTTGCGGGCAATGTCGTCGGGGTCGTGCAGGAGGAAGTAATTGGTTTCCGCCCGCCGGGCGTCAAGCATCTCAATGGAAGCGCGCTCGGCGTTGGTGGCCACGGGAGCATCGACGTTGACGATGCGGTCCACGATCGAGGCCATGGCAAACAGGTAATACACCGCCAGAAAGATAACCGGCACCAGAATCAAGCGCACCAGCGCCAGGCTTGAAGCCACCCGACGGCGCAGGGAGAAACCCTGAAGAAGGACGATGAATGATCTCCGCGAGCGCCAAACCATACGTCAGTTTCCCCGGCAGAAGGCAGGAGGGCAAGCCCTTCAAGCATGTTATTTGTGACGGCGGAATCTTACCCTAAAATCCCGCGGATTAGGTGCGAATTCCGCTAGCCCGCATTTCTCACCACGACCATACGAACCGAACGTTTGGAGTGCGGCGGCTCGTCGCCGCTTTTGCTCGGCGCGACTCGTCGCGGCGACGGACAGACCGCGGACGAGTCAGCGGTAGAAAAAGCGGGAGCGAGCTCCCGCACTCCGAAACTTGACATCGTGCCCCCTAACAATTTGTCGGGGTGGCGGGAGGCAAAAATAACCAGAAAGGCCGTATATCGGCGGTGCCTAACCCCCGCCGTTCCTAAAACGTGATGAGAAATCCGGGCTAGCCCATTGGAACTTTCTTACCCCGATAACCGTATACTGAGACAATGGTGGTCATTTGATGGGAGGAAGAAAAATGTTTTGCCCTCAGTGTGGAAAAGAATATTCCGAACGAGTGAATTTCTGCTGTCATTGCGGTACGGCGCTCTCGATATCCGCGCCGGCGGTGCCCAAGAAGCTCACGCGCTCGCGCACCGACAGCAAAATCGCGGGTGTGTGCGGCGGATTCGCAGATTATCTTGAACTGGATGTGACCCTGATGCGAATCATCTGGCTGATGCTCGCCTTCTTATGGGGTTGGGAAATCATCGGCTATTTCATCGCCTGGATCGTCATGCCGCAAGAACCCTTGCCGCAGGCCTCGACGGCCCCAGCGGTGTCGACCATGCCCCATCCGGTGGGGAATCGCTGAGCTTACGCATCCTACGGCGCTGCTTTTACCTCTAACCCGAACGGTGCGAGTTGGTCTTTGATGACTTTCTCGACCCCGACGGCGACGATGGCTTGGCGCGCCGCGGGAAAATACTTCGAGGCGGTCTCGTCCACATCTTTGATCGTCACCTTGCCGATGCGCTCGCTTTCCCGCCCCAATTCTTCCGGCGACAGGCCAAGAATCCACAATCGCGCCAGTGATCGCCCCACGGAATCCTGCGCCTGGAGGTCGATGGCTTGGTTGCCTACCAAGTACCTTTGCGCGTGGGCAAGTTCTTCTTCCGAGGGGCTGGTGGTCGCCATGCGGTTCAGTTCGTAGTCAATCTCGTTGAGCGTCGCTCCCGTAACCTCGTTGCGCACGGCCGCCCAGGTCTGAAGGATGCCGGTGGTTCGTCGCGACACCACAAAGGAACCCGGCGAGTACGTGTAGCCCTTGTCCTCGCGGATATTCAGGGTCAAGCGCGAGCCAAACATTCCCCCAAACAGGGCGTTGGCCACTTGGACGGCGGCGTAATCCGGGTCGCCCTCGGTGGGGCCGAGGGAGCCGAGGGCGAGGGTGGTCTGGACGGAGTCGGGGCGATCGACAAAATGTACCTCGTGCGGGGGCACTAACGAAGGTTTCTCGAGCGGCGGAATCGCGGCGAATCGCGGCGCATCCCACTTTTCCAGCAGCAATTCGGCGGATTTCGCAATTTTCGCGGCGTCGAAATCACCCACCACAATCAGGATCGCCTGGTCAGGCCGAAAACGCCGCGCGTATTCACTTCGCAACTCCTGCGGAGTCGTCTTGGCGATGGAGTCCTGCGTCAAAGAAGTCACCGCGTAGGGATGCTGAGCAAACAACACTCGTGCCAAGGCGCGCTCGGCCAGGAAAGAAGGATCGGACTCTTGCTGTTGCAAGTGGTCGGCGGCGTTGCGTCTGGCCAGCTCTACCTCGTTGTCAGGAAACGTAGCGTTCCGCACGACGTCGGCGAGTAAGGCGAGTCCCGCTTCGGTTTTCGAGGAGAGAACGCTCGTGCCGACCACAATGGACTCACTTCCCGCGTTGGCGCTCAGATCTCCGCCTGCCGCCTGCAATTCTTCGGCGATCTGTTTGGCGGTTCGCGTGGCAGTTCCCTGATCGATGGTCGCCGTCAGGAGTTCCGCCAGACCGGGCCGGTCCTGGGGATCAGCGGCCATGCCGCCCCGCACGGCCACCGTATAAGAAACCTTGGGAAAGCCTAGGCGTGGCACCAGCCACAGCGTCAGTCCATTGGCAAGTGTCGCGGTAGTGACTTGTGGTGCCTGGAACGGTTTCAGTTCGCCGTAGGGGGGGAGATCCTTGGGCAGTGGTTGTTCCTTCTCCGCTGCTACGGCGGGAGCAACGGCAAGGAAGAGCAAGAAGAAAATAGCCAGAATTCGACGAGTCATTAACGGGCTCCCTTCTCTCCGCCGCCGCTCGAGCCAGAGGCCGGCGCGGGGACGCGGTCGATGATGGTGCGGTGAGTTTTCACCAGATACTTCGCGGCGAAGGCTCGAACTTCTTCTGGAGTCACACGCGCCAGCTCATCAGGGATTTCATTCACGCGCTCCGGGTTGCCGTCGAGCAGTGTGGCGTGTGACAAAAGGGAAGCACGGTTGATGGGAATCTCCATATTCGAATACCAATCGGATTGCATCTTGGCTTCGATACGGCTGAGGTCCGCAGGGCTCGGACCTTGCGCGGCCAGACCGTCCAACGCCGCGTCGTAAGCGCTGAGAATGTCGTCCTCCTTCAGACTCGGTGGGTAAATGATGAATGATGTCAACAGCGTCGGGCCGTCGTATTCGAAGGGGTTGCCAAACACAAAGTTGACCCCGCCATCGACCTCGAGCGCCACCTTCTTGTCCTTTACCAGCGCCTGGTAGAGCAGCGAGGCTTGCCCGTTGTGAAGGAGTTCGCCCACCAGCGCGCCCACCACCGCATCGTGCGAGTTCCGCGGCGGCATGCGATAGCCAATGGCCAAGGCCGGCACGCGCGCCAGCTTGTCCTGCTCGGTGGAGCGCCGCTCCGCCGTCTGCGGCGGCTCGGTAAGGTCGGGTTTGGGCGGCACCTGCCGCGGCGCAATCGCGCCAAAATACTTCTCGACTTTAGTGAAGACTTCCGCCGGGGTTACGTCGCCCGCAATTGCCATAACCGCATTGTTAGGGGCGTAGTAGTGTTTGAAGAAGGCTTCCACATCCTGGATTTTCGCGGCGTCCAGGTCCTTGAAATCACCATAGAAATTGTGCGCGTTGGGAAAGCGGTCAAACGCCTTGCCGGGCAAATCAATAGCGTAGAAAAGACCATAGGGCTCGTTCAGCACGTTGACGCGGACTTCCTCTTCCACCACCTTGCGCTGATTTTCCAGGTGCTCGGGAGCAAAATCCAGACTCTTCAGGCGGTCGGCCTCGAGCCACAGCACCGGTTCAAGCGCGGAAACGGGTGCGGTGTCAATGTACTCAGTAAAATCGTAGCGCGTGTCAGCGTTGTTCGAACCGCCGCCACCTTCGATAACGCGATCAAACGTCCCCTTGGGGGCTCCTGGTGTGCCCTCAAACATCATGTGTTCGAACAAGTGCGCGAACCCCGTCCGGCCCTCGGGTTCCAGGCGGAATCCGATGCGATAGGAGATGCAGAGCCCGAAGGTCGGCGCCGAGTGGTCCTCGGAAACCACCACGACCAAACCATTGGGGAACTTCCTGGTCACGGCGGGGACCTTCCAGCCACCCGCGCCGCGCGCCGAGCCCACCACCCCCAGCAGGCAGGCCAAGATTACAGCCAAGCGCCTGAACCTCATGGATACTCCTTCTGCCGCTGATGTCATACAAGAATTGTGCGGCTTGCCGTTATCCAAAGACCTCAATTGAAATCCACTCATTATAAACGAATTTGACGGGCGGCAAGTTAATGCGTCTCCGCAAGGTCTCACGGGAAACGTGGGTGCCGACATTGCTTCTTATGTCGGCGACCCGCAAGAAACCACGACGGGCCAGGAGGAGGAGCGTGGAGAGAGAACAGAGAGGTTGCGCGTGTTGCCGATGCGCCCCGATGCATTGCGGCGCCACCTGCGGAAAAGCCGTGGAGTTTCAAGGGCAGAGACTATGCACTTCCTGCAAACCTAGGCAAGCCTTAAGCAATTTCTCCACGGCGTTCGAGTTGTTTGTAGTAGATCAGAGAATAGATGGCCGGCACAAAGGCGCCCGCCAGCACTGGAACAAGGCAAAGCCAAGGCCCGGCTCCCGCCAAAGCGAGGATGAGCCCAATAAGCCCTCCCAGAACCATGGTTTTTGCTCCCAGGCGATGCGTGGCGTTCCAAACGCGTTCGTCGGCGATGGTCCACGGCGTCCGGATGCCAATGTAGAAATTTCGCCGGACCTTTCCCAGAACATTACCCAGGAGCACGATTAGCAGGCACACCCCTCCCATGATGGCCTTGTTAATGTTCATCTGTCCGGACACGGCAGCCCAGAGCATCAGGGCGTGAATGAAGGCCAGAAAAGCCACGATAACCACCATGATGTAAAGGTAGGTCGAGCGGAACGTTTCCACTTCGAAGTGGCGAGGAGAAAGCCAGGGCAGGAGCCGCCATAAGGCCCATCGTTCCGAGCATGAGCCGGGGAACATGACGAAGAGCGTCCACTTGGCGGCATAACCATCCACTTGGCCGCTGCTATTCCAGTGCGTGGGAACGCGGCCGGGCAGGTGCGGGTACAGGATGGCCGCGGCCAGCAAGCAGATAACGATCAGGGCAAGCCGACAAGATGAAGTATTTCCGTGTCATGGCTTTTTCCTCTCGTCGTTCTCCGTCGAGTGCAGCAAATCCATGGCCCAGGTCAGAACGTCCTGTAGGACCGTGGTATTGACCGAGTACCAGATCAGTTGCCCCTCGCGGCGGAAGCGGATTAAGTCGGCATCCTTCAGCACGGAAAAGTGGTGGGACATCGACGGTTTGGTCATATCAAAGTGCCCGGCCAAATCCCCCGCGGTCATTTCGCGGTCACCCAGTAAGTCGCAGGATCTGCCGCCGCGTGGGGTCAGCCAAAGCTTTGAAAATGCATTCATATGTCGATAAGCCATCTAATTAGACAACTAAATTAGATCACTGAACACGTGTCAAGCGAAATCGGAGCCACGATAGTCTAACTATCATGCTCGGCGAACATTCTGATGTGCCGAAGGTCGGCACGAATTCCGGCTCCTTAACGAACGTCTCCAGCAAGACCTTGCCCTCTTCGGCCCTCGAAGTGCAAAAAGTGTCATGTTGTGGGGAATAATCCGGACACGCTGTCGGTCCGGCAGCAACGGGAGTGAGAAAATGCGCAGCCATTTGGGATGTACAGGGTCCGTGGATCTAGGCCTCCTCGGGGAGGACACGCAGAAGCGCCTGGAGCAGATTGCGGCAAGCTGGTTGGAGTACTCGCCGGAGTCTTCCTCGCTGGTCGTGCGCCACGTGCAGCCGGACGATGTCCCGCCGCTTGCGGGAGGTTGCCGGCGAGCTCTTGGATTTCCTGCACGCGGTCTCTGACTCCGAGCGTGCCCAGATTCCGGGTGGCGCCCTTTACTACCAGGACGAACCGACGGGCCAATACGTCCGCCTGAAGGTGTGGAAGGGAGGCTTTCTGACGGTCGCTTGGGCCCGGCCCGACTACACTCGCGCGCAGTGGGTGCCCTTTCTCAACCAGCCCGTCACCCTGGTCTTTGAACCTTTCCAGCGGCTGAACGGTGCGGTGGGCTTCGAAGGCCATCCCAACGCCGCCGATGACCTGCGCAGGATCATCGAGAAGACCGCCGGGCAGTACTCGCAGGGCGACTACGAGATTTCCTCCTCCATCCGGCGGGTTGAAGTCACCTTCCGCGACGTCAATGCTGATGTGCTGACGGTGGTCAATGCGCTTCGGTATATGGCCAAGCCGGGCACGCTGAGCGGCGAACTCGACGTCACCTCGTTCCGTGCGGGCGACCTGGAAGACTATTGCCGGTTTTCGTTCCGCGCCGGAGAAACCTGGATGGCGCGGCCCGTCCTGTGGTCGGACACGCCGGAAACACCCGCGTCATCCGCTGACTCCGTGCCGCGAGCGGCGTGAGAAAGACAGTTCAGTGAACAGTGGATAGTGAACAGAAGAACCGTGAGCCACTGTTTCACTGCCCACTGTTCAACTGTTGACTGACAACTCCTTCAAGGAGTTCCTCATCATGGATTACGGCTTCACTGAGTATCAAACGGCCATTCGCGACTTGTCGCGGGAGATTGCCGAGAAGGAAATCCGGCCCATCGCGGCGGAATACGATCGTGAGGCCAAGTTCCCCTGGCCCGTCGTCAAGGTGATGGCGGAGACCGACCTCTTCCGCGTCTACATTGACGACGAATACGGCGGGATCAGCGACGGCTCGCCCATCATGAACATGGTGATCGTCACCGAGGAGCTCTCCAAGGCTTGTGGCGGCATCGCGCTCAGTTTTGCCGGGACGGCGCTGGGCACGCTGCCCATTATTCTTTCCGGCAGCGAGGAGCAAAAGAAGCGCTGGCTGCCCGACATCGCCGCCGGGAAGAAAGCTCGCGGCCTTCGCGCTCACCGAGCCGCAAGCCGGTTCCGATGCCGGCGCCGTGCGCACCACGGCCATTCGCGACGGCGACCACTACGTGATGAACGGCACCAAGCAGTGGATCACCAACGGCGGCGAGGCGGAAATCTACTCGGTCATTGCCTTGACGAACCCCGCCAAGGGGCCGCGCGGAGCCTCCTGCATCGTGGTGGAAAAGGGCACGCCCGGCTTCACCTTCGGCAAGAAGGAAGACAAGCTGGGCATTCGCGCCTCCGCCACGCGCGAGCTGATTTTCCAGGACTGCCGCGTGCCCGTGGCGAACTGCCTGGGCCGCGAAGGCACGGGCTTCATCACCGCCATGAAGACGTTTGACGTTTCGCGTCCCGGCGTGGGCGCGCAGGCGGTGGGCATTGCGGCCGGAGCGTTCGACCTGGCGCTCGAGTACGCCTGCACGCGCCGCCAGTTCGGCTCGCCCGTGGGCTCGTTCCAGGGACTGCGCTTCATGCTCGCCGACATGGCCACCAAGATTGAAGCCGCGCGCGCGCTGGTTTACGCCACGGCGCGTTACATCGATACCAAGCCCAAGGAGCGGCCCACGCTCTACTCCGCCATGTCGAAGTGCTTTGCCAGCGACGTGGCCATGGAAGTCACCATCGACGCCGTCCAGATCTTCGGCGGCTACGGCTACATGCACGACTACCCCATCGAGAAGTACATGCGCGACGCCAAGATCACCCAGATCTACGAAGGCACCAACCAGATTCAGCGCGAGGAAATGTCCAAGACGCTCATCAGCGGCTTCCACTCGCGCCGGCCCGCCGCGGCGCGCGCGGCGTAAGAAGGCAGTTCTCAGTCATCCGTTTTCAGTTGTCAGCAACGGCCCTGCCGATGAGATGTCCAAAATGGGTTTTCCGTAACCGGCGTTGTGGATAGCCCAAGAATGCCCGAGAATGCTGGCGACTGCCAAGGGCTGGGGCGCAGCGTCACAATGTCGCTTCAGCCCCTGAGTGGGACTTTTTGACCCAGCCTTCGGCTCATTTGCATAGCATTGGGGGTTCACGAAACAGAACATCACCCTGACGATCGACGAACGCCTCCTGAACCGCGCCCGAGCGATCGCGGCCCAGCGCGGAACAAGCGTCAGCGGCCTTCTGGCGAAGGAATTGGAGAAACTGGTGGCCCGCCAGGCGGCGTACACGCAGGCAAAGGCCCAAGCGCTCGCTTACCTCCAGAATCCCTTCCACCTCGAGGGAGCGGGGATTCCCGACCGGGAGGCCCGCCATGACCGACAAAGTCTTCCTTGACTCCAAAATATCGTGGGCATTCGCGTCGTCAATCCATTTCGATCATTGGCTTGATAAACATTTCGACGGGTCAAGAATCTGCGTGCGCAGGTTAGTGGCATGAAGGGGGCGGTTATCTGCGTGTTTGAGGGATTAACCCTCGGCGGTTACCCTGGAAGCAGCACGACCGATCTCGTGAAAAGCAAATCGCCACTGACTGTACCGGATCCGGTGCAGCGCGGGGCCGGTTTCAAACTTGGCAAGACGTACTGACAAGCGACCCAAACCATGCGCAAACGGCTCAAACGAAAACGGCGATCCTGCGCGCTCTGCAAGCCCTACAAGATGGGTGGGGAGAATCGCTGGAAGCCGAAAGAATTCGCACGGCTAAAACAGGCCGAGGCGGAAATACGGCAGGCGCCCCGCGAGGAGTGACGCGGTCCGGCTCGCCTCTCTGGCCGTCTCACCGCAACCGGGAGCAGCCCACGGCGCAAGAAGGTGTGAAAAAATCGATTGCAATAACCACAGAGATACGGAGGCACAGAGGCAAGGCCCTTTCTTTTCAGTTCTCGGTGCCTCTGTACTACTACTCCCGAGATTCTTCGCGGCGCTGCGAAGATTTTGTGCCACGGGCGTCCCGCCCGTGCTCGAGCATGGCCGGGACGGCCATGGCACGCTCTTTGGTTGCGGCTCTGCCGCGCTGTGTCTCTGTGGTGAGGACGAGGGTCTGAAGCTGAAAGCCCCGGACCCCCAAAACAGGTCCACGCTACGATTGATTGCAAACTGCAATGCCATGCCCAATATTGAGCAAACGGCCAAGACGGCGTTGATTGTACTCGGCACCTTGACGTTGGGACTTAGGTTATTGGAAAAAGTCAATTGTTTTCAGCCTGAGGTGGTTTTGGCGAACAACCGGTCCTCCGCTTCCTCCGCAGCTTCGACCCAATGAAAACACTATAAAGAGATGTACGGTTTCCGTATCGTATTGATATACCTTGCATATTTACAGGTAGAGCCATTTTTACACTTGCTGTAAATAAGGCCTGCGGTGTAAACTTAACGCGTGGTTGTCCCTCGCACAAGGTCTTCCGCAGACTGGCTCCTCCGCACACTCCAGCGGTTGGAGGGATTGCAGGTGCGACAAGGCGCGCGCACTTCCTCCATCGTTGTACTCGTGAATGGATCGGCCCCCGTAGTCTTCAACGTACGCTACTTTCCCGTTCTGAGTCGAGAGCGAGCGAACGAGTTGGTCAAGGAGGGACAGGCACTGCCTCGGCAGGGGGACCGACCGTTACTGGCTACCCGTCAACTATCGGAACCGACTCGCGAACTGTTTCGCAAAGCGGGCGTGTCCTGGGTGGAACAGCTAACCGGTGTTTGTCGGTTAGTGGGCACTGGATTGCTCGTGGAAGTGAAAACCGAAGATATCTCCCAACGAAGAAAGTCGCCGTCTGTTCGGGCCCGGCTGCGCAAACGCTCAGGGTTGATTGCCGAAGTGCTCCTACTCGCACCACAGCAGGAAAGGATTCAAGCGGGAAAGCTCGTTCGTCAAACCGGACTCTCGGCAGGTCTGGTGAGCCGGCTCCTGCATCGGCTTGCGAGCTTGAAGCTGCTTGAGATTAACGGAGCGGGGCCGAATCGCTATTACCAGCTCGTTGATCCTGGCGGCTTGTTAGACCTGTGGGCGGCGGAAGAAGAGCCGCCGCCGCCGCCCACCGGCCTTTATGTGTGGACCCGATCGCCACAAGGATCTTATTCAAAAATTCGCACTCCTGGACAAAGTCAGCGAGCATTGGGCTCTCGGTGGTGCGGCGGCTGCGAACGTGTACGCTCCCACTCTCACGGTCATTCCAGAGCCCACAGTTTGGTTCGACGCGCGCGTTCCTGCGGAACGGGTTGCGCACGCTCTCGGTGGCGAGATTGTGGACAAAGGAGCGAATCTGCAGCTATGGCAGTCGGAACAAATGTCTCGCCCTAACAAACGCAACTCTGTGGAAGCCGCCGGGCGCCGCGGCAATGGAATCAGGCGAGCTTCGAATTGTGACGCGTGCTCGGGCCTATATTGAAGCCCTGAAGGAGGGCCGACGCTCGGCCGAAATCGCCCAGAATCTTCGTGAGAAAATTCTCTCCTATGCCAACTGAACCTCCCCTGGCATCCCCGCGCGGACTATACCCCGGAAGCCCTCGCCGCTTGCGAGAAGGCGTTGCGGACGATCCTAACGAAGGTCGGACCATGGGGACAACGCCTGGTGCTCATCGGCGGAATGACACCTCGCTATCTTGTGGGCCGGCTTCCCGTCGATATCAAAGAACACATCGGGACAACGGACCTTGACATCGTGGTGGGAGTTACGATTTCAACCGAGGAAGAGGAAGCCTATCGTACCCTGCAACAGAACCTGAAGGACGCTCAGTTCGCACCGGCGAGAAATCCGGACACGGGCCAAGAGGAGACCTTTCGTTGGACCCGTCAGGTGGATGGGATCGGAGTCCACATGGAGTTCTTTTGTCCGGTTGGAAATGGGCAGCCGGGCAAGCTCCTTAGGAACCCTGGATCGAACGTGGGATCAAGAATTAGCGCGATTCGAACTCGCGGCGCGGAACTCGCTGCAAGGGATAATGTGGTTATTTCGCTTGCCGGGGAATTGCTTGATCATGGAGGGATCCAAGAAGCCGTGAGCGCCCAGGTGGCAAACCTCCTGCCGTTCCTGGTGCTGAAGGCATTTGCGATTGACGAACGCGATAAAGACGAAGGACAGCTACGACGTCGTATGGACGCTTAGCGCGTACAAAGAGGGTCCGCGCTCGGCCGTCCGGGAAATTGCCAAGAGTCCTGTGCTTGGCCACCCCGATGTTGCTGCCGCGATGGAACGATTGAGAACTCACTTCCAAACGCCGGACCATCGAGGACCTTCTCAGTATGCCAACTTTGAGCTGATTGGGGACGATGAAGAGGAGCACGCGCGGCTGCGACGGTATGCTCACGGAGCACTGGCCGACTTCTTTCGCTATTGGAAGGAACTAAATCTGCCGGGATGAATCTCCTCGGACGCGTTCCAGGTCACAATCAGCATTTGCGCAGGATCATCCGGCAAGGGGCCGCCACGCCCTCGGAGTTGGTGCGTCCCACCAAAATCGAATTCACGGTGATGCCGGTGCGGGCCACGGACTGCGCCAAGCCGCGCGCCACGGCCACCTGCGCGGTCTTGGTCATTTCGTAAGGTCTGACTATAGGTGTCGACGTTTGCCGCCAGAGCAGCGGCAGGTATTTACGCGGTTCGTTTGCGTTTGCGGACGGGGCGAATCAGGACCTCGGCGGGAATATTCAGCGTTTGATTGAGCCGGCGGATCATGGAGAGCGACAGGGCTCGATCCCGGCGAAGCACTTCGTAAACTCGCGTGCGATTGCCGATCACGCCGATCAGCGTCTTCTTATCCGCTCCCTGCTGCTCCAGCCGGAACTTGATCGCCTCAATGGGGTCGGGAGCATCCATGGGAAAATGCGCCTGCTCGTAGGCCTCCACCAGCGTCGTCAATACCTCCAGCCGATCTCCCGCAGAGGTTCCCTCGTCCGCTCCCCAAAGGCGCTCGATTTCGCGGAGCGCCGCCGCATGGTCGGCTTCAGTCTTGATGGGTTTGATCAGCATATTGCACCGTCCTTACATCGATCTTGTCGTACTCCTTATGGCTGCCGAGCCATTTAATAAACACGATGCCGCGACGATAATCGATGGCCGTGACCAGGCGATAGTCATTCCCCTTGATATTAAAAACTACCCGATCAGCTCCTACGATGCTGGCGTTTCCGTAATACTCTTTCACCTCGGCGGGCTTTTTCCATTCGGCCTGCTTGGCCTCGTGGAACCAGGCGTCCAGTGCGGCTTTCACCACTGAGGCGCTGAGGCACAGAGACGGAGAAAAGGTGTCAGGTGTTAGGGTTTTACTAGCACCTGGCACCTGATTCCTGACACCTTCTCAGCGCCTCAGTGCCTCTGTGGTAAAAATCATATTTTCTCACAGGTTCGCATGTGATGGGGTCTCTCCAGATTTGGTATCTGCCGAAACTCCCATTTTCTGAAACGCCAGATTGCGATAGACTCTCGACCCAGCATCCTGCACATGGCGGAGGTGTCCCGATGGTTCCAGGCGAAGGAAGTTATTGTGGGTATCGACATGGGGGGTACGAGCCTGCGCGCGCTCGTGGTGAATGCCCAGAACGAAATTCTGGCGATTGAGAAGACTCCGACCCGCGTGGCGCAGAAGCCCGAGGGCTTGATTCGCGACCTGGCGGTGATGGTGGAGGACGTGGTGGCGTCGGCGGGCCTGCGCAAATCGCAATTGCGCGCCGTCAGCATCGGAGCGCCGGGGGCGGTGGATCCCGAGCACGGCGTGGTGTATCACGCGCCCAACCTGGGTTGGGACGCGGTGCCTCTGGGCGCGAAGCTGGGAAAGTTGCTGCACGTCCCCGTGTTCGCGGAGAACGACGTCAACGTGGGCGTGGCCGGCGAACACGCTCTGGGGGCAGGGCAGGGGGCGCAGGAACTGGTGGGCATCTTTGTGGGGACGGGAATCGGCGGCGGCATCATTTCCCGCGGCCAGCTTTATCTGGGCATGCGGGGCGCGGCGGCGGAGGTGGGCCACATGATCGTGCAGGTGGATGGCCCCCTGTGCGGGTGCGGGAACCACGGGTGCATCGAGGCGCTGGCCAGCCGCACCGCCATGGAGCGCGATGTGCGCGCCGCCATCCGCGCCGGGCAAAAAAGCTGCGTGCTCAAGCTCATGGAGGAGCGCGGCAAGGATCGCATGACCAGCAGCATCATCCAGCGCGCGCTGAAGAGGAACGATCCCGTCATGCGCAAGGTGATGAAGCGCGCGCAATATTTTCTGGGGATGGCGGTGGCGAGCGTGGTGAATTTGCTCGACCCCGAATGCGTGGTGATGGGCGGGGGAATCGCCGAACGCCTGGGTGAGTATTTTGTGGGGCCCATCCGCAAGACCGCTTACGAGAATTTCCTGCGGCGTCACGACGCCGAACGGGTGAAGATCGTCTCCGGCACGCTGGGCGATAACGCCGGCCCGCTGGGCGCGGTGGTCCTGGCGCGGAAGCGATTGGAGAAGTGAGCGCAGGCGGAGTTTCGGAGTGCGGCGACTCGTCGCCGCTTTCCCTCGCCGCGACTCGTCGCGGCAACCAACAAGCCGCTGACAAGTCAGCGGCAGAAAAAAGCGGCGTCGAGCCGCCGCACTCCAAGGTGCTTCGCACAGCTATTTCACGAGAGCGGCCGTAAGTGATACTGCGGCGAAGGACCTAGGGAAATCTACCGGCTACGTCACCATGTTGGGACGCGCTTCAGGGCTGATGCCAGGACGCCTGATACTTCCGGTCATTCTTGAACTGTATGGCTGACTCTCCCACAAGTTCTAACGCGCCAACATACGACGCCGCTAACCAGCGCAATGCTCTGGCGGCGGGTTTCTGGGCTGGACGCTGGATGCCTTCGACTTTTTCGTGCTCACCTTTGTGCTGGTCCCGGTGGCGCGCGATTTCGGCGTTTCGATCGTGCAGATCGCGGCCACCATCACGGCCAGCCTGGCTATGCGTCCGGTGGGCGCGTTTTTCTTCGGACTGCTGGCCGACCGCTACGGGCGCCGCTGGCCGTTGATGCTGGACATCGTTTTCTATTCGATCGTCGAGGTCCTTTCCGGCCTCGCTCCCAATTATAAAGTGTTTTTCGTATTGCGCCTGCTTTACGGAATCGGTATGGGAGGCGAGTGGGGCGTGGGGGCGTCGCTCGCCATGGAATCGGTTTCCCCCAAGTGGCGCGGCATCCTGTCAGGATTGTTGCAAGAAGGTTATGCGTTTGGAAACCTCCTGGCGGCGGTGGTCTATACCCTGGTATTCCCGCACTGGGGGTGGCGCGCGATGTTTTTCGTGGGGGGATTGCCGGCCCTGCTTTCGCTCTTCATCTTTGCCAAGGTAAAGGAGACGGAAGCGTGGCACGAGTCGCGCACCGACTGGAGCACGTACGGCAAAGCTATCGCGCGTAATTGGAAATTGTTTCTTTACATGGTTCTGCTGATGACGACCATGAATAGCATTTCTCATGGCACGCAGGATTTGTACCCCACTCTGCTTCAACGTCAACGACACTTCAGCCCGCAGACGACGGCGATGATCACCATGATTTCCATGGTGGGAGCGATTGGCGGCGGACTGCTGTTTGGTCTCTACTCCGACCACCGCGGACGCCGGCGCGCCATGGTCACCGCCGTGACCTGCGCCCTTCTGCTCATACCCGCCTGGGTGCTGTCGTCAACCGTCCTCCTGATTATCCCGGCGGCATTCCTGATGCAGTTTATGGTGCAGGGCGCGTGGGGCGTTATTCCTGTGCATCTGAATGAACTTTCCCCCGGCGAATTGCGCGGCTTCTTTCCCGGATTTGCCTATCAACTTGGCGTCCTGTTTGCTTCCAGCATTACTCTGATTGAAGCGGTTCTGGCCAAGCACCTGACTTACGCGCAGTCCTTGGGATTGCTCGCCGGTCTCGTTCTGCTGATTGGCGTGCCGGTGATCGGGCTGGGACCGGAAGCAAAAGGCGTGGCGTTCGGGAAGGCAGAAGGCAACTCTGCCACCGGCGGGGCCGGATCGAATAACCCGTGACTCGCAATTTCACGGACCATTTAGAATCAGCGTGTTGCGGGGTAGTCACAGGCCAGTAAGCAATAAACAGAAGGCCGTCTGCACCGTCATTCCGTGCCGGCGGGATCAGGCCACCCAAGGCAATTTGACCGGCACCTTCGGCATGGATAACACGGCGGTCTGGCTGCCGGCCCGCCGTTCAACTTCGACCAGCCAACAGCTCAAGTTATTGCTCTTAATGGCAGGCGTCGGCGCCAACCACGTTCTGGTGACGCCGGTTCTTTTGTAGACGCAGGTCTCCTTCGGGTCGCTCGATGCGTGGATGAAGTAGCCGCTGTCGTTCATCATCATGTTGGCCTCTTGGGTAGGCACGCTATCGGAGACGACCACGTGAAAGTCAACCTCATTGCCCTTCGCCTTCAGCTCCTCCGTTGCCGTGGTCGAAGCAGATTTCGAAGCCGAATTCGAATCCACCAATTTCCTTCGTGCCGGCGGAGCATCCCGGTACGTAGGCTTGTTCGATGGCAGAAGCTCCTTCCGTTTCCTTAAAATCCCACTGCTTCCGGTAAGGGTACAACCGCTTCCCAGCCAGGAAAGGGTAAAGTTCATTGTAGACCCGGTAACCCGTGGAGGCGTGCTTGACCATGCCCGAGAGGTCTTTCAAGCTGGGCACCACCTTCCCGCCTAGTAGGTCACCCTCGTCCACGACGGGGACATCTTTGCCAAGTTTCGCTTTCAGCTCGGAAGGCCGCAAAGTTCGACCAATGCCCACGCCTTTCTTACCCAGTTCGGCAGCCACCAACTGGGCCTGGAACTTCTTCAGGTTTTCGGGGGTTTTGAGCGGCTCCTTCCAGAAAACGGTTCCGGGGAACATCAGAATTTCTCTGTACGTATCGCTGATGTCTGTGAGTCCCTTCAACACGTCTTGCTTCGTTTTCTCATCCATGGCCCTCCGCACATGGGGGGCCTGTGGATCTGTGAACTGGTATTCCGGCGACACGAAGATCGCCTCATAGGCATTGTCTTTCTCCAGCGCCGGGAGGTTCGCCATGCGCGTGTCATCGAGAGCTTTGACAACGGCCCCCACCCATGCTAATACGTCATCGGAGTTCGTCCCATAGTTGCCCCACGACGCATACGAACAACATCCGATGAGGAGTTTTCCCATGGCGGGCCACCCTCCTTCCGAT
Source organism: uncultured Acidobacteriota bacterium (assembly GCA_963810005.1). Taxonomy (GTDB): domain Bacteria; phylum Acidobacteriota; class Terriglobia; order UBA7540; family UBA7540; genus Bog-366. Next base: position 33,692 of record CAWELY010000021.1, read on the forward strand.
CACGCTACCCAGCCAGATGTTGAGCCGGGATTTCAGTTTTCAACGTTGAACACATTTGATACAAGGATGTATGCTATGCCCTTACAGGTGGCGCTGTCAACCTGCTTCAGTCTTTTTGTCCAGCCTTTATTTTTCTGCCGGGAGATAGCAATTCTAGTTTGCACTAGGTGCAATTATCTTTGTGGCGATAACAGTCTGCGATATTTCTCAAGAGTTAAACTCCACCCCGCGGGCCATCATGGTGGCCAACCTACAGCGAATCCATGAAAACCAAATAGGAAGATCCCCAGAGGTGAGTAGGAATCGAGCCGCGCGGGCGGCTGGTGATGACGATGTGAAAGCCGTGCGCGGCGGAGGCGATGCGCGCTTCGAGGTCTCCCATGGAAGCGGCTGAGCCCGCCTTGGGTTCCACCAGCGCCAGCGTTTCCAGCACCGGATAGATGATCTCTCCCGCGGGCGCCATCAGGCGTCTCGAATCCGTCGGCAATGAACTGCATCTGCGCGTCGATTTCGTGGAAGTGCCACGCCAGGCAGGCGCAGAAGTTGACTCCCTTTTCGAACTGCGCGAGCGCTTGGTCGTCCGCCGAGGGCAGGCTCGAGTCAAAAACCAGCACCAGCCGCCGCTCATCCTCGCGCGTGAACTCCCGCACTTTAAGCTGCTGCGCCTTGGCCGTGGCTTTCCAATCCACATGGCGGGCGCTATCGGATTCCTCGTAGTCCCGGATGGCGTACAGGTCGTGGCCCCGGCCCTTGAGGAGGCTTTCGATGTCACCGCCGATCAACGGCAGGATTTCGTAGAACTCTTCCGTGGGCTGGATGTTGGGCAGCGCCAGGATTTCCTGTTTGCTCGGGACTTCATGCGCTTTCAGCAGGAGGCCGAAGGGGAACTTGGTGCTGACGCGAAATCCATCCTGGGAATAGCGCCCGCGGCGAGGAAAGGTGAGTTCCACGTGCTGGGTCACCGCGGACCGGTGGGGGATGTAGGGCACGTAGACGGGCGCGTCGAGAATCTGGCGAGGCGCGGCCCAGGTGGACTTCTGGCGCTTGCCTCTGCGGGGGACGTGGGCAGAGAGGGTGAGGGAAAAAGAAGGGAAGACCCACTTCAAGTTCTGCACGGTCAGGCGCGAGATCAGAGGCTGCTCGGCGAACACGTGCTCCGGCAGGGCAAAATCCAATTCCAGTTGCGAGAGCACAATGGCGGAAAGAATTCCTGACAACAAGATTCCCGACAGGAGGTTGGCCAGGATGATGAAGAGAAGATTGTTGCCGGTGTTGAGCGCGGCGACGGCAATGACCATGATGATCAGGAAATAAGCCACGCCCTCGCGCGTGAATTCGTACTCGACCTTCATCATCCAGCGCTCGAGCGCCGTGCGGCGCGCCAGAAAGGGGACCACCTTGACAGCCACCACCGCGGCAATAAGCAACGAAAGGGAAGCGGCCGCCATGGCGCCATCCGTGTGGCCCGCCTCACGCAGAGCGGTTGAATACAAGGCAAGAAAAAATGCCGACCCCAGGCCAAAGAGCGCAAAAAAGAAACGGCGCCAGGCCGGCCGATCGATGTGTACCATTTGGTAGCGCGCGAGAGCCCAAAGGTCGCGCCGAGCGCCACCGCCGGAGGGTTGAGTGGAAGTCGCCATGCGGGGTTCATTGTAACTCAGGCCGCCGGAAGGCACTAGCCAGTAAGCAGCAGACAGAAGCTCGTAGCCCCGGTCAGCGTTTTTCTGACCGTGCGCTTTTCTCATGCGCGATACCCCAATGGCAATCGCACGTAATCAATATGGATGGAACACGCCACACCGTTGCCTTTTCCAAAGCAAAATTGTTGTAACTCGACCACCGTCAGAAGAATCGACGGTCAGAACTGCAATGACTTGCGGACGTTATCATGTTTAGGGCCGAGTAGTGCGCCTTGCGCACAACTCCGCGCTCGCTGGTTTTACCTTTTGCCATTTGACCTTTGCCCTTTGTTTTATTTTGGGCTCCGCCCCCCGGCGCGAACCTCTGGTATACTCGAAGAAGGTTCCGCAACATGAGTTCCCTAAATGACGACTTAATTCGCGATATTGTCCGCCGCATTGTTGATACGGCGCAGCCGGAGAAGGTGATTCTGTTCGGCAGTCAAGCGCGGGGTGATGCCCGGCCGAACAGCGATTTTGACGTGCTGGTGATCAAGCCGTCCGATGAGCCACGATACCGCCGCTCCATTCCCCTTTACGTGGCTCTGGCCGATCTGCCGGTGGAAGTGGAAGTGATGGTCTACACGCCGGAGGAGGTGGACGAGTGGAGTCGAAGTTCCCCAGGCATTTGTAACCACCGCCGTGCGAGAGGGGACGACGATTTATGAAAGACGCGGCTGAGCTTTGCCGTGGGCTGCTCCGCAAAGCCAAGAGCGACCGCATCGCTATGGAAGCCTCGCTGGCGGCCCAGGCTTTTGATGCGGCTTGTTTTCATGCCCAGCAAATTACTGAAAAGTGCCTAAAAGCCTTTTTGGCTTATCGTCAGGTGGAGTTTCCGTACACTCACAATTTAACCAAGTTGATTGAGATAGCGGCGGGGATCGATGCTGCGTTCCGCTCACTTCTGCCCACCGTTGCGCCCCTCACGCCGTACGCCGTGGAATTGAGATACGATGACTCCTTCTGGCCCACCCAGCAGGTGGCCGAAGAAGCTCGGGCGTCGGCACTGGCCGTTTGCCAGTTCGTTTTGGATCGCTTACCTCCGGACATCAGGAAAGCCGCAGAATAACGCCGCCCCGGTTTTCGCGTCGCATGCTTGGAAAACAAGCCCTATTTTCCCAATCCAATCTGGCTGGTCCGCTATCATGACTAGAGCTGGTAGCGCGGAGTGGTGCGCTGCGCGCTACCTGCTACCATCCCCTGTTTACCGCCCACTGTCTACCGCCTTCCGTTCTTCACAGCGGCACAGGCGTGGATTCCACGATTTCGCGCAGGATGGCGTCCGACTGGTCGGATTTCTTCATGGTGGAAAGGTAGCGGGAACTCACGATGCAGCGATGGGAAAAAACCGGGATTACCAAGCGCTTGAAGTCGTCGGGGATGCAGTAAGTGCGGCCTTCCATGACGGCCATGGCTTGGGCGGCGCGGTAGAGCGACATCGAGCCCCGCGGGCTGACGCCCAGGCTGAGGTATTCGTGCTGGCGAGTCTTCTCCACAATGGCCAGCGTGTAATTCATCAACTCTTCATCGACGGTCACGCGGCGGACTGCCTGCTGAACTTCCAGCACTTCGTCGGCGTTCATGACGGGCTCGATTTTGGCCAGCGGTTCGGAGTCGGCAAAATTCCGCAGAATCTCTTTTTCACTTTCCGGGCTGGGATAGCCGACGCGAACCCGCATCAGGAAGCGATCCATTTGCGACTCCGGCAGCGGGTAGGTGCCGTGATGCTCAATGGGATTCTGCGTGGCCACCACCATAAAAGGCCGCGGCAGAGGGTAGGTGCGGTTGTCCACCGTCACCTGGTTTTCATTCATGGCTTCCAGCAGCGCGCTTTGGGTCTTGGGCGTGGTGCGGTTGATTTCATCCGCCAGGACGATGTTGGCAAAAATGGGGCCCGGGCGAAATTCAAAGCGCTGGGTGGATTGGCTGAACACGCTGATGCCCACAACGTCGGAAGGCAGCATGTCGGAGGTGAACTGAAGGCGTTGGAAACGTGCAATTAAAAGAGCGCGCCAGCGAATGGGCGAGTGTCGTCTTGCCCACACCCGGGACGTCTTCGATCAGCAAATGGCCGCGCGCGAACAGGCCCACCAGGGTGAGCTGGATCACTTCATCTTTACCCCGGATGACGCTTTGCACGGACTGTTGCACGCGCTTGAGAAGGTCCGGAGCGACGGCGGGGTGATTATTCACTGCGGTTTTTTCCATGCGGTTGAGTCTCGAGTTTGCCCCGGCGTGTCTAGACCATGGGCCAAAAATCTGTTATGTTCGATAGTTGCCGCGGGCGATTAACTCAGCGGTAGAGTGCTATCCTCACACGGTAGAAGTCACAGGTTCGAATCCTGTATCGCCCACCATTTACTGCCCGAAGAAACCAAGCCATTCTACCAAAGTTTCTTGTTTTGCTTACAGCTTTCATGGGTCTTGGCAGCGATTCCGCATCCGAGGTTGGAGGTGCGCGGAATAGTTAGTCCGGGCGCGCCGGAGGCGATTGGGCAGATTGGCATAGGCTTTGTCGGCGGGGGCAGGGCGGGAAAATACCCCCGGTGAGGTCGACACTACGGCGCGATGGGCGCAACCCGCCGCCCGCCGCACGAACCTGGGGCCGAATCGCCGGGGCGAATTCCGGGAGGGCCACGCTGATGGGAAACGGCCGCACCCGGGTGAGGTGGCCGCCGCCGGTTGACGGTAAAGCGTTCCCAATCCACGCGCGCCTCCAGCGCGCCGTCTACGGTTTCCATAAAGAAATTGCAGTGCGCCTGGATATGAAAGCCGACGAGATCGGCTCCTAACAACCCCTCCAACAGGTTTCGTTCCCAGGGACAAATTCCAAAGGCCTGCGGGTTCGGCCAGGGAATGTGCCAGAAGATGGCCACGCGAGCATCCGGCCGCCGCTCTTTGATGAGGCGAGGCAACAAGGCAAAGTGAAAATCCTGGACCAGTACCACGGGCTCTATAGTTCCTGCCATTTCCTCCAGCAGAGCATCGGCAAACTTGCGGTTCGCCTGTTGATAGTATTCCCAGTCCGACGCCCGGAAGGTGGGGCGCGTGTGGGCGATGTGACAGAGGGGCCCCCCCGAAGCGCTCGTGGGCATTCTTCAACGTTTCCTCTTGTGGCTCGTGAGATTTGGCTGTGGTGGATGGCGTGGGTGAGGGGTGAAGTGGCGGGGTGACTTCAGTATCGCGGCCTGGCCGGTGGTGATGACGAAGGCTGACTCTAAGTTACGTGAGAGAAGGTGTGTTTTCACCCAGTAAAAAGCTCAAGAACTATCGGCAAGGCGAGGACAGCGCTTTTGAGCGGTGGATCGCAATCAGCCCCGCCACTCGCGACCACGACACGTCCCCCGCCCCATTTGGTAAGCGTTACAGTGGCGATGCCGAACCCGCCCAGGGTAATCCGATTACTCGTCAGAGTGCTGGCGGCTGGAAGCTGGTGGGCTGATCCACAAGGTGCACTTGCGCTCCCTCTGTTCCAGGCAACGCCGAGTCAAATAGCCGGTTTCGCTAGTTCACCAACAGGATCTTGTGTCTGCCCTGCGGGCTCCCAAAAATCTGCACGTAAACGTGGGGAACACTCGCCCACGATTGGTTCGAGAAAAAGCCCATGAGGCGGAAGGCCATGGAGAGTCTTATGGCCCATTCTCCAAAACAGAATTCCCAACCAGTTTCCCGGAACTATTGCAATTCGATCAGGCAGAGCGACCGCGGCGCCATGGCGATGTCGACCGCGCGCGGCAGTTCCGCCTCCTGCTCGTTTTTCTGTCCGTCCAGATAGATTGTCATTTTCTTTGTCCCTTGGCCCTCCAACTCTACACGCGGGGACTCGGGCAAGTCTCCGTAGTTGGCCAGCACCACGCCGATCCGTCCGTCCGGCGCCTGCCAAGTTGCGGACTGTACCAGGGGCTCCAGGCCCCATCCAAAATCTCGCTGCGTGACACCGCTGGAGAAGCGGCAAGGTGGAGCACCGGTGCCACGCGAGAGGAGCATCGGTGCGGAATCACGGTTGGGTCAACTGGGCGGGGTCGAACGCGGAGCGGCCGAGGTGCGGCTTTTCGGCGCCGCGGTTGATAATCAGGAGGGACGAGCCGGGCTTGCCGGAGACTTTGCACTCGATCTGGCTGGCCGACCACACGCCTCGCACCTGGCGCAGCCCATAGTAGATGAACTCCTTCAGCTAGCATCCGGTGAGAACGCGGGCCTCGCTACGCGGGCGAAGCGGTGCAATCGCACGGGGTGTCCTCCCAGGGGTAGCCAACCTACGGCAGGAAGCTCAACCATCCGGCGGGTGGGTGACCTCCTGAACTCAACGTCCAAGTCCGACGGGTCCGGGCAAAGCTCGGGAGAATTCAGTGTCACCACGTGGTACCCTTTGTCCTCAACCTCGCTATAGAAGAAGGGAGAGGCGTGGCAGTTGGGTGATCAGGAACCGCTGAGATACTCGAGTAGTGCCTTGTTGAAGTCGGCGGACTTCTCGAGTTGGGGCAGATGACCACACTGTTCGATAATCACGAGTTTCGACCCGTGGATCGCCTTGCCGTAACTGCGGGCTTCGTCGGCCGAAAAGAGGCGGTCATCCCTTCCCCAAACAATCAGGGTGGGTAGAGTCAGATGGTGGAGCTTTTCGTTTTCAAACTGATCCTCGACCAGGCTGCCGGCAAGGAACCTTTCGATAGTATACCCGTCGCCTATTTTGAGGTGCCGCTGGAACTCTTGCTCTACCATGCGATCGGTGATGAGTTGTTGGTCAGAGACGATGAATTCCAGCATCTTGCGTGTCTCTTGGAGCGACCCGGGGTTGAGATCGATGGGAATGGCGCGGCGTTCGAACAGCATCATCTCGACAACCTGGCGAATGCCAGCAATCGAGGCATCATTGAGACTCCTGGCCATGGGTGGGGGCATTTTGACGGGTCGCCATCCAGCGGCGTCGGCCAGTACCAGCCTGTCCACTTTTTCCGGGTGTTGGCGGGCAAAGTCCACCGCGATCCAGCCCCCCAGCGAGTTCCCCACAATGGTGGCTTTGGGAATACTGAGGGCTTGCATGAACAAATCCAGGAACTCAACCCAGGTTTGAATCTTGTACTCGATGGGAGGCTTGTCGGAGTTTCCGAACCCCAACTGATCGGGAACCACCACATGATAGTGAGGTGAAAGCGCCGGAATGTTGGCTGCCCAGATGTCCGCCGCCGCGCCGAGCCCGTGGAGCAGAATGATATTCTCGCCCTCGCCAGCCTCGTGGTAGTGGATGTGCTGGCCGAGAATCTCGACCACCTTCTCGGGTGGCATGGGGGGTAATTGAGCTCGCGCCCAGTCCCCGGAAACAAGAACGCCCATGAGTCCCGCCAAGATGAGGAGGCAGGTCTTAAAGGCAGGCTTCTCGAAACTCCAGTTTGCTATGGTCCCTAAAGTGATCGCTGGTTTGGCGTTAAACATAGGGATGGTCTCCGTTGGTGTCTCAAGTCAGAAATTCACTGATCCAATCTAATGTCGGGCCCCCTCATTATTTCTTTCCACCGCTCCGTATTCACCGAGCTAGCCCCCAACCAGGAACGGCCCAGAGGAATCTCGTAGGGGGTGACTCCCAGGCACTGCCAGAGGTTTCACGCTTGCTTGGAGCCGAAGCCGGCCAGTCCCCCACGAACCATCTGAGTCCGCGTGGCACTCCGCTCAGTGGCGATGCGGCTGCTGGGGCAACATTGTACCCCATATTTCCATTATGAACCCTACCCTCGAATCTTCTCACCCCCGTAATCATCAATATTCATAGGGGTGTGAACGCGATGGAGGGCCTTCGCAAGGAAGCAGTGGACGCGCTCGAAAGGCTGTTGGAGCAGTCGAACACTGCTGGATCAGCCTCGCGATCATGTAATTGGAGTACAAACGGAGTACACTTTTGAACTGGGTTTCCTAAGTTATTGAAAAAATGGAGCGGGAGACGGGAATCGAACCCGCGACGTCCAGCTTGGGAAGCTGGCATTCTACCGCTGAATTACTCCCGCTCTTCGTCGTATCTTGCACTTAACTAAATAAGAGCAGCCTATCTCTACAGCTAGCTGTCCATTAAATCTATACTGTTTACCTCTTCCCCTATGGCCAGATCGAAAAAGAGGCAGTAAATCAGACAGTATACCAGCCTGAGAATGTGCTTCTCTCACATGCATAGCATACCACAAACAGTTCCCATTCAAGTAGTCTTGACTATTGCCGATGCTGACCGGCCCGAAGAGGATCTTGCCCTGAGGGTTGCGGAGAATAAGCCGGCCGATTTCTCTCCCCCAGAGAGGCAAGGCCTTGAGGGCATGCCAAGGTTACAATGACATGTGGCAAGAGATTATATTACTTAAACCGCGCCCGCGGAGACGCCAAGGCGCAGTCGGTGCTGTGTTAATTTGAACGTAGCGCCGCCCTTTAGGGCGGCAGGTGCCGGGCTGAACAGGCTGCGGAAAAACCCTGGGTTAGTGAGGTAGCGGCGACTTTACGTCGCCATAACTTCAACCGCTGCAACGAGCATATGGCGGCATAAAGCCGCCGCTACGCCTTTTTCCGCAGCCTGTGAAGCCCGGCGCTGCACCCGAAATGGGGACATCCAGACAAATAATCTAGAACAAGTTATCTCGTTAAATTGCCGAGACAAATCATCCCGAGGTGGGGTTCCAAGCCGAGCCCCACCTGCCCCCACAAGCCGACGTCCCGCCCGGGATAGTGCAGACCTTTAATGGAGGTCTGCATCCCTTCCTGGATCCCTCAACCACCCCGGACCTGCAATTCCGGTCCGCGGCACGCTTCCTGACTGGGGCCCGTTCAATGCCGGACTTCGCTTCAAGTCAATGAGAATTCTGCCGATAATAATATGGGATCCGCATGGATTCCGTGGAATTCATCGCGAGCAAGATTACTGGCGCTTGCGATCAAGAAGTCCGCGGGGGGATCGGAAGTCGCCATTTTCAGGGGGTTCGCAGTGCCTATTGAGATCCTGTTGGTGGAAGACAACCCTGGAGACGTGCGCCTGACCCTTGAAGCCCTCCGCGATGCCAAGGTCAGCAACCATTTGACCGTGGCGCCCGATGGAGTGGAAGCACTGGCCATGGTCCGTGGCAACCCCCCGCACCAGGAAGCAGGTCATTTTGACCTGATTTTGCTGGACCTCAACCTCCCCAGGAAAAATGGCGCCGAACTTTTGGCGGATCTCAAGAGCGACCCCATACTCAAACATATCCCGGTCATCATCCTCACATCCTCGCAGGCGGAAACGGACATTCGCAAGACTTATGACCTTCATGCCAACTGCTACATCACGAAGCCGATAGGGTTCGAGCAATTCATGCGCGTGGTCAAGTCAATCGAGGATTTTTGGCTGTCGGTGGTGACCCTCCCAGGAGGCAAGACCCATGATCAATAACTCGATCCGAACGCTCTGTATCGAGGATAACCCGGCGGACGCCCGAGCGCTAAGCGAAGCCTTGGCAGAGGTTCCGGAAGCAGCCTTCGAACTTGAGTGGGCCGATGGGCTAGGCAAGGGACTTCAGAAACTCCAGTCGGGACGAGTGGATTTGGTGCTGCTGGATCTCTGCCTGCCCGAAACCCGGGGCCTGGCCACCTTTGCCATGACCCATGCGTCCGCCCCAGAAGTTCCCATCATTGTATTGACGGGTTCGGACGATTGCGAACTGGCCATGAAGGCCGTCCGCGATGGAGCCCAAGACTATCTGGTGAAGGGGCAATTTGAGGGCCGCTCTCTCGTGCGCTCGATGCAGCACGCCGTGGTCAGGCATCGTATTCAGGGGGATACGGAAGGGTTCTTCTGGAAAGACCCCCTTACCGGTCTGTACAACCACCGGGGTTTTCTGGCGTTGGGCGAACAGTTCCTGCGGTTTGCAGATAAAACCGGGCGCCCTTTGGCTTTGGTCTGCGCGGATGTTGACGGGCTGGGAGAGATCAACCGGAAGTTTGGGCTTAAGGATGGTGATGCAGCCTTGCAACGTGTTGCCAGGGCGCTGGGCGAAGCCTTTAAGCAATCCAACCTGGTGGCGCGGGTGGGCGGGGATGAATTCGCCTCCATGTGCCTCGGCGCCTCCGACTGGCCACGGTGGGATTTCAAGGCGGTGTTCGAGCAGGCGGTGCGCCCCCAATCCCTTGAGGAGCAACGGCCGTATTCCTTGACGGTAACCTGGGGACTGTCCATCTATGACCCGGCAAAGCCTCTCGCCATCGCCACCTTGATCAACCGTGCTGAACCACAGGGGCGCCCTAAAATCCTTGCTCCCAACGCATAAGGAGGGACCCGCCGGTAGCGCCGCGCGGCGCAACAGAAAGTCAAAAGGCAAAGGGCAAAAGGCAAAAGTGAAAAGCCGCCCCTCCCTGACTTTTTGCGATCCTGGCGACCGCGTAGTGGCACCTCTCGTGGGTGCCCTTGCGGAGGGCGGCACGAGGCCTGCCCTTACCATATTGCGGCACCGCCGCTCTGCCTTGTAAGGTCGTAAATTCTTGTTTTCTTAGCAAGAATTCTTGCCTACTTCGTAGGGCCGAACGGCGTTCGGCCCGGAGCCAGCGCCGCTGGTCGCTACCCGTTTGGTTGCGGCTTCGCCGCTCGGCCCTACCTCCTCAAGGAGGGGAAAGTGCCCACGTGCTTGGAGTGATGCCATGAAGCCGCTGCGCGAGGTCTCGTCTTCTCTTCTTCCTGCAATTAGTCCCCTAACCCGGAGGGTCATCGATCGCTATGGGATTCGCGTCAAGGAAGCCGGGGCTTACATCCTGGCTTTTACGCTGGCGGTCGTCATCGTGGGGGGCTTCCTACTCTGGCACGTCGCCGACCTGTATCAGCAACAAGAAATAGCCAACTGGCGGGCGCGACAAGCCAGTGATGCCGACGATCGAACCCAGAGGATTTCGGATTGGTTAGCTGAACGTCAAGCCGATGCGCAGTTGTTCGCCTTTTATCCTTCCGTGCGTAACGCCTTGCGGGCACGTGATGACGCCGGCCATCTTTCCGGGCGTCCTTCCGGCAGCCGGCGGGAATTGACTGCCTCCCTGGATGAAATCGAGAGGGTGTGCGCTTACGCCAGGGTCTACGTTTTAGATTGCGACGGACACGTCATTGCACGCTCAAGCCGCTCTGTGCCTTTGAGTCCCCTGCTCACTGAAATCTGCCGCCAGGTGCCCGAGACGGGGGCCTCCCGCATCGATCTGGTGGGAAAGACGGCGGAAGAAACCCTGATCAGTTTTAGCGTGGCGGTGGTTCCCGAGCCGGAAACACTCGGCGCACGCCCAGGCCAGCCTTTGGGAGTTGTCCTGGTGGTGGTGGATGCGGCGCATACCCTATTTCCACTGGTGGCGCGGGAACCCGTCCCGACGCGGACGGGCGAGACGATTCTGGTGCGCCGCGAGGGGAACGACATGGTCTTTTTCTCCCCCTTACGGCGTATCCCCATCAGTTCCCCGGACCTGCGGTTCCCATTGTCCGGCGCTCCCGTCCCCGCGTACCTCGCTTTGCAAGGTCGCAAGACCTTTGTGGAATACAACGACTACCGGGGTGTCCCGGTGCTGGCAGCGACGCAGTACATCCCGCTGGCCGGGTGGGGACTGGTCCGCAAAATCGATCGCGCGGAAGCGCTAAGGAATTATCACCGGGTGGCAATCTCGGAGGGGTTGGCAGGATGCCTCTTATTTACCATCCTGGTTGGTCTTTTGATGTTTCACCGCCGCGTCGTGCTAACGCGGGTACTGAAACAGGCGGGCGAAGCTCGGGCGCACTTGGCCGCGATTGTGGAATTTTCCGAGGACGCCATTATCGGCAAGCGTCTGGACGGCACGATTGCCAGTTGGAACCGCGGCGCCGAGCAACTTTATGGCTACTCAGCCCAGGAAGCGATGGACCGGTCCATCGCGCTTCTGGTGCCCGCGGACATCCCTGACGAATTGCCCATGATTCTGGATAAGATCAAGCGAGGAGAATCGGTTGAACATTACGAGACGGAGCGGGTGAGAAAAGACGCCACGCGAGTCTGCGTATCACTAACCGTCTCTCCGCTCAAAGACGCGGCCGGCGCCGTCGTGGGGGCGTCGTCGATTGCCCGCGACATCACCGCGCGCAAGCGGGCGGAGGAGGCGCTGCGGGCTTCGGAAATTCAATTTCGCCGGCTCTTTGAAGCCGCGAAGGATGGAATTCTGATCCTCGACGCCGACACGGGAGAGATAAAGGACGTCAACCCGTTCTTGAGCGATCTCCTGGACTTCCCGCGAGCGGACCTACTGGGAAAGAAGCTCTGGGAAATCGGTCCTTTGCAGGATGCCCTTTTGAGCAGGACGAGCTTTCAGGACTTGCAAAGTAAAGGGTACATCCGGTATGAACACCTGCCCCTGGAAACCCGCAACGGGAAAAGTATTGAGGTGGAATTCATCAGCAATGTTTACATCGTCAACCAGCTTAAAGTAATCCAATGCAACATTCGCGACATCACCGAGCGCAAGCGGACGGAGGAGGCGCTGCGGGCTTCGGAAATTCAATTTCGCCGGCTCTTTGAAGCCGCGAAGGATGGAATTCTGATCCTCGACGCCGACACGGGAGAGATAAAGGATGTCAACCCGTTCTTGAGCGATCTCCTGGACTACCCGCGAGCGGACCTGCTGGGAAAGACGCTCTGGGAAATCGGTCCTTTGCAGGATGCCCTTTTGAGCAAGGCGAGCTTTCAGGACTTGCAAAGTAAAGGATACGTCCGGTATGAACATCTGCCCCTGGAAACCCGCAACGGGAAACGTATTGAGCTGGAATTTGTCAGTAATGTTTACAGCGTTGGCCAGCTTAAACTAATTCAATGCAACATCCGCGACATCACCGAGCGCAGGCGGGCGGAGGAGGCACTCGAGAAACGGACCCGGGAGTTGATGAATTCCCAGGAAGCCCTGAAACAGAAGGCCCAGGAATTGTCACGCTCCAACGCCGATCTGGAACAATTCGCCTACGTGGCTTCGCATGATCTTCAGGAACCCCTGCGTACCATGACCAGCTTCGCGCAGCTACTTCGAAGGCGGTATCAAGGCAAGCTTGACGCGAATGCCGATGATTTTATCCACTTTATCGTTGACGGCGCCACGCGCATGCAGGGGCTCATCACTGACCTGCTGGCCTATTCGCGGGTGGGAAGCCGTGGCAAGGAAACCGTATCTACCGACTGTGCGGCGGTTTTCGACCAGGCGGTTGCCAATCTCCAGACGGCCATAGTGGAAAGCGGCGCCGTGGTGACTCATGACTCCCTTCCCACCGTTCCATGCGACGGCGCACAACTCATCCAGGTCTTCCAGAACCTGGTCGGCAACAGCATCAAATTCCGCGACTCTCATTCGCCGCGGGTCCACGTTGCCGCCGAGCCGAGGCCTTCAGAATGGGTTTTCTCGGTGAAAGATAATGGCATTGGGATCGACCCGGAATACGCCCAGCGGATTTTCGAAGTCTTCCAGCGCTTACACACTCGTACCGAGTATCCGGGCAGTGGAATCGGCCTGGCCATCGCCAAGAAAATTGTGGAACGGCACGGAGGGCGCATCTGGGTCGAGTCACAACCTCACCAGGGGGCAACGTTTTTCTTTACTCTGCCGGCACAATGCGAAGGGTGAAGATGCGGACGGCAAGACGCCACGCGCACTACCCGCACCGTTCTCAGCGTCCCGGGGTTTCGCCGGGTGCGGGCCTTGCGGGCATGCGCCGCTTGGTCCTTCCTTCATCGGCGCGCGCTCCGGCTTTGGCTTTCTTGCTGACTGGTTTTTTCGCGCGCTTGGGCTTCGCCGCCGGAACCGGCAACGGGGCCGCGGCATCCGCGGTTTGAGCCATTTCCAACCCAAAGATCGCGGAGAGGTCTTCGCTGCCGAGGGTCTTCTCCGGCGCCAGGCGCTTTTCCACCCAGCGGGCAGCCCCTGGCCGGCCTTCGCGATCAGTTCCTTCTCATCGACCTTGTGCAGCTTGAAGAGAAGCTCGGGCTGCTGGTCAAGGCGCGCGCCGATGCCATAAAGCACCGCCGCGACGTGCTTGCACATCGTAGGCCCAGTCCGGGCAACTGCACGAGAGCTTGATCTCATCCGGTGAAGGGAAAAGGCCGGTCGCCTTGCCGGCAGATGCGTTCCATGACGCCTTTGGAGAAGCGTCCCTGCAGAAGCTCCACGAGCGAGTCAATGGCGCCGGCGCAGTCCGTGCAAATGGATTGCCATCGCGTCTTCGAGACCGGCGTCACCTTCACCGCCACCTTGTAAATCTCCGAGCCGCTGACCAGGGCCTTGACCTCGCCGCCGCCAATCTGGAGATCCACCACCGAACCGTTGCGCACGTAGGTCCGGCCGCGCGGCAGCCGGTTGGCATAGTCGCTGTAGCGCTCCAGGTTGTCGCACCAGGCCTTGCCCCAGAAAGTCTTGGCGATGGTGCGGCCCTCGATGACGATCGGCGAGACGGGATGCCCTTTCTTCTTGAGCTTCTCCATTTCGCGCGCGGCCTTCCGCCGCCGCTCTGCCACGGTCACATAGGGTCGCCACCCGTAATCGTAATACATGAGCTCACGTCTCCTTCAGCGCGGCATTGATGTCAAGGGCAACGAGTTTGAGCAACTCCTCGTCTTTCATCTCGGTCAGCAGCAGTTCGGCGCCGCCTTCCAGCAAGTCCTGGGAGAGTCTGCCGCTTCGACTCGATGAGTTGGTCGATCTTCTCCTCCACGGTTCCGCGGCACACAAACTTGTGCACCAGCACGTTCTTCTTCTGGCCGATGCGGAAGGCGCGATCGGTGGCTTGGTTCTCCACCGCCGGGTTCCACCACCGGTCGAAGTGGACCACGTGCGAGGCGGCGGTGAGATTCAGGCCAGAGCCCCCGGCCTTGAGCGAAAGCACGAAAAACCCCACTTCCTCGTCTTCCTGAAATCGGCGCACCAACTCCTGGCGGCTTGCCCACCGGGGTTTCGCCGTGGAGAACCAGGCCGGGGCGCCCAAACACCGATCCCAGGAAAGCCGCCAGCGGAGCGGTAACCTCGCGGAATTGGGTGAAGACCAGGACCTTCTCCTGCCTGGCGGCGATGACTTCGGCGATATCGCGCAGGCGCGCCCACTTGCCGCTGTCTTCCTCGGCCCAGGCGCCGTCGCCCAGCCACTGCGAAGGGTGGTTGCAGATCTGCTTGAATCGCATCAGGAACGACAGCACGACGCCCTTGCGCTGGATGCCCTCGCGGCGGTCATCGAGTTGCTCGGCCAGTTCCTTCACCGCCTGCTGGTAGAGCGCTGCCTGCTTGCGGCTGAGCTGGCAGAAGGCCTTGACCTCCGTCTTGTCGGGAAGGTCCGCAATCACCGTCTTGTCGGTCTTCAGCCGCCGCAGAATGTACGGCCGCACCAAGCTCGCGGAGCGGAGCCGTAAGGATTGTGGGGCCTCTCCGCAAGACGTTTGACCAGGCTCGTAAACTCCTTCGACGACCCGAGCAGTCCGGGGTTGATGAAGTCGAAGATGGACCACAGGTCGCCCAGCCGGTTCTCGACCGGCGTGCCGGTAAGCGCAAATCTCGCCTGGGCGTTCAGTTTCTTGGCGGCCCGGGTTTGCTTGGCCTCGGGATTCTTGATGGCCTGGGCTTCGTCGAGCACCACCAAGCGCCATCGAGGTCTCCGCCAACCACGGGACGCGGAGAAGCGAGCCATAGCTGGTAATGACCAGGTCCACATCGCCGAGCCGTTCGGGTCCCAGCGCTTTGAGTTCGGACGCCGGGATCGCTGACGGATGGGCGACTAACGCTTTCAGGCTCGGCGCGAAGTGGTCGATTTCCGCGGCCCAATTGGCCAGAAGCGAGGCGGGCGCCACCAGCAGGCTCGGCAATCTTTCTGGCGTCGTCGTAGCGCCGCCCTTAGGGCGGCACGTGCCGGGCGTGCCCGGCGCTACTTCCTGGCTTTGAGCACGAGCAGAAGCGCCAGCACCTGGATGGTCTTGCCGAGGCCCATGTCATCGGCAAGGCAACCTCCCAGACCGAGCTTGGAGAGGAGGTAGAGCCAGCGCACACCCACCTGCTGGTAGGGCCGCAGCGTGCCGTTCAGCGCGGCGCCGGGTTCGACGCGGGCCAGCCCCTCCGGACTGCGAAGTCCTTTCAGCGTTTCGCGCAGCCAGGGTCCCGCGACCACTTGGGCCCAATCGGGATCGGCCCCGCCGTCCGTCGGCCGCGACATCGGCGCCGGCCAGCATGCGCATCGCTTCCCCAAAACTGAGGCCACTCGCGGCGGCGGCACGCTCGACCGCTTGGAAATGTTCCAGCATCCGGCTCAGCCGCTCGCGGTCGACCTCGACCCAGCGTCCTCGGACCAGCGAGAGCCCATCCGACTTCGCCAGCAACTCCTTGATCTCAGCGGCGGTCAAAGTCTCGCCGTCAAGCGTGACCTCCATGCGGAAATCGAGGAGCGCGTCCTTGCCCAGTCTGGAGGGCGCTTTTCCGCCCACCGTGGCCGTTACTTGCGGGCGCGCAGGACGGTTGGCCCGCCACGTCGCGGGCATCCGCACCACCACGCCGGCGCTCTCCAGTTGCGGAACATCCTGGAGAAAGCGGAAAGCGTCGCCGGGTCTCCAGCGCAGCGGATGGAAGATCTCGCCCGAATCGACCATGGCTTTCAGCCAGGGGCAGATTTCGGCCGCGCGCTGAACGGGAAGCAGCAACGAAAGCAGGCGATCCTTGTTCTGGCGCCCGGCGTATTCGCGCAGCGCCTGGCCGAGCGGAAGGTGCTGGGCTTTGGCGTGGGCGGAAAGCCGGGTGGTGTAGGTGGCGAGAAACGCGAAGGGAGCCTGTTCATCCTTGCGGTTTTCGGCGAGATTGAAGTGTACCCGGCCCACCAGGTTCCACGCCGGGTTGCGGTGCTTGAGGAAGTCCTGGATCGAGCTTCCCGACTCCGATAACTCGAGGGCAAAAGCCGCGTCCATCTCCTGCCAGAGAGTCTGGAGAATCTCCGCGGTCAGGTACTCCGCGCCCGGTCATCGGGGGTGACGCCAAGGCCAGCGGCTCCAGTTCCCCATCGGCGGGGCCGGAACATGGGCTTTCGAGGGATCTGTCGCGGCGTCGGGAAGGGTGCAAAGGGCCGTCACGTACCGCGTGGCAAGTTCTCGCCAGTAGGAAAACACCGGAGGAAGCGCGGTGCCGACTTCACTCGCTCCGAGTTGGAGAAGGCCGTGACCGGAGCCCCGCGCGAACGCATCTTGCGAGACGGCGGGCGAGACTGGGGTCCAGGGCGGGCCCCTCGTCTACCGGACCTAAGGTGAGACGACCGTGCGGGGTGAGGATCGGAGCAAGAGAGTTCGGACCCATGAAAGGCGTCCAGCCTACGAGATCGAGCAGCGGCGTTAAAGAACGCTTCTTACAGCGTCCTGCGGCAGGAAAAAGTAACCGAGGGCGACCCCTCGGGCGAGGATCGAATTCCAAACCCCCGTGGCAATAATACCAGATTTTCCCAGCCTGTCTGCAAATTCATTCACATTGCGCGTAATTGATTTGTGCCGTCCCTCGTGGTAGGGTGAGGAGGCGAGACCGGGTTCCCCATCCATCATCCCAGCACGGAGTTATGGCCATGCCCACGCTTCGTTTTTCGCTTCGGGCTATGAATGCCTGCGCGACGATTCTCCTTTCGCTGGCGCTTGCCCACCCTTTGCCATGTTTTTCCGACCAGAGCGTTACCCTTAGAGGTCAAATCTTGACCAAGGATGGGCAGGTGATTCCTTCCGGAGTGACGGTTTCTCTGGAGACAGACCAAGGGCAGATCATGGGAAGCCGTCCTGCGGATGCTTTCGGCAACTATGTATTTGAGGGGCTCCTGCCCGGCGAGCTATCACTTGACGGTTACGGCTGACAAGTTCCAGGTCTACCAGCAAGACCTGGACCTCGACTTCCGCCAGGAATCGTACACGGTCAATATATACCTCACCCCCACCAATAAAACTGAGGTCAAGGTCGCGCCCGCGCTCACCGATGAGGCGGCGCCTAAAACCGCCCGCAAGGAATTTGAGAAGGGGGAGCACGCCTTGGAGGAGAACAAGATGCCGGAGGCTCGCCGCCACCTGGAAAGAGCTGTGGCGGAGTACCCCTGCTACGCGCGGGCGCAGGTTTCTCTCGCTCAAGTCGATCTTCACGACCGCAAAATGGATAGCGCCGAGGCCCGTTTCAAAAAAGCCATTCAATGCGACGGAAGCTTTCTGGATTCCTTTTCTGAACTTGCGCAGCTCTACATCGTCGAAAAGAAGTTTGTGGAGAGGGAGGGCATTCTGAACCAGGGGTTGCGACTTTCTCCGCAGGCTTGGCTTTTCCGCTACCAGATGGGACAAGCTCATTACGGAATGCAGAAATACCCGGAGGCCGTGCAGGATTATCTCCAGGCGCAGTCCCTGCACCCGGAGATGCCCGCGAAGTTTCACATCAAGCTCGCGACCGCTTACTTGAGGACCGGGGCCAATGACAAGGCCTTGGCAGAATTTCAAACCTATTTGCGCCTCGAACCGAATGGGCAATACGCCGCCGTTGCCCGCGAAACTTCAGCGAGGATGCTTAAGAGCGGCGTAACCGCTGCCACTTCGCCCCCGCAAAACACGCCACCTGCCCCGAAGCCTTAAAATCAATCCCGAAAGCCTATGAAGGACCAAATCCCGAACCGCCCGCGGCATCGATCATTCTCCGTCTTTTGCTCTACTCCGGGAGGTCAATAGCCGCTCTTCGGGGTAATCGCCCTTCCATCGGCCACTGCCCGGTGGCGAGCAGTCTGGCGCGCGATCATCCTGTCGAGCGTCAGGATATTCAGCATCAGTTGGCGGATGGGATGATAGTTGTCCTGGCGGCCGACGTGAGGCTGCAAGGTCATCCGGCGGTCGGCGAAGAGCATGTATCCGGCGGGATAGCCGCGCTTCTTCTGCCAGAACTTCTCGTTGATAATCCGGTATGCCATGCCGAAGTACTCTGCCGCCCACTCCGCGCCGGTTCGCTCCAACACGTTCAGCGTTGCGACCAGCACTTCATTCTGGCACCACAGGCACTTCATGTATTCATACTCACCGGTGAAATGCAATTGTTGATGTGGTCCCCGGCGGGGTCTCCACCGGCCATTGATAAGTGGGGTGATCCACATTGATCCACTGGGAGAGTCCTCCGTAGATGTAGTCCCAACCGACATCGAGATGGTGATGGATGCGCTCGGCGCAGGTATTCCACAGCGCCTCATCCTGGCGGCGGTTCGCTTCGTCCATGACCATCCACAGGGCCTCGACGCAGTGGCCGAAGCGCGACTTCTGCGCCTCCTCTTTCGGCCTGGTGAAATCGAAATACAGCATCTCCGTATTCAGGCCGATGTCGGGGTTGTAATGCCGATTCATGATCGCGTCCACGGAGCGGTCCGCGATCGCGGCGATTTCCGGATCGTTCCCCCGCTCGAGCATCTGGGTGGCGACGGTGAGATTCAGAAACCACAGCCCCTGAGGCCGTACGGCGCGCTTGCTGCCCCACAGATAAGGGAAATCCGCTCCCCGGTACCGGAAATGCCGGGCTGTCGAAGTCCCGGAAGAGCTTCTTCAGGAGGGCGAAGGCGGCTTCACGGGACTGCTCGTCTCCGCTGGCAGCGGCGTATTCGTGGAGGCCTTCGGCGAGGTGGTACATTCCTTCGGTGTCGCCGCTGAAGGGCCTCAGCACTTTCCCTTCCCGCGACAACCCTTCCGCCCACCAGCCGTCTTTCTGCCGCGCGTACTTGAACACAAATTCCTTGGTCTTTTTCGCCACCTCCAGAAACTGGGGGTTATTTCCAAAGTGGTTATACAGGAAACTGTAAACCCAGATGGCGCGCCCCAGAAACCAGAGGTTCTTGCCCGTATCGAGGAGGGTGCCGTCGTAATCCAGACTGCACATGAGGCCGCCATATTCGTGGTCGATTCCGTGCTTGTCCCAGAAGGGCAGAAGAACCTGGAAGAGCTGGTCGTGAAGCCTTTGGCGCAGTTCCGCCAGGCTCATGCCCGCCAACCGCAATTCCGCAGGTGATGGCGCATTCCTTGGCGGTCCAATTACACTCTGAGCCTTTCCTGGCCTCGCCATCGCAATTTGCACTGCCGCTGCTCCCGTCAATCCGAGAAACGCACGTCGTTTCACCTCTCTGTACTCCTCTCCCTTGTTTTGTCTTCAGAATCCGAGTTAGGGTTGGATGTGCACGGCCGCCGCATGGTCGGGAGGAAGGGTTAAGCTAAAGACCACCCGATTCTCCTTGTGCTCGATCGACACGGCATGGCCGGAGACCATGTCTTTCCCCTGCAACCGCGCCTGCCCAGACCAGGGTATTTCCGCCGTGATGTTCGCCGGGCGGTGTCCCCAATTCAGCACATAAACGAGCCGTTCATCCTCACGGCCTCGCGAGATGCACCACGGCTTCCACGGGTCCGGCGTTGACTGCGGTCGCAATCTGGATGGGGGGCTTCACCCCGGCGGATTGCCAGACGGCTCGCAGCAGTGCGGCGGCGCCGGGATCATGGTTTTCCAGCAGAGGAATGCCGAGCGAGAAGCCCAGAAGAATGGTCTGCCCTTTGCCCGTGCGCCGAACGACCACGGCAGGCGTCCCGGTTTTTTCGAAGACCGCTACAACTTTGCCTTCGCTACCTTTCTCAAGTTGCAATTCTTCTCGAAACACGCGGCCTACCAAGTGGCTCGGCAGGCTAACTCCGTTCAGCAATCCCGTCGGCTGCGTAACGCGGATTTCCCAGGGGTTGTGACTGGCCAACAGGTCGTGCCGCCGCGCTCCGAACAGCTTCTCCATGCCCAGCCCGGGATTCACCCGATAACCCCGGTCGAGTTCGTTGATGATGCCGAAGCGGGCGTCCGCGAGCACCGTGCCGCCACCCGCCACGTAGGTTTCGATGGCTTCCGCCACATTCTTCCGGAGGCACAGGTAGAAGGGGAAGATGACCAGCTTGTATGGCTTGAGGCTGTCGGCCGTCACTTGCCGTCCATCCAGGACATTGATGCGCACTTGGTCGTTCCACAACGCGTGGTAGATTCCCATCAGGTTTCGGGCTGTGAACGAGTCCCAATCGCCGCCTTGCGCCTTGGCCTTCAGATCGCCCACCACGTCGTAGACCACGGCCACCTGCGGAGCCAGCGGTTTACTATCCAGGAAAAGGTCCGGGTCCGAATTCAGCGCCCGCGCAGCGTCGCCCGCGGCCACGGCGCGGCCGGTGCGGACTGCCGTCGGTGGCTGCGAGCCCGCGGCCGAAGCCCTGCCACTCGTCCATGTGGGGACGCCACTGCCAGAAGTACATCGCCTTGGCATCATGCGCCGCCAGTCTGCCAGGCCAGCATATGAATCCGGTTGTAATCAAAAATGGTCCCCGGCTCGTCGCCGTAGCGGGTGAACCCGGTCTGGGGGGCCGTCTGTACTTCCGGCATCACGAAAGGCTTGCCGACCGCCGCGGCCGCGTCGTGGGCCGAGGTCAGCTCCAGGCTGGTCATCCAGGGCGTGTCCCACATGGCCTTTGCTTTCGCGAGCTGTTCCGGATCACTTTCGGCGCTGCGCGTGGGGATATCGGGATAATAGGACAGTCCATATTCGTCGACGAATTTCGACATCGTCCAGTCATCCTGGCCATAAATGCTTACACCCGCCGTTGGTCACGGTACTGCCCACGTCATGGGTCCGGGTGGGATGCACCGGGTCGATGGATTTCACCAGCTCGTTCAGATGTTGCAGAACATGGCCGGTGGCGTACCAGTAGAATAGCGGGCGATCAAATCCCGCGTATTCCTGATTCAACAACTGGTCGTTCCATTGAAGGTACCAGGCGGCGGGGCTTCCATACTTTTCCAGCCCCCATTCCTCGAACCATCGGTCGAAGTGAGGATCGCCACCTCCCCTGCGCCGTTCACCTGCGGATAAGGAGAACCCCTCCATGTGCGGTTCGTCCCAGATGTTATAGGCAATCACCGAGGGGGAATCCTTAAAGTGTTGGACGGTGACGAGTGGAGTAGTCGTCGATCAGACGCATGACTTCCGGGTCGGCATAGGAGAGCCGCGCCTCGCGACCCTCGCCGTCAATGATGGGCGAGAACCGGTCCGGCCATTTTGCCTCAGCGTAGTCGGGAAGCAGCCCGCTCCAGAAAACCGTGGGCATGACGCGCAGACCCAGGCGCTCGGCGGTCTTCAGAATGAGATCGGTCTTGGTGAAGTCCGGCTTGGGGTTTCCCAGGTGTCAGCAGAAAGGACGGGCAGATTTCGATCGTGTTGATGCCGGTCGCGGCAATGGTTTCCAGGTCGCGGACGATCTGTTCATTGCTCGTTGAAGGGAGAAAAATATAAACGGTCCCGACTTCGTACGGCCGGTGGGCGGCGCGGGCGGCAGCCGCGGAAATCAAGAGTAAAAAAACGATGCCTGGAAGAAGTCGTTTCATGGGATCTCCTTCCCGTAACAATCTACAGCGCGATGGAGATGGAGCCTGAGGCACAAGAGATTTCGAGGGGAGAGATCAACCTATGGGACACAATCTGTAGGCAGTCGTCCGCAAGACGTCTTCGCTTCCCGGCTCAGGGTGAGGTAGACTCACATCGCGACTCGCGAGAGAACTCGGATGGGTCAACGAAGTATACCCCACCTGTTCGCGACAAAAAAACATAATCGAGGAAACCCCATGAAACTTCGTAGGACCGCCGTCTTGATATTTTTGCTGCTGGTGGTGGTGAAGACCGCCACAGCCCAAAACCCTTATCGGGAGTGGAAGCACGGACTGCCCGCCGATGCGAACTATTTCCCCATCGCCGTTTGGCTCCAGGACCCTGAATACGCAGACAGGTACAAAGCGGCGGGGATCAACGTGTACGTCGGATTGTGGGAGGGGCCGACGGAGCAACAACTTTCCGACCTCACGAAAATGGGCATGCCGGTAATTTGCGAACAGAACGCGGTAGGACTGGCCCACAAGGACGATCCCATCATCGTGGGGTGGATGCATGGAGATGAGCCGGACAATCTCCAGGAGGTTGCTGACCCCAAGACCGGCAAGACATCCTATGGCCCTCCCGTGCCGCCGGCGCTGGTAGTGGGCGAGTATCAATCGCTGCGCGCGGCAGACCCGACACGGCCGGTGATGCTCAACCTGGGCCAAGGGGTGGCCAACGATGAGTGGGGCGGCCGCGGCGCCGATGCTAAATTGGATGTCTATCCTGATTATATTAATGGTTCGGATATCATTTCCTTTGACGTCTACCCGGTCGCGAACATCGGCAAACCGGACGGCGAGAATTATCTCTGGTACGTGGCCAAGGGTGTTGACCGGCTGGTGAAGTGGAGCGGTGACGAGCGAATCGTCTGGAATGCTCTCGAAGTGCACGCACATCGACAACCCCACAGCCAAAGTGACGCCCGCGCAGCTTCGGGCAGAGGTTTGGATGTCGCTGGCGCATGGCTCCCGCGGCATCATCTATTTCGTGCACGAATTCAAGCCTCGGTCGAGCGATCATGCCCTGCTCGATGATCCCCCGATGCTGGCGGCCATGACCGGCGTCAATGATCAAATCCGGCGGCTTGCTCCCGTGTTGAACTCCCGCACCGTCGAGGGCGCCGTCACCGTCACCTCCTCTTCGGAGAAGGTTCCCATCGACGTGATGGTCAAGCGGCAGGGGGATTTGATCTACCTCTTTGCGGTGGGAATGCGTAACGCCGCAACGACGGGCTCCTTCTCATTATCATCCCTGCCACCCGAAGCCCAAGTCCAGGTGCTCGATGAAGGCCGCACGCTTGTGGCCAAGAACGGCAAATTCGTGGACGCCTTCAAGGCATACGATGTGCACCTGTACCGAATCAAGATCTCACCTGGCCAACCAGGGCGTGGAAGTCGTTAGGTCCCAGAACACTACCGTATGAGCAGGCGGGCAAATCGCCGGAGCACTCGGGCAGAGGAGACCGGGAAAGCGTTTCATTTTATGAAATGCGGATATTGCCATTTGAAATTTCTTCTTGACTTGGCCTGTAGACCAGACATAAATTTCGGAGCATGACAGATATGATTCGTTCGGAAGAAGAACTGGAAGATCTGCTTTCCACTCCCAGCCCGGAGGATGTCGCGGTCTTTCGCCAGTTACAGGGGGACCTCCTGATTATCGGTGTGGGTGGCAAGATCGGTCCGAGCTTGGCTCGGCGGGCCGGGCGCGCTGCCCAAGCCGCCGGGGCCAAGATACGCATAATCGGGACGGACGTCCATTGCGAGGACTTGAAGGTGGATCCTCTAGAGAAGGCAGGGGTCGAGATCCGGTGCGTGGATTTGCTGGACCCCTCCTCCTTCGCCACCTTGCCGGATGCCCCGAATGTCATCTTCATGGCCGGGCGGAAATTCGGCTCGACCGGCGCCGCGAGCCTGACCTGGGCGATGAATGCCCACGTGCCGGCGCTGGTCGCCGAGCGCTACCGCCAATCCCGAATCGTCGCCTTCTCGAGTGGCAATATCTATCCTTTCCTGCCTATCGTCTCGGGAGGCGCGACGGAGCGCGTAGCGCCCGAACCCCTCGGTGAGTACGCCCAGTCGGTGCTGGCGCGCGAGCGGATATTTGAATACTTCTCCCTCTGCCAGGGCACGCCGGTCACCCTGCTGCGGCTCAATTACGCCGCCGAACTCCGTTACGGAGTGTTGCTCGACATCGGCATCAAGGTATTCGAGGGCCGGCCCGTGGATGTCACCATGGGGGCGGCCAACGTGATCTGGCAGGGTGACGTCAACTCCGTCACGCTGCGTTGTCTTGCCCACTGCCAATCACCCCCTTTTATTCTGAATATAACGGGGCCGGAAACGCTCTCGGTCCGCGCGGTGGCCAAGCGTTTTGGTGAACTCTTCGCCCAAGAGCCGATTCTGCAAGGCCAGGAGGCTCCGCAAGCGTTGCTCAACAATGCCGCGCTTTGCCACCGCCTATTCGGCTACCCCTCCGTGGCGGTAGACCAAATCATTGAGTGGACGGCGCATTGGATCAAGACGGGGGGCGGGACCCTCAACAAACCGACGCATTTTGAAACCCGGGACGGAAAATTCTAGTGACATCCACTCCCTCACTTTCCGTAGGTCTGTTGGGCCTCAGCCATCTGCACCCACCGAGCTACATGACCTTGTTCCAGGCCATTCCCGGGACCGCCGTGGTTGCTGCCGCGGATGCCACTCCGGCCGTGCTCGACCGCTTCGTCAAAGCCTTCCCCATGCGGGGGTATGCCGACTGGCGAGAACTGCTGGAGAAGGAACGGCTGGACCTGGCGGTGATCTTCCTCCCCCACGCCGATTGCCCTGACGCCGCCGTGGCTTGCGCCGCGCGGGGTGCGCACGTGTTAGTGGAAAAACCCATGGCCGCCAGCGCCGAGGGCGTGCGCCGCATGGTCGCTGCCGCCGGGAAGGCCGGCGTGATCCTCTC
The DNA here is from genome assembly GCA_963810005.1 of uncultured Acidobacteriota bacterium. Taxonomy (GTDB): domain Bacteria; phylum Acidobacteriota; class Terriglobia; order UBA7540; family UBA7540; genus Bog-366. The sequence continues at coordinate 58,763 of CAWELY010000021.1, forward strand.
GACACCTTACGTTTGGCGTTACCACCCCGTCGTCCGGCAGATGAAAGCGTTGATTGAGGAAGGGGTCACAGGCCGCATCGTGGGCTGCGAAGGCCGCTGCGCGGCGGGCCGCCTCTCCCGCTATATCGAGGGCAATGCCGGCTGGATGCTGGAGAAAGCGCGGAGCGGCGGCGGCCCCATGCTAAATCTGGGAGTTCACTGGATTGACCTCTATCGCTGGCTGCTGGCGGACGAAGTCGTGGAAGTCATTGGCAAAAATGTGCGCGTCAACCCGCAGTACGACATCGAAGACAATTCTTTCGCGCTTTTGACCTTCTCTCGCGGGACCGTCCTCTCGCTCGACATCAGTTACACCGTGCCGGACTCTTTTCCATTTGGCCGGGACCTTTACCTCGCCCTGCGCGGCACCGCCGGCGTGCTCTCCTGGAGCCCCTCGTTCGAGGGCGCAAGAGAGAGCTTGTTCGTGTGCAGCGACAGTGGTGATTACTCCCAGCCCGCTCACCAGCACCGGGATTTTGATTTCCCGGCGCAGTCCGGCTACGCGGGGGTTATGGGCTTTGGCTTCCTCGCGGACCTGGTGGAGTCGGTCCGCAGGGGCAAGCCGCCTGCCATCACCGGACAAGACGGACTCAAAGCACTCGAAGTGGTCGAGGCAATCTATCAATCGGCCGAGAGTGGCCGGAGTGTAAAACTATGAGCAGGGTAAAAGTTGTGGTTACGGATTTCATTGAGCCCGACCTCGAGTGGGAAGCCAAGGAAATGGCCCGGCGCGGCGTAGAGTTCCAAACGCATCAGCTCAAGTTCGCGCCGAGTCACGAAGTCATTGCGGCGACGCGCGACGCCGACCTGGTGATCGTCAACATGGTGCCGATTACCACGGAGGTGATTTCCCAGTGGGAAAAGTGCCGCCTGGTCATCCGTCACGGCGTCGGTTATGACAACGTGGACGTGAAGGCGCTTAAGAAAGCGGGCATCCCGCTCTGTTACATTCCCGATTACTGCGCGGAAGAAGTCGCCGAACAGGCCATCGCCCTGCTGTTCGCCTGCGGCCGCAAGTTGGTGGCCAGCCGCCGGGTGCTCGAATGTTCTTCGGCCCAAGGGTCCTGGGATTTTGCCGGCGTTGTCCCCATGTTTCTTATGGCGGGGCAGACCCTGGGCATTATTGGATGCGGACGCATCGGGTCTCTCGTCTATCGCAAATTGAAATCCTTCGGATTCAAATTTCTGATCTGCGATCCGTATCTCTCGGAGGAGCAGGAAGCGCGAGTTGGGGATTGAGGTGGTGGACCAGGAAACCGTGTTCCGCAACTCCGACTACGTCACCATCCACACGCCCCTGACGGCGGAAACGCGGCATCTGGTGAACGCCCGCACCCTCGGCGATGATGAAACCCACCGCCTATCTCGTCAACACGGCGCGCGGGCCGATGGTGGACGTGCAGGCGCTGGCCGAAGCTCTGCGAAACGGTGTGATCGCGGGCGCCGGAATCGACGTCTTCGAGGTCGAGCCGCCGCGCGCCCGACTTCCCGCTTTTCGGCCTGCCCAACGCGATCTTGACGCCGCACCTGTCCTGGTATTCCGAGAATTCCGGCCGCCGCATCCGGGAGTTGATCGTGCTGGAGATCGACCGTTTCCTGGCCGGAAAGCCTCCACGCTACACCGCTAACGGCACGGCTTGAAATGATTTGAGACGAATACAATGAACACGGTGAACAAGCAGGTAACCTCGGTGAAGGGGCCGTTGCCCGGTCCCCAATCCCAGGAACTGTTCACTCGCTGGGCGCGCGTGGAGGCGCAATGCGCGGGTTACCAGGCAAAAGTCGCGTGGGACCACGCTTCCGGCGTGGTGGTGACCGACGTTGACGGCAACACGTTCATCGATTGGACCTCGGGAGTTCTGGTGACCAACGTCGGCCACTGCCATCCGGATCTGGTCAAGGCCGTACAAGCGGCGGCCGCAAAGCTCCTGAACAATTACGAGTGCCTGCATCCCGGGCGCGTGGAAGCCGCGGAAAAGCTGATTTCCGTCTTGCCGCCCCACCTGGACAAGTGTTTCTTCCTCTCGACCGGCAGCGAGGTGACGGAAGGCGCCATTCGCATCATGAAGCGGAAGACCGGCAAGTTTGAAATCATCAGTTTCTACGGTGGTTTCCACGGCCGCACCTACGCCGCCGCGAGTGCGGGAGGGTTGCCGGGCCCGAAGAAGGGCTATGGCCCCACCATGCCCGGCTCGATTCGCGTGCCGTTCCCCAATTGCTATCGCTGCCCGTTCCGCGCCGACCCCGCTACCTGCGACATGCTGTGCCTCGATTACATTGAAGACGCCGTGCGCGCCAACAGCACCGGCAGCCTGGCGGGGTTGATCGTTGAACCCTACTTGGGGGCGGCGGGCTTCATCTTTCCGCCGGAAGGCTGGTTGAAGCGGCTGGAGGAATGGCTACGGGGCCGCGGACTGCTGTTCACCCTCGACGAAGTGCAGTCCTCCTACGGCCGCACCGGGAAATTCTGGGCGATGGAGTGGGAGGGGTTGACTCCCGACCTGGTCACCATCGGCAAGGGCATTGGCAGCGGGGTTCCGGCCTCGGCGATTGCGGCTCGCGGCGAGGTTATTGGAGCGCTGGGGCCGGGCGAAATGAGCAGCACCATGGGCGGCAATCCGCTCGCGAGCGCCGCGGTCATCGCCGTGGTTGACATCATGAAGCGTGAACATCTGGAGGAAAACGCCCTGCGCATTGGCAAGCTGATGAAGTCGCGCCTGCGGGAAATGCAGGAGAAGTCTCCGTTTGTGGGCGACGTTCGCGGCATGGGACTGGTTATGGGCGTCGAGCTCGTCAAAGATAAGATGACGAAGGAGCCCGCGCCCGATCTCACCCGCAAATTGATCGACCTGGCGGCTGAGAACGGCCTGCTGATTGGTTCCGTCGGCGTTTTCGGCAACGTGATTCGCGTGGCTCCGCCGCTGGTGATTTCCGAAGCTGAAGCCCACGAAAGTCTGGACATCTTTGCCAAGGCGCTTTCGCTGTTATGAATGAATTCTCTCCACCTCGAAATCCGAGCGGCGGTCGAGGCCGTGCGTGCTGACGCCGTCGAGTTCCTTTGCGACCTGATTCGCTTTCCCTCTCTTTCCGGCCAGGAAGGGGAAGCGGTCGATTGCGCCGCCGCGCGCTTCGCGGAAGTAGCGGCCGTGGAGCGCGTCGCGCTCTCGAACTCGCTTCGCGACGATGAGGACTACGCTGATCCCGTGCCCGGGCTCGAGTACGAGGGGCGTTCAAATCTGCGTCTGCGGGTGGCCGGGACGGGTGGCGGGCAATCGCTGCTCTTCAACACCCATCTCGATGTGGTGCCGGCGTCCGAAGGGCAACTGCATGCTTTTGAACCTCGCGTGGAGGCCGAGCGCGTGTATGGACGCGGCGCCTGCGACGCCAAGGGGCAGGTGGCGACGATCTACACCGCGCTGCTGGCCGCGAAGCGGCTGGGGTTGAAGCTGCGGGGTGACGTCCTGGCGCACCTGGTGGTGGAAGAAGAGGTGGGCGGCAACGGCACGCTGGCCATGGTGCGAGCCGGCGAACGCGCGGACGGCTGCATGGTCATGGAGCCCACCGAACTCCGCATTCTGTCTTCGGTGCGCGGGGCGGTCTGGTTTCGCGTGATCTGCACCGGCCGGCCCGGCCACAGCGGCCGCGCTGGCGATACGGTCAGCGCGCTGAAAATGGTCATTCGCGCCATGGAGATTCTCGAACAGTATCACGCCCGCCTGCTGGCGGCGTCCCGCGGCATCCCGCTCTTTGATCGGTTTCCCAACCCCATGCCGATCACCTTTGGGAAACTCGCGGCGGGGGACTGGCCGGCCACGGCTCCGGCGCGCGCCGCCGTCGAGGGCGTGCTGGGCCTTCTTCCCAACAAAACCCGTTACCAGGTGATGGAGGAGATGCGCCAGGCGCTGCTCGACAGCGGAGATGCCTGGCTGCGGGAACATTTCCAGCTTGAATTCATGTACCGGCACGACTCCCACGTGCTCGACCCCGAGCACCCGCTGGTTACACGTTTGCAGGCGTGCTGCCGCGAGAACGGAGCACGGCGGGCGAAGTCAGCGCCATGACCGCTTCCTGCGATTCCTGGTTCTATAATAACCAGCTTCATATTCCCACAGTGGTGTTCGGCCCGGGCAGCCTGCGTTTTGCCCACACCAACGAAGAACAAATCGGTGGGAATGAAATCAGCGAAGGGGCGGCCATCCTGGTGCGCTTCCTCCAGGAATGGTGCGGTTGACGGCGATGATGCAAGCCCTGGTGAAAACGCAAAAAGGGTCCGGCTTTATTGAACTCCGTGATGTCCCTGAGCCCTCGCCCGGCGCGGGTGAGGTGCTGATCGAAGTAAAAGCCTGCGGAATCTGCGGGACGGATATCCACGTATGGCACGATGAATTTCCCTACTGGCCGCCGGTGATTATGGGCCACGAATTCTCCGGTGAAATCGTCGCGGCCGGCCCCGAAACCGGGCTGTTCAAGGTCGGTGACCGCGTGGTGGGCGAGCCGCACACCCGCGCTTGCGGGCACTGTTACTTGTGCCGGACGGGGAACATCCAAATCTGCGCGCTGAAGCGCTCGCCCGGCTGGGGTATCGACGGCGCGTTTACGAAGTACCTCAAGATGCCGGAGCGGCTCTTGCACCGAATCCCGGACGCGATGAGTTATGACCTGGCGGCGCTGGTGGAACCCACCGCCAACACCGTACACGATGTGGTCGAGCGAGCCAGGGTCGCGGCGGGTGACTTCGTTGTCGTGCTGGGGCCGGGTCCCATCGGCCTGCTGGCGGCGCTTACGGCCCGCGCCGCCGGCGCCCGCGACGTGGTGATTGTGGGGACTCCCGCCGATGAGGCTATCCGCCTGAAGAAAGCCCGGGAGCTGGGTTTTGAAGCCGTGCTCAACGTGGCGCAGGTGAATCCCGCGGAGGTGGTTCGCGATCTCACCGGGGGCATGGGGGCGGATCTCGTCATCGAGTGCAGCGGCGCCGCGGCGGCGATCGCCTCGACCGTAGACCTTATCCGCAAGAAGGGGCGCATCTGTGTGATCGGCCTGACCGGCAAGGACACCATTCCCTTTCCGTGGGACAAGGCTGCCTTCAAGGTGTGCGACGTGATCTTCAACCTCTCGACCAGCTACACGAGCTGGGATCGGACCATTCACTTGATAGCGAGTGGCCGGTTGCCCGCTGGTGGAGTCATTACCCGCCGCCTGCCACTGAGGGAGTGGAGAAGTGCTTTTGAAGGCATCGAAGCGCAGAAAGAGCTGAAGGTACTGCTGATTCCGGAGTGAGCTGGAGTGAGGAAGTTATGCCACAGGACGCGCGCCTGGGTTTCGGATTGCTGGGGACGGGGCTCATCGCTCCCTTCCACGCCAAAGCCATTCAGGCCTCGAGCGGGGCTCGCCTGGTAGCGGCCGCGGATACGGACGCGGCTCGCCTGGCTAAATTTACGGGGGAGTTCCCTTGCCAGGGATATAACACCCTGGACGAAATGCTCGCCGACCCGGAAATTCAAGTCGTGAATATTCTCACCCCCAACCATCTGCACACGGACGCCGTGCTGCAAGCGGCCCGTGCCGGCAAGCATATCCTGGTGGAAAAGCCACCGGCCATGTCTCTTGCCGAGATGGACACCATGCGAGAGGCTGGAGCGGCCGCAGGCGTCAAGATCGGCGTGGTGCTCCAATGCCGGACGCGGCGATCCGTCCAGGCCATTCGGAAAGCTATCAACGAGGGGCGTTTTGGGAAGATCTATCACGCCGACACCTTCATGAAATGGTTTCGTCCCGCGGACTACTATCGGATGGACGCCTGGCGCTCATCGCGGCGCTCCGGGGCGGGCGTGACCATTCAACAGGCGTTCCACTACCTCGACTTGCTGCAATACCTGGTCGGCCCGGTTCAGCGGGTACATGCCCACATGACCAACCTCGCGCATCCCGGCGTGGCCCTGGAAGACACCGCCTTGGCTTTTGTGACGTATCAGAACGGTGGCCAGGGCGTGGTGGAGGCTTCCACCGCCCTGTGGCCCGGGACAGACGTTCGAATCGAGGTGAACGGAGAAAAAGGCACGGCCGTCCTGGTCGGTGAGCGCATGGACACCTGGAAGTTCCAGGATGAGCGGCCGGGGGATGAGGAGATTCGCCGTTGGGGAAGCGCCGCGGCCGCAACCGGCGCGCGGGGCGCGGCCGACCTGGGATTTCTCGACCATCAAGCGGTCATTGAAGACATGGTGCGTGCCATTGAAGCCGGTGGTGAACCGATGATCACCTTGGCGAGCGTGCGTCCGACGCTCGAGTGGGCGCTGGCCATGTACCAATCCGCCCAACAGCATTCCCCCGTTGATCTGCCGATCGTGGATGAGCACGCGGTGTGGTGAGCGGCTCTAGCCCGCAATTCCCACCGCGGGCAAACGAACCGAAGCTTGGAGTGCGGCGACTCGTCGCCGTTTTCCATCGCCGCGACTCGTCGCGGCGAATCACCGACCGCTGACGAGTCAGCGGTAGAAAAAGCGGGAGCGAGCTCCCGCACTCCAAGGCGCTTCGCGCATCATGTCACCGCCGGCTGGGAGATGATCCGCACGGAAACTTCGTGGGCGGCGGACATCACAGCATCTCCCAGCGCGGGTGTTTTGTGAGGAGTGATCCTGCTGGCAGGGCCCGAGATGCTGATCGCTGCCACGGCAATTCCTTTCCGGTCCAGAATGGGTGCGGCGATGCAGCGGAGCCCCAACACGCTTTCCTCCTCATCCACGGCGAAACCGGACTGGCGGATGGCGTTAAGCTCCCGGGATAACGCGAAGGCGGAAGTTATGGTGTTGGGGGTGAAGGCCTGGAAGCGCAGCGATTTGATAAGCCGTTCGCGCTGTTCGGAAGGCTGGTACGCCAGGAGCGCTTTGCCGAGAGCCGTCCGATGAAGGATCGCCCTCGTTCCGCTGTTGCTGACCAGGCGAAAATCATGCGGACTTTCAAGACAATCGATATAGATGACATCCACGCCGTCGAGGACCGCCAGGTTGACCGTTTCGTGGGTGACCCTCCAGAGTTCCCAGAGAGCCTCCCGGGCAATCTCCCGCAGCGGAGCTTGTACGTTGAAGTCACTCCCCAGCCGCAAGAGCTTGGGCCCCAGGCTGTACCCGCCTTTTTCATCTCGCCGGAGATATTTTTCTCCCTCCAGATGAGCGAGAAGGCGCAGGGCCGTGCTTTTGTTGATTCCTGCCTGGCTGCTGATTTCGTGCAGAGAGACGGGGGAGCGGGCGTCCTGAAGCAAATCAACGATACGAAGCGTCTTGGTCAGAACTCCAACCGGTTTGGATTTTCTAGGTCCGCGCATAGGTCACCTCTGAAGGGAGTTTTATCTTTCATCTTGCAGCATAAAACGTGGGGCGAAAGGTAGATGAGCAGGTTTGGACTCGAGTAGGTATTTCGCATCATGAAGCCGTTCGAAGATTTGCTTGACAACGGGCTATATTACGCCAGCATCTGTAATTTTACAATATGAAACGACAGAAAATTTTGCTTGACAAAACGCTTGGTGAAATTTAAAAGTGCTATATCCCAGGACGTGGAGTTCGTCCCTCGCAAGATGAACTGCCCTGGAAGTTATGCACCCGCCCCAAGGTGGCGATGAATAGCACAGTCACAGTCATCTACCTCTGAATCACTTGACGGCCAATTACGGTCGTGTGCGAATCACGCGTCGGTTCTGACGATATAAAGGAGAATGATACATGGAACATGTACCTCGGCGATGTGAGTGGACACACCAGCCTTTTTCATTGGCAGACGGCGCTCGAAAGGCCGCCCTGCTCGTTTTAGTCATCCTCTGCTTGTTGCCGGTTGCGATGTGGGCCCAAGACACGGCCACCATCGTAGGCACCGTAACCGATTCAACCGGTGCCGTTGTGCCGGGAGCCAAAGTCACCGTTTCGAACCCCGAGCGAGGATTCACGCGCGAATTGGCGTCCGATTCAGCCGGAGAGTACAATGCGGCGAGAATTCCCATCGGCAATTACGTCATTACCGCGCGGGCCAGCGGTTTCCAGAAGCTGGTGCGCTCGGGCATTAGCGTGGAAGCCGGCCAGACTCAGCGTGTGGACCTCAAGCTGGTGGTGGGACAGGTCTACGCAGCACGATCGAGGTGGTCGGCAACGTCGCGAAGGTGGAAACGGAAAATGCCACCCTTTCCGACGTTGTGACCTCGAAGCAGATTACTTCCCTGGCTCTCAACGGGGAGAATTTCCTTGGCCTTACCTTCCTGGTTCCAGGCGCCGTCATTACCAACAGCCAGGAAGATGCGATGCAATTGGGGCACTCGGGCTCAGAAATCGGCGCTTCCTTCAACGGGGCGCGCACGAATTACAGCCAGTTGGAGTACGACGGAGGAAACAACGCCCAGGAGAGTTCGACCTCCATGGGTGGCGCCGTGACCCCCGCCCTCGACTCCATTGCGGAGTTTCGCGTCTCGACCTCCAACTACGGCGCGGACGTCGGCCAGCACTCTGGCGCATTGGTCGAAGTCGTGACCAAAGGCGGCACCAAGGGTTTCCACGGCTCCGCCTACGAGTCCGTCCGTAATGACAAGATGGATGCCAACGACTTCTTCGCCAACCGCGAGATTGCTCCTCCCGGCGGGAACGCCCCCAAGACTCCTCTCAAGTGGAATATCTTTGGTTACACGGTGGGCGGGCCCTTTGAGATTCCCAAATACTACAATACCAGCCGGCAGAAGACCTTCTTTTTCTGGTCTCAGGAATGGGCCCGGTATCGCAGTGCGAACGTCATCAATGACTCGGTCCCGACCATGCGGGAGCGGCAAGGAGACTTCAGCGAGTGCGATCCGGCATCAGGGAACTATCTAGGGAACGTCGACCCGGCATTTAGCTATGCCGGAGGCTGTATTCTCCCCAGTCTCAATGGTGGTTTGACCACCGTGGATACGGTGACCCCGGTGAACAACAACGGCAAGGATTGGCTGAACGCTTTTGTGCCGCTGCCCAACAGCGGCTACACCGGATACGTCCATGCCCCGAGCGCACCAACCAATTTCAGCGACACGATCATTCGCGTGGACCAGAACCTCAGCTCCAAGGCTTCGATGTTCGTGCGTTTTTCCAGTGACACCTGGGACAACACCACTGTGCCCGCGCTCTGGTTCGGAGGAAACTACGATACGACCGAAAGCGATTACATCGTTCCTGCCCGGCAAAGTGTGGCGCACTTAAACCTCAACTTGAAGCCGACCCTGATGAATGAGTTCATCATCAGCTATACGGACACACCCCACTGGGTTTACCCACATGCCGGCCCCGGAAGCCCGGCGCATTCCGTGGATAGACCCGGCGATTTCAACGCGAGCCACTTCTTCCCGGCCAATGCCTCGAATCCCCTCATTCCATCCGTAGACACTTGTGGCGGCGCTGCCGGCGCATGCTTCTACGAGGATAACGGCCCCTTCATTGGCAAGTATGATGCCGAGCCCGTGTTCACCTATCGCGACAACCTGGCTTGGATCCACGGAAAACACACTCTCAAGTTCGGGTTCACCTTGGAGAAATTTCAGTTGAACGAACAAGTGGTGATGTGGGGCGACTGGGCGCAAGGCTTCTATAATTTCTACCCGGGCCACCCTGGTTCCACCGGCAACGCCATGGCCGATATGTTCCTGGGTGACATCGGCAGCTACACCGAAACTACCTTCAACAATCACGGTACGTATACGGGCGGGTACGCTTGGGAGCATGATCGGCGTACCGATTTTGACCCCTACATCCAGGATGACTGGAAGGTCAGTCGCAAACTGACCCTCAACTTCGGTGTACGCTACTACCAACTGATACCGGGTCACGATGTCAGCCATCCCACAGTCGACTCAAGCTTCATTCCCAATCTCTATAGCCCGGGCGCCGCCGCGATCCTTCAAGCCAACGATACTCTGCTGGCCAACCCCGCGACCGGTCAAGTCAACTCCTTCCTCAACTACGGCAACGGCTTGGTGGAATGCGGCGTAACCCCCATGCCCAGGGGCTGCCAGGAAATCCCCTACGGGAACATCGGACCCCGCTTTGGTTTTGCCTACGATCCCACCGGATCCGGCAAGACGACCATTCGCGGCGGATTCGGCATTTATTACGAGCCGGGCGCGGCTATTGGCGCCTTGTCGGAGGAAGGCAATGCCCCCACGCAGGTTGCTCCCTATATGTACAACCTCACATCCTACAACTTCAGTAATTCTGGCGGATTTGCCGGGTTTGGCCCGGGCAGCATCTATGCGATTCCCTTTCATGTGAAGGACCCGTCCATCAGCCAGTTCAACCTCGATGTGCAGCATGAGTTCCGCGGCAACAATCTGGTCACGCTGGCTTACGTGGGATCCCAGGGACGGCATGTGGATATGGCTCAAAACATCAATCAAGTTCCGGTGGGAGTTGGTATGGAGGCGGTTCCGGCGCTGGCGGGAAATAACCAGTATTGTGACGCCTCAGGGAACTGCGACGTCCAGAATGTTCTGATGCACAACCTCCTTCCCGCGGACTACTTCCGTCCGTACCAGGGATTCAGCAGCATCAACGGCAACGAGCCGGAAGCTACGGCCAGTTACAATTCCATGCAGGCCAGCGTTAGGCATACCACTGGTCACGGTCTCACCCTCGATGCGTCCTACACTTACGCGCACGCCATCGACAACAACTCTGGTGGGGGCGCGACCGGCGTTGACGACAATTACGACCTCAACCGCTGGAAGGCGACTTCCAGCCTCAATCGTACCCAGGTGTTGCAGGCGAATTACATTTACGATTTGCCGTTCTTCAAGAACTCCCGCAACGCCTTTGCCCGGCAGGGTCTGGGGGGATGGCGGCTCAGTGGCATCACGAGCTTCTTCTCCGGCATGCCCCAGGACTTCAACTGCGGAATTACGGGCTTTAGCACCGGCATCGGCACAAGCCCTCGCTGCAATACCACCGGCCCCATGAAAATCACCAAATCGACCTACGATGACCCCGTCTACGGGCCTATCGAACGGTGGTTTGACCTGTCGAACTTGACCGAACCGCTGCAATCTCAGCTCTCCGCGAATGGCCAATCGGGAATGTTCGGATATATGGGCCGAAACATGCTGATCGGGCCGGGGCGCAATAACTGGGATCTCGCGTTGTTCAAAGAGATCCAGATGCCCTGGGTCAGAGGCGAACACTCGACGCTTCAGTTTAAACTCGAGTCCTTCAACACCTTTAACCATGTGCAGTGGAAATCCGCCAGCGTGGGATGCAATGGTACGTCAGCTAACGGCGACGGCTCCCTGCCGTGGGGACGCAGTTGTGGCGGCGATTTGTATAACCCGGGCAACGGCCAGGTCAGCGCTGCTTGGGCGCCTCGCCAGGTCCAATTGGGGATGAAGTTCCTCTTCTAGACTGAGTGCACAGTTATTGGATGACGTTTAGGCCCCGGCTGCTCACGACAAGGCAGCCGGGGCTTTTTGTTTGCAATGAGCTTCTCGATCGCAACCACCCCAATCGGCCTCCCGCCGGAGTCCTTCCCGTTGATTCTTACAGATTAGAATCGCTTTCTCACCAGGCAAAGCTAAGTCGGGGAGGAGCAAGTCAGCGCCAACCAAGTCAGTTCGTGGATCGCGCGACGCCCGGCGCTTTCCGGAAAGGTTGCGAAGCCACAAGGCCTTCGCCTTCCTTGATCACCAGGATGTGATCGGCGGGCGGATTCTCGACCTTCTGTGTTTGCCCGCTGGGCCAGCGAATTTCGATGCGGTCGATGGCGGTGCGGTTCCCCAATCCAAAGTGCAGGCGCAAATCGCTCGAGGAAAGATAGCTGCCGCCGCTGCGCACCGTGTCGTATTGAGTCAGGCTACCGGCGAAAACCTTCACCTCCGCCCCGATCCCGTCGCGGTTGCTGCTGGTCCCAATAGTCCTTACGAGAATCGAGTGGTTCGGGTTCTTGCGAAGGTGCCGCAGCAGTTCCGGCGCGCCGTTCATGTTGGAGACCAGGATTTCCAGGTCGCCGTCATTGTCGTAATCCGCCGTAGCCAGACCCCGGCTCACCTTGCGCAGGGCCATTCCCGGTCCTGATTGCAAGCCGACCTCATCAAAGGTCCCATCGCCGCGATTGTGGAACAGCAGACTTCGCTCCGCGTAAGTGATGCCGGTCTGGTAGCGGTCGATCTGGGGAAAAGTCTGGCCGTTCGCCAAGCATGATGTCCTTCCAGCCGTCGTTGTCGTAGTCCAGGAACTTGGCGCCGAAGGTGGTGAAGAGCCACCCCACACCGCCGATTCCGGCACGATAGGTCACATCGGTGAAGGTGCCGTCATGGTTGTTGTGGTAGAGGTTCTTGGCGTCGTCGGAAAAGTTGCCCTTCACCAGGTCTCCCCAGCCGTCGTTGTCGTAGTCGGCGAAGTCCGTGCCCATGCCCGCCTGCTCCTGGCCCTCGCTGCTGTAGGCAACTCCCGCCTCCACGCCGACGTCGGTGAAGGTGCCGTCGCCGTTGTTGTGGTAAAGCGAGCTGGGCGTGGAATCGTTGGCCACGTAGATGTCGGGCCGGCCGTCGCGGTCATAATCGCACCACACCACGCCCAGACCGTAATACTTGCCGGCGTCGATCCCGGCGCGCTCGGTGACGTCGGTGAAGGTTCCATCACCATTGTTGTGGAAGAGGAAGTCGCGCCCCCCGGGCAGGCCGCGCGGGCCGCAGAAGGTCGAGATTCCACGGTAAGTGCAATTGGGCGCGCTGCCCATGCTCACCGAGCTTGAGGATGTCCACGTCGAGGTAGTCGGCGACGTAAAGATCCAGGTGGCCGTCATTATCATAGTCGCCGAAGCCGCAGCCCATGCCCCAGCCGCCGCCGCGCACTCCCGCCTTTTCCGTGACGTCGGTGAAGGTGCCGTTGCCGTTGTTGTGATAGAGGACGTTCCCGCCGTAATAGGTCACGTAGAGGTCGTCGAAGCCGTCGTTGTCGTAATCCGCCACGCAAACGCCCATTCCCCAGCCGGTGTGGTCGAGGCCGGAGCGCGCGCTCACATCAGTAAAGGTGCCGTCGCCATTGTTGTGGTAAAGGCGGGAGCGTGGGCTGGCGCCCTGCTTCCATTGTTCAAACGTCGAGCCATTCACCAGGAAGAGATCGGGGAAGCCATCGTTGTCATAATCGATCCAGGCAATGCCGCCGCCGCCCTTGGCCTCGATGATGTAGCGCTTTTCCGGGCCGCCGCTGGTGAGGGAGAAATGAATTCCCGATTTCTCCGCCACCTCGACGAACTGATCGCGCGGCCCGCCAGTAGACCGTGTCGCGGGGAGAACGGAGGCAGGGGGCGGCACCGCTTTTGCTTGGCTGGCCCCCGCCTGGGCGGCACGGCCGACAAAGGCTAGCAGCGCCAAGCCTGCCGCCACCGCGGCAGTGGCCAGGAGCGTAACTTTCGTGCGCGAGAACTGGAGGTCAGGCGAGCTCATGGGCGAAGGGATCCCCATCCTTCCCTAATTGCAGATATCCCCCGGGTGGTGTCGGTGTGATAACGTTGTCCGGGCCGCGGTAGCAACGCACTATACGTGCCGCAGTCATTGCTTCTCAAGACGGCGGCCATCGACCGGCGCCACAAGTCGAACCCTTTACCCAGCCTCCCAAGGGAGAGGGCAGTCACAACTGGAGTGCTACGGTTGCGGAGGGGACCCGTCGATGGCGGAAGCTTGCTTCCGTCCCCGCGCGTGAAGTGCCACGCAGGCTTGAAACTCGTGCTCGGCGGCGTCCTTCTTTCCCACCTGCTGGTAGAGGCGGGCCAGGGCGTAATGGGTTTCCACGGCGTCCGGTTTGGCGCGCAAGGCCGTGATGAGTTCAGCCTCAGCGTCCGCGAACTGCTTCCTTGCCAGATAGACCCGCGCCAGGCCGTAATGAGGTTGATAGGCCTGTGGCATCAGGCGGATTCCCTCCTGAAATAGTCTCTCCGCTGCCTCCCTGTTACCGTACTCCAGTTCGATGTTTCCTGCCAGCCAATAAGCATCCGGGAAATGCGGATTGACCCGAATTTCCTGGTTGTATTCATCCAGGGCCGAGAGCAGATTCCCCAGGCTCTGGTAAGCAAATCCCAAGTGGTAGTGTGCCTGGGGCAGGGTGGGCTGAATAGCCAGCACTTTCTTGAACTGCTCGATGGCGGGCATCGTCTGATTCAGGTGGTGGTAAGCACGGCCGAGCAGCAAATGTGCCTGGGCATTCGAGGGATCGAGACGCAGGCAGGCCTCCAGCGACTTGGAGGCGTCGGGATAGAGGTGCTCAGCCAAATCTACCAGGGCCAGGTCGAAGTAATTCTCCGGCATCCTGGGAGCGAGTTCGATGGCTCGCCCATAGGCGCTGCGCGCCTCTTCGTTCAGGCCCTTCTTGAATAGCGATATGCCCAGCGCTTGCTGGAGATAGACGGATTGCGGGTAGCGGCCCACGGCGATCCTCGCTAGCTCGACCGCTGCGTCCAGTTGGCCGGCCGCGATATTTGCGCGGATCTGATCGGCAAGCGATTCTTCCGATTCCTGGGCACCCAGCCTCGCAGCCGCGGGCAGGTGCAGCATGCAGAGCAACAGGGCGAGCAAGCGGAATGTCCCTGGAAATTCCACCGGCCCATGTTACCTCCGGCCATAAAACGGAGTCAATTAAGGGTTGAGAAACCGGTGTCAGGGTGCGCCGGGATGAACCGGCATATTGTAGGGGATGAAAGAGCCCTACAGGAAAGGAAAAGCGATTCCATCCTGGCCTCGAGTCTTGCGCCGGTCGTCGTGAGGCGGCAGGCGAAGCGTAGACAGAGGTACCGGTGGTGGTATGATGTGCAACCCTGCGGCACCTGTGAAAATCCAGGAGGGTGTCTACAACGGCCCCGTCGTCGGGCCCATGAAGACGTGGTTTAATCGGCGGCTACGTTGCAGCAGCCCTATTGAGCCAGTACTATGCCAACGGCCAGCCGGGAATGTTCGGATACGAGGGGCGCGATGACCTCACCGGTCCGGGCCGCAACAACTGGGATATGGCTTTGCACAAGGAAGTTCAACCTCCCCTGGTTCGGGGCTGAACACTCCCCGCTCCAGTTCCGAGTGGAAACATTTAACACTTTCAACCATCCGCAGTGGATCTCGGTCAGTGCCTTTTGTAGCGGCCTTGCCAATGCTGACGGCACCCCGGCTTTTGGCCGTACCTGCGGCGGCACCGCTTACAATTCAGGCAATGGGGAAGTCGGCGGTACCTGGGCCCCCAGAAACATCCAACTGGGAATGAAGTTCCTCTTCTAGTTTGACTTTATGTCTGTTTGATTGCATTTCGGCCCTGGCTGCTCTCCCCCGAGTAGCCGGGCTAGTTTTTTCTTGCTCGGTGCTTGAGAGCCTCAAAGTAGTGACATAATGTCGATGTTCGCACCGAGCGGATCCCGGCGGAACGCTGGCCAAGATTGGGGATTCTCCCTCTATCCACAATGATTCATAAGGAGTCGACTCATGAAGCGCCGAAAATTCCTTCAGGAAATCTCTGCCAAAGCCCTCGCCGCAGCATCCACCGTCACCGCCCTTCGCGGTAGTGCGAGGCACGCGGCCACTGCTGAGACCCCGGCCGAATGGATCGATCCCGCCACGTCTAAGAGCTGGCAGGCACGCTGGGAGAAATTCATCCTTGCCGATTCCGCCAAGAACCGGTACTGCGACACGGAAATGGCGGAGGAACTGGGCTGGCTGGTCAGTCCGTTCCTCAATGGTTTCTACTATGGCTATCTCGCCACGCACGATACCGAGTGGATCGAGAGATTGGTCGATTGGGCGGATTCCTGCATACGACGGTGCGTTAAGGAGCCGGACGGTTACCTCGGCTGGCCCAAGGTCGGCGACCAGACGGAAGGTTTTGACTACGACAGTATGCTCGGCGAAGCCATGATCCTGCGCCCTATGGTCCTGATGGCGGACGCGATTCTGAAGACGCCGGCGTTGAAGGCCAAATGGGGCGGCAAGGCGCAAGCCTATCTGGAACTTGCCGAACGGACCTTCGAGAAGTGGGATTCACGCGATGCCTGGCGCAATTGCCAAGTGGGTGGCATGTGGGTGGTGCAATACTTTGGCATCGATCCCAACACCAACACATGGACGGAGGGTTTTGCGCGGCGGAAGACCGAGGCGTTTTCCCACCCCGACAATAAAGAGAATCACATCGCGCGCTGGCTCGTCGCCATGTTCGATGTGACCAAGAAGCCGATCTACCGCGAGCGAGCCGAGAAATGGTGGCAGCTCATGCAATCGCGCATGAAGACACGCGAGGAAGGGAAGTACTTCGTCTGGGACTATTGGGACCCTGCCGGGCCCTGGGACTACAAGCCGGATGGCTCCACCAAGCACTGGGTGGGCGTACACCCTAACGGCGGCTACTACGGGATCGATCTGGAGGGCATCGTCGCGGCCTTCGAGCACCAACTGGTCTTCAGCCGCCAGGACATCGACCGCCTGATTTCCACCAACCGCGATTTCATGTGGAACCAGAAAATCGAGGGCGCAAAGTTCCAGCGCATTGACGGCGGCCAGCCTGATCCTCGCTGGCAGAACTCGCCCGGCGTCCTGTGGGACGCGCTCATTCCCTACGATGAGACCCTGCGCAAGATCTTCGTCGCCAATCACCGTCCGGGGGATTGGGGCGGCCTCGTCGCCACCCCCTGGTTTCTTTCGCTCGCGGGTAGGCACTGAACAACTTGTAGAGCGACCTGTTCGGAAGGTCCGCGGTTCGTCCCCTATTGACAACGAAAAACCGCGGACCTACCGTACAGGTCGCGCTACGCTTGCTCTGCGTCTCAGCGCCTCGGCGGTAAAGATCGTAGGGGCGATTCGCAAACCGCCCCTACGATCTTTACCGCTACGGCGTAACCCTCAGTACCCCCCGCAGGGGAATATCCTGCGACGACTTTCCCACCATGATTTCAAAGTCGCCCGGCACGACGCGCCAGTGCATATCGATATCGAGCAACTGGAGATCCTCCGGGGTTAGGGTCATGGTAATGGTTTTGGTTTCGCCCGGTCCGAGCGCCACGCGCTCAAAACCGCGCAGTTGCTTGACGGGCGTGGAAACGGGGGCGAATTTCTCGTGGGTGTAAAGTTGCACCGTCTCGACGCCCGCGCGGCCGCCGGTATTCTTGACGTCCACGCCTGACGCGCGCCTCGCCCGCCGGATGGATCTCCGCCGGCTCAATGCGCAGGTTGCTATACTCATATTGGGTATAGCTTAGTCCATGCCCAAAGGGATAAAGCGGCGTGCCCGGCATATCCTCGTAACCTTGGTTCTGGGTCCACCCCTGGTTGATCCAATAATCCTTGGAGGGCTTGTAGTTGTAATAGGCGGGCAACTGGCCGGAGTGGCGGGGAATGGTGATGGTCAAGTGGCCCGCTGGGGTTGTAATTGCCGAACAGGACGTCGGCCACGGCGGTCCCTCCGCGCTCGCCGGGCCGCCACGCCTCGACGATGGCCGGCACGTGCTCGGCGGTCCAGCGGGTGGAGAGCGGCCGGCCGTTGACCAGCACCACCACGGTAGGAGTGCCGGTTTCGTAGACGGCGCGGACCAGGTCTTCCTGGACGCCGGTCAGATCGAGGCTGGCGACGTCGTGGCCTTCACCGTCCGTGGGCGGGTCTATCGCTTCGTCCACATCATTCTGGCCCTGGTTTTCGCCCACCACCACAATGGCCACGTCGGCGTTCTTGGCGGCGCGGGTGGCTTCGGCGAATCCGCTCTTGTCATCCCCCAACACCTTGCAGCCCTTCACCGCCGTCACCTTGGTTTGCGGTCCGACGGCGGCTTTGATGCCTTCCAGAATTGCTCACAACGTGCTGCGGAATCGCCTTGGGCGAGTAATCGCCGAGCTGATTCATCAGGTTGACCGCGTCCGGGCCGATCACCGCCACCGATTTCAGGTTCTTCTTGAGGGGCAGCAGGCCCTTCTCATTCTTCAGCAGCACGATGCCTTCGCGGCCGGCGCGTAGCGCCAAGTCCTGGTTGGCCTGGCGAATGCACGACGTGCGCGGCGCGGTCCACATCGACGTAGGGATTCTCGAAGAGGCCCAGTCGGAACTTCAGCTTCAGGACGCG
Source organism: uncultured Acidobacteriota bacterium (assembly GCA_963810005.1). GTDB lineage: Bacteria > Acidobacteriota > Terriglobia > UBA7540 > UBA7540 > Bog-366. The sequence goes on from CAWELY010000021.1 coordinate 76,874, forward strand.
GCGCACCGCCCGGTCCACGAGCGCCATCGGGACTTCGCCCTTCTTCCACGTCCTCGACCAGCGGGCCCATGTAGGCGGGTTCGTAGGTGATGTTCAGATCGACTCCCGGCCTTGAGCGCCAGCGCACCCGCTTCTTTCTGGGTGGGGACGATGTCCTCGTAGATCAAGGTCGAGAAGCCGCCGCCTTCGCTTTCCACGACTCCCTCGAAGCCGATATCCTTGCCGCAGAATATCGTTCATCCACTTCTCCGAGCCGTGCGCGGGTACGTCTTCGACCTCCGGGTATCCGGCCATCACGCCCAGGCCGCCGGCCTTGGTGATCGACGCCGATCCAGGGGAACATGTCGTTCTCGCGCAGGGAGCGTTCGGATAATTCAATCGCGCCGCGCTCAAGACCACTGGCGGGTGAGCTTTGCGTGGGGAAATCCGTCAGCACCGCGATGACCTGGTCCGGGCCGGCGATGTTGGTCCCCTGAGTGCCGTGGACGATCTCCTCACCAATGCGCATGTAGAGGTAAGGGTCTTCGGTGTAGGCTTCCTCGTTTCGGCCCATGCGCGGATCGCGGTCCAGCTCCATCACCAGGGTGGATAGCATGTGGATGCCGACCGCTCGGGACTCCGCGGCCGCGGCTGCGTAAATCGCTCTCACCAAGTCAAGATCGAACGAACTGCCAATGGCCAGGCCCTCCGGGAAAGACCGTTGCCCCGGGATACATGGCGCCGTGCGTGCCCTCCTCGTCTTGCAGCAGAGGGATTTTCAGCCGCGTCTGGGTGAGCGCGATCTTCTGCAGTTCGTTGAAGTACTCCGCAGCGTGGCGGGCGTTTCCGTCGCGCAGCACTTCGTCGGCCAGGGTAAAGAATCCGCAGGCCGGACCGATTTCCTGCGTGTAGGTTCCGGCCGCGAATCGCTTGCACGCCTCCCGTTTGGCCGGAATGGTCTTTCCCAGTTCATCCACATAAACACAGGGCAGGTTGAGTTGCCCAACCTTCTCCTTGAGCGTCATGCGGCTCATCAGGTCATTGACGCGCTCCTCGACCGTCCGCTTGTGCGTCGAGGTAGATCGGCAATGGGCTGCCGGCCTGCGCGAAAAGCCCGGCGGCACATACCAGCGCGATGGCGGCTGCCGCCATCAACCACCAAAGGGATTTCTTGCTGATCATTTCTCACCTCTAGCGGAATTTCTTCATGTATTCCAAGAACGATTTGGCCGTGCGGTCCAGGTTTTCGATGGAGCCACCACCTTCGGTGACGGCGCAGATTTCGTAAGCAATATAACCCTGATATCCGATTTCTTTCAGGGAATTGAAGAAACTGTCATAGTCGATCATGCCCGGGCCCATCGGTACCTCGAGGTTCACCGATGGAATTTTCTGGTAATCCACGATGTCGGCAGGTAATGGTATCGGGGCACGCTGATGTACTGGGCCGCCGTCGTGTGGACGATGAAGGGCTTAAGCTTCTGCACCCCCTGGCGGATTTCCGCCGGCGTGAATCCTTGCGCCGAGGGAGCTCCAGGCGTCCCAGGCAGCCTGCACGTTGGGGAGATTAACTTCCTTCAAGCAGCCAGTACATGCCCTCCGCGCTGACCGCCAGGTCGTCGTGGTTCTGCACCGCCAGAGTGACGCCATAGCGCGCCGCCTGCTGGCCGCCCAAGCGCAATCCCTGCACGACCGCGCTGTATTGCTGGTCGTAGGGAATGCCCTCGCGGTCATAGCCGGTGAAAACCCGAACCATGTTCGTGCCCAGATCGTGCGCCAGGCGCGCCACCTCTCCCAGATAGGCGGCTTGAATTTCCACTTGGGGAATCCCGGGTTTGTCCATCCCCGCGGAAAAATCCGTGTAGGCCGCCAGGGCCACCAGCTTCAGGCCGAGCTGGTCAACCCTGGCACGCAGTCGTTGGCGCGCTGCCTCATCATAATCGAGGGGCGAGAGGTGCGGCCGTTTGCACATGATTTCGACACCGTCGAAGCCAAGCTCTTTGGCTTTGACCAGGAATTCGTCCACGGTAAGGACCGCTCTGGCCGCGCCAGACCCCGGCATAGCTGACCGAGTGCAAACAGGTTTTGACTTTGAAATCCTTGGGATTGCCGGTAGGAATTTGTTGCGCCGGCGCAGAAAGAATCCATCCCACGCTGGCAAGGAACAAACCCACGCAAATTTTCAACCTCGATTTTCGCACTTGGCCCCCCAATACTGTTCATTTAGGATATGGCGTCAATTGAGCCTGCGCGCAGCGCTTTGGAGTGCGGTAGCAGCAGCTACCGCTTTTCTTGTTGTGGCCCTCGCACCGTTCACGTAGGGATCATGGCCGGAAAGCGGTAGCTGCTGCTACCGCACTCCAAAGCGGGCTTCGCCCGCAAGGAGATTCCCTATTCCGTTATGACTTAGTGAACTGCATTGACGTTAGCCGCCTCTTTTCACAAGTTCAGACGCTCGGGCGCGCAGGGTCCCAGCACGGCCCAGGACCCTTCGCGTCCAGAGTGAAATCACGGCCTGCTGAAAACGCCGAGGTGCGTCCAGAGGTTAGACAATGTCTTCCGTCTTCGGGTCCCAGCGCACCGCTCGCTTTTTGTGATAAGAAGTGATCGACATCTGGCAAGCGATGGCGGAGCGGTAACCGATTTCAAACGGGCAATTGGGTTTTTGTCGGCTGCGCATGCAGTCGAAGAAGTTCTGCATATGTTGATCGGTAGCTTCGAAGTAGCCAGTGGCTTGCCCTCCCTCCGGGGGTACGCGGGAGAGGGTTTCGACGCCACGCCTTTCGCCACCTTCGGGCAGGTAGCGCACCTGGTCGCCCTCATTCCGCGCGATCATCCCTTTCGTGCCCAGCAGCATGTCATGGCCTTCGCCGTAGAAATCGTTCCCAAACATGGAATTCCAAGTGAACAGGACATTCCCTTGCAGCATGCGAAACGTCTATCGTGTCGGGCACTTGCATCTTGGGGGAGAGGAGGTTGGCGCCCGTCATGGTGACGCTGTCGGGAATCTTGAAGTCCATCAGTTTGTACCAGAAGCCCACTTGGTGGACCATGTTCTCGTACACGTTGCTGCCGTCGTAATCCCAGAAGAAGCGCCAATTGATGTAGCGCTGCGGGTCAAAAGGATAAGAGGGTTGTCTCGCCCTCGAAAGCCTTCCAATCCACATGCTCCGGATTGCAATCCGCAGGGATGTGGCGCATCCATCCGCCGTAGGGCGCATTGCGATAGTGATGAGTGTGCAGGGCGGTGATGACGCCCATCTTTTCCGGTGTGGCCAATTCTCGAATCCTGGCAAAGCCGGGGGCTGCTGGTGGCCTGGATTCCCACCTGAACCACGCGGTCGGACTTCTCGAAGGCCTTCTTCATGCGCCGCGCGTGGTCGGGATTGAAGGCCATGGTCTTTTCCTGGTAAACGTCTTTCCCCGCCTCGATAGCGGGAACAAAATGCAGAGCGTGCAGGTGCTGGGGTGTGGCGATCAGGACCGCGTCAATGGATTTGTCGTCGAGCAACTGCGCGGAAATCCTTATAGGTTTTGATGGTGGGAACGATGGCCTTCACTTCGTCGAGGCGTCGAGTGTAAACATCCGCCACTCCCACCGCTTCGACGTTGGGGCAGTCGAATGGCGGCATGGAGGATCTCCTGGCCGCGGTCACCCCCGCCGATCAAGCCAATCCGGATGCGATCGTTGGCCCCCAGCACGCGGCTGGAGGAGAAGAATCCGGAGGCTGCCAGGGCGGCCGAGCCGCCCAGCGTTTGCTTCATAAAAGTGCGCCGACTTGACATGGAATCACTCCTTTTCGGTATTGGAAATAAGATCTTGTTGGGTGAAGGTTCTAAAATCATTTGGGTGTACGAACGGGGCGTCGCCTTCGACCGGTGGTCCCGCAAACTGGAGCCAAGGCTAAGACCCCGGCCATCCTGCGAACGGGGCCACTCTCTCGGTGCGTATGGGGATCCACATGCGCCCAGAGGGTCCAAACCTTACACGCTTGGCCAGGTTGGACTCTATCACCCAGGAATGGGGAGTCAAGCGGAAATTTCAAATTTCAACATGACCATTTTACCATGTGAAACTATCCGATATTCTCGGCACGATGCTTCGTTTTGCCACCTTCGACGGCCCGGCGGAGTTCCACTCCCGAAAGGCAATTGCGACCGGGCCCACTCGCAACCTATGAGGGGGGATGAAGGCGCCGTGGGACTTGAGAAAAACGGCGATCCTGGGATTTGCCTCTCTGCTCCTGGTGGCGTTTTCTGGCGCGGTTGGGACGGGCCAGCAGCCTACGCCCAATCCTAAAACCCTCTTCGAGGAAGCTCCGCGCGCCTTGAATGCGCATGACTACCCGAAGGCAGAGCAAGGCTTCCGCGAGGTCATCCGGATCGACCCGCACTCCAAGGCCGGCTTCGCCGGCATGAAGGGCGCCCGCATTCGAACTCTGACCCACAAGACACGTTTGCTTGCGTCTCCGCCGCGCTGCGCAACCCGAATCGCAGAGGAGCGGGTATATCCTGTGGCCCTCTCGTCACGCCCGGGCGACTCCCACGCGGCTTCGTTATACTTCCTCCGGCACCGTGTAAGGAGCGCGGTAGCCGCGGTCGGCGTCGCGAAGCAGCTTGTCGGCTTCGGAATCGCCGATGACTTGTTGGGTCTCGGGATTGAAGTTCAAAGTCCGGCCCAGGCGATAGGAAGCATTGGCAAGCTGCATCAGCCCCATGGAAATGTAAGCTTCCTCGATGGGCGCGTTCAGGTTTTCCTTTTTCCGGCTCACCACACAGTCGATGAAGTTCGCGAAGTGGGCGAGTTCCGCCCCGGCATGAACCGCCGGTTGGGGGTCTTGGTCGGGGCCGAGCCACACCTTATACGTATCGGCATCCTCATCGCCGGTGGCGAAATAGCCTTTGGAGCCGTAGAAGATGTCCCCAATGGTATTGTGGCCGGCCCGCCAGGGGGCCGAGCGCCGGGCCTCCGGGCTTGCGCTTGGGCTCTGGAGTTCCCAGTTCCGGGGTGCCAATTTCCGCTTCATGATTGGCGATCCAGTGCCGGGTTTCGAAGGTCAGCATTTTCCGCTTGCCGTCCGGCAGGTCGAACTGAAAGGCGCAGCTCAGGTCGTTGGGAGTTTCCTGATCGTCATCGAACATAAAGTGGCCGCCGATGGCGCTCACCTTGTTGGGAAATCCCACCCCCAGCCCCCAACGCGCGACATCCATCTGGTGGGTGCCTTGATTTCCCATGTCGCCGTTTCCGTAAGCCCAAAACCAGTGCCAGTTGTAGTGAAAGCGATTGCGAGTGAAATCGTGCAGGGGCGCCGGACCCGTCCAGAGATCGTAATTCACTCCCGCCGGAACCGGCTCCACCGGGGTATGGCCGATGGTGTTGCGCCACTTGTAGCAGAGCCCGCGCGCCATATAGACGTCGCCGATCAGCCCTTCATGGAGCTTCTGGATGCCCTCGCGCACCGCCGTGGCCGAGCGGATTTGCGTGCCATGCTGGACGATGCGGTGGTATTTCTGCGCGGCGGCCACGAACTGCTTGCCTTCCCACAGATTGTGCGAGCAGGGCTTCTCCACGTAAACGTCCTTGCCCGCCTGGCATGCCCAGATTCCCATCAGGGTATGCCAATGATTGGGCGTCGCAATCGAAATGGCATCGATCGACTTGTCCTCCAAAAGCTTGCGGATATCCATGAAGGTTGCGGGCTTGGGGATGCCATGCTTCTCCATTGCCTCCACGCGCTTCTGCCATGACGTTCTCGTCAATGTCGCACACCGCCGCGATCTCGACGTTACTCAGCTTGCGCATAGTTATGGACGTGATCCATGCCGCGCCCGTGTACGCCGCAAATCGCCACCCGCACGCGATCGTTCGCCCCGAATACCCGCTCCGGCCGGGTTAAGAAAGTCACGCCACTGGCGGCCGCGAGGCCTGCGGCGCTGGTCACGCCGCCTTTCAAGAAACTCCGGCGGCTTAATTGCGAATCGTTGGACATGAGAAGTTCCCCCTCCCTGAGGACTTACCCTGAGCGTTATCGATCTAACCCAAATCCTTCATAGGTTGGTCTCCAATTCTGCGCCGCAGCGAAGTGATTCCGGTTAGTTTCCCTGCGCCTTGGCTTCCGAAGCGATACGCGCAAAGATCGCCCTGGCGTCGCGATAGCGCTTTTGCGCGGAGTCACGGTCATGAGGAAAAAACTCGCTCCACTCGCCGCCGGGAGAGGTTTTCTCGATCAGATTATCGATCCACTTAACGAAAAATTCCGCATCGCTCGAGCGGGCGCGGATGGGTTGCGAGTCTACGATTACGAACACGGCGCCGGTGTGGGTCTGGTGGCCACTCTGCCAGTCCATCCGCCTAGCCGCGAGCCATCCGCTGTGGGTAAACTCCACCGTGGTTTCAAAAACCACCGGAGCGCCCGGGGCGACGGAAGCGGTTTGCGATGCCACCACGGCGCCGTCATGAACCAGCTCGATTCTGCCCTCACTACGTCCCAGGGACCGCCATTCCATCCTCACCCGGAGGGGACCCTTCCCCGCGAGACGGAGTTCGTCTCCCGGCTGCGCTGTGTCGTTCACCTTTAAGTCCAGGAACTCCTGGTGGCCGTTGCGCGCGATCACGGTCCGCCCCTTCGTGATCCCCTCCACCCACTGGTCGTAGGTCAGTTTGCCGCCGGGAATCCGCACATAGGTGAGGAGCGTCCCGAGGGGCTCCATATAATTGCACGAGTAGTCGGTGCTTGCCACCAGGCCCGGCCTGAACCCGCAGTTTAGGATGCGATAATAGCCTTGCAGCGCCACGTCGCCTCCGTGTACGTCCTCCATCAGGAAGGAGGAACTCCCCAGCGCGGTTTCCACCGGATATTCCAGCGGCGCGCAGCAATCGAGCGACTGCGGGATGCCGTCGGGCGGCGGGTAGAGGCCGAAAGGCAGATATTGCATATGCGCGAATCCGCCGATCGCACCCCGGTCCTTGGCCCACTGGAAAATCGGGTAGGTGTACTCGGCGAAAGGCAATCCGCCGTGCTCGAGCCCCAACAGGATCAAATGGCCGCCAATGGCCTTCTTCTCGAACGTTACCCCTTCCGGATCATAGTGCCATTCGGCATCCCAATGAATGATGCGCTCCGGGGTCGATGCAGGGTTATCCTGTCCCGTAATAAGGGGAATATCTTTCTCAGCATACTTTACTTCGCCATTACCGATGTCGGACAGGACCGAGATGACCGCGAGGTTGTTCGTCTTCATCATCTCGAGGAGCTGCTGCGGGGTAAGCATTTCCTTCTCGTTGGCGCGGCCGCAGCCAATTCCACGATGGACATGGGCGTCGCCGGCAAACCAGTCGGAAGGCTCCGGTTTCGTGGCCGTTTGGGCAAGGCAGGTGCCGCCGGACGCAACGCCCATCACCCACGCCACGGAACAGGCCAGAATTAACAGACTCTTGATTCGGGTCATACGCATTTTGGACCCCCTTTATGTGGGAGGCAGCCCCATTCCGAAACCGCCACTCACCACCACGGCTGAACCGGTCATGAAGGAAGCGTCATCGCTGGCCAGGAACACCGCCAGGCGGCCGACCTCTTCGGGTTGTCCCACCCGCCCGAGCGCGTGGAGCTTGCCGGCGGCGGCGCGAGCTTCCGCGGGATTCGGCTGCACCTCAAAGTATTCCCAGGCAAGCCCCGCATCGATGTATCCCGGACAAATGCAGTTGACGCGGATGCCGTCCTTGCCGTGATCAATGGCCATGGCCTTGGTCAGTGCGACGATGGCGCCCTTGGTGGCGCAATACCCTGCGCACAGGGGCTCAACGAAAAAGGAGTTGACCGAGGCCATGTTCACAATGCAACCTTTGGTATTGCGTAAATGGGGTATAAACAGCTTGGAACAGAGAAAGACCCCTCCCAGGTTGATGCCGATCTCGCGGTTCCACTCCTCTACCGTGGTATCTTCAACGGTTTTGTTGACCTGAATCGCGGCGTTGTTAAAGAGCACATTAATCCGTCCGAAGGAGTGAAGGGTTTGCTCAACCAGCGCTTGCACGGATTCCGGCGCTGCCACGTCGGTCTTGACCGCGAGGGCTACGCCCCCGGCGGCTTCAATCTGCTTTACGGTCTCCTGCGCCCCCGGCAGGTTGATGTCCGCCACCACCACCTGGGCGCCTTCCTTGGCGAACTCCTTGGCGCTCGCCCGGCCGATGCCGGAGGCGGAGCCGGTAATCACCGCAACTCGACCATTAAGTTTCATGCTATGCCTCGTTCTGGTAAATTGGGAATTCTCATGGCTGGATGTCAGCTTGATATTCAGGTTTACCTTGGATGCCGAGATTGAGGCAATAGAGTTGGCCGCCAAAATTGCCGGCAACCGGGTCGTACGATTTAGGCATCAAGGGCGAAGGCCACGATTTGCCGGCGGAAGTAACGAAAATATCACGGAAATCCTTCCCGCCGAAAGCCACCGAAGAAACCTGCTTAGCCGGGAGGCTGATTCGACGCTCCACCTTGCCTTCCGGGTCGTAGCGCACAACGGAACTGCCATACCATTGAGCTGACCAGAGGAACCCTTCGGCGTCGACCGTGAGGCCATCGGGCAATCCCTCGTCATCGGGCACCTGGACCAATACCCGGCGGTTTCGGAGGCCACCCGTGCCCCGGTCATAGTCGTAGGCGTAGATTCGCCGCGCTGCGGAGTCCGCGAAATACATCATCGACTCGTCAGGCGAAAAAGCCAGACCGTTGGGCAAACTGAAACCCTCATCGGCCACATGGACCGTCCCGTCCGTATCGACGCGAAGGAGTTTGCCGAATTCATATTCATGGGCCGGATCATAAAAATTCGATCCAGCGAAGAAGCGTCCTTCCGGGTCCGCAACGGCATCGTTCATCTGGCATTGGGAATTCCCGATGTGGTCGGCGATCAATCGCAGGTCGTCGGCCCCATCCCATAGCCAAATCCCCCGGCTGTTGGCAATGACAAAGCCGCCACGCCGATTCACGCAGAAGCCGGATATTTCCAGCCCCTGCTTGAGCATCTCATGCTGGTTGGACGCCTGATGATAGCGATAGAACTTCTGACCCTCGATGTCCGTCCAATAAAGGCAGCCGGTTTCGGGATCCCACAAGGGGCCTTCGCCGCATAGGTCGCCATACTCCGCTATGACTGTAACTTGACTCATCTCTCGATTCACCCGCCCCTTTCGTGGGAAATGCTTCCGCCCGACGAGTAATTAGGGCCATCAGCTTACACAAAGAGTAAGATAATTACCAACGCGGACGTCTCGGAATGGACTTTGCGCGGGAGCTCTTCGGGTAAGCCAGCGTTTGGGATCGAGATTGTGGGATGATGGTCATGAGGGGTGAACCATGCTGAAATTACGCCTGCGATCGATAGGGCTTTGCCTGTCCTTGCTGTTAACTCCAGGAATATTCGCCCAGGGGAATTCCCCCTCCGGCAGTATCGTGGTGAACCCCGGGCAAACTTACCAAGTGATCGATGGATTCGGTGTGAATTTCACCGGACCCTATTTCCGGGACGATCAAAAGGCCATGTTCGACATGCTGATTGATGACCTGGGGGTCACCCAGTTTCGCGTGGTTCCTTATCTGGTCTATAGCAACTGGGAAGAGACGAATGATAATGCCGACCCCAATGTTATGAATTGGGAGTATTACAACGATCGTTACTCCACGCCGATTTTCGAGGCGACCTGGAAAGGGCTCCGCTACCTGAACTCGCGGGGCATTCGTCCGGTGGTGGCACTGATGGGGCCGGTGCCGGCCTGGATGACGGACAGCAACCCGCCGCCCCCGCGGCACAAAGTGTGCCAGGAGAACGTTCCGCCCAGCCTGCAGGGGCACTTGAATCCCGCCATGTACGATGAGTTCGCGGAGGAAGTGGTCTCGATGGTGGAGTACGCGCGTACCCAGGCGCACGTCGATTTCGATTACTTCAGCCCCTTCAATGAAACGGATTGTTATCCCCCGGAAGGCCCCCGCATCGATCCCGACGAAGCTCCGAGAGTGTTGGACGCCGTGGCGCGCCGATTGAAGAAAGAAGGTCTGGGTGATATCCGCCTGATGGTGGCCGACAACGCCGTTATTACCAATGACTATACCGATCCCATCTTGCAAGATGACGAATTGATGAAGCAGGTGGGAGTTTTTTCCTTCCATACCTACGGCGAGAATTCCGTGGGTCCGCAAGTCGAGCGGGTGAAGGGCAGCAAATACCCCCAAGTCCCCGTGTGGCTCACCGAGTACGGTGATTTAAACGACGAGGACAAGACCTTTGAGAACCAGTGGAAGCATTTCTCCCTGGCGGCCAATCGGCGCGCCCTTACGGGGCTCAATCAGGGGGCAAGCGCCATTTTTTATTTCGATGCTTTTGATGACTACGAAGAGTGCGCCAAGCGTCTTTGCTTCTACGGATTGTTTCGCAGCGCGAGTCACGTTTATTCCCCCAAGAAAAGCTATTACGCCACCCGCCAGCTTTACCACTTCGTGCGGCCGGGATGGAAACGGATTGCCGCTTCGAGTGAGACTCCGGGGCTGACGGTGTCGGCGTTTCAGGGACCCTCGCCGGATTCCCTGGTGATCGTGGGGGTAAAAGAAGCCGGCCCCCACCACTTCAGCATTGAATTGCCGCGCTCGGCCTCCGGACCCGCAAGCTGGGATTTGTACGAAACCACGCGTGATCTCGATTGCCAAAGGGTAACGTCAATTCCCGTGCGCGATGGCAGGGCGGAAATCGATCTGCCTTCCGAAGCCGTCTTTACGCTGGTGGGAAGTGCTGCCAAGGCGCAATGAAGGTCCAGTACACCCCGGCTGACGCAGGGGGGAGGAAGTACCTGGGCGTTATCTTACTGAGTATCGAGGTTTCAAATGGTATACGGCGAAGCAGAGATCTTGGATTTTTTCCGGGAAGGCCTGTACGTGGCTGCGGTTTGCGATACCCTGGACGAGTTGGGCTATCGGCAGCAAGCCATGCACCAGCGATTGCGTCCCCTGCTGCCGGACATCAGGAATTGTGGATTTGTCGGCCGCGCGCGCACGGTGCGTTGGATGGAAACCGACCAGGTTCGAGATGAGGACCCCTACGGACTCGAAATTGACGTCATGGATTCTCTGCGGGCGGGTGACGTCGTCGTTCATTCGACGGACCACGCCGGAACGAATGCTCCTTGGGGAGAACTCATGTCGACGGTGGCGAAAAGAAATGGAGCCGTGGGGTGCGTGTGTGACAGCCAGATTCGCGACTGCGTGAAAATCATCGCCATGGGATTTCCTGTCTACTACACCGGCATCCGGCCCTTGGACTCGAAGGGCCGCGGTGTGGTGATGGCTTACGACGTCCCCATCCGCTGTGGCGACGTGCTGGTGCGGCCAGGGGAGTTGATTGTGGCCGACTTTGACGGTGTGGTGGTCGTGCCCCCGGAAGTCGAGAAAGCGGTCCTGCTCAAGGCGCAGGAGAAGATGGGGAAAGAAAACCTCTCCCGTAAGGAACTCTTGGCAGGCAAAACTCTTCGGGAGGTTTATAACCAATACGGAGTTTTGTAGCAAGCCTGTCCACTTAGACGCAACGTTGCGGAAATCGGAGGTGATGATGATGTAGCGATTCCCATCGGCATCCCACATTTAAGCGCCGTAGCCTCTGACAAAGGAGATCTCCCGTTGGGTTGCGCGGTTCACGGAAATCACGCCGCCCGGAATGTACTTTCGGTTGCGCTCGAAAATGCGAGCGGATTCCCTGTACCGGTCCGTAGAGTGTTGCGCGTGCAATTCGGTTATCATGCTGAACCGCGCGCGCGTTTCCGTCAAGTCGCCGTTTTGGGAATGCATCCTCTCAGCCGTGTTCCTGTAAGGAGTGGGATCATAAAGGCTTTGGGGATGGCGGGGGGGGCGCGAGAGGGGCCAATGCAAGAAATTAAATTCCTCTGAAATTCCTCTGAAAAAAGCTTGACAAGAAAGCTCTGCTGTCGATAACTTACGCAATTAGGTGGCGTTAATATAACTGTACCCGGGTGAGAGAAGCAAGTTGCTTCTGGAACCCGAAAAGGAGTCCTTTACGATGAAGACTACACTAATACGCCTGACGTTGTTTGCGCTCCTCGCGGGGACGATGGCAACGGTACCGGCGCGGGCGGGTTCCGCGGTGATCGGGTCGGTGGCGGGCAGCATGAACGCCAGCATCGGCGGCCAGTCGCTTTTGCCGAACACCACGATTTTTAGCGGGGACAGTTTGCAGGTGAAAGACGGTGTGGCGGTCATTGCCGTGGGCAACAGCAGCCGCGTGATTTTCGGGCGCGACACGGTGGCCTCCTTTTTGCGCGACAGCAACGATGTGACGGTTTTACTGAGCCAAGGCAATGTTTCCCTGCTGCACCCGAGCGATGGGACGGCGGTGCGGGTCAAGGTGGGGGAAGTTTCCATCACTCCGGCGGCGGGGTTCAAGACGCTGGGGGAAGTGGCCATGCTGAACGGAGCGGTGATCATCACCGCCAAGGAAGGGTCGTTGCAAGTGGAGGATCATGGGGCCACGAAGAATGTGGCCAAGGGACAGACGATCGTCATCGCGCCCAAGACGGCGAAGGGTGGAGGGGGTAGCGGTGGTGGGGCGGGCTGGGGTGGCGGCGGCAGCACGGCTCTGGAAGTAGCGGCGGTGGGCGCGGGCGGGGCGGCGGCGATTCTTGCCGGCGTCGCGATGAGTCGTGCCGGCAACTCCACGACGGCGGCGAATGCAGCCACCAGCGCGGCCAACGCGGCGACGGCAGCCGCCAGTGCCGCCAGTGCGGCGGCGGCGGCCGCGGCGGCGGCGGCGGCGCAAGCGCAGTTCCTGGCGGAATGCGCGAACGACTGGGCCCAACAAGGAAACTACGCGAGCGTCGATGCCATCTCCGGGGGCTCGCAATGCCCGACGTATGGCGTTCCCCGAGCTAAGTAAAAGGCCGTAGCCGGTTGAGGGAGCGAGGCGCCCGAGGACACGGAGGGTTAAGAATTGAATGCGAGCGGCATCCGCGAGGGTTGCAGATGCCGCTCGTTTTCTATTTGGGGCCTGCTTATTTTCCCTTCCTTCGCGGCAACTCCCCGGGCATTAAAAAGGGGTAGCATTCAACTTCGACCAAGGAGGTCAGATCTAACCATGAAGATCCTTATCCGAATTACCTTGTTGTGTCTATTGGTTGCGACTTGTGTGAGCTATTCGCAAGCCGACGAAAAAGGCGGTCATCCCGGGTACCATCACATCATGAGAGGCTTGACCCACGCGCGGGAGTGCCTGTCCCAGGCGAAAGGGGAAACTCCGGAGCAGACCAGGGAGCAGGAGCAAGCGATTCTTGAGCTTGACAAGGCCATTGAAAATATCAGGCAAGCCGCCGATCAGGTTCACTACGACCTCAACAAACATATCGAGGAACCCCCCATGCCGAAAATGCACCGTTACGAGTGCGCCGAGGATTTGATCAGACGCTCTCGTACCGAGGCCGAAACAGGAGAAAGCGACCCCATTGCCCGGGGAGAACTAGAAAACGCGAGGCGGCACATGGACGAGGCCCACCACATTGCGGAGCACCTCGTCGCGGAAATTAAGAGACATTGAAATAAGTCACACGCGAGATGACCTGGGGCGGCCGCCATGATCGCCTCACGGACCCTGCGCTGAGCGAGTTGCGCAAGTCGCCGTAGGGGGACGGCTTGCCGTCCCCGCTTTGTACATTGCCGCCGAACCAGGAAACGTAGGGGCACCCCTCGTGGGTGCCCTGGCGGAGGCCAGGCACGAGGCCTGCCCCTACTTGTTGATCGAATTGTGCAAAGGGGCAAGGTACAAGCGCAGAGATTACGGTTCAAACGGTGCCTAGGTTTTGTGACCCGGGGGTAGCCGCGGTCAATTCGTCTTGGGAATTGACCGCGGGTTCGAGATCGAAGCGAAAGTCCCCAGTCACAAAAGCACTTTCGGTGGGTTGTATTTACCCGCTAGCCGCTAATTCTTTCGAGAGATGACTTTGCCGGTTATAATGCAACCCATAACTGGCGAGTACCCCACATAATAGCCGTTCAATTCAGTGCCGTCATCTGATAGCCTCAGGATGACTGCTCCAAGCTGTTTTCGTGATCCTTCCTTACTTTCGATAGGAAACCTGGGTCAGATGAAAGGAGCGCGCAGGCAGGATGCCCATAAGCGCTAACTTAAGACACCACATCCTTCTGGGCAAGCCGTCAACCGACCCAAAGCGGGCAGGGCCGGGGACATGCACGGTTTGCCGAGGATACGGTCGAATGGCCGCGCGCTGCGAACCCTAGCTGCCGACCGCGCCTGATCCAGGAGTCGAGCGCCTTCGCTCTACCGTGCGGCGTCAGGCAGGACCGACGCCCTTCGGCACCTTAGATAATCGTCCTCACGACGCTGTCCAGAGCAACTTCCGAGTACCCGTCATTCGACCACAATCGGTAAACGCTGGGCGACAAGGCAGGACCGATCAGCCAAATCTAAGGGAAATCCTCCAAAGTCTTGAGAGTTGCAAACGTCCGATCATTGAGCCGCAGTGCTTGGAAATCGGTCTGCACCGCCGGTCGGGTCGGCGCGGGTGTATACTCTCGACTTTGGCGAAATCGAACGAAATTCCGAGATCAGGATTATCGCGATGCCGGAAACATTTGCACAATTCTTGGATAAATGGCTCAAACAGTCAACGGTACAAGGCTTGAATAATCCCCTTGTCAAGATGCCGGTCAAGAGGTTCCGACCACTCCAGCCAGTTGAATTTAATTCCATCGCCAACGGTGGTTCATTGGCCGTAGGCACGTTGAGCGACCCGATTACGCGAAACCTCTACAAGAACTTCCAAACCCGCATTCGCGAGCGTGGTGAACATTGCGCCTACGTTTGCTCTGGTTCCGTCGAAATGACTGTCGCTGGTGGAGTAGGGCAGCAACCCCGAACATCATTATTTCCGGTTTCCTTGAAGCGCGCTTCGCTTCAAGCAAATGGTGAACAGATAAAAGCGACCGTAGGGGAAGAAGAAACGTGGCAGTTTAATCCTGTGTTGGAAGCACACCTCAGAGGAATGGGCATCACTGTATCTTCCGGCTTGGCGGACAACCCCACTCAGGCCACCAACTGGGTGAAAGCACAGCTGGGAAATCGAGCGTCGCAAGTCAAGACCGAGAGCTACTTGGGCCTTTTCAGCAGTCAGCAAATGGTCGTTCAGACGCGGCTGACCGAGCCGCCTCTCCGACGGGCTCTCGCTCGCAATGCGGTTATTCAGGCTAAGATTGCGGGCACCAAGGTACAGCCTATTGAACTAGGAGAGGTTACTGACGAGGGCTTGGAAGATCTCGGCTTGGTACTTCCGTGCGACGACAGCCAACTGCGGGTGGTGCAGCTTTCAAGTCAGGGCTGTTGCATGCAAGTAGAGGGGCCGCCCGGCACTGGCAAATCCCAGACCATCGCGAACATCATAAGTAATGCTTTGTTCCATGGGCGCAAGACACTGCTAGTGTGCGACAAGAAGGCGGCAATTGTTCAGGTCGAGGAACGTCTCTCCAACTGCGGACTCAATCCTGCTCGTCTGAATCTACACGATGAGGATTTGGATAAGCGAGAATTTCTAAAACAAGCTACAGACAAATTTCCAGCGGCCCAGAATCCGCCCGTTTACCCATTCAGTGAACTCAAGGAAACACGGAATATCCTAAACGAACGGGTGCGGTTTGGAAGGACAATCTCTCATCCATCCCTCCAAGTCGCCAAACGTGAGGCACTGGCCGGTTTGATTCAGTTGCGTAAGGAACTGAAGAATGTGCCAAACATCGAAGTTCCCAACTGGCAGGCGCTCTCCAAGGAACGTCTGAACAAATTGCTCGGCTGCTTGGGCGAATGGCCGGATTTCGCTGAAGTTCTTACCGATTCAGAAAACGTTTGGAATCTGGTACTCGTCCAAAGCTTCGATGAGAATCCCAATGCTGAGAATGAATTGAAGAGCGTGGTTCAGAAAATTCTGGTTCAGATCGATTCCCTTGACGAGGTGCGAGAATGGGCCGCTTCTGTTGGAATTGAAATGCAGATTAACTCCGACCCGAGCGTAGCGAACGTCATTGCGCTGGTGGAGACGGTTCTGCAGAAACCACTTTGCTACCCGAAACTGTTGGGAAACTCTCAAATCAGTTTGTCAGAGCTTGATCGGCTGAAATTGCAATGGGAGCGGCAGGCGGACCTCGTCAAAGCCCGCCACCCGGTCCCACTGAGGGAAATTTATTCAGCGGGTGCGGAAAAAGAAGCCAATGAATTGCTTGCTACCGAAAACGCAACTTCTTGGGAAGATTTGTCGGAAAGGGGCGTCAGTTACGCGAACCGCCTCGGTGAAATCGAGGAAAGCCAAACACTTTACATGCGTGTTTGCGATCAAATTGGGCTCGTGTACTCACCGTTGGTCAAAGTTCGGCGCGCGCAACTGCAATTAGTTCTATCTTTGGGCGCATTGGGAGCGTTTATTCCTCGCAACTGGTGGGGGCCGAACGCCACACCAGTTCTGTCGGTAGCCGGTTGGAAAGCCCATATTCGAGCATGTGCCACGCAAGCAAAGACCGCGCCGCTACCCCTCCATTTTGTAGCTCTCGAGCGTGTCGCTCAGACACATTGGGAGCATGTGGAGCGGAAGGCCGAACACGGATTCAACGCGGTCAGTTATTGCTTGAACTATGTGGACGACCGTAAATGTAAGTACGCGCTGCGCCAGGTCTTTCCCGCCATCCCGAAGCGTGGGTTCAAACAATGGCAGGAGATCACCCTCCATGCGGTGGCGGCACGCCACACCGTCGCTTCCCTCCGGTCCGCTTCAGAAACTCATGTGAGCCTGAAGCAATTGACCTCCGCATATTTGGCCGGAGCGCACGAGAATCCTGACCCCGCTGAAAACTATATCAATCATGCAGATGTCCAGAAGCTGGAACAAGCTGCTGCCTTTGTTGAACAACTGCGAGCAAGGAATGATCTCTTTGAGGTTAGTAACGTCCACTGGCAGTCCTTTTGGGAAGCGGCTAATCCAAGGTTGCTGTTGCAGATGGAATCTCTTTTTTCTGGGCTTGATTTCCTCGCCATACCAGAGAAAACGGATAACCTGGAGGAGGCAATCAAGTTTCAAGCTCAGGGCAGGGAACGAATTCAGAAATTTCTGGATACCTACGAAAGGACTGGCGGCGAGCGAACGAATGGCGTGAGGAATGCGTTTGCGGCGCAGAAAGAATTCGCTCGGTGCGAACAGCAACTTGTATCCTTGACCAGTTACCTCGAGCTTCAAGACGAAGACGAAGTAAATCCCAATTGGAAATGGCTTCACGAGGTGATTGCGTGGCGGGATACATTCGAGCGTATGTGCGGCAAGCAAAAACTGGATGTAGACAGCACATTGTGGAAAAAACTCAGCGCATTCTTGATGACTCATCGGGCTGTAATGAAAGATGCTTACGAGCAGTTGGGTGGCTTTTTCGAGGATTTCACATCGGAACTGACTGACTATGATGAGCTTCTCGGCCGCATCTCGGAAATTCTCAATGATCTACCCCGGCACCCTCTATGGTTGGAAAAGGAGCGATGGCAAAGAAAGATTCCAGCGTATCCAGAAATCAAATCGCTATGGAATAAGGTTCTTGACGGCACCGTCAGACCAGAGCAAGCGCAACGACTATTCTGCTTCAACTTGCTTCGCCTTTGCGACCCAATTGCTAACCCGCATGGACTTGAATTCAAACAGACCCTCAAGGTTTTCCGAGAGCAGGATGAGAAACTGGCCTTATGGGTCATGCATCATCTAAACACGAAACTGCAGAAGTCTATGGAGTATGCCGCAGCGAGTTTTGCACACAGCGAGGGTGAGCTTAGGCGACTTTCAAGCTTGCAACGCGTTCGCGGCACGGTTCGTGAATTGGTCAATGCGCATCTGGATTACCTTCTTGCAGCCAAGCCTTGCTGGATGATGAGCCCAACATCTCTCGCTAATCTTATTGACTCAAAAATATTCGAGAAAGACGGCTTCCCGTTCGATTTAGTAATTTTCGACGAGGCCTCGCAAATTCGAGTTCTCGATGGCCTCTTGTCGATGTCATTTGGAAAACAAGTCATTATCGTCGGCGATAAACATCAGCTACCACCAACTGACTTCTTCGCAGGCTTCGCTGGCCCTGACGCCGAGGCCGAGGGACAGGATTTTGGCATCGCCGAAAGTCTGCTGGGAGAATTCGGTGGCATCTTCGAGGATGATAAGACGCAAGTGATGTTGATGTCGCACTACCGGAGTGAAACGCCAGACTTGATCCAATTCTCCAACGACTGGTTTTACGGCGGAGAATTGGAGATTTGTCCGCCCGCACATGTCACCGGTATTGGTCGTCGCTTACACTACGTGCCTAATGCCATCTACTCGGAAGTGGCGGGACAGAGGAACAACCCCGTCGAAGCAAATGAGGTCGTCAAGCTTATCGAACTGCACGTCCGCGAGTCTCCCGACAAGTCTCTTGGCGTTGTCACGATGAACATCCCGCAAATGGAACTCATTGACGAACAGCTTCATTCTCCCCTTTTTGCGTCTGCCGAAGTTCGCTCCTTCTGTGCTGACGAGTCCAAATTCTTTCTTCGGAATCTGGAAACTGTGCAAGGCGATGAGATGGACCGCATCATCCTGAGCTTGACCTACGGGAAGAATCCCGCAGGCCATTTCAGTGCGTCGGTGCTTGGTCCTTTGACCAAGAGCGGCGGTGCGCGCCGACTTAATGTTGCCATCACGCGTTCGCGCAGTGGACTGACTGTCGTATCCTCCCTGACGGCAGCAGACCTTGAAACCAGCAGGGCCGAGAGCGAGGGGTTTAAGTGCCTGAAGGCATTGGTGCTGGGCCTGGAGAACACAGTACAGACACGGACTTTTGGAATCGGAAGCAAGCGGTTTGAAAGAAAACACGACGGTGTTTCAAACGTCGTTTATTGCGACTCTCCGTTCGAAGAGCAGGTCGTCGAATTTCTTGAAAACGAAGGTTACGAAATTGAATGTCAATACGGCGCTGGGAAGTTTCGGATAGATGTTGTGGTCAAGGAACGCGGAAGGAATTTGATCGCCATCGAATGCGACGGCGCCGCATACCATAGTTCACTTGTCGCGAGAACCCGTGATCGGGCAAGAGAGCGCATCCTTAAAGAAAAGTACGGCTGGCGAATCCACCGAGTGTGGAGCACAAACTGGTGGTATTTCGAACAGCAGGAGAAGGAAGCGATCATCGGTGCAATCAATGCGGCCAGAGCTGCCTAAAGTAATGGTCCTATCTTAAAACGAAAGATGTCTGCTCCGCGGTATAGGAATCGAAAACACCTCAGTTACAATCAGAACTTCCGCGCGACCTTCGAGTCAACGGCAAAACCACGTCGCCGAGCAGTTTCCGTGCGTTGAGTGCCGCCGAACATTGGCTGTCACCAGAAATGCCGGCTAGATCTCCTGTAACGGCGCAGGGTAGAGCGAGGTCGCTCAACTCCTGTATTGTCGCCCACTCGGAAACTATCCCGCACGCGGTTCGGGGAAATAACTCCTGCCTTCTCGCCAAGGGTTGGCCTATCAAAGCGAAAAACCAGCTTCGCATCCTGGTGGGCCAACCGGTGCCCGGAACGGTACTCCAGACTGTCTATCATCGCGCCCATTAGCTTTAAGTTAGCGTTATGGGCCGTGCGCCCGCCCTTTACGCCGGTGGCTGGCGCATCAGAACGAGATCAGCTCTGCGATTCACGTTTCCGTTCTCGCCGCCAAGATTCTCGATTTATCGACGCCGCTTCGAGCTAGGGCGAAATCGCCGGGCTGAGCTCACCCTGCGCGAGCCGGCCAAGAACGCTTTCGGTTGAAAACACCGGCGACTATGGCCCGATCAGATCTTTACTTTTACGCCTGAGGCTTGGTTATGATATCTGCGTCCGAGATGTTTGTGGAAGGAGCAAGATGAGATCAGTGGATTGCGGAGGACAGATGAATAGAACTCTGTTGCGCCGGTACGCGGTGCTCGTGGTCTGTGGATTGTGGTGCTGCCTGCCCGTCCAAGGCCAATCCGGCTCAGAATATCCTCGAACCCCATGGGGAGGCTATCCCTATCCCGCATCGTACGACGCTGAGATTGCCGATCCTGACGTTCACCGGGTCCTGTTTGAGAACGAGAACATCATGTTCCTGGAGGTTGCGAACCCGCCGGAACTCGAGGTTAGAATGCATGGCCATCCTTACCCGTCAGTGTTCGCGCGCGATACCGGAGGCGGGCAGAGTACCGCCGGCATTCCGGTCGAGGAAACCCACCTCGATCCCACCAGCCCCTTCGCGGGCAAAGGATGGGGCCAGGGACCGGCGCCCTCCGGTTTGCAGTTTCCTCGCTGCACTACCGCCCCGCCCGAGGCGCCGCATAAGCCGATCAATCACGGCACGGTTCCGGTGCATTTTTATCGCATCGAGTTTCGACGACTGGATGGCGAAGACTTTCGGACCCACTGGAAGGATTGGTATCCGTGGATGCTGAAGCCCGGCAAACCCGCACCGAACCTCCAGCCCGGATTCGCGCTGGGGCCTAAATGGTCAGAAGAGTGGCCGTATCCGCTCCAATACGATTCCGTGCTTGCCGCACCCAACAACTACCGGCTCCTCTATGAAGACGGACACGTCCGCCTTCTCGAAGTCACCATCCGTCCCGGCGAAACCACTCCCGCGCATGGTAATCCGTATGCGTCCGTGCTGGCGTTCAATACCGTTGCTATCGATGAGCGAGAGATCGTCGACACGAAGCTCGACCCGAAATCGCCGCTCAATGGGTTCGGGGCTGGGCTAGGTCCTGCGCCCAGCGTTTTCAATATGAGCGTGCCGACCTGCACAACGGTCGCCCCGCAGGCGCCGCATACGATCCGCAACCGCAGCCCCCTTCCGTTGCACTACTACCGGATTGAATTCAAGCGCGTTGACGGCGATGACTTCCCATCGCACTGGCGTGAGTGGTATCCGTGGATGAAGTACATGTGGCGAGGTAAACTCGCCGCTACAAAACCAAACTGAGACACTACCTGGCCGTGACGGCTCACGGGCAGGATGCCCGTGCAACAGCGGGCAAGGGTCAGCGCGGCGCCCAGTGCGCCCGGAACACATACGTGCCGGAGCCCACTTCGTATACCGCCACGCCCGGTTCCATTCGCAGGAATCGCACTCCGGCCGACTGCGCCGCCGGCTGGCCGGATTCGGTTACTGTCGCGGCGGCATCGACCGGAACATACAGGGTTGCGCTGGTGCTGGCGGGAACGACGGCGCGAAGCGTGAATTGGCCGTCCGCACACGTCCACTCACTCGCGATCTTTCCGTGTACCGACTGATAGCTGCCCCGCGCCGAGGTCAACCCCGTCGCCGGGTCCGGCTGCGGCGCCAGAATGAACTTGCGAAAACCGGGACCCGCCGGATCGGGCCGAATGCCCAGCACCGACTGATACAACCACATGGCCACTGCTCCGCCGGCGGACGGCATCTGTGCCCCGCCTCCGTGCCAATCCTCGGACAGCACGCCATCGTGCATCAGAGTGGCCCAACTCGGATAGTCATGTTGATTGACTATTCGATTGGCGAGATCGGCGCGACGCGCCTCGGTGAGCGTTTCCAGCAAGAATGGCAGGCCGACGAATCCCACCCCAAGATGGTCGTTTTGTGCGTGGATGGCATCGACCAGCCGGGCCAGAACCAACTCGCGCCGGTCCTCCGGCGCTACGCCCAGGGCGAACGGCAGCACCATGGCCGTTTGCTGGTCCGCCCGGTCCCCGTAGATGCCCGTGTCGGCATGGAAGTAAGCCGCGTTGTAACGATCGGCCACGTCCTTGGCCACCGCCGCGTACCGTGCCGCCTCATCGGTCTTGCCGAGCAGCAGCGCCGTCTTACTGACGATCCCGGCATAGTAGGACCACGCGGGCATGGCCATCATCGCCCCGGGCAGTTCATCTTTCCCAATGGGAGCGCTGGGGTTCAGCCAGTCTCCGGCGCCGATCCAGATCAGCATCTTCCGCCGGGCGGCGTCGGCATCCACGTCGCCTTGGTGCGGGTCGGGATAATCGAGCCGGCGCCGGCCCACTCCCGTTCCGGCCAGGAACCCCAGATAATCCACGTAGCGCCGCATCGGCTCGTAGGCTTCTTCCAAAATCCGGAGATCGCCATAGTATAGGTAGTGCTGCCAGGGGAGCAGCACGATAACCCCGCTCCACCAAGGGCAGTTCCAATCGTGAACCTGCCGGCCCACCACCGGTACGACCGTGCCCAGCAGTCCATCCGGCTGCTGGGCATCGGCAAAGTCGCGCCACCACTTGCGATAGAGGGCCGCGACATCGGTCAGGTAGGCGGCCGTTTCGAACATGCTCTGCACGTCCTGGGTCCACCCCTGCTTCTCCCGCATGGGATCAAGGGGATGATCCATGTTGTAGTTCAGGTGGGTACGCAGTACTACGTCGTTCAGCTTGTTGAGCCAGGGATTGGAACAGTGGAACGTCCCCGCCGGTTCGAGGTCGGCGTGGACGAGGCGGATGCTGACGGCCTCGCGCGTGAGTGGCGCGGAAAGGCCGTCCACTTTCAGTTCGAGCGGTCCGGACAAAACCAGGAAGCGCGGCTCGAGCACCGTGGGACCGTCGCTCGCCAGCTTGAACGACATGTCGGGCAGGTTATAATCCTTGGCGCAGCGCCCCGAGATCGTGACCGTTTGCCCGGCTTTGCCCGCCAACCGCACGCTGGGCCACCCCGCCGTCAGGACGTCGAAAAACGCGCGGTTGCCCTCCACGCGAACCGGCTTCAACTCACCGGCCACGCGCACCGGCGGGCCGACCCGGGAGCGCAGCGCTCCGCCCAGTCCCTTGGCCAAACTGACCGCGTGCCAGTCGGCGTCGCGATATCCGGGGCGGTCCCAACCAGGCTTCGCCAAGGTCCGGTCCTCCCCGTAGCCGAGCCAGATGTCGTTGAAAGTAATCTCACTTGGCGCCCACTTCCAGGTTTCGTCGGTTACGATGGTCTGCCGCTGGCCGTCCGCCGACTCGATTTCGATCTGGGCCAGCAGACGCGGCGGACCGTGCCCCGAATGCCGCTCCCCAAAGCCGCGGCCCGGCGTGCTGAAAAACCCATTCCCCAGAGTCGCGCCGACAACATTCTCACCGCGCCCCAATAGCGCCGTAATGTCCCGCGTCAAATAGACCGTCTGCTTCGTGTAGTCGGTGAAGGGCGGCGAAAGGACGTCATCGCTCACTTTTTGCCCGTTGATCGTGACATCGGCCATTCCCAGCGCGGCCACATACAGAGTTGCCCATCTGACCTCACTATTTAATTGAAAAGACTTGCGCAAAAGCGGCGCGGCGGTGATCGGCAACGCGCCAATCGGGCAGGTTTGGCCATCATGGCTCGAAGGCATACCGTCCACCATGAACACGGCGTGCCCGGAATTCCAGGCAGTACCGAACTCCCGCGTCGGCCGCATCAGCGCGACATTCTTGCCACCTGACAGGACCGCCATTTGCCGCACGATGCTTCCGTATTTCCCCGATCCGGGCGCCGTCTCGGGTGAACGGGTAATGGTCAGCCGGACATAGCGCGTCCTGACCCCATGAGCGGGGAAATCCTGGGGGCCGCCGCCCGCCGGGTGATAATCCGCTGCGCTCCAGTCGGCGATGATCTTCGGGTGATCAAAATCCAAAGTGTCGCTGCCTTCAATCTTGAACCTTACGGGGAACGAAGCCGCCTCGGGGGTATACAACTCGACGGCATCGACGGCAAAAGGTCCGCCCAAGTCCACGTCGGCCCAGGCATACATGTCGGGCGAATCGGACGGAGGCGTCTCCAAGCCCTTCGGACGCAGCGCAGGCGGCACGAACCAGCGGGAAGCCGTAATCCAGCGTGCCTTCCAGTCATTTTGTCGCAAAAGGCCCATCGTCCAGAAAGACATGGCACTCCAAGTCGTGGCTTGGCGCGCCTCGTCCCACACTCGCACCTTCCAATAACACCGATTTCGCGAATCGAGTGGAACTCCCGAGTAGGGGACGTAGACGCTGTCGCTCGATTCGACTCTGCCGCTGTCCCAAAGGTCAGCCTGCCCCCGCATAAGTTTCTCGGGCGTGCTCGCCACCAAGACCTGGTAGGCAGTCTGGAAATCGCCGCGGCGGTCGGAATTCATGGTCCAGCTCAGCCCCGGGCGCGCGACGTCGATGCCGAGCGGCGCTTTTTGATATTCGCAGCGCAGCCCGTCAACGGTGGCGCCGCGAGCCATCCCGCCCCACGCGCACGCGCCGAGGGCAACAAGCAAAGAAATAGTTCGGATCATATGTGGCGACCTCGGTCCTAGTCTTCCTCCACAATGGCCACGTCCCACGGCTTGAGTATGATCGATTGCGGAGCGGCGATGGAGCTGCCGGTCAGAAGATCTTTCCCCGTCCCATAGGAGTAGTCGAAGGATTTCACTTCACCCGAATAGTTGAAGTAGTAATGGAGCCGTTTGCCCAGGCGGTTCACCCCGTGCCTTACCCAGACGGCAGCGGGCAACTGCTGATCGGGCCCGGCGAGCGCGGCTTCCTTCAGGACGTCGAGCAGAACGTGCTTTTGCAGCGTATCGGAGAGATAGGTTCCTTCGTAGAGCAGTGTCCCCGACCCATAGTGGTTCTCGGTAATGGCCGGCCAGTGTCGGAAGAAGGGATGGTCGTACCAGGCACGTACCTCGGCCTGTTCCGGCATGAGGAATTCCGCCCAGTAGCTGACCTTGTTGTCGCCACCCGCATGGAAGGGATCCCCTTTGAGCGCCAAAGGCTGCTCGAGATTGGAGAATTCCTGATAGCTGAAGCCCGCCGCCTCGCGCAGCGGCCCCGGCGCCCGCACCCAGCGTACGGCCGAATTCTCATTGGCGAAACCGCTCTTGAACGTCATCACCACGTGGCCGCCGTTCTTCACGTAATCTGCAATGCGGGTGAGGAGCGCGTCATCCGCGATATAGAGCGCCGGAACCACCAGCAGTTTGTAACGCGAAAAGTCCGGCGTCTCGGGAAAGACAAAGTCCACGCCCACATTCAGCTCATAGAGGGCCTTATGAAGTTGCCGTACCAGCGAAGCGTAGTCTGCCTTGGGTTGGGCCTCGGACCATTGCCGTCCGCCCACGGCAAAAGGCATAAACTCAATCGCGTTCAGTGAGTCGCGGCTCCACAGGATGGCCGCGGGGTTCGAGATTTTCAGGTCGACGAGGTGCGGCCCGGTCTTTTGCAACTCATGCGCGGTGCGCGAGACCTCGGCATAGGCGCGGTTGGGTTCCAAATCGTGCGACAGCACTCCTTTCCAGTAGGTCTCCTGATTGGCCGCAATCGACGCCCAATGCCAGTACTCCACCAGGTTCGCGCCGTTGGCGAGATGGGTGTAAACATCCTCTCGCAACTGGCCGTCATAGGGAGGGAATTGGAACGCCGAGGTCCAATCCGTGGTTTGCGCGTTGGTCTCCGTCATCAGGAAATTCGTTCCCCGCAGGGAGCGGGCAAAGTCCTCGTTCAGGGATTGCTGCGCCCCGTCGAAGTGATCCTGCGTGCCGTGATAGACGTTGATGGCGGGAATGTCCAGAACGTTCGGCAATCGCTTCCTCGTTTACATCGGGACGCATGGCGCCGCCGAAATCGGTGGTAACGAATTGGTCGGGACGGCGGTACTCGCGCACCAGCGCGGCCTGCCAAGCCAGAAAATCGGTCACCCGCATCTGCTCCCAGCGCGACCACTCGAGCTTATAGCCGGTGCTCTGGGCGCTATCGCGCGTGGGCAGGTCTTCCCAGGCATTCACGTCCTCGCCCCAGTAATTGAGGAACCACGCCTTGTTCAGATTGTCGGTGGTGCCGAACTTATCGCGCAGGTGATGGAGGAAGCCCACGAAGACGTCATGGTTCGAGGCGCCATAAGCGGACGTCTCGTTGTCAATTTGCCAGCCGATCACCGTGGGATTGTCCTTGTAGTGTTCCACCAGATGGCGGATCACACGTTGGGCGTAAAAGCGGTAAACGGGGCTGTCCGTATCCATATTCTGCCGCATGCCGTAGAACGTCTCGCCCCCGCCCAGCGGCCGCGCCAGGACTTCCGGGTGCGCGTGATAGAGCCAGGTGGGAATCGAGTAAGTGGGTGTCCCCATGATGACCTTGATGCCCGCCTTTCCCATGGCGGCGACGACGCGGTCCATCCACGCGTACTCGAAGTGGCCGTCGGCAGGCTCCCACAAGCTCCAGGTGGATTCCCCCATGCGCACCACGGTGAGGCCGGCCTGCTGCATCAGAGCTACATCCTTGTCCAGCCGCTCATACGGCATGTACTCGTGATAATAAGCAGCGCCATAGAGCACGCTGGGCGACGGAGGGATGGCGGAAGAACCCGGAGTCTGCGCCTTGGCCCCCCCACTCCCCAGGCACAGGTAAAAGGTGACCGCGGCGAGCATGACGACCAACCGCTTCGCCGGAATCAGAACATGTACTGATCGCATCATGAGTTGACCTCGCAAGTCTTTTCGTGCGGCATATCATCTAACGGGAATTTGCTTCTCCATCTTCGACGGCCCGCTAACATATACCCTGCCGCATCCGAATTCAATCGCGCAACTGGTTTTAGATTGGTGATTGGCGCCGCGCACTCAACCATCCCCTCGCGGGTTGCGCCGCAACCGCTTTCGGAGTGCGGCGACTCGTCGCCGCTTTCCCTTGCCGCGACGGGTCGCAGCCAAGGGCCGGCCGCGGACGAGTCCGCGGCTGAAAAAGCGGGAGCGAGCTCCCGCACTCCAAAGCGCTTCGCGCGGGCTGAAACGACGATCTGTCTTAAATGGGCAGGAGAGGTCGCCCCGCATTCGTCGCAAAATGTTTGTAAAAAAACAAAAAATTAAGGTATTGCAATACAGAGGGGCGGAGCCGCAGAGCCGCAAAAGAAAATCAAAAAGCAAATGGCAAAGGGCAAAGGGCAAAAGTGAAAGGCCCTTGCTGACCGCGGCTATCCGGTGTTGAGCCCCAAAGGGGCCGGCCTAATCCAGCCGGCCCACGGCCTGGGGTAAGGGCGGAAGCAGCCTTAGGTCTGAGCCCCAAAGGGGCCGGCCTAATCCAGCCGGCCCACGGCCTGGGGTAAGGGCGGAAGCAGCCTTAGGTCTGAGCCCCAAAGGGGCCGGCCTAATCCAGCCGGCCCACGGCCTGGGGTAAGGGCGGGAGCAGCCTTAGGTCTGAGCCCCAAAGGGGCCGGCCTAATCCAGCCGGCCCACGGCCTGGGGTAAGGGCGGAAGCAGCCTTAGGTCTGAGCCCCAAAGGGGCGACCTAATCTAGCCCAGGGCAACGCCCTGGGAATCATGGAACGATTACAGCCGCAAGCCCTAAAGGGCGCCCTCTTGGCTTGCCCCTTCAGGGCTCGGGGTTGAAATGGATTGGCCCTTGAACCCAGGGCGTTGCCCTGGGCTAGATTAGGTCGCCCCCTTGGGGCTCAAGAAGCATGCGTAGCGCCGAGCTGTTTTGTAGGTCCGCAGCTCTTAAGCTTCAGATTCTCGCGTTCTCGTTGGCGGGCGCGAAAAGCCGCGGACCTTGAAAAACAGGTCCGCGCTACACTTGCTCGCCGGCGGGGTTTGCCTATCGAGCCTGCTCCCTCGCCCAAGTGCGAACCATGCGGCGCCAGGCAAGCGTGGTAAGCGTCTTGCTCTTTTCGCAGAATTCGGACAATACCGATCCTATCAAGGAGGGCAAAACACCACTTCGAGCGCTGCCTTCATAATGGTCACCCGAAAGCCGGAGAATTCTTGGGGCGCGGCCATCGTGCCGCCAGATCTCCGGCACCCGCAAGCGAGCATAAACGGGAAGTTTGGGCACAGCGGGGCTGGTGATTTCTACTTCGATGACCAGGTCAGGCGGAGGATCCACCGTGAGATCGATTTCCTTTTTTCCGCGGATGCGTTCGACATTCTGGATGTAGAAGCACGCATCGGGTTCAGTGCCTCGCTTCAAATCCCGCCTGCGAAATGTCGTACAGCCCAAGCCCTTAAATTCCATTTGCTGCTCTTCGGCGACGATGTCGGCGATAGTCGCCATGACCTGGATCAGTTCCTCGTGCTCTAAAGACGGACTCATGATTTCCAGCATCCCTTCGCTATAGGTGAAACGGGGCGAACGGGCATCGGCTTGATCAGCCAGCAGACTCTCATAGGTCTCCCAGCTTACATGCCTCAGTACAACTCGCTGTTCGCGTTCTTCCTGGGGAGGACTGATTATTGTTGGCATGGTGGTTCCTCGGCGGATCGCGTGCGGCGCGGTCACCCACGCCCTCGCTTACAGTGTATCCTACGGGAACGAGGTTTTCCAGCGCGCCGCGTGTTGGGCGGGCTGGCGCAGGCGGTGGCTTTTTTGATTCTATAAAGCAAGTGTAGCGCGGGCGTCCCGCCCGCTGGGGCGTGGGCATCCTGCCCGCGCGTTCATAGCGGGAGCGGGACGCTCCCGCCACGGCGGGCGAGACGCCCGCGCTACTCTTTCTTTGACTCTCCTATACGTGCTGGATTAATATTCATTGGCGCGGAATTACCATCCACACATAGCCATTCACCCATGACCGACAGAACGGTTTCCCACTATCGCGTGCTGGAAAAGCTCGGAGGCGGGGGGATGGGTGTGGTCTATCGGGCCGAGGACACTCGCCTGCACCGGTTTGTCGCCCTCAAGTTCCTGCCCGAGGCCGTCGCCCAAGATCCCGAGGCCTTGGCGCGTTTCCAGCGCGAGGCGCAGTCTGCCTCTGCCCTGAATCATCCCAACATCTGCACGATTTACGACATTGGCGAAGACCAGGGCCAGGCGTTCATTGCCATGGAGTACCTGGATGGCACGACGCTGAAGCACCAGATTCTGGATCGGCCCCTGGAGTTGGAACGCCTGCTGGAGATCGCTATCGAGGTAGCGGATGCCCTCGATGCGGCTCACAGCCAGGGCATCATCCATCGCGACATCAAGCCGGCGAACATCTTTGTCACCAAACGGGGACACGCCAAAGTGCTCGACTTCGGCCTGGCCAAGGCCACCGCGAAGGGCGCCCTTCCGGCCAGGGTGCAAGTTTGCATACTCGAAGCGCCGGCACCATCGAGGAACTGCACCTGACCAGCCCGGGGACCGTGCTGGGGACGGTGGCCTACATGTCGCCGGAGCAGGTGACGGCCAAGGAGCTGGATGCACGCAGTGATTTGTTCTCCCTGGGTGTGGTGCTGTACGAAATGGCGACGGGGATGTTGCCCTATCGTGGCGATACTGCCGGCATGGTCTTTGAGGCCATTCTGAACCGTGCGCCGGCGGCTCCGGTGCGGCTGAATCCCGACTGTCCCCCCGAGCTCGAACGAATTATTAACAAGGCGCTGGAAAAGGACCGCGACCTCCGTTATCAACACGCCGCTGACCTACGTTCTGATCTGAAGCGACTGAAACGCGATACGGAGTCGGGGCGTGGCGCCGCCGTCCCGGCGGCTGGGCGCGACGTAGGGGCAGGCCTGGTGCCTGCCCTGGGGCCGGATGGCGGCGTAGCGGCGGGTTCACCCCGCCACACCGAAAATGGCGGCGTAAAGCCGCCGCTACAAGGCAGTTCCGATTCGCAGATCATTGCGGGGATGGTCAAGCGCCACAAGAAAGCCATCATTGCCATGATAGCGAGCGGAGTCGTCATTGTCGCCGCCCTCATCTATACCCTCTATCGCGCCTCAATCCATGCGCCCGCGCCGCCCGCCGCCTTGGAATTTACGCGCGTGACGGGCAGCGGCGATGTTCAACAGGCGGACATTTCACCTGACGGCAACTATGTGGCCTACGTGCGGGAAACGGGGGGAAAGCAAAGCCTCTGGCTGAAGCAACTGGCCACGGACAGTGATGTCCAGATTTCCACCCTGGGCGAGGATTTTTGCCCCGGTCTGGCGTTTTCTCCCGATGGGAGCTACATCTACTTCGTTCGCCAAGATCGTCGGAGCTTCAGCGGCGATCTTTATCAAGTGCCGTTCCTGGGCGGGACTCCGAGAAAGATACTGGGCCGGGTGGCCGGCCCTCCCGCATTTTCATCCGATCGCCAGCAATTCGCCTTTGTGCGTGACACCCATAGCGAGGCCAGCCTGTTGACTGCCCCGCTGGATGGCTCTGCCGAACGGGTGCTGGTATCCTATGATCCGGCCGGGTCCATTGCGTCGGACCGAGTCGTGTGGTCTCCGGATGGCAAGACCCTCGCCTTCATTCACTGGAGTCCGCCGCAGGTCTTAACCACTATCGCGGCGGAAGGCGGTCCGGCTCAGCCAGTGGCTGGCGCCCCTTGGGACGCTATTAATGACCTGACCTGGCTGCCTGGAACTCGTCACCTGTTGCTTGCGGCCGTCGGTTCTGGGCAGGGGAACTCACAGCTTTACGAGGTCTCACTGGACGGTGGCGAAGCCCGGCAGATCACGCACGACCTTTCGAGGTACCTGGAAATCCGGGCGAGCGCGGACGCAAAGACGCTGCTGGCATTGCAGTTCCAACGCCTTTCCTCCCTCCAAGTAGCCACACCCGGAAAGGAATCCGAAGCGCGCCGGTTAAGCGCCGGAAACCAGAACCGCGACGGCCTTGAAGGTCTTGCATTAACCCCGGAAGGCAAAATCGTCTATTCCTCCCGGGCTAACGGACACGATGACCTTTGGGAGATAGGCGCGGACGGTTCGAACCCCCAGCGCCTCACCAGCAACGACCTATCCTCGGATTTCCTTTACCCGGCCGTCGCCCAACGGGGCGGCTTCATTGCCTTCACCCAGGTCGACCGAAATGGCCAATACAACATCTGGCGCATGGATATGGACGGCAGGAATCAGAAACAGCTTACCCAAGGTAAGCTGAACTATGTTCCAGATGTATCGCCCGATGGCCGGTGGGTGGTTTTCACCAGCTCCCAGGGCGGCAAGAAAGTTCTGATGACGGTTCCGAGTGAAGGCGGCCAAATGTCCCAGTTGACTGACTACTACTCATATGATCCGTCAGTCTCCCCGGACGGCAAGTGGATCGCATGCCGCTACTTGCCCGGCCAGAATCAGTCAGCCAGCCTGGCGATGGTCCCGTTCATGGGCGGCCAACCCACCAAGATTTTCCCGCTGCCCGCTACTTTCGGTGCTCCCCTTCATTGGACCCCTGATGGCCGCGCCATCTCTTTCATAAACACCGTGAATGGCGTGAGTAACATCTGGGAACAACCGGTGGAGGGCGGCCCGCCGAAGTCCGTAACGCATTTCAATTCGGACAAGATTTTCTCCTTCGATTGGTCCCGAGATGGCCGCCTGGCCCTCTCCCGCGGCACGGTACCGACCGACGCGGTGCTGATCAAGAATTATCAGTAGTGCCCGTCCAGTCTCCGCCATGAAAGGTCCGGCCCGGCGCGTGACGCGCACCGGGCGGGCATGAATCCCGGGCGGGCATGAATCCAAAGAAATCCAAAGAAAGGGGCGTCGCAACCATGGTCGTGCAATATAATATCCGCCGCCAGGGAGCCGGCCTCACCATTATGGATTTCACGGGCCAGCTTACCTTGGGCAATGCACTCAAGGGAGTTGAATACGCCATCAGTGATGAGTTGCAGCGGAGACCCTCAGGCCAGGGGCTTATGTGTAGGCAGAAGGCAGGCGGAGAAAACGAGAATGGAAACGAAGGCTGCGGTCCCCGATCCCAAACCTTTCATGCCTCATCCCAACCTCAGTGACGAAGTGAATCGGAACATCGTGCAGTCGGAGATTGAAGGTGGGGTGTGCCTGGACGATTTATCCGAGGGCGCGCGGTTGGAAGTGGAGACGCAGCATCGTTGGTACACCATCTTAATTCGCGATCGGGGCCAGGAACTGATTTGGGGCCACCCGAAGTATTGTCCTGATCCCGTGCCGGTGAGAATCGCGGGGTCCACGTGGGGCGGCTCGATGCTGAAGCTACGGTTTATCGGGCGAGGGATGCACCTGGAATTCTGGCATCCCGTATTTCGCACCATCAAGACCTCACGGATCGTGGACATCCGCGCCGCAGACCAGCGCGTGTGCGACGCTTAAGCGGCCCGGAGACATTTTGCGCGTTTTGCAGGGCCACCCCTTGGGGGGGCCTTGCCGAGGGCAGGGCATGCCCAACCCCAACAAGACGCGTAAGGATGGTAACTGCCGGGGACATCTTATAGGCGCAAAATGAAGGAAAACGACTTTTTGTCGCTGAATCCAACCGATGCGCCATTGTGCCATTATTAGCGGGAAGTCGCGGGGAATCGCGGTTTATCCACCTTTCCAAACCACATCCGTTTTTGGTAGAGGGCAGCGGTACAAATTTCCCGTCACCAAGTCACGGGTGGCAAGCAACGCAGAGCAGCCGAGTCATGGTCCCCCCTTCCAATTACCGTTAGGGCCTGGCGTGCTTTTCATGGGCATTCCGGAAAGCACCCCCGCGGCTTGCTTTTCCCAGAATTTTAGTTAAACTGCATGGGTAGAGAAATCCGGGGATCTGTAAGTCACACAGCACGAGAAGGGGAGGGATCTTCCTCGTGGCGGATCACGGGCCAGAACTTTCGTCTTTAGGCGGCGAAGAAAAGGGCGTCCTTCGTCTTTGCGCGCGCATCGCTCACGTCACCGATGTGGGCCGCCGGCGGCGTAACAATCAAGACAACCATTTGGTACTCCCCTTACAGGGCAGTAGCGCTGCGCGCGAGGGAGAGGCGGAGCTCGTCGAGATTGAAGATGGCCCCTTGCTGTTGGCGGTGGCGGATGGCATGGGCGGGCACTTTGGCGGCGAAGTGGCCAGCCGCTTGTGTGTCGAAAACCTCGCCAAAGAAATCGTGGACCAGATTCCATGCCTCGGGAAATGGCCAGCCCGACTTGCCCGCGGCCCTGCAAAAAGCCGTAGAGGCCACGCACAAAGCGGTATTCGCCCACGCGCAAGGTTACGCCGAGAGCCTGACCATGGGGACGACCCTGACGGCAGCGCTTTTGCACGGAAGGCGCGCGGAGCTGGCGCAGGTGGGGGACTCGCGCGCCTACCTTTTCCGCGACGGAAATCTGATTTTATTGACGCAGGATCAGACCATCGGGAACCAATTGCGCAACCGGGGTGAAGACTCCCGCCAAAGTGGATGTGCAAATCCAGGAAATGCTGGTCCAGGCCGTGGGGGCGCAAGCGGAAATTGAAGTCATCATGACGGCGGTTGATCTGGAGCCCCATGATCTTCTCTTGCTGTGCTGTGACGGACTATACAAGGTCGTTTCTCCGGCGAAGAAATTGTGGAGACTTTGGAGCTGGAGATGGGACTTCCAGGAAAGAGCCGCGCAGCTTGGTCGCTCGCGCCAATGAGATGCGGTGGTCCCGACAATATCACGGTGATCCTGGCAGAGATCTGCCAGGTTGAAAGCACAAGCTGATGGAGCCAAAAAGTTGGGCAAAAAATCGGCAAGTACGAGATCGTGGCGGAACTCGGCCAGGGCGGCATGGGAGTTGTCTACAAGGCTCGGGACCCTTTCATCGGA
Source organism: uncultured Acidobacteriota bacterium (assembly GCA_963810005.1). Classification (GTDB taxonomy): domain Bacteria; phylum Acidobacteriota; class Terriglobia; order UBA7540; family UBA7540; genus Bog-366. The sequence continues at coordinate 110,365 of CAWELY010000021.1, forward strand.
CGCCTGGTGGCGCTCAAGACGATCGCTCCGGAACTGGTTTCCGACCCCGAAATCCTCCAGCGCTTTAAGCGTGAGGCGCAGTCCGCCGGGACTCTTCAGCACCCGAACATCGTGACCATTTACGATTTGGGGGAGGCGGACGGCCGCCCCTACATCGCCATGGAATTCGTCGAGGGCGAAAGCCTCCAGAGCATCATCAACCGGCGCGCCCGGATTCCTCTTGCCGCCAAACTGAAACTGGTGCAGCAGTTCTGTGAGGGCCTCGCGCCATGCGCACAAACACGGGTTTGTTCATCGCGACGTGAAGCCTGCGAATATTCTGGTGACCAATGACGGCAACGTCAAGGTGGTGGACTTCGGCATCGTCCACTTGGAATCCACCAACCTCACCAAGACCGGGACGTTCCTGGGGACCATTCACTATGCCTCGCCGGAACAGATCAACGACGGGCAGCGTCGATAGCCGGTCTGACCTCTGGTCCGTGACCTGCGTGGTGTACGAGTTCATTGCCTACAAGAAGGCTTTCGACGGGTCCAACATCGCCGCCATCATCGCCAAAATTCTGAGCACGGAACCCGAACCGCTGAGCCGCTGCTGCCCGGGAGTGCCTGCTGCTCTCGACACGGTCATCAGCAAAGGCTTGAAGAAGAGACATCGACGAGCGCTACCAGTCGCTGGATGAAATGCTGGGTGATCTTCTTCCCATCGCCCGCGGCCTGCAACAGAGTTTTATTGGCGACTTGCTTCGTGGAAGCGAGGGATCTTCGGGATCAAGGGTGATTTCAGCGGCGCCCAGGAAAAGGTGCGGGCGGTCCTGATCCTCGACAATACCCACGGAGAAGCGAAGCGCCTGCAAACCGAGATTTCCGCGGAACTCCAGCGGCTCGCGCCGGCCGGCAAAGCCAAGCAATTGGTGGCGGAAGCGGAGCAAGCCTTCAGCCGCGGGGAATTTGCGGAGAGCCCTCCGCATTCTGGGCGAAGCGCAGGAGTTGAATCCGGCGGACACCCAGGCTCGCAACCTCAAGCAGAAGGCCTTGCACGAGCAGGACCGCCAGCGCGAGTTGCGCGAGGCGTTGACCTCCGGCCAGAAGGCCATGAAGCAAGGCGACCTGACCGGGGCGGAACAAGATTTGCAGCGAGTTCTTCAACTCGACCAGAACAATCCCCAGGCCGCTGAGCTTCTGGGGCAAATCCGGCAGGACCGGCTTGCGCGCGAGCAGGATTTCCGCCTGAAGGAAGCGTTGTGGCAGGCGGACAACCTGGTTTCCGAGGGGAAGTATGAAGAAGCGCAAAGCCGGCTCCTGGAACTTCAACAAGACTTTCCCGACTCGGATGAGATCCGCGTGAAGCTGCAAATATTGCACCCGCTCATCCGGTCGCGGCAACTCGTGCAGGAAGGCGAGCACGCCTTCCACCAAGGTGAATATGCGGAAGCCGTTCGGGAGCTTACGGAAGCCCTGCGAGCTGGATCCGCAGGACAAAGAGGCGCGTGATCTGAAAGAGCGGGCGCATTGCAGGAGCGCGACCGGCTGCGGCAAGTCCGTGAGGCCTTGAGCGCCGGCCAGAGGGCCATGCGCGAGGGAGAGGACGGCGCGGCAGAGCGGGAGTTTCAGCGGGCCCTTCAACTCGATCCGACCAATGCCCAGGCGACAGCCATGGCGGGCGCAGATTCGGCAGGCTCAGGCCGCGCGGGAGCGGGAGGACCGGTTCCGGGAGGAGTTGCAGCAATTCGACGACTTGGTTGCCGAGGGGAAATTCGACGAGGCGCAACTCGGCCTTCTGGAATTGCAACAAGAGTTTCCCGATTCCGCCGAAATTGACCAGAAGCTGCTGGCGCTTGACCGGCAGATGAAGTTGGCCCGGCTGCTGGCGGAAGGCCAACAAGCCTTTGACCAAGGTGAGTTTGGTGAGGCCGTCCGGATTCTCACTGAAGCGCAGGAGTTGGATCCCAGCGACTCGCGCGTGCGCGACCTGAAGGTGCGGGCGGTCCAGGAACGCGACCGCCTGCGGCAGGTCCGCGAGGCGATCAGCGCGGGTCAGCGCGCCATGCGCCAGGGACATCCCGAGGTGGCGGAACAACGAGTTCCAGAGAGCGCTGCAACTTGACCCGGCCAACCCCCAGGCTGCCACCCTGCTTGCCCAAATTCAAAAGGATCTTGAGGGGTGAAAAGGCGCCGGGCGCCACAATGATGCTCGGTTTCTTCTCCAATTCGCTGCCCTCGGCAGAGCCGGAGAACTCCGAGACGCCTCCACCCCCGCCCCTCCCCCATGCTTAAGTTCAAGTACCACTTCACACCCCAAGGATACGGATCGGAGGAACTAATACCATGATAAGCCGCAGAGCGTTTATGGGAGGCCTGGCGGGAGCCACCGCGGGCATCTGGATGGGTATTGGCCCGTCGCAGGAAGTCGCAGTCGCCGACACGCAGCAACTAACAGATGGCTTTACCCACCCGCCGGATGCCGCCCGGCCGTGGGTTTATTGGTTCTGGATCAACGGCAACGTCACCAAGGAAGGGGTCACGGCGGACCTGGAAGCCATGCAGCGCGTCGGCATCGGCGGCGCCCCTGATCATGGAAGTAAGCGGCGATCCCATAGGCACGGTAGCTTTCGGCAGCGCGCCTTGGCGCGAGATGTTTGCTTTCGCCTGCACGGAAGCATGCCGGCTGGGACTCGAAATCAACATGTACAACGCGGCCGGCTGGGCAGGCAGCGGCGGACCTTGGATCACTCCTGAGCTGTCGATGCAGAAGGTTGTGTGGTCGGAGACTACGGTTAAGGGAGGGCGCCACTTCGACGGCGCTCTTCCGGCGCCCTCCTTCGCCGTTTTGCGGAGAGGGGCCGGACCGGGAGTGCCTCCGCCGGCAGATTTGGGCTATTACCAGGACATCGCGGTGGTTGCATTCCCCACGCCGGCGAATGCTGCTTACAGAATTCCCAATATCCAATTTAGAGCCTCGTTTCAAGCTCTATCCACACCGCCGGGCGCTTCCGTAGGGATTCCGATGCTGCCGATCACCTATGACTCACTGCCTGCGGACTCCCGGATCGATCAGCCCCAAATCCGCAACCTGACCGCTCAGTTTCAAAACGGGCGTCTGTCCTGGGATGTGCCCCCCGGCCACTGGACGGTGCTCCGATTCGGACACGCCTCCACCGGCGAGTCCAATCACCCATGCCCGCCAGCGGGCGAGGGCCTGGAATGCGACAAGATGAGCAAGGCGGCAATGGACTTGCATTTCTCCAAGTTCATCGGCGAACTCGCCTCGCGGGTTGGGCCGCTGGCGCCCAAAGCTCTGGTCTCCACCCACATCGATAGCTGGGAATGCGGCTCGCAGAATTGGACGATGGGCTTTCGGGAGGAGTTCCTTAAACGCTGCGGGTATGACATCGTGCCGTTCCTGCCGGTGATGACGGGACGGGCAGTCGGCAATAGGGAGGTTTCCGAACGATTTTTGTGGGACTTGCGGAAGACGATTTCGGACATGATTTGTGAGAACTATGCGGGGCGGCTCCGCGAATTGGCTCATCAAAACGGTTTGCGCCTGTCCATTGAAGCCTACGATGGGGATCCCATGGACGAGATGTCGTACGCAGGGCAGGCGGACGAGCCCCAAACGGAGTTCTGGTACGGCTGGGCTCACCAGCCCCCAGGGCAGGCAGGCGATAACTACCCGAAAATCTACCGCTCCTATACGTGGACCTCCACCATGGTATCGGCAGCCCACACCTACGGAAAGCGGATCATCGCGGCCGAGTCCTTCACGGCCTCGCCCGGTGAGGATTGGCTCGCGCATCCCGCTACCCTCAAACCGCTCGGCGACTGGGCGTTTTGCCAGGGGGTCAACCGCTTCGTCGTTCACCGCTACGCCATGCAGCCCTTTATGGATCGCAAACCGGGAATGACCATGGGGCCCTATGGAGTCCACTACGAGCGAACACAAACCTGGTGGGAGGAATCCAAGCCCTGGCACGAGTACCTCACACGCTGCCAGTTTCTCTTGCGTCAGGGCGGCTTCGTTGCCGACCTCTGCTACCTACAGCCGGAAGGAGCGCCGATGCGGTTCATGCCGCCCGGTGTGGATATGACGAATCCGGTTCCGCCTGATACCCCCGGATATAACTTCGATGGATGCACGGCGGAGGTGGTCCTAAAGCGCATGTCGGTCAAGAACGGCCGCATCGTACTTCCCGACGGGATGAGCTACAGGATGCTGGTCCTGCCCAGGCCGGGAGAACAACCGACGGCGGGCGTGATGACCCCCGGGCTCCTGAAGCGGATCGCTGAACTCGTCGATGAGGGCATGATCCTGGTAGGTCCACCGCCTTTGAAATCGCCCAGCCTCGCGAACTACCCAGAGTGCGATCGAGAGTTGAAGGATATCGCCGACCACCTCTGGGGGGACACCCACATCGTACCGTCGGGTGACCGCGGCGTGGGCAATGGCCGGGTAATCTGGGGCCAGACACCCCAACAAACCCTAGCCGCGATGGGTGTGCCCATGGATTTCTCCTGTGGCACGCCGGCGCCGTTCCGCTACACCCATCGCCGCATGGACGATGGCACGGAGATTTACTTTGTGGCGAGCAAGGAGGGCGCGCCAACCGAGGCCCTCTGCACCTTCCGGGTCAGCGGTCTGCGTCCGGAGCTCTGGTGGCCGGAGAGCGGGCGCATCGAGCGGCCCGCCATGTACGATCAGGCAAACGGCACTACCCGCTTTTCCATTCGCCTTAATGAATTTGGCTCCGTCTTTGTGGTATTCCCGGGAAATAGCGCCGTGGAGGCCGACCGCGTCACCGCCGTGATGCGCAACGGGGCAGTGTTAAATGATACCGGACGCGTTCTCCAGTTAAGCCGGGGGTCGGACGGGACCTTGGAGGGCTTGGCTTGGCAGCCGGGGGAATACGCTCTGCGCAGCGCCAATGGCAAAAGCTACCCGATTGCCGTTGCTCCCCTTCCGGACCCTCTTCCGGTAACCGGTCCTTGGGAATTACAATTCACCCCCAATTGGGGAGCGCCGCCGCGCGTAGACCTGCCGGAGCTGATTTCCTGGAGCGAGCATGCCGATGCCGGGGTGAAGTATTTTTCCGGGAAGGCGACGTATCGCAAACAACTCCAGGTTCCACCCATCATGCTGGGCACAGGACGAAGCCTTTGCCTGGATTTGGGCGAGGTGCAAGTCATGGCCAGCGTTAAATTGAACGGGAAAAATTTAGGAACTCTTTGGAAACCACCCTTTCGGGTTGACATCACCGGCGCCACACGCGCGGGGGACAACTTACTGGAAATCACTGTCGTGAATCTATGGCCCAACCGGCTGATCGGGGACGCTAATCTTCCCGACAATTGCGAATGGAACACCACCCGCACGGGGCAGACTCTGAAGGCCTGGCCAAAGTGGTTGCTGGAGGACAAGCCGAGTCCAACTGGCCGCTTCACCTTCAGCATCTTGAGGGTTTGGCCCAAAGACGCACCTCTGCTCAAATCAGGCCTGCTGGGCCCCGTGACCCTCCATGTAGCCGCAAGAGTCACCTAATCCCTCGTAATTCCGTGGGCATTCTGAGGGTCCCCCACGGGAGATATCTTGTGGCGCGAGTTGGTCGTGGGTTCATGGGGCGGTTGCAGCGAGTTTAACTCGCCCCATGGTGGTTGTAGCGCCGAGTTTACCTCGCTGCATGGCGGAGTGAAGCCGCCGTTACGCAGACCGCACCGTTATCCGTGAGTTGACGAGCTTTTTGCCCCTGTGCTATAAACTTAAAGCCTGATTCAGCCGATGTCATACGTGCAAGTACACTCCTCGGTAGCTCAATGGTAGAGCATTCGGCTGTTAACCGAAGGGTTCCAGGTTCGAGTCCTGGCCGAGGAGCCAATCCTTTCAATGGGTTAGCGTGACACCCTTTTCCTCCGCTGAAATTTGGTTACCAATTTGGTGCACAACTCGCCCAAAATCGGCCCCGTTGAGATGCCTGGACCGCCTCGCGCTGTGCGGCCTGCCCGATATGCCCGTACCGCCGCGACATCCTCACGGCGGTCGAAGGACTCCAACCCATGATCGTTGCCACAACTGAAAGCGGCGTGCCGCATTCGAGCATCCGGGTGCAAGCCGTGTGCCTAAGATCATGGAACCGGCAGGACACTTCAGCCCGTTCCTTTGCGGCTTCCCATGCTTCCTTCCAATCGCCAATCGGCGTTGTGGGGTCGGTTGCGTAGACGACACGGCTGGAAGTCTATCGCCGGCGGCCCCGTACTTCTCGGCCGGGAATACGAAATGCTCCGGCCTGCGGTTCGGGAAATGACTCAGCCCACATGCTCAGCACTTGAAAGGCCCGGTCATTCAGCGGGATCGGCCGGCCCGCGCCCGCCTCTGTTTTCGAGTCGCCCACCGTGACGATGTGCTTTTCGAGGTCAACTTGTTTCCAGCGCAGGAGCCTGATTTCCGAGTACCGCATCCCGGTTGCCAGCGCCACAGTTAGGGCAGGGATGTTGGACGGCATCAATATTTATGCGGCTTTGAACGTAATGAAGACGCTCGGGAGCCCGCTATTTGAGCCAAGCCAGTGTCTCGTTGACAACCACGAGTTTCGGTTCCATAATCTGCTACATTACAAGTAATCTATCAATTTGGGAGGGAAGTCCGGGAGCTTCAAGACGTTGTGCGCAACGGTTGATGGTCAATCGTAATTCCCCGTTTGAAAGGAGAGTGCCTTATGTCCGACAAAGAAGAGAAACCCGAAGAAGTGAAAGCCCAAGAGCCGCTGAAGGATGTGACCGGCAAGGAAATCAGTGAGGAAGCTCTGAAAGACATCGCGGGAGGGACAGGGACGGTGAGAGTAGAAGAATGCACCACAAACTCCAACGTACTCAACTTCCGCCAGCGTTGAATGTATGTCAGGGAGGAATGCGAAGAGCAGCACCCCCCGGACGTACCTCCCATTCAGTTGAAACTGACGGACGTATCAAGAAAGGTACGCAAAGTTATTGTATGACGTTGGTATTATTTCAGGGGCAAGGGCGACTTGAAGGCCCTTGCCCACTTTCCAGAAATTGAGAATGCCCTATCGCCCGAAACAGCAAATCGATCACGGAGCCTGTGACCGGCGGGAAAACCAGTGCTCTGATCTCCCTTGTAGGGTATTCACATGCCGAAACCTGGCTACATAGAATTCGCCGCGGATGGCGCGAATTACGTATATGACAGCCATACGAACGGAGTTGTCAAGATTGATCCGTCCGTGCGGCAAATTCTTCGACGACTACTTCCGTCTCAGCCGCAACGAACTGGAAACGGCTCATCCCGCTATTCCCCAGGCAGTGCTTCGCCGCAGCATCCAATTTATCGAAGACGCCATCCACGACGTCGGCCTCTTTCAGCCGCTCTCGGCAATCAAGTTTTCTTGCGCCTTGAGTCACGATGGATTTCAGGCGGAGATGGCAAGCGGTTTGCCCGGACTTACCTTGAATGTTACGGAGCAGTGCAACCAATTCTGCAGTTACTGCCCTCTCACTCATTCCCGGCAGTCCCAACCCCATAAAGTCTTTCCGGCAATGACGTGGGAAATTGCCCGGAACAGCCTCGATTGCTTTCTCGCCTTAACTTCCGCTCAGCGCCTGGTCAAAATTGTGCTCTTTGGAGGCGAACCGCTGCTCAACTGGGGACTGATCCAGAAATGCCTGCGCTACCTCCGGGACTCATATGCCGCAAGGAAGATTCAGGTCCAACTGGTATCAAACGTGACACTGTTGCAGAAGAGTATTCTGGAAACCCTCATCGATTTCGACGCACAATTGGAGGTGAGTCTTGACGGCCCCCAGCCCATACACGACGGCGCCGATCCTTTGGCGATGGACGGGGAACTTATCAGCATGTGTGCGATCGACTGGAGGAGATTCGTGCGCTGAGTCCGAACTATTTCCGGAACAACATGCTCCTTCACTGCACGTTCAACCAGCAGAACGATATCCTGGAGGTCTTTCGTTACTTCAGCGCGGGGATCTTCGCTGAACTGCCCGTGAGGTTGGCCTATGTGACAGGTCCTCTTCCCGATCGGTTTTCCCTTTCCCCCGAACAAGCAGCTCGGCATGAGGAAAGGATCGAACAATTAATCGAAATGTACCTGGCTGCTCTGCGAAAGAATTCCCGCTTTAGGTACGATCTCTTTTGGGATATCTTGAGAGATCCCTTATTGTTCGGGAACAGAACGCTTGGCCCGGCACAGATCCAAGCTGGCCCAATGGGGCTTGTGTGCCAGGAGCGCTCCGTTTGTTCGTTACTTCCAGCGGAACGTTTTATCCCTGTCAGAATTTTTGCGCGGAAGGATGGGATATCGGCAACCATGAGACGGGCTTCGAGTTTTCGAAGGCACAGACTTTGTTCCAGACCTATGCGGACCTCTGTCAGGAAACGTGTCAGGGTTGCTGGGCCCACCGGCTCTGCACTTTCTGCTACCTCAGCATGGTTTCCGGTACCCAGGTGGATACCTCCGTAAAAGCCGAAGCGTGCGACCGTCAAAGGGAGCGGATTATCAAGGCCCTCCGACGCTTCGTTTATATCTGGGAAAACGAACCTCCCGAATCCCACAATGACCCTTCCAGCTTGCACTTTCAACTGAGGGGGAAGCCACGGTCCGTGCGGGTCTGATGTCGAGCAAGGCGGAGCGCTGGTGGCGATCCACCGCAGCGGCCTGATCGCCGGAGGTGAGCAGACTTGGCTGGAGCGCTACGGGTTCACCTACGCGGGAATGTCGCCGTTCAAGCCCGCTTTCCTTGTCCCGCAAACCAATATGACGGGTGATATTCCGCCCTATGAATATGCCCTATACGAGGGCGCTTCCCAATGGAAGGCGCAGTCTCCCGCCACGACTCTGGCCTTGCTCGGCCAGCCCCTCTTCCAGCGCGGCCCCGAGCATTACACCCGTTACCCGCAGACTCCTTTTGACCACCTCACGTCCTATGCGGCGCTGGCGAAGACCGGACGCGTGGTTTTGGTGGGCTTCTTGCTGGGTCTGAGCTACTTCAAGAATGGGTACTGGATTTACCGGCGCGCGTTCCAACAGGCAATTGCGGAGCTGCTGCCGGCGACGCTGGTCCGGAGCAACGCTCCCTTGAGCACCGAAATCACTTTGACCCATCAGGTCGCGCGGCCAGATAGCAAGCGCAAGGAGCGCTACCTTGTCCACATCGTGAATTTCTCGCCCTTGCGTCACACGCCCAGTCATCCGGACTATTACGAGGACCCCATTGCCCTGACCGACGTCACGATTCGGGTGAATCGGCCGCTTCACGGCGCGCGCGCAAGAGCGGTGGTTGCCGGCGCTACCCTGCCAATAAGAACGACGCAGGCCGGCGGCGTGGAACTCACTGTACCGCGTGTGCCTATTCATGAAGTGGTGATGCTGGAAGTGGCGTGAGGTTGTCCCATCGAATCTCTCAATGGCTTGATATTCCCAGGAGGCATAATCATGGCAAGTCCTTTTGAAAAATCCGTAAATAGGCGAGACTTTCTGGCAGGAGTGGCCGGCGCCGCGGCCGGCGGCATCTCGCTCCTCTCCTGCAACCCCACCAAACCAACGGCGGAAGCGGCGCCCCTGGAAGGTTTCATCGTGCCCAACTTTCATCCCGCAAGCTGCGGGTGGTTGACCAACTTCTCCAGTGAACGCGTATACTGCGCCAATAGCTATCTGGATCATCTGGACCGGGTGCGTGACGATCCCACTTACAAGTTCGTGCTCTCCGAGTGCGACAATATGATCGCCATAATAAATTTCCAGCCCGCGCGCATTGAGGAGATCAAGCAGCGGGCCAAGGAAGGCCGGGTGGAACTGGTGAACGCCACGTTCCTCGAAATGGGCATCAACCTTTCGGGTGGCGAGGCGCTCATCAAGGAGGGGGTCGAAGGGCTGCGCTGGCAGGAACAGGTCATGGGCGTGAGCCCGCGAATTATGTGGACCATCGATATCTGCGGCCAGCACGGTCAGATGGGCCAGATTTGTGCGGGCCTGGGGCTGCAGGCCATGGTTTACTGCCGGCTGAATCGCACCGGGAGCAGGATCCATTGGTCCGAATCGCCCGATGGTTCGCGAATATTGGCCTTGTGCCCTGAAGATTACTCAGACTTTGGACCCTTGTTCGGCACCAAGGACAAACTGACTCCAGACGAACTCCACAAGCTCGAGGACTCCTTGCGGGAGAAGGCCAAAACTAACCCCGCCGGGGCCCCCATCCTCATCCTGGGCGGGCACGGCGACTATAGTCTTGCGCCAGTCAGAAAGGAATATCCCCAGGAGTTTCTGGAACAATGGAAGCAAGTGAATCCGCACACCAAGGTTCGGATGGCCACCGCCGGAGAATATCTGGATGCGGTGTTGCCCGATATCAAATCCGGTAAAATCCAGATTCCTACCATGAAAGGAGGCACCGGTTACGCCTTTGATTCGTTCTGGATTGAGAATCCCCGAGTCAAGACCTGGTATCGCAAGAACGAACACGGGCTCCAGGCGGCGGAGACCCTCGCCACCATTGCCAGCCTCGGTTCCAAATTTCCCTACCCTGTTGACGGTCTCTATAAGGCTTGGGTGATGATGCTCCTGAACATGGACCGCAACACGCTGTGGGGTTCGGCCGGGGGAATGGTTTTTGAGAGCAAGACGTCATGGGACGTTCGCGACCGAATGGAGGCGGTGGAAGGCGCGAATAAAAAGGTGCATCGCGAAGCGGTGGGCGCACTGACCGCGGCCGGAGAAGGCGCGGCCCTGTTCAACCCGCTCAACTGGGAACGAAACGATCCGGTCATGCTGGAGGAGCTCCAGGGCAAAGGTCTGGAGGGAAGCGACTGCCAGACCATCAAGGGGAAAACCCTGTGCAGTTTGCCCCTGCCGTCCCTTGGAATCAAAGTAATCGCGCTTGCCGCCAAAGCGCCCGAGCCCGCCAAGGAGATTGACCTTCCCGCCAGCATCGAGACGAAATACTACTCCGTCCGCATCGATCCGAGCACGGGAGCGTTGACCAGCCTGAAGCTCAAGCCCTCGGGACGCGAGGTTCTGGGCGGCGCCGCGAATGTGCTGGTGGCGGAAAAACCGAAAACGCAAGAGGGCGACCCGGGTGACTTTATGCTGGCACGGCCTGGGCGCACCCGGCTTGCCTCCTCAAGTGATTCCCAGCCGACCATTTCTGTCACCCGCGGTGCGCTGGCAACCACGGTGGAGGTCACCGGCAAGTTTTACGGCGGCGGTCCGGCCCGCCGGCTCATTCAGTTCTACGATAACTATCCCCGGATTGATTTTGAAACCGAACTGAACGACGTCCCGGACCTCACCGTGGTGGTCGCGGAGTTTCCTCTGGCTGCGGACGTCGCCGAGGTCCGCCGCGCTATTCCCAACGGTTTTTCTCACGGTGCCTGGGCCAAGCCCAACCCTGAGTTGCCCGGTTGGACGAAGGGGATTGTCCCGGCGGTAGGCTGGACTCATTACACCCTGGCGGGTGGCGGAGGCGTGGCCATTCTGGATCGAGGCCTTTCCGGGCGGGAGCTCAATGATCGCACCCCCATTATCTATTTGCTTAACGCCACCGACAAATACTACGGATGGCCAAACCCCTGGTTGAGCGGAAAAGGAAAGAATGTGTTGGCCTACGCTTTGGTGGCGCAGGAAGAAACCTGGGACCAGGCGCGGATTCCGCAGATGGCCTGGGAATACAACCGTCCTCCCATCGTTATCCCCGGCAAGCAGGTGGCACCTGAGAAGTCGGTCGTGCAGACTTCCCACAACCTGATTGTCCCGGTAATTCGCCGGGAAGGGAAAGAGATCGAAATGCGCTTGATCGAGTGCCTGGGGCATACGGGCACGGCGGAAGTCACGGTGAATCTGCCGCATCAGGGAGCGGCCCTGACGGACTTGCGAGGGAAAAACCCGCAAGCCTTGCAAGGAGGTCCCACGTATCGATTCCCCGTCGCGCCGCAGCAGATCGTGACAATGCGTTTTCATACGGATTCTGCCGTGGAAGAGATCAAACCCATCTTGAAGTGGGACGACCTCGTGCCGGCGCCGAAGCGCGCGGCCCTACATCAATATGGAAAATATAAGGGGCACCCCCCGCGGGGTGACAATGCTCCCATCTTGTAAGGGCGTGGCACTCCGTGCCCGGGTCACGTGGCATTGTAGCGGCGAGTTTACCTCGCCACGCGGCAGCGTCGAGGCGAGTTTATCTCGCCAAATGGCGGTGTAAAACCGCCGCTACATCAAACACCGATCATCAGGAGGTCAATATGAACCGGTTTCTAATCGCTGCCTTATTCCTTTTGGTCTTTCCCCTTGGCCTGTCGGCGCAGGCGGTTCACTACGAGTCGAATTGGGATTCCCTGGACAAACGCGCGACTCCGTCCTGGTATGACGATGCCAAGTTCGGCATCTTCATTCATTGGGGAGTCTATTCGATCCCGGCCTTTGCGGACCCGCACTCCCAGGTCGGAGAGTCTTACGCAGAGTGGTACTGGAACCACATGCAAGACAAAAATGGCCCGACCTGGGCCTTTCACCTGGCGCACTACGGCGCCAACTTCAAGTACCAGGACTTTGCCGGCGGGTTCAAGGCCGAGCTGTACGACCCGCAGCAGTGGGCCGATCTGTTTTCAAAGTCGGGCGCGCGCTATGTGGTCCTGACCTCAAAACACCACGAGGGCTTCTGCCTGTGGCCGTGCCCGGCGAGTTGGAACTGGAACAGCGTGGACGTCGGCCCGCACCGGGATCTGGCCGGTGATTTGGCGCGCGCCGTGGTGGACAAGGGGCTGAAGATGGGATTCTATTATTCCCTCTACGAGTGGTACAACCCGGTCTATCACAGTGATCTGCCACGCTACGTCTCCGAGCATATGGTGCCGCAGATGAAAGACCTCGTCGAGCGCTATCATCCCTCCATCCTCTGGACCGATGGCGAGTGGGAACACCCCAGTGCGGATTGGCGGTCCACAGACTTCCTCTCCTGGCTCTTCAACGAATCTTCGGTGCGCGATGAGATCGTAATCAACGACCGGTGGGGCCAAGAAACGCGCAGCAAGCATGGCGGGTTCTATACCTCCGAATACCAAACCTTTGTACCCGAGGGGGCGCAGCTCGGCCCTGCGCACAAGTGGGAAGAAGATCAAGGCATCGGAAAATCGTTTGGCTACAATCGCGTCGAAACCGCCGACGACTATAAATCGGCCACGGCACTGATTGCCTTGCTGGTGAACGCCGTTTCCAAAGGGGGCAATTTTCTTTTGGATATCGGTCCCACGGCCGACGGGCGCGTCCCCGTGATCATGCAGGAACGGCTGCTCCAGATAGGCGCCTGGCTCAAGGTGAATGGTGAGGCCATCTACGGCACTCATCCCTGGCGGCAAATGGCGGAGGGCAATGTCCGCTTTACCAGCAAGGGCAACAACCTCTATGCCATCACGGATGCTTGGCCGGCGCAGGAATTGGTCCTGAGCGCTCCCCGCGCCACCCCCCAGACGATCATCTCGTTTCTTGGCAGCGGCGCGCCGTTGAAGTTTCGAACGGAAGGCGGGAAGCTCCACATCGAGGTGCCGGCCCTCGCCAAGGCAGAGTTGGCCTTGCCGGAGGCTTACGTCTTCAAGATGACCGGAGTGGAGTAGAGCGGAGGGAAGGTGTATAAGCTAGCGGCGCTGTGCAACTCTTGTCGCAGTTGACGTCATGCTGCCCGACCCCGGAGAAAAAACTATGAATCGCAGGGATTTTTCATTCGCATTTTTGGGGCTTTGCGGAACATCACCGATCCTGCTGAGCCTTCCCCAGCTTACCAGCGCCGCCCGTGCTAGTGCGCCGGCGCGTCCTGCCGCGGGGCCTGATCCGGCCCCTCCCAGCCTGGAAAATCAATATCGCGGCTACATTGTGGATCATCATTCCCCGGACCCGCCGGCAATCACTTACGCCAACTTCGATCCGGACCAATGGTTTCGCCTTTATGAGGAATCCGATTTGGATCATCTGTGGGTCTTCTGCAAAGGGCACCATGGTGAAGCCTACTACCCAACCAAGGTGGGCCACCCGCATCCAGGACTGAAGGTTGACTTCGTAAAGGCCTTCCGTGACCGGTTGCGCCGAAAGGGGATTGCCTTTCACGCTTACTATTGCATTGGATTTGATGACTGGGCGGTGCTAAACCATCCGCAGTGGGCGCTGCGGGATGAGAATGGCAAGAACCGCCGCCAGCACCCGGAAGAAACCACGCACTCGCGGGGCCAGTGGCACTGGACCTGCGTCAACACCCCTTATCGCCAGTATGTCTTCGACCAACTGACGGAAATCGTCAAGGGCTACGGCCCGGATGGAATCTTCCTCGATATTGTTGGGCAGCCTCTCTGCTACTGCAAATACTGCTCGGACCTCTATCAGTCACGCTACCATCACAACATCCCGCGCGGCGCCGACGCCGACCGCGACTGGCGCGAAACCGAGGAATTTCGGTACCAGACCACGCAGTTTGGGTTCGTCAAAGAAGCTATTGCCGTGGTAAGGGGACTCGGCTCCAAAGCCGCCATCACCATCAACGGCGGGCACCTCGATTTTCGCAAAGAACTCATGGATTTGCTGGACTACACCTTCGCCGAGCCGTTTGCCGGCAACTACCTCTCCGCCATGTTCGCGCGCGGCACCGGCAAGCTGCCTCAGATCGGCCCGGGGCTGGTGGCTTATGCCTATGATCCTTCTCCGGACTCCATATTCAAAGTTGAGAGCGCCATGATCGCCGCCCAAAATTGCCGCGTCTTCATGTACTCCGAAACCATGCGGCAGGACGGAACCCTGGACCCTCTGTGGTTCCGCGAAATGGGCGCCGGATACAAAGATATCGAGCAAATTCAGCCTTACCTGACCGACCGCGACCCGGTTCCCTGTGTCGCCATCTTATTCAGTGAAAAGACCCGGTTTAATGACCGCCTGGACATGGCAACGGTTCTCAAAGGCGCCATGGAAGCTGGCGCCTACTCGCAGTTTCCCACCGACGTATTACCCGATGCGAGACTTACCAAGGAGAGTCTTACCCATTACCAGGCCCTGGTCCTGCCGGAGGTCACTTGCCTGTCTCCAAGTGAGGTCGAGGTCCTCGAACAATTTGTTGGTTCCGGTGGACTGCTGATTGCCACGGGATTGACCGCCACCAAACAAGCCGACGGGACGGCGCGTTCGAATTTCGCCCTGGCGGATCTGTTGGGATGCGACTTCGACGGCGTGATGGAAACCTACCAGCAAAACTTGTGGGGCAGTTATCTTCGCCGCCTCGGCGATCCGATCTGGAAGGAACTTCCGGATACGACGCTTGCGGTGCAGGCGCCCTTTGTCTTGGTCAAACCCCGCGCCGGAACAAAGGTTTTGGCCGCCCACATTCTTCCCGCCACGGTCTGGAGCGAGGATACTGACGAAAACGAACAAGCGTGGGTCAATTGGGAACCACCGCCTCCAGGGAAAGCAAGCGAGCATCCTGCTTTCATCGTAACCAACTACGGCAAAGGGAAAGTCGTTTATGCGAGCTTTGATCTGTACGGAATGATTGCCCACGATATGCAATGGCCTCTGGAGTTCCATTATAAGTTATTGCGCTTACACTTAAAACGCGCCCCTGTAAGGGTTGAAGTGAATAACCGCCGCGGGATGGGAACCACTTTCTACAGGAAGCACGGCAAGGACATGTTGGTCGTACACCGGGTCAACCGGACGATCCTCCTGACAAAAGGAGAAGTAAACCGCCTGAAAGGAGGCACGCTCATACTCTCCGAGTCGTTTTTCCGGCCCACGACATGCCGGCAGATACATCCGTCACCGCAAGCCCTGAAGTTGAACAAACGTGAAAACACGCTCGAGATTGATCTGCCGGACCTCGATGTCCACTCAGTTATAGTCCTGGAAGGATGATCCCCTGAGTTTCCGTAGCGGCGAGTTTACCTCGCCAGATGGCGGCGTAAAACCGCCTCTACATTAAGTCAGAAGATCAATTTCAGGGAGAACTGAATCTGGCGGGAGGTCCCCGCGGTATGATTGATGACCCCGAAGCCCGAGCCGTGCAAGATGTTCACGGGCAGTCCGAAGGTCACCAGGTTGAAGGCGTTGAAGAACTCGGCACGGAACTCCAAGGTTGTGGGCTCTGAACGCGCACCGGCTGCCCAAGGTGGTGTCCTTGATCAAGGCCATGTCGAGATTGTAAAAGTCCGGGCCACGGAAGGTGTTTCGTCCCAAGGTTCCGAAGCGGCCCTGGTTGGGCCCGGTGCCGCCAGGAATATTTATGGGGATGGAAAAAAAGGAGGCGTTGTTCGCACCTCGGCCGAAGTAGTCCTCCCGGACCGTGCGGCGGGTGGAGAAATCCGGAGTCGCCAACTGATCGGGCCGGTCGGCTCCCGCCGAGCCCACGCCGGTCTGTTGAATGCCGGAATAGACGGAGAACGGCGAGCCGGTGGCGAGCGTCGTGATGTTGAGGACTTGCCAGCCCGAAAGGAGTTTCTTTCCCAGGGGCCGGAGAAAATCCAGCCGTTCCAAAGGCAACACCTGAATGATGCTCGTCGAAAACGCCTGAGACATGTCAAAGGTTGAGGGCCCTTTGTCGGCGCCAGGATTCCAGGGGTCCTGCGGCAAAGTCTGGAGGACAGTGCCGGCGACCCCGCCGAAAGGGAAGACGATTGCGCTGGTGTCGTCGAGCGATTTGCTGAAAGTGTACCCGGATTGAAAGCCCAATCCCCGCCGGGGAGAGTTCTTGGATGCGGAAACCTGGAGGGCGTGGTAAGTGGAGTGGGAAGGCGATCCCAAAGAGGGTCTCGGGACCGTAGCCGCCCACCACCTGGCCACTGCTATCAAACTGGGTGAAGGGTGCGAACTGAGGCGAAGCGCCGCTATAACTGTTGGGGCTGATCACGCTCAGGAGTTTCACGCCTGCGGTGCCCACGTATGAGGCGTTGACGACGACGTCCTTGAACGTCTGCTCGATACCCGCCGTGTAGTTCTCGATGTAACCGTTGGGAAGGTTCGGCGACGTTCCAAACACCGCGAGCGGCTGTGGTTGGTGGCCGGGCGTCAGGGCGGAGAGATCAGCCTGGAAGCGCGGCACGTCAAGCTGCGTGTTGGGGGCCACGTCGGTCGTGCGGCCCGTGGGAAACGCCAACTGGCCTGAGGTGGTGTAGACGGGCGGCAACTGCAACGTCGTCACGGCGTTCTGGAAGGGCACCGGCGCGGCCGGCAATGCGGTGAAATTGGGACTGACGATAAACGGGAAGACGCCGGCCAGGACTTCTCCATGCCGAGAGGAGGGAGAATCGTGGTGATTCCGCCCCCGGCGCTCAGCACCGTTCCGGTCGAGACCCGCCACTCCACCGATGCCCGCGGCCCCCATCCATTCAGGTCCTATCTGTACGGGGGTTGCGGGTTAAGAACCATGATCTGCCGCGCTCCCGCTTCCCAAACGGGCACGGATTTGCCGTTTGCATCCACCGTCAGGAACGTCGAGGTACGCCGCTCGGCTTCGCGAAGGCGGCTCGTTCACTTCGTAGCGCAGGCCATAATTGAGCGTGAACCGCGGCGTGACCTTCCAGGCATCCTGAAAGAAGAAGTTATAAGCCTCACGGCGGATGGCGACGTCATCAAAGCGATCACCCTGCGGCGTAAGAGCCAAGGCCGCCGTTGTGTTGTAGGAAAAGGGGGTCGCGGTGAGGAAGCCCGTAAGCGTGTCGGGGAGGGGGGCGCCCACCTGGATATCATGCTGGCCGCTTGCCGAGGGAATTTCCGTCGGGGCGTAGGCCGCGCCACCCCCGAAGATGTACTGGCCATTGGGGTTTGATCGCAAAGATGGCGGTGTCACGGTTGAAGCGCGTCTCCGCTCCGAATTTCAGCGTGTGATGTTCCATGCAGGTAGGTGAAGTTCTGGCGAACCTGGAAGAGGTTCCCGTAAAAGCCCCTTACGGACCCGGCCGGGGAGTTGAACGATTCGTACAGACTATCGGCAAAGGTCATTCCCGGCTGAGTGTGATTGTCGGGGAGAAAGAGCGGCGTGCTGCGAATGTAACCGAGCGAAGTCTCGGAGGTGAAATGGGGCGATACCGTGCGCGTGTAGTTCAGCCCCAGGTTGCGCTGAGGTTGATGGAACTGGATGGCAAAGCTCGGATCGATGGCCGACTGGTCGGGATTGGTCAGTGGACCCGTTCACGTTGTCGAGATTGAAGCGCGCAAAAAGCTGGCCCTGGTCGGAAATGCGATGGTCAATGCGAATGGAAAACTGGTTGGTGTCGGTCGCGACTTTGGAGGAGGTGGCGTAGGTGCGCGCTCCAAAGGACCCTTGCGGATCGTTGGGCAATGGATAGGCCGCCAGGATGGGCGCCATCTGCGGATTTACCGGCACATACGAGCGTGTCACCCGGGAACGCCGTGGTGTCCACTCCCTGCCGCTCCGCCTGGGTGGGCACGGAGAGCACCTGCGTGGTCCCCAGCACCTGGCGGAAACCCTGATACTGTCCGAAGAAAAAGGTGCGATCGCGGCCCTGGTAAATTCCCGGCAGCGTGACCGGCCCACCCAGGGTGAAGCCGAATTCATTGCGGGCGAAAGGGCGGAATGCGGCCGGGCTGGGCCAGGGTTCGCTGATCGAAGAAATTGCGCGCATCGAAGGCCGAGTTGCGCACGAATTCAAAAACCGAGCCGTGCAGCAGATTGGTTCCGGCCTTGGTCTTGATGTTGGTGAAGCCGGCAGCACCGTGGCCGATTTCCGCAGGCATCACCCCGGAGAGCGACTGGATTTCCTGCACCGCGTCCACGTTGAAGTTGGTAAAGGTGGCGCCGCCCAGTTCCGGATCGGTCATGTCCACGCCGTCCATGGCAAACACGGCGGTGGCGCCGCGCTGGCCATTCACGGCGAATTGCTGGGTGAAATTCGCCGAGCCGTTGGTATCGGTCATGGTGCCGGCAGCCAGCAGCAGCAGTTGACTGAAGTCGCGCTTGTTCAGGGGTAACTCCGAAACTTGCCGGCTGGAGAGCTTTTCCCCACCGCTCGCTTTCGGCTGCTCTCCTGCCGCTGCCGTCTGGAGAGCCAGCCATCCACCGGCCACGGCAACCTGCACGGAAGAGTTCAGGTGGTCCCCTGGCTGGATTTTCAGCAACTCCCGCGACGTGGTCGTTTTGTTATGCCAGCGGATGCGCACCGCATAATTCCCGGCAGGCAAGTTGGGGAAACTGAAAGCGCCTTGCGCGTCCGTGGTGGTCGTCAAGGTGCGACCCGACCCGGTTGCACGCAGTTCGACCTGCGCGCCGGCCATGACGTTTCCCCTGGCGTCGCGCACGGTGCCTTGCCAGGAAGCGGGAGCGACCTGCGCGGCAGTTGAGACGGAGAGCGCCCACAAAACCACACCCAGCCTGAAAATGTATGAACTGATTACTGAGAATTTCAAGAGATTTGAACCTTAGGGCCTTAGTGGCGCAGAGAGGACCTGGGATTGTTCCCCACCCAATTTGCCGCGGCCGGATTTAAGAACCTAACAAGATTGCTCTCGACGGGCGGATTTCGTCAAGCACCAAGCGGACCAAGCACGGTTCTGGGTGGATTCAAGGAAGGTTCCACTCTTCGTCATCAAGACTCCCGTCGGGGCGCGGCGGAAAGTTCAGCAAAAGGTTCCCGTTCTTGCTGACGATGTCCGCCAGCGAGGAATCTCCTGGCATCGATCTGCACCTGCGCGAGAAGCAGGCGAACAAAATCCGTCTTGCTTTCAGGGCTATCGGTGGGGTAAAAGAAGCCGGTCCCGAGCCGCTTCCTTCAGCCGATTCTCAAGTGACCGCCGAAGGCCAGCACTGCCGGTGGGGCGTTGGTTCGGGGAGAATCACATTTGCGGTTTTGAAGATCATCCCAAGGGGGCCCAAATCTATGAGCCAAAAGATTACGCAGGACCACGATGTCGATCGGCGGACGTTTCTTCGCGCTGCCGGTATGCTGGCCGCTACGGGCCTCGCGAACGGCCGCATTTCGGCGGCTTTTTCCCAGACTCGTGCAATACCCGCGGCGTCGAAGCGCATTGTCGCGGTGGAACTGGACTTGAACGCGATCCACAAGTGGGATGACTCGAATGGCGACACGTGGGATCCGTTTTGGGCAGACGATGATCGCCTGTACTCATTCAATGACGACGGCCGCGGATTCGGCAAGGCGCAGGAGAATCTTGCCTTCAATCGTTTGGAGGGGGAGTCTCTTCTGAGCTTGGCCGGAGTCGGAATCAATCCCATGGCCGAGTACGGTAAGGCGGGTCAGCGCGGAAAGGACCATGCCACATGGAAAGCCTGTGGCCAGGAGTGCATTGATGGCGTGTTCTATACGTTTGTCTCGCGACACATCTATGGGGATGAAAGCCACGATCCCTTGATGCGCCAGACGGCCTTCAATGCCAGCCTGATCAAGTCGAGCGACCGAGGGCTGACTTGGCAGAGGACGGCGCAGGAGAATCTATGACCGGCCGATGTGGCCGGGTTCGGCGTTCGGTGCTCCCTTTTTTACCCATTACGGCAAGAATGGCGGGAACGTCAGCCGCGACGGCGCGTTGGAGTATGTTTATGCCGTATCCACCAATGGATTCTGGAATGATGGCGATTCCCTCATCCTGGGAAGGGTCGGACGGAAGGCGCTGCCAAAACTCGATGCGAGCAATTGGGAATATTTCACAGGTGGAGACGGAGCCAGTTCCGGAAGCTGGTCGAAGCGTATTGATGCCGCCGTTCCAATTTTGAAGCGTCCCGCCAAGTGCGGCATGACGCCGATCTGCTACGTACCTTCTTTGGGAATATACCTCCTCATCTCCTGGTACAACCCGAAGGTTCTGACCAAGTGGTTCGAGCCAGCGGGTATGAACTACGACTTTTATCAGGCGGAGCATCCTTGGGGCCCCTGGTCATTCATTCAGTCATTTAGTGATGGCTTCCTTGCGTCCGGAAGCCACATGTATGGACCAACCTTGTGTCCCCGGTTTCAGGAATCGCACGGCGCCGAGGTTCGGCTGGCAATGTTTACCTCCGGATGTCAGTTTGAAGATAAGCCCGCGGGGATTTACAAGGCCTGGATAATTCCGGTGGTGTTGCGGACTAAGCCTTTGCCCCCCTTTGACATCCGCTCAGCGGCAAGCCCCGAAGTCAAGTTCTCTGGTGAGTGGACAACAATGGCCAGCCCCCAGGCCGTGGAGGGCCAAATTCGTGTCACCAAGAACCAGGGGGATTCCTTAACGCTATCTTTCCCAGGAACCGGGATCGATTACATTGCCCAAAAGGCGGAGGGCTACGGGGAAGTCGATCTTTATCTAGACGGGAAATTTGAGAGCAGGATCCACCTCGGACTGAAGAACTTCCCGGTTATCACCGGTATCACGGTGTTCGAGCGGCACGGCCTTACCCGAGGCCAGCATACGCTAAAGATTGTGAGCGCCGGTACCCGGCCCGTCACGGTCCAATCCTTCAAGGTTTATCGATAGTGAGTGACACTGCGGCTCAGATCAAGGAGAGGAAATCATGTCCATCACACCAACTCGCAGAGAATTCCTTGCCACCACGGCGGCTACAGCCGCGGGAGTGGTAATACCCAAGGGAGGATCGAGTCGAACCGGCCCTGGTGGGTTGGAAGGCGCTCCAATCGCCCGGAAACACCGGATCACGCGCAACCTGCCGACGCCCAATTTCTTCGAAGGGATGCTCCTGGGCAATGGCGACATCGGGGTGTGTGTCACCGTGCGCCCCGATGCCTTGGGGCTTCACCTGGGCAAAGAGGACTCTTGGGATATCCGCGTCAGCGAAGATCATTACCAACACGTCCTGCCTTTCCCTGAGCTCATGAAACTCTGGCAGCGTGCCAGCGAGGAAGCGAAGCGCCAGGGCAAGCCGGATATGCTTTACCTGGAGTCCTCGATCTATTTCTTCCGCGAATACACCGGAAAGGTAACTTCTTCTTACGAAAAATCCTGGCCCCGTCCTTGGCCGTGCGGCATCGTGTGGATTCACTGGGACTCACGAGAGGTGCGCGTTCTGCGCCAGACGCTCGACCCTTCCAGTGGCCTGTTCACACTGGAGCTTGAGCACGACGACTTGCGCGGCCAGCGGCGCAAGGTGAGCGCGCGGTGTTTTGTGAATTGGAGCACGGGACACATCTCGGTTTCCACCGACGAGCTCGCTCCCTTCGTCTCCGTGGCCTACGGCCCGAATCTCGATGCCGAGGCGCAACTTCCGCCCCCGGAGATTGACGGCAGCGCCGGAGAGGGTTTCGCCGAGTTCTCCGGGTATCAGCACTTCCCCGCGACAGTTCCTACGGAAGAGAACCCCCACCCACCGAACACCGATAAGGATCGCAACTTTGCTTTGAGCGGTCTCCTCCAAGGCTCCTGGCAAGTGGAAGGTCTGGCGGAAACCCAGGAGCAACTCAGAAAGATGGGGGGTGGCAGCCGGGAAGCTTACTGGCCCTCGGGCGGGCCTCCCGAGGTATTTCTGCGCAGCCAAAAAGAGCAGCCTTTCCGCCTGGACCTTACGCTTTTCACTCCTCGCGACCACCCGGACAACGTTGCCTTTGCCAAGAGCGAGGCGAAGCGACTGGCGCAAATCCCGGTAAAGCAGCTTCAGCAGGAAACGGAAAAAGGGTGGGAGAATTTCTGGTCGCGCTCGGCTGTGGAGTTCGAGGACAAGGAACTCGAGACCATCTGGTATCACAACCAGTACCTTCTGGCCTGTTGCCTGCGTGAAGGCAAAGTCGCCCCGGGACTCTTCGGGAACTGGACCAGCGGCAAGATTGGCACCGCGTGGCATGGCGATTACCACATGAATTACAACACCCAGCAGGTGTTCTGGGGGGTCTTCTCCAGCAATCATGTGGACCAGAACCTGCCTTATGTTGAGGTGGTCGAGAACCTGTTGCCGATGGCGGAAGCCTGTGCGCGGGAGAAGTTCGAACTGCCCGGCGCTTTCTTCCCCCACTCCGCCTATCCCGTCCCCAGCCAGGTGGTGCCTTACCCGGCGCCGCCGTGGGGTTATGAGGTCTGCGAGACTCCTTGGACCGTGCAGAGCCTCTGGTGGCACTACCTCTACACGCTCGATAACGACTTCTTGAAGAGAGTCTATCCGCTTCTGCGGGTCGCCACCCAATTCGTGGCCGCTTTCGTGAAGAAGGAACCGGACGGCAAATATCACATCGTGCCTTCCGCGTCGCCCGAGAACTGGGGATGTACCGTGGATTTCCGCCTGAATAAGGATTGCATCATGGACCTGGCGATGACGGAATTCCTTCTGGATGCCACGGTTGAGGCGGCGAAGATTCTGGGGCTCGACGCCGACAAACGCGCCCGGTGGGCGGAAGTCCGGACGAATCTCGCCCCGTATCCCCAAACTCGAGGCCCCTACGGGGAGGTATGGCTGGACGTGCTCAATGCCCCGGCGGAACATGTTTATAACATTCCGGTCACGCTGGCGCCGGTATTTCCGGGCGAACAGGTCGGCCTGGGCCGAGGTGCGGAACACCTGGAAATTGCGCGGCGCACGGCCGAAACGATTCGGCTCGAAGGGGGTAATGACGTCGTTTATCAGCCTTTGATTCGGGCGCGGCTGGGTACGCTCGACCTCGATTGGTTCAAGCGGGAAGTCCGCTACTGTCTGCTGCCCAACGGCATTGCCAACGACCGCGCGCGCCAGATCGATGGCCGGTATAACGACGCCGTGGATTTCGATTTCATGATGCGCATGGGGGTGTGGACGGAGAACCTTTCCCTGCCCGCGGTTCTGAATGAATGTTTGATGCAGAGTTATACGAGGGTTATCCGGCTTTTCCCCAACACCCATAAACTGGGCCCTGCCCGCTTTGACGGCCTGCGCGCCGTCGGAGCCTTTCTGGTGAGCGCCGCCTACGACGGGAAGAATATTACCGAGGTAACGCTTCTGAGCGAGAAAGGCGCACCAGGCCGGCTGGCCAATCCCTGGCCGGGAAAAACCATCCGCGTCATTCGGCTCAAGGACCGCCAGCCGATCAGCGTCAAAACCCAAGGCGAGGTTACGGAGTTCGCCACCGCCCCGGGGGAGCGGTACGGCATCGAGCCGGTGTGAAGCGTTCAATCCTGCTCCTCGCGGGCTCTTCCCTCCGGAGGAGCCGCGAGATTCTGCTCCGCTGCCTGGGCCAGCATGGGGCTTTCACCCCCATCGAATCCGTAAGCCAGCGAACTCGCGACCAGGGATTTGGTCAGAAAATGCCGCCGTTTCATACTCAATTCACCTCGAATTTCTGCAAAATTCGTGTCGGTTAGACGTAAATGTCCGAATCTTAGACATAAATGTCCGACTTTTTCACGGGCATTTTGTCCGAGATTTGTTTGTTTTCATACACATACTGGCTTCGTTCGTATTTTTCTAACATCTTTTTTTTGCAGTATCCCTTGCCGGACCTTCCCGAAAGCATTGATAAGGCGCCACATCCGGCGCAAGTTGGAGTCCTCCAGCCTTTGCAGATGCGCCGACTGCTATCTTCCGGAGCCATCAGCGCGGCCAGATTTTCCGGCGAGTGGACCTTCTCGGACCGCCGCGAATACCGCCAGGCAAGATTCTCGTAAGGTTCCATCAGCGGGCCCAGATGCTTCCGGGCTTCCCGGCGGGCGGCCTTGCGCTCCGGCTCCTCCATCGGCTCTTGGAGCGACTTCAGAAGCGGGATGAATTCCTGCATCCTTTCGGAAGAATCACCCTTGCGGGTCTTCACAAACTCCTCGATTTCCGCCGCCGTGGGACCCTGGCCGCGGCGTGACAGCGCTTCCTTGAGGCGCTCAAACGGCTCCAGCATTTCGAAGGCCTTCGAGGCCTGCATCGACGTCATCAACTCTTCCCCTTGTATTTTCCTTTGAATGCTCTTCAGCGCCAGCCCGTCGCGGATGCGCTGGGCGCGCCGCATCCGCCAGAACGTTTCCCCCATCTGCTCGGCCAAGTGGCTCTCCAAACCCGGGCGGGGTTGCAAGTCCTCCAGCAGGGACTCCATCATCCGCTGGTACTCCTCCGGTTCTTCCCCCAGCGCCAGCAGAATTTCATACCGCGACCCGGTGAAGAATCCCTGCCGAAAGTCGGCCACGGCAGAGTTGGCCTCAGCCTGCGGCTTCGATCCCTCCGGGGCGTTGGGGGGCGTTCCCTTCCTGCTCGTGGGCCTTCTCTCGGGTCATTTCCAGTTCGTTATCGGCCGACATTAAAACCTCCTGACTAGCTCCTAGCTGCTACCAACTAGGTACGTATATACACATCCATAGGCTTTGTCAACAACAAAGTGAGGCTAGATTGTGCTACCTACAGAGCAGACAAAATGACCGCCCCCTGAGGTGGAGGGAATCGGGGGGCGGAAGCAAGCAACGTCTCGTAGGGCCTGGGCTCGCTCTGCCCAACGGCACGCCGAAGGCGTTTGGGTGACGACTAGATGATCGCGAGTTGGGGGGAAATCAAGCAATGATGGGGTGGCGCATACATTGATTTTTATGTGTGCGGCACTTCGACCGTGCATCATCACGCGCGCTACCGGGTTTGGAACCGGCGCGGATACGACATGAATATTTGGAGTGACAAGAAGCAGAACGAAAAGATCGACTACATCCACAATAATCCCGTGGCGCGCGGTTGGGTGGCCCACCCCGGCGACTGGCCCTGGTCAAGTTGGAGATTTTACTGCCGCGAGGATCGTTCCCTATTGGCGATGGACCACCGGCGCTGAACTGGACGCAAGAGAATCTCGATGGAGCCTCCTTTTACCACATGACGCGGCAGATTGCCGCAATGTGCCTCGGTCAGCTATCGCCGTTCTGCAAGTCCGATATCGAAAAGCGGAGCTCTGAATTGCCCCTCTGGCCCCTTTGGGACGCCGTCGTTGCAGTGTGATGAGGCAACGCGAGGAAACCTTGCTCCTCGGAGATTTTGTATGCGAAGGCTGGCAGTAACAGGGTTCGGCCGGTAGCTGGTCGGCGAGGCAGCTTGGCGGCGCGCAGGACGTTAAGAAATGCCTCGCTTGCGCCTGCGGCGTTGAGGGTTTGGATAAAATCTTCAGACGGCGCGAAATCAATCCCGCGCTGCTCGATCAGCTTGGCGTCGGACTCGTCGCCGAATCCGTCCCACATCATGCTTACGACCTGCTCCTGGGTAAAGGGCTTTGCCGGGCTAGTGCCCGGTGTTGTAGCGCCGACCTTGAGGTCGGCATGACGTAGCGGCGGCTTTACGCCGCCATGGCGAGGTAAACTCGCCGCTACGTCAGCACGTGCCGGGCTCAAGCCCGGCGCTACAGGTTCTTGTTGCCCCTCCCGTGGGCAACGGCGTGGCGGCACATGGTGATGGAAAAGCCGCTGGGCCGAACCGCGGGCCCTGCGCTACGTCTTTCTGTTGCGCCCGCAGGGGCAGCATCAGAATCGCCGCTATGACGAGCATTAGAATAATTACGACCGGTCGACGCCACATCGGCGCCTCCCGAGAGCGGGAATTGCTACGAATGATGTGCGGGCATTCTGCCACGGCCGCGAAGAGAAGATTCACCACCGAGGCACGGAGATCACAGAGAAAAGCACTCCCGTTGGCCCTGGTAGAGATCACGGTTCCTTATTTGTTGGCTTAAGGCTTTTTCCCTGTCTGCCCTCCGTGACCTCTGTGCCTCTGTGGTGAATTCTTTTTGTGCTGGCACGGCCATCCTGGCCGTGACTGCTCACGGGCGGGACCCCGATGGATCGGGGCATGCTGCCCGTGCCACGGGTTCGGCCCCTCCGGGGAACTAGGCTCTAATTCTTGGTTTTTTTACTTGACACGAGTATCGACATGGTATATGGTGGAGGGCGGCTCGAACGCAGGTGCTGCCATGCCGCTCGGTAAGTCCACCTCCCTAGCTTCTGGTTGCCTTTCCGCCAACCGCCACCAAGCTCCGAAATTCGCCCGGTTATTTGCCCTATCCGCGAGGTCGAATGCCATTCGGCCCTACGATGCACAAAGAGAATTCTTTCTTCCTACGTTCGAAGCCGGAATGTTATTGAAAACAAATGAGGCACGAAATGTTAGAAGCCTAATAACCCAATATGTTTATGAAAAAAAGCACTTGTTAATAAATGCCTATGAATTGTTGAAAATGCAGGAGATAGTATGATTTTAGACCCGCGAAATCGCGAAAAATCCCTCAAATCCATGCTATGCCAATAAACTTCAGAAAACAAATGGCTTATACAGCTTTGCGCCCGTGAAGGCGAATAAGTTGATGAAGAGGCGGGAGTTATTGACCAGGACAAAGCGTCCATTCTCCGTTTTGGCGAGCTATGAGTGACGAGACAAAGGGAAAGGGCAGTGACGAGTGACGAGAAGCAGCCAAAGGGTAGAGGTGGAAGGACGGGAGAGCCCACGGCCAAACCCCTGCGTGACACACCCCCCCATATCGGCCATCGGCAGTTTCAGGTGAGAAGATGCATCAATTTGTCGACAGCAAAAAGCGCAAATCAAACGAGCAGTGACGAGTGGCGAGACCAAGGCCAAGTCCAAAGGCGGGCAGGGCGAGATCCTTCGCAACGCTGTCAATGCTCATGATGAATACATTGAGGCAATTTCCCGCACCCTGTATAGCTCGCGCGTCACGTCACGGCGCGGTCGCGGGGCACTTCGGCGCTTGCTGCTTGGGCTTCGAGCCAGTTGCAGCCTTTATCGGTGAGGAACCACAGATTGCGCGTAGGCGTGGTCTTTTTGCCGGCCAAGGCGTGCTCGCGCATTCTTTCCAAACGTTTCACGGCATCGGATTTTTCCATCTGGACCTCTTCGGCAAGGCTGCCGAGGGTCCGGAAGGAAAACTGCCCATGGAGTAGCGCCGTGAGAAGGTCGCGGTCGGTATGATCGACGGGAAGGTCCTGAAGTGAAGGGGGAATGCTGTTTCGCGCGGATTCGGGCAGTGGTTCGGTCCGCTGCTCCATTTCTTGTCGAAGCACGGGCTCGACTTGGCTGGCCTTTTCTTCCGCCAAGGCTGCCCGAGTCTGGGCTTCTTGGGATTCCCGCTTGGCCTTTTCCACTTCGGTGGCCAGCCGCTTGGCGACGGTCTCCGCAAAGGTGCGAGAGAAGACAGCCACCAGCAGGCAAAGGCTGGCAAAAACGAAAAAGTCGAAGGGGATTCCCGACCCGTAGCGGATGTTGGTGATTTTATCCACCATGTCGCTGGAGATGGTCTTGAGGAAGAGGGGTACAAGAAGGGAAGCCACCAGCCCCAAGACGAAGCTCCGCGAGCGTTTGGCGTATTCAGGATCATCTTTATGCAAGAGCAAGTAGTTGGCCGTTCCACCCAGCACTCCCGAGCCGATCATGGCCACAAGCAAGAGAATTATGTTGTATCTGGTCATTCCTGTTTCCTCCCATTGCAAAGCGCGCTTCACCAGCGCGGGCGGGTGCGTGCCTGCCGCGCGAAGGCGCCGTTTCCACACGCCCGCCGCACATAATTTAATCGGCACTTTATTTCCGCGGATGAAGGATTTTGCGAATCAGGGATGTGCGCTAACCGGTCATTTCAAGAATTCGTCAATATAGGCGTCGTCTTGGGCGTCGGCAAGCTCCGTGGTATCACCCAGCACATAGCGGTACGCAAAGGGGCCGCGAAGCGCCACAACTCGGTTCATCCAGTTTGCCGGGTCCGTCCACATTGCCGGCCTCGCTCCCATGGATTTGGTAAGGTCGTCCAAGTCCCAATGAAGCGCAAAGCCGGGAATCACGGCATCGAACAAATCGGTGTTCAGGGTGTTCGCAAGAGCGGCCCGCAGGCTATAGGGGCTTCGATCCAACCAGACCTTGCCCATTCGCGGGTCAATTGCCGCCGCAAGCAGAAGCCAGACCCCTTTTACGCCGCGGGCATTCGCATGAATAGATGCCGGGTCGACGTCACTGCGCGCCGAGAGAAGATCGACGCCGCGCAGAATGTCATGGGCCCGCATCGCCGGCAAATTGAGCCCGATCTGGTTGGCCCGCGAATTGGTGATCCAATTCCCCACAAAGGGCGCGTGGGTATTTTCTCCCGGAGAGTCACGCGGCTCCAGCGTCAGAACTACGCGGCCTTTCTTTGCCATCCTACTTGCCAGGGAATCCGTGGATGCGGCCTGGAAGTAAGGACCACTATCCGCCACCAGCAGCACCGCGGGCTTTCGACCCGCGGGAGAAGAAGGGAGGTAGAGATTCGCTTCAATCTCCACCCCAGGCTCACTCTCGAACCGAATATGCTGGCGCCGAACTTCCGCAGTGTTCGACTCATCCAACACGTTTATTTCCGGGGAAGAGCCATCCGAGGGAATCTTCAGCCGGCGCAATTCGGCTTGCAGTTCAAGGATTGTTCCCTGCCGCATCTTGGCGTGAAAATCGTCAAGGATCAGTTGGTAGACCTTGCGGCTGCCGGGGATATCGTCGACGTGGCCAGTGGGAGTGACCAGCAGTTCGAAATTGTTATAGAGATGTACAGGCTGCTCATGAAAATCACCCTGGCCGTCCTTGAGCCAGCGGATCATCCACTGATACACGGCTTCCCGGCTTACCAGGGGAGTGCCGTGCGGACCGGGCCCGACGAAGAAAGCCGATCTTGTCCTCAGCTCCGTAAATGCCGTACCAATGTCGAGCTTCCTCATAAACCATCCGAGCCCCCGCGGGCGTGAAGTAGTCACCCTCGGTTGCCTGAATCAGCCAGGGCGTGGGCGCAGTGACTTCCACATAATCCGCCACGTCGAGGCCACTGCGCGAGAAATTGGGGGAAGGTCATCTCGGTATCGGGGTCAGGGCCGGCAAACAGCAACTGATAGGAATTGGGATAGCAGGCGGGCACGACCGCTTTAAGCCTCGGGTCCAGCGCGCCAATGAAGGTGGTCAATGCCCCACCCCCCGAGCAACCCGCGGCGCCCAGACGTGTGGGGTCCACGTCCGGCCGGCTAACCAGGTAGTCGATGCCTCGCTTCGCATCCCAAATGAAGAAGCGGGCCGCACTCTCACCAATCAGAATGCTCTGGGCTCCTGCCTGGATATGCTCGGGAACCGACCAACCCCCCAAGGGTCCCGAGAGCTGCGGATCGTAGGATTGTTCCCTTTCACCTTGACCAATCGGATCGGTCGCCAACACCACAAAGCCTTTCAAAGCCAGATTGGCGGCCGCTCTCTGCGGCTCGGGCTTTCCCTCTTGAGTATGGCCGGACTGAAAAAGAATGGCGGGGTAACGGCCCGGCTGATTGGGCCGGTAGAGATCAGCGGTGACATAGAAATTCGGCAGACTCTGGAAAAGCACCTTCTCAATGGTGTAACCCTCCGCCTGAATCTGACCCGTGACCTTGGCATTCAGCGGCCCGTTGTAGTCGGGCAGACCGCCCAGAAGTTCCAGAAGCGTTTCGCGGACCTTTTGCTTCCGGCGCTCCGCCTCGGCAACGGTGTGGATTTGGTCAATCGCCCTCTGCCGCTCTTGCAGTTGCTGCTGCGCAATCTGGTTCATCCAGCGCAGAAGAGGGTCGCGAATGGGCTCCTGCGCAAGAAGCGGAAAGGGGCCGAGGGCAATTGCACAACAAAACAGGAGGGGCACAAACTTCATAGGACCTCAGCAGAGCGAAATCTTCATTGGATTCACTGCCAGACGGCAAAATACACCTACGGCTGTCCAGGTGCAATTAGCGGTTGCCACTAGTGCCCGATGTTATGACAGAGATCACAGTTCACCGGCGCCTTTCGCAGCTTGTGGCAATCGACGCAGGCGACCATGGAAACTTCTTTCTCCTGCCAGAGATTATCCCGGTCTTTCACCGGGCCGTGGCATACCGCGCATTCCACGTTGGCATTGATGTGCTTATGATGACTAAAGTAAACAAACTCGGGAAGCGTATACACTCGGGTCCACGCGAGGAGGCCGTCGTCCCTTTGGATGTTGGGCCAATGCCTTAATCGCGGGGCTATCCGTCTTGATACTCTGATGGCAAGCCATACACTCCGCCACTCCCGGGATTTGCATCTTGCCGTTGGTTCCCGCGGGTTGGTGGCAAGAGTCGCATTTCATCCGGTTTGAACATGCGCCTGGTGGCTGAACGCAATCGGCTGCGTAATCGACCTGGGCGGGCGCGGGAAGATCCTGGGGCTCACGGCCCGGAGCCGCGGAAATGGTGTCGCGATGGAGCTTGCGGCCGCATTCTTGCCGGGCCCTGTCCTTCTGGGAACAGGGCGTAGGCCGCCAATACGGTGGGGGCGGAGGTGTCAGGATTGAAGTATCCACCTGGCCCCACCGCAATCACCACGAATTGCTTCTTCGTTTTCTTCCCCAGATACGTCATGGGCGTGGCGTGCGCGTTGGATTCGAGCTTGTCCACCCAGAGTTCTTTGCCCGTCGCGCCTCGAACGCCCGGAAGCGGTGATCGACGGTGCCGCCAATGAATACCAGTCCTCCCGCCGTGGCAATGGAGCCTCCGAGGTTATAAATGCCGGTCTTGGGAATCCCTTTTGCCTCCAGATCGTCCACGACTCCCAGCGGCACCTTCCAGGCGATTTCTCCGGTCTTCAGGTCGATAGCATTCAGGTCACCCCAGGGAGGCTGCTGGCACGGATAATGGTGGTCATCCCAAAAGCGCGCGTAATCTTCCCCACTTGCTGCCGCGGACGTAAGCTTCCTCGGAGCCCTCCGGCTGCGGCTTCATCAAGCCCACCGCGCCCACTTCGCTCACATTCACGAAGAGATATCCGAGAGAGGGATTGAACGAACTCCCCGACCAGTTTCCGCCTCCCAGAGTTCCGGGAATTTCCACGGTCATCTTCGTAAGACCCCAGGGAGTGTAGATCCCCCCGGGCAGGGAGGGACCGAAGTTGTCGAGACAGTATTGTCGCGACTCCGGCGTGACCGTGGTGAGGTCGTCAAGCGTCACTGAAATCCTGGCGAGCGGCATGGCGGCTTGACGGGAAACGGTTGCGTGGGCCAAGTCGCTTCGCCCGGCACTTGGCTTTGGGCAACCGGCCGCTCTTCGACCGGGAAAAGAGGCTTGCCGGTGAGCCGGTCAATAATAAAGACAAACCCCATTTTGGTTACCTGCGCCACCGCCGGGATATCCTTCCCCGCGCGGCGCACGGTCATTAAATTGGGCGGCGAACAAACATCGTAATCCCAGATGTCATGATGCACCATCTGGTAATACCAGATGAGCTTGCCCGTGGCGGCATCCAGCGCCACGAGCGAGTTGCCGAATAGACCTTGACCTTTCCGGTCCGCGCCATAGAAGTCGTAGGACGGCGAACCCGAGGGGAAGGAAAATCATTCCCCGCTCCGCGTCCACGCTCATGATGGTCCACACGTTGGTCCCCGAACGGTCCTTCCAGGAATCACCTTCCCAAGTGTCGTGTCCCCATTCGCCGGGTCTCGGGACGGTGTGGAATCTCCAAACCGCTTTCCCGTTCTAACATCGAAGGCACGAACATCTCCGCTGGGACCTTTCGACGGGAATTCCTGAACCTCCGATCCGGTGATCACCAAGTCTTTGTAAATGGTGGGAGGCGAAGTTGAGTCGTATCTTCCTTTCGGCCATTTGTCCGCCACATCTACGCGAAGATCAATGGCGCCGCTGTCACCGAAGCCTTTGCACGGATGGCCAGTCAGGGGATCCAATGCGAAGAGGCGGGCGTCCAGGGTGATATAGAAGAGGCGCTTGTCGATCTCGTGTTGTCCACCTCCGCAGGCGACCGGCGAGTGTCCCTCCCAGTAGGCGGCGCCGCGATTGGGCACGGGGCGGCGTGTGCCGCTCTCGCCGGGAAAAGGATCGAACCCCCAGAGTTCCTTTCCCGTATCCCCATCCAGGGCAATGACGCGGCTGGTTTGCGTGGTGAAGTAAAGCACGCCATCCACCATCAAGGGGGTGCTCTCAAAAGCCACGATCCCACTGTTGGGAGTTGGTGCTATCTCATAAGTCCACGCTCGCTGGAGTTGCTGGACATTCGTGTTGTTGATCTCTTTCAAGGGAGAGAAGCGCATTCCACCAGGATCGTGGCCATAGCTCCGCCACTCCGTATCGGCGGAAACGGAAGACATCTGCCCGAACGAAAGGCGCCAGACCAGAAGAAGACCTGCCGAAAGGAAAATAAGCCGCTTCATGCAGATGCACCTCGTCCCGCGTCCGCCCGACCCGGATTAGCTCCACGGACGCGAGCGGGCAACAGAAATACCACGAATTTCCGGCCCGGATTTCCTGGGCACCGCACAATAGTAGTGGTAAAGATCGTGCTTGTATTGAATCACTGACGGTTTGTGGGCGTAAGCGGAATCAATCGACCCTTGAGGGCCGACGTCGATCAGAATTTTGCCGCATTTCGTTGCGTGCAGCAGGTCGGGACTGGTTGCTGCCAGGTCTCTGGCTATACCTCTAGCATCGAGCCCATAGTAAAAGAGAATCCATTGGGGCCCGTCTTGTAGAACACAAGGATCACTCGCAAACTTTTCGTCCGGGCTGCCCGCGGCGCCGTTGGCAATGACGGGATTCCCCGGGTAGCGTGTCCAGGTCTTAAGGTCCGCGGAAATAGCCACCCCGGTCTGCTCCCGCCATGACCTCTCCGTATGGTTCTTGGCGTTGTAGAAGATGTAATATTTGCCTTGGTGACGCAGAACGCACGGCTTATAGAGCCCGCCCTGCTCCCACGCAGCGCCATCTTCCGGCCGCAAACAAGGTGGATCGACAATCCAGTTGCGCAAGTCCTTGCTGCGGCAGAGGCCAATGACGGCGGCTCCCTGTTCCAGT
Source organism: uncultured Acidobacteriota bacterium (assembly GCA_963810005.1). GTDB lineage: Bacteria > Acidobacteriota > Terriglobia > UBA7540 > UBA7540 > Bog-366. The sequence goes on from CAWELY010000021.1 coordinate 144,090, forward strand.
CCCGCATTCGGGTAAGCATGATATGCGCCAAGATAATATCCATCTACCTGTTGCACTTCGCCGGGTGAATAGAGGCCGTTCTCCCGCAAAATCCAATTCATCGCCACATTGTATTTCAGCGTCGAAGAGGAGGGGTCCCGTTTCAGGATGCACCCTTCCTTTTTCCAGTTCACCAGGTCCCGTGAGGAAGCAAGCCCGGTCTGGTAGCCGATGCCGTCGAAGGCAACGAACGTCATATAGAAGGCGCCTTGATGGCGGAAGACGAACGGACAGTCAACGCTGACCTTGTCAAAGCTGCCTTCTTCGCCGGAGGCGGCGAGCACATATTTCCCCAGTTTGTAGGGCGTACTGATCCTCGCGAGGTCACACTGCGCCCAAGCGTGAGTGGCCAGCGCGAGCAACCCCGCACCCATGAAACCCCGGCGTGTCAATGCTCTTCCTGCTCCTCGCAGGTTGTTTCCTGTATCCACGGACATTGCATTCCTCTTTCTCCCACTGGTAGGGGCCGGGGGCGCTGGCCCTGGCCGGACGCCGTTCGGCCCTACATCACGCATGAAATGTTTGCCCAGAAAGGGAATTCACGAGATTGCATTGCATAAGGAACAAGGCTCCCGCCCCGAAAGCCGCCGAGCCACTTACTTAGTGGCCCGAGATCGCGACATAGCGAAGCTGCTGCTTCACCATGTCGCGCGGGTAGACAATTTTCACGTCACCGGGCTTGCCGCTGTCACCGGGCACCAGATCGGGATTGATGCCGCACCAGAAGGTGGGTAGGTCCAGGCCTTGGTAACGCTGCACCACCTGATCGCGCCACTCGAGGTTGAAATGAATGCCGTATTTGGAGATGAGCGCCTTGGCGGCGTCGTAATCACCCTCCGCCTTGATGCGCATCAGCTCCGCCAGCAGCATGCCCACGCCCTTGCGCATCTGGTCGTAGTCCTTCACCATCAGATAAACCTTGCCCGCGCGCTCCACGGGCTGGATGGCGCCGGTCTTGTCGCGGATATAGTTCACAATCAATTGCGTGCCGCGCCGGTGGTCTTCCTCAATGGTGTCACCGGTGGGAAACTCGTGGAGCTGCGCCAGCGCCGCGCGCGCCTCGGTATCGTAAGCGGCCTTGGCAACCTCAAGGTTGGGGATCGCGCCCATCTCCACCAACTTGGGATCAAAAAAGTTCCACAAGGCCACCAGGTCGGCGCGCGCTTCTTCCAGGGTCGAGTAATACTCTTTCAAATACACGGCGGGCTCTTCCGTGAGCCGGGGATTCATCTTCCCGGAACCATGCCCCAGCACCTCGTGCATGGCCACCTCAAGATCGCTGGCCAGGACCTGGTACTTCTCCGCCCGGACGCGTTCTTCCTCTGAATAGGCAAACTCATTGCTCACCTTGGCGCCGCGCGCCGCCGCCAGCGCTCGCATGGAACCGGAAAAGATAAAGCTCTTGCTGCCGTATTTGTCGTGAATCTCTGCCTCGTTCGGCAAATTCTCCCCGACGGTTATGACATCGTAGTCGCCCGTCATAATCAGGGCCTCGACGGTATTCACGATGGGCGGGTGAGGCGCATCGAGCTTGTACTTGTCCTCCCACGGCGCCCGCTGCTCGAAGTACTTGGCGCTCGCGGCGAACTCCTGCATCAGCTTGTTCATCTTCTCGTCCACGACGGTCACATAAGCCTGCATAGCCCCTTTAAGCCCGCGTGAATCCTTGTAAACCTCAATAAAGCCGTTGGTAAAATCCACCGGATTATCGTCGTGAACCCAATCGATGTTGAATTGCCGCCAGTCCGCCGGGTCGCCGGTTTGATAATAGCGGATCAAATCCTTGAGGACGGTTTTCGTGGCCGCGTTGGCGTAAGGAAGTGCCATGGTCAGGTAGCGAATCGCCCGGTTCAGATCATCTGCGTACAGGCCGGCGGGAGCCTTGCCGTACGGCCCTCCGGCGCGATAAACCTGCTCCACCAGTTTGCCATCCCTCTTTACCAGGCGCGAGTTAAGCGGGTACTTGTCGTGGAAGTCTTTCAGGTCGGCCATCGTCACGCCTTCATAAAGGTTGTTGCCGCTGGCGGTGAGCGGGTCTTCACCGTTCTTGGGGTTTTTCACGGTAAGGGAGGGCTGATAGTCCGCATCGAAAATCGGCCGGCGCAGGCCCTCGAGCTCCTTTAAGAGCTTCGCCTGCGGGCCCAAAGCGGCGCGATTCTTCAGCGCCTGCAAGGCCGCGGCCTGTAACTCCTCCGGCGTGAACTCCGGCAAAAACTTTTGCGAGGTAAAAGCATTGTGATTCCCGTGGTTCGCCCAAAACAGCTTGGTGTAGTCGGTGATCTTTTTGAGCACGGTGGGATCAATGCCGCGCGAATGCGTCAGGATTTGTTCGAGCAGGTGCTTCAGTTCGAGCCCGTAGGAGGAATTCTGGTCGTAGACGATGGGATTCACGGCGATGGCCGCCATCGAGAGCCAGAAGGCTAGCGCCTTCTGCTGCGGAGGAAGATCGTTAAAGCTCTCCGCTTCCAGTTGCAAAAACCCCGTCTGCCCAACCCGGTCCACGAGCGGTGAAGGGGCGGTGCCGTCCTGCGCCATCAGTGTGCCTCCAGCCAGGAGGATTAATAGGAAAAAGAACATTCGCTTGAGCAAGGTAAGACTCCCTATTTTCATATTAGGCAAAGAGCGCTTTATACCAGATTCGGAGCGCCGGAGGCCAGCACACTTTTACTGAGCCCTCTACGTAAATTGCGATCTGCGATATGCGATTTTCAAAGTCGGGATATTCATTCATCGGTTCAATCGAAAACAGCAACTCCTTTTTTTTCATCAACATCGTGGAAGGACGGGTATAACTCCTTTTTTTTCATCAACATCGTGGAAAGGCTGAAATCGGACATTTTTTCTACATGTGTTTTCAATAACTTACTGAACCTGACCCCCATATTTTAACCCCTTTTTTTTCAAAGACGGTACACACCAAGGACGGACTAACTATTTTAGTTTCAATGATATAGATTTTTGAAGCATTTTCGCTATTCATCGATAACTCCTTATTTTTCTAGTACATCGTGGAAAGCCGCGCTATTTTTTTGTTCCCCGCCCCTGCCCTTCAAGCTAAATATCTGTATCTAAATGAGATAAAGTGATTAGACATTTTGACGCTAAACGCTAACCCCTTTTGTTTCTGGCACATCGTGGAAGGCCGCCTTTTTCTAAGACCGCCATGGGGCGCTCATAGCGGCTTGGGTAGCGCCGACCTTAGGGTGGCACAACTGAATACTGACGCTCATGCCGTCCTCTCCTCTCGGTATTTTGTCCTCTCCTGGCGGGAGAATTCGAGAGGCGCCACGCGCTGGCAGGCGGCCAGCGTGCGGAAAGATTATAGCCTATTAGCACAATTTGTCAAGAATCATTTCGAGCCTACACGCACACTCTGCTAGCCGGCCGGGGGAGGTAGCGCGGGCAGCCTGCCCTGATTCACCGGAGTCCGCCCGCGGTCGCGGGAGCGTCGCTGCCGCCCTACCACCAAACCAGGAGCTGGGGAGAGAAGGACATCAAACCGAAGTCAGGTCACAAGAATCCACGGGCAGCGTCTGCCCTGCGCGCCGCGTGGAAATGCCCCCGCCAAGGCTCATGGCATGGCCATCCTGGCCATGTCTTACCACGGGCGGGACGCCCGTGCCACGGCAGGCGCTACGATCGAGGGATGGGCTTCCACTTCTCTCTCGCGCATCCAAAATGGTACGAGCATTTGGTAAGAAGTAATGGCAAACTATTCCGTGAACGGGCGTCATCGAGCCATCGGGAAGTTTCCCATATATTGAATCGATGGGCCGCGGTGTCCCCTCTTCATTGATGGTTGGAATGCCAAAGAAATTATTAGACCAGGATGGGTTTATGCCTGCAACTTCTCTAAAAGCACTGGATGATTTACTGGTCTCCCAAGATTTTATGGAGGACCCGTACCCGATCCTGCGCCAATTACGCGAGGAAGATCCGGTCCATTGGAGTGATTCCATCGGCGGATGGATTCTGACTCGCTACGATGACATGGCGACCACTTTCAAGGACGTGGGCCATTTCTCGAACGAAGGGCGCCTGGGGAAGGCCGTGGAGTATCTGCCGGCCGAATCGCGTGCCGAGTTCAAAGCATTTGAGGATCACTACCGCCAGAAGAGTCTTATTCATTCCGATCCCCCCGACCACACGCGGTTTCGAGGGTTGATCACCAAGGCTTTCACACCCCGCGTGGTGGAATCCATGCGGCCGCGTATGCGGGCGATTGCGAATGAGTTATTGGATTCCGTGCGGCAGGATGAACGGATGGACGTCATCAAGGACTTGGCCATTCCGCTGCCCGTCACGGTTCTGGCGGAGATCTTCGGCGTGCCGAAATCCGACGTAAACCTTTTCAAAGGCTGGGCCGATGATCTGCTGGCATTCCAGGGGGTGAACAAACCTGCGCTTGAAATTCTTCAACGTTCTCAGAGGGCGCTGCTTGGAATCCGCGCCTATCTGGGCGAGCTGATTCAAGAGAAGCGCCGCCAGCCGGGCGATGATCTCCTCAGCGAACTCGTGGCCGCGGAGTCGGAGGGCGACAAGCTTTCGGAAGGGGAATTGCTCAATTCCTGCATCACGCTGCTCGTTGCCGGCCATGAAACCACCACCTCCCTGATCGGCAACGGAATTTACACCCTCCTACGGCACCCCGACCAATGGCGGCTCCTTCAGGATGACCCTTCGCTGCTTATTTCCGCCATCGAGGAAATCCTTCGCTACGAAAGCCCCGTCGCTCGCCAACCGCGCTTGATGAAGCAGGACGCGGAAATGGGCGGCAAATCAGATGCGCCAGGGAGAGATGGTTTTTCAAATGCTCAACGCGGCCAATCGCGATCCCGCCTACTTTGCCGACCCTGACCGGTTTGACATTCGGCGGGCGAAGAACCGCCACATTGCTTTTGGTTTGGGTATTCACTTCTGCGTCGGCGCAACGCTGGCTCGCACCGAGGGGCACATTGTCTTTTCGACGGTGATTGAGCGCCTGCCCAATATCCGCCTGGTCGAGGAAAACCCGAAATGGGATCTGCAAAAACCCAATTCCCGAATGCTGAAGACGCTGCCCGTGGCGTTTTGATGTCAGAGACGGCCACCGTAATGGTGGATTGATGCGACCGTGGCAGGCCCCGGTAGGGGCCAACCGCGAGTAGCCGCTGGTTTTAACCTGCGGATAGTAAAGCTCACCCGACCACCCAAATCCTTCCGCCGACGGATTGACCTTACGAACGTGCGGCCCCTCCAGGGCCGGAACAATTCCTTGCTTCCCTTTCCGTAGGTTTCACCTATGGCTACTCACGTTGTCCTGCTTCGCGGGACTCGCCACGAGCTCCGCGCCACCAGTGGTCAGCAGCCCGAACCGAAGGCGCAGAGTCGGCCTGGGTGCTATCTTCAGGTTTCGTCAGCTTTCGACGCGCTTGGTCGCGTTGTCGAGGGCGTCGCGGTCGATCTCGTATCCCAGTCCGGGCTTGGAGGGGGCATAGACATACCCGTCCGCCGAGATGCGGATGGGATCTTTAATATAAGGCCGATCGTAAACGCCTTGCGGGATAGTCATTTCGTAATAGAGGGCGTTCGGCGCGGCCAGCTCGCAGTGAAAGTGGACGGCCTGCTCCAAAGTGTCGCCCCAATTGTGCGGCACGCATTCCATGCCAAAACACTCCGCTAGGTGCGCGATCTTCATACCGCCCGTAATACCCCCGACGTTATCGACGAGGAAGCGTACGACGTCAACCGCCCCCCGGCGGATATACTCGGCATAGTCGTAAATGGAAAAAATGAACTCACCGATGTGAAGCGGCACATCCAGCGCGCGCGCAAGTTCTGCCAGCCCGTCGATATCCGTGGTGGGCAGGGGGTCTTCGTAGGCAACGAAGTGCAATTCGTCGAGCAAACGCCCGACGGCCAGGGCCTCGCGCCGCGTATAGGCCCCCACCGGGTCCATCAAGAGGATGAAATCGTCTCCCCCGGCTTGGCGCACTGCCTTGGCGACCTCCATATCCAGCTTGTAATCGCTCGCGCCGTTGGGAGGTATTTGCGGAGGGTGTATCTTGTAAGCTTTGAAGCCCTCCGCCTTGCACTGGCGAACCGACTCCACAAATTCCTCTACCGTGTGCATGTGCTGAGAGCTGGCGTAGGCAAGCATGCGGTGCCGGTAAGCGCCGAGAATCTGATAAACCGGAAGCCCTACCGCCTTGCCGAGAATGTCCCACAGGCAGTGGTCAATGGCCGAGGCATAGGAACTCTGCCCCCGGCGGCGTTCGACCGGGTCCCACTGGGAGGTCAGGCTGGCACGGTCGAGGACGCTCTTGCCGATCAGCGCCTGCTTGGAGAATTCAACCCACCCCTGGTTGTTCCAGTTCGGATGCCAATAGCGGCGGCGGAGGGTGTAATAACCTTCGATCCCGCTCTGGGTCACGAGGCACGCCAAGCCGTCGCCGTTTTCAGCGGTGATATACGCTTTCACTTCCTTAATTCTCAGGTCGGGGAGATCGGTCGGCTTGATTCCGGCGGCGGCCGAGAGAGTCGCGGCGGAAACCAGGGCGGAGCCGCTCAGGAAGGCGCGGCGGGAAAGATTTGATTCAATCATGGAGTCCTTCTTCGTTCAGTTCGGAGGCGACGGCGCAACACTTGAAGTACGGGTTGGCAAACCTCGCCAGGTCACGAAGGGTTTTCTTCGCGGAATCGTCCAGAGGGGCGGCGCTGTCCTTCACCCGGACCGCATAAGTGGTGAAGACTCCGCGCAAGTAAAGCAGGTACTTCATCGCCGCGATGCCGTAAGCCTCCATCTCAGGGATAAACAGCGTCGCCTTTTCAAAAAGGTCTAACGCTTCCAGTTGCCAGCCGGAGTGCCAGACGTCCCACACGCCGGCGAGGATGTCGGCGAAAGAAGCGGCGGGCATGCTTCCCGAAGAGCCCCGCTGCATCTCGTCGACGAGGGTCCGGCTGTGACTGCCCGTGAACACCTTGAGCTGGTCCGAGGTTTGCTCCCGGAGCTCGCCGATGCGTCCCAGCGGAGATCCTCCGGCTTCATCCTTGGCGTACCGCAGGGTGGGAATCTCCTTGAACATGCGGACCACGAGCGCCACGCTCATGTTGCGGACGGTTTGCGCGAACAGCGGAAGTTCAGTCGCCGCCCCCACTTCTTTGTAGTAAGCGAGCATGGCATCGTCATTGTCCGGTGGGGCAGGAGGAAGCGAAATAATCGCATCGGCGCCAAGTTTCTCGGCATGTCGAGCATACTCGACAGCGGTTCGAACCTCCGGGGCTTGGACCCCGATCACCAGCGCCGGCCGCAGCCGTTTTCCGGTCGCAACAATTGCCTCCGCCCCCGCCAATCTCTCAGACTTACTGAGCGTCGAGTACTCGCTGGCCATCTGTGGCCATACAAAACCGTGAACGCCTCCCCGGTCAATGAACTCAACCTCGCGGGCCAGCACGTTCAGATCGAGTCGATTGGAACTCGTGAAGGGCGTTTGGGCAATGGCAAAGATGCCGCGCAGAGGTTTCGCCGTGGTCGGGGGAGACTGAGTTCGGGCAACGGTGGAAAGGGCGGTATCGAGCACGCTCGCGCCCAAGATGCTAATGAACGTCCGGCGATGAAGGCTTCTCATGGATTTGGGCTCGCGTCTCTTTCACTATACTGAGTCGTAGCGTTGCAGGTCAAATCGTCTGGCCCCATGGTTTTGTCACCTTCGCGGAAGCGTTCTTGAAACCTAAGGGTCAATGGAATTACAATGCCCCAGCCGCTTGGAAATGATAATTCCACAGGAAGATGTTTAACGGAGATTCTTCATGGCCTTGATTCAATTTACCAAGAACCACACTGACCATTCGACAGACAAGGGATTTCAGTTCGAGTTCTTTTGCGACCGTTGTGGGAACGGATTTATGACGGCCTTCAAACCTTCGATGACGGGGTACGCGGGCAGCGCGCTGCGTGCCGCCGGTGACTTGTTCGGCGGCGTTTTCGGCCGCGCCAGCTCTAGCGCTTATGAAATTGAGCGCGCGGTCCAGGGCACCGGCCACGACAAGGCTTTTCATGAAGCCGTAGAAGAAGTGAAGCCCAATTTCCGCCAGTGTCCGAAGTGCGCCAAATGGGCCTGCCTTACCATGTGCTGGAACCAAAAGCGCGGCCTTTGCTACGATTGCGCGCCCAATATCGAAACTGAAATCGCCGCGGCCCAGTCGCAAGCCACGGTGCAGCAGATGCAGGAAAAAGTGCGCGCGCAGGATTTGACCAAGGACCTTGACCTGACTTCCGAAGCCGCCGCCCTTTGCCCCAGTTGCGGCGCTCGCACCCAGGGCGCCAAGTTTTGCCCCGAGTGCGGCAAGCCGCTCCATCCCAAGAATGAGTGCTCGCGCTGCGGAACGAAGTTCGAAGCGGGAACCAAATTCTGTCCGGAGTGCGGCCAGAAAGTTGTGTAAAAAAGCTCATCGCTGACAGCCGACAGCATACAGACAATGGGGTTTTTGTTGTTAGCTGCCGGCCGTTGGCTGTCAGCCTGGTGGTGAATCTCATGCCGGCCTTTTCGGGGAAATTTCAGTACTTGAATGCGGACGGGTCTGCCCTTCAGGTGGGGCCGTGCCGGGTCTCGTTTGCGGCGGAAACCCTCACCCTCACGCCGGCCTCGGGTGCGCCGCTGGCTCTCGACTTCGGCGACATCGATATCTTCCTCCCAGGCGAGTTCGAACTGACCCTGACCCTTTACACCGGCAAGAAAATTCTGCTGAACCAATTTGGCAAGACCTTCCAGAACCTCGCCCACGATCTGCTGGAAGCGTATCGTAAACGCCTGCTGCAATGCCTGTTGCTGGAAGACCTGCAAGAAATCACGCGCTTCGACGGCTTCGTGCGCATGGAATCGCCGACGCGCACATTCTCCAGCCCGGCCGAGCTCCGGCTCTACAAGAGCAATCTCGCCGTGCTGCCCACCCAGGCCACGGGCCTGCAATGGCGCCTCGCCGATATCGACGCGGTGAGCTTCGACGAAAACGCCTGGGCGGTGACGGTGGAGTCTGGCGACGAGCGCATGGTCGTCACCAAGCTCGCCAAGCGCACGGAAGAATTTCGCGAACGCCTGATCACCGCCATGGAACAACTGGCGCAGCAAGGCGCCGAAACCGTCCACGGCCTGTTTCCTTTCCTCAGCCCCGACCAGTTTCAGCAAGCCGCGGTGCTGATGAAGGAAGGTCGCGCCGCGTCACTCGACAGCCTGCGTGCCATCCATCCAAAGACCGAGGCGGCGCTAACCACCAACGTGGTGGATGCCAAACTCAAGCCGTACTTCGATGCCCTTCTGGCTCATGTCCCGGCCGGGAATTACTACGCCGGTTTCAAGCTGCTGCGCCTGGACGAGAACCAGACACAACAAGAGCAGCCGCCCGCCGAGAGTAGTGAAGGCGCAGCACAAGCCTCTGAGGTGGTGGCGGAAGACGCGACGGAATCCGCAGGCGGAGCCGAACCGGAAGCGCAGGACGAGGGAGAAGCCCAGCCGATCCTGCATTGGTTTTTCCTGCCGCTGGCAGCCGAACCCGGAGCAAAGTTTCCGGGTAACCTGGTAGCTTGGGAGTCCACCTCACGTTCCGGGCGCGCGACTTATTTCTTCCGGCTCGTGCCGCCGGAGCAAGCGGCGCAATTGCAGGATGCGTCGAGAAGCGCGGCGATTATCGAAACCGCCATTCGGCAATTGAATCGCGCCATCGTCCTGCTCAACTTCCGGCGGGAACCGATCTACCTGCCTGACGAATCCCTTTTACTCCAGCCGCGCTTCCGCCGTTACGCCATCGCCTGCCGCAAACTGCCGGAACTCGTGCGGCTGCGCGCATCGTTTCTGGGCCGCGCCATTCACACCACGCCCGCCGCTTGGCAGAAGCAATTTGAGTCATATCTTGCTCAAGCTTAAGTTTGCGCCCTGCGGATGGAAACGGGGCAGAGTACGGTGCTACTTTCTTCCCAGCAGCCGGATACGGGCGATAAAGGAGCGCCCCTGAGCTCCCGAAAAGGCGAGGAAGTCAGGTGAATCGATGTTGGAATTGACATAGGAATAATTGCCACGCTTGGTGATGTTATCCACTCCAGCCCGTATTGCCCATTGGTATCCGAAGATGGTGAACCGTCGCTCCAGGCTCACGTCGAGTGAGAAGTGGAACGGGAAGCGCTGCGAATATGGTGCGCCCACCACCTCCTGCGAGTCATTCTGCAAGGTGAACGGGAAGCCGGTGCGCCAGTCGAGGGTGTAAGCCACGTCAATCTTGTGGGTGAGAGGAAGCCAGCCCCACGAAAGGAAACGATTGGGCGCGTCCCACGCCAAGGGGCCGCCCGCCTGCGGGCTGAACAGCACGTTATCAAGGTTGTATCCGAAGTCGGCATTGGTAAGCGCCCGCGACCGCGTATAAGAAGCGAACACCACATGATTCTGCTTGAAGACGTGCCGCAGGTTCAGTTCGGCGGAGTCGTAGTGGTCGCGACGGTTGTTGGTCAGAATGAACTGTCCGGAGAAAGGGCCGTCGGGCAAAGTGGAGGCGCCGGGATTAACGAAGGTCCAGATATTGCGGGCGCGCCGATCCATAAGCTGCACGCGCAGGTAAGTGGTCCGCGGCAGTTTCTGCTCAAAGGCTACGCTCGCGTTGGTGACAAGCGAGAAGCGCAACTGGTCCGGGTTGATGGTGAAGGTGCTGAGCACGGGTGGCTGGAGCAGATTCATCCCGGTGGCGTCGTAGAAGTAATCCGTCCGCGTGCCCGTCAGCGAGCGAGTGAGGATATCCAGGTTGCTGGGGTCGCGGTAGACGCCGATGCCCCAGGAAATCTTGCTGTCGCCATTGCGTTTCACCATGAAGGTGGAAGCGAGGCGCGGTGAGGCCGCCACGCCGCGGACAATCTCATCCGCATCGAAGCGCACGCCCGGCTCCAGCAGCCACCTTGGGGTTATTGACCAGCGATCTTGCGCATAGCCGCTTGCCTCCGCGTCGTAGCGCGTGAACGGCGGGGCATTGGTAAAGCTGACGCGGCGCGAGAGGGTGCCGTCGGCGCGCTCAACCAGGTAAGGCTGCCGGTTGTATTCCTGATGATCGTCGAGGCGATCGAAATCAACGCCCAGCTTGAACTCGTGCTTTCCCGCCGCGTGCCGGGGCGGCAAAAATAGGTTGCCGATTCCCTCGGTGCGCCCGCCCTGGCCGTGGTTGGTGAGGTAGTAATTGCCGCTGGTTCCGTTGGGGGTGACGACGTAGGTTTGGTCGCCCATGGGCACCGACGCTGGTGTAAAAGCTGCTGGTGGCCACGCCCGCCTCCAGCAGCATGCCGTTTTGGAAAAGATGCTGATCCTTGGCGGTGAACATATAGGCATTGGTGGAGTACCGCTGCGTGGTGGAGATCGGGTCGAGCGGGATCCAGTCCCGAATGCGGGGAGAAGAGGGAATTCACCAGGAGACCCACCGTAAGATTGTTATTTTGCGCCAGGTTCATCTGCACTTTGGAAAGGTTGCTCCCGCGCCATACGCTGTAACGGTCGGCGCCGGCGGGCAGTTCGGTATAAACGGTCAGGTCGTATTCACCCTCCAGCGCGTCCATGAACCACGCCTTGCCGGTGCGGATGGGGCCTGACACCATGCCGCGCGGCGTCCAGTTATTCACGTTGAGGCCCCTCCGGTCCTGAACGCCGGGAATGAAATCGGTGGCGGTCATGCGCCAGTGGTCGTCGCCCATGCCTGTGCGCAGGCTGATGACGCCGCCGGAACCTTTGCCAAACTCCGTTGAATAGCGGCTGCTGGCCACGTCCGCGGACCGCACGGCGTCCACGCTGACGCGCATCAGAAACTGGCCGGTAGCGGGATCGGAAACATTGAAGCCGTCCATCTGGTCGTACACTTGGCGCGTGCTCGCGCCGTCCACATGAAGCTGGCCCGTGGAATCCTGAAGCACTCCGGGCAGCAGCGGCAGCGAATAGCGAATATCTCGGTCCACGGGGAAGGGCAGGTTGATGATGTCCTCGACTGTCCAAGCGTTTCACTCGCCTGGGTTTTGGCGGGGTCGATGGCGGGGGGCGAATAGACCACGTTCACTTGCTCGGAAAATTCCCGAATGTGGTTCAGGGTCACTTCCGCGCTGGCCACTTCTCCCACATGGATTTCCGTCTGCGTGACCGCGAAAAATCCTTCCTTCTCCACTTGCAGAGAGTAGTTACCCGGCGGAAGATCGGAGAATTCCTTGCGGCCGGCGTAATCGGTTTCACCGTGCAAGGGCGATCCTTGTGAGGGAGTCAGCGTGATGCGCGCCGAAGGAACTGCTGCGCCGTTTTCGTCCACGACCTCGACGTGCAGTCCCACGAGGGCCGGGCCGTTCACGGGTTGCTGGGCCGGGAGCGCCGCGGGCACAGCCGCCGCAGCCGGCAGCACGAGTGCCAGCAACACAAGTACCGGGAGCATCGCCGAGGCAGCGATCCACGCGACGAATCCCGAGATGTAGTTTCCGATCTGGGATTCTTCCCCGCATAGCGCCTATTCTCTCCCATAAAGCGGCGATATGGTAGTCCTGTGTCCGGTTTAGCTCGGCCCGCGGGTTTCAGGAGACGCACCCGCGCCATTGAAAAGAAGGTGCAGAGTTTGGAGAGAGACTGCTTCGAAGCTGGGAACAATCAGATCGGCGCGTGTTTCGCGACGGAGATCCTCGGCGGTGAAGGTGGAGGCAATGGCGACGCATTTCATTCCGGCGCGTTTGGCGGCTTCAATGCCGACAAAGGAATCCTCGAAGACCGCGCAATCGGCGGGGTTTACTCCCAGCTTACCCGCCGTCTTCAGGTAGATCTCAGGGTCGGGCTTGGGGTGGGAGACCTCGTCGCCCGTCAACAACTCGCGGAAGTAATCCCGCAGCCCGAGCGCGGAGATGAGAAAGTTCACGTTCTTGGCGATGGCGGCGGAAGCCACGGCCATAGTGATTCCCCGCGCGTGGCATTCCTCGATAAAACGCCGCACTCCGGGAAACGCGCGGGCATGGGGACCGATCTCCCGGCGGAAGTTTTCCTCCAACTCTTCACTGAGAATGGCGCGCTGCTCGCGGGAGAGGTCCTCGCCCAAATAGTGGCGAAAGGTCACATCATTGGGGGGGCCCAGGACAATCTTGGGTAGTTCCTGCTCGTTGAAGGCAATGCCGTGCGCCTGGAAGAGATCAATCCACTTGCGAAGATGGAAAGGGTTGCTGTCAACCAGCACCCCGTCCATGTCGAAGATAATCGCCGCGGGTAGCAAATTGGTCTGAGTCATAAAATCAATACCCACTCAGTTTAGCAGATTGTCCCGGATTTGTTGGAGTGGCAGAAACGCCTACTCGTGAAAAGCCGTCACGTGACTCACTTTGACATTGCGTTCAGCAAGGACTAGGCTTTGGGCGCTTTCTTTGAATAACCGCACCGGGGGTGAATATGGCAAGTTACTCTTATGGCATTAGAAATGGGCGAGAGTTTTTGGCCTCTTCCCGAACGCGTTTGAAGACGGGAATAAATATGCGCTCTTCGCAATTTTCCTGCCGCCTGACTGGGCTTTGTATCTCATTCGTGGTAGCTGCAATGTTAAACGCGCCGTTGAAGGCGGCCCCGCCTGATAATGTGAACGGCATGATCGCCACTAACGGCCAAGCGGCGTCGCTCATTGTCGTGGGTAATCACGCCAGCCCCTCCGACCGATTCGTGGCGGGGGAGTTGCAGCGTTTCATCGAAATACTGTCGGGCGCGAAGCTGGAGTTGACCACCGCGGAGGGCGTGAGCCGGCAGGCGAAGGGCCTGAGCCTTTTGCTGGTGGGCGGGCCCCAGGCCAATGAACTCGTAGCTGATGCGTCCCATCGCCGGCAGATCAACTTTGACGGACTGAAACCGGAAGGCTACATCCTGCGCCGCATCAGCGTCCAGGGGCGGTCCGCGCTGGTCATGGGTGGGAACGATGAGGCGGGTACCATGTACGCAGGCTATGATTTTCTGGAGCGGTTGGGATTCGTTTTCCTGCTGACCAAAGACATGCTGCCGGAGAAACGAGCCGAGGTTGCGCTGCCTCCGCTGGACGATCGCGTCGAGCCCGCTTTTCGGCGGCGCGGCGTGCATGTTGACAATTGCTACCCCAACCAGACGATGTGGTCCCTTGCCGACTGGCAGCGGACCATCGACCAGATGGCCAAGATGCGGATGAATTATCTTCAGGTGTTCTGGTTCCCCAACACTCCTTGGTTGACCTATGAATATCAGGGCGAGAAGAATTTTCTGGGTGACGCTTCGGTGAAGGAAAGCGGCTACATGCTATGGCGGGAATCGCAGGGATCGTTTCTGGTCAAGGACATGACCGTCGGCCGCGAACATTTCAAATACCCGCGCATTGCTCCTCCCGAGCTTCAGGATGTCGAAACACCCGACCAGGCGTTTGCCAAAGCGCAGGACTTGCTGCGTGCCGTCATTGCTTACGCCAAGACACGCAAAATCGATACTTGGCTGGCGATTGACCCGGTCAGCGTCCCGCCCAACTTGGGGCGCTTTGCTGCGAAATCGCGCCGGCGACCTCCCCTTCCAGCCAATTCTGGGGGGAGCTTACATGTGCCCGGACGATCCGGTGGCGCACGAAATCAATGAGAGCCGCCTGCGCAGCCTTTTTGCCACTTATCCCGGCGCGCAGGGTTACTTTCTCTGGTTCCCGGAGCTTTACCCCGTGTGCGACGACGCCAAAAGCCGCGCCTATACTTTGCAAGAGCGGCCCAAGCTTTTTGCCGACGAGACTCTGCACTGGAAGGCATACGCCAACGGTTATGAGCACAACGCCGACCGGGTGGTGGATTCCGACGTCGGTTCATTGGAATTGATTCGCCGTGCGCTGGAGGCGAGGGATCGCATCAATCCCAAAGCACAAGTGGGAATCGGCGCCTTCGGCCGCGGGTTCGTCTACCCGCTGATCGACAAGATGTTTCCCAAGAGCGTGCCCCTTACCGACATGGTTTCCCGCGCCATTTGGACACCCATGGGAGTTCCCATGGGTGATTATGGGGGCATGGGGGAGCGTGAACGCACTTTGATCACGCGCTCCGACGACGACGGCAGCATGCTGGGCATGCAATTCAGCGTGAATATGTATTACCAGGACCGCACGTTCGAAGGGGCTTTAGAAAATGGCGTGGCTGGGCACAGTACGCAAGTGAATCGCGCGCGCGGCAAGGAGCATAACGAAAGATACATGGCGGAGGGAGGCTGGAAACCCCATCTGACGCCGGAGGAGTTTTATCGGGCTTACACCCGCCGCATGTTTGGGGAGGCCGCCGCGCCGGAAGCGCTGAAGGCGTATCAAATTCTGGAGGAGAACGAAGAATTCCTGGGCTGGGGCGGCCGTGGAAATTTCCCCTGCTGCGGCCTGGTCGGCGAGGTCGGCATCATCCGATCCTACGCGGAACAGGGCAACCCTTACGATGGCCCGACTTTTGCAGGTTGGGCAGGCTTCCTCGATCAGGCTCGCGACCGACCACTTTACTATGCCCAATCCGCGAATATGCTTCGCAACGCCTTATCCCATTTTGACCAGGCCGAAAAGGTTGCGGCGCCGGGTAGCCGTGTCGAGCTGGATTACCTCCGCAACAAAACGGAAGCTTACGCTATGCATCTGGACACGCTGGTCACGTTGGACAAGGCCTACCTTGAGCTCGATGCGGCTTTCCGGGCCCGCGCCGTGAACCCCGCGGAATTCATACAGAAACTCGATCACAGCCTGGAAATGTTCCGCGAAGCTCATCGGATGTCGATCGCGGTGGCCACAAAATTTTCCGAGATCATCGATGACCCCTCCGACCTCGGCGTGCTCTACCGGATCAACGTTTACATGATTGATGGGACGGACGTGGTTCTAAAGTTCATGCAAAATATCGACGACTTCCATCATGGGAAGCCTTACTTGAATCCCGTACCCTTGGAGAAGATCTTTATGATCTGGCCACATATCCAGCCGGGGCGGCTGTAATCCAGCGTCTGCGTGGCGCGTGCCGGCCGGAAGTTTGGCGTAACAACACCAGCTACTGCGGCAGGGGCCGGAGGCGGGCGAGAAGTTGTTCGGGGGGAGGGTATTGAGCACGCCCGACTTTTCCATCCAGCCGCGGCGCGCGGTCGAGACGCCGTAGCGCATCAGCTTGAAGTGCTGAGGGTCGTGGGCGTCGGTGGAGATGATGATCTTCATGCCGCGATCGCGCGCCAGCTTCACATGGCGGTCGCACAGGTCGAGCCGTTCGGGGTTGCCGTTGAGCTCCAGGATGACGCCGAATTTCTTGGCTGCGGCGAAAACCTTTTCCAGGTCAAACAGGAATGGATCGCGCCGCAGAATCTGGCGGCCGGTGGGGTGGCCGAGGATGCGCACATAAGGATTCTCCAGTGCGCGCAGCAGGCGCGTGGTCATTTCTTCCGCGGGCATGGTCATCCGTGAATGGACGCTCGCCAGCACGATATCAAATTGCTTAAGGAGTTCGTCGGGATAATCCAGGCTGCCGTCGCCGAGGATATCCACCTCCGAGCCCGCCCAGATTTCGATACCCTTCACCTTTTGGCGCGCGGCATGAATGCGGTGAATGTGCTCGACGGCGCGCTCCTCATCCAGGCCGTTGGCGACGGTGACCGCTTGGGAGTGGTCGGTGATGAGGATGTACTGGTAGCCGAGCTGCTTGGCGGCGCCGGCCATCTCTTCGATGCTGGCGTGGCCGTCGGAGGCGGTGGTGTGCATTTGCAGATCGCCGCGAATGTCGCCCAGTTCGACGAGCTTGGGCAACTCGCCCTTTTCCGCTGCCTCGATTTCGCCCAGGTTTTCCCGTAGCTCGGGGGGAATCCAGGGGAGGCCGAGCTTTGCGTAAATCTCCTCTTCCGTGCGGCTGGCCAGGACCTTCTCGCCGTGGAAAAGGCCGTACTCGTTCAACTTCCATCCGTGGCGCTTGGCAAGGTCGCGTAGCGCCACGTTATGTTCCTTCGACCCGGTGAAGTATTGCAGCGCGGCGCCGTAGGCGGTGCGCTCGAGCAGGCGCACGTCAACTTGCAAGTCGTTCTTGAGCTTCACGCTGACCTTGTCTTCGCCTTGGGCCAGGATGGCGGCGACGCCGGGAAACTTGACGAAGTGGCCGGCAATGCTCGCGGGATCGCTGCCGGTCACGAGCAAGTCGAGGTCTCCCACCGTTTCGCGCCCGCGGCGCAGCGAACCGGCGGGCGTGACTTCCTCGACGGCCTTGGAATCGCTCAACCAGGCGGTGAGCACTGCGGCGGTCTCGTACGCGGTGTCAAGTCGGAAGCGGCCGGCGGCGCGACGAAAGACTGCAATGGCCTTCAGTATATTTTCCTCCGACTTCTCGCTCATTCCCGGCAAGCCCCGCAGGCGGCCTTCTTGGGCGGCGGCTTCCAGTTCGTCGACGCTGCGGATGTTCGCTTGCTGGTAGAACAACCGAACTTTTTGAGGGCCGACGGTTTGAAGTTGCAGCAGATCGAGCAGGCTGCGCGGAATTTTCGCCAACTGTTCCTGGTGATAGGCCGAACGGCCGGTTGCGATGAGCTCGGAAATCTTCTTGGCCAGATCTGCGCCGATGCCGGGAATGTCGATGAGTTTACGATGGGGGTCACGCGCGATATCTTCCAAGCGCTCGGGATAGCTCTCAATGGAGCGCTTGGCGCGGTCGTAGGCCGCGGCCTTGAAGGTCCACTTGGGATCATCCTGGAGAATCTTCATGAGGTTGGAGATTTCCTCGAAGACGGCGGCGATTTCACGGTTTTCCATGTGCGCCTCCCTGGATCTTTCCGGGCCGAGGCCCTGCCTGCGGCAGCAAACCTGGCGAGGGCATCATTATGCCTCTCATCGCGACCGCCGGTTGGTCCCGTTCCCAGACTTCTGCATATTGGTCATCAAACTCTCTCACCGGATGGTAATGAGCACGCAAGTAGACGCGGAGGGGAGCAGCACTCCCGTCGGCGCCAGGGTGGCGGGGAACGTCCAGCCATGCGGACCACATCACGAATCGCACCTCGTGCTTCTCCAGCATCGCAATGGCGTTCTGCACTTGCTCGGGCCGGGTGTAGCTACTGTCCGTGATAAAAGGGACCGCGGCCGGATCGCGCAAACCCAGCAGAAAATACTCATCACAATCGTCGGCTTGGAAGTAGAAATCGCCGGGGTGGGTGTGCTTGAGGACCCAGCGGTATTTTTCATATTGGTCGGGATCGAGAAGAGCCGCGCGGCCCGTGGGCGCCTCAACATAACCCTTCCAGCCCGTTTGCACAGTAACCGCTTGGAGGGCCAATCCAATCAGCCCGCCCGCCCAGGCCAGGCGCGTAAGCGTGCGTGCCAGTTTGGACGGGGACTTGTTCAACCACACAAAGAGGATTAAAGCCGGCGGCGCGACTGAAATCAATCGGAGCCATACCGGGGAAGGAGCGATACCCAGGAACAAGAAGAATCCGACGATGCTCACGAGAATGACGCGGTCCCACGGTTCTTCGGGATGCGCCATCGCCTGGCGGCGATATCGTACGAAGAACCAAAGATACACGAAAGGCAACAAAAGGTGGATGAAGAGCCAAAGCAGAAGGGCCGGCCCCTCCAGCCAAAGCGGCAAGTCCGGCAGGTCCGCCCCGTAGACGTGGATGCTTCCCCAAAAGCATTTGGACCAGTACTTCAACAAAAAAACGACCGTGCAATTGAGGAACAATCCCCAGCCAACCTTCCAAGCCAGGTAGGCCAGCACGGGCAAGGTGGTGGCGAGAAACGGAATGACCAGATACGTTCCGGCCTTGATCAGGTAACCCCAGCCCTGCTTTCTGACGCGGCGCTCCCAAAGCAGGAAAGTGGCGAACCCTGCCAAGGCGACGATCCCCCTGGATTGAGTGAACAAGGTAGCGAGGCCGCAAAGCGCCCCTGCCGCCGCCAATCGCGACGGGCTTCGTTTGGCCAGCAAGAGGGCAATGGCCACCATGCAGGCCAGGGTGCTGAACCAATGGTGGGTAGGGTCAGGCTCCGAGACAAACCCCAAGCCCAGAAAAAGCAGGCCGGGCAGATACACCGACGCGCCGCTCATGAGTTGCTTCGAGATCACGACGCACGTCCAGGCCAAACCGGCCCCAAGCACAACCCATATGGCGTTGGGAATCCAAGCGTGAACACCCAACCATTTGAAGAGCAGCAAGTAGAACACCTGCGTGCCCGGCAGGGAAAACTCGAAAAAGTCCCGATAGATCACCTGGCCTTCAAGCATCTTTGTGGCATCCAATATCCAGATGGAGGCGGTATCTCCCTGGTAGATCGGAGTGTGTGGAAGGATAAAGGCGTTGAGGTAGAGACAGCCGATTACCCCAAGAAATAGGACCGGCCGCAGCCGCGCTAACACCGTTTGAAAAGGGGCCTTGATCAAATCAAAAATCTCCCTGGGGTGCGGTTCGACATGAGGCGCCAAGCCGAATGCGCCGTAAGAATTCTTGGCCGAACCGCGGCTCGCACTGCAACTACTGATAATTGCAAAATATGGTGACAATTACATCCGTAGCGCGGGCATCTTGCCCGCTGTCTCGGGAGCGTCCCGCTCCCGCCCAGCGCGCGGGCAGGATGCCCACGCCACAGCGGGCGAGACGCCCACGCCACAGCGGGCGAGACGCCCACGCCACAGCGGGCGAGACGCCCACGCCACAGCGGGCGAGACGCCCACGCCACAGCGGGCGAGACGCCCACGCCACAGCGGGCGAGACGCCCACGCCACAGCGGGCGAGACGCCCACGCCACAGCGGGCGAGACGCCCACGCCACAGCGGGCAGGATGCCCGCGCTACGAAAACAGTTCGTCACTATATTTTGCAATCCTCAATAGGACGGTCACCCCGGACACGCGCTCGAATTAGGAATCTTGGTCGAGACACAGAAATTATTCAAGGAATTTCGGGTAGTGACTCGGCTGGAGAAATGCTTGGGAAGGGGATTGCCCTGGCGGTGGCTAACTGTACCAATCCCCTTTGACATAGCTTATGATTCCGATGATGGCGCAAAGGAAAGATGCAACCAAAGAGGCAAAAAATATAGCTCCGAACAGGAGGGCTAGAACCAATGGTTTTGCCCCTCCCTTATCTTCCACTTCTTCCGCGATGGTGATCAAATAGGTCACTCCCGCGACGATTGCGAGCGCCACAGCACTCAGCAGCCATTCCCACCAAGGCAAATCGGATAGGCGAAAGGGTAGCATTTAGGATGGCTCCCTTATGCAGAAGTTGCCAAAGTCCCGGCCGCGACTCAGACCTTTACCATTTTATAGGCTGACCTTATCAGAGATTTCTTCAATTGTCCATGGGTTGCCTTCCCGGAGGCTCAGTGATAGCTTGAAAGTAGCTCGGGGTGAATAGCATGTTTGACCGCCTGAGTTTACAGGTCAAGATCATCGTCATCTTTGCCGCCACCGTCATGGTGGTCCTGGGAGTGTCGACTCTCCTCGCCACTTTCCTGACGCGCGATCCCGTGGAAGGCGAACTCTACCGCAAGGCTCTGGCTCAGGCGCAATTGACGGCTCACCAGATTGCCGACCCTGACACGCTGGCAAGGCCCGACGTTCTCGACCCGGCCCTGCGCCAATTGAAGCACGATTCGCCGGGCATCATTCAGGCGGATGTTTTCGCGCATGGCCCGAGTCATCACCTGGTCGCCACCACCAATCCGCGCGGCCAGCATTTGGAGCTCGACAACATTCCCAATGTGGAAAGTTACAACGAGTATCTGGCGGCCGAACGAGGATCAGGAGAGCATTGAAACCAAAAATCCCGGGTCGTGGATCATCAGCACTACCATCAGGGCGCAAGGAGAGCCGATCGGCTGCCTGATTCTCACCGTTTCCCGGTCGAGCCTGAACGCCGTTACCTGGGATCTGGTGCTGCGGAACCTGCTGCTGATGCTGGCGAGCTTCGTGGTGGTGGTCTTGGTCATTCACTTCTTTTTCCTGCGCGCGGTGCGGCGGCCGGTAAAAGATTTGATTCGCGTGATGGAGTCGGCGGAAAGCGGGCAGCTCGACGTTCGGGCGCGCCTGCAGAGCTGGGATGAAATTGGATTGCTCGCCGCCCACCTGAACCGCATGCTGCGGCGCATCGAGAATTTCAGCAATGAATTGGGCCGCAAAGTGGAGGAAGCCACCGCCGAACTGGCGCGCCGGAATGAGGAATTACGGGGCATCAACAAGGAACTCTTCGAGACGCAGAAAAACCTGGCGCGCTCGGAGCGCCTGGCCGTGGCAGGACAGCTCGCTGCCAGCCTGGCGCACGAAATCGGCACGCCCCTCAATTCCATTTCCGGGCACGTGCAGTTGCTGGCGCGGCGCAAGAGCAATGATGAGTCCACCGCCCGGCGGCTGCTGGTCATCGAAAAGCAGGTGGAAAACATTGTTCGTACGGTGCGGCAATTGCTTTCCTGGACGCGCAAGTATCGAACTGCGGCTGGAACTGGTGGACCTGGGGCACGTGCTGGAAGACGCCGTCCTGCTGTCGTCGCCGGTTTTGGAGCTGAGAAAAATCCGCGTGCAAATGAACCTGGCCAAGGACTGCCCGAAGATTTACGGTGATTCCGGCTACCTGCACCAGGTATTCTTGAACTTGATTAATAACAGCACCGATGCCATGCCGCGCGGAGGCGAGCTTCGCATCGAGCTGCGGGCGTCCGGCCCGGAGGAGCCGCGGGAAGTGGAAGTGGTCGTCGCGGACACGGGCACGGGAATGGCGCGTGAAACCTTGGCGCACATTTTCGATCCCATGTTTACGACCAAGCAAATCGGGACCGGCGCGGGGTTAGGGCTGGCCATCTGTGACCAGATCGTTCGCCAGCACGCCGGGACCATTCACGCGGAAAGCGAACCGGGCCACGGAACCACGTTTACTATCCGGCTGCCGCTGGATTGCCGCGAGAAAGTGGAAGCGCCGGCGCTAAGTACAGTGACGAGTGACAAGTGACGAGTGACAAGTGACGAGTGACGAGAAAGCCAGTGACCCGTGACCCGTGACAAGTGACGAGCAAGAAGCTCCGATCGCGCCCGCTCTTGCTCGTCACTCGTCACTTGTCACTCGTCACTTCCTTCTAATGACCATGGAAACGGAAAACCCCGCAAACATTCTGGTGGTGGACGACGATGAGGACACGCGCGAGTTGCTGCGCGAAGTCCTGAGCGAAGAGGGCTATCGCGTCAACACCTCCGGCAGCGCCGAAGAAGCCATGGAAATCGGCCAGCGGGAATTCTTCGATGTCATCATCAGCGACATGCGCCTGGGGCCGAGCCTGAATGGCTTGGACGTGCTGCGCGCCTACAAAGCGGTTCAGCCGGAGTCGGAGGTCATCCTGATTACGGCCTTTGGCTCGATGGAAACCGCCATCGAAGCGGTGAAGGCCGGCGCATTCGATTACATCTCCAAACCCTTTAAGATTGACGAAGTCCTTTTGCAGGTTCAGCGGGCGCTGGGGAATCGCAAGCTGTTGCGGGAGAATCGCAGCCTGAAGCGGCAACTGGGAACCCAGGTGCAACTCTCCAGCCTGGTGGGCAACTCCCCCAAGATGCTGGAGATTTACAAGAAAATCGCCATGGTGGCGGACTCACGTTCCACCGTCCTGATTTATGGCGCCAGCGGGACGGGGAAAGAATTGGTGGCGAAGGCGATCCACTACAACGGTCCGCGCGCCGAGCAGTGCTTCTACGCCGTGAATTGCGGCGCGCTCACGGAAACCCTGCTCGAGACCGAACTTTTCGGGCACGTGCGCGGCTCCTTTACCGGCGCGACGGAAAACAAGCGCGGAATTTTTGAGGAGGCGAGCGGCGGAACGGTTTTTCTGGACGAAGTCAGCGAGATGAGCCCGGCGCTCCAGGTCAAAGTGCTGCGAACCCTGGAAGAACAGGAAGTGCGGCGCATCGGGAGCAATGAAGTCGTCAAAGTGGATTTGCGCATCATCGCCGCCAGCAATCGCAACCTGGCGGAATGCGTCGAGGAAGGGAAGTTCCGCCAGGACCTTTACTACCGCCTGCGCGTCATCGAGATTGACATCCCGCCGCTGCGCGAGCGCCTGGATGACATCCCCCTGCTGGTCGAGCATTTTCTGAAGAAGATGGGCCGCGAGCGCGAGCACGCTCTTTCCATCTCTCCCCAGGCGCTCTCCGTGCTGATGAGCTACTCCTGGCCGGGAAACGTGCGCGAGCTGGAAAACGCGCTCGAATCCGCCGTGGCGCTCAACCGCACGGGCGTGATCGTGCCCGAGGACCTGCCGGACAAGGTGCGCACCGAGACCCACGAGATCAAACGGCTGGAGGATTTCTATGCCGAGTTGCCGCCCTTGGAAGAGGTGGAGCGGCGCTACCTGGCGCACGTCCTGAAGGTGACCGGCGGCAACAAGGTGAAAACGTCGGAAATCCTGGGCATTGACCGGCGCACGCTGTACCGCAAGGCGGAGAAATACAAGTTGCTGGTTTGAGAAAATCGGGCAGCGAAACCGCAAGTTCGATTATTCTGGAGAGCGGGCCTTCGCATCAGGGCGAACGAAAACTCCAAGGCACGGTAGATCACGCGCCGGGCCGATGTTCGTAGTCTCGTAGACGATGCTCATCACGTGCTATGCTCAAATTGGGAGGGAACTTGCATGGGCACCGCCGGAAATCGCATCGCGCACAAGCATTTTCGCCTCCACCGGGCCAAGATCAAACGCGCGCAAAAGGTCTTGAAAGCCCGCACCGAGACAGAAACGATTAGGCGGGCGCTCGACGCGGTGATCGCCGAGGACGAAAAGAACCGCATAACTTTTGCGGCCAACGAACGCTTCTTTAAGAGCGGAATTAAGATTAGGGATGTGTACGGGAAGCTGGCGGATTAAATGCGGGCCGTCTTGCTGGATGCATCCATCTACATCAATGCCTGGCGGGCAGGGGAGGAAGCCGATTCCATCAAGTATGGGCTGTCACCCTACACGCCTGTGTGGCTCAGCGCCGTGGTGCTGGAAGAATTGTATGCCGGAGCAAGCAGAAGCGACCGCCATGTGATCGAGCGTCTGGAGCGGGATTTTGGCAGAGTGGGACGGATCCTGGCACCCTCTCGGAGTGACTGGGTACGGGCGGGCCAGGTGCTGGCGCAACTGGCCGCCCGGTATGGTTACGAGCGGATTGGACGACAACGATTGACCAACGATGCGCTCATTGCCATGAGCGCCGCGCGACAAGGAATTACGGTCGTGACCGCCAACGAACGGGACTTTGTCCGCCTCGCGCGGTTTCGGCCCTTCCGGTATGAAGTGAGGAGCATTTGAAGTACTCGCACATTATCAAATCGGCCGCGAAACACCTCTGGTCAGGCTTCAAGCTGCCCTACATGGTGATGTTTGAAACCACCCTGATGTGCAATATGTTTTGCGAGTATTGCATTTTTGGCGAAGAGGGCAAGTTCAATGACCTTCAGACCCGCGCCACGCGCGACCGCATCTTCAAGCGCATCGACGAGTTCTGCGAGATGGGAATCTTCGCCCTCAGCTTTTCCGGCGGCGAACCCCTGCTGAACCCCAGCACCTGCGACTACATCGCCTACGCCGCCGACAAGGGCATGTGGACCTCCATGCCCACCAACGGTCTGCTGATCAAGAAATACGCGGACGGCGTGGCGCGGCTGGATATGCTGGAAGTTTCCATCGACTCGCTCAACGTGCAGCGGTTTGCCAAGCGCCGCGGCGTGGACGGCCTGCCGCGAATCATCGAGAACCTCGACTATGTGCTGGCCAAGCGCCGGCCCTTCACCACGCAGATCAACGCCGCGGTGAATATCGAAAACCTCTACGACCTGCCGGAGCTGGCGGAGTTCTGCAAGCAACGCCAACTGGTGATGCACCCGGAGGCGGTCCACAACGTCATGCGCGACGGGGAACTGCTGCCCGACTCGGAGTTGCACGGCAAGGATCTCGATACGGTGGAGTTGTTTCTGCGCGAACTCCGCATGTCTTACCCGGAGAACGTCCGCTTTTATACTCACTACTACGCCTTTTATCGCATGGGGGGATTCGGGCCCAAGTTTCCCTGCCGCCATCCTTCCAAGCTCATCTCCATGAAGCCCGATGGCTCCATCCACTTGCCCTGCGCGTTCGTAACCCTGCACAAGTCGCAGGCGCCCCTGCGGGAAATTTTCGCCTCGGAAGCGGCGAAGAAAATCATCGCCCAGGAAGCAACTTTGTGGGACTTCTGCAAGGGGTGTAAGATTGGCTGCCCTTACGAAGTGAGCGCCTTTACCAATAGCCCCATGCTGGCGCTGGAGTCGGGGCTGAATTTCCTGCGGTTGTTGTGAGGTGACCTCGGGAGAAGCAGAAGGCTGGAAGCTGAGGACGAAAGCAAGCACGGAGAGCTAGAATGCGCGGCATGACGAGTTTTGACGACGTGATCCCGGAATTGATAGGTACTGTTGACGTTCTGTCGCGTAGGCCTGCTCGCAACTTCTAGCTTGCTTGCAACTTCTGCCTACTCCCTACTGCTAACATCGCAACTTAGACCGACAGTGCTCATCATTCACGGGATGTCGCGCGTATCTGGCGTTTGGCCTGTGGTTCTGGTGGGCCTGCGCGGAGCCCTCTTCCACCTTCTTCCGCCCGGTGCTGATCCGCGGCCCACGAGAAGGCAAGCGCATATCCTTGACTTTCGACGACGGGCCGGCGGAGCAGTTTACCGCACAGGTCCTCGACATCCTGCGCGAGCACCAAGTGCCCGCCACGTTTTTCGTTTGCGGGAGGAACGTGGAAAAGCATCCCGACTTGCTTCGCCGCATCGTCGCCGAGGGGCATGAGGTTGGAAATCACACCTATTCGCACCCGTTTGTTTACTTCAAGTCCCGGCGGCGGATCGCCGAGGAGATCGATCGCACCCAGGCGATCATCGAGAAGGTCGTCGGCTATCCGCCCGAACGTCTTTCGGCCGCCTTACGGAGCGCGCTGGTTTGGGCTGGTGCCGGCGTTGCTGGAACGGGGCATGCACCTGATCCTGTGGTCGGCCACAGGGTACGATTGGAAGAAAGACGTGCGGGGCATTACCGAAGCCGCATTGCGAGAACTAAAGCCCGGCGCTGTCATCCTGCTGCACGACGGGCGGGAGACGCGTCCCGCCGCCGAAATCGACCGCTCCCGCACCGTCTCGGCCTTGCCTGCCATTATCGCCGGGGCCCGCCAGCGGGGATACACCTTCGCTCCTCTAAAGGACTTCCTGCCCTCCATCTAACCTAATCGGCATGTGGCATATTGCCCCAGTGCGACGGATTTCTGGCTTTAGTATCCGTTCATGAGCCATATGTTATTTGCAGAATGGGTTACATGCGATGAGGGTCTCCGAAATGGCGTGACAGCTCGGCGGCATTTTGGATTTCGGACAATAAGATCATGATAGTGTGGCATTTTGCCACATGTGAAAGGCGCACGTTCTCTCAGAATCCTCCCTTTCTGCCCCAGCTGCTCATTAAGAAATTCTAATCAATTCAATATCTTATGAATGTGAACGCAACTTGGCCCCCGCATTGCCTAGTAGCGAGCACTGTGGGGATTCTGGATTGTCTACCATGAACAAGATTCTGGTAGTTGATGACGATCAGGAAAGCCGCGACCTCCTGTGTGAGGTTTTGGAGGCAAATGGCTACGCCCCTCATGCGGTGGCGGATGGGTTGGCGGCGCGCGAGGTTCTGAGCCGCGATGGCGAATACCGCATTGTCATCGCCGATCTTCAAATGCCGCAAGAATCCGGCTTGGAACTCCTGCGCAAATTACGCCAACAGAATTCCAAGCACGAGATCATCCTGATGTCTTCCTTCATGAGCGGCGCGGAAAAGAAAGCGGCGAAGGCGCTGGGTGCACATGCCTTGCTGGACAAACCCTTCCAGCTTACGGAATTGTTGCAGACGGTAGCAGATCTCGCGGCGCAGAATTCAATCGGTATTTCTTCGTAAAGAAGCCTTGCGGCTACGGCTTGCATCCAAATCTTGTCAGGATAAGGAGTAAAGATGGACGTTTCACAGAAAGTCATCGAGATCATCGCGCGAGAGCAACACCTGGACGTGACCAAGATCACGCTGGACTCGACCTTTGCGGAACTCGGCATCGATTCGCTGGACGGCGTGAATATCCTTTTCGCCTTGGAAGAGGAATTCAAGCTCGACATCCCCGACACCGTCGCCCAGAACATGAAGAGTGTCCGCCAGGTGGTGGACAGTCTCACCCGCGTGTTGGAAGGCAAAGACGTGTCTGACCTGGTGGCCATGGCCAAAGGCGAACCTTCCGCCACCGTCAGCTAATCCACGGCAGTCAAGGGGCCCATCGTGAGGAGAGTTGTCATCACCGGGATTGGAGTCTTTGCCTCCACCGGCAAGAATGCGGAAAGTTTTTTTGAAACCCTGGTCGCAGGGGCGGTCGGCGATTCGCCGCATCCAGCAATTCGACCCTTCGCCGCTGAGTGTGCAGATCGCCGCGGAAATCCCCGATTATGATCCGCTCGACTATTTCCCGGCCAAGCGCCTCGACTTGCTCGATCGCTTCAGTCAGTTTGCGCTTGCTGGCCGCCAAGGAAGCTATGGATTCCAGCGGCATCCAACTGCGGGATGAGGAGCGGCCGCGTTTTGGCGTGGTGACGGGCACGGGCATGGGTGGCGCCTACCACGTTCGAATCCGGCTATTTCAAACTTTTCGCGGAGCACGCGACGCGCCTGCATCCTTTTACCATCCCCAAGATCATGCACAATGCGGCCACCTCGCAAATCTGCATGGAGTTCGGCGCGCAGGGGCCGTCGCTCACCACCGCCACCGCTTGCTCTTCCTCCGGGCACGCCATCGGGGAAGCCTTCCACCTGATCAAGTTCGGAATGGCCGACTTGATGTTGACCGGGGGGACGGAAGCGCCGCTTACCTTCGGGATGATTCGCTCGTGGGAATCGGTGCGCGTCCTGGCCATGGGCAATGGCGATCCCAGCAAGGCCTGCCGGCCCTTTTCCGCTCGACCGCGAGGGATTGGTGATGGGGGAAGGGGCGGCGATGCTTCTGCTCGAGGAACTCGAGCACGCCAAGCAGCGCGGGGCCAGGATTTATGGGGAGATTGCGGGTTTCGGCATGAGTTCCGACGCCAGCCACATTACCCAGCCCTCGATTGACGGCCCGGCGCGCGCGGTGCGCATGGCGCTGGCGGAAGCCGAGGTCAATCCGGAAGAAGTGGATTATATCAATGCCCACGGCACCGGCACGCGCGTGAACGATGTCACGGAAACGCAGGTCATCAAAGAAGTGTTCAAGGATCACGCTCGCAAGGTGGCCATCAGCTCCACGAAATCGATGCACGGGCACGTGATGGGTGCGACGGGAGCCGTCGAGCTGGCGGCTACGATTCAGGCCATCGACCGGGGAGTCATTCCCCCCACGGCGAATTACACGCAGCCGGATCCGGAATGCGATTTGGACTATGTGCCCAATCAAGCGCGGGAAAAGCCCGTGCGCATCGCGATTTCCAATTCCTTTGCCTTCGGTGGGCTGAATGCGGTTTTGCTGGTGCGGCGGTTTGAGTAGGGGCAGGAGTTAGAAGCTAGAAGCTAAGTTGACTACACTAAATATTGCGCGTAATTCGGTTTGGGTATACCATCCCTTGTATGGCCCGACCGAGTTTGCTCAAGCTGTCGGAAGCGGACGAGCGCCAGTTGCGGGAAGCCGCGGCCGACTCTCCTGATGCAGATTTTCGTGATGCCTGTCGCGCCGTTCTGAGCCTGGCCCGAGGGGCGACGCGCCCGCAGGTGGGGGAGCAGTTGCGCGTGCATCCGGCCACGGTCGGGCGTTGGGCGGCGCGCTATCGCCAGCGGGGGCTCGCCGGGCTTCGGGGCCCGGAGCACGATGGCCGCGGACGACCGCGCCGCTTGCAGGTGGAGCATTTGCAATGGCTGCGGCAAACGGTTCTTACCTCGCCCCGGAAATTGGGTTATGCTTTCACCGCCTGGACCTTGCCGAGGCTGGCGGAGTTCTTGCAGCGGCAGACGGGGGTAACGGTGCAACCGCACTACCTGGGACGGCTGCTGCACCGCATGGGCATTGCCCGGAAACGTCCCAAGCGGGTGCTGGAAGGCAAACGCGATGAGGCCGCCCATGACCGCGCCAAAACTGAGTTGCAAGCCCTCAAGAAGCATCTGGGGCGGCGGAAAAGGACCGTCGTGATCAGCCAGGACGAAACCGAATTTCATCTTTACCCTTACCTGGTGGCGATCTGGTCGGTGGTGGGCAGTCCCCAACCGGAAGTGCGCACGCCGGGGAAGAATCAGAAGCGCGTCTTGTATGGAGGCCTGAACCTGAAAACCGGACACCTCACCAGCCACTGGGCGGCGACGAAAAGCGGTGCGCATTTTGTCGAATATCTGGAAACGCTCTTGCATGATTATCCCGACCAGAAGATCCTCATGATCGCCGACAACGGCAGCTTCCATCATACGCTGAAAGTGGACGCCTTCGTGAAGGACCACCGCAACCGTTTGGAGATCAAATGGCTGCCTCCGTATTGCCCCGACCTGAACGACATCGAGCGCACCTGGAGACGGCTCAAGGCCAGCCATGCCTCCAACTTCCTGTTTAACTCCCTCGACAAGTTGGTCGATAACGTGCGCCAAGGCATTGGCGAACTGAATTCCACGGTCGCTACCAATTAAGAGCATTATTTAGTGTAGTCAACTTAGGAGTTAGAAGGTTAGGAGTCAGGAGTCAGGAGCCAGGAGATAGAAGGTCGCAGACATGGGGAACTGCATATTATTGCGAGAAGCCAACTTCTAACTTCTGCCTGGAGTCTTTTCATGATTCAGAAGCGCGTTTGCATTTTGACCCTCGGCGTGGGCTCGGGACACCTGCGCGCTTCCGAGGCAGTGCAGCGCGCCCTCTACGACGGTAATGATCCGGTTGAAGTGAAGATGGTGGATGGCCTCGATTTTGCTCGCCGGTGGTTCCACTGGCTCTATGTGGACCCGTATTGGTGGATGCTGCGGAACGCCCCGTGGCTGTGGCGAAAGGTGTTTGAGCGCCGCCAGCGCAAATTGCATCACGCGACGGCTCCCGATTGGGTTTTTCGCCGCGGGTGCAAGCAGGTATTGAGTCAGATCAAGAACTACGCGCCCCACCTGGTGATCGTCACGGAGATAGGAGCGGCGGAAATCGCCGCGCTCGGGCGCCGCGAGGGGTGGTTCAACGCGCCCATTCTGGCGGTGCAAACCGATTTTCAGACCGAGCCTCCCTGGGTGCAAGCGGAGATTGACGCCTATTGCGTGGCCAGCGAGGAAGCTCGCGGGCAACTGATCGGATGGGGAGTCCTGCCCAATCGGGTCTTGCTTTGCGGCATTCCTGTTGACCCCGCGTTTGCCTTGTCCTTCGACAAGCGTGAGCTGATGCAAGCGCTGGGCCTGGACGTCCGTCGGCCTGCGGTGCTGGTGATGGGGGGAGGCATGGGGCCCGCGCCCCTGGACAGCGTGGTATCAAGCCTCGATCTTTGCGGCGCGCCCATGCAGGTGCTGGCGGTAGCCGGCCACGACCGCGCGCTTCACCACCGCCTGGAATCGTTGCGGGGCCGCGTAGCCATGGACCTGCACCTGTTCGGCTGGACGGAAAACGTTCCCGAGCTGATGGCGGTTTCCGACCTCTTGATCACCAAGCCCGGAGGTCTCACGACGGCGGAAGCACTGGCGGCGGGATTGCCGATGATTCTGACCAATCCCATCCCCGGGCCGGAGGAGCGGCATGTTCGCTACCTAAGCCAAAACGGCGTGGCCCTGCACGCGGAGACTTTGCACGACATCCCGCGCCTGGCGTCGCGGCTGCTCTCCTCGCCCGCCGAACTCGGCGAAATGCGGCGTCGCGCCCGCGAATGGTCGCGCCCTGACGCCGCGCACGCCATTGCCCAAGTGGCAATGGCGTTGCTGGAAAAGGCCACATATATCGATTTGCTCGCTACGCCTCCACAGCGGTCGGGGGAGTCGGCATATTTAATGTAGAAGGACGTCCGTTGTCCGTGGTCCGTTGTCCGTGGTCAGTTGCCAAATGCCGGCTCATCGGTGCTTATGGAGGACCGGGAGGTGACGGCGAGAATCCTGGATGACCAAAGTTGCAACGGGCAACTGACCACGGACAACGGACCACGGACAAGGGACAAGGGACTAATGTTCAGTCAAGCCCGCAAACTTCTTGAACGCGCCCTGGTGGGCGACTCCGTGCCGGCGCTGGTGCGTTGGGGCAAGCACGTTCCCCCCTCGGTGATTCGGAGAATTCGGCAGGATTCGTTTATCGAGGTCGTGCGTTACGCCGCCGAGCACCAGAAGTTCTTCGCGCGCAAATTGCGCGAGCGCGGTATTGACCCGAAACGCGTCCGCCGCCCCGAGGATTTGGGAGACATTTTCACCACCCCCGAGGACTTGCGGACGCTGCCGGCGGAGGATTTCCTCTGCCGCGAGCCCGAACTGGTTTTTGAAACCACCGGAACCTCCGGCGGGCCCAAGCGGGTTTACTTTTCTTACGAGGAGCTGGATTTCGCCGCTCGTTACGAAGCCGCGGCGCTTGTATGAGAACGGCGTTCGGCCCGGCGCGCGCGTGGTTTGCACCTTTGATGCGGGTTACTGGATCAGCAGTTGGGTCACGTTCCTGGCCTGCAAATACCTGGGAGTATTTTGCTCCGCCGTGGGCAAGCCCCATCCGCGCGAGGTCTACTCGCGCCTGGGCGAATACCGGTACGACGTCATTGCGGCGGACCCCACGTGGCTCGTCAGCCTGAGCGAAATCGCGGAGAAGGAAGGCACTTTTCCCCTGCGCCTGATCATGGCCGCCGGCGACCGCATGACCGATGTCTATCGCCATTACGTGGAGAGCGTCTGGAAGTGCCCTGTGCTTCTCGCCTATGGCTCCACCGAAGTGGGCGGGGCGGGCATGGAATGCCTGCGCAAAGACGGTTATCACCTGGACGATTTCAATATCTACTTCGAGATTCTCGACCCGGATGAGAACGGTTATGGCGAGTTGGTGGCCACCACGCTTTCGCGCCGCACCATGCCCTTCATTCGCTACCGGGTTCACGATGTGACGCGTTTTATTGCCGGCGCCTTGCCCTTGCGGCGCTCCGCTGCGGCGCATCGAGCGCATCCGCGGCCGCCGCGACGAGATGGTGGTGATGGGCGCGGGGAATATGTACCCGGAAATATTTGAGCGCGTCCTGCACGACGTGGCGGGCATTGCCGAGAACTGGCAGGTGGTGGTCCGCCAGGAAGGTCTGCACGACGTTTTGGAATTCCGCCTGGAGCTGACCAATGGCATCAGTCCTTCCGCCGTGGAGACGGCGATTCAGAGCGAACCTGAAGACCCTTTATCCCGATGTTTGGGCCAACCAGGCCTGCGGCATGTATCAACTCAGTTTCCGCTTTCTTCCTCCCGGCAGCATTGAGCAGGGAAGGAAGCGAAGACGGCTGATTGATGAGCGGGCGGCATAAGAACAGTGACGAATTGACGAATGGCGAGCAATGCGGAAGTTGAAAATGAAACTCGAAATTCGAAACTCGTCGCGATTGTCGAGTTTCAAATTGCGGTCCTTTCATGATTCGTCACTTCATCACCTTCACAAGTTATCTTGAAAGGATTGATGATTAAATTATGATGACAAATCCCTGGCCCAGGAAGCGGCCGAACGTGATTTGAACCCCGTGGTTTTCTGTGATTTTGACGGGACCATCACGCAACTTGACGTGACGGACCAGATTCTGACGGAGCTTGCGCATCCCTCCTGGCGTGAAATCGAGCAGGAATGGATGCTGGGGCTGATCGGCTCGCGCGAGTGCCTGGAGCGGCAGATCGCCTTGGTGAATGCCCCGGAGGAGGAACTTCACGCGGTCATTGATGCCGTCCCCGCTCGACGCCGAGTTCAAGGACTTTTGCAAGTTCGCGCGCCAGAGGCGTTTGCCGCTTTACATCCTCAGCGACGGATTCGACTACGTGATTCGCCGCGTCTTGAAGCGCGCCGGCGTCGGCCGGCATTTTCGCAGCGGATCAAATCTGTTTGCCAGCGCCCTGCGCGTGGAGGGCCGCCGCTTGGCGCCGTCCTTTCCCCACTCACCCGAACCCTGCGCGCACGGGTGCGCCACCTGCAAAGCAGCGCTCATCCGCCGCCTGCGGGAAGGCCGCCAACCCGTCATCTTCGTGGGCGATGGCATGTCCGACCGTTTCGCGGTGGAGGTTGCCGACGTGGTGTTTGCCAAACGGCACTTGCTGGCGCACTGCCGGGAGAACGGCATCGCCTGCCATCCTTTCGAGACTTTTAAGGACGTCCAGGCGACACTGGAGAAGTTGCTGGCCCCGGCGCCCGCCCGGCGTTTCCGCCAGGCCGTGGCGGCGGCGTCGTAACCCCGAAATTCGAAACTCGAAACTCGCCGCCATTTTCAAGTTTCGACTTTCGAATTGCGAGTTTCGAGAAGGGTAGCGCGGACCTGTTCTTTACTGACTGATGCATAATAAGGTGACAGATGAACCCCCTCACCCACCGCCTTGCGGTCCCCTCTCCCCCAAGGGGGAGAGGGGGGACCGCAAGGCGGTGGGTGAGGGGGTCTTGTCACTCAATTGTGCAGCGCTCAATAGGTCCGCGGCTTTTCCTTGCCCATAGGAGACTTGAGCGGGGTAGTGGTGCAGTTTGATGTTGTAGCGGCGAGTTTACCTCGCCAAATGGCGGCGTAAAGCCGCCTCTACGCCACACTGCACCACTACCCTTGAGCGGTGTCACATTGACAGGGCGGGTTTATGATAAATCCAAGGCGGAACCTGGAGCAGGAAATTGCGGCCTTGGAAGGAATGGGCAAGGATTGGGAGGTTCAGGCATGAGCAGGACATCGGATCTGGAGTTGCCGATTGAGCTGAAGCTCAGGATTGAGCGGGTGGCGAAGGAACGAGAGGAAGAGCCCGCTACACTGCTCGCCAGTGCTATCGATTCATTGCTCAGTATTGAGGAAGCGCAGATCGCGGAGGTGCGGCGGAGAGACGCGACGGACACGGGCGAAACCTATAGCAATGAGGACGCCTTCGCGAGACTGGACTCCTTTCGCCCCAGCCGCAGGAATCCGCTGCGCAAATGACTGTCCTTTGGGCCAAGAAGGCTTACGACGACCTCGAGGGGATTGCCAACTACCTCGCCGACTTGAGTAACGACGCGGCCGAGCGTACCATCGACCGCATTCAGAAAGCCGTCCTGGTGCTTGGGGAATTCCCCCACCTGGGAGCAAAGGTTGACGAGACTGGATTCCGCAAGCCCGCCACGCTCCGAACAGCCATTCCGGGCGCATTGAGGCAAATTTCGGACGTGCGGGAGCTCGCTCCCACTTTTGCTACCGCGCGACTCGTCCGCGGAAGATGCATCCCGCGACGAGTCGACGGCTGAGGGAAAGCGGCAGACGGGGTCGCCGCACTCCAACTCGGTTCGTTTCCCGCGGGGAGAAAAACGTAAGGTCTACGGCTTTTCCCTGCACATAGTCAACGAGCCGCGGACCAACAAGACAGATCCGCGTTACACTTGTATTCGGGTTTCGAAATTTCCAGTTTCGAGTTTCCAGTTTCCGAAGGGAGACCCCTTGGCCAATTCTGAATCCTCTACGCGCACCGCCGAACTGCTGGCTCTGGAGCGCAAGTACTGCTCGTTTGGCGACACGGTGCATTACCTTGATCCCCCGAAAATCTTTATCGATTGCGAGGGCAGTCATCTTTACGACGAGCAGGGAACACCCTACCTCGATTTGCAAATGTGGTATTCGGCGGCAAGCTTCGGTTACAAGAACCGCCGCCTGGGTGAGGCGCTGAAGCGCCAGGTGGATCGTCTGCCGCAGCTCGCCTGCCAGTACCTGCACGCGGAAAAAGTGGAGGTGGCGGCGCGCATCGCCCAGTACTGCGAAAAGCGCTTCGGCGTGAAGGGCCGCGTGCAATTCAACGTGGGCGGCTCGCAGGCCATCGAGGACTCGCTCAAGCTGGTGCGCAATTACACCGGCAAGAACTTGATGTTCGCTTTCATGGGCGGCTATCACGGGCGCACGCTGGGCGCTTCCGCCATCACCTCCAGCTATCGCTACCGGCGGCGTTACGGCCACTTCGGCGACCGCGCGCAGTTCGTTTTTTATCCTTATTGTTATCGCTGTATTTATAACCTCAAGCCCGCGACTTGCAGTCTTTATTGCCACGATCAGTTCGCGCAGCTTTTCGCCAATGAATACCATGGGGTGTGGGACGCCAAGGCGCAATCCGCCGAGTTCGGCGCGTTTTACATCGAGGCGGTGCAGGGAACCGGCGGCTACGTGATTCCGCCGCGCGAGTATTTCCAACGCTTGCAGCAAACCTGCCGCGAGCGCAAGATCCTGATCGTCGATGATGAAATCCAGATGGGCTTCTATCGCACCGGCAAGTTCTGGGCGATTGAAAATTTCGGCATTACGCCCGACATCATTGTGTTTGGCAAGGCGTTGACCAATGGTTTGAACCCCATCTCCGGAATTTGGGCACGCGAGGAATTGATCACACCCGAACTGTTTCCCCCGGGTCCACCCACTCCACGTTTTCCTCCAACACGCTAGGCACCGCCGTGGCGCTGGAGACGCTGAAGATGCTGGAGGAGGAGGATTACGAAAAGCTGGTCAATGAAAAAGGGGCCTACTTCCTTGCCGGCCTGCGCAAGTTGCAGAGCCGCTATCCGGGAATCATCGGCCACGTGGATGGACTGGGTCTCGCTCTGCGGCTGGAAGTTTGCAAGTCCGATGGCATTACCCCGGACCGCGACCTGTGCGACCGGATTTTTGCGGAAGGGATCAAGGGAGCTCTCGATGCTCGCGGTCGCAAGTACGGGTTGGTGCTCGACGTGGGTGGCTATTACAAGAATGTCTTTACCCTTGCTCCGGCCTTCACCATCACCCAGGAGGAGATGGATTTGGGACTCGAACTGCTTAATCAGCTTTTCCAGCGGTGTGTTGGGGGGCGGGGTTAGGGATTCGGGACACGGGATACGGGGCGCGGGACAGGGAAAACGGAACCGGGCGTTTTGAATTTACAACCCTCGCCCCCTTGGGGGAGAGGGTGGCTCGCCACCGGCGCTTTCATCAGCCGGGGCGAGACGGGTGAGGGGGGCAAAACCGTGGATACTCCGCGTCCCTATCGCCAGACGCGCTCCCTGGCACGCAGGGCGGGATAAGATCGATAGCGCGGGCGAGCTCCGTCACCCACCGACGGAGACGGAACGAGCCGCAGGGTACTTGCTTCGTGGTCTGAGGTTAAAGGGATTCAAGTTCCGCCGCCAGCACCCGGTGGGACCTTACCTTGCCGACTTTTGCTGTCGGGAGCGGCGCCTGATGGTCGCGCTCGACGGCGGTGTACACGGACAGCCGAGCCCAGCGAGGAGCGCTGCGAGACGCGACGTGCACCGGAAGACCTTGGGATACACCGTGCGGCGAGTCCCCCACGGTTTGGTTCTTCCGGCCCCGGAGTTATTCGTGCAAAAGGTGCTAAGCTTTGTGTGGTCGCTACCGGAGGCGTTGGGTTGAGATCGTTTGGTTTTGACCCCCTCACCCGGCCCGCCCCGGCTGATGAAAACGCCGGTGGCGGTCCCCCCTCTCCCCCAAGGGGGCGAGGGCAGAGATTTTCGAGAGTGGGTGGCGAAAATGTATAAACTCCAGCCCTCTCCCCCTTGGGGGAGAGGGGGGACCGCAAGGCGGAGGGGGCCCTACGTTTTGCAGGTCGTGGGGGTGAGGGGGTCTTGTCACTCAATTGTGCAGCGCTCAATAGGTGGCGAGGGTTGTAAATTCCAATTGGGTAGTAAGTTGACGGCAGCAAGGAAACCTGCCACATTGAAATTACATCCAACGTTCTTAAATGGACTAGCCGTTACATTGAACGAGACCCGAATCCCGTATCCTTAATTCCGAGGTGCATATGAGACGAACGCTTCTCTCGCTTTTAGTTGTGATGGTGCTGGCGGGGATTCCCCAGAAAGGCGCCGGGCAGGATTTCGTCACCACGGCCATGTCCGGTCTCCCTACCCAGACCTTGCGCGTGGAATATTCCAGCCCTTCCAAGCTGCGCAAGCTGTCCAATTACCAAAGCCTGCGGGGAAAATTCCTCGGGCCGCGCTTGCAGCAGCTTGGAGTCGGCGTTCGACCAGATCGGAATCAGCGAGGACGACATCGACGACTTGATGATCGGATGGAAGCCTGGCGATAAGGAAATGGATCTTTACGGTTATGCCTCCGGCCATTTCGACAAGGCGCAGGTGGCCAACCGCGCTGCCGCCCAAAGCCTCACGCCGACGCCGATTTCCGGACAACAGGCGTATTGCTTGTCGGCGGGAGTAGCCGGGACCTGCGTCGTCATTCTGGAGAATTCGCTCGGGGCTTTCGGGCCGCTCTCGTCCTTGACGACGTTGCTGGAGGCGCACGCAGGACAGGCGCCAAACCTGAATTCGGACCAACGTTTCACCCCCCTGATCGGCGACGTCAATAAGGACGCTCCCATTTGGGGAATCGCCTTGGGCGGAGCCGTCGCCGATTGGTTCGGCGGATGGCTATCAAGCCAAAACAATTTAAAGTTGGATTGGGGGCAGGTGTTCCAGAAAGTGGATTCCCTGATCTATACCATTGATGCGGCGGACAAGGTCAACCTGGATATGAAACTCAACTGCGCGACGCCGGCGGACGCGGCCACGCTCTCGGCAGGTTTTGGACGGCGTGAAGATGGCTCAACAGCTTGCTTGGCAGGTGCAAAATCCCGGTCACGCGAACCCCTACACCGCCATGAATGTTGACGTACATGACAAGCAAATTGGCCTTAAAATCAGCTATGGATTATTCGGAGTTGACACTTGCGAGCGGCGTCGGCGCTCCGCAGAATTAAGTCTTGATCTAAGGCGGAACGCTTCAACAGCCTGCGGAAAAGCCCTCAAAGGCGGTGGTGAACGCGCCTAGATCGTGTCGCAAGAAGTGCAGGGTCTGTCGCAAGGTGAGGATCAAGCCACTTACCCAACCGCGCGGATCGGACGGGTAAGCCAAGATTTTTTTCCTACGGGTGCGCCTCTCTGCGAGCTGGTGGCGGTCAAAGTCACGCCACGGTTGACGGCCTTGTTAAGGGTGTTCGCAAGCCATTGCCCGGCCTGCGATTCGCCTACCACAGATTTCCGCTAGAACACCCGCCTGCCCCCCGCCGCACCCGGCGCTAGCGTTGGCGGGGGAATTCCTGCCTCCGCGCCTCCGCCTTCAACGCTTCCGCGTCCCGCCCGTGTCAAGTCATGGCCAAGATGGCCATGCCACCAAACATCCCGGCCGAGCCGGTGACCCTCCATCACCCAACCGGGCTTGGGCGGGGGGGCCTAATTCTCCAGAGCTCCCGATCGAAAACATCTGGACAAGTTGCGCCGCGGGCTGCGATTTTCTGCCCGTTTTACGGGCTCGCGGGCGGTTCGCGAACCGCCCCTACGACGGGGTCGGGAATTGGCGATCCCGTGCTGCCCTTTCCTACCCGTAGGAATTGGGAAAGAAAAATCCGACATAATCTCCCTATCTTAAGCGAACCTATACGTGCCCCCACCGATCCTGGCCACCAACGTGATAGGCTACATTATGGAGGGTTGGGTCGCGGGTGGAATTGCGCACCGAGGGCTAGGGGCCAGGTACCAGGTGCCGGGTATAAGGAACTACGCGCTACACGTTGGGGGAAACTTCCAGAACCCAGCCCGAATCCCGAGTCCCGCCCCTAGCACCTAACACCTGGCACCTGCCCTTTGGAGGTTTCCATGTCGCTCATCAAAAAACACGAAGTGACCGAGAAGCAACTGGCCGCGAATCGAGAGAACCAGAAGCTTTGCAACGCTCCGGTGACGGACGAGCGCCGCGAGCGCATCCGCGCCGCCCTGCGGCGTTTTGGCTTCAACGCGCAGGCGGAGGAGGTTGCCATGCGCGCCCTGGGCGAAGATCCGGCCCACTTCCAGAAACTGCTGGAGCGGCTCTGGGAGGAATGGAATCCCGTCGGCAGCTTGCAGGAGGGCGTGGTCATCCGCCTGGCGCGGGTCATGTGGCTCGCGAATCGCTCCGATCGCTCGCAGGAGGGCGCCGCGCTGCGCCGCGCCCAAAGCGCCGGCCGGGGACGCGACAACCGGCTGCACGCCCGCATGATGCGCCTGAAGATGACGGTGGAAACTCTGCGCTCGCTCGCCCGCTCGGTGGCGGTATGGCATTACGTCACCACCCGCGAGGACCTGGAAGTCATGAAGAAACTGCACCAGGAGGGGGTAGCGGGCGAAATGGGTGAAATCGCCATGGACCTCTTCTACCAACTGCAAGAGCCTAGACGCGGATAAGGATGGAGTTTCCGACGGAGGAGAAGTATCGCGGCGCCGTCAACAGCTTCCGGTCAATCTTCGGACTAGAAGAAATAAAGGAGCCGGTCTCAATGCTTAGCCCCACAGGAGAGCGTATGGTGATCCGGCCCGAGGGCTCCGAAGAGGCCGGCTCCCCTGACGATGAGGAGGGTGAAGAGTCGGAAAAGGATGATCGGTACCCCAAGATTACCGAGGAGGACTGGATCGCACGCGAGCGGGCCCGCAAGCTTTTGAGGAATATCCTGAGCCGGCAGGCGGAGGCTTGTGAGGCGCAGCGCAAGGCCCTCCTGAAAGAGTCGCTGGCCGGTCCCTCACCTTACGAGTTCGCCGCGGAAATCGCGCCCAGCCACGCCGATGCCTTGCTGATGCGCCGAACGCAAGATGCCAACATGCGGGAAGTCCGCCGACTCATCAACCTGCTGCTGAGGATTAAACGCTATGAGCGTCAGATGCAAGCGTTAGAAAAAACCGCGCCTCTCCATGATGTATCAGAAACAAAAGGGGTTAGCAGTTTAGAGTCAGAATGTCAAAAACCTTTATCTCATTCAAATGAAGACAGTTAGCTTGAAATACAGGAACCGGGGCGAAAAAACGGGCGCGGCTCTCCATGATGTACTAGAAACAAAAGGAATTAGCCATGATGAGCGAAAATTGCGCAAAAATCTATATTATTGAAATTAAAATAGTTAGCTTGTCTTCGCTGGCCAGGGTCATGAAAGAAAAGGGGAATTAAAAAATGAGGCTGACGTTCAGTAAGTTATTGAAAACAAATGTAGAAAAAATGTCTGTTTTTCGCCTCTCCATGATGTTGATGAAAACAAACGAGTTAAACCGTTCTCTCCATGATGTTGATGAAAAGAAAGGAGAAGGGAGTTGGACGGGAAATCGATCCAAGCAGACGGAAGAGGGGGGCCTCGATGGAGTTGGTAAAACGAGTGCGTAAGGACTCGAGGAATTTCGTCAAACCCCTGGAATCCAATCCCGGCTCTCAACCTGCGGAAGTGAATCCCGAGGCAGAAGCGCCTAAGGCGCTACAGGTGATTGACCACTCGGCATTCATGACCGCCCAGGAAGCGGCCGAAGAGAATGTGGATTTGCTCTTCGATTCGCCACCCAGCGCTTGCCATCGCTCGCGACACGATCCCCACGCTCCGATAGCCGTTGTAGACGGCCAGGGTTCGTTGCGCGGCGCGGCCAGGGTTCGTTGCGAACTCGGTTTCCGTTCAGGGTTCGTTGCGGAGATTTGGGGTAGAAACAGAACCGCGCCTGCCTGACGCGCCAGAGACGCCAAACAAGCGCTACTTCCCGAGAACCCTCAAAACAGCCTAAAATTTCGCGCCAGGATGCCCCTAGACGCGCGCCAAGCAACCCCCTTGACCTCTGATACCCCCAAAAACAGAGCGGCCAAAGCCGCGAAAACCGAATCAAGAACCGACTTGACGGAGCGCAGAAAAGGCGACTTCGCGCCGTGGGCAGCGCCTCCGGCTCGCGCCGATCTGCCCGCCCGGAATCCCGCGTAAGGCCACGAAAAGCACAGAACGTGATAAACCGCAGAATAAAAACCAGAGCCAACCTTGACGCTCATGCGGCTATCGCCTTCCCCTTTACGGCCTCCATCTCTGCCCGCGCTGTCTCCGCCATCTTTCCCCAAGCTGCCTGAATCTCCGCTTCCAACTCTTCCGGCTCAAACTCCCGGCTCTTGAGACGGTCCACGATGCTCCACTGAGCCCACAAGGGCAACCCTGATTCCGCCGTTGCCTCTCGGAGCCATGCGCAGCGGTTCCTTGCCGCGCCAGATTCCAGTTGCCGCCTTGCTGAGAGCAAGGCTTTCCATTCGGCCTCCGTCAAGGTCTCCGCACCCTCATAAATCCCTTTAAGAGCGCTTCGCAATTCAGGGGAATTCAAAACGAGGGTACGCATCAAGGCTTCGTTGCCTCAGTGGCCCACAAGAGCGAATCCATCAAGCCGAGCGCCGGAACTGCTATCGGCCGGGAGGAGTGGCCCACGCGCCTAGAGAATGTGGCAGCATTTCTGCGAAGGAACTATCCCCTTCGCAGGCATTCCCGCCGAGCTTCTTCCCATGCGGTCTTACCCTCTAGTGTCAGCGCAACGGCGTATTCAGCCTTACGCCCATCCTCGCCTGTTTCAGCCATACGTTTTTCAACTAGAGCCAAAAAGCGTTTCTCCGCCGCAGACTTCGTAGACCCTGTACCGACTTGCTCCGCCAGACAAAACTCTACGCCCGGAAAACCAACCACCATTTGCATGATGCCTCCTACCACCGAAATATTGATATGTGTAATACCTAGCTTAGCGTTAGCCGTTTATTTGGCTAAAAAAGGGGCTGCACCAATAATCTCCGGCCAAGGAGTCGCGCCTCTGAGGAGCGCACTGGCTTTCCCTAAATGATGGAAGGGTTCACTTGGGAGACGCAAGTGGTTATGCCAGCCAATGAAGTGCAGCCCCTCCCGACGTGCTACGGGAAACAGTTATTCAATTCCCCCGATTTCCGTAAGCTCTTTTCAGGTTCATCTCAAGCTTGACACCCTTTTTAGGCGGCTCTGGCGGCCCCGGAATCCGCGCGACTGCCTGTGGCCCGGTAACGCGATTAGGGACACGCAAGGCCAGAAAGAATTCCGCTACCTCGGGAGCAAGCTCATGTAGCCCACGCCCGTACTCCGCATCCTCATAAACAATCGGGTGAAGCACTTCCACCGTCACATACCCCACGCCCTGTGCAGCCGGAGCTTCAGCCGTTGACTTGTTTTCATTTTTTGGCATCAGTTCTCTCCTTTTCAAGGTCTGTCTTGAAGCTGGCTTTAAAGCCCTACTGTCCAGCTTCCACAATTTTTTCCACCCGCGAATCGCGAATTTCAATTCTTGGCCCAGCCCGCCATCCGCCTCCAGGAACTTCCTCTGCGACATGCGCGACTCGGGTCTGTTCGGTGGAACGGATTTCCGCCAGTGTTCGCTCATCCAAGTCGATCTGGTCGCCGCGCTTATATGCCCCAGCGTTCGCCAACGTCTCTTCAAGGAAAAGCGTCTCGTCGCGCACGATGTAGTGTTCCGTTTTTGGGCCGTCGCCCAAAAGCCAACTCACCCACGATTCGCTTTGCCCCGCCAGGTCGTATCTCAAGACGTTTTCCAATTCGGCCACCACATCTTTATCTATCCCGCCAGGGTCAAGCATAAGGTCAAGCTTGCGAGCCAAGCCCCAAACCTTGCTCGTCATCTCTTCCCGTTTTTCCAGAAGTCCCTTAGCGCCCCGGATCACATCAGCCAATGCCCGGTCGCATTCCAGCCGCTCAAGGGCAAGTTGCGCCAGCGCCAATTGATTCTCGGCCCGCGCCGTTGCCTCCGCGGAACTCGGGTTTATCAGCGCATTGAGTTCGGCCTGTACCCTTACTCTCTCCGGCTCGAAAATAGCAATCTGTTCTTCCTGCGCACGGATCATGGCGCGACTCTTCGGAATCAGTTCTGCGGCCCATGACTCAC
This sequence comes from uncultured Acidobacteriota bacterium, assembly GCA_963810005.1. GTDB lineage: Bacteria > Acidobacteriota > Terriglobia > UBA7540 > UBA7540 > Bog-366. The sequence continues at coordinate 186,987 of CAWELY010000021.1, forward strand.
CCGAAATAGCATTCCGGGTTAGCCTGCCGATTTCCTCTTGCGCTTCCCCTATCGTCCTTTGGCAACGGGAGACCCTGCTTTTAATATTGAAAAGTTGGCCTCGCAGGATGGCTTCCCGGCGATAGGAAGCCTGCGACCGCGCCGAAAAGGTCTTACCTTTGAGTCTCTTTAGACAATCCACTGCGCCCTCCATGCTCAGACTTTGCTCAGGCTCCGCCGTATTCGGCTACTACTACACACTGCGTGGCAGCGCCGATGTAAACGTAGACGTTGGTTTTGTCGAAGCCTAACTTCCCGCCAGCAAATGACCCGGTGGGGTCCGTTGCTCCCTGCGAAGTATCGAGTGAAACCAGCGCGCCGGCCGCTCCGTTCCCTACCGCCGTCAGTGAAACTCGATTGGGAACTTGCGGAAGGCTCACGGGAAACGGCAAGGTGTTTGCCGCGTTCGCCGTCAAGCCGGTGGCCGCAAAGCTTTCCGCCCAAATATTCGGCCCCGTCAAGCTCTGCCGAATATCCCGCCCGAGACTCTTTAATGTGATGCCCATCTGTTCACCTCACTTGTTTTCGACCGTCGCAAGCAACTTTTTCACCAGCGCCCGACGATGACAAACCGGGCTTTTTCCCGCACCCGACGCCCGCAGATAAGTTTTGAAGCTCTGTGCCGGGTAGATCACTTTCCCCCGCGCCTGTAGATAAAAAGGAGGCCCTTCCCTTTTCAGTCGCCAGTCCGCCAGCGCCTTGCGGGAAACCTTGAGCACGGCTGCTACTTCCGCTGGCGTCAACACTTCCGCCGTCAGAATGGAAACTACTTCGGAAGTTGGCATCACCGAACCGGCCACTGTTCCCCTCCTAGACTCGAGGCAGCGACGCCAACCATTTCTCGAGGCTCGCGCGTTCGTAACGGACACAATTGCGCCCGAGTCGGACGCACTCCGGCCCCTTGTGCTGGCGTCGCCAGACAATTAGCGCCCAAGGTGACAGACCAAGGCGGTCTGCGACCTCAAAGCTGGTTAAAAACTCGGTACCCGCCCGCCGTCCATTTTTCGCTTTTAAGCGTTCTCTCTTGGTTTGAGCCATCTCAGTACCTTGATGTAACGTTACGTAGCTTGTTTCAGCTTCCTGACGCTTTCCAAGGCCATTCCTGGAAGACACCGGGTGTCCTTGCCGTTTTACAGGCCAGCGTCTGTTACTGTCTCCCTTCCGGCAGTTCGCATCGAAGTAAATCTGCGTCTTCCTCTTCGGCGTAAATTCTCGTTTGCATGGGCACGCGCATTTCACTGTGGCCTATCCTAGTTCCTGCTTCCGCGCCTCTTCCCAAAGAGCAAGCCCTTCGTCAGTCCGGATTAGACTGATCTCGGCGAGCGCAAACGTCTCACCGAAATCGTCCATGCGCTTCCCTATGAGCTTCGCTAGCTTCCGGCGCGCCGGACTCTTGGACGATTCTGCCGCGAGGAGTATCTCATTTGACCGCGCGAAGTCCTTGCTGCGATTGGGTCGGGCTAAGCCAACAAGGCTCTCGCCCTCAAAAACGCCCAACCGACCCCTGTATTCGCCTTCAGTCACTTGCCTCAACTCAAATGTCTTCATATTTCTCACCAATGCCTCGGCGACGGCTTGCCATGCTATTTCTCAGGATGCGGTGTCGAGGCGAGCCATCCGGTTACCCTCCCGATAATTCGCACCCTTCGCAGTTCTGCATCCTCCCGCGCGATGGCCGATGCCAGTCTTTCGCCGTCAAGGCCAGACCTCATATCTGACGGGAACAACATTCCAATCACTGCGTTTGTGTTGAATTCGCCCTTCAGTGGCGCAAACTCCAACATCGGCACAGAGGAAGTAAAGCCAGGCCGTCTCATAAAAGTTCCGATTGCCCGTCCTTTCAAGGGGAACAGACGACGCTCCGGCTCCTCATCAGGAAACTCGGCGAGTACCACGGGACCGTTGTGGAACCGCTCCTCGGATGCATCACCGTAATCGTTCTCCACCTTGATGATGTCATCAGCCTTAAAAGGACCGCAGGCGAGGTCTTCACCCACAACAAGCCAGATGGTAGAGAGTGGGCTGGAAATGTATGCCGTAGACACCCCAACCGCGCCATCCTGTACCATAGCTTCGGGAGTTTCACGAATACGGGGAATCGCCTGAATCTCACCCACCAGCAAAGACCGTGCCTCGATGATCTTGGCCGCTGCTGACTCCAAAAGCTGGCGATCCACGCCCGCCCGCTCCAAGAAAAAAAACGTACTAGGCAGCCCGTACCTATCTGCCAGCTTCGCGAGCTTTACCATGGCTTCTGGGGATGGAAGCCTGCTCCCAGATAAGAACTCAGAAATTCGACTTTCGCTGACATCAATAGCAGCAGCAACGTGGACTCGCTTTCCAGCCCTCTTCACCAGTTCCGCGATATGCTTGATGGCTTCAGAGTCCCTTTCGCCTATCTTTCGCCCCCGTGAAACCACTTGCTCTTTAGGTCGTTTTTGGCTGGTCATTTTCTCCTTGACTCCTTCCCATGTGGGATATACTATTATCCCCATGAAGAAGCTCACTGGGATATAGTAGCTTCCCACATGTTGATTCGCAATAAGGGATATGCACCATGACGCAAGAAATAAATGGGACGCCAGATATCGAGAAAGACATTCGCGTAATCATCCGCCGCGTCACTAAAGGCCGCCGCCACATAATAGCCGCGCGGATGACGAAGATACTACGGCGTCAGGATATCCTATCACGCCCGCGAAGTTCCTGAATTTTGTCGCAAGGCTCCGGGCAAGCGTCACACCCGCTTTCCCGCCGCGTGGGTAATAGCGTTCTGCGAGGCTGTAGGTAGCGATGAACTGGCCAGATACCTACTTCCTGATTCCGCGCGGCGCGCCCTTTCTGCCAGTGCGGGCGTTGGCGAATCCCGTGAGGCTGTGACCCATGCGCAAGAAGCATTGGGCCGGGTACAGACCGAACTGAGAAAGTTAGCTGAGGGAAACCAACGGTCAAAGCGATGAACGAAGCAACACCATGGGTTTCAGGATCGACAGCGCAGCGCCTCTTCAGGCAACATCTCGCGCATGGAGTTGCACCGGCGCACGAAGCCCGGTGACTCCGGCTACATCATCACCAAGCCGCGCGAGGATGGCAACCCGGGCTTGCTCTATGCCGTGGACTCCATGAACATCGACGCGAGGAAAAGGTACAGGGATGAACAACTCGCCGCTGCCCTGCAGACCACCGCCAAGGCCAGCACCCCTCCTTCACCTATACCTCAGCAACCCAGCCTTTTCTCGAAAGAGGAAAAATCTGCGTCCTTCTCTAAGCTCGACACCATCCAGTGGGCTCTGAATGGTGATTATCTGCTGTCGGGTGAAACAAAGACCTTCAATCGAGAATTGGTCCGCAGCCAGAGGGGAGTGGCACCGCGTACCCAACAATTTTGGGAACATCAGTACCGGAAGAAGGGTTTGTCAGGACTAGTTAATCGCCGTCCAGGACCGCCGAAAGGCACAGGGTGCAAAACTTGATACGTCGATGCGGGGATTTATACAACTGCGGTGGAGTGAAGGGTTGACCCCTACACAGATTTGCCGGGAACTTTCTACTTATCTAGCCCCGAAACATGCGTCGGAAGCATGGCGGTCCACGCACAGGCGGTCTGTTGTCGCGATACCACGGTCAAACGGTTCATCTATTCGCTCGATCAGTCATTTGACGACGCCTTGCGCGAAGGCCCCGACGCGCTGAAAGCCGCCTGTGGCCACATTGACCGCTCCTACCTTGATTTGGCCCCGCTTGAACGTGTCGAGTCGGATGAGTGCAAGCTTAACCTGTTCGCCTATGACCCGCGACGCCCGGTGAACCGCGCGGGCAAGCCCTGGATTCGCCGCTA